>NZ_JBYSYK010000001.1:0-1361157 GCF_058783185.1 Fontimonas sp. FW305-C-3 | reverse complement strand
GATTTACCATCCAGTTCGAAGACAGGATGCCTATCCGTTAACCCACCCGCCGTTTACACAAAAATCCGGACACGCTCACGATGAGCAAACTCTCATCATTCGTTCGCATGAATACACGAAAACGCTGCAATATCGAGTCCAGGTTCCGCGGGCTGAGGGCACGCGTAACCTCAATAGATACGGGACCCGCTATGTCTCCGAGCCCATTCGGAGCATAGGCATCCCTCCAGGTGCCGATTGATTTTTCCTCGACCTGAATTACTTGACCATGGCTTTTGGCCTCCAGACGAAGCAACTCAAGTACAAACGTCTCTAAGAGGTAGTAGCCACCTGATCCATAGTCGGCAAGCCTTTGCTCCAACAACGCAAGGCTCATACGCTTTCTCTTAAAAGAACTTGCTTGCTTCCAAGCACGGAGGAGAATCGCTCACGCGCGCGACACCTTGAAACTGCCAGTAAAGGTGGGGTTTAGTTATCAATCGCGGCTATCCACCCCGCGGCCCCGTAAACCCCCGCCGCTTCGCCGCCCCACTCACCACCGCCGCCAGCGACTTCAGCGTCTTCCCGCTGCGTCCCTTCACGTCGCCCGCGGTTGCTGTCACCGGCGCACCCCAGTCAAGTTCCACCAGGATCTTGCGCAGGTCATTGAGCGCCTTGCGGCCGAGGCGGGCTTCGATCTGTTCGTCGATACGTTCCAGCGCCTGCATGGTGATCTTGCCGATCTCGCGGCCGTGCGGGCTGTAGCGGATGACCTTGGCGCGGGCGTCGGCGGGGTCTGCGACCAGATCGATGACGCCGCGCTCCTGCATGCCGGCGAGCAGCTGCTGCACGGCCTGGCGGCTGATGTCGAGGCGGCGGGCGAGTTCGGCCGGGCGGGTCACGCCGTCGGCGATGTTGGTGAGGATCAGCGACTGGGTGCGCGACATCGGCGGCAGGCCGGCGGCCTTGAGATGGTTCTGCAGGCCTTCGTCCATCCAGTAGAAGGCGTGCAGCAGGCCGCTCATCAGGTAGTAGCGAGTGGCATCAGCCACTGGCTCTACGGTCGACTTGGTCTTCTTGGTCAGGACCCTACTCCGTCAATTGGTGCGCTGCGAGCCAAGCGTTGACGATGGCCGTCGCCTCGGCGAGTTGTGGCTTCTGGCCGAGGTAATAATGCGTGGCACCGGCGATTTGTGCCAGTTGCTTGTCATTGTGCGCAACTGCATCGTACAGGCGCTGCGTGTGGCTCGGCGTGCAGATGTCGTCGGCACCGTTGCCGACGACGAGCACCGGCACCTTGATCCGCGCGAGGCTGCGCACGCCGCAGGCGTTGCTCTCGTCGTAGCTCCATTGCGACAGCCAGCTGCGCAGCGTGCAGAAGCGCGCGAGGCCGACCGGGCCCATGTTGACGATACGCGGCTCGCCGAGGAAGCAGGTGCCGGGCGGGCGCTCGTTGGGATCGACGGTCGGGTCGATGAAGCGCGGATCGGCCATCGTGCCGTGGACGACGAAGCCGAATTCCTCGTTGACCTTGCCGGCGGCGCGCAGCTCGGCGAGCTTGTTCTTGACCCAGGCGGTGATGCGGCGGTTGCGTGCGATCTGCGCAGCGCGGTAACGCTCAAGGAACGCGGCGCTGTACGGCGGCTGGTTGGGGTTGGCCGGATCGTAGAGATCGAGTTCAGGATCGCGCTTACTTGGATCGCTTTCGTCGAGGATCGAGGCGTCGAGGCTTTCGGTGAGTGTCGTCGCGCGGCTGACGTGGGCGGCAAGCAGCATCAGGCCGTCCGCGGCGATCAGGCCGGCTTGGCTCAGGTCCGCCGGTTCGCCGGCGGGCGTGGTCTTCACGCTCGGCGATTCGGCTTCGGCCTGGTAGAACGCCGACAGCGAGCCGCCGCCGCTCCAGCCGCCGAGCACGACCTTTTCGTAGCCGAGGCGCTGCTTGGCGTCGCGGATGCAGTTGCCGAGGTCGAGCACGACGCGCTCCATCTGCAGCGCGTAGTCAACGCCCGGGTAGCGGCTGTTGCAGTAGATGACGTGATGCCCGGCCTTGGCGAGCGCGACCGGCAGCGGCAGGTATTCGCCGCCGCCGATCGGGTGCATGAAGACGATGACGGTCTTCGACGGCTTGGGCGGTTTGAGCAGATGCGCCTTGAGCGCACCCCAGCCGGACGCGCCGCCGTAGGTGTCCTTGTAGGCGGCCTTGTCCATGTAGGCGATCAGGTAGGGGATGCGTTCGTAGTCGGACATGGTGGGTTCCGGTTGAGGACTCCCTCTTCCCACGTGTGGGGATGAGGTTGACCGTTCAAGGTCGACGGGTGAGGGGCGGCTTTTAGGGTTTGGTTGCGCTCTGCGAGCGGCCCCTCACCCTGACCCTCTCCCCGCGGGCGGGGAGAGGGAAACCAGAGGCTGAGAGTTGTCGTGCTCGGACATGGTGGATTCCGGGAGCCTGATCGAGGGGCCAACAACTATCCGTTCGCATCGAGTGCCGCGCGCAAGGCGCGCGGTGTATCGAGATGCCGCAACTGGCGCGCAGGTGTCTCGATACACCGTGCCTGCGGCACGGCACTCGACACGAACGGAGTTTTGTTGGGTGCTCACGCCGACTTGAACTGCGGGTTGTCGATGGCGATGCGTGCTTCGACACCGGCGCGCAGGAGCTTCAGCAAGCCCGCGTCGTCATGATGCACGCTGCCGCTGCGCAGACGCTCGCACAGTTCGGTGCGCAGCTCGGCGAAGTCTGCGTCGTGGCCGAGGAATCCGACCAGCCTTTGCCGCTCGTCTTCGGCCGCCGCCGCACCGTGCTGCATCTCACGCCCCAGTATATCGAGTGCCTGGATCGCCACACGCAGTTCGAACTTCGTCATGCCCTCAACCTGCGGCACGAGCCCGGTCAGCGATTCGCGCAGCGCCGCGAACAATTCGTCGCGCGTTGGTCTGTTGCTAATGCTCATCAGGCACCCCGCCCTTCGATCAGGTCGAGCAGCTGCAGCTCGGTTTCTGAGACACGCCGGCCGATGACGGCCGGCTCCAGCGTCTTGACCGCCCCGCTGAGCCGGCGATGTGCGAACCACTGGCAGATCACGCCCCACTTCAACGTTCCGAGCACTTCCCAGAAGCGGACGGCGGCGGGATCGACGACGATGCCGCTCGCCGCTTCGTAAGCAAGATAGAAAGCCGCGCGTTCGCCGAAGCCGCCGACCGCAAGATCGTCGCGGCCGAAGCGCCAGGAGCGCACGCACAACCAGCCAAGGTCTTCGAGCGGATCGCCGCGGTGGGCGAGTTCCCAGTCGAGCACGCCGGTCAGGCCTTGTTCGCCGACCAGCAGGTTGCCGGTGCGGAAATCGCCATGAACGATGCGCGATGCGTTCTGCTTCGGGCGATGTGCCTTGAGCCATGCAAGGGCGAGTTCGAAGACCGGCAGCGGCTCGCCGAAGCCGCGGTGTATCTGCGCGAGCAGATCGATCTGCGACTCGGCACTGCGCTGCGGCAGGAAGTCGAGCTGATTCGTGTCGAGATGATGGATCGCCGCGAGGGCCTGTGCGCACTGCACCGGCAGCACGACGCGCGCGGCGGCATAACGCGGATCGGTGACGATGCGTTTACCAAGCGTCTCGCCTTCGACGAAGCGTGAAACAAAGCCGGCAACGAGGTCGGGCTGCGTTGCCCAGCTCAGCATGACTTCCGGCGTCGGCACACCCGCGGTGCCGGCCAGCTGCTGGATGCGTGCCTGCTCCGGCTTTTCCAGCGCACCCGGAAACTGCTCGCCGCCGCCGAACAGCTGGACGATGTAACGCTGGCTGTCGACCTCGAACGAGAACGTCTGCGCCGATGCACCGGCCGACAGCGCGCGCAGCTTGTCGATCTGCGGCGTGGCGCCGTACTGGCGCAGCCACTGCTCGCGCAGATGCGCGGCGAGCCGGTCGACGAGCGGCGTCTCGCTCATCCCTGCAGCGCTCCGAAATCGACGCTGCCGCCCGGCTCGCGATACGACTTCAGCAGGCGGCGGCCGACGGTCTGGATGTGTACTTCATCCGGGCCGTCGTAGATGCGCGCTTCACGCGCGTGGCGGTACATCACCGACAGCGGCGTATCCGGCGTGAGACCGGCAGCGCCGTGAACCTGGATCGCGCGGTCAATGACGTTGTGCAGCATGCGCGCGCCGACGACCTTGATGATCGCGATCTCGTCGCGGGCTTCGCTGCCGGCATCAAGCTTGCGCGCGGCGTCCAGCGTCAGCAGGCGGCTCGCCTGGATCTCGGCGGCGCTTTCGAAGACGTGCGATTGCAGCAGCTGCTTGTCGGCAAGCGGACTGCCGAATGCGCTGCGTGCGTGCAGGCGCCGGCACATCAGGTCGAACGCGCGCTGGGCCTGGCCGAGCCAGCGCATGCAGTGGTAGATGCGGCCCGGCCCGAGGCGTTGCTGCGCGATCGAGAAGCCGGCGCCGCGTTTGCCGAGCAGGTGATCCGCCGGCACGCGCAGGTCTTTCAGTTCGATCTCGTAGTGGCCGCCTTCGATGCCGAGAACCGGCACCTCGCGGACGATGCGATAGCCCGGCGCGCCGGTCGGCACGATGATCAGGCTGAACGCCGCGTGCGGCGGCGTGCCGTCGTCTTCGGTACGGCACATCACGGTCGTGAAACGCGCGTCGGCGGCGCCGGTCGTGAACCATTTGCGGCCGTTGAGGACCCAGTGGCCGTCTTCGAGTGTCGCGCGGGTCTGCAGCTGGGTCGGATCGGAGCTGGCGATGTCGGGTTCGGTCATCGCGAAGCTCGGCACGAAGTCGCCGTTGGAAATCGGCAGCAGATAGCGCTCGCGCCAGAACGCGCCGCCGTGGCGCAGCACCATCAGCGAGTCCTGCAGCGACACGGTGCCGAGCGCGAGCATCGCCCAGTACGAGCGGCCGATCACCTCGTTGATGTGCACGTAGTCCATGAACGGCAGGCCCTGCCCGCCGAGTTCCTTCGGATGGCCAAGCGCCCACAGGCCGGCGGCTTTCGCGCGCCGGTGCAGCTCGCGCATCAGCGGCGGGCGCGTCGCGTGGCTCGCTGCCTCGAGCTGCGCTTCCATCGGATAGACCTCGTCCTCGACGAAGCGGAGAACGCGGGTGCGCAGTGCGGCCAGATCAGTGTCGTTGCTCATCGTTGCCTCACGGGGCTACGCAGGCGAGGCCGCCGTCGACGACGAGGTCTGCGCCATTGATATAGGCACCGGCGTCGCTGGCGAGCAGCAACAGCGGTGTTGCCAGTTCTTCCGGCAGGCCGACGCGGCGCGCCGGGATGCGCTTGATGCCGGCCTGGCCTTCGGGCGTATCGAGATAGTCGGCCACGATCTCGGTACGGAAATAACCGGGCAGCAGCGCGTTGACGCGGATGTTGTGGCGCGCCCATTCCAGCGCGAGCACGCGCGTCAGCTGGATCACGCCGGCCTTGGCTGCGCCGTAGGCCGCGGTGCCCTTTTGCGAACGCACGCCGAGCAGAGAGCTGATGTTGACGATGCTGCCCGGCTTCTTCGCAGCGATCAGGCGCTGCGCAACGCCGCGCGCGAGCAGGAAAGTGCCGCGCAGATTGGTGCCGACGATGTCGTCCCAGTCGGTCGCGCTCATCGTCACTGCCGGCTGTGCGCGGTTCATGCCGGCGTTGTTGACCAGCACGTCGACGATGCCGAGTTCATTGCTCACTTGATCGAGCGCGGCTTCGATGCCCTGCTCGTCGGCGACGTCGAGCGTCAGCGCCATGCAGCGTCCGCCGGCTTCGCGGATCAGCGTCGCGGTCTGCTCCAGCGCATCGCGCCGCCGTCCTGCAAGTGCGACGCTCGCGCCGCACTGCGCGAGGCTCAGCGCGAACTGCCGGCCCAGGCCGCTGCCAGCGCCGGTGACGAGGGCGATGCGTCCACTGAGATCGAATACGGTCATTCGCTGGCTCCTAGGCGGCGGGCGCGTTCCAGCCATTTTGCGCGCTGCGCGGGCTTTGAGCCGCGGACCGGCCCGAAGGAATGGATATGCACGGGCTTGATGCCGCAGAAATCGAGAATCGCTCGGCGCAGCTGCAGATGCCCCGGCCAGCCGGTGAAGAGACGGTAGTACCAGGCCGGCGAGTCCATCGTCACCAACGCCCGCGCGCTGCGCCCGACCAGCAGGCGGTCCCACAGCGGCGAGCCCTTGCGGTACTTGAACGCGAAGCCCGGCAGGAACGCGCGATCGAAGAAGCCCTTCAGCAGTGCCGGCATCACGCCCCACCAGGTCGGATACACAAAGACGAGATGCTCGGCCCACAGGATCGCCTGCTGCAGTTCGACGAGGTCCGGCTCCAGAGTCTTCTCTGCGCCTTCGTAGCGGCCGTCCATCACGACATTGAATTGCAGTTCGCCGAGGTTGTAGCGGCGCAGCTCGTGGCCAGCGGCACTCGCGGCTTGCGCATACGTCGTTGCGAGCGCGCCGCAGAAACTGTCGGTGCGCGGATGGCCGAGGATCAGCAGGATCTTGCGCGGCGCTTTCTTCACGCCGGTGCTACCGGGCACTGATCGGTCACGGCCAGCTCTCCTCGTTGTTGTGTGCTGCCTGAAGCTCGGCCGTAGATTACGGAGCGCAATGCGATGTAGTCAATTATCTTGACTATTTACCGGCAGCCGGACTTAACTGCGGCATCCGCAACACGCGCTGGAGCCTTCATGATCGATCTGCATTTCGTCCGCACACCAAACGGCCAGAAGGTGTCGATCCTGCTCGAAGAGCTGGCGATGCCGCACCGCGTCATCACCTACGACATGCTCAAGGGCGAGCATCTGACGCCGGAGTTCCGGCGGATCAATCCGAACTGCCGGCTGCCGGCGATCGTCGATCACGAACCGGCCGGTGGTGGCGCGCCACTGGCGCTCGCCGAGTCGGGGGCGATCCTGATCTATCTGGCCGAGAAGGCCGGACGGCTGATTCCGTCGGACCCGCAGCGTCGCGCACTGACGATGCAGTGGCTGATGTGGCAGATGTCGGGGCTCGGGCCGATGCATGGCCAGGCGCACCACTTCGTGCGCTACTGCCCGGAGCCGCCGGCGTATGCGCGGGATCGCTACTTGAACGAGGCGCGGCGCCTGCTGGACGTGATGAACCACCGGCTCGGCGAGGCCGAGTACCTGGCCGGCGAATACTCGATTGCCGACATCGCCTGCTGGCCGTGGATCCGCGCCGCGCGGGCGATCGAGCTGGAGATTGCGGCATATCCGCACGTGAAGCGCTGGTACAAGGCGATCGATGCGCGCGATGCGGTGAAGAAAGGTGGCGAGCTGAAGATCAGCGATGCATCGCTGGCGGGGAAGCCGCGGCTGACGCCGGAACAATGGTCGAATCTGTTTGGGGCGAATATGTTGGGGGCGGTGAAGAGTTCGCCCGTGAACTGAAGAACACTTACCCCCTCTCCCCGCGCGCGGGGAGAGGGTTGGGGTGAGGGGCGTCTTTTCGAACAGCGCGCGGCATACCGCCCCTCACCCCTGCCCTCTCCCCACGCGTGGGGAGAGGGAGTAAAGATCCTGAGTGCTAGACAACAGCCTGCGGCGGAAACAACCCCGCCCGGCTCACAGCACCCGGCAGCTGGCGTCCCAGGTTCTCACCCATCCACTTCGCCACTTCGTTGAGCTGCGCCAGATCGACGCCGGTGCTGACGCCCATGCGCTGGAACAGGTAGGCCAGATCTTCGGTTGCGACATTGCCGGTCGCCGCCGGTGCGAACGGACAGCCGCCGATGCCGCCGACGCTCGCATCGAAACGCCGCACGCCGGCCTCATAGGCGGCGAAGACGTTCGCGACCGCGGTGTTGCGCGTATTGTGGAAATGCCCGCGCAGCGGAATCGCATCACCGATGCGCTCGCGCACCGCGGCGATCGTCGCGCGGATCTGGCTCGGCACGGCGACGCCGATCGTGTCGGCAAGCACGATCTCGGTCGGCCCGGCCGGCGCAATCGCTTCGGCAATCTCGGCGACCTTGGAGATCGCAATCTCGCCTTCGAACGGGCAACCGAATGCGACGGTCAGCGTGATCGCGCTGGCAATGCCGTCGCGGCGCGCGGCGCGGGTGATTTCGCTGACGACCTCGATGCCCTGCGCAACGGTCTGGCCCTGGTTACGCTGGCCGAAGGTGTCGGACACGCAGACGACCATGCAGACTTCCTGCAGCTTGCCGGTCGCGGCGGCGCGCTGGTAGCCGGCGAGGTTGAGCGCAAGGCCGGAGTAGCGCACGTCGGCCCGGGCCGGCACGCCGGCGCAGACCGCCTCGGCGTCCGCCATGCGCGGCACTTTCTTCGGATTGACGAAGCTGGCGATCTCGACGCGGCGCAGGCCGGCGGCGACCAGGCGGTCGACCAGTTCGAGCTTGGTCGCGGTGCCGACATCGACCTTCTCGTTCTGCAAGCCGTCGCGCGGGGCGACATCAATCAGCTGGACTTCGACCTGCGCCATCACCCTGCTCCGTAGGAATTTGCCGATCCGGCGCGCGATACCCGGCGCCGGGGGGCGACAGCCTAGCGCAAGCGTCGGCGCTGCGCGCCTGGGGAAAACCCCGGTTCCGCGGCGGCCGCCTCGGTAACGTCAATTATCTTGACATTGTCATTGAACCGCAGCGGCCGTCGGCGCACACTGGAACCCGACGGCCAAAGAGCGGAGACGATGCGGTGAACACGACAACCCCGGACGCCGGCGCCTTGCGCGAAGTCCCTGGCGATGGCGGCTGGCCGCTGGTCGGCCACAGCTTCAACATCCTGCTCAACTTCGACAGCTTCGTGCACGAACGCTACGAACGCTACGGCGAAGTGTCGTGGGGCGCTGCCTTCGGCATCCGCGTGATCACGCTGCTCGGCCCGGACGCCAACCAGTTCGTGTTCCAGAACCGCGGCGATCTGTTCGCCAGCTCGGCCTGGGAATACTTCCTCGCCAAGTTCTTCCACCGCGGCCTGATGCTGCTCGACTTCGATGAGCACAAGGTCCACCGCCGCATCATGCAGGGCGCCTTCACCCGCGACGCGCTGCTCGGCTATCTCGGCGTGCTGACGCCAAGCATCACGAGCGGTCTGGACGCCTGGCAGCCGGCGAGCGACTTCCGCATCTTCGATCACCTGAAGTCGCTGACGCTGGATCTCGCCAGCAGCGTCTTCATCGGCCACAAGCCGGGCGCCGACGCCGAGCGCATCAACAAGGCCTTTCTTGCGACGGTGCAGGCCGCGACCGGCATCATCCGCTTTCCCGTGTGGGGCACGCGCTGGCGCGCCGGCGTCGTCGGCCGCGCGGTGCTGGAAGACTTCTTCCGCCGCGAGCTGCCGGCGAAGCGCCAGTCCAGCGGAGACGACCTGTTCTCGCGACTGTGCCGCGCGAAGACCGAGGACGGCGCCGAGTTCTCCGACGACGACATCGTCAACCACATGATCTTCGTGCTGATGGCCGCGCACGACACCAGCACGATCACGCTCAGCAACATGGTGTACTGGCTGGCGAAGCATCCTGAGTGGCAAGACCGCCTACGCGAGAAAAGCCGGGCTCTCGGCACCGCGACGCCGGACTTCGAGCAGCTCGCGAAGCTCGACACGATGGGCTGGGTCATGAAGGAAGCGCTACGTCTGTGCGCGCCGGTACCCGGCATCCCGCGCCGCGCGGTGCGTGACGCCGAGTACAAGGGTTATCGCATTCCCGCAGGTTCCTTCGTCAACATCAGCCCCTGGTTCACGCATACGTCACCGCACATCTGGAAGCATCCGGAGCGTTTCGATCCGGAACGCTTCAGCGAAGGTCGCGCCGAAGATCGCGCGCATGCGTTCAAGTGGGTGCCGTTCGGCGGCGGAGCGCACAAGTGCATCGGCCTGCACTTCGGCGAGATGGAGGTGAAGGCGATCCTGCACCAGATGCTGCTGCGCTTCCGCTGGAGCGTGCCGGCGGATTACGTGATCAAGCAGGACTTCACGAGTTTGCCGATTCCGAAGGATCGGTTGCCGGTGAAGTTGGAGAAGCTGGGCTGATCTCCAGCAGCTCAGGCTTTGGCGAACAGGGCCACGCCCGGCAAACCCTCGAAGTGCGCATCGCAAGTGAGCAGCTCAGCGCCTTGATGGCGCGCGGTCGCGTAAACAACGGCGTCGGCTGTAGCCAGCTTGTATTCCCGATGCAGGTCTGCCGCGAGCAGGGCAATCACACTGTCCAAGGGCACGACAACGCATTTCTGCGTGTAGGCGATCACCTGATCGGCTTGCTCTTCGCCGACTTCGCGCACCATCCACTTTGATAGTTCCAGCTGCACAATGGTCGGCACGATGCACTGCGCCTGATCTGGAAACTGCTTGCCGAGCTTCTTGCCGAGCGCGCTGCCCGTGAGCCATTCGATCCAGGCCGAGGTATCGACGACGCGCGCCGCCACCATTAGTAGCGGTCCTTGCGATCGCGGTAGGCGTCCTTACGCGCACCCTTGGCGATGCCGGACAACTGATCGAGCTTGGGTACCGGCATCACCAGCACCCCCTTCCCTTTCGGAATGAACACGAATTCCTGACCGGCTTCCCAGTGCTGCTCTTCGCGAACGACCTTGGGAATGGAGATCTGGAACTTGCTGGATAAAGTGGCCGTGGCGGTCATTGTCGTACCTTCTCAGCATCGATACTGATTTAGTAAGAATATACCACTAAAGCCCAGAGGTGGTCGCTCCGGGGCCGGCACCAAACGTCCGTTCGCATCGAGTGCCGCGCGCATGGCACGCGGTGTATCGAGATGCCACCACCGACATCTGCGGCATCTCGATACACCGCGCCTGCGGCGCGGCACTCGATGCGAACGGGAGTTTTCTAGCGGCTGCTGGCCCTCACTCCCACTCGATCGTCGCCGGCGGCTTGCCGGAGATGTCGTAGACGACGCGCGAAACGCCCGGCACTTCGTTGACGATGCGCCGCGAGCAGACGTCCAGCAGCTCGTACGGCAGGTGCGCCCAGTGCGCGGTCATGAAGTCGATGGTCTGCACCGCGCGCAGCGCGATCACCGGCTCGTAACGGCGACCGTCGCCGGTGACGCCAACGCTCTTGACCGGCAGGAACACGGCGAAGGCCTGGCTGGTCTTGTCGTACCAACCGGACTTGCGCAGTTCCTCGATGAAGATGTGATCGGCGCGGCGCAGCGTGTCGGCGGACGCCTTGCTGACTTCGCCAAGGATGCGCACGCCCAGGCCCGGACCCGGGAACGGATGGCGGTGGACCATCTCCGGCGGCAGGCCGAGTTCGATGCCGATCGCGCGGACTTCGTCCTTGAACAGTTCGCGCAGCGGCTCGACGAGCTGCATGCGCATGTGCGCCGGCAGCCCGCCGACGTTGTGGTGCGACTTGATGACGTGCGCCTTGCCGGTCTTGGCGCCAGCGCTTTCGATGACGTCCGGATAGATCGTGCCCTGCGCAAGGAACTCGACGTCAGTGAGCTTGGTCGCCTCGGCTTCGAACACGTTGATGAACTCGCGGCCGATGATCTTGCGCTTCTGCTCGGGGTCGCTGACGCCCGCCAGCTCGCCGAGGAAGCGTGCTTCGGCGTCGGCGCGGATGACCTTGACGCCGAGGTTCTTCGCGAACAGCTCCATCACCGCGTCGCCTTCGTTGAGGCGCAGCAGGCCGTTGTCGACGAACACGCAGGTGAGCTGCTGGCCGATCGCCTTGTGCAGCAGCGCGGCGACGACGCTGGAGTCGACACCGCCTGAAAGACCCAGCAGCACTTTCTTGTTGCCGACCTGTGCACGCACGCGGGCGATCGCGTCGTCGACGATGTTGTGCGGCGTCCAGGCGTTGCCGCAGCCGCAGATGTCGTGGACGAAACGCGAGTAGATTTCCTTGCCCTTCGAGGTGTGCGTGACTTCCGGATGGAACTGCACGGCGTAGTAGCCGCGCGACTCGTCGGCCATCGCGGCGAAGTCGAGATCATGCGTCGAGCCGATGCGCTTGAAGCCTTCCGGCAGCGTGCTGACGTAATCGCCGTGCGACATCCAGACGTCCAGCAGCCCGTGACCTTCGGCGTTGCCGCGATCCTGGATGTCCTTGAACAAGCGTGAGTGTCCGCGCGCACGGACCTCGGCGTAACCGAATTCCTTGACGCTGCCCGGCGAGACCGCACCGCCGAGCTGCACCGCCATCGTCTGCATGCCGTAGCAGATGCCAAACACCGGCACGCCGAGTTTCCAGACGATGTCCGGCGCGCGCGGCGAGCCGGCGTCGAGCGTCGATTCCGGACCGCCCGAGAGGATCACGCCCTTGGCGCCGAAGGCCTTGATCGCCTCCTCGCTCATGTCGAACGGATGCAGCTCGCAGTAGACGCCGAGTTCGCGCACGCGGCGCGCGATCAGCTGCGTGACCTGGCTGCCGAAATCGAGGATCAGGATCTTGTCGGAATGGATGTTCATGCTCTGGACGACTCGCTTGATGCAGTACGAAAAAGCCCCGGCGAACCGGGGCGTTGTGCTGATTTACTCGACCCGGTAATTGGGTGCTTCCTTGGTGATGGAAACATCGTGCACATGCGACTCGCGCATGCCGGCCGAGGTGATCTTGACGAACTTCGTCGTCGTGCGGAGCTGCTCGACCGTGTGGCAGCCGGTGTAGCCCATGCAGGCGCGCAGGCCGCCGACCATCTGATGGACGATCGCCGCCATCGGGCCCTTGTACGGCACGCGGCCTTCGATGCCTTCCGGCACGAGCTTCTCGACTTCCGACGTGGTGTCCTGGAAATAGCGGTCCTTGGAACCCTGCGCCATCGCGCCCATCGAGCCCATGCCGCGATACGACTTGTACGAGCGGCCCTGGTAGAGCTCGACATCGCCCGGGGCTTCCTCGGTGCCGGCCAGCATCGAGCCGACCATGACGCTGTACGCGCCCGCGGCGAGGGCCTTGGCGAAGTCGCCCGAGTAACGCACGCCGCCGTCGGCAATCAGCGGCAGGTTGCGGGACTTCAGGGCTTCGGCGATTTCCATCACCGCGCTGATCTGCGGCACGCCGACGCCGGCGACGACGCGCGTGGTGCAGATCGAGCCGGGACCGATGCCGACCTTGACGCCATCCGCACCGGCATCGGCCAGCGCCAGTGCCGCGGCGCCGGTCGCGATGTTGCCGCCGATGACCTGCAGGTTGTCGCCATAGAGCTGCTTGATCGCGGCAACGCGATCGATGACACCGCGCGAATGACCGTGCGCGGTATCGACGACGACGACGTCAACGCCGGCTTCGACCAGCGCGGCGATGCGGTCGTCGGTATCCGGACCGGTGCCGACGGCCGCGCCGACGAGCAGGCGGCCGCGCGAATCCTTGCTGGCGATCGGGTGGTCGGTGGACTTCTGGATGTCCTTGACGGTGATCATGCCGCGCAGCTCGAAGGCGTCGTTGATGACCAGCACCTTCTCGATACGGTGCGTGTGCAGCTTGGCGATGACTTCTTCCTTGCTGGCGCCTTCCTTGACCGTGACCAGGCGGTCCTTCGGCGTCATGACCTTGGAGACCGGCTCGCCGAAACGGGTTTCGAAGCGCAGGTCGCGGCTGGTGACGATGCCGACGAGGTTCTTGCCGTCGACAACCGGCACGCCGGAGATGCGGTTGGCGCGGGTCAGCTTGAGGACTTCGCCCACCGTCATGGTCGGCGGCACGACGATCGGGTCGGTGATGACGCCGGATTCGTACTTCTTCACGGCGCGCACTTCGGCGGCCTGGCGCTCGGCGGACATGTTCTTGTGAATCATGCCGATACCGCCTTCCTGGGCCAGCGCGATCGCGAGCTTGGATTCGGTGACGGTGTCCATCGCCGCGGAGATCAGCGGGATGTTGAGGGCCAGACGGCGGGTCAGCTGGGTCTTGAGGTCCACCTGCCGTGGCAGCACCTCCGAGTACGCTGGCAGCAGCAGCACGTCGTCAAAGGTGAGCGCTTCAGACTGGATACGCATGGGGAGGGGCGCGTTTGAGATGAAGCGCGCCATTATAGGACAAGCCGGGTCCGATTTGCTTTGCCGGCGGTCCTTTATTTACGGAGGCGGTGGATTTCCGAGGCAGACCCCGGCCCGGCCCGCCGCCCTGCTACCCTTGCGCCCCATGCCGACCCCCGCCGCCCCTGCCCGCACCGTTTATGCCGTCAGCGAACTGACCGGCATCCTGCAGGCGCTGATCGAAGACGCGCTGCCGCGGGTCTGGGTCCAGGGCGAGATCTCCAACCTGTCGCGCCCGGCCTCCGGCCATTGGTACTTCACGCTCAAGGACGCCAAGTCGCAGCTGCGCTGCGCGATGTTCCGCAACGCCAATCTCTACGTCCGGCCGCCGCCCAAGGATGGCGACCAGGTGCTGGTGCGCGCCCAGGTCAGCCTGTACGGCGCGCGCGGCGACCTGCAGCTGATCTGCGAACACATGGAAGCCGCTGGCGAAGGCGCGCTGCTGCGCGAGTACGAGGCGCTGCGCAAACGCCTGGCCGCCGAAGGCCTGTTCGACGAGGCGATCAAGCGCAAGCTGCCGGCCGTGCCGCACCGCATCGGCGTGATCACCTCGGCGACCGGCGCGGCGATCCACGACATTCTCAGCACGCTGGAGCGGCGCTTCCCGCTCGCGCCGGTCGTGCTGTATCCGGTCCCGGTGCAGGGCACCGAGGCGCCGCCGGCGATCATCCGCGCCTTGCGCGAGTTGCCGCAGCGCGGCGCGGTCGACGTTGTCATCCTCGCCCGCGGCGGCGGTTCGCTCGAAGATCTGTGGGCGTTCAACGACGAAGGCGTCGCGCGCGCGATCCGCGCCTGCACGGTACCGGTGATCTGCGGCGTCGGCCATGAAGTGGACGTGACGATCGCCGACTTTGCCGCCGACCTGCGCGCGCCGACGCCGACCGCGGCCGCCGAGCGCGTCGCGCCCGACATTGCCGACTGGCGGCGCAGCATCGAGCAGAACCTGCAGCGCATCGCGCGCACGTTCGAACGCGAGCAGCAGAATGCCGCACAGACGCTGGACACGCTGCAGGCGCGCCTGCGCGTGCAGCATCCGGCGCGGCAGCTGCAGGAACGCGGCCAGCGTCTCGCCGAACTCGACCAGCGCAGCCGACGTGCGATCCGCAGCGCGCTCGGCACCGCGGTCCAGCACGCCAACAATCTGCAGACACGTCTGCAGGTCGCGGCACCGGGCGCGCGCATCGATCGCCTGCATCGCACGCTCGACGGCTTAGACGCGCGCCTGCGCAGCAGCCTGCAACGCCGGCTCGGCGAAGCGGCGACGCGCTGGCAACGCAGCGATTCCAGCCTGCAGAGCCTGAATCCGCGTGCGGTGCTGCAGCGCGGCTATGCGATTGCCCTGGATGCCGACGGCAAGGCTCTGACCCGGGCGGAGCAGACGCAGGTCGGCGCGAAGCTGCAGATCGTGCTGGCGGAAGGTCAGCTGGATACGACGGTGGATAGCAGACGCGGCAACGAATAATCATGCGTAGCCCGGATGAAATCCGGGGCTGGTGGCCCGCTACGAGCGCGAATCCCGGGTTGCACCCGGGCTACGTTCTGCGGTGTATCGAGAGACCGCGCACCCAACCTTAAGACCCAAGAGCAACCCATGGCCTGGCTACAACTCCGCGTCCACACCGCCCATCCCGAATTCGCCGATGAACTGCTGCTCGCGCAGAACGCCAGCGCCGTCAGCTACATCGACGCCGAGGACGATCCGGTGCTGGAACCCGGGCCTGGCGAAACGCCGCTGTGGACGAATACGGTGACCCTGGGCCTGTTCACCGAAGATACCGATCTCGCGCCGATCATCGCGATGCTGCGCGAGCTGTTGCCCGATGGCAGCACCGCGAAGATGACGCACGAGCTGATCGAGGATCAGGACTGGGTGCGGGTCTGGCTCAAGGACTGCCCGCCGCTGAAGTTCGGCGAAAAGCTGTGGGTCGTGCCGCACGAGAAGGTTGGCGAAGTCACCCAGGCGGATGCGGTGCTGCTGCGCCTCGATCCCGGCCTGGCCTTCGGCACCGGCACGCATCCGACGACGGCGCTGTGCCTGCAGTGGCTGGCCGGCGCGGATCTGCGCGACAAGACCGTGCTCGATTTCGGCTGCGGTTCCGGCGTGCTCGCCATTGCCGCGCTGCTGCTCGGCGCAAAGAGCGCAGTCTGCGTCGACATCGATCCGCAGGCGCTGCTCGCGACCAATGACAACGCGCGGCAGAACGGCGTCGCCGATCGGGTGACGACACTGCTGCCGGAAGATTTCAAGGCTTTCCCCGCGCAGATCGTGCTCGCCAACATCCTCGCCAATCCGCTGGTGCAGCTGGCACCGTTGCTGGCACGCAGCTGCGCCACCGGCGGCAGCATCGTGCTCGCCGGCCTGCTCGACCGTCATGCCGAGGAAGTCCACGCCGCTTATGCGCCCTGGTTTCGCGCCGGTGCCGATGTCTCGCGCGAAGGCTGGACGCGGATCAGCGCGACACGCAACAGCGAGACCTGAGCGAGCGGCTGCGCGGCCAAGTGTGAATTTGTGCCGGCCGTCGGCGCGCGTTGCGGTTGCAGGCAAGTGCGCGTTGCGCCGCACCATGCGCGATGCACAGCGCATCGTCGTATCGCCATCGTGATCGATCCATCGATGAACACAAAGCCCTGTTCGCAGGCTTTTTCCGCCACGACTTGGATTTAGCGGATTCTCCGCATGCTGAGTCGGAAGACGCGAACGACCCACCGCAAAAAGTCAAGCAGATGATGCCGCTTGCGCGCGATGCGGCTACCCGGATTGAATTGCATCAATCCTGCAATTGGTACTTTTTTGCGCGACCGCGCGAGAGTATGATTGCCGCCCTTCGCGGGGGTCCGCTTCGTTTTGATGTGTCCGACACGCTGTCGTGTTTGGCCGGGCTGCGCCGCAAAGTTTGAGGAATGAGACATGGCAGTAATCCGACCTTCAGACATCAAACCACTCGGACACTCGGTGCAGGAGTCGCTCGACGATTTCTTCCGCACGCTCAACGGCCATTCGCCCAAGAACATCTACGACCTGTTCCTCGACCAGGTCGAACCGCCTCTTCTGAAAGCCACGCTGCGCTATTGCCACGGCAACCAGTCGCGCGCGGCCGACATGCTCGGCCTCAACCGCGCGACGCTGCGCAAGAAGCTCAAGGCGCACAAGATCAGCGCCGAATCGCACAAGCTGTAAGGACATCCCTGCACGGCGCCTCCGCCGTGCGGGAAACGCCACCCGCTTGCGCCAGCGCGCAGACCGGCCGCTCTCTCCTGACGACACTCTCCGCATGAAAACGCCCGTCCGCCGCGCCCTGCTGTCCGTCTCCGACAAGTCCGGCATCGTCGACTTCGCGCGCGCCCTCGCTCAGCGCGGCGTCGCGCTGCTGTCGACCGGCGGCACCTACAAGCTGCTGCGCGACGCCGGCCTCGATGCGATCGAAGTCTCCGCGCACACCGGCTTTCCGGAAATCATGGATGGCCGCGTCAAGACTCTGCATCCGAAGATTCACGGTGGCCTGCTCGGCCGGCGTGACATCGACGGCGAGGTGATGAACAAGCACGGCATCGACGCGATCGACCTGCTCGTCGTCAATCTGTATCCGTTCGAGGCGACGGTCGCCAAGCCGGACTGCAGCGACGAGGACGCGATCGAGAACATCGACATTGGCGGCCCGGCGATGCTGCGTGCGGCGGCAAAGAACCACGCCTGGGTCAGCGTGCTGACCGATCCGGCCGACTATGCCGAAGTGCTCGCGCAGATCGACGCCGGCGGCGTCGAGTACGCGACGCGCCGTCGTCTCGCGCTGAAGACCTACTCGCTGACCTCCCGCTACGACGCGGCGGTGTCGGCCTACCTGTCGGCCGTGCAGGACGACGGCAGCCGTGCGCCGTTCGCCGGCGTGCTCGGCCTGCAGTTCGACAAGCAGCAGGACCTGCGCTACGGCGAGAACCCGCACCAGCGCGCGGCGTTCTACACCGAGCGCGGCGCCGAAACCGGCACGATCTCCAGCGCCCGCCAGCTGCAGGGCAAGGAGCTGTCGTACAACAACATCGCCGATGCCGACGCCGCGCTCGAATGCGTCAAGAGCTTCGTCGAGCCGGCCTGCGTGATCGTCAAGCACGCCAATCCTTGCGGCGTCGCGGTGCGCGCGACGATCGGCGAGGCCTATGACGAGGCCTTCCGCACCGACCCGACCTCGGCGTTCGGCGGCATCATCGCGTTCAACCGTGAACTCGACGCCGAGACCGCGAAACGCATCGTCGAGCAGCAGTTCGTCGAAGTGATCATCGCGCCGTCGGTCAGCGCCGAAGCGCGCGCGGCGGTGGCGGCCAAGCAGAACGTTCGCCTGATGGAATGCGGCGCGTTCCCGGTGCAGCGCGCCAGCGCGTGGGATTACAAGCGCGTTGCCGGCGGCCTGCTGGTGCAGGATGTCGACATCGCCGTCGTGCCGGCCTCGGCGCTCAAGGTCGTCTCGAAGCGCGCGCCGAGCGCCACCGAGCTCAAGGATCTGCAGTTCGCCTGGCAGGTCGCCAAGTTCGTGAAGTCGAACGCGATCGTCTACGTGAAGAACCGCATGACGATCGGCGTCGGCGCCGGCCAGATGAGCCGTGTCTATTCGGCAAAGATCGCCGGTATCAAGGCCGCCGACGAGAAGCTCGAAGTGCCGGGTTCGGTGATGGCCTCCGACGCGTTCTTTCCGTTCCGCGACGGCATCGATGCGGCGGCAAAAGCCGGCATCACCGCCGTGATCCAGCCGGGTGGTTCGATGCGGGATAGCGAAGTGATTGCCGCCGCCGATGAAGCGGGCATGGCGATGGTGTTTACCGGCGTGCGGCATTTCCGGCATTGAGCTTGCTTGCTGGGATTCCATCCCAGCCTACGTGCTGAAACGCAAAAGGGCGGGAGCCGATGCTCCCGCCCTTTTGTTTTCGCCGCCGAGAATTACTTCGACAGCTGGATATCCCCGCTGAACGTGCTCAGCTCGATCACGCCGCGGCCGCTGCCGAGCGTCGCTTCGATCTTGCGCCGCTCCTCGCTGCCCTTGGGCGCCAGATCCGAGCTCAGATCGCCGCTGAAGGTCTTCATCGACAGCTTCGCATCCGGCGCCTTCTGCAGGCGCACCGCGATCTGACCGGACAGCGTTTCCGCACGCAGCTCGGCACCGCTGACGAGGCCGACATCGAGCTGCATGTCACCGGACACCGACTGCGCCGAGACTTCCTTGAAGTTGTCGCCACCGAGCTGCAGGTTGCCGGACACGGTTTCGGCCTTGACGGTGCCGCTGAGCCCGCGCGCGTTGATGTCGCCGCTGACCGACTGCAGCTCGGCCTGCGTTGACGGCGCGCCGAGCGAGATATCGCCGCTGACCGAGTTGAGCTTGACGTTGGCCGACGCCACGCGTGCTTCGACATCGCCGCTGACGCTGCTGGCGGTCAGCGCGCCGCGCGTGCCGCTGACCTTGATGTCGGCGCTGACGCCTTCGAGATTGAGCGAAGCGCCGACCGGCACCTGCAGGCTCAGCCAGGTTTCCTCGATGTCGCCACGCGACTTGCGCGGGTAGCGGACGAAGATCGTCAGCTTGCGTGCGTCGCCGCTGATCTCCAGCAGCTCGACATCTTCGCCGAGCTCGCCGCTGATGCCGACTTCCTTGCGATCCCAGGCGACGACTTCGATACGGCCGGCCAGATTGTTGACCGTGACCTGGCCGTCGCTGTCGAGCGGGCGCGATTCGTTGATCGGCTTGCTGGCCCAGGCCGGCATCGCCAGACCGGCGGCCAGAACCGCGACCCCGGCGAGATTCGAATATTTCCACATGGTGCTTCCCTCGGTCCTGCTTTGATTAGGTGTTCTGTTCATGGACATCACGCGCCAGCTGCGTCTTCAGATCGCCGCGCTGCTGCTGCATGGCGAGCAGCAGACGTCGTAAGGAGTCTGAATCCGGGTCCTGTTCCAGCGCCTGCTTCAGCTGGCCCTCGGCGTCCTTGACGATCGCCAGATTGGCCTTGAGCAGCGCCTGCCGTTGCGGGTTGACGTGACCGACGCTGCGTTGCACGGACGGCGCGGCCGACGCCAGCTCGGTGGGTACGGTGACCGGCGCGACGTCAGGCGGCGCCTGACGCAGCACGCCGAGTGTGATGGCGCCCAGCAGGCTCGCCGCCATCGCATAGCTCAGGCCGCGCACCATCCGCGGGCGCAGCATGCCGCGCGGCTGGCGCTGCAGGCGCGATTCGATCGCGGGCCACAGATCGCGCTCGGGCTGCTGGTCCAGCTTCAACCCGCGCAGACCGGGGATTTCGTCGTCCTTCTCGTCATCGCTCATGACAGCATGTCCTTCATCAACTTGCGGGCGCGATGCAGCTGCGCCTTGGAAGTGCCGACCGCGATACCGGTCAGCGTCGCAATTTCTTCGTGCTGGTAACCCTCGACATCGTGCAGCAGCAGCACCGCACGCGCGCCCTTCGGCAATTTCGCGATCGCGCGTTCCAGGTCCATCCGCTCGCCGATCTGCTGCTGCGGGTGGCTGACCGCATGATCCGCAAGATCCGCGCCCTCGTCGTCGGCATCGGCGCCGGCCGGCAGGTCCTCGAAGCTGACCCAGCGCTTGAGCAGGCGATGTTCGCCGAGCACCAGATTGACGGTCAGCCGATGCATCCAGGTCGAGAACTGGCTGTCGCCGCGGAAGCTGCCGAGCTTTTCCCAGGCCCGCACGAAGGCGTCCTGGGTGTACTGGTCGGCCTTGCTGCGGTCGCCGTCGACCAGCCGCACGCACAGTCCGTAGATCCGGCTCACATGGCGCCGGTACAGGCGCTCGAAGGCGCGCGCGTCGCCGGCGACCGCCAGCCGCACGAGCGTCGCGTCGTCGTTGGCCGGCGCGGCTTCAGAACTCCCGATATGCACGCTGGCTGCCCTGTCCACGGTCCATGTCATTGTCATCATGATCGTTTGGACGCCTCAAACCCAGCCAGGGTTTGAATCGCGGTTTGAATTGCCGACCCGCCGTCACCGCATAATGGCGGCCTCCGCTTTTCCTTGGACAGCCCCATGGCCCATGCCCTCAAAGTCGCCAGTTCGGTCCTGACCAGCAGCCTTGCGCTATGGCGCGGCACCGGCCGCTCCGGCGCGGCCCGGCGCCAGCCGGAACAGCTGCTGGTGCTGTACGAATTCGAAGGCTGCCCGTATTGCCGGATGGTCCGCAGCGCGCTCAGCGAGCTCGACCTCGACGCCATGGTCCAGCCCTGCCCGGCTAAGGGCCAGCGCTTCCGCCTGGCGGCGAAGGCGCTCGGCGGCAAGCTCCTGTTCCCGTTCCTGCACGATCCCAATACGGGCGTGCGGCTCTACGAGTCGAAGGAGATCGTCGATTATCTGGCGAAGACCTACGAGGGCCGGGCGAAGTCGAATGCCGGCCTCGGCCGCCGCATCAGCCTCGGCGCCAGCATGCTCGCCAGCGGCAGCCGCGGATTGCGCGGCATGCGCGCGCGACCGTCGAAGGCGCCGGCTCAGCCGCTGGAGCTGTACAGCTTCGAGTCGAGCCCGTATTCGCGCCTGGTCCGCGAGGTGCTGTGCGAGCTGGAACTGCCCTACGTGCTGCGCAACACCGCCAAGGCGCGCAACACCGACATGGGCCCGCCGATGGTCCGCGACCGCTGGTTCAAGGCGCCGAAGGACACCAGCCGCAACCGCGCCGCGCTGCTCGAGCGCACCGGCAAGGTCCAGGTGCCGTACCTGATCGATCCGAATACCGGCACCGAGATGTACGAGTCCGCAGCGATCATCGATTACCTCGAACGCACCTACGGCGCATGAGCGATCCCGTATTGCAGCCGGTCGCGGTGACGACCTGGTATCTCGACCTGCGCGCACCCACGCAGCTGCAGCGATCGCCGCAGCCGCAGCCGGCACCGCTGCTGATGCGCGCCGAGCAGCCGCTGCCGATGCTCAATCGCTTTCTCTACACCGCGGTCGGCGGCCACTGGTACTGGCGCGACCGGCTGGTCTGGTCGTACGCACGCTGGATGCGCTGGCTGAATCGCCCGCAGCTGCACACCTGGGTCATGTACGTCGGCGGCACGCCGGCCGGCTACATCGAACTCGAACAGCAGGATGGCGGCGATGTGGAGATCGCCTACTTCGGCCTGATGAGTGAATTCAGCGGCCGCGGTCTCGGCGGCCACCTGCTCAGCGAAGGCATCGACCGCGCCTGGGCGCTGCCGGGCACGCGACGCGTGTGGGTGCACACCTGCTCGCTCGATGGCCCCGCGGCGCTCGGCAACTACAAGGCGCGCGGCATGCTGCAGTACCACGAGGAAGTCGCGACGGTGCAGCTGCCGCCGAAGCCGGAAGGTCCCTGGGCCGGCTGGGACGTCGAAGCCGAAAGGCCCAATGGCCACTGATGCGGGCTGGGCGCTGTTCAGCGCGGTGGCCATCGCCCACGCGCTCGGCGTCATGTCGCCTGGGCCGGATTTCGCCGTGGTCATCCGCGCCGCGCTCGCACAGGGCCGCAGCGCCGGTGTGTGGACCGCAGCGGGGATCGGCAGCGGCATCCTGTTTCATGTCGCCTATGGCCTGTTCGGTTTGCGCTGGCTGACCCAACGGTTTCCCTGGAGCCTGGATGCGATCGCGCTCGCCGGCGCCGCGTTTCTGATCTGGATCGGCAGCTCCGCACTGCGTGCGCAACCCATGAACACCGAAGCGCCGGAAGCCGCATCTGCGGTGCGCGGTGAATGGTGGCGTCACTACGGCGTCGGCCTAGCCACCAATCTGCTCAATCCGAAGGCGACGCTGTTCTTCGTGGCGCTGTTCACGACCGTCGTGTCCGGCCCGGTCTCGCCGACGATGATGATCGTACTCGCGGCCTGGCTGCCGCTGTCGACGTTTGGCTGGTTCGCCAGCGTTGCGCTGATGCTGTCGCATCCGGGCCTGCGCCGCGGGCTACAGAAGCACGCGCATCGCATCGACCGCGCGATGGGCGCGATCCTGATCCTGCTGGGTGCTGCGGTGATCGTGAATACCCTGCGCTCGTAAGCTGACTCAGCGCAGGACCTCTACGCTCAGCAAGGTCCATTCCGTGCCGCTCTGCTGCAGCATCGCGATCATGCGAGCTTCCTGCGACGCACCGCGATAGTCGAAGCGCCACAATCCATCACCGGCGGTCGCGGTCTCGACCTGGGCTTGCGGCCCCAGCGTCGCCGCTGCGCGCGCGGCCGCGTTGAGCATGTCGCTGCCCAGGTCCGCGGCGTTGAACTCGATGCGTAGCGCCGCAAGATCCTGCAGGCGTAGATGGCGCAGCAGCGTTCGCGCGGCATCCTGCGCGGGATCTTCAGCAAGCACGGGGGCCGGCGCTGGCGCCGCAGCGGCAGGCGCAGCGGCGGCGAATCCACTGGCCGCAAACGCTTTGCGCTCGCGCTGCATCGGCGCGCTGTCGGCACGTTGCTGCAGCATCTGCGGCTGCTGCGGCTGCTGCATCTGTTGCGTCTGCACCGGCGGCGCCGGACGCCCGACGCTGCGCGATTCCTCGAACTCGGCCTGCGCGCGCTTGGCCTGCGGCTCGCTGGCGGTATCGGCAAGCGCCTGTTGCTGCACTGCTTGCGCAGCGGGCGCTGCAATGCTCGCGGCGATCTCCGGCTTCGCACCGGCATCGGCATCGGCGGCCAGGCTTTCCGCCGGCGCGGAACGGACCACTGTGCGCTCGGTTTTCTGCCGGCTCTCATTCTCCGCGGCACGAAGCTCGGCGGCTGCCGATTCGTCGCGCTGCTGCTGCAGCTTCGCCTGAGGTGCCGGCGCGGGTGCGGACATCGGTGCCGATCGCTGCTGGCTTTCGACCGCGGCCCCGGCCGCGATTTCCGGCACCGCCTGATCGCGCAGCTGCCAGACCAGATTGACGCCGACCAGCATCGTCGCTGCCGTCGCAAGCGGGATCGCCCAGCGCCGGTTGCGCCGCCGCACAAACTGGCCGCGATTCGTTGCAAACGCCGACTGTAGCTGCTGCTGCGCGTGGGCGAGCACGGCGCTGTCGAGTTGCGGCGGCGTGATTTCGCGGCTTTGCGCGCGGTACTTCGTCGACAGCGGCGAGTCGCCGCCGAGATAGCGCTGCAGCTCGCGCTCTGCTTTGTCGTGTTCGGATTCAACGCTCACCGAGCACCTCCCTGAGTTTCGCCAGCGCATAGCGCAGACGGCTCTTGACCGTCTCGCGGCCGACGCCTTGGATCTCCGCGATCTCTTCGAGGCTCAGCTCGCGCTCTTCGCGCAGCACGATGATTTCGCGCTGTTCGCGCGGCAGTGTCGCCAGCGCCTGGAGCAGAGAGCGTGCGGTGTCGGCGCGTTCGGCCTGCATCTGCGGCTGCAGCTCCGCCGGCGCCGGCAGGTCTTCCGGCACCTCGTCGGTGGGACGCTGTTGGCGGTAGTGGTCCATCAGGCGATTGTGCGCGATACGAAACAGCCATGCGGTGAATGGCGCATCGTCGCGATACTGGCTGCGCGCCTGCACGAGGCTCTTCCAGACATCCTGGAACAGCTCGCCGGCATCGCTGGGGTCGACATGGCGCAGGAAGTAACGATACAGCGGGTCCTTGTGGCGGCGATACAGCAGCTCGAAAGCCGCCATATCGCCGCCGGCATAGGCCCGCATCAATGCGGCGTCCTGCGGCTCATCCGCAACGCTCGACGCCCTGATTGCCTGCAGCCCCTGCTCCACAGCGATGCACGCTCCCCTGCTGCTCGATCACTGGCTCCGCGCTGCCGCTCTGTTGCGTTGCGCTCAGCGCACGCGCCAGATCGACCAGCTGGACGAACTCACCGCGCCAGCCCTGTTCGTCGCTGCCGCGGGCGGCGCGCGCCAAACTGGCGACATCGGCATATCCGAAGTTCTCAGTGTAACGGCCACCGCGCAGCAATTGTCCGAACCCGGCAACGGCCGCCGCAAAGCGGTAGTCGGCGCTGGTGCCGGCCAGCGTGGACTGGATCTCGCTGCTCAGGATGGGCCGCTCGATGAGCTTGCTGGTTTCGCCGTCCGGCGCCTTGTAGCGCAGGCGCAGGAACGCCAGCTCGCTGGCCTTCGGCTGGTTGCGCACGGTCTGCTCATAGCGCAGCGCATCGTTGCGTACGCCCGCACTACCGACCAGCGCGATCTCGTACAGCGCGGTGACATTGTGGCCCGCACCGATCTCGCCGGCATCGATCTTGTCGTTGTTGAAATCCTCGCGCTTGAGCGCGCGATTCTCGTAGCCGATCAGCCGGTACTCGGCGACGACCGCCGGATTGAACTCGACCTGGATCTTGACGTCCTTGGCGATCGTCTGCAGCGTCGCGGCGCGTGAGTGCACCAGCGCGCGCTGCGCCTCGGCGAGGCTGTCGACGTAGCTGTAGTTGCCGTTGCCAGCATCGGCAAGCTGCTCCATCAGCTGATCGTTGTAGTTACCGGTGCCAAAGCCCAGCGTCGACAGTGCGATGCCGGTCTTGCGGCGCTGTTCGACCATGTCCTTGAGCTGCTCGAAGCTGACCGTGCCGACATTGAAATCACCGTCGGTCGCCAGCAGCACGCGGTTGATGCCGCCCTTGATATAGCCCTGCTGCGCCATCTTGTACGCCAAGTCGATGCCGGCGCCGCCGTTGGTGCTGCCACCGGCGGTCAGACGATCGATCGCCGCCGAAATCTTCGCGGTCTGGTTGGCCGGCGTCGGTTCGAGCACGACGCCGGTGGCGCCGGCATAGACGACGAGGCTGATGCGGTCGCGCGCCGACATCTCGTTGACCAGCAGCTTGAGCGCCGACTGCACCAGCGGCAGCTTGTCCGGATCGTTCATCGAACCGGAGACGTCGAGCAGGAACACCAGGTTCGACGGCGGCAGCTCGCCGGCCGGCTTCCAGCCCTGCAGGCCAATGCGCATCAGCCGCGTCTGCGGATTCCAGGGCGTAGCCGCGATCTCGACCTGGGTCGAGAACGGCGTGCCGATCTTCGACGGTGGCGCGTAGGCGTAGTCGAAATAATTGATCAGCTCCTCGACGCGCACCGCGTCTTCCGGCGGCAGCTGGCCGGCGCGCAGCAGGCGCCGCACGTTGCTGTAGGCTCCAGTGTCGACATCGATGCTGAACGTCGACACCGGCTGCTCGGCGGCACGCAGCAGGCCGTTGTCGTCGAAGTGCGCGTAGTTCTCCCGGTTCACATCGGCATACGGCATGACCGGCGACGGCGCGAAGGCGTAGCCCGCGACGGCCGCCGACTGCGCACGCATCAGCTTGTGCTGCCTGCCGCTGGCCGCTTGTTCTGCGCGCTTGGATTCAAGCATCGCCGGCTGCGCGGCATCGGCGCTGGCCAAGGCTTCCTGCGCCGGCAGAACCTTGCCCGCGTCGGCACGCTCTCGGACCTGCGGCAACTCCTGCTCGATCGACCGCGTTTTGGCATCGATCCGCGGCTCGCCCGGCGGCGGCTGTACCGCCGTCTGTGCGCAGGCAGCAACCAGCAGGGCGGTGCCTGCCATCCACAACATTTGTGCTTGTTTCATGACCGTTCTTCGGTGGGGGTGGTACCTGATAGAACGGCGCAGCGCGGCAAATGGGGTTAAAGCCGCGAAAATAACTTCGGCCGGGAGTTCGGATCATGCGAACATGACGGCCTGCACGACAGCGGAACGATCGATGAGCACTGCCCCCAGCCCGGTTCCCATAGCGTTTTCCAGCCACGGCACGACGGTGCGTGGTGCGCATTTCCTGCCTGCCGACGGCTCGATGAAACATGGCAACTCGACGCCCTGCGTCGTCATGGCTCATGGGCTCGGCGGCACGCGCGAAGCGCGCCTGGACGCCTATGCCGAGCGCTTCGCCGCCGCCGGCCTGCACGTCGTGGTCTTCGACTATCGCCATTTCGGCGCGTCGGACGGCGAGCCGCGCCAGCGCTTCAGCATCCGCGCGCAGCTTGACGACTGGGCCAATGCGATCGCCTTTGCACGCGCACTGGATGGTGTCGATGCCGACCGCATCGCGCTATGGGGCAGCTCGTTCTCCGGCGGGCATGTCGTCACCGTGGCTGCCGAGGACGGCCGCGTGCGCGCAGTCAGCGCGCAGGGACCGATGATGGATGGCCTGGCGGCGTTCATGAACATCTTCAGCTACGCGGGGCCGGTGCAGGCGCTGCGTCTGGCTGCGCATGCCTGCTGGGATGCACTCGGCATCATTGGTGGCCGACGCCACCTGATCCCGATCATCGGCGCGCCCGGCGATCTGGCCGTAATGACCAGCGCCGATTCGGTGTCCGGCTATCGCAGCATCGCGCCGGCGGACTGGAACAATTCGCTGACCGCCGCCTGGATGCTGGAATTTCCGCTGTATCGCCCCGTCAGCAAGGCCGACCAGCTGCCCTGCCCGATCCTGATCTGCATCTGCCAGAAGGACTCTGTCGCACCGCCGTCAGCGGCCGAGAAATGCGCACAGCGCGCCGGCGGCCGCGCCGAAGTGAAGCGCTACGACATCGGTCATTTCGATGTCTATATCGGCGACGGCTTCGAGCGCGCGGTCAGTGATCAGGTGGAGTTCTTTACGCGCCAGCTGCGTGCGCACCTCTTTGCGCCAGGACCGGAAGCCGCCGCCGCGGCTTCGGAGATCAGCGAGCTGGAATAGCGAATAGGAACCGTAGCCCCGCCTGCAGCGCTCGCTGCCTCGGGTTTCACCCGGGCTACGACGACTGCAGCTCAGCTGCGTAGGCTGGGATGAGCGCAGCGAATCCCAGCAGGCCCGGGTATGCGAGACGGCAAGCTGGGATTCGCTGCGCTCATCCCAGCCTACCGCTTTCTTGCGTGGACTAATCCGGCTTCGAGATCGCCCGCCACAGCATCTCGAACAGTACGTTGGCCTGCTTGGTCAGCGGTTCTTTCATGCCTCGGTGCACATAGCTCTGCGCGAGGCGGAACAGCACGCCCATGATGTAGTCGAGCAGCACCTTCTCGTCGACGCTGTCGTTGAGCACGCCGCGCATGCGGCCTTCGCCCAGAACGCGGATGAACGGTCCGAACAGTTCCGGGTTCTCGTACTGGCCCTGCTTGCGCCAGGTGTTGATGTAGACCGAGCTCATCATCAGCTGGACGATCTTCGGATTCTTCTCGGTGAAATCGAGAAAGACCCAGAACACCTTGCGCAGGCGCTCCTTGTAGTCCTCGATACCCTGCAGGTGATCGATCATCCGCGCCGAGAGCTTCGCGAGCCAGGCGTCGAGACTCGAGAACAGCAGCGCTTCCTTGCTGCCGTAGTACTTGTAGATCGTCTGCAGCGAGACATTCGCGCCGCGCGCGATCTCGATCAGGCCGACGCGATGGAACTCGCGTTCGGCAAAGACATCGAGCACGGCTTGCTCGATGCGCATCCGGGTTTCCGGATCGATCTGGCTCAGGTCCAGGCTGATGCTGTCGGCTTTCGCCATTCCCCGCTCTCCCACAAATGCCTCTCCAAACAAGGTCTCAGTAATGATTGTTACTGAGACATCTAGCGCGCCAAGGAATTGGCGATTGACCACCATAGCTAGGCTGATTAAGCTGCCGGCCGAGGCTATGGCGCACTCCGCCGGCTTTTGAGCCTCGCTCCCCACGCTCGCCAATGCGCGAATGGTAATTTCACTTACCGCGCACTGCAAGCATCGCGATCATCCGAAGTACGAGAGAACCATGGCCGAAGCATTCATTTATGACGCCGTGCGCACGCCGCGCGGCAAGGGCAAGAAAGACGGCAGCCTGCATCAGGTGACGCCGATCCATCTCGTCGCCAACCTGCTGTGGGCATTGCAGGAGCGCAACCCGAAACTCGATACCGCGCTGGTCGACGACCTTGTCCTCGGCTGCGTCACGCCGGTCGGCGAACAGGGCGCGGACATCGCGCGCGTTGCCGCGCTG
Organism: Fontimonas sp. FW305-C-3; assembly: GCF_058783185.1. NCBI lineage: Bacteria > Pseudomonadati > Pseudomonadota > Gammaproteobacteria > Nevskiales > Nevskiaceae > Fontimonas > Fontimonas sp. FW305-C-3. The sequence continues at coordinate 1,332,364 of NZ_JBYSYK010000001.1, read as the reverse complement.
TATGCCAACTGGGCCGAGACCGTGGCCGGCATCACCCAGTCGCGCTTCTGCGCGTCCGGCCTGGAATCGGTGAACCTCGCCGCGCAGAAGGTCATGTCCGGCATGGAAGACCTCGTCGTCGCCGGCGGCGTCGAAAGCATGTCGCGCTGGGCGATGGGCTCCGACGGCGGCGCCTGGGCGATGGACCCGCGCGTCAATCAGCAGACCGGCTTCGCGCCGCAGGGCATCGGCGCCGACACGATCGCGACGCTGGAAGGCTTCTCGCGCACCGACGTCGACAACTTCGCGCTGCGTTCGCAGCAGAAGGCCGCCAAGGCACGCGCCGAAGGCCGCTTCGCGAAGTCGCTGATTCCGGTCCGCGATCTCAACGGCATGGTCGTGCTCGATCATGACGAGTTCATCAAGCCCGACACCACGCTCGAAGGCCTCGCGCAGCTCAAGCCGTCGTTCGACCAGATGGGTCAGATGGGCTTCGACGCGACCGCGCTGCGCAAGTACACGACGCTGGAGAAGATCAACCACGTCCATCACGCCGGCAACTCGTCGGGCATCGTCGATGGCGCGGCACTGATGCTGATCGGCAGCAAGAAGATGGGCAAGAAGCTCGGCCTGACGCCGCGCGCGCGCATCGTGCAGACCGCGGTCATCGGCTCGGAGCCGACGATCATGCTGACCGGCATCGGCCCGGCGTCGAAGAAGGCGCTCGCGCGTGCGGGCATGGACGCCAAGAACATCGACCTGTTCGAGATCAACGAAGCCTTCGCTGCCGTCGTGCTGCGTGCGCAGCGCGATCTGGGCATCGACCCGGACAAGGTCAACGTCAACGGCGGCTCGATCGCGCTCGGCCATCCGCTGGGCGCTACCGGCTGCGCAATCCTCGGCACCCTGCTCGACGAGCTGGAGCGCCAGGACAAGCAGACCGGTCTGGCCTCGCTGTGCGTCGGCGCCGGCATGGGCATCGCCACGATCATCGAGCGCGTGTAACGCGCCTCACCTCATTATCAGGAACCGAACAATGAGTGCTGTGAAAATTGACAAGGATGCAGACGGCATCGTCACGCTGACGCTGGACATGCCGGGCCGTTCGATGAACGTGCTCAATGAAGAACTGACCGTGCCGTTCGCCGCGGCGATCACGCAGATCGAAGGCGACGCGACGGTCAAGGGCGTGATCATCACGTCCGGCAAGAAGGAATTCCTTGCCGGCGCCGACATCGAGGGCGTCTTCGCGATCACCGATCCGGCCATCGCTTTTGAGCTCGCCGAAACCTACAAGGCTTTCCTGCGCCGCCTCGAAAAGTGCGGCCGCCCCGTCGTCGCCGCGCTCAACGGCACCGCGCTCGGCGGCGGCCTCGAACTCGCGCTGGCCTGCCATTACCGCATCGCGATCAACGATCCGAAGGCCAAGTTCGGCCTGCCGGAAGTCAAGCTCGGCCTGCTGCCGGGCGGCGGCGGCACGCAGCGTCTGCCGCGTCTGATCGGCATCCAGGCTTCGTTGCCGCTGATGCTCGAAGGCAAGGAACTGAAGGCCGAGCAGGCCAAGCAGCAGGGCGTCATCCACGAACTCGCCAACGACCGCGACGACATGTTCGCCAAGGCGCGGGCATGGATCCTCGCCAACCCGAAGCCGGTTCAGCCCTGGGACGACAAGAAGTTCAAGTGGCCGGGCGGCGATTCGAAGTCGCCGGCGAACGCGCAGCTGTGGGCGATTGCACCGTCGATGGCTTCGGCCAAGACCTACGGCAACATGCCGGCGCCGACCAACATCATGTCCTGCGTGTTCGAAGGCGGCATCACCGACTTCGACACCGGCTGCATCGTCGAGTCGCGCTACTTCGCCAACCTGGTCGTCTCGCAGGTGTCGAAGAACATGATCGGCACGCTGTGGTTCCAGCTCAACGGCATCAACAAGGGCAGCTCGCGCCCGCAGGGTCCTGAGCGTTCGGCGGTCAAGAAGCTCGGCATCCTCGGCGCCGGCATGATGGGCGCCGGCATTGCGTACTCGTCGGCCAAGGTCGGTATCGAGGTCGTGCTGCTCGACACGACGCAGGACGCCGCCGACAAGGGCAAGGCCTACTCGGCCTGTCTGCTCGACAAGGACATCAAGAAGGGCCGCCAGACGCAGGAAGGCAAGGACCAGTTCCTCGGCCGCATCAAGGCGACGACCAGCTACGACGATCTCAAGGGCTGCGACCTGATCATCGAAGCGGTGTTCGAGGATCGCAAGATCAAGGCCGATGTTACGCGCAAGGCCGAAGCCCAGCTCGCCAAGACCGCGGTGTTCGCGTCGAACACCTCGACGTTGCCGATCACCGGCCTCGCGGAAGCCAGCGAGCGGCCGAAGAACTTCATCGGCCTGCACTTCTTCTCGCCGGTCGACAAGATGCCGCTGGTCGAGATCATCAAGGGCAAGAAGACCAGCGTCGAGACGCTCGCGCGCGGCTTCGACTTCGTGCAGCAGATCAAGAAGACGCCGATCGTCGTCAACGATTCGCGCGGCTTCTACACCTCGCGCTGCTTCGCGACCTACCCGATGGAAGGCCTGACCCTGCTCGCCGAAGGCCAGCATCCGCGTTCGATCGAAGTGGCGGGCCTGCAGGCCGGCATGCCGGTCGGCCCGCTCGCGCTGCAGGACGAGGTCTCGCTGTCGCTGTCGATGCACGTGCTCGAACAGACGCGCAAGGACTATGCGGCCGAAGGCAAGACGGTTGCCGAGCATCCGGGCGTTGCGGTTGTCGAGAAGATGGTCAAGCAGCTCGACCGCGTCGGCAAGAAGGCCGGCAAGGGTTTCTACGACTATCCGGCCTCCGGCCAGAAGTCGCTGTGGCCGGAACTGATGAAGCACTTCCCGCTTGCCGAACAGCAGCTGCCGCAGCAGGAAATGATCGACCGCATGATGTATGCGCAGGCCAATGAAGCGGCCAAGTGCCATGAGGAAGGCGTCGTCGAAACCGTCGCCGACACCAACATCGGTTCGATCTTCGGCTGGGGCTTCGCGCCGCACCAGGGCGGCGCGCTGCAGTTCATCAACGCGGTGGGCCTCGAGAAGTTCGTCAAGCGCAGCAAGGAACTCGAGAAGAAGTACGGCGCGCGCTTCAAGCCGGCGAAGATTCTCGTCAAGATGGCCAAGGAAGGAACCCGTTTCAATGCTTAACACTGCACTTGCACAAGGCAGCTACGTCACCGACGAGCTGCGCATGTTCCAGGAGACGGCGCGTCGCTTCATGCAGACCGAAGTCGGCCCCAATGTCGCGCGCTGGGACGAACAGGGTTGCGTCGATCGCGATCTGTGGACCAAGGCCGGCGCGCTCGGGCTGCTGTGCCCGAGCGTGCCGTCCGAGTACGGCGGCGGCGATGGCAACGTTGCGTTCGAGAAGGTGCTGATTGAGGAACAGGCCAAGGTCGGCTGCTCCTCGTGGGGCCTGTCGTTGCATAACGGCATCGTCGCGCATTACATCCTCCACTACGGCAGCGAGGCGCAGAAGAAGGCCTGGCTGCCGAAGCTGGCATCCGGCGAATGGGTCGGCGCGATCGCGATGACCGAACCGGGCACCGGCTCGGACCTGCAGAGCGTGCGCACGACGGCGATCGCCGAAGGCGACGAGTACGTCGTCAACGGCCAGAAGGTGTTCATCACCAACGGCCAGCAGGCGAACATCATCATCGTCGTTGCCAAGACCAATCCGAACGACAAGGCCAAGGGCATCTCGCTGGTCGTCGTCGAAGCCGACAATTGCGAAGGCTTCCGCCGCGGACGCAACCTCGAGAAGGTCGGCATGCACGGCCAGGACACTTCGGAGCTGTTCTTCGAGAACGTACGCATCCCGAAGACCAACCTGCTCGGCAAGGGCGAAGGCATGGGCTTCATGCAGCTGATGGAACAGCTGCCGCAGGAGCGCTTGATCGTCGCCTGGGCCGCCGTTTCGGCGATCGAGCTGGCGCTGGATCTGACGACCACTTACGTCAAGGACCGCAAGGCCTTCGGCAAGCGTGTCATCGATTTCCAGAACACGCGCTTCAAGCTCGCCGAAGCCCGCACCGAGGCGATGCTGGGCCGCATCCTCGTCGAGAAATGCACCGAACTGCTGCTCAACAAGAAGCTCGATGCAGTGACGGCGGCGATGGCCAAGTACTGGACGACCGACAAGCAGTTCGAGATTGCCGATCTGTGCCTGCAGCTGCATGGCGGCTACGGCTACATGGATGAGTATCCGATCTCGCGGCTGTGGCGCGACTCGCGCGTGCAGCGCATCTACGGCGGCACCAACGAGATCATGAAGGAATTGATCGGGCGTTTTCTGTAAGGCAAAGCGCCGATCCCAAAGGCGGCGCGATGAAGCGAGGCAGGCCAGCGATGGCCTGCCTTTTTTGTGCCTGCCGCTTGCCGCGCACCCAACCCCGGCGTTTAATCGGGCATGCACACGGCGCGCCTGATCACAATCCCGATGAGCCACTACTGCGAGAAGGCACGCTGGGGTCTTGCGCATGCGGGCGTCGATTACGTCGAGGAAGCGCATCTGCAGCTCATGCACTACCGGGCCGTGCGGCGCTACAGCCGCAGCGGCACGGTGCCGGTGCTGCTTGCAGGCCGTGACGTCATCGCCGATTCGACGGCGATCCTGCAGTTCCTCGATCGCAGGCTGCCGCTGGATCGCCAGCTCTACCCTGCCTCGCAGCGCGCCGAGATCGAAGCCCTGGAAACCCGCTTCGATGAGGACCTTGGCGTCGCCACCCGACGCTGGGTCTATCTGCACTTCATGGCGCAACCGGCCGGCACCGTGCTCAGAACAGCCGGACAGGGCACGCCGGGCTGGCAGCGTGCGCTCGCACCGCTGCTGTTTCCGCTGCTCAAGCGCATGTTGACCCGCAAGCTCGATCTCTCGCCCGCAAGAATCCAGGCAGACCTTGAAACGATTGCGTTGATCTTCGATGAAGTGGCGCAGCAACTCGCCGATGGCCGGCCGTATCTGTGCGGCACGCGGTTCACGGCCGCTGACCTGACGTTCGCGTGCATGGCGGCGCCGATCCTGTTGCCACCCGAGTATGGAATCCGTTTGCCCACGCCCGCCGAGTCACCCGCTGCTGCATGGGCGGACATCGAAAGATTCCGCACCCATCCCGCCGGACAGTTTGCGCTGCGGTTGTTCCGGCTCCGCGCATCAAACAGATGTTGATCGCAGCGGTGCTGCTGTTCCTCGCGTATGAAGTGATCGCAGCGATGGGCTATTCATCGGACTGAAATCCGCATGCTCGCGGCTGAACGACAGATGATCGGCGCAGCTCAGTCGGAGTTCAGCTGCCGCCCCTAAGGTGACTCCATCGAGCGGAAACGCTCATGAGACAGATGGGTGATTTATGAACGCAGTGACAGCAGCGATTGCAGGCGGCGTTGCAGCCGGTCTGGTCGTGACCTCGGCCATGGTGTTCGCGCTCCGTGACGACGACGGCAAGCCTACGGAAGTGGCAGCCACCAAGACGGTCTGCACTGAAGAGCAGGTCGTCACCGAGAAGAAATGGGGTACCAATTCGGTGGCAGGCACGGTACTCGGCGGCGTTGCCGGCGCCGTGGTCGGTCATCAGATCGGCAGCGGCCGCGGCAACGATGCGGCCACCGCCGTCGGTGCGGTCGGCGGCGCCGTCGCGGGCAACAAGATTGCGCGCAGCAAGTATCCGGACCAGGAAGTCAGCACTCGCCAGAACTGCCGCGAAGTGCCGGTGGACTGAGCGGATTCCGACGGTGGTCGTTGTAGAGGGCAAGCCATCGCGCTTGCCCTTTCTTCGTTCTAGTCTACGAGCATCACCCGCGCTGCGTTGCGCCCGGGCGCGCCGCTGACGCCGCCGCCGGGATGCGCGCCGGCACCGCAGAGATACAGCCCGCGCAACGGCGTGCGGTAGTCGCTCCAGCCCGGCACCGGCCGGAAGCCGAACAACTGGTGCAGCGGCATCGCGCCGTGAAAGATGTTGCCGCCGGTCAGGCCGAAGCGGCGCTCCAGGTCGAGCGGCGAAAGGATCTGACGATGCAGCACCGAAGCAGCGAAGTTCGGCGCGTAACGGTTCACCGTGTCGATGCAACGCTGCGCAAAAGCGTCCTTGCGCTCATCCCAATCGCCACTGGCGAGCCGGTACGGCGCGTACTGCACGAACATCTGCACGATGTGGTGGCCATCCGGCGCCAGAGTACGGTCGACCGAGGTCGGAATCGTCAGCTCGACGACCGGCTCGCTGGAAGGCTCGCCGCGCCGCGCGTCCTCGTACGCACGTTCGAGATACTCGACGGTCGGACTGATGTGGATCGTGCCGCGATGCTGCGGGCCGACTTCGCGGCGGCCCGGCATGCAGCTGAAATCCGGCAGCTCGGCAACCGCGAGATTGATCTTCATCACCGCGCTCGAATAATCGATGCGCGCGACGGCTTCGTTGAATGCGGCTGGCAGATGCTCGGCGGCGAGCAATTTGCGGAAGGTGACTTCCGGCGTCGCGTTCGATGCGAACATCTTCGCCGCGATGCGTTCGCCGGACTTCAGGCGGACCGCAACCGCGCGCTCGTCGCGCACTTCGATCTCGGCCACTTCGGCCTCGGTGCGAATTTCGACACCCGCCGCCATCGCCGACCGCGCCAGCGCCTGGCTCAGCGCACCCATGCCGCCTTCGACATAGCCCCAGACGCCGCGCGCACCGCCGGCCGTGCCCATGACGTGATGCAACAGCACATAGCCGGTCCCAGGCGCGGACGGCGGCGCGAACGCGCCGATGATCGCGTCGGTCGCCAGCGTGACCTTGAGCGCTTCGGACTCGAACCAGCGATCGAGGATCGGTCGCGCTGGTCCGGTCAGCAGCTCCAGCGCGGCGGGCAGATCGGCACCGAGCTTCTTCAGGCTGCGATGGAATTTCAGCGCGCGATGCAGATTGGCGATGCGATCGCGCAGGCCGCGGCGGCGGAACGACGCCGGCAAGGGCAGCAGGTCGGGCGGAATGTCTTCGAGCGCGGGCTCCAGCGCCTCGGCAACGCGCGTCAGCCAGGCCTCGTAGCGCGGGTAAACATCGGCGTCTCGCTTCGAGAACTGCGCGATCTGCTGCTGGTTGAACGCGGCGTCCGCGCCCATCAGCAGCGAGCGGCCATCCGGCAGCGGCGTGAACGACGAGGGATTGCGATTGAGTACCTTGTAGCCATGCGCACGCAGCTGCAGGTCCTGCTCGACCTGCGGCAACAGCAGCGAGATCAGGTAGGACGCCGTCGAGGCGCGATAGCCGGGTGCGATCTCTTCGCTGATCGCGGCGCCGCCGACCGTATGATGCCGCTCCAGCACCAGCACCTTGCGTCCGGCGCGCGCCAGGTAGTTGGCGCAGACCAGGCCGTTGTGACCGCCACCGACGATGACGCAATCAAGCTGGCGCGCGGACTCAGTCATCGGCTTTCTCGTACCCGACGCGGTGCACCCACGAGCCGCGATCTTCATAAGGCATCGTCATGCAGGAGGTGCCGGGAATCGTGTCCGAGCCCGGGCCGATGACGCCGGACAGCGAGCACAGTTCGGAGCGCGGATGGATGCGGCGGAAGTTCTGCAGGTCGCCCAGCGTGATGTCGATGACATTGCCGGCGAGCGCTCGCAAGCCGCGATCGAGCGCCGCGAGGATGATCGCATCGCGCTCGCGGCCGCCGCTGTAGTCGCGGCGCAACGCAAGGCCCGAGTGCGCGGGGTCGAGCACGCGCAACACCAGGTTGTCCATGCCGCTCTGGTCGAACACATGACTGCCGACGCCGGCGACACGCCCGTAGATCGTCAGACCGGCTTCGGGGTCAGGATTGTTCGGGTCCGGATCGGCGACGCCGGGATCGATGACGTTGTCGCGCAGACTACCGAACAGCTCATCGCGCAAGCCGACAACGATCGCATCGAAGATCGTCGGCGCCGGTCCATCGCGCGTTTCCTCGTCGTCGATGTCCTGCGTGGGGCCGAAGGCCACACCGTCCCAGGCCAGCACCAGATCCAGCGCGCCGCGCTGCACTTCGTTGAGTTCGGCGGACTTGCGTGCGTAGAAGGCACGCAGCAGCGGCAGATACTCGCGCGCACGGTGATCGCGAATGCCGTGGTGCCGGTCGATCTCGCGCAGATCGGTGAACTGCCAATCGCTGCGCGTCGCCAGCTTGTCGAGGATGCTCGTCACGCGCTGGCCCGGACCGCCGGGACGCGAGGTGGAGCCCAGGCCTTCGCCGTCGAGCCAGCCGTAGGCCGGCTTGTTGTTCCAGTTGGCGAGATAGCCCTGTGCCGGATCGATCGCGTGCGGCAGTTCGTCGAAGGCCAGCGGCGCGCCGAAATCGAACTCGCCGGTGCCGGGAATCGGCAGACGCATGTCGGTCTGCGGCGAGCGTCGCAGGAACGCACCCGGATGGAAGTATGCGATGTGGCCGTCGCGTGTCGCGACGGTGACGTTCTCGTTCCAGGTCACCTTCGCGGTGGCCGCTTCGAACTCCTCGAAACTCTTCGCCTTGGACCAGGCGGCAACGCCTTCGATGGTCTCAAGCTCGCGGCGGTACATCGCGTACTGCACGCTGCGTGCGAGACCCGCGGCTTCGTCGCTGGCGACGATGGGGCCGTGCACGGTGCGGCAAACGCGTGCGCTCGCATTGAGAATCGCCGGCCCGGCCGGAATGCCCTGCGCCGCGGCGCGATAGGCAATGCGCTCGTCGCGGCAATCCATGTCCTTCCATGCGCCGTTGTGGAAGTACTGCTCGGCGGCGCAGGTGCCGGCGCTTTGCTGCGCCGTCGAGCAGACGGTCTCGATGAAGGAGTCGATCGTCTTGCTGTAGCCGGTCGTCAGTCCCCAGGCGGCATGCTCGCTGTAGCCGATGCCAACGGCCGGCAGCATCGGCACCGACGAGCCGCGCGCGTTGTACTCGCCGCTGTGCACTTCAAACTCGACGAGCAGCAGCGGATAACCGTAACCGAGCTGCGGCCCGCTGAGCATCAAGGTGCCGCCATCGCGGGTGCGCGATGGGCCGATCGCATAGGCCATGCTGCCGCCGTGCATGTGATCGCGCAGTTCGATCAGCGCCTGCGTGACCTTGCGCACGGCGAGGCGTGCCTGCTCGGCGCGCTGCGCATCGCTGATCGCGCTCTTCTTGCTGCTCGCCTTCGCCGCGCTGCCCTTCGGCAGCGGCTTGACGATCACCTCACCGCCGGCGCCCATGCCCCCGGACGGCAGACGCAGGCGCTTGATCGGCAGATTGCAGGGAAACGGATCCGGCGCGTGACCGGTGCCCGGCCCTTTCCACAAGGTCTCCGGCAAGCTCAGCGCCCAGTCCGCGGTGCGGCGGAACACCGCTTCGCGGCCTTCGGGCGCTTCGGCCTGGTTTGAGAACGTCCCGGACTCGCGCGGCACGCTGACGACCGCCTTCGGGTCTTCGAGCCAGGTCATGTCGAGGAAGGCCTTGTACGCCTCCTCGCGCGAGCCGTATTCGACTTCCAGCTGCTTGAGCGCCTGGATGTTGAGGAATTCGTTGGCGCCCTCGGAGGCGACGAAGCGCGTGATGTAGACGCCCGAGGCGAGCACGTCCTTCACCGTGAACGGTGCTGGCGTCGTCGTCAGCAGCACGTACTCGGCAGGCAGCAAGGTCGGATTCGCCAGCGCCTTCTCGCGCCAGGCATTGGCGCCGTCCACATAGCCGAGCACCGCCTGTTGCGCATCGGGCGATGCGGCATCGAAGAAGCCCTGATACTCGGCATCGGTGTAAGTCAGGATGCGCTGCTGGATATCGCCGGCAACACCGCCGCAGCCGGTCAGTTCGGAGAAGGTGCCGGCACCCATGCGCCGCACCGCGTCCATCAGGAACAGGCGATCCTGTGCAACGGCGTAACCGACACCGAACCAGGCATCGCGCAAATCATCGGCGTAGACAATCGGCACGCCGTAGCTGTCGCGATAGATCTCGACGCCGTCACGCGGAATCTCCGGCGTGCCGGGCTTGGTCCCGAGCGCGCCCGGCTTCGCATCGAAGCTCCAGTACATGCGGCGCTGGTCGTCGATGTGCGGACCGTAGTCGGCCGGATTGCCGGTCAGCAGGCCTTGCGCCTGCCCAGTCAGCGAAACGAATCCGGACTGCCCCGGCGGCAAGGCGTTCTCTGCCTTGAGGACCAGATCGAGCGGCACCGGCGATGGCGTTCCGCCGGAGTTCCGCGGTGCTTCGGATTGACCGCAGGCGACGAGCAGCGTCGCCAGACACGCGGCTGCCGTCAGTTTCTGAATGTTTGGGTTCACTGCGCGCCCCTTGGCTATTGTCTCCTCGGCGCTCAGTGTACCCAGTCGTTCCCCATTGTCTGCTGGTAGATATGCAGGCTTGCCCGATCGCCGTCAGTTGGCGGCCGGAACCGCAATCCGCCCGATGGCGGGCGCGATCAGGCTGCCGAGAAACAGCGTATCGCCGGACTGCACGGCGCTGGTGATCGGGGCGTAGGCTTCCTTGTCCGCGTATTGCAGATCGGCGACGACCTTGCCGTCGAGATCGAGGCCGAGTACCCAGCCGTGCATCGTCGGCCCCGGCTGCAGTGCCTTGGGCAGGCGGAACAGAATCTTGCGGAAGTTCGGCTTCGGCAACAGCTGATCCAGCGCGGCGATGCGCGGCGTGTAGAGCGCCAGCCAGAAGCGGTCGCGGCCGTTGAAATTGATGTTGTCCGGGAAGCCCGGCAGGTTGTCGATGAAGACGTCGGTCGTTCCCGCCTTGTCGCCGCGCAGCCAGTAGCGCAGCACGCGGTACTTGTTCATGTCGTTGACGAGCAGGTATTCGTCGGCCGGCCCCATCGTCACGCCATTGGCGAAATGCAGGCCGCGCATGATGACGCGGCTCTGCCCGCTGGCGACGTCGTATTCGATGACACGTCCGTTGGGGCCGTGCTCGAAGACGTCGGCCATCACGTCGTGCAGGCCAAAGCGCGACGAGGCGTCGGAGAAATACAGTTTGCCGCCATCGGCGCTGATGTCGACATCGTCGACGAACTTGAAGGGCAGCCCCTCGGCTTCCACCGCGAGCACGGTGACGTTACCGTCACCACCGATGCGCAGCAGGCCGCGCAAGGCATCGGCCACGTAGATATCGCCGTTGGGCGCGACTGCCAGGCCCAGCGGCCGGCCAGCCGTATTGGCGAGTTCGGTCGGGTTTGCACCGCTGCTGTCGAAGCGGATCACCCGGCCATCGTCATAACCGGCATAGACGTTGCCCGCGCCGTCGATCGCGAGACCTTCCGGCCCTTTTCCGACATCTTCGGCGAGCCGCACCGCCGGCTTGAGCCGCTCATTCAGCGGATAAGCCGCCGGATCCAGCACGGGAGGCGTCCAGCTCTGCGGCTCGATCGGGACCGGCAGAAACAGCAGCCAGGCCGCGGCGCCAGCCAGCAGGAACAGCAGCAGGGTCAGCAAGCGCATCATGTCGATACTCCGAGGTATCCGTCCAAGACTGAAGCCCCTTGCCGAGCGGGCGCCCGCCGATTGTGCAAATAGGCCCGATTGATGTCCATCAAGCGGTCCATCGATGGCGAAGTCCAGCACGCCGATGGGGAGAAATCACCACCCGACAGGCCCGGGGATGCTCCTATAATGCCGATTCGGCCGCCGGAAACCTGTGCCAGGACCGTTTTGAGCACAGAACCCGGCCTCTGGGGGCACGCGGCCAACGCCAATAACATGTCGATACGTATCGCACGGGGAAGCTGATGTCGCTCAAGAATCCGGTGGAAACGCTGCTGCAGTGGGCGCAGGAACGACCCAAGCAGCCTTGGCTGTACCAATCGATCGATGGCGTCTGGAAGTCCTATAGCTGGGGCGAGGCGGAAGCACAGATCCGGTCGATGGCCACCGCGCTGCGCAACCTGGGCCTGCCGGAAGGCTCGGCGATCGCGATTTCCGGACGTAACACCGCGCACTGGTTCCTCGCCGACATGGCAATCGCGATGGCCGGCTACATCAGCGTCGGCCTGTATCCGAAGCAGTCGACCGACGCCGTCAAGTTCATCCTCTCGCATAGCGAGACCAAGGTCGTGTTCATCGGCCCGATGCCGGACGCCGCCGAGTTCATGGGCGCGCTGCCCAAGGACATCATCACGATTGCGATGCCCTATCCCGACGTCGCCGCCAGCACCCACCAGTGGGACGACCTCGTCAGGAAGAGCGAGCCGTTCGCCGGTTACGTGGCGCCGGACCCGAAGAAGGTCATTTCGCTGATCTACACCTCGGGCACGACCGGCAATCCGAAGGGCGTCATGATCACGACGGAAAACGTCACGTTCTCGACGCAGGGCCTGATCAAGGCGATGCCGGCGCAGGGCCAGGAACGCTTCTTCTCCTACCTGCCGCTGGCGCATGCCTTCGAGCGCGGCGCGGTGGAGCTGGCGTCGATCTATCTCGGCGCCGAGGTGTGGTTCCTCGAAGCGCTCGAGAAACTGCCCGAGCAACTCAAGGAAGTCGCACCGACGCGCTTCTTCGGCGTGCCGCTCGTCTACGGCCGCATCCAGGCCGGCGTCCTGCGCAAGCTGCCGCAGGAGAAGCTCGACCGTCTGCTGAAGATTCCGCTGCTGTCGACGCTGATCAAGAACAAGATCAAGAAGGGCGCCGGTCTGCAGAACGCGCGTTATCTGTTCGTCGGTGCCGCGCCGATGCCGGTCGCGTTGATGCAGTGGTTCCAGAAGCTCGGCATCACCGTGCTGCAGGGCTACGGCATGACCGAGAACAACATCTACGCGACCGCGAGCCTGCCCAAGGCCAATCGCCTCGGCGCCGTCGGCCGTGCGATGCCAGGCGCCGACATGCGCCTGGCCGAGGACGGCGAGATCCAGTTCCGCCACGCCGGCGTCACGCCGGGCTATTACAAGGATCCGGAAAAGACCGCCGAACTGTTCACCATCGACGGCTGGCTGCGCACCGGCGACAAGGGCCGCATCGACGAAGACGGTTATCTGTACATCACCGGACGCGTCAAGGACATCTTCAAAACCCTGAAGGGCAAATACGTCGCACCCGCGCCGATCGAAGGCGCACTGGCGCGCAACACCGACATCGATCAGCTGTGCTTCGTCGGCACCGGCCTCAAGCAGCCGATCATGGTCGTCACGCTGTCGCAGCAGGGCTCTGAAAAGCCGCGCGCCGAATGCGAGAAGGGCCTGATCGCCGAGATGAGCACCGTCAACGACACGCTCGAGGCGCATGAACAGATCGCCAAGATCTTCGTCGCCAAGGACGCCTGGACGATCGACAACAACATCATGACGCCGACGATGAAGGTCAAGCGCAACGAGGTCGAGAAGCGCTACCTCGCGCAGATCACCGCAACGGCGGACGACTACAAGACGAAGGTGGTCTGGGAGTAAAGAAGAAAGCCCGGCACTGCCGGGCTTTTTTATGTCCTAGACGAACACGATCGTCTTGTTGCCGTTGACGATGATGCGATCCTCGACGTGCCAGCGCACGGCGCGCGCCAGGACCTGGCGCTCCAGATCGCGGCCGAGGTCGCGCAGGTCGGGCACTTCGTGGCGGTGCGAGACCATGGCCGTGTCCTGGCCGATGATCGGCCCCTGATCGAGATCCGACGTCACGTAGTGCGCCGTGGCGCCGATCAGCTTGACGCCGCGATCGTAGGCCTGCTGGTAGGGATCGGCGCCGACGAAGGCCGGCAGGAAGCTGTGGTGGATGTTGATGATGCGCGTCGGATAGCGCGCGACGAAATCCGCCGACAGGATGCGCATGTAGCGCGCGAGTACGATGAAGTCCGCGCGGTCGCCGAGAATCTCCAGCATCCGCGCCTCGGCATTTGCATGCGTAGACGCGTCGATCGCGACATGCTCGAAGCGCACGCCGAAACGCTCGACCGCTTCGCGCAGATCCGCGTGATTGGAAATCACGACCGGAATGTCGACGCGCAGCTCGCCGCGCTGCCAGCGCCACAGCAGTTCCATCAGCGCGTGGTCGTGCTTCGAGACGAGGATCGCCATGCGCAGGCGATCGGCTGCGTAGCTGACATGCCAGTCCATGTCGAAGCGCTGCCCCACCGCCTCGGCAAAGGCCTGCTTGAAGGCGCTGCGTGAGACGTCCAGGTGCGGCGTCTGGAATTCCAGGCGCATGAAAAATCGCCCGCCTTCGGGGTCGGTCGAGTGCTGGTCCAGTTCGGTGACGTTGACGCCGTGCTGGAACAGGAAGGTTGTCACTGCCGACACGATGCCCGGACGGTCCGGACAGGCGATTAGCAGGCGCGCGGTGGTTTCGGCTTCGGTGGTCATGCGGCGCGCTTTATAGCGTTTTCCGCGCGCCTTGGCGAACCGCTCAAGCGGCGGGTGGCAACAGCGCCTTGAGTGCGGCGGCCTCGGTCGCGAACCACGGGCCGTTGGCCTTGAGCGTCTCGGCAACGACCTTGCGCGCATCGCCGGCACGATCCAGCGCCAGCAAGGCTTGCACGCGCTGCTCGGCAACCTTGATGCGGTTGATGCCGTAGGCAAGACCCGCCGACCGCTCGAGAAACGGCAGCGCTTCCGCCGGCTTGCCGCGCTTGAGCAGGCTGCGGCCATGGCGGAAGGCGTAGACGTAGTCGTCCGGGTAGGCCTCGATCAGCTGCAGCAGCAGCGCGTCGGTCGCCGTGTAGTCGCCGGTCAGTTCGGCCAACTGATCCATATAGACCCGCAGGTTGTCGGACTGATTGCGATCGTGCGCCAGATCGCCGTCGAGGCGCTCGGCGCTACGGTCGATCGCACGCTCGAGCAGAGTCTGCTGCGCCGCGCGATCGCCAAGCGCGCCCTGCAGGTCGCTCGCGGCGAGAATCGCCGAACGCTCGTCGGCACAGCGCGGTTCGCCGAACACCCGCGACTCGACCAGCTGTTCGATCGCCGCGCGCTGCGGTTGCAGGCGCTTTGCCGCGTCCGGTGACTTGGCGGCGCATTCCATGTAGCGCGACAGCTCGTACGAGCGCTCGCAGCCAAGATCCAGCTTGAGCACGGCTTCGCCCAGCGTCAGGCAGGCCGCGGTGTCGTCGGCTTTCGCCGCCTGCAGGAAACGCAGGCGCGCCAGCCAGGCCGCACTGGCGGCGTCGGCGTCGATTGCAGCCTGCACGGCTTCCGGTAGCTGCTGCAGCCAGGCGAGCGCGCCGGCGGTGTCATAGCGCGCGTGGTAGGACTGCAGCACGGCGCGCGCCGCCTGCAGGCTCGCATCGCTGGCGTCGACGACCTGCTTGGCCAGCGCGGCAACGCCGCCGCTGCGGGCGAACATGCCTTCGAGCGCCGCGTAGAAATCCGCGCGCGTCTGCTCGCCGAGAATGCGCCCAAGTTCCTGCCCCTGCGCATCGAGCACCAGATAACTCGGCAGCGCCTTGACTCCGTACTGCTCCTTGAGCGCCGCGCCCTCGGGAGCATCAGCATCGACCTCGACGACCACGCTGCGCGCCTCGACGGCCTGCCATTGCGGCCCGCTGAGGACATGCGTCGCCATGTAGTAGCAGGAGTAGCACCAGGGCGCGTGAAAATCGACGATCAGCGGTTGCTGACGCTGCTTGGCGAGCGCCTGGGCCTGCTCGAACGTCAAGGCTTCGGCAGCCGGCGCCGCCACGGTGGCCGCAGGTTCCGCACCGGCTTCGCCGGGTGCAGTCGCGGCCTGGCGATCCTTGCAGCCGGCCAGCGCCAGCGCCGCGAGCAGCGCGCAGACCGGCGCGCGTGCCAGCAACTTCACGGCGTCAGCGGCGGCAGATTGCTGACGCCATCCGGGGTCTTCGAGAAATAGGAAATGCGCGTCACGAACAGTTTTCCGGTCGCCGGATTGATCACGTTCGACATGCCGCGATACTCGAGCAGCTGGCGGGTCTTCTCGTCGTAGGTCAGCTCGAGCGGATCGACGACGAAACGCAGCAAGGAATCCGGCTCGACGTAGAAGCGTACCGCCGGCTTGCCCTCGAACGTCGTGTCTTCGATACGCCGCGCGCGGAACTTGAATTGATCGAGACCGCCGGCGACGACGAGCTTGAGATTGACCTTCTCGCCCTTCATCAGGCGATCGAAATGATCGAGCAGGAAACTGTGAAAGCCGGCATCGGCGCAGGTCGGTCCATCGCGCTTGATCGACTCGGTCTCCAGCTTCTTGTCCTTCTCTTGGCGCTGCACGAGGATCGGATCGCCGTTGCCGGTGATGCCTTCGCTGTAGCTGCTCAGCGGCAGCTCCATGCGGTACACCGGCACATACGGATCCGCCGAGAAATCGAGCGTCTTGTTGCCGAGTGAGCCGCCGTCCGGCAGCACATAGCGCACCTTGCCGCCGATCCATTTGCCCTGTGCATCGAGATCCTGCTGCTGGACTTCGGTGTAGAGGTACTTGCCGGTCTTCAGGTCGAAGGCGTAGCCGTAGAAACTCAGGGTTTCCGCCATCGCCGGCGACACGGCACAGAGCAGAGACAGGGCAGCGAACAGGCGTATCAGCATGACGTGATCCTCGGTCCGTTTCGTCCAGCGGCAGTCAGTCTAGCGCCGCTCGAACAGATAATGTGCAACGCCCCACTCGTTACCGCCGGCATAGCCGAACAGCTCGGCCACGGCCATGTAGAACATCCGCCAGCGCTGGAACCACACCGTGGCCTGATCGGGCCCGTAACCGGCGCGAAACACCGCCATGATGCGGTCGCGGTTCTGATCCATGCCGTCCAGCCAGTGATTCGACGTGCGCTCGTAGTGCGTGCCACAGACCCACCATTGCTGGACCATGCGCAGATCGTCCTGGAAGTTCAGCAGCAGGTTCTCGCTCGGCATCGTGCCGCCCGTGAAGAAGTACTGCGACATCCAGTCGGTCTGGTCCTTAGCCTGGAAGTGATAGGCCAGCAGCTTGTGCACGAAGATGTGCACGAACAGCTTGGCCTGCGGCTTCATCCAGCGCGCGACCTTGGCGAGTAGCAGGCCGTAATTCTTCATGTGCTCGAACATCTCGATCGACAGCACGCGATCGAAGCCCTCGCCCAGCGCCTCGGCGACGCCATGTGTGCCGAAATCGAACTCGACAATGTTGCCGGTGACGATCGTCAGATTGCGCAGGCCGCGTTCCGCGGCCCGGCGCAGGATGTATTCGCGCTGGCCATGCGAGTTCGACAGGCCGACGATCTGCGAATTCGGATAACGCTCGGCCAGCCACAACGACAGCGAACCCCAGCCGCAACCGAGATCGAGCATGCGCTGGCCGTCCTGCAGCTGCGCGCGGTCCGCGTAGGTCTGCAGCATCAGCTCTTCGGCCTGCGCCAGCGTCTCATTGCCGGTCGGATACAAGGCGCAGGAGTATTTGAGCCGCGGCCCGAGATGAATGTGAAAGAACTCGGCCGGCACTTCGTAGTGCTGGCTGTTCGCAGCGCTCGTGTCGATCGCGATCGGGCTGCTGCGCAGTTCGCCGAGGAACTGATTGAATCGCTGCGAACGCCGCTCGCCGTCATCGGCCGCTTCGTCGGCGAGACGTTGCTTCATCAGCTGGCGCATGCCGAGCCGCGTCAGACGGTCGGGAATCAGGCCGCGTTCGCACAGATCAATAATGTTCATTCAAACTCTTAAGTGAGATCAGGTGTGCTGCTTGAAACACAATCACTTGCGCGGCGGCCAGGGAATCAACGCGCTGGTCGTGCGCAGGTACTCCGCATACCCCGGCTTGCGCTGCACCATCTCCGCCTCCAGCATCGGCACGCCGGACAGCTTCAGCAGCAGGAAAGCCATGACGACCGGCGCGATCAGCACCGCCCAGCCCCAGACACCGCCGCCGATCGCCAGCGGCGCATAGGCCAGCCAGTGCAGGCATTCGAAGAAATAGTTCGGGTGCCTTGAATAGCGCCACAGACCGTCGCGACAGACCTTTCCCTTGTTCGCCGGATTGGCGCGGAAAGCCTCCATCTGGCGATCGGCCAGTCCTTCGCCGAAAACCGACAGCAGCCAGAGCGCAATCGCGAAAACGATCGCCCACATCGGCGGCATGCCCGACCGATACGCAACCGGCATGAAGGCGGATGCAGCGAGCAGCAAGGTGAAGACATTCTGGAACTGGAAAAACCAGAACATCTTGCCGTTTGCCGCTGCGCCCCACTCTTCGCGCAGGCGCGCATAGCGCCAGTCTTCCGGCTTGCCGTAGTTGCGGATCCACAGATGCACGCCGAGACGCAGGCCCCAACCTCCGCCCATCAGTGCGAGCAGGATGCGCAGGCCCGCTGGAGCATCACCGGCCGCTGCGTAGACCACGGCAAGTCCGCCGAGCGTGCAGGCCCAGATCGCGTCGACCATGCCGGCGTTGCGCGTCTTCAATTGCCACAGCCAGGCGCCGGTCTTTGCCACAACGACCAGCACGATGGATACCAACAAAATATCTACAGAGTTCATATCCGCCGAATCCTATACTGGCTACTGGGTCGTCACTTTTTCTGAGTGCTCAGGGTGACGACGCAATGATGTAGATTCGATGTCAGGCCACGCCGACGACCCGCAATAGACGGGCACGGCGCAAGGCAGTCACCGATGTTCCTCTAAGTACTTCAATAACCCTAGGGAGGGTTGCATGAGAAGCCGTACATCTACAACAAGGTCTGTCCGCGTCGGCACGCTCGCGGCGCTGACGGTGCTAGGCCTCACAGCCTGCGCTTCGATGCCGCCGCCCACCGACAGGCTCAGCGCCGCCGAGCGCGCCGTCAATATCGCCCAGGAAGCTGGTGTGACGGACTACGCATCGCCGGAGCTGAAAAGCGCCCGCGAGAAGATCGTCCAGGCCCGCGAAGCGGTCGCCCGCGAGGAAATGGAACTGGCCGCCAGGCTGGCGGAGCAGGCTCGCCTGGATGCCGAACTGGCTGCCGCCAAGACGGCCGCCGCCAAGGCTCAGGCCGTGAACGACGAGTTGCGCAAGAGCAATGAAACTCTGCGCCAGGAAATGAACCGCAACTCGGGAGCCACGCCATGATCGGCCTTCACAACGTTCCTGCGGGCCTGCGGCTCGCTCCTATCGCCGCCGCAGCGCTGTTGCTCGCGGCCTGCGCGACGATCACCAAGCCGGACGGCGCCGATCGCGTCCGCGCCGAGCTGACTTCGCTGCAGACCGATCCTGCCTATGCCAGCCGCGCGCCGGTGGCTTTGCAGGACGCCGAAGCGGCGGTCCGCATCGCGGAAGTCCCGACTGAAGACAAGGTCGCTGGCGCGCAGGCGGTTTACATCGCCGAACGCAAGGTCGCGATCGCGCGTGCCCAGGCCGACAAGCGCATTGCCGAGGACGCTCGCAAGGGCCTCTCCGAAGCGCGCGAATCGATCCGTCTCGATGCGCGCACCGCCGAGGCCGAATCCGCCAAGGCGCAGGCACAGCGGGCGATCGCCGAGGCACAGCAGCAGCAGGCCGCCGCCGCGACAGCCCAGCAGGCTGCGCTGGCTGCACGCGCGGAGGCCGAGGAACTGCGCCGGCAGATGGAAGATCTGCAGGCCAAGCAGACTTCGCGCGGTCTGGTGATGACGCTGGGCGATGTGCTGTTCGCGTCCGGCAAGTCGGAACTCAAGGCCGGCTCGCAGCAACGTCTCGACAAGCTGGTGGCTTTCCTCAACAAGCATCCGGAACGTGCGGTCGTCATTGAAGGGCACACCGACAGCTCGGGCAGCGATGAGGCAAACCTCGCACTGTCGCAGCGCCGCGCCGATGCGGTTCGCGTCTATCTGCTCACGCAGGGCATCGCGGCTTCGCGCGTGACCGCGGTCGGCAAGGGTGAGTCGCTGCCGGTGGCCGACAACGGGACGCCGGCTGGACGCCAGCAGAACCGTCGTGTCGAAATCGTCATCGCCAACAACTGAGCAACCGTTGCAAGGGGAGCCCGTCGCATGCGACGGGCTCCCTGCCCGGCCGTGGCTTGCCAGACGGCTGGGCAAACCAGTCATTACATTTGAACTGACCGCTGCCAACTGACGCCGGTCACGGAGCGATCCCATGCAAATATCCCGTAAACGCGTCACGCTGTTGCTGTCGACCGCGCTGCTGTTCGTCGCTGCCGGCGGATTACTGGCGTGGTGGCTGACGGCACAGACGGTCATTGCCAACAGCAGTGCAGTCGTCGTCTACAAGAGTCCAACCTGCGGATGCTGCAACGCCTGGATCGAACATCTGCGCCGCGCCGGCCTGACCGTCGAACCGCGCGACACCGCCGCGATGACCCCGCTCAAAACCCAGCTCGGCGTGCCGCTCGACGCGGCGTCCTGCCACACCGCCGTCGTCGACGGCTATTTCGTCGAGGGGCACGTCCCCGTCGAAGACATCCGGCGCCTGCTGGCCGAGCGTCCCGATGCGCTTGGGCTCGCGGTGCCGGGCATGCCGATCGGCTCGCCCGGGATGGAACAGGGCGACCGTCGAGATTCGTACGAGACCCTATTGGTGAAACGCGACGGCAGCACTGAGGTCTTCGCCCGTCACGGCGGCACCGACCCGTCCTGAGCAGGATTCACGGGGCGTTGCCGCCCCTAGCCCGATGCCGGAAACAGGGCCAGCAGTGCCGCGGCCCCGTCGCCGAGTACCCGCGTCCAGGGTAAACCGACGATTTCACGGCCGGTTTCCGAATCCAAGAACGGCATGCGCTCGCCATCGCCGATGACGTGCCGGTAGTCCATCGTGATCTCCGCATCCACCGCCAGGTCGTCAAGCGCGAAGATGAATCCGAGGTGCCACAGCGCGGTCGGCGCGAACGAGTGATTGACGTAGCACTCGTCCGACCATTCCGGCGTCAGCGAAAACTGATCCTCGAACCAGCGGACGCTGGATTCGACTTCGATCGAGTCGGCCGGGAACTGGCGTAGCCGCGACTCGGACCAGACGGTGTGAATATTGTCCGGCGCGACGATGACCCGACCGCGCGCGATGGGCTCGTCGAGAAACAGGCCCTTGCCGGCACCCTTGATCCGCGACGCCTCGACGCGATAGCGCGGCAGGATCATTGCAGCGTCGGCGTGGCGGGCTGCGTGCGCGCCGCGAGCAGCAGTTCGTCGACGTCCGCGCGCTTGAACAGATACTGCCGCCCGCAGAATTCGCAGGTCACGTCGATCTGCTGGTGTTCCGCCAGATGCTCGTTCAACTCGTTCTCGCCGAGCGACAGCAGCATCGTCGCGATGCTCGGCCGGCTGCAGCGACAGCTCAGATGGACCTGACGCGGTTCGAACAGGCGCAGATCTTCGGCGTGGAACAGCCGATGCAGGATTTTCTTCACCGGCGTTGCCGCCAGTTCGGCTTCGCCGAGCGTGCCGAACAGAGCCTGGATCAGCTCCCAGTTCTCCGTACTGCTGCCCTTTTCGCCCAGCGGCAGGCGCTGCAGAACGATGCCGCGAATGCCCCCATCGGTGCCCGGCCCGCCAACTGCGAGACGCATCAGGGACGGAATCTGCTCCGACCGCAGGTAATAGGCTTCGAGCGCCGCGGCGAAGCTGTCGCCCTCGATCGCGACGACGGCCTGATAGGTCTGCGAACCGCGCTCGGGTTCGAGCAGCAAACCAAGCATCCCGCCCTGCATCAGCGCGATGAAGTCGCCGCTGGCGTCGGCGCTGCACTTGGCCATGCCGCGCAGCTGCAGATCGCGCTCGATCTGCGCGACCAGCATGGACAGCTTGCCCTTGCCCTGGAACTGCAGGCTCATGCGGCCTTCGAACTTCGTGTTGGCTGCCAGCAGCGGCATCGCCGCGACCGCCTGCCCCAGCAACCGCCGCACATCCGGCGGATACGGCCGCGAGCCGAGCATCGCCTCGATGCCCTCGTCGAACTCGACGACGGCACCGCGCACGCCAAGCTCCGGAAACAGGAATTCGGTGAGTTGATTCATACCCGATCAGTGGTGCCGCAACGTCCAAAACTCAAGCACGCCATCGCCGCGAAAAAAACAGACGGCGGGCCTTCAACCCGGCAGCTTGTCCTTCAGCAACTGATTGACCAGATCCGGATTTGCCTTGCCCTGAGTCGCCTTCATGACCATGCCGACGAAGAAGCCGAGCAGCTTGTCCTTGCCAGCGCGGTAGTCGGCCAGCTGCTGCGGGTTCTTCGCCATCACGTCGGCGATCGCCGCGAGGATCGGACCCTCGTCGGTGATCTGCACCAGGCCCTTGGCCTTGATGATGGCGTCGGCATCGCCTTCGCCATTGAGCATGGCTTCGAAAACATCCTTGGCGAGCTTGCCGGAGATGGTCTTGTCGGCGATGCGCGCGACCAGACCGGCGAGCATCGTCGCGCTGATCGGCGAATCGGAGATTTCCTTGCCGAGCTTGCCCAGCGCACCGAGCAGGTCGGTCGAGACCCAGTTGGCGCAGCTCTTCGGATCGCCGCCCGAAGTGCGCACGACGGCTTCGTAGTAATCGGCGAGCGGCGCTTCGCCGGTCAGCACGGTCGCGTCGTACTTCGACAAGCCGTACTGCGCCATGAAGCGCAGCTTCTTGGCTTCCGGCAGTTCCGGCAGTTCGCTGCGCGCGCGGGCAATGTCGGCCTGCGTGACGATCACCGGCAGCAGGTCCGGATCCGGGAAGTAGCGGTAGTCGTTGGCGTCTTCCTTGGTGCGCATCGAGCGTGTTTCGCCGGTGCCCGGATCGAACAGGCGCGTTTCCTGGACAATCTTGCCGCCGCCTTCGATGACTTCGATCTGGCGCTCGATCTCGAACTCGATCGCCTTCTCGACGTAGCGGAAGGAATTGACGTTCTTGGTTTCGGTGCGGGTGCCGAACTTCTCGGCGCCCCACTTGCGCACCGACACGTTGGCATCGCAGCGGAACGAACCTTCCTGCATGTTGCCGTCGCAGACGCCGAGGTAGACGACGAGCTGGTGCAGCTTTTTCAAATAGGCCACGGCCTCGGCTGCCGAGCGGATGTCCGGCTCGGAGACGATTTCGATCAGCGGCGTGCCGGCGCGGTTGAGGTCGATGCCGGACGTGCCGACAAAACCTTCGTGCATCGACTTGCCGGCGTCTTCTTCCATGTGCGCACGGGTGATGCCGATGCGCTTGGTGATGACGTTGTCCTTGCCGTCCGGCAGCTCGATATCGAGATGGCCGTTGTAGACGATCGGCAGTTCGTACTGCGAGATCTGATAGCCCTTCGGCAGATCCGGATAGAAGTAATGCTTGCGCGCGAACACGCAGCGCTCGGCAATCTGCGCATCGACCGACAGGCCGAACTTGATCGCCATCTCCAGCGCCGTTGCATTGAGCACCGGCAGCACGCCGGGCATGCCGAGCGTGACCGCGTCGGCCTGCGTGTTCGGCTCGGCGCCGTATTGCGTCGCCGCGCCGGAGAAAATCTTCGAAACGGTGCGGAGCTGGCAGTGCACTTCCAGTCCGATGACAACTTCCCAGGTTTTGGTGTCGTAAGCCATGTTCGTTGCTCTTACGCGAATGCCTTGGGCATCTGCGTGTGGAAATCGGTCGCCTGCTGATACTGGTGCGCCGCGTTGAGCAGACGCGCCTCGTCGAAGAAATTGCCCATCAGCTGCATGCCGACCGGCAGGCCGTCGACGAAACCGCAAGGCAGGCTCATGGCCGGGATGCCCGCGAGGTTGGCGGCGATCGTGTAGATGTCGTTCAAGTACATCGCGACCGGATCGTCGGTCTTGGCGCCGAGCTTGAACGCGACGTCGGTCGCGGTCGGGCCGAGCACGAGATCGACCGTCTGATAGGCGCGCTTGAAGTCCTCGTAGATCAGCTTGCGGACCTTCTGCGCCTTCAGATAGTAGGCGTCGTAGTAACCGTGACTGAGCACATAGGTGCCGATCATGATGCGGCGCTGCACTTCGGCACCGAAGCCTTCGGCGCGTGAGCGACGGTACAGGTCGTTGAGGTTCTTTGCGCCTTCGGCGCGGTGGCCGTAGCGCACGCCGTCGAAGCGCGCGAGGTTGGAGCTGGCCTCGGCCGGCGCGACGACGTAGTAGGTCGGCACCGACAGCGGCGAGTTCGGCAGCGAGATCTCCGAGATCACCGCGCCGAGCTGCTCGAACTGCTTGACCGCCGCCATGACGCGCTCGCGCACGCCATCGGCCATGCCGTCGGCGAAATATTCCTTCGGCAGGCCGATGCGCAGGCCCTTGATCGAATTGCCCAGGCTGCCGACCAGATCGTCGACCGGGCGCTCGATGCTGGTCGAATCCAGCGGATCGAAGCCGCTCATCGCCTGCAGCACGTAAGCGCTGTCCTCGGCGGAACGCGCAACGACGCCGGCCTGGTCGAGGCTCGACGCGAAGGCGATCATGCCGAAGCGCGAAACGCGGCCATAGGTCGGCTTGATGCCGGTCAGATTGGTCAGCGCGGCGGGCTGGCGGATCGAGCCACCGGTGTCGGTAGCGGTCGCGACCGGCGCCAGGCCGGCGGCGACTGCGGCCACCGAGCCGCCGGAGGAGCCGCCCGGCACGCGCGTCGTGTCCCAAGGGTTCTTGACCGCGCCGTACCAGCTGGTCTCGTTCGACGAGCCCATCGCGAACTCGTCCATGTTGCACTTGCCGAGCATGACCATGCCGGCTTCCTGGTGCAGCTTCTTGACGATGGTCGCGTCGTAAGGCGCGACGAAGCTGTCGAGCATCTTCGAGCCGCAGCTGGTCCGAACCCCTTTCGTGCAGAAAATGTCCTTCTGCGCCAACGGGATACCAGTCAGCATACCGCCGGCGCCGGCGGCCAGGACGGCATCGGCGGCGGCAGCCTGGGCCAGGGCCTGGTCCGGCGTGACGCTGATGTAGCTGTTCAGCGATTGGTCGTGCGCCTCGATGCGCCCGAGGTAGTGCTGGGTCAGCTCGCGGGAAGAGAACTTCTTGGCGCGCAGGCCTTCGGCCTGGGCCTTGATGGAAAGTGTGTGCATGCTCATTCGAGATTCGGCTTCGAGGTTGGGTTCGGGGATCGTCAAAGCGACGCCGCTACCCGGTTATTCGATGACCTTGGGGACCAGGTACAGGCCGTTTTCCACTGCCGGCGCGATCGACTGGAAGGTCTCGCGCTCGTTGGCCTGGGTGACGGCATCCGGACGCAGGCGCTGATGCAGGTCCAACGGGTGCGCCATGACCGTGACGCCTTCGGTATTGGCCTGGTCAAGCTGGCCGACCAGATCGAAGATGTTCGACAGCTGGCGGGCATACTGCGTGGCCTGCTCGGGCTGCAGGGCCAGGCGGGCCAACTGGGCAACTTGCTGCACTTGTTCAATCGTCAGGCTCATATCCAGCCAGGGTCCAGGTTCATGGGGCGGTCAGCAAGCGTGGGGTAGTGCGCTCGCGCCGGCCCGCGGGGTGGTCTGCACACTCCAGCCAAAACGGTGCCAAGATCAGCGTCCGTCGCTGCTGGAAAATCGTTTAATATGTGCGGATGCACAATTCTACTGGATTGCGCAGCCGGCCGAACACGGCGGGCATACGACAAAATTCCGCTTCCGCAATTCATACCAAGAGCATCAGGCCAGAAAGATGTTTGACGCCGTCCGCCGTCTGTTTGTAAACGACCTTTCCATCGATCTGGGTACTGCCAACACCCTGGTTTACGTCCGCGATGAGGGCATCGTCCTCAACGAACCTTCCGTCGTTGCGATCCGCATGGATTCGCGCGGCGCCAAGAAGGTCGAGGCGGTCGGTATCGAAGCCAAGCAGATGCTCGGCCGCACGCCGACCAACATCACGACCGTGCGCCCGCTGCGCGACGGCGTTATCGCCGACTACACCGTCACGGAGAAAATGCTGCAGCATTTCATCCGCAAGGTGCAGAAGGGCCGCATGATGCGGCCGATGACCCGCGTCGTCGTCTGCGTGCCGTACGGCTCGACCCAGGTCGAACGCCGTGCGATCCGCGAGTCGGTCGAGAACGCCGGCGCGCGCAAGGTCTGGGTCATTGAGGAACCGATCGCCGCTGCACTGGGCGCCGGCATCCCGATCGGCGAAGCGCGCGGCTCGATGGTCGTCGACATCGGCGGCGGCACCTCGGAAGTCGCGGTCATCTCGCTCAACGGCATCGTCTACGCCGAGTCGGTCCGCATCGGCGGCGACAAGTTCGACGAGGCGATCGTTTCCTATGTGCGCCGCCAGTACAACATGCTGATCGGCGAAGCGACCGCCGAGCGCATCAAGATCCAGATCGGCACCGCCTTCCCGGGCCATGAAGTCCAGGAAATCGACGTCGTCGGCCGCCATCTGGCCGCCGGCGTGCCGCGCAACTTCACGATGAACTCCAACGAGATCCTCGACTCCCTGCAGGAACCGCTGTCGGGCATCGTCAAGGCGGTCAAGCAGGCGCTCGAGCGCACCCCGCCGGAACTGGGCTCGGACGTCGCCGAGCGCGGCATCGTCCTGACCGGCGGTGGCGCCCTGCTGCGCGACCTCGACAAGCTGATCTCCGAGGAAACCGGCCTGCCGGTGATCATCGCCGACGATCCGCTGACCTGCGTCGCCCGCGGCGGCGGCATGGTGCTCGACATGCTGGACCGTCAGTCGGACTTCTACAGCCTCGATTGAACCGGACCGATGCGTGCGGTGGCCTTCACCGCACGCGTTGATCCCACGCGCTGCGCCCCCTATGCTTGGCCGCATTCTGCGCAGCCGGCAGCTGCGACCGCGTAGATGAAAGCACGTCCATCGGCCCTACTAGCGCACTGACTTGAATACGCTGCCCGAGTCCCATCACCGCCCCCTGTTCCCTCGAGGGCCGAGCCTGGGTCTGCGTACGTTTCTGCTGATGGCGATCTCGATCGCGCTGATCTTCAACGATAGCCGCGGCGACGATCTGCAGCCGCTGCGCTCGGCCTTGTCGTTCATGCTCGCCCCGCTGGTCTGGGTCGCCTCGACGCCCGGGCATGTGCAGGATGCCGCCGACACCCTGAGCTCGCGCGAGACGCTCCAGCGCGAGAACGAGGAGATGAAAAAGCGCCTGGTCCTGCTCGAGGCGCGCCTGCTGCAGCTCGACGCCCTCGAAGCCGAGAATCGCCGCATTCGCGAACTGCTGGCTTCCGCGGCGCGCATCGAGGATGAGGTTCTGATCGCCGAGATCATCGCGATCAACCAGGACCCCTATCGCAACCAGATCACACTCAACAAGGGCAGCGCCGACGGCGTCTACAAGGGCCAGGCGCTGGTCGATGCACACGGCGTGCTCGGCCAGGTGGTTGATGTCGGCCATCGCAACTCCAAGGCGCTGCTGATCACCGACCCCGATCACGGCATTCCGATCGAATTCAACCGCACCGCGATGCAGACGATCGCGATCGGTGCGGCGGACCGCGGCCTGCGCCTGCCGTTCCTCGCCAGCAATGCCGACATCAAGGTCGGCGACGTGCTGGTGTCGTCCGCCCTTGGCGGCCGCTTCCCGGCCGGCTATCCGGTCGGCACCGTCTACGAGGTCAAGCACGTTGCCGGCGAGCACTTCATGGAAGCCTACGCATCACCGGCCGCGCATCTGAATCAGGGCCGCCAGGCGCTGCTGGTCTGGAGCGAAAGCGTGCAGACCGACGCCGACGGCAGCCCGATCGGCGACGAGCCGGACGAGCCCGCGGCCAGCGAACCTGCGGCCTCAGCCAGCGAGCCGACGCCATGACGCCGACACGCACCGTACTGATCGGATTCGCCGTCAGCCTGCTGCTGGCGTTGCTGCTGCAGCTGATCCAGCTGCCGGAGCTGCTGGCCGCCGCGCGCCCCTTGTGCGTGCCGCTGGTGCTGGCCTACTGGGCGCTGCGCGAGCCGCGCATCTCGACGCTGCTGCCGGCCTTTGTCTGCGGGCTGATCCTCGACGTGCTGTTCGGCACGACACTCGGCCAGCACGGCCTGGCGCTGATCCTGGTCGTCTACGTCGTCGAGCGACTGCGCAGCATCTTCATCCTGTTTCCGCTGTGGCAGGCGACGTTCGCGCTGATCCCGGCCTGGGCGCTGTACAGCTTCGTGATGTTCTGGATCGACGGCGTGACGCGCCATCAGGCCGACGACTGGCTGCGCTGGCTGCCGGTGCTGTCGACCACGCTGTTCTGGCCGCTGCTGTTCAGCGTGATGGAAGCGGTGCGCAGACCCGAAGAGGATGACTGACGCCCGCCGCCAGCATCAACCGCGCAGTGCCGGCCGATGATCTTCGGACCGCGGCGGCGGCGCGACGCGCTCAAGAACATCCAGGCTGAGCGCAACACCTTCCTGACCCGCAGCATCACCGCGGCGATCCTCGCCGCGTTCGGCCTTGTTGCGCTGATCACGCGCCTGATCGATCTGCAAGTCACCGACTACGCCTACTTCTCCACGCGCGCCGACGAGAACCGCATGCGCGTCGTGCCGGTCGCGCCGGTCCGCGGTCTGATCTACGACCGCAACGGAGTCATCCTCGCGCAGAACCAGCCGTCGTTCGTGCTCGAGGTGACCTCGGAACAGGTCGATAACGTCGATTTGCTGCTGAGCGAGATCGGCAAGGTCGTCAGCCTCAACGACAACGACATCGAGCGCTTCAAGGACCGCGTCCGCAAGACACCGCGCTATCGCGGCGTGCCGCTGCGCGCCAACCTGTCGATCGAGGAGGTGGCGCGCTACGAGATCAACCGTCACGAGTATCGCGGCGCCGAAGTGATCGCCGGCCTGTCGCGCAACTATCCGATGGGCGCCAGCGCGGTGCACGTCATCGGCTACGTCAGCGGCATCACCGAAAAAGAACTGCAGACGATCGACGAGAAGGCCTATCAGGGCATCGACCAGATCGGCAAGGTCGGCATCGAGAAGAGCCATGAAGACTTGCTGCGCGGCGAACCCGGCGCCAAGATCATCGAAGCCAATGCCTATGGCCGGCCGCTGCGCGAGCTTGAGTACCGGCGCGGCTATCCGGGACGCAACCTGTTTCTGTCGCTGGACAGCAAGGTACAGAAAGTCGCCGAAGACGCGCTCGGCGAGCTGAACGGGTCGATCGTCGCGATCGACCCGCGCAATGGCGAGGTGATCGCGCTGGTCAGCAAGCCCGGCTACGACCCGCACGGCTTCGTCGACGGCATCGACAGCAAGACCTACAAGGCGTTGCTCGACGATCCGGGCCGGCCGCTCTACAACCGCGCGCTGCAGGGCACTTATCCGCCCGGCTCGACGGTCAAGCCGGCGATGGCGCTCGCCGGGCTCGAGTACGGCGTCGTCGATCCGGGCCACAGCGAATTCTGCCGCGGCGAAATGTCACTGCCCGGCTCTTCGCGCAAATATCGTTGCTGGAAGCGCAGCGGCCATGGCTGGGCCGACATGAAGGCCGGCGTCATGCGCTCCTGTGACATCTATTTCTACCAGCTCGCGATGTCGCTGGGCATCGATCGCATCCATGACGCGATGACCCGCTTCGGTCTCGGTGTCGCCACCGGCCTGGATTTGCCGCAGGAGAAGAACGGCCTGTTTCCTTCGCGCGAGTGGAAGCAGCGCGTGCGCAAGGAAAACTGGTATCCGGGCGAAACGCTCAACATCGGCATCGGCCAGGGCTTCACGCTGGTGACGCCGGTGCAGCTCGCACAGATGACCGCGCGCATCGCGATGCGCGGCGGCGGCTTCGTGCCGCACCTGCTGGCTTCGGTGGAAGACCCGATCACGCGCCAACGCGTCGACGAAACGCCCAAGGCGCTGGAGCCGATTGTGCTCAAGGACAACAAGACTTGGGAAACCGTCATCGAAGCGATGCACGAAACCGCGCAGTCGCCGACCGGCACGGCGTTCAAGGTCGGCAAGGACGCGGCATACACGATGGCCGCCAAGACCGGCACCGCGCAGGTCGCCGGCCTGCGCCAGGACGAGAAGAAGGCGCCGACGCTCGAAGAAACTCCGGTCCATCTGCGCGATCACGCGTTGTTCATCGCCTTCGCGCCGGTCGATGAGCCACGCATCGCCATCGCGGTGATTGCCGAACACGCCGGTGGCGGCAGTACCAATGCCGGTCCGATGGCACGCAAGGTCTTGGATCAGTACATGCTCGGCGAGGTGCGTTACGGCGTGCCTGTCGCCACTCCGGGACCGGACGGCGTCATCCCCGCCACGCCCGGCGCCGCGTCAGCACCCTCGGCGACGCCAGGCGCGGCAGCGCCGGCGACCACGGCGAAGCCCGCCCCCGCCCCCACCCCGACGCCCAAGCCCAAGGCCACAGCGGCGCCGACGCCGAACGGAGCGCCCCAGTGATTTCGCACGTACTACACGGCAACCGGTCGCGGCGCCCCGAACCTGGCATGGGCGACATGTTCCTCACCTGGCATATCGACCTGCCGCTGCTGCTGATGCTGCTCGGCATCGCCGGCCTGGGCATGTTCGTGCAGTACTCCGCGTCCGGACATTCGATGCCGGCGGTGTGGAGCCAGGCGCAGCGCGTCGCCCTGGGCGTGTTTGCGATGATTGCGGTCGCGCAGGCACCGCCGGATCTGTATCGCACCGTGGCGCCGTGGGCTTACCTGTTCACCACGCTGCTGCTCGTGCTCGTGCTGGTGCTTGGCGATCATGCCAAGGGCGCGCAGCGCTGGCTCGACCTTGGCGTGATCCGCTTCCAGCCTTCGGAAATCATGAAGCTGGCAATGCCGATGACGGTCGCCGCATTCCTCCATCACCGACGCTTGCCGCCAAGCCTGATGACGATCTTCATCACGCTGATCATCATCGGCATCCCGGTCGGCCTCATCCTCGATCAACCCGATCTCGGCACTGCACTGCTGATCGTCGCCGCCGGCGGCTTCGCGCTGTTTCTCGCCGGCCTGCAATGGCGTTACATCATCGGCAGCCTGGCCGCCGTCGGCGCCGCCGCACCGCTGCTGTGGGAGCGCCTGCACGAGTACCAGCAGAAACGCATCCTGACCCTGCTCGATCCGGAGAGCGATCCGCTCGGCGCCGGCTATCACATCACGCAGTCGAAGATCGCGATCGGCTCCGGCGGCCTGTTCGGCAAGGGCTGGCTCAACGGCACACAGGCCAAGCTCGATTTTCTCCCCGAAGCGCATACCGATTTCATCTTCGCGGTATTCGCCGAGGAACTCGGCCTGCTCGCGGTGATTGCGCTGCTGCTGCTCTACGTCGCCATCATCGGCCGCTGCATGTGGATCTCGCTGCGCGCCCAGGACACCTATCAGCGTCTGCTGGGCGGCGCGCTGTCGCTGACCTTCTTCATCTACGTCTTCATCAACGTCGGCATGGTCATCGGCCTGCTGCCCGTCGTGGGTGTGCCGCTGCCGCTGATCAGCTACGGCGGCACCTCGGCCGTGTCGTTGCTGGCGTGCTTCGGTATGCTGATGTCGATCCATACCCATCGAAAACTGCTCTCAAAGTGACGAATCGTCTGCAGGCCCCCATGGCGGCGCTTGCCATGATGCTGTTTGGCGTCAATGCGCAGGCCGACTACAGCAATCACCCTCGCGTGCCGGAGCTGCTGCAACGGCTGAGCACGGATTACGCGTTCACCGCGGCCGAGCTCGACAGCGTCAGGCAGGCGCTGCTCAGCGCCGAACGCCTGCCGCAGCTGGTCGAGCGCGAACAGAAGGCACCGGAGAAGACCGAAACCTGGACGCAGTATTCGCGTCGCATCGACGACAGCCGCATCAATGGCGGCATCGAAGCGCTTGCGCTGTATGCGCCGTGGTTTGCGCGTGCGGAACTCGAGTATGGCGTTTCGCCGGCGGTCATCGCCGGCATCCTCGGCATCGAAACCCGCTTCGGCCGCATCACCGGCTCGGTGCGCGTGCTCGATGCGCTGAGCACGCAGGGCTTCGATCATCCGACGCGGCAGACGTTCTTCTTCAGCGAGCTCACCGAGTACTTTGCGTTCTGTCGCGATTTCGGCTTTCCGCCAGACGGGCCGAAGGGCTCCTACGCCGGCGCGATGGGTGCCGCGCAGTTCATGCCGAGCAACTACCGCAAGCTCGCGATCGATTTCGACGGCGACGGCAAGCGCGATCTGTGGACGCTGCCGGACGCGATCGGCTCGATCGCACGCTATCTCACCGCCTACGACCGCAATCGCGCCTGGCGGCGCGGCGAGCCGCTCGCGATACCCGCGCAGCTGCGCGGCGATGCGCTGAAGAAGGGCACGGTCGTCAACGGACGGCAGACCAACTACCGCGCCTCCGAGCTGAAGAAGCTCGGCATCGAGATTGCCGTCACGCTGCCGGAAGACCAGGCGCTCGGCATTCTTGAACTGCCGCTCGACGACGGCAGCAACGAATACTGGGTGGCGCTGCCGAACTTCTATTCGGTGATGACCTACAACCCGCGCGTGTTCTACGGCATGGCGGTGACGCGGCTGTCGCAGCGCATCGAAGACAGCATGCAGGCCGCCAGCGACGCCGCGGCCGTCAACAGGATCGCGGATTGAGTTGCCGGCAACGGCCAGTCGCATGGCTGTTTGCGCTGCTGACGCTGGCGGCGTTGACCGCCTGCGGTCCGCTGCCGCCCCGCGGACCCAGCTCGTATCCGCCGCGAGGACCCAACTCGCATCCTGATCTGCCGTCGCAGCGATCCGGCAAGCCGGTCACCAATGCCGGTCGCTACAGCATGGAAAAGGATGCCTATCCGGATCGCTCGGAGGTGCCGGATGGCATCGAGAACACGCCGGACGCCATCCCCCGCCGAGAACCTCGCTCGCGCAGCGGCAATTCACCGGTCTACGAAGTCTTCGGCAAGACCTACCGTGTGCTGTCGGACGCCGAAGGCTACAGCGAGCGCGGCGGGGCTTCCTGGTACGGCAAGAAATTCCAGGGGCACAACACCGCGAGCGGCGAAAAGTACGACATGTACAAGATGACCGCGGCACACAAGTCGCTGCCCTTGCCGACCTACGCGCGCGTCACGCGCCTGGACAGCGGCAAGAGCGTCATCGTCCGCATCAACGATCGCGGGCCGTTCCATTCCGATCGGGTCATCGACCTGTCCTATGCGGCGGCGGCGCGGCTCGGCATGCTCGATCACGGCAGCACCCAGGTCGAAGTCACCGCACTAGACCCGATGGATACGCCGACTGCCGTCGCATCGGACGGCGGGCGCAGCAGCGTGCCGGTCACCGCGACCGTCGATGCCTTGCCGCCGACCGCGAAGAACAATGCCTGGCTGCAGGTCGGCGCGTTCGCCGATCCGATCAATGCGGTGCAGATGCGCGAGGAGCTCAAGCGCCGCGGCCGCAAGGACGCGCAGATCGTCGTCAGCGAGTCCAACGGCCTGGCGGTGCACCGGGTCGTGTTCGGACCCTTCAGCGACCTGGCCGCCCTGCACAACGCCGAGGCGGCGCTACGCTCGCTGGGTTACTCAACGGTCCCGGCGCATTGAGCGCGGGCCTGCCTGCGCTGTTGCGATAAACTGCGCGCCTGCCGAAACCCATTCTCCCTGCGTTCACTGTTCGATATGAAGCCCTTGATCCGCTCGTTGTGCCTGGCTGTCCTCGCCCTGTCCGCCGCCACGCAGGCCGTTGCCGACATTCCCACGCCGCCGGCCCTGGAAGCGCGCAGCTACGTACTGCTCGACTTCGCCAGCGGCCAGGTGCTCGCCGAGTTCAACGGCGATCAGCGCGTCGAGCCGGCCAGCATCACGAAGATCATGACGTCGTACATCACCTTCGATGAGCTGCAGAAGGGCAACATCCACGGCACCGACGACGTGCTGATCAGCGAGAAGGCCTGGCGCACGCCGGGCTCGCGCACGTTTGTCGAAGTCGGCAAGACGGTGAAGCTCAGCGATCTCGAACAGGGTTCGATCGTGCAGTCCGGCAACGATGCGACCGTCGCGATCGCCGAGCACATCGCCGGCGACGAGTCTGTCTTCGCGCAGCTGATGAACAAGCATGCCGCGGCAATCGGCATGAAGAACACGAACTACGAGAACGCGACCGGCCTGCCCTCGCCGAACCACTACACGACCGCCCATGACGTGGCGCTGCTCGGACAGGCGCTGATCCGCGACTTCCCCGAGGGCTACAAGATGTTCAGCGAGCGCGAGTTCACGTTCGGCCACGGCAGCCAGATCCGCCAGGGCAACCGCAACCTGCTGCTCGACATGGATCCGGGCGCCGACGGCATCAAGACCGGCCACACCGATGCCGCGGGCTACTGCCTCGCCGGCTCGTCGGTCCGCGACGGCCGCCGCCTGATCGCGGTTGTCATGGGCACTGCCGGCACGCGTCAGCGCGCGCAGGCGGCCAAGACGCTGCTTGATTACGGCTTCCGCTTCTACGAGAACGCCATGTTCTTCGGCGCCGACAAGCCGGCCGGCGATCTGCGCGTCTGGAAGGGCGCCACCGACCGCCTCACTTACGGCGTGCAGGAAGCCGTGGTGCTGGCGCTGCCACGCGGCACCGGCGGCAACGTCCAGGTCACGACACAGCTGAAGCCGGAGCCGGTCATTGCGCCGGTGACCGTCGGCCAGGTGCTCGGCTCGGCGACCTTGTCGGTCGACGGCAAGGTGCTGCGCACGGTCGATCTGGTCGCGCTGCAGCCCATCGAACAGGGCGGTTTCTTCATCCGCCTGATCGACACCATCCGTCTCTGGCTGGGCATCTAAGTGCCCCCGGCAGCGCCCCTGATCAGGAACCTGGGCCGCTGCGACTACGGCGAGACCTTCGCGCAGATGCGCGCATTCACCGATGCGCGCACGGCCGATACGCCAGACGAGCTGTGGCTGCTCGAGCACGAGCCGGTTTTCACCCAGGGTCAGGCCGGCAAGCCGGAGCACATCCTGGCCGCCGGTAACATTCCCGTCGTGCAGTCCGACCGTGGCGGCCAGATCACCTATCACGGCCCTGGTCAGCTCGTTGTCTACTTCCTGCTCGATCTGCAGCGCCTCGGCTACGGCATCCGCAGCCTGGTGACGCGCATCGAGCAGTCGATGATCGACACCCTCGCCGGCTACGCGATCAGCGCACAGGCCGACCCTCAGGCGCCGGGCGTCTATGTCGACCGCGCCGGCGACCTGCCCGGTCGCGCCAAGATCGGCTCGCTGGGCCTGCGCGTACGCCGCGGCTGCACGTATCACGGCCTGTCATTGAACGTAAAAATGAACTTGGAGCCGTTTTCAAGGATCAATCCCTGCGGGTATATCGGCCAGCGGATGACGCAAGTCGCTGATCTGGGCGGCCCCGGCACTGTGGCGACGGTAGGGAGTGACCTGATTCCGCATGTTCTGCTGCGCATTGCGTCACAACCCGCACCGGGCTGACCGCGGCGTTCAAGGCATGGACAGGCGGGTTCGCTACAATGCCGCCATCGAGCTTGTCCCGTCGTCCCGTCTGCAGATCGAATAACGAATGACCGACAGCACTGAACAGAATGCTGATGTCCTGGTTCGCGTCCGCGACCTGTCGTTTGGCTATGCCAATCGCAAAATCTACGACGGCATCGATGTCGACATCCGTCGCGGCCTCGTGACCGCGATCATGGGGCCGTCCGGCACCGGCAAGACCACGCTGCTGCGCATCATCGGCGGCCAGTGGAAGCCGAGCGCCGGCAGCGTGAAGTTCGACGGCGAGGAAGTGCACAAGCTCAACCGCGCCGGTCTGTACCGGCTGCGCAAGCGCATGGGCATGCTGTTCCAGAACGGCGCATTGCTGACCGATCTCACCGTCTTCGAGAACGTCGCCTATCCGCTGCGCGAACACACCAAGCTTGCGCCGGAACTGATCCGCGACATCGTACTGCTCAAGCTGGAAGCCGTCGGCCTGCGCGGCGCACGCGATCTCTATCCCGAACAACTGTCCGGCGGCATGTCGCGCCGCGTCGCGCTCGCACGCGCGATCGCGCTCGATCCGGACATGGTCATGTACGACGAGCCGTTCACCGGCCAGGATCCGATCAGCATGGGCGTGCTGATGCGCCTGATCCGTTCGCTCAACGAATCGCTCGGCATCACCAGCGTCGTCGTCTCGCACGACGTCGAGGAAGTGCTGACGATCGCCCACTACGCGTACCTGATCGCGGATGGCCGCGTGCTGGTGCAGGGCACGCCCGACGAGATTCGCCAGTCGGATTCGCCGCTCGTGCGGCAGTTCCTCGACGGCCGGCCGGATGGCCCGGTGCCGTTCCACTACAAGGGCGCGAGCCTGGAGCAGGATCTGATGGGGAGCGTCGCATGACCGGCATCTGGCAGGTGCTGTCGGCTTTTCTCGCCGGCCTCGGCCGCGCGCAGTTCTTCCTGTTCTCGATTCTCGCCGCGATACCGGCGGCGCTGATGCGTCCGCGCATCGTGGTCCAGCAGCTGTACAGCGTCGGCGTGCTGTCGATGATCATCATCGTCATCTCCGGCAGCTTCGTCGGCATGGTGCTGGCGCTGCAGGGCTATCGCACGCTCGTGCGCTTCGGCGCCGAGGAATCGCTGGGCGTCTTCGTCGCGATGGTCATCGTCCGCGAACTCGGGCCGGTCGTTACCGCGCTGCTGTTCGCCGGCCGCGCAGGCTCTGCACTTGCCGCCGAAATCGGCCTGATGCGCGCGACCGATCAGCTGTCGGCGATGGAGATGATGGCGGTCGATCCGATGCGCCGCGTCATTGCGCCGCGTTTCATTGCCGGCCTGATCGCCATGCCGCTGCTTGCCGGCATCTTCTGCGTCATGGCGATCGGCGTTGCCGGCGGACATGCGATCGGTGTCGATCTGCTCGGCGTCGATGCCGGAAGTTACTGGTCGCAGATCCGCGCCAGCGTCGGCGCCGAAGATCTGCGCCAGAGCTTTCTGAAGAGCACCGTGTTCGGTGCGACGATCAGCTGGATCGCGGTCTATCAGGGTTATCACGCGGCACCCACTTCCGAAGGTGTATCGCGCGCGACAACATCGACCGTCGTTGTTTCCTCACTGTCGATACTCGCGCTGGATTTCATCCTCACAGCGTTCATGTTCAATTAAGCGCCACAAGGTAAAACGACGATGCAATCGAGAGCTTTGGAGATTCTGGTCGGCTTCTTCGTCTGTCTGGGCGTCGCTGCCGTCTTCGTACTGACCTTCCGCGTCGCGAGTCTGGATTCCTACGGGAAGGGCGATACCTACCGCGTCACCGCCAAGTTCAACAACATCGGCGGTCTCAAGGCGGGTTCGGCGGTTACGGTCGCCGGCGTCAAGATCGGAAGGGTCGAATCCATCCAGATCGATCCCGCCAGCTTCCAGGCCGTCGTCGCGCTGGACATCGCGAAGAGCTACGACAAGATTCCCGAAGACTCGAGCGCGAAAATCCTGACCGCTGGATTGCTCGGTGAGCAATACATCGGTCTGGAAGCAGGCGGCATGGACGAGTATCTGGCAGACGGCAGCGAACTGTCCCTGACCCAGGGCGCAGTGGTGCTGGAAAACCTGATCGGCCAGTTCCTCGCCTCCGACAAGAACGACGGGAATGACAAACTCGCCGAAGCACTGGGAAAACTGGCTGACGCCGTCACCAACAAGGGTGGCGAGCAGCCTAAAGGAGCAACACCGTGATCAAGCGTCTGAGCACACTGGCAAGCCTTTTCATCGCAGCGACGCTGAGCGTCGCGGCACACGCCGAGAACGTCGCACCGGACAAGATCATCCGGACGGCCATCGATGAGGCGCGCGCGGACATTGCGAAGAATGTCGCGACCTACCAGAAGGACAACAAGGCGCTGTACGCCATGGTCGACAAGACCATCGTTCCGCACTTCGATACCGAGTACATCGCCAAGGTCATTCTCGGCACGCATCTGAAGACCGCGACGCCGGAACAGATCACCCAGTTCGGCGATGCCTTCAAGGACATGCTGATCGAGTCCTATGCCGACAAGCTGCTCGAGTACTACGACGGCATCGAGATCGAGATCAAGCCGGCGCGCATCGACGGCAAGAAGGCCAGCGTCGACACGACGATCGTCCGCAAGGATGGCAAGCCGCCGATCCCGATCCAGTTCTCGATGCGCGATTCCGGCACCGAGTGGAAGATCTGGGACATCAAGGCCGAGAACATCTCGCTGGTGCTCAACTACCGCACACAGCTCGATTCCGAGATCAAGAGCAAGGGCATTCCGGCCGTCATCGATCGCCTGCGCAAGGGTGAAGTGAAGCTCGAAGAGCCGCCCGTCAGCGCGGCGCAGTAACGGAGTTCCCGGTGACGATCCAGCTGGCCGCCGACGCCCTGAGCTTCGAGAAAGCCGCGCAGTGGTATGCGCGGCTCGATGAAATGGCCGCCACCGGCCAGATCGATCTGGCGCAGGTCCAGCAGGTCGACAGCGCCGGCACGGCGCTGCTGCTGGAACTGGCGCGGCGCGTGCGCCGCAAGGGCGGCAAGTTGGTCATCAGCAATCCGCCACAGCAGCTGCAGGATCTGCTGAAGTTCTTCGGCATCAGCCAACTATTGGGCATAGGCACGACGACCTGATGCGATTTGGGGGAACCATGGGGATGCGCATCGCTGCCGTGCTGTCGGCGGCCCTGCTCGGCGCCTGCGCGCACAATTCGCCGTACGAACCGAACGATCCGCTGGAAGTCATCAACCGGCCGATCTACAGCTTCAACATCACTGCCGACAAGTACGTCCTGAGGCCGGTGGCCAAAGGTTATGTGAAGGTTGTGCCTTCGCCGATCCGCACTGGCGTCAGCAACTTCATCGACAACTTTTTCTACCCGCGCGTGATCATCAACGATCTGCTGCAGGGCAAGTTCGTGCAGGCCTCGCAGGACACCGGCCGCCTGCTGCTGAACTCGACGTTCGGCCTGGCCGGCTTCCTCGATCCGGCAACGATCGTTGGCTGGAAGAAGAACGATGAAGACCTCGGCCAGACCTTCGGGCGCTGGGGCGTCGGCGACGGCTGGTATCTGATGCTGCCGTTCTACGGCCCGAGCTCCAACCGCGATCTGCTCGGTCGTGTCGGCGACAACTGGACCGATCCGATGACGTACATGGAGAACGCCGAGTTCCGCCACAGCGTCATGGCCGCCGGCGTCAAGGCCATCGATGCCCGCGTCGGCCTGCTCGACTTCGATTCCATCCTCGACCAGCAGCTCGACCCTTACGTGTTCATGCGCACGTTCTATCTGCAGCAACGCCTCAACGAGGTCTACGACGGCAATCCGCCGGCGGAGCTGATGGAACCGGAGCTGCCGGAATAGCGCTTGCCCTGCGCGCAGGCGCTGGGCATTCTTGCGTGACGCGGCGTCCTGCCGCACCGGCCCACCGGGGGGTGGAATGGCCATCGACATTCCGGCGCCGCTCGAGCCGCAGCTGTACAGCGGCAGCCCTGCGGAGTTCAGACAGCAGGCGAGCGCCGCTTCGGCACTGAGCTTCGGCAGATACCGGATTCATGCCGTCGGCGACGGCAGCCTGCCCAGCGACCAACAAGCGGCCGCGGTGGCCGACGCCGAAACCCTGTCGGACGCCGTCCGCGCCATCGCCTACGCGCATTACCTCGCGGGCCACCCGGCGACCCAGCTGCGCTACCTGCTGATCGGCGAGGATCTCTACATCGCGACCACCGCCGCGCCGATACAGGCGGTGCAGGGGCGTCCGGAACTCGCGCGCTACTTCGCGCCGCTGGTCGGCCTCGAAAACCCCAACGCCGCTGATCTGGAGCCTGCACGCGCATTGGCGAGCATCGAAGCGGATCGCCTTGGCATTGACGGCCAGCTGCGCTTTGCGCCGGCAGACGGCGGACTGACGCTGGAAATCGACGAGATCGCCGACGAGCCGCAGCATTTTGGCGCACGCTTCAATGTCGGCAATCCGGGCAATCGGTATGCCGGCCGTGAGTTCGCCGAAGCCGAGGCGCGCCTGACCAGCGGCGCCCTCGAATGGACCGGCAGCCAGCGCAGCGGACTCGGCGGAGAGAGCGACTACGACGAGCAGACCGTCGCCGTCAGCTGGGTCGCACC
This sequence comes from Fontimonas sp. FW305-C-3, assembly GCF_058783185.1. NCBI lineage: Bacteria > Pseudomonadati > Pseudomonadota > Gammaproteobacteria > Nevskiales > Nevskiaceae > Fontimonas > Fontimonas sp. FW305-C-3. The sequence goes on along the minus strand of NZ_JBYSYK010000001.1, from coordinate 1,292,619 downwards.
GCAGGGCCTGTTCGGTTTCTCCGGGCGCACGCTGCGTTACGCGCTGGGGGCCGGCGCCGGCGGCTTCGAAGGCCAGACCCGCCACCTCGGCCTGCAGTGGTCGGTGCTGCCGTACGCCGATTTCAGCACCCGCTGGTTGCTGACGCTGCGCGTCGACTCCAGCAACGACCGATTCGCCGATGCATCCGGCGCCACCCTGCTCGACGAGCGTTTCGATTCGCTCGGCGCGGATCTGAGCCGTTCGCGGGTCTGGGCCGAGGGCGACCACAACACCGAGTTGCAGCTCGCCTTGTCGATCGATGCCGGCCAGGGCAATAGCCGGGGCGAACCGGCGCTGATCAGTGCCGATGATCGTTTCCTGTCGCTGCGGCCGCGGATCAGCCTGAGCCACGAACTGGCCAAGCACTGGACCGGCACCGTCGAACTCGGCGGCCAGCACAGCGCCGACACCCTGCCCCAGCAGCAGCAGTTCGTCCTCGGCGGCAACCGCAGCCTCGGCGCCTGGCTGCCCGGCGTGGCCGTCGGCGACAGCGGCGCACTCGCCCGCGCGGAACTCGGTTATGCGTTTGATGCCTATGGTCTGGACCTGAAGCCGCGCCTGTTCGTCGAAGCGGCCAGCTGGGACCGCAATGGCGATCAGCCCAGCGCCCGCCAGCCAAGCGGCTGGCTTGCCGATACCGGCGCAGAGTTGACGCTCGCGGCGGCCCAATGGCTGGAAGCCGGCGTGAGCGCCGCAATCCCCCTGCCCGGGTCCGGCGGTCGCAATGCCGCCTTCGACGACGCCCGGGCGGATGTCTACTTCAGCGTCACGGTGCGTTACTGAGCGAAGCTTCGGGCCACTGTCGGCGCCGACGGCATCTTGCGCAGGATGCGGTACGCAATCTGCACTAAAGTAGGCGACGGAATGCGGGGGCATCCATGGCCAGCATTGGAACGATTGCCGACACCATCGCCAAGGCAGAGAGCGCGCTGCGTACCGGCAATGCCCTGCTGTGTTACGACCTCGTCAATGCCGCCCACCAGCTGGGGCCTTACGCCGCCGAGCTGGCACAGCGCCTCGATTACCTCGCCATCCTCTCGCTCGCCCACTGCGGCAGCACGCAGCGTGCGCTGAACCGTTACCACGCCGCGGAACGCCCGAAGGCGGCCAGCGATCAGGATTGGCTCGCGCTCGAAGGCCGCATGTTCAAGGACCTGGCGCGTCAGGGCGGCGCCGCCGCGCAGTTCATGTACGCGCGCGCCGCCGAGTCGTACTGGCTGGCTTTCCGTCAGACCGGCGGCTACTTCAGCGCCATCAACGCGGCGACGATGTTCATGCTCTCTGGCGACGCCAGCCGTGCGCAGACCCTGGCGCGCGAAGTGCTGGCGCAGACCGACGATCTGCCCGGTGCGGACGAACTCGAGCGCTATAACCTGCTCGTCAGCCAGGCCGAAGCCGCGTTGCTGCTCGAGGATGTCGAGACCAGCAAACGTGCGCTGCGCAATGCGGACAAGCTGGCCCGCAGCCACCGCACGGCGCGCGCAAGAACCGTGCAGCAGCTGCAACTGATCTGCCAGCACTTGCGCCTCGGCAAGACGATTCCGGCTTTGCTGACGGTGCCGCCGCAGATCTTCGTCTACCGCGACGCGGACTTTGCGGTCAGCCAGCTGCCGCCCGCACATCAGCGCATGGCCGAGAACTTTGCCGTCCCCGATATCGAACTCGCCGGGGCGACCGCCTACGTCGGCCTGCTCGATCCGATCGACCTCTGCGTCGTCGAGCAGCTGATCGATCGCGGCGTGCATGTCTCGCTGACCATTGCCGGCACGCGCGACATGCTCAGTGCCGCCTGGCATGCGCAATATGACGCCGGCTGGGCCCTGCGCCTGGCGCGCACGCTGGAACGCGCGGGCGAGATCAACGCGACGCGCGGCTTCCTGCACAGCGAAACCCGCTGGCTGCGTCAGCACATCGCCGGCAAGTCACTGGGCCTGTCGCGCCATGCACCGGACGGCATCCGCTCGCAGTGGCTGGGCATGATCGCCGAACCCGACAACAGTGCCCTGCGATTCAGGATGCGCGCCCTGGACAATGCGCAGCTGCGCACGATCGAGCGCACGCTGTCGGATCGGCACTGCCCACTATCCGAGCAACCGCGGCAGGCCGGCATGAAGGAGCGCCGCCTCTGCGCACTGCTGGTCGCTCATTTCAGCGACGAGCAGGCGCTCGACGACGCCGCGCTGGCACGTCTGCGCTCGCGCATCCTGGCGCCCGTTGCCCAGCACCTCGGCAAGCACGGCGCGAAAGTGCTCATGCGCAGACTTCACGATCGCAGCCTGCTGGTCGCGACCGACGATCCGGACACCGCCGCGCAATGCGCACTCGCCATCGCGCAGATTCATCACGACGCCGTCGGCAGTGCCGATGCGCAGACTTCGCTGCCGCAGGAGGTCCGCCTGCTGATTCACATGGGGCCGGTCAGCCTGGGCGACGATCCGATCGACGCTCAGCCGGGACTGTTCGGCACCGAGCTCTCGTTCTGCGAAACCCATGCGGCCCAGCTGCCGCCGGGCGGCGTGTTCGTCACCGAAGCTTGCGTGGCCGCGCTCGGCCTGGCCGGCAGCACGCAGTACCGCCTTGAGTACGTCGGCGAGTCGCTGTCGTCGGCGACGATCAGCGCGGAGCGGCTGTTCAACCTCAAGCCAGCAATCTGAGCCGCGCTATTTCGCCGGCGCGGGCCGCACGACGATGTCGTGGCCGTCGATCGCCACCAAGCCGTCGGCTTCAAGCGTGCGCAGGCCGCGCGCAATCATCTCGCGCGAACAGCCGAGCATCGCCGCCAATTCCAGGCGGTTGATGCGCAAGGCCATGCCGCCGGCCGTGTGCTGGGCTTCGGGCTTGCTGCTGAGCCAGCGCAGCGTGCGCAACAGGCGCGCGGTGACATCCAGGAAGAAGTGATCCGCAGTCTTGCGGTAACCGCCTTCGATGCGCGTCGCCAGCTGGCCGAGGAGACACATCGCCAGGTCCGGCTCCTGCTGGGCCAACCGACGGAAATCCTCGGCATTGATGCTGGCGACGAGCGCACTGCCGCGTGCGCGCACCAGCGTCGCCGACGACAGGCGCGGCGTGCACAAGGTGCTTTCGCCGAAGAAATCGCCCGGATGGAAAATATCGAGAATCGCCTGCTCGCCATCCTCGTGCTCGACGATCAGCGCAGCCGTGCCTTCCAGCATCAGATGGACATTGCGTGCGTCGGCGCCGCGCACAATCAGCTGCCGCGGCCGGAAACTCTGCTTGGCCGCCATCGCGATCACCCGGTGAATCACAGGCTGCTCGAACAGCATGGCTACCCCCCGATAGCTGAAATTAATGTACACCGGCACCCCCACTAAGAGAAAACGATCCCCGCTCTCTCCGGCCCGCCCCTCTGCCAGGGCCGCGATCCGGGTGCCCCATCATTCATGAGCCCGGCCCGGCCGACTGTGCCAAGCAGTTGGCAAAACCCTGCCCGGCGGACGGGAATACCGTGTTCATGGCCGCCGCGGCGTGCGTTTCGCAGCGAGACGGCCGAACAGCGGAGCACCGACATGCAGACCTTCAACCTCCACCGCCTGACCAGTGCCGCCGGCCTTGGCATGGCAATGACCGACGTCCACGCCTACACCGCCGCCCAGATCTATCCAGGCGTCGGCGATACCGGCGTGCCGGCCGCGCTCGCCAGCCTGGTCTGGGTCCCCATTGTTGTCCTGGTCTTCGCCCTGGGGATCGCCTTGCTCTGGCTGCTGCGTACGCCTGCAACCGCACGCAAGGTCCAGACCAGCGCCGGGTCGGTTGCGTTACGCCAGCCTCGCCGCAACCGCCGCCTGCCACGGCCGGCGCTGGCGCAGCACCGCACCGCGCCTCATCGGCGCGCAGTGCTGTCCACCTGATCGATCGTGACGGTTGCCTGTCGCTGAAGACGGCGGCGGGCGGGCGGTGAAGATGCGCTAAGCTCGAACCACCTTCGGGGGGAGGTTTCGAGCACGTGGCTGAGCAGTACAAGTACTGGGCCTTCATCAGCTACAGCCACCAGGATCGCGTCTGGGGCGACTGGCTGCACAAGACGCTGGAAACCTATCGCGTCCCCCGCCGCCTTGTCGGCCAGCCCTCGCGCGACGGCCAGGTGCCGGCGCGGCTGTTCCCGATCTTCCGCGACCGCGACGAGCTGCCCAGCTCCGCGAACCTTGGCGATGCGCTCAACGAATCGCTGCGCGAATCGCGCTACCAGATCGTCATCTGCTCGCCGCGCGCGGCCGCGTCGAAGTGGGTCAACGAAGAGATCAAGTACTTCAAGTCGCTCGGCCGCGAGGACCGCGTGCTGTGCCTGATCGTCGGCGGCGAGCCGAACGTCTTCGACATCCCCGGCCGCGACATCGAGGAATGCTTTGCGCCGGCGCTGCGCTACCGTGTCGACCGCAACGGCCAGATCACCCACGAGATCGCCGAGCCGATCGCCGCCGATGCGCGCGAGCACGCCGACGGCAAGCGCGGCGCCAAGCTCAAGCTGCTGTCCGGTCTGCTCGGCGTCGGCTACGACGAACTCGTCCAGCGCGAACGCCAGCGCCAGTTCTGGCAGCGCCTGCAACAGACCGCGTTGGCGGCCGCTGTCGTCGGCTTGTTCGTCGGCGGCTGGCAATGGTTCGCCACGCAGCGCGCCGCGCGTGAACACGAGATCGTCGTCGAGCAACTGACCGAAAGCGGACGGCTCGAACTGCTCGCCGGCCATCAGGCCCGCGCCGCCGTGCTGCTCAACGAAGCCTATAAGCGCGGCAATGATTCGGTGCCACTGCGCTTCATGCTCGCGCAGGCGATGAAGCCGGTTGAAGCGCTGACCGATGTACGGGTCAAGCACGGCGGTGTTGCGGTCTACAAATCGGCGTTCAGCCCTGACGGAAAGCAGTTCGTGTTGCATGTATTGACCGAGGGCACGAGCCACCAGAAAGCCGTTCTCAAGCTATACGACGCCACCACCGGCGCACAGATCGCGACGCTCGCCGATGCGCCGCCGCAGCCGCTGGCGATCAAATTCTTGAACAGCGGCACGCATCTGCTCGCCACCGGCTTTCCCGACGACAGTCGCATCGGCGCACCACAGACCTGGATCTGGGCGATGAAGACCCCGGATATGCCGATTCGCATCGATGGCATCAACGGCTTGGCCGGCCTTTCGGTCAACGCCGACGACAGCGGCATGCTGATCGCGACGGCAAAGGGACTGGAAATTCGCGATCCGCTGACTGGAAGGCTACTGCGGACCTTCCTGCCTGGACAGGCGATCGAAGCGGCAAGCTACAGTTCTGACGGCCAGCGCATTGCCGTCGGTCGTGGAGGTGGCACCGTGCAGGTGCTCTCTGCCGGGGATGGGCACGTTATCGAGACGCTGCGCGACCCCAGCGGCTTCCGGGTCGGCGCATTGATGTTTACACCGCAGGACAATCGCCTGATCGCGCTCTCTGGTCGCGATGACGTCGCATTGCTGCTGGGCGACATCCGCGTCTGGGACGTAGAAAGCGGCGAAATGCGCATCGCATTTGCCGCTGATCGGGGATTCCTCAACGATCTGCAGTTCGATCGGAAAGGCGAAACCTATCTGACTGTCGGCAGCGAAGGCTACAAGGTCTGGAGCACCGGTCGAGCCATCCTGCTTTTTTCCGTACCGCGAACGCTGACGCCTTATGCAGGCGGCGCATTCAGCCCCGATGGTCGCAGCCTAGTCACTGCGGACTTCGACAACAAGACGTCTGAAGCTTGGGATATTTCCTCGAAGCGTCTGCTCTATACGCTCGACCTGCACAGCGATGGCATCAGCAACGCCGCTTTCGATGCGGATGGAAAACGTATCCTTGTTTCCAGTCGCGACGGAAAGGCGGAAATCTGGCACCGGCCTGCCCTGCCTGTATGGCAAGTGGAGTCCTTCGAGACCTTGCCGTTCTGCCTGCGCTTCAACCCTGCCGGAGACCGCTTGTATGTCGGAGGCGGCAGCAGCCTCGGGCAAGTCCAGACCTTCGACGTTGGCAAGCAAGAGGTTCTGCAAACCTACGCTGGCCATCAGGGCGTCGTGCTCGATCTGGCCATCAGCCCGGACGAACGCACGCTGGCAACAGCAAGTCTCGACGGCACTGCGGGACTCTGGAATCTGGATTCCGGGCTGCGTAGCGCGCGGCTGGAACATAACTCGCTGGGCGTCTTTCGCGTGGAGCTGGACAAGGCCGGAGATCGTGTCGTCACAACCACTCCGTACGAAACTTTCGCCGACCAGGACGCGGCGGGGCTTTGGGACATGACCAGCGGAGCACGCATAGCCTCTCTGGCACATGAGGGGATGGTGTACTCGGCACATTTCGACCCAGCCGGTGAGCGCGTCGTCACCGCGGGTGTCGACGGCGCGGTTCGCATCTGGGACGCCCGGAATGGAAAGCTGGAACTGGAGCTTCCGAACCTCGGAGCGAGAGCTCGCAGCGCGCGATTCAGCGCCGACGGTCAACAACTGCTGATCACCTGCCATGACGGCAGCGTACGCATCAGCAGCAGCCGCAACGGCAACACGATCCACGAACTGCGCGACGCGTCGTTGGGCCTGCCCGAGGACGCAGTCTATTCACCGGACGGGCAGACTGTTGCCATCGCAGTCCAATCCGGCGAGATCTGGCTCTGGTCGCCGGCACATGATGGCAAGCTGATTCTCAAAGGCCACCAACAGTCGGTGGAGCGCCTGTTCTTCTCCGCCGACGGCACCCTGCTCTTTACCGACAGCCGCGACGGCAGTGTCCGCGCCTGGGCAACGACGACGGGACGCGAACTGGGAGTTCTGCTGGCGTTCGATCGCGGGGTCAACAGCATGGACATCAGCACAGCGACCCAGCAGTTGGCTGCCAGCGCATGGGGCAGTTTTGCGATCGCGGACATTGCGGCCGAATCCCGGAGCAGCGCAGAGGTCGGCCGCCACCTGGATTGCGACTCACCCTGGACTCTCGATCCAGCGACTTTGACGCTGGCTCCCAGACAGCAATCCAGTGCGCAGTGCCGGTAGATGAGGGCTATTGCCCGGAAGCACCGGCACGAACACAAGGCCAAGTGTTCGTGCCGGTCGATCGTCGCGGCTCAGGTGGGGCCGTAGCCGCCGAACAACATGCCGATCTGACGGATGGTGGGGGTCAAGCTGCCCAACAGCTCTGGGCGCTTCGGCATCGGCGGAGGTCCGATCTTCGTCCCCAGGCCAGCTGCTCGATCCGTGCCAAAGCTGATCGTCTCGGCCACATACTCCTGCGTGTTGAACGTCCACGCACCCACGCAGGCCGACGCATCGCAAGGACTGACGATGCTGCTGGCCGCGGACACCCGGGCTCCCAGATCCGCAGACAGGTCGAGGCTGACCTGCACGGCATTCCAGAAGAACGGATCGACGTCCTGCTTGAACCAGGTCGAGTTGTAGGTGAGCCAGTCGGCACCGTGGCCCGGATCCGGGCGCGGGTAGTAATAGACCTTGGCCTGCGCGCTGTTCAGCCCCGGCAGCGCCGCCACTGTCAGCGACTTGCCCAGCGCCGGCTGCGCGAGCACGTTCAGCCCCTTTGTCGTGGCAACCACCGGAGCCGCCAGCGGCAGCTGCTTCAGACCCGCCTGCACACGCGGCAACAGCGGCCCGCCGGCCTGCGCCGTGGCGCCGTACATCAACGCGACCGTAGCCGCGATCAAGCCTTTCCGAACCATGAGACACCCCCAAACTGTTGATAACGCCGTGTAACTACGACGCATATTGACAGTAGCGGGGAGCGACTCGGGGCGTTCTGCCAACCAGTAGGCAATTTCCGACGCCGCGTCGGCAATCCACCCGCCAGCTGGTCTAGCCCACCCAGCGCCGCGCGTTGCTGAACATCTGGAACCACGGCGTCTTGCTGGCCTTGCGGTCCGGCCACCAGGAACCGGTGACGCCGTGCACGCTGCGCTCGGGGTGCGGCATCAGGATTGTCACGCGGCCGTCGGTGTTGCAGATCGACGTGATGCCGCCAGGCGAGCCGTTCGGGTTGTGCGGATAGCGTTCGGCGACCTGGCCCTGCGGATTCAGATAACGCATCGACACCTGGCCATGCATTTCGATGGCCGCCTGCTGGGTCGAGGACTCGAACACCGCGCGGCCTTCGCCGTGCGCGACCGCGATCGGCAACCTGGCACCAGCCATGTCGGCGAAGAACAGCGAGCGCGATTCGAGGATCTCGACCTGCGACCAGCGCGCCTCGAACTGTTCGCTGCGGTTGCGGCGGAACGCGGGCCAGTTCTCGGCGCCGGGCACGATGGACTTCAGCGCCGCCATCATCTGGCAGCCGTTGCAGACGCCGAGCGCGAAGCGGTCGTCCTTGGCGAAGAACGCGGCGAACTCGTCGCGCGCGCGTTCGTTGAACAGGATCGTGCGCGCCCAGCCCTGGCCGGCGCCAAGCACGTCGCCGTAGGAGAAGCCGCCGCAGGCGACGAGGCCGGCGAAGTCGGCCAGTTGCACGCGGCCTTCGAGCACGTCGGTCATGTGCACGTCGACCGACTCGAAGCCGGCGGCATGGAAGGCCCAGGCCATTTCGTAGTGGCTGTTGACGCCCTGCTCGCGCAGGATTGCGACGCGCGGACGGCGACCGACATTGCCGATCTCGACCCGCGCCGGCTTGGCGGGCGCCAGAACGATCAGGCCCGGATCGTTGGCGGCGCCGAAGCCTTCGTACTCTTCCTTCGTGCACTCCGGGTTGTCGCGCAGCGAGGCGATGCGATAGCTGATTTCCGACCACGCGCGCTGCAGCGATTCGCGCGGCTGCACGAACAGCTCGTTGCCATCGGCGCTGACTTCGATGCGATCGGCGGCGTTGAGCGTTCCGATGTCGCTGATCGCCAGACCGGCGGCCGTGCCGCTCTTCAGGATCGCGGCGGCGTCTGCAGCGCGAACCTGGATGACGTAACCCAGCTCTTCGTTGAACAGCGCGGCAATGCCGTCGCCGGCGTTGGTGCCGAGATCCAGCGACACGCCGCAATGTCCGGCGAAGGCCATCTCGGCGACGGTGACGAACAGGCCGCCGTCGCTACGGTCGTGATAGGCGAGCAGCTTGCCTTCGACATTGAGCTGCTGGACCAGCTCAAACGCCGCCTTGAGCACAGCGGGGCTGTCGAGATCCGGCGGCACATCGCCGGTCTTCGCGTAGACCTGCGCGAACGCCGAACCGCCCATGCGGTTCTTGCCGCCGCCGAGGTCGACGAGCAGCAGGCGCGTGTCGCCGGCATTGGCGGTCAGCTGCGGCGTCAGGCTGCGACGCACATCGCTGACCGGCGCGAACGCGGTGACGATCAGCGACAGCGGCGCGGTCTGCGCCTGCTGCTGCTCGTTCTTCGTCCACACGCTCTTCATCGACAGCGAGTCCTTGCCAACCGGAATCGCGATGCCGAGCTGCGGGCACAGTTCAGCGCCGACCGCTTTCACGGTGTCGAACAGGCGTGCGTCTTCGTCGTACTGGCCGCAGGCGGCCATCCAGTTCGCGGACAGGCGGATGTCGCCGATCTTCGCGATCGGCGCGGCGGCGATGTTGAGCACCGCTTCGGCGACCGCCATGCGGCCGGACGCCGGGCCGTCGAGCAGCGCCAGCGGCGTGCGCTCGCCCATCGCCATCGCTTCGCCGGTCGTGGCTTCGTAGCCGGTTGCGGTGACCGCGCAGTCGGCGACCGGCACCTGCCACGGCCCGACCATCTGGTCGCGCACGGTCAGGCCACCGACGCTGCGATCGCCGATCGTGATCAGGAAGTTCTTCGACGCGACCGCCGGCAGCGCCATCAGGCGCGCGACCGCATCGGCCATCTTGATGCCGGACGTGTCGAGCTTCGGGAATGAAGTCTTCGCACGCTGCGTCTTGCGCTGCATGCGCGGCGGCTTGCCGAGCAGCACCGGCATCGGCATGTTGACCGCCGGCTGCGTGCCGAGCGCGTCCTCGACGAGCAGCGTGCGTTCGGCGGTCGCGGTGCCAACGACCGCATACGGGCAGCGCTCGCGCGCGCACAGCGCGGCGAAGCGTTCGACGTTCTCCGCCGCAATCGCGAGCACATAGCGCTCCTGCGATTCGTTGCACCAGATTTCCATCGGCGACAGCGCGGCATCGGCCGACAGCACGTCACGCAACTGGATGCGACCGCCGCGATCGTCGGCGTGGACGATCTCCGGCAATGCATTGGAGATGCCGCCGGCGCCGACGTCGTGGATCGACAGGATCGGATTCGCATCGCCGAGCGCCCAGCAGGCGTCGACGACTTCCTGGCAGCGCCGCTCGAGTTCAGGGTTCGCGCGCTGCACCGACGCGAAATCCAATGCTTCCGTACTGCTGCCGGTCGCCATCGAAGAAGCCGCACCGCCGCCCAGGCCGATCAGCATCGCCGGGCCGCCGAGCACGATCAGCTTCGAGCCCTCGGTGACTTCCAGCTTCTCGACATGGCCGCCGCGGATGTTGCCGTAGCCGCCGGCGATCATGATCGGCTTGTGATAGCCGCGGTTGCGGCCGTCCGGCGTGACCTGCTCGTAGCTGCGGAAATAGCCGTTCAAGGTCGGCCGGCCGAATTCGTTGCTGTACGCCGCGGCGCCGATCGGGCCGTCGAGCATGATCTGCAGCGCGCTCGCCATCCGCGACGGCGTGCCCTGCTGCTGGAGCTCGGCCGTGGTTTCCCAGGGCTGCTCGAAACCGGGAATGCGTAGGTTCGACACCGAGAAGCCGGACAGGCCGGCCTTGGGCTTGCCGCCGCGGCCGGTCGCCGCCTCGTCGCGGATCTCGCCGCCGGCGCCGGTGCCGGCGCCCGGATGCGGCGAGATACCGGTCGGATGGTTGTGCGTCTCGACCTTCATCAGGATGTGGACCGGCTCTTCGCGGCCGTTCCAGCTGTGGTCGCTGTCGGCAAACCAGCGCATCGCGGTCGGCCCTTCGATGACCGCGGCGTTGTCCTTGTACGCCGACAGCACGCCGTCCGGCGACGCGGCATGGGTCAGGCGGATCATGCCGAACAGCGAATGCGGCTGCGGCTGGCCGTCAACCTCGAAGTCGGCGTTGAAGATCTTGTGCCGGCAGTGCTCGCTGTTGACCTGGGCGAACATCATCAGCTCGGCATCGGTCGGGTTGGCGCCGACCGACTGGTAATGCGCGGCAAGGTACTGCTGCTCGTCTTCCGACAGCGCCAGGCCCCATTCGCGATTCGCCGTGGCCAGCGCCGCGGCACCGCCGCCGAGCACATCGACCGTCCGCAGCGCGCGGCGCGGCTGGCCGTCGAACACATGCTGCAGCTGCTCGGTGCTGGCCAGTACCGATTCCATCATCGGGTCGTGCAGCGCAGACCAGGCTGCCTTCGGCAGTTCGCGGACACCGCTGAGGCGGATCGCCCGGCCCTGCTCGATGCGGCGCACGCCGCTCAGGCCGCAGACACGGGCGATGTCGGTCGCCTTGCTCGACCACGGCGAGGTCGTGCCGACGCGCGGTACGACGTAAAGCGTCAGATCAGCCGGTGCGATCTGCTCCGGCCCATCGCCGAGCAGCTGGCGCAGCGCGCTGTGCGGCACGGTTTGGGCATCGGCCAGGTCGACCAGATACAGATCCTGCACGGCCACCGCCTGCAGGCCGGGTGCGTGCTGGCGCAGATTCTCCAGCAGGCGGGCGATACGGAATGCCGAGAGGGATTCGGCGCCGGGCAGGACGGTGACGGCCATGAGATTCCTGGTGACAGGGCCGCTGGAGGCGGGCGGCCCATTTTTGGGGCGCCATTTTCGCATGGCCGGGAGATCAAAGGCGCAGTGAGCTACAAGAGTTTTTGCCCTGGTTGCAGTTTCTTGCAGGATTCAGCCAACGCCTGACCGGACTTCAGGGCTTAGACCCCGCACTGCGGTCGCGGAGGGCCGATCCCTGCCCGATATGGACCTTGTGATTTGCGCGCCAGGCTTTCGATGACGGCTGAAATTTCCAGGCCAGCACGGTATCGACCGCCAGCAGTTCAAAATACCCTTCCGGCGTCGCATCCAGCGCTTGGGCTCCAGCCACGGAACCATCCGCATTGACGTAAACCCGCACGCTGACCTCGCCGCGCGGCACTTCTGCCTGCGCCCAACGGGGAAGTGCCGGCTGCCTCGCGAGGATCGCCGAGGGCCGGCCATCGCCGGGCTGCAACTCGGCGTAACGCTCAGCCTCCGCCAGGGTCTGCAGGTGCTCCTTTTGTCCTTCGGCAGTTCTTGCCTGCCATTGCGGGTGCAGCTGCAGTCGCTCCTGATTCGCCTCCGCGCACGCATCGGCACTACCTGCGGCGCAGGCAACTTTGGCCGCGGCGTTCGCCGATGCCTGATCCCCTGCACTTGAGTAGAGACGAACCAGTTCCATCCGGGCATTGGCATCGCCGGGCACGGACAGCACATGATCCTGCAATAGACGAATCGCCTGCGTCAGTCGCCCCTGGCTCGTCAGGCAGTAGCTGAACTGTGCAAGCGTCTCCGCATTCGCGGGCTCGATCTCCAGCGCGCGCCTGAAATCCGCTGCCGCCGGCTCCATCTGCTTCAGGCGGCAGTGCGCCATGCCGCGGACCTGATAAGCCCGCTTCTTGTCAGGCGACGACTCCACGATGGCATCGAGGACAGACAGCGCCTTCCCCGTGTCCCCCTGCTTGAAGCTGGCATCGACGGCAAGCCAGGCAGACAGCTGCACGACGAGGCGTGTGTCCTCGTCCTCGTCGAGGTGAGGTGCAAGTTCATGACGGCGATTGGCGTCACGCAGGGCAAGATCGTACCGCTGCATCATGCGCGCGGCGTCAATTCTGGCTGCCAGGAATCTGGCTTCCTCACTGTATTGCAGCGCCTTGCTGTATGCCTCGTAGGCTTCCTCGAAGCGGTTTTCCACCATCAGGTCCTGTCCTTTTGCCCAGTCCGGCAAACCCAGCAACGCCCGCAACCTCGGATTCAGCGCGACCCGCTCCTGCGAAGCCCGGGCAAAGGCTTCGACCTGTTCGTGGGATCCGCCCCATCGGGGTTGCATGTTGTCGATGATGCTCTCGTGCACGTCATAGCTGGTCGGGAATTCCTGAAGCGCCGGCAAGGCAACTTCCGGAAGCTGGCTCGAAGCACGATGTTTTGTGTGCCATAGCCGGATCAGATGCGGAGCGACGTTCCGCGGCTGCCGCTTCAAGGCCGCATTCGCATCCTTCTCAGCCAATCCGAAGAAGCGAAACATCAGGCCGAACTGTTCAGGCTTGGTGTCCTGCCGCCACTTCGTGCCGCGAGCGTCGTGCCCCATCGCGGTGTAGCAGAAGGCACGAGCTGTCAGGGCCTGATAGGACTGCGGCCTCGCCTCGACCCAGGCGTCGAGCTGGGCAAGCACCTTGTTGTCAGGTTCCTCGAAGGCGCGGTACGCCCAGACCAACGGGTCTTCACCCTTTTCGACATTGGAGAGGAAAGCCAAGCGGTATTGCTCGAGCAGGTAGTCCAGTTCATCGAACTGGAACTGGCTCAGCATGGTGCGCAGGGTCTGATGACTCGGCGCAGCAAGCACTGTGGTTTGTGTCGTCCGGACGACCGGCGCCGTCGTTGGCAAACTGACGCACGCACTGCCCAGTGCACAGACTGCAAGCATGACTCCACGTATCGCAACATGGGTCATCTTGCGCACCCCGGGAATGGAATCAACGCACTCTCCCTGCATGGAATCCGGCACGCAATCGTCAAGCTTCCGGGTTCATCCCCTCACACATCCATTAGACGCGCACCAGTTCCCGCCAGTCCAGCCCCTGCGACTGCTGGGCGCAGACGATGCGCTCCGAATCCTGCTCCAGCGCCTCGACGATGGCCTGGCGCGCCAGCTGCGGCGTGTTGTTGGACTCGGACAGGTGGGTCAGCACCAGATGCTGCAGGCGCTCGAAGCAGTAGCCGCGCATCAGGCCGGCGGCCTGGGCGTTCGACAGGTGGCCGATGTGGCCGCCGACGCGGCGCTTGAGCATGTCCGGGTAGGGCCCGGCCTGCAGCATGAGCGGATCGTGGTTGCATTCCAGCATCAGGCCATCGCAGTCGGCCAGCACGGCGCGCATGTGCGGCGTGATATGGCCGGCGTCGGATAGCACGCCGAGGCGCAGGCCGGCGGCGCTGAGGACGTACTGGCAGGGCTCGCGGGCGTCGTGCGGCACCGGATAGGGCTCGACCCGGATCGCGCCGATCTCGAACGACTGGTGCGGACTGAATCTGAGGCTGTGCGGCACTTCGCTGTCCTTCCAGACCGCGTAGCTGCCGTGCGTCATCCACACCGGGATGCGATGGCGGCGCGCCAGCTTGCCGACGCCGCTGAGATGATCGCTGTGTTCGTGGGTGACGAGGATCGCATCGATGCTGCCGGGCTCGACGCCGAGCCGGGTCAGGCGCAGCTCGGTCTCGGCCAGCGTGAATCCGCAATCGATGAGAATCCGCGTGCCGCCGGCTTCGATCAGGGTCGCGTTGCCTTTGGAGCCGGACCCGAGCATCGAGAAACGCATCACTTGCGGCCGTCGCCCCCGCCGCCGAAGTTGTAGGTCGCCGGGAACGGCATGACCTTGGAACCGCCGTCGGTGCCGCCGACGATGCGCGCGGGGCCGCGCTTGGTCACCTCGTCGATCCGGATGACCGCGTGCACGGGGACGTAGAAGCGCTCGACGCCTTCGAACTCCTGCTTGAGGCGCTCTTCGCTGGTGTCGACGACGACCGTGGTCTGCTCGCCGAACACCAGCTTGCCGACCTCGACGAATCCGAGCATGCCGCCATGGCTGACTTCGCGCGCGTACAGGTCGTAGACCTGGCCCTGATTCATGAACGTGATGCGGTAGAGGCGATTCTTGGTCGGCATGGCAGGGAAGCGAGAAACTGCAGAGCGCAATTCTAAGGGAGCCCGCCTCGATTTACTCAGGCGCCCGCGGGATTCCGGTGCAGGCTGTAGAGGCGGAAGATGCCGTAGCGCTTGGCAAGCGGCACCTCGCCGGCGTACTCGACACGAAACTCGGCGGCGCCGGCCACCGCCAGTTCCGCCGCGCAGGCCTCGGTCACGTAGGCGGTTCCCGGCGGCGTCACCGGCTCGACGCGCGCGGCGAACGACAGCTGCGATCCGTAATAGGTGCGCGCGGCCTGCACCGCGTCCTGGCCGCGCCAGGCCGGTGCGAAGTGCACGCCGACGCGGATCTCGAGCCTGGCCAGCTTGCCGCTGAGGCGACGCCGCAGTTCGATCACGGTGCGCAGCAACGCATCCGCGGCCAGAGCCGAGCTTTCGGCGTCGACCGTCACCAGATGCAGCGCGTCGCCCCAGGTCCGCTGCAACAGGATCTTGTCCGCAAAAGGCCGCAGGCATTTCTGCAGCGCCGGAACGACGATGGTCCAGAAGGCAAGGATCTCATCGTCGTCGAGCACGCTGAAGCCGACCATGTCGGTAAACACCAGACCGACCATGCAGCGCTTCGCCGGCGGCCGCGGCTTGTGCTGCGGCGGCTCGCCATCGACCAGCCAGCGCCGGCCGCGCGTCGTCTCCCTGAGCTGCAAGGTCCGCACGCCGACGCCGAGACGCTGCGCATTGAGCCGCGCCAGACCGGACATCAGGCGCTGCGCGCAGCGCAGGCGCCATGGCGTCTCGTCGGCGAGAAAGCCCGCCATCTGCGTGATGTGCTCGGCGCGCTCGCGCAGTGCGGCGGCCACCCGCAGATGCGGCGTGCCCGGGTGCACCAGATTCAGCCGCACGCCGGCAGCCAGCAGCCGGTTCAGCGGATCGGTGCCGGATGCCTTCACGGTCATGCGCTCGGCCAGCATCACGTAGACCGGCGAATCCTTCAGCGCGTCGACGAGTTCATCCGGCAGCGGCGGTGCATTGCGGCTCGACGAAGGCTCCAGCACATAGACCTGCGGCATCGCCAGATGCTCGATGACGTCGGTCGATGCGCCGCGCGCGCGCAGCACCCGCGAAATCTGGTCGCGCGTGCGGCTGCGCGTCATCAGGTCGCCGCGCAGCAGCGGGTCGGCTGCGCTCAATGCTTCGGCACAGGCCGGCAGGTCGCCGAGCACGGCGCTGGCTTCCGCCGCGCTGGCCCAGAAGTAATACAGCGCGCGCTCGTCGGCGGTGACGGGCGGCGTCTGCGTCATCGCGCGGATCTCACGCGCCAGGCGCAGGGCCTGTGCCTTCTGCCCCGCGAGCAGCGACAGGCTGGCCGCGTTGATGCCGGAAAACTCGCCCGACGAATGCTCGAAGGCGTCCGCGTAGTGGCGGGCGGCAAGACGCAGGTTTCGATCGACATCGATACCGGCGAAAGCCAGATCCTTGTGCAGACGCCCCTTCAGCGCGCGCCAGTCCTCGTTGCGCTCGGCTTCCGCCGGCGCAAGTTCGTCGTAGCCGCGCAGCGCGCGGCCGGTCGCGCCGCTCGCGGCGAGGCTCAGCAGATACCAGTAACGCACCGCGAGGCTGTCATCGGTCTTCTCCAGCGCGCGTGCTGCCGCATCGCTGGCCGACAACGGGTTGCCGGCGCGCAGGCGATTGCGAACCTCTTCGACGGCGGAGCTTTCGGTGCTCTGCGCGATCGCGCGTTCGTCGACGGCGCCGCCAGCGCCAGGGTCGATGACGAAAACCTTGCGCCCGGTGGTGGTCGCGGTGCCGCGGCCCAGCCGGTAATGCGCCGGAATCCGCTGCGGCTGGCGCCACCAGGCCAGCACTTCCTTGGAACCGCCGGGCTGGCCGGCATGGTCGGGCCGCACCACGGCGAGCAGCACGTCGGTCGACTCCGCCAGCAGCGCCGCCAGTTCGCGGTAACGGTTGGCGCCGTCTCCTTCGCTCGATACCAGGAACAGCTGGCGGTCCGCGCGCGCCAGCAGATCGCGCACGGCGGTCTCCACGCGCTGCTCGGTCGCGGCATCGATGCGGATTTCCAGCGAGCGCATGCGATTGCGCCAGTCGGCCAGCAGCTGCTCGACCGAACCGACGATGGCCGCGGTCAGGTGACAGGGAATGTTGGCCTGCTGGCAGGCCTCGAGCACGGCCTGGGTCAGCACAAGGTCGGCACCGGGAGCGAGTCCTGACAGCAGACGCACGCCGGTCCAGCTGCGCTCGGCGGCCAGCAACTGGCGCAACCACGCGCGGGCCTGCCGCTCGACATTGCCACGCTCGATGCTCGACAGGATCAGATGCCCGGTCACGCCGATCATCGGCTGCGGGAACTCGGCCTGACCGTCTCCAGCACTCATGCGCCAGCTCCCCTTTCTCTTCGCAGGTAATGTCCCTACCCGATCATAGCGCCGCTAGACTGCCGGCTCCCAGGCGATTGCGGAGCGACTGCAGGAAGGGTCGGCTGCGCTTGTTTTCCGGCGCGGTTTCCCTGTAAATGCGCCCGAGGGGTCATCAAGGCGTCCATGACTAGGACGACCAGAACAACGAAGGAGAGCTTTGCATGGCGGCAGTACTGGATACGCGCACACCACTTGCGTGCCTGTATCACTGGGAGAAGACACGTCCGGACGCGGTGCATTTCACGCAGCCGATCGGCAACGGACAGGTCGTCGATTACACCTGGGCACAGATTCTCGATCAGGTGCGACGCATGGCGACGCACCTCAAGTCGCTGGGCCTGCCGGCAGGCAGCCACATTGCGATCCTCGGCAAGAACAGCGCGCACTGGATCATGGCCGACTGGGCGATCTGGATGGCCGGCCACGTCAGCGTGCCGCTCTATCCGACGCTCGCCGCGGACACCGTGCGCTACATCCTCGAGCACAGCGAAGCCAAGCTGGTGTTCATCGGCAAGCTCGACGACTGGCAGGCGATGAAGCCCGGCGTGCCGGCCGGTCTGCCGGTCGTCACGCTGCCGCTGGCCCCTGAGACCGAAGGCCAGCGCTGGGACGAACTCGTTGCGAATTCCGCGCCGCTGCAGGGCAACCCGGATCGCGGCTTCGATGAACTCGCGACCATCGTCTACACCTCGGGCAGCACCGGCCAGCCGAAGGGCGTGATGCAGAGCTTCCGTTCGTTCAATGTCTGCGGCACGCTGCTGAACAAGCTGTTCGCGCTGGATACCAACGACCGCATGCTGTCGTATCTGCCGCTGGCGCACGTCGCCGAGCGTCTGGTCGTCGAGAACAACTCGACCTATGTCGGCTTCCATGTTTACTTCGCGGAATCGCTGGCGACCTTCGTCAACGACCTGCGCCGCGCACGGCCGACGATGTTCTTCTCGGTGCCGCGCCTGTGGACCAAATTCCACCTCGGCGTCTGCGACAAGCTGCCGCTGAAGAAGCAGCGCGTGCTGTTCAAGATTCCGGTGCTCGGCAAGAAGGTCAAGCAAAAGATCCTGACCCAGCTCGGCCTGCAGCACGTGCGTGTTGCCTTCACCGGCGCGGCGCCGCTGCCGCCGGCGATCGTCGACTGGTATCGCACGCTCGGTCTCGATCTGCTCGAGGCCTATGGCATGAGCGAGAACTTCGCGTACTCGCATTTCACCCGCCCCGGCGATTCGAAGATCGGCTATGTCGGCCCACCGAATCCGCAGGTCGAATGCCGCATCGGCGACAACGGCGAAGTGCTGGTGAAGAGCCCGGCGAAGATGATGGGCTACTACAAGGAACCGGCAAAGACCGCGGAGAGCTACACCAACGACGGCTTCTTCATGACCGGCGACATGGGCGAGGTCGACAAGCAGCAGCGCCTGAAGATCACCGGCCGCGTGAAGGACCTGTTCAAGACCAGCAAGGGCAAGTACGTCGCGCCGGTGCCGATCGAGAACAAGCTCGGCGCCAGTCCGCTGATCGAAGCGGTCTGCGTCGGCGGCGCCAACCAGAGCGAGACCTTCGCGCTGGTGCTGCTGTCGGAAGAAACCCGCAATGGCCTGGGCAACGAAGGCCGTCGCGATGAAGTGGCGAATGAACTGGCGACGTTGATGAACGAGGTCAACGAAGGTCTCGACCCGCACGAGCAGATGGCGTTCACCGTCATCGTCAACGAGCCCTGGACCATCGACAACGGCTTCTTGACGCCGACGATGAAGCTGCGCCGCAATATCGTCGAGGCGCATTACGAGCCGCGCATCTCCGGCTGGTTCAAGAAGAAGCAGCCAGTGATCTGGGAAGGCTGAGGCCAATCGGCAAACAAGAACGCCGGCTTGATCGCCGGCGTTCTTGTTTCAACCGTAGCCCGGGTGAAACCCGGGACTCGCGCCATCCGCACGCGCAGAACCCCGGGTTTCACCCGGGCTACGTCATCTGATTCAGCTCGCGGGCACCGTCGTCACCCGATAGTCGATCAACTCCGGCTTCGCCGTGCGCTGCTTGAACTCGCGCATCGAACCCACCCAGTTGTTGGTGTTGCGACCCTCGGCCGTCGTATACCAGCTCTGGCAACCGCCCTCGAAGGTGGTCTGCGCGCTGCGCTGACGCATCTCCGCCACGTACTTGTCGTGCGCATCCTCACGCACCTCGGCGTAGGTCCAGCCTTGCCGGCTGCCCGCTTCGATCATCTGCACGATGTAGCGCTGCTGGCATTCGAGCATGTAGATGATCGAGCCCGAACCGACGTTGGTGTTCGGGCCATACAGCATGTAGAAATTCGGGAAGCCGTTGACGCTCATGCCGAGGTAGGCTTCGGCGCCCTTCTGCCACTGCGCATGCAGATCCAGACCGTCGCGACCGGTCACCTGCATCGGCGTCAGGAACTGCGTCGCCGCGAAACCGGTGCCGAACAGGATTGCATCGACCTTGCGCTCGCGGCCGTCGATCGTGCGTACGCCTTCGGGCGTGACTTCGGCGATGGCGTCGGTGACGACATCGACGTTCGGCCGCGCCATCGTGCGCAGCCAGTCGAGGCTCAGCAGGATGCGCTTGCAGCCGATCGGAAAGTCCGGCGTCAGCTTCTTGCGCAGCGCCGGATCGCGGACCTGGATATGCAGCTGCGCCTTGGAGAACCAGGTGATCAGCTTCTCGGCCCATTTGTGGCCGTCGTAGGCGTAGGCCAGCGCTTCGGTGAACAGATAGACGCGCAGACGATCGAGATCGTGAATGATCGGAAAGGTATCCAGCAGCCAGCGCTCGAAGCGCGAGAAGCGCCGCTCGACCTTGGGAATCACCCAGCCCGGCGAGCGCTGGTAGAGATCCAGCCGCGCCGCCTGCTGCGCGACGATCGGCACGAACTGCACGGCGCTCGCACCGGTGCCGATCACGGCGACCGTCTTGCCGTTGAAGTCGTAGCCGTGGTCCCAGCGCGCCGAGTGGAATTGGGTGCCGGTGAAGGATTCGAGGCCGGGAATGTTCGGGATCATGGGCCGGTGCAGCTGCCCAACGCCGCTGACGAGCGAGCGGGTGCGCAGGCTGCTGCCGTCGGCCAGCGTGACGGTCCAGTAGCCGCTGCGGGCGTCGAAGGCCGATGCCTTGACCTCGGCCTGGTAACGGATGTGCCGCGTCAGGTCGTACTTCGTCGCGCAGTGGCGGATGTACTCGAGGATTTCCGCCTGCGAGCCGTAGCGGCTGGCCCAGGGATAGTGCGGCTCGAACGAATACGAATAGAGGTGCGAGGGCACATCGCAGGCAGCCCCTGGATACGTGTTCTCGCGCCAGGTGCCGCCGAGGTCGTCGGCCTTCTCGAGAATCACGAAATCGCTGATGCCCGCCTGACGCAGGTAGTACGCCAGGCCGATGCCGCCGAAGCCGGCACCGATGATGATCACCCGGTGTTCGCCGCCGCTCGTTGATGCGTCCATTGCTCGCTCCGTTTCGCCTGTTCGCCGACCGTCCGATGCGGCGCAGCTGAAGAATAGTAACTTAAGTCACTTTCGTAAAGTTACACTTGTATCTTTTTCAAGTCAAGCGGATCATGCCCGCATGAATGACACCATGAATCCGCTGGCGCTGGCACGGCAACCCAAGCAGAACCGCGCCATCGATCGCTTCGAGGCCGTGCTTGAAGCAACCCAGGCCATCCTCGCCGAATCGGGGCTCGAGGGCTTCTCGATTCCGGCGGTGGCGGAGCGGCTGGGCTATACGCGCGCGAGCATCTACAAGTTCTTCCCGACGCCCTACGCGATTCTCAACGAACTGGTACGCCGTCATTTCGACCTGCTGCAGGAGGCGCTGCGCGACGAGGCCGGGCGTTGGGCGGAGGAAAGCTGGCAGGCGCAAACCGGACGCATGGTGAAACTGGCGGCCAAGGTCCACAACGCGCATCCGGTCGGCATGATGCTGTCGCTCGGCGGCGCGACGACCGACGAGGCGAATCGCATCTATGCGTCGACGATCCAGCAGCTCGGGCTGCTGGTCGAAGCCGTGTTGCAGCGCCGCGGCCATGCGCTGGCGACCAGTGCGCTCGACGTCCCCACGCTCGCGGTCGACCTGGCGACGACCTGCCTGCGGCAGTCGCTGCAAAGGCATGGCCGCATCACAGCGGCTTACATCGATATCGCAACCAGCACGATCATCGATTTTCTGGAGCGTCAGATCGTCACGCCGTCTGCGCAAACCGCTAGGCAAAGCTGAACCGCAGACGTACGGGATGCAATGCGCGCACGCCGGTTGCGAGTTCAGGCCAGCGCCAGCGAGCACGGCCTACTGTGAACGTCCCACCAAGGAGGTGAGTGATGACACAGAGACAACAGAGCAAGCCGCAGACGCCGGATCAGCGCAAGCCGGAAGATGCCATCAAGGCACGCCCGGCCCAGCCGAATCAGTCGCAGGAAAAGCGCCAACCACCGGCCAATGCGAAGAAGCAGGAGGAAATGGACGAAGCGATCGACGAATCCTTCCCGGCCTCCGATCCGCCGTCGCACAGCTCGGCAACCACGCTTGGGCCTTCGGGTTCGAGGGTCCAGAACGACCGCAAGGACCGCAGGCATTAACAGCCCGCGAAACGAGAGCCCCGGATGGGGCTCTTTTTTTGCGTGCTGGAAAGATGCCTCTCGCCGCGAATAGAAAACGACGGCCGGACCCTAAGAATCGACGGTCTGGAGCCGCTGCGCGGAAAGCGCTTCGGCGGTGACCCCCAGGTCGATCAAATCCGCAGGCAAGGCATCACCCAGCAACAACGCCGCGGCGGCGCGCGACAAGGCCGGTGCGGTCTGGATGCCGTAACCGCCCTGCCCGGCCAGCCAGAAGAATCCCGGGGCATCGGGCGCAAAGCCGGCCACCGGCGAGCGATCGCCGACGAAGCTGCGCAGTCCGGCCCAGCGACTGTGCATGCGGCGGATGTCCAGCGTGGTCGCGGTTTCGATGCGCTCGACCGCGATCGCCAGGTCCAGATCGTCCGGCGTCGCATCGCAGGGCTCGCTGGGCGTTTCATCGCCCGGCGAAATCATCAGACGCCCGGCGTCCGGCTTGAAGTAGAACGTCTCGTCGATATCGATCGTCAGCGGCCACTGCGCCATGCCTTCGCTCGACGGCACATCGACCAGCGCCGCGGTGCGACGCAGCGGCTGCAGGCCGATCTTCGCGACGCCGGCCAGCACTGCCAGCTCGTCGGCCCAGGCGCCGGCGGCGTTGACGATCAGCGGGGCTTCGAAAAGCCCCGCCTCGCTGCGCACCAGCCAGCCGCCCGGCTGCTTCTCGATCGCGGTCACGCGCGCGTTGCCGACGATGCGGCCGCCGTTACGCCGCAGCATCGCCGCATAACCCTGCAGCAAGGCATGCACATCGATATCGCTGGCGCCATGATCGAGCAGCGCGTCGGCAACGTATTCGCGCCGCAACAGCGGCATGTGTTCGCAGGCTGCCGCGGAGTCGAGTCTGCGCGCGGTCGCGCGCATGTCCGGCAACGACGCGAAGGCATCGAGCGCCTCGTGCTGATCCTGGCGGGCGATGAACAGGAAGCCGCGCGGCGTCAGCAGCGGATGCTCGGCAAAGCCCGCCGGCGGCTGCGCGAAGAAACCGCGGCTGCCGCGCGTCAGCTGGCGCACCGTCGTGCCGCCATAACTTTCGGCGAACACCGCCGCCGAACGTCCGGTCGTGTGATAGCCAGGCTGGGATTCCTGCTCCAGCACGACAACGCACTGCGCAGCGCCGAGCTGGGCGGCGATGCCTACGCCGGCCATGCCGGCACCGACGACGATGACGTCGGATTTCTGTACAGATGTGGTCATGCCCCATGCTAGCCGACGGCCCCGTTCATAAATATCTGTGCTTCCACTGAAGCCCGATCCCCAAGCGGTTTCAGGTGATATCACTGACTCAATTGCGCCAGTCATGCGGAAATAATCGGGACACGGAGCTGCAACACGCAGTTCATCTTGCCGGACGGGCCATGAAAAACGTTTGCACCCGAAGTCTGTGGGTCGTGCTTGGCCTGTTGCCGCTGCAGCTGAGCGCTCAGTCCGACGAACCGGTCGCCGAGCCGCCGGCTCAGTTCGAAGAACAGCCCGAAGAAACCAATGCCGGTGCAACGGCCGACGCACTGTTCGCCGAACCGCCCGCGGCAGAGAGCAGCGAAGCCGCGATCACGACCGATGCCAACGCAAACAGCGAACCGGCGCTCGCCGAGATTCCGGTCGAGCCGCTCGGCCGCCCGGAGAATCCCGACACGCTGACGGAAACGCCCACCGACGCCACGCAGCTCGAGGACGTCGTCGTCACCGTCACCAAGCGCGCGCAGGTCTCGCGCGACATTCCGAGCAGCATGACCGTGCTCGGCGGCGAGAAGCTCGAACAGCTCGGCATCCGCAAGCTCAAGGACATCTTCACGCTGGTGCCCGGCGTCAACATGCAGGACGAGATCGCCGGCCACCAGCGCAAGATTTCGGTGCGCGGCGTCGGCCCGCAGACCGGCACCAACCAGACCGTCGGCTCGGTGATGGGCGACATCCCGATCTCCGATCCCTACGGTGCATCGACGGTCGTCGATCCCAACCCCTGGGACATGCGCACGGTCGAAATCCTCAAGGGTCCGCAGGGCACGCTGTTCGGCGCGACCTCGCTGGCCGGCCTGATCCGCTACGTGCCGAACAACCCGGAGCTCGGGCTGTGGCAGGGCAAGGCCTTCTACGACTACACCTCAGTCGATCGCGGCGGCACGGCCTCGACCTATGGCGCCGCGCTCAATGTGCCGCTGGGTGACTCGGTGGCGCTGCGCGCCTCGGGCATCTTCCAGGAACTGCCGGGTCTGCTCGACAGCGACAATCCGGCGCGCCGCGAAAAGGATATCGATACCGGCCGCAGCTGGAACGGCCGCGTCATGGGCCTCTGGCAGGCCAGCGACCGGCTGACAGTCAACGCCTGGTACACCCAGGAAGAACGCAACTCCGACGACATCAACTTCACGACGTTCCGCGAAGGCAACTACACGCGCGACGACGCGCCCACTGCATCGCCGACGACCAACGAATACAAGCTGGCCACCCTCGACCTGCGCTATGCCTTCGACTGGGCGACGCTGGTGTCGCTGACGGGCTATCAGGAGAAATCCAGCGATACCGACATCGATGCCAGCAACCTGCTGGTGCCGGTCGCGCGCCTGGGCATCAGCTACCTGCGCGCGGCCCGCAGCGTGCAGACCGAGGGCGTGCTGCAGGAACTGCGGCTGGTCTCGCCGGACGATGGCAGCAAGCTGAGCTGGCTGATCGGCGGCTTCTACAGCACCTACGACGCCACCATCCAGTCGCAACTTCTACTGAAGATCGGCGCGCTCGGCCCGCTGACTCCGCTGCTGCCGCCGCCCCTGCTGGCGCTGCTCGGCGGCGACGGCATCGCGGCATCCAGCAGCGGCTACGATCCGCTCGAAGCCAACGAGCAGGCGCTGTTCGGCGAAGCCAATTACGACTTCACCGACAGCCTGCGCCTGACGCTCGGCAGCCGCCTGTACAGCACCGAGGTCACCGGCACGCTGGAGTCCAGCGGCGCAACCGCCGGCAACAACGGCGCGACGCCGGGCACCGAGGAGAAAGGCTGGAGCCCGAAGATCGCGCTGACCTACAAGCCGTCGAACGACCTGATGTTCTACGCCACGGTCTCGCGCGGCTTCCAGTTCGGCGGCTTCAACCTGCCGACCCTGCCGGCGCCGAACGTGCCGCTGAGTTTCGAATCCAGCACCCTGTGGAACTACGAGATCGGCACGCGCACCGACTGGTTCGACCGCACGCTGCGCTTCGACCTGACGGCCTTCTTCATCGACTGGAAGAACCCGCAGGTCAAGCAGATCGACAGCATCGGCACCACCAGTTATGTCGACAACGTCGGCGGCACGCACAACATCGGCGTCGAAACCACCATCCGCTGGCTGACGCCGATCGACGGCCTGAGCATCGAGCAGGCCGCTTCCTACATCGAAGCGCGCACGACCGAGGCCTTCGACGACGCCTCTGGCGTCACCGTGCCGAAGGGCACGCTGATGCCGAGCTCGCCACTCGTGCAGTCGGTGACAACGCTGGCCTACGTGCGGCCGGTCGGCAACTGGATGACGCAGACCTCGCTGATCAATTCTCTGGTCGACAAGAACTTTGCCGACATCACGCACCGTGTCGAAGTCGGCGACTTCTCGCTGCTGGGCTTCAACTTCAACATCACGCGCAGCGATCTGTCGTGGGCGCCGTCGCTGAACCTGTCGGTCAACAACATCACCAACGTGCAGAAGGTCGTCGCCGGCTTCGGTCCCGACCCGAACGGCGCCCAGGGCGCGATCGACGACATCCTCGGCAATTCATCGTACGTGTATACCCAGCCGCGCTCGTTTGTCGTGCGTCTGTCGGCGGAGTTCTAGGGCCGAGTCCGATGTCCAGCTACGACTACGCCGTGATTGGCGCCGGCATTGCCGGCGCTGCCCTCGCCGCCCGCCTCGCGCCGCACGCCAGCGTCCTGCTGCTGGAGAGCGAACCGCATCCCGGCTACCACAGTACCGGCCGCTCGGCCGCGCTGTACACCTCGCTGTACGGCAACGACCGGGTGCGTGCGCTGTCGCGCGCGAGTCTCGGCTTTCTTGAAAACCCGCCGCCGGGTTTCGCCGACTACGCGTTGCTCAAGCCGCGCGGCCGTCTGTATGTCGGCAGCGAGCGGGACCGCGAAACCATCGAGGCCATCGGCGCGTCGCCGCTGGCGAAGCCGATGAGCTCGACGCAGGCGCGTGAATGGGTGCCGGTTCTGCGGCCGGAGGCTGCGGCGCATGCGGTGCTCGACACCAGCGCGCAGGACATCGACGTCAACGCACTGCACCTCGGTTTCCTGCGCATGGCCAAGGCCGCCGGCGCGACGCTGGTCTGCAATGCCGACGTGCAGGCGCTGGAGCCGTCGCAGGGTTGGCGCATCGTCACCGCGCATGCTGAGTTTCGTGCGCGCGTCATCGTCAATGCAGCGGGCGCCTGGGCGGATCGCGTTGCCGGGCTGGCCGGCATTGCACCGCTCGACATCCAGCCGCTGCGGCGCACTGCGATTCTGATGGACTGTCCGAATGCCGTCGGCAGCGCCGACTGGCCGGCGGTCATCGCCGCCGATGCGTCCTACTACTTCAAGCCGGACGCCGGGCTGATCCTCGCGTCGCCCTGCGACGAAACGCTGACACCGCCTTGCGATGCGCAGCCGGAGGAGCTGGATATCGCCATCGCGGTCGATCGCATCGAGACGGTGACCACCCTCGACATCCGCCGCGTCACGCGTTCCTGGGCCGGCCTGCGCTCGTTTGCCGCGGACCGCTCGCCGGTGGTCGGCTACGACGACACCCGCGACGATTTCTTCTGGCTCGCCGGACTCGGCGGTTACGGCGTGCAGACCGCGCCGGCGCTGTCGATGCTGGCCGCAACACTGGCGCTGCGCCAGGCGGCAAGCCGCGACTTCATCGACGCCGGCATCGATGCCGCGGCGTTCGCCCCGCAACGGCTACGCGCTGCGGTAGATTCAGGGGCAAGCGGTCCCGCCTGACGCGAGCCCTCGCCATGAAGATCTTCGCCGCGACGCTGGTCACCGAAACCAACACCTTCACCGCGGTGCCGACCGGCAGGGTCGATTTCGAATCCAACGGCGTCTATCGCGGCGACGGCGGCACCCGGGGCGTTGCCGGCATCGGCGCCTCGCATGCCGAACTGCGGAAGCTCGCCGAGCGCGACGGCCACAGCGTCGTCGAAAGCCTCGCGGCCTTCGCCCAGCCCGCCGGGCCGACCCAGCGTGCGCTGTACGAGGACTATCGCCATCAGATTCTCGAAGACCTGCGTGCCGCGTCACCGGTCGACGCGGTGCAGCTCTACCTGCATGGCGCGATGGTCGCGCAGGGCTACGACGACTGCGAAGGCGATCTGTGCCAGGCGATCCGCGAGATCGTCGGCGCCGCGGTGCCGATCGGCGTCGAGCTCGATCTGCACTGCCATTTCACCGAGCGGATGCGCAGCAGCGCCAACCTGATCATCTGCTTCAAGGAATATCCGCACGTCGACGGCATCGATCGTCTGCGCGAGCTGTATCGACTGACGATGCAGATCGCGGCCGGCACGATCCGCCCCGTCACCGCGGTCTACGACTGCCGCATGGTCGGTCTCTGGCACACGACGCGCGATCCGCTGAAATCCTTCGTCGCCCGCATGCAGGCGCTGGAAGGCAAAGATGGCGTGCTGTCGGTCTCGCTGGGCCACGGCTTCCCGCGCGGCGACGTTGCCGACAGCGGCGCCAAGGTCTGGGTCATCACCGACAACGATCCTGCGAAGGCGGCCGCGCTCGCCCAGCAGCTGGGCCGCGAGTTCTGGGCGATGCGCGATCAGAGCGCGCACGGAATGCTGAGCGTCGACGAAGCTATCTCCAAGGCGCGCGCCGCCGGAACTGGGCCGCTGGTCATGGCCGACACTGGCGACAACCCCGGCGGCGGCGCGATGGGCGACAGCACCTACCTGCTGCGCGCGCTGCTCGATGCCGGCATCGGCAACTTTGCGATCGGGCTGTTCTGGGATCTCGGCGCAGTGGCCCTGTGCCGCAGCGCCGGGGTCGGCGCGACGCTAGCCCTGCGCATCGGCGGCAAATGCGGCCCGCTATCCGGCGCGCCGGTCGATGTGCGCGTCACGGTGCGCGCGATCGTCGACCAGCACACGCAGCTCGGCCTCGGCAGTCGCTATGCGCTCGGCACCGGCGTCTGGGTGGAAGCCGTCAACGGCGTCGACATCGTGCTGATCACCCAGAGAGCGCAGGTGCTTGCGCCGGGTGCGTTTGAAGATCTGGGTATCCGCTTGAGCGGCAAACGGCTGATCGTCGTGAAATCGACGCAGCATTTTCATGCGACGTTCGCGCCGATCGCGGCGGAGGTGCTGTACGTCGCGACGCCGGGGTCGACGGCACAGGATTTTGCGAATGTGCCGTTCAGGAAGCGGGATCTGAATTACTGGCCGCGGGTCGCGGATCCCTGGGCTGCTACGGTCTCCCTCTCCCCGCCTGCGGGGAGAGGGTTGGGGTGAGGGGCGTCTTTTCAGACGGTGCTCCGCATCGACTGAACGTCGTCCTGCAGTTCTGCAGAGTTCCAGCGTTTTCGTGTCGGGACCGCCCCTCACCCCGGCCCTCTCCCCGCTCGCGGGGAGAGGGAGGAGAATTTCAGCTCAACGCCCGCACCAGTTCCGTCCGCGAACTGATATCCAGCTTGCGATAAATCGAGTTCAGCTGGAACTCGATCGTCCGCCGCGAACGCGACAGATGCTCGGCGATCTTGTCGTTGCGCAGACCCTTGGCGACCAGCTGCGCGACGCGGCGTTCGGTCGGCGTCAGCTTCTGCAGCACCAGCAGCGCCGCCGGCGACAGTTCGGCGGACTCCTCGCCGGCGGTCGGCTCGTCGAGGAAGGTCACGACATAGCTCGGGCTCATCCGCAGCCCGGAGAACTGCCAGTTGCAGTCGATCTTCACCGACAGGCCTTCGAGCGTCGGATGCGCGAGGCGCACGCTGCCGGGGCGGCCGCTCAACACCACTTCCGTGCCGCCAGCGCGGCGCGTGACGTTCTCGAACATCGCGCCGACGCTCTCCGGCAGCCGGAATTCCGCGTCGGCGACGACGGCGCTGCGCAGGCCGCGATTCCAGCGCCCGCACTGCTTCTCCGCCTCGTTGTTGGCGAACAGCGTCTCGCCGTCGGCGTTGACGAACATCAGGGTCAGCGGCACCTGGCGCAGGAAGTGCTCGTAGCTCGCGCGCCGCGAGCGCTCGCCCTCGACCGCGCGCACGCGACGCAGCGCGGCTTCGATCATCGGGTGCAGCTGCTCGAGAAACGCATGCTCCTCGGCGCTGATGTGCGACTGCTCCGGCGGCCGGTGAATGCTCAGCACCGCTTCCGGCGTCGCGTCATGCCAGAACGCCAGATGGATGAACTCGGTCCATTCCGGATCGGGCTCCTGGTCGAGGCGCCGGCGGTGCGCGTCCGGATCCTCGGAGACGATCTGCGAGTAGGTATACAGCTTGATCTGCGGATGGCGCGCCAGATACGGCCCGGAAATCGTCAGGCTGGTCGCTGGCACATAGTCCGGATTGCGCGGCGTCGTCACGTGATGGCGCGCGTCGGTCGGCTCGTAGTTGATGATGTTGAACATCAGGCTGCACGAGCGATGCGGCAGCTTGCTGGCGACCAGCTTCAGGCAGGTCTTCCAGACGCTTTCGAGGTCCAGCGCGCTCTGCAGATCGACGATCAGCGCGTGATCGGGATCGCTTGCGGGAAGGTTCTGCGGACTCAGCGGACTCAGCGGACTCATGCCGCAAGGATAACAAGCGGCGCGCGGCCTAGCCGGCGTTCGTTGCTGCAGCTTCGCGGGCCTTGAGTGCGGCATGCGTGGCCTCCTGTCTGGCGCGTGTGATGGGGAAGTTCCAGATCAGGCCGACGCCGAAGGCAATGCCGACGGCCGGCAGCCAGGCGCCGATCAGGCGGATCGCCAATGCACCCTCGCCGCTCTGAACGGCGGCCTTGGCGTCGAAGCCGAGCACATCGAGCATGAACAGGCCGGTCGCGCCGGCAACGCCGGCCAGCGACTTGGCGGTGAACGCAAGCATGCCGGAGTACAGGCCGCCGCGATCCTCGCCGGTGCGCAGGCGCTCGTCGTCGGCGACATCGCCGGTCATTGCCGGCGCGGCGATCGGCAGACCCATCAGGCCGAAGGTGGCCAGCGCGTTCATGACGATCACCAGCCAGAACCCTTCCTGGCCGACCGGCGCAAAGCCGATGCAGCTGTAGGCCAGCGCACTCAGCACCAGCGAAATCGCCAGCACCCGGTGGCGTTCAAACTTCAGGAACAGCCAACCCCAGAACGGCAGGCCGAGCAAGGCGCAAGGCGCGGACACCAGCATGATCATCGGCAGCTGTTCGGACAGACCCAGGTAGCGATCGATGAACAGGTAGTTGACGCCCGCCGCCATGCCGGCGAGGAAGGTGATCGGCACATAGGCCGCCATCAGCTGCAGCATCGCGCGGCTCTGCGTGACCGCCTGCACCATGCCGCGCCAGTCGCCGAATCCGGTGCTGTTGCTGGACGGCAGCGGCGCCGCGCCATCCGGCACCCGCGCCAGCGCATAGGCATTGAGCAACGGCACGCAGACGGCGATGACGATGGCGGTGATCCCCAGCGTCTCCAGATTCAGTTCCGTCGTCATCGTCAGCCCCAGCTGCTTCGCGAGATAAGGAACGACGAAGAAGACCATGCCGCCGATGACCATCGCCATGCTGCGCCACAGCTGGATGCGCGCCCGCTGCACGTAGTCGCCCGACAGGTTGAAGCTCCAGGCGGCGTAAGGAATCTCGGTGAGCTTCCAGCCGATGTAGGTGACGGTGAACCAGGCCGTGTAATAGACGATCGACACATCCGCCGGCGGCCGGTACAGGAACCACAGGCCGACCACCATCGCCAGCGTGCCGGCGATGATCCAGGGCTTGCGCGTGCCGGTCCTGCGATACGTCAGATCGGACAGATGGCCGATCAGCGGATAGGTGATCGCATCGAACAGCCGCGAGATCAGATACGCGCCGGCCAGCGCCGACAGCGACAGGCCCGTGTGCTTGGCGTAGATGCCCTGCACGCTGGATTCCGGCGCGTGCGTGAAACCGAGCATGATCGCCGGCAGCGCGAACGCGAACAGCATGCTGCGCTTCAAAGCGGCTTCCTGGCTCAATCGCGGACCTGAGGCTATGGATGGGTACGGTCGCAGTACAACAGCCCGCAGCGCCCGGCACCCTCAGTGAAACCACCAGAATGAGCGTAGCCCGGATGCAATCCGCGATCCAAGCTCGCCACAAGGCACAAGCCCCGGATTGCATCCGGGCGACGATTCTGAATCAGCGGCGCGCCGGCGGCTTCTGCATGCCGCTGCCGATGGGCACCAGCCAGATCAGCGCGGCACTGACGAGAAAGCCAAGCGCCGGCACCCAGGCCGCCACCGACTTCAGCGCGAACACCGCCTGCGGCGTCAGATCGGCACCGGACTTCGCGGCGTCGAAACCCAGCCAGCCCAGCAGGATCAGGCCGCTGCCCGCGGACACCGCGGCAACGCCCTTCATCACCTGGACGCGGACCGCCTGGTAGAGGCCGGCGCGTTCGACGCCGAATTTCGCCCGGCCGTGGTCGATGACATCGCCCATCAGCACTGGCACCGCCACCAGACCGGACAGCACGCAGAACAGCATCAGCGAGATGGTCATCGAGAACAGGACGAGATTCGGCTGCGGCGGAAACAGGCCCAGCGCGCCGTAGGCCAGGCCGCTGAGCGCCATGCCGACCGCCCAGATCTTCTGCCGCGGATACTTCGTTGCCACCCAGCCCCAGAACGGAATGCCGAGCATGGTCAGCGGCAGGCTCATCGCCATGACCGTGTTGGCGGCACTGCCGAGCAGCAGATAGTTGGTCATGTAGAGCAGCGAGACGCTGCCGCCCAGGCCGACCACCAGATTGGCCATCACGACGCAGCCCATCAGGCGCAACAGCAGCGTGTTGCCGATGATGGTCCGCCACAGCAAGGACCAGCTTTCCCTGGGCAGCGTACTGGCTGGCTGCACTGGCTGCGGAAACTGCGTGTCCGGCACGCGCGCAAAGCTGAGGAAGCTCAGCGCCGGCAGGAACAGCAGGATCAGGATCGCGGTCAGGCCGAGCATCTGCAGATTGAGTTCGGCGGTCTCCAGCAGACCCACCGCCTTGCCGATCGGGGCCACGCCGTAGAACAGCATGCCGCCGATGAACGAGAACGCCGCGGTGTACGTCACGATGCGCGTGCGTTGCGCCGCGTCCGACGTGAACTCGATGGTCCATGACCGGTACGGAATCTCGACCAGCGACCAGCCGATGTTCGCCAGCCAGAACCAGAAGCCGAAGTACCAGACCGACACCGGCACGGCCGGGCGGAACAGGAACCACAGCGCCAGCACGGTGACGAAGGTGCCGGCCACCATCCAGAGCTTGCGGCTGGTACCGCGCTGTGCGGTGTAGTCGGACAGGTAGCCGATCAGCAGATCGCTGCAGATATCCAGCAGCCTCACCGCCATGATCGCCAGACCCAGCGTCACGAGCGCGATGCCCGACTCCTTCGCGTACACGGTCTGCAGGATGGCGCCCGCCGGCGCGAGCATGAACGCCTGCAGGATCGCCGGCAGTGCGAAGAGGACCAGCAGGCCGCGGCGCAGAGGCGGCGCGGCGCCAACCGCCGTTGCGGTCGCGCTCAAGCGGCGCGCCCCGCATCCGGTCTCTGACCCAGGCTGCGCGCGAACGCGAGAATGTGATCGGCAAGCTGCGCTGCATTCGCCGCATCGCCGACGATGTTGCCGTGATGCGCTTCTTCGATGACCAACTGCCGGCTCAGCGGCGCCGGCGCGCTCTGCGCCAGCGCGTCATGCATGCGGCGCAAGCCGGCAAACACCTTGGGCGGCATGCCCGCAGGCGCGGTGCCGGCGAGCACGGCCAGCGTCGGATGGCGCGGTTGCGCCGCAACGCGTTCGACCTCGGCCTGGATGACCGGGATCGCCAGGAACTCGGCGCTCATGCATTCGAGGAAGTCGCGCTCGGCAAAGCGCCGCAGGCCGCGTTTCGCCTTCGCCGTGTCGCTGCGCTGGCCCAGAAAGCGCAGATACAGCGCGCCGAGGCCCGAGCGTGCCAGCCAGTGAAACTTGCGCAACAGCCGCATCAGCTTGCGATGCGCATCCGGCGGAATTTCCATCGCGGTCGGGCTGGCATCCACCAGCACCAGTCCCGCCAGATCCTCGGCATGCGTGTACGCGTAGTGCCGCGCATACAGGCCGCCGAGCGAATAGCCGACGAGGATGAAAGGCTTGCGCACGCCGACATGATCGACCAGCTGCGCGAGACGTTGGTTGACGGCCGGCGCACCGTAACCGAGCCCGTCCGCCGGGCTCTCGCCCATGCCGGCGCGGTCGTAGCTCAGCACGCGTGCATGCCGGGCCAGCATCGGCGCCAGTTCGCTCCAGTGGTCGGCGCTGCCGGCGCCGCCGTGCTCGAGGACGAAGTCCGGCAACGCGCTCGGGGTTCCGGAAACCCGGTAGAGAATCCGGCTGGCGCCGAGCTCGGCAATGGTTCCTTCGCTGGCAATCGTGTTCATGCGTTGGTCGAGTAAAAGCACGGCAGCGAGTACAACAGTCCACGATGAACTGCGGAGTCAGTGAAACCACCTGAATGCCCGAAGTCCGCACGCGGCGGCTTTTGCAGCGCCTGACGGGCGACTAGGATGCGCCGACTCATCATCGGAGCCCAGCATGATCCAGTCCATCGGCAAGCCCATGGTCCTCGCCAACGGCGCGACCATTCCCCTCACCCCGGCGATCCGCGCCGGCGACTTCGTCTTCGTCTCCGGCCAGCTCGGCATCAACGAGCAGCGCGCCGTCGTCTCCGAAGACATCGCGGCGCAGGCGCGTCAGGCGATTGCCAACATCCGCGCGATTCTGCAGCAGGCCGGCACGGATCTGAACTCCATCGTGAAGGTTTCTGTGTGGATCACCGACAAGGCCGACTTCGCCGCGTTCAACGCCGCCTATCGCGAGTTCTTCCCGGATCGTCCGCCGGCGCGCTCGACCGTCGTCAGTGATCTGCTGATTCCGGGCGCGAAGGTCGAGATCGACGCGATCGCATACGTCGGGTAATCACGAATCAGGCCACGTAGCCCGGGTGAAACCCGGGGGCTTGCCAGGAATGAGGCCTGCGGCCCCCGGGTTTCACCCGGGCTACGGCTGCAGCGCTTAGCCCCAGAATGCCGGCCACGGCGGGGTCATCACGCCGCGGTTGTAGACGATGCCGCCGTCCCAGTCGCCGACCTGCAGCATCGGGCCGTCGAGGTCGTTGATCTCGCAGAGCTGGCCGAGCACCATCGCCGGCGCCATCGCCAGCGAGCCGCCGCACATGCAGCCGCTCATCAGGCGCAGGCCGAGCTTCTGCGCGGCGCGTGCAAGTTCCAGCGCGGTCGTCAGGCCGCCGGTCTTGTCGAGCTTGATGTTGATGAAGCTGTAGCGGCCGACCAGACCCGGCAGGTCCGCCGCGGTGTTGATCGACTCGTCGGCGCAGATCGGGATCGGGCTGTCGTAGCCCTGCAGGCCGTCGTCGTGACCGACCTTGACCGGCTGTTCCAGCAGATCGACGCCGATCTCGACGAGTTCCGGCATGAGGCGCTTCAGGTCTTCCACCGTCCAGGCCTGGTTGGCATCGACGACGAGCTTCGCGTGCGGCGCGACACGGCGCACGGCGCGCACGGCGGCCAGCGGCTCGGTCTTGTCGACCTTGATCTTGATCCAGGGATTGTTGGCGAGGGCGAGCGCGGCCTTCTCGTACTCGGCGATGCCGCGGATGCCGATCGTGATCGCCGTCGTGATCGCGCCGCCGCGCTCAACTCCGGCGCGCTGCCAGACCGGCACGCCGCTGAGCTTGGCCTCGAGATCCCACAGCGCACCATCCAGCGCGTTGCGTGCGCCGCCGGCCGGCAGCAGCGTGAGCAGATCCTGACGCGTGACGCCGGCCTCGACCGCGGCGCGCACGCCTTCGATGTCGCGCAGCAGCGTTTCCTGCGTCTCGCCGGCATACGGCACGCCGGCTGCTTCGCCGCGACCGGTGACGCCGTTGGCCGAGATCTCGACGGCAACGACATCGGCCGTGGTCTGCGTGCCGCGCGCGATCGTGAACGGCTCGATCATCGGCCAGGACTGCGCGTAAGCCTTGAGCGTGTGCCTCATGCTGCGAGCATCCGGTCAATCACGGCGTCGAGCGGCGTCTTCAGCGGATCGAAGCACGGCAGGCCGAGTTCGCGCTCGGTGTCGGCAAACAGCTTGGCGCGTTCGCCGTCGTTGAGTGCCGAGGTGTTGAAGCTGATGCCGACCATGCGCGCGTCCGGATTGGTCAGGCGCGCGGCCTGCAGATACTGTTCGATGGCGACCTTCAGCGTCGGCGTCGGGAATGTCGGTGCGGCGAAGATATGCGTGCGATGCGGGTCGTGACACAGCACCATCGCATCCGGCTGCGAACCGTGCAGCAGGCCCAGGGTCACGCCGGCGTAGGCGGGATGGAACAGCGAGCCCTGGCCCTCGACGACGTCCCAGTGATCGGCTGCCGCATCCGGCGACAGGCATTCGGCGGCGCCGGCGGTGAAGTCGGCAACGACGGAATCCATCGGGATGCCGCTGCCGGCGATCATGATGCCGGTCTGGCCGCTGGCGCGGAAATCCGCGGCAATACCCTTGCCGCGCAGCGCCTGAGTCAGCGCCAGTGCGGTGTACTTCTTGCCGAGCGCGCAGTCGGTGCCAACGGTCAGCACGCGCTTGCCGCTGCGCTTGCGGCCGGTGCCGATCGGCAGGTTCGCCGGCGGCCGGCGCACATCGACCAGACGCACGCCGCGCGCCTTGGCGGCATCGGCCAGGCCGGGAATCTCCGCCAGCGGCGTATGCATGCCGCTGACGATGTCGAGGCCGGCCTCGATGCCGGCGAACAGGCTGGCGATCCAGCTCGGCGCCACACGGCCGCCGACCGGCGCGATACCGATCAGCAGCGAACCCGCACCCTTGGCGACGGCCTGCGCCGGCGTCATCTCCGGCAGGTCCAGCGTCACCGCGCAGCCCGGCAGGCTCCACTGGCCGACACAGGCCTCGGGCGCCCAGTCGCGCAGGCCGAAGGCGGTCTTGGCCTGGGAGAAATGCGTGGCCTCGCCGAGAAACAGCAGGTACGGCTGGCGCAGCACCACCGTCGTGGCAAACTTCTCGCTGTTGCCTGCGGGCGTTTCCGCAGTGGTTTGCAGCGTGGAAGGCAGCGTGCTCATTTCAGTCTCGGCAGTGATATTCGACCGGCGTAGTAGACCAGCCGGGCCGCCAGCCCTACATCCGTAAAAATGCCGGAAACCGGCCAGCAGCCCGCCGCCGCTGTCACTCCGACCAAAGACCTCCGACCAAAGTCGTAGTCCTACTCATGGATACCGGCCATTGCCGGGCTGGCGGATTCTTGCGTTCACGCATCGAACGCAAGGAAGCCCCCATGAAGCGCAAGTTCAACGAATCGCCCCGCCCGGTCTTTGTCCGCACCCTTTACGCCAGCGCGATCCTGTTGCTGGGGATGCCGACGGTGCAGGCGAGCACCTGTGAACTGTCTGGCGGCGGCACCGGCAGCACGACCGGAACGGGCGCCAATTCCCTCGGTTGCGGGCACTTCAACATCGCCAACGGCGCCGGCGGCGCGGCGGTCGGCAACAGCAACAACGCGTCGGCCACCAACAGTTCAGCGATCGGTTTCGGCAACTTCACGTCGGGCGCCAACAGCAGTGCGTTCGGTTACGACAATGACGCCGCCGGCCTGTTCAGCAATGCGTTCGGCTCCAGCAGCCAGGCCACCGCCGACCGCACCACGTCGATCGGCGTCAGCAACATTGCCTCCGGCGTCGAGAGCAACGCCATTGGATACTCGAACCTCGCCCAGGGCACTCATTCGAGCGCTGTCGGTTACGACAACACGGCGTCAGGGCACGACAGCAGTGCCTTCGGCCTTGGCAGCAACGCCACCGGCGATCGCAGCACCGCGGTCGGCTACGGCAGCAACGCGAGCGGCGACAACAGCTCGGCGTTCGGCGCCGGCAATGTCGCGAGCCATCTTTTCAGCAACGCCTTCGGCTCCAGCAGCCAGGCCACCGCCGACCGCGCCACGTCGATCGGCGTCAGCAACATTGCCTCCGGCGCTGAAAGCACCGCCACCGGATACTCGAATCTTGCCGAGGGCGATCGTTCGACCGCCGTCGGTCACGACAACACGGCGTCGGCGAACGACAGCAGCGCCTTTGGCCGCGGCAGTCGCGCCACCGGCGAC
The DNA here is from genome assembly GCF_058783185.1 of Fontimonas sp. FW305-C-3. Taxonomy (NCBI): domain Bacteria; kingdom Pseudomonadati; phylum Pseudomonadota; class Gammaproteobacteria; order Nevskiales; family Nevskiaceae; genus Fontimonas; species Fontimonas sp. FW305-C-3. The sequence goes on along the minus strand of NZ_JBYSYK010000001.1, from coordinate 1,255,408 downwards.
AGCAGCACCGCGGTCGGTTTCGACAATGCCGCGAGCGGCGGCCTCAGCACGGCCGTCGGCCACCAGAACACCGCATCGGGCCTGGCCAGCGGTGCCTTCGGCCGCGCGAACGTCGCGAGCGGCGCCTACAGCACCGCGATCGGCTACGACACCCATGCCACCCGCGCGGACAGCACCGCCGTCGGCCGCTCGAGCCAGGCAACCGGCGACTCCAGCACCGCGATCGGCCACATCAGCAACGCCACCGCTTCACGCAGCACGGCGCTGGGCTTCGGCAACGTCGCATCGGGCGCCAGCAGCACCGCCATCGGCAGCGAAACCCGCGCGACCGCGGTCGACAGCACGGCTATCGGCCGCTCCGGCGAGTCCAACGGCGAGCGAAGCACGAGTATGGGCTACAACAACACCGCGGACGGCAACGACAGCACGGCGATCGGCAGCGACAGCATCGCTTCCGCCATCGAAAGCACCGCCCTCGGAGCCACCAACACCGCATCCGGCATCGGCAGCACCGCGCTCGGCGCCTACAACCTCGCCTCTCAGGAGCAGAGCACGGCGGTCGGCAGCAACAACCGCGCGACCGGCGACGACTCCACCGCGGTCGGCGTCAGCAACAGCGCCTCCGGAGACGACTCCACCGCGGTCGGCATCAGCAACAGCGCCTCCGGCGAAGACAGCAGTGCGATGGGCTTCGACAACACCGCCTCCGGCGTCGACAGCAGCGCGATGGGTCACCAGAACGCCGCCAGCGGCACCGCGAGCAGCGCCATCGGCTACCAGAGCGATGCGAGCGGCGACTACGCCACCGCCGTCGGCGCCAACGGCTTTGCGGCGGGCGACTACTCGCTCGCGATCGGCAATTCCAACAACAGCGATGCCGGCACGCGCGTCGCCGCTGGCGCCACCAACGGCATCGCGATCGGCCGCAACGCCTCGGTCACCGCGGCCGGCGTCGACAGCATCTCGCTGGGCACGGACGCCCGCGTGACGGCCACCAACAGCGTCGCGATCGGCGCGGGCTCGCTCGCCAGCGTCGCCAACACCGTGTCGGTCGGCGCCGTCGGCGCCGAGCGCAGCATCGTCAATGTCGCCGCCGGCACGTTGAGCGCGACCAGCACCGCTGCCGTCAATGGCTCGCAGCTGTTTGCGACCAACGCGAACGTCACGGCGAATACCAATGCGATCGGCGCGCTCGATGGCCGGCTCGACACTGCCGAGGCAACACTGACGACGCACACCTCGCAGATCAATGCACTCGACGGTCGCCTCGATACCGCCGAAGCCACGCTGACGACGCATACCTCGCAGATCAATGCGCTCGATGGTCGTCTTGATACTGCTGAAACCACGCTGACCACGCACACCTCGCAGATCGGCGCGCTCGACGATCGCCTGGACACGGCCGAAGCCACCCTCGCCAACCAGACAACACTGATCAGCGGACTGGACGGCCGCCTGGATGGCGCCGAAGCGGATATCGATGCGCTCGATGATCGCGTCGATGCAACGGAAGACCGCCTGGATACTGCCGAGACCGCGATCGACACGCTCGGCGATCGGGCCGATGCCGCAGAGGATCGCCTCGACACCGCCGAAGCGGACATCGATGCACTCGGCACCCGCGTCGATGCAACCGAAGGCCGCCTCGACGATGCCGAAGACCGCCTCGATACAGCGGAGACCGATATCGCTGCACTCGACACCCGCGTCGACGCAACCGAAGGCCGCCTCGACGATGCCGAGGACCGCCTCGATACAGCGGAGACCGACATCGCTGCACTCGACACCCGCGTCGATGCAACCGAAGGCCGTCTCGACGATGCCGAGGACCGGCTCGATACGGCGGAGACCGACATCGCGACGCTCGACACCCGCGTCGATGCAACGGAAGGCCGCCTCGATGACGCCGAAGACCGCCTCGATACGGCGGAGGCCGATATCGATGCAGTGCAGACCCAGGCCAACAACCAGGGCACCGGCTTTGCCGCGGCACTGGGCGGCGGTGCCGCCGTCGATGCGCAGGGCAATGTCACCGCGCCGAGCTACGCGGTGCAGGGACAGAACTTCAGCAACGTCGGCTCGGCGCTCGAAAGCCTCGACAGCGGCGTTGCCGAAGCGCAGCAGGACGCCAACGCCGCACTGGTCCAGTCCGGCCAGAACACCGTCGCCATCGCGGCGCTCGACAACCGCGTGGACGGCGTCGAGGCGACCGTTGCGACGAACACCGCCGACATCGCCGAGCTCGACGTTCGCGTCACCGGTGCACAGGCCACTGCCGATACCGCGTTGGCGCGCGCCGAGGAAGCAATCGCTTTCTGCGGTCCGTCCGGTGCGACCGATGCGATGCGCTGCGGTGTGCGCAACCAAGCCAGCGGCACCGCGGCCAACGCGATCGGCACCGACAACCGCGCCAGCGGCAGCGGCAGCACGGCGGTCGGCCGGCTGAACCTGTCGACGTCTCTCAGCAGTGTCGCCGTTGGCGCCGGCAATCTGGCGAACGGTCGCAACGCCAGCGCGATCGGTGTCAACAGCACCGCCAGTGCCACCAACGCGATCGCCATCGGCGCCGGCGACGATGCGAACAGCTCGGCGCGCGTCGGCAGCGGTGCCGACAACGGCCTCGCGATCGGCCACGACGCCGAGGTCAGCAGCGGCGCGGCGAACGCCATCGCAATCGGCAGCGGCGCGCTGGCGCAGTCCGCCGGCGGCATTGCGCTGGGTCAGAACGCCACCGCGGTGCAGGCCAACTCGGTGGCGATCGGCGCCGGCGCGGTCGCACGCTCCTCGGTTGCCGTCGGCACCGGCGCGCAGGCCACCGGCACCAACACGACCGCCGTCGGCGACAACGCCGCTGCCGCGGGTGAGTTCGCCGTCGCTCTGGGCAACGGCGCGCAGGCCAGCGCAAGCAACAGCGTTGCACTCGGCAACGGCTCGGTCGCGGATCAGGCCAACACGGTCTCGGTCGGCTCGTCGACGCAGCAGCGGCGCATCACGAATGTGGCCGCCGGCATCGATCCCACCGATGCGGTGAATCTGGGCCAGCTCGACGCCTATCGCGAGAACACAGATGCGCGCCTGCGTGCACAGAACCGTCAGACCAACGCCGTCGGCGCAATGAGCGCAGCGCTGGCAATGGCTTCACCGGATTATCGACTGCAGGGTGGCATGCAGTTGAACGTTGGCGTCGGTCACTACGCCGACAGCCAGGCAATCGGCGCCACATTCAGCGGCATGCTGACCGAACGCAGCTCCGTACGCATCGGCGGTTCCTACGCCGAAGGCGGAGAAAGCATGGTCGGTGCCGGTATGGGAATCAGCTGGTAAATCATCATGGAATCCACGACCAACATGAATACCTCCAACTACGCCACGCACGCGGCAGACCGGGACACGCTGCAACCCCTACTGCCGATGGACGACAACCAAAGCCTGCGCACGACGCTGTACAAGCTGCTCGTCGGCCTGGGGCTCGACGTCAACGGCCTGGATCATCAGGCCGAGACCGTCGATCCGAATACGCTCAACGATCTGCTGCACGGCCTGCAACGCCGGCTGACGGCGGAATTCCAGCCGGCACCGGTCGAACTGTGGAGCTACGATCAGGCGCGCTGGCGCCTGCTAGCGCCGAACGGTCGCGAAGCGCAGCTTTCGCTGGCGGAATCGCAGCTGATCCGCTGCCTGTTCAGCCGCAAGCGCGAGGTGGTCAGCCGCGAGGAACTGCTGGTCGCGCTGAGCCGGCCGCAGCTGGAATCGTTCCGGCGCAATCTCGACGTCACGATCTCGCGCCTGCGCAAGAAGGTTGAGTCGCTGTGCGGCATGCGGCTGCCGCTGGCATCCGCGCGCGGCCACGGCTACGTGTTCAACGCCGCGGCGGACGTGACCGGCTAACCGCCGGTCATCACCTTCTGCGCGAGGACCGCGGCCTGCGTACGGCTCTGCAGGTCGAGCTTGCGCAGCAGCATCGTGATATGGGTCTTTACGGTGGACTCGGCAATGCCGAGTTCGTCGGCAATCTGCTTGTTGAGCCGGCCGTCCTTGATGCGCAGCAGGATGCGCAGTTCCTGGGGCGACAGGCGTTCGATGCGTGCATCGACGCTGTCGTCCTGCGCCGCGCCCGGTTCCGGCAACGGCCACCAGGTCCCGCCGCGCAGCAAGGAGCCGAGGATCTGCTGTATCTGTTCGGGCGATGTCGACTTGGGAATGAAGCCGACCGCGCCGAGCGCCTCGGCGGCGCGCACCCAGGTCCGCGCCGGCGCGCCGGAGACGATCGAGACCCGCAGCGTGTTGAATTCGTCGCGCAGGAACTGCAGCGCCGACAGACCCTCGACGTCCGGCATCATCAGATCCAGCAGCACCAGACTGGCCTGCGGATGGCTGCGCACCGCCTCGCGCAGGGCGGCGAACGAGGCAACCTCGATCACAGCCGCGTCCGGCGCGACACGCTGCACGCCGAGGCGCAGGGCCACGCTGAACAGCGGATGGTCATCCGCGATGATGACGGTTGTTACGGCGTTGCCCATCTGCTGTGTTGCCCCCAATGGTCCTGCATGCCAGGCCGGCTTCAAGCCCGCCGCAGCGTAGTGTGTATCAAGCGGCGCCGGATCTGACGCGCCACTGCGCCAGCTCGCTGCACAATGCACGATATCGCTCGTCGAGCAGCCGCGCGGCGGTGCGCGCGACATCCGCGTCTGCAGCGTCGACCACCGCGGCGCTGCGCGCGCCCAATGCCTGGGCGCCGACCAGCTCGCAGTTGGCGCGGACGGTCGCCGCAACGCGCCGCAGCCTCGCCTGATCCTGCGCATCGATCGCGGCGTGCAGCTCGGCGAGCAGCGCGTCCGCGCCCTGCGTCATCGCGGCGACGATCTCGCCAACCGCCTCGACGCCAAGCTCATCGACCATGCCCTGCAACGGATCGGGTTCGCCATCCTTGACGACGGCGCTTGCGAGCGCGGCAGCCAGCTCATGACGCCGCAGCGGCTTGGGCAGGTGCCGGTCCATGCCGGCGTCGCTGCAAGCCTGTCGTTCGTCGTCGAGCACGCTGGCGGTCATCGCGAAGATGCGCGGCTGGCGGATGTCGGCCATCGCGCGGATCTGCCGCGTCGCTTCCAGGCCGTCCATCACCGGCATGTGGATATCCATCAACAGCAAGTCGTAAGGCTTGCGCCGCACGGCATCGACGGCCTCGGCGCCGTTCTCGACCACATCGGCGCGATAGCCCAGGGATTCGAGCATGCGGGTGCCGACCTGGCGGTTCACCGCGTTGTCCTCGATCAGCAGGATCCGCAGCGGCGCAATATCGCCGGGGCGCGCCAAGGCCGGCAGCGAGGGCTTGCTGACACGCTCCAGCGTCGGCGCCAGCAGATCGAGAAACGCGTCGAGCAGACCGCTGCGCCGCAAGGGCTTGACGCGGACGAGATTGAAATCGCCGAGCGCATCGCCCTGCTGGCGCGCGCTGCTCAGCAGCAGCAGCGGCAACCTGGCGTTGTCGCGATGACGGCGGATGCCGGCGGCCAGCGCAAGGCCGTCCATCTCCGGCATCAGGTAGTCGAGCACTGCCAGGTCGAAATGATCGCCCCGCTCGATCAGCGCCAGCGCTTCGATCGGCGACGGCGTGTCGACGACCTGCATGCCCCAGTCGCCCGCGGTGACGCGCAGGATGCGGCGGTTGGTGTCGTTGTCGTCGACGATCAGCACGCGCTTGCCCTGCAGCACGCCGAGGTCCGGCCGCTGCGGCGGCTGCCAAGCCGGATCGGTCGCGGCGACGAAGCTGAAACGGAAAGTCGAACCGCGCCCCGGATGACTGTCGACGCCGACCTCGCCGCCCATGTGCTCGGCGAGCCGCTTGCAGATCGCCAGGCCGAGCCCGCTGCCGCCATAACGGCGCGTCGTCGAGGCATCGACCTGGCTGAAGGACTTGAACAGGCGATCGATGCGTTCGTGCGGAATGCCGATGCCGGTGTCGCGCACCGCGATGCGGAAGCGGTGCTTGCCGCCGTCGATCGGCTGCGCGCTGACTTCGACCGCGACATCGCCGCGCTCGGTGAACTTGATCGCGTTCGACAGATAGTTGACGAGAATCTGGCGGACGCGGGCCGCGTCGCCGCGCGCCATTTCCGGGGCACCCGGCGCGAAATCGCAGCTGAGGTCGAGGCGCTTCTGCGCGGCGCGGTAGGCCACCAGCTCCAGCGCCTCTTCGATCACGCGACGCAGATCGAAGATTTCGTCTTCCAGTTCCAGCAGTCCGGCCTCGACCTTGGTGAAGTCGAGAATGTCGTTGATGACGCCGAGCAGGTGATCGCCGCTCTGCTGGATCGTGTCCAGGCTCTGGCGCTGATCGGCATCGAGCCGGGTATCGCCGAGCAGTTCCGCGGTGCCGAGGATGGCGTTGAGCGGCGTGCGGATCTCGTGACTCATGTTGGCGAGGAAATCGCTCTTCGCGCGATTGGCGGATTCCACCGCGGCCTGCGCGCTCTCGAGCGCCGCCGCCTGCGCGCGCCAGCGCGCGCCGCCACGCGCAAAAACGTACAGCAGCAGGCTCGCCATCAAACCGCCGAAGGCCACCAGCCAGGGCATCGCCCGCTCGCTCAGCGTCGCGAAACCAGGCTTGGTACGAAACTGTGCAGTCCACTGCCGGCCGGGCATCGCCAGTGTCATGACGGTCCGTCGCACCGGGTAATCGATTTCCGGCAGCGGCACCGGCGCGCCGTCCTCCGTCACGCCCGCGGTCGAATACAGCATGGCATCGGGATTCGTCGTGGTATCGCAGAACACTTCAAAGGCCAGCGGGCTGTCGTCATCGCCGAGCAGGTCCTGCATGAAGCCCTCGGCATAGAAGGTCGCGGTCAGCCAACCCAGATTTTTCTGTTGCCGATGCACCGGCATGTAGGCGATGAAGCCGACCTGCGTTCCGCCCGGGCGCAGAATTCGCAGGCGCGGCGTCAGCACCGCGTCGTCGATCGCGAGCGCCCCTTCCATCGCCAGGCGGCGGTCAACGTCGCGCATCATGTCGATGCCGACCGCGCGTTCGTTCTCGGCGTTCATCGGCTCGGTGTAAAGCACCGGTGCATGCACCGCCGGAACGCTGGGCTTGATCGGCGAAGGCGGCGCACGCAGCTCGAAGTTCCTGAGCACCAGCGGATTCGTGAACGCGCTCGCGTCTTCGCTGCGCACGCGCTCGATGAACGCCGGCAACTCGTCCAGCGGCACCTTCGGCGCGAACGTCATCGAGCGGATGCCGGGATAGCGGGCCTTCAGCTGCAGCTGGCCCGTATAGAAGCGCCAGTCTTCGCGGGTGACTTCGGTCGAGGCATCGAACAGGCCACGGCCGCCGCGAAGAATCTGCATATAGGCGTTCGCGCGCTGTTCGATCGCGGCCTCGATGCGCCGCACCTCGTAGTCGAAGCGCGCCTGCTGGTGCTGCTCGATACTGCTCGCCGTCTGCCAGGCGAACAGCAGGCTGCCGGAAAACACCAGCGCGCACAGCGCCAGGCTGTATTTCGGCGTGCGGATGTCAGGCGTCACCCAGCGCGCTCCTGAGTTGCCGGATCAAGCGGGCCTGACGATCGAGCATCGCCGCGGCGTTGCGGCCCAGCGATGCCATTGGCTCGTCGCCCACTGCGGCGCGCTCGAGCGCGGCAAAGTCGTCCGCCAGCTGGTTGGCGCCGAACTGCAGCGCGACGCCGCGCAGGCTGTGCGCCAGACGCTTGATCGCGACACGATCCTGCGCAGGCAGTGCATCGGCAAGGCGTTGGCGTTGTTGCGGCAGATCGCCTTCAAGGGCGGCGACCATCTCGGCAATCCCATCGCAGCCGAACAGGCGCAGCAGCTCATCCCATATTGCGGGATCGAATCCGCGCCCGGCTCCGGACCCGTCGGCCGCTTCAAGAGCGGCGGCGAGCGCAGGCTGGGTCAGCGGTTTGCGCAGGGATGTATCGGCACCGGCCGTCGTCCCGTCATCCTGCGCCGACATCACGATCAGATAGGGCCGACGCGGTGCCGCGGCCAGCAGCGCATCGCTGCCATCCGGCAGATCGCCGTCGTCGATCAGCAGCGTGCCGCAGGAACTCGCCAAGGCCTCGGACAGGCTCGCGCACAGTTGCGGCGAGGGCCGGCCCAAGCGTTCGATCGAGCGCAAAGCGAGGACTCGTGTAACCGGATCGGAGCACACGATAGCCACCCGCGCGGCATCCGGCTGCACGCCTGTTACGACATCCCTGTCTGTTGTTGCCCCCATGCCCCCGAACCACTGCCGGACCGTCGGTCGCGAGCTTAACATCCCGGCAAGCGCCGCCTTGCCGGGCCGTCAGTTTTGCAAGAATCCGCGCCGCTGAAACAGCCGCGCCTACATGGCCTCGATGATCAGCGGGCGCACCGCGTTCCACATCGCCAGACCGGTTGCCGTATCGCTGCGGATCAGCAGCACCGCGCCATAGCCCGTATCGAGATCGATCCAGGGAACCGTGCCATACAGCCCGGGATCGCTGAGCTCGGGGCCGAGGCTGCCGGGATGCAGCGATGGCGAGGAGACGAAGAATCCGAGGGTGTATCCCGGATACAGACGCGGCGTCACCGGCGTGTAGCTGCGCGGCACTCCGCTGACCTGGTCGGTCTGCATCTTCTCGACCGACGAGGCCGGCAGCACGCTCTCATCGCCGCCCGCCAGAAGCACCTTGAGCAGCTTCGCGTAGTCCGCGGCATTGCTGTAGGCGCCGCCGGAAACGCCGGGATTGGTCACTGTCGACGGATCGCCGTAGGTGAACGTCGGCATGTTCAGAGGGCCGGCGATGCGCGTGCGGAAGAAAACCTGCCAGTTCTGGCCCGAGATGACGGTCGCGATGTAGCCGGCGAGCTGATAGCCCGCCGCGCCATAGTTGAACGCGGTGCCGGGTGTCCTGACCAGCGGCGTATCGGCGATCTGCTGTGCGCAGGCCTGCAGCGTCAACTGGGTTGCCGTATACGAGCAGGCCGGATTCGAGGCGTCCGCCAGGCCCGGCAGGCCCGAGGTGTGCGACAACAGCATGCGCATCGTGATCGTCGCCTTGTCCGCCGGCAGGCTCACATCGCCCGCGGAAAGATAGGTGGCCACAGGCACGTCGAGGTCGAGCGCGCCTTCGCCGACGAGGCTCATGATCGCGGAGGCCGAAGCCAGCTTGCTCGCGGATGCGATCGGCAATGCGGTCGACTGCGTCTGATCGCCGCCACTGCAGGTGAGCACAGTGCGCTCGCGATTGAAGAGCACGAAGCTGTAGCCGCTGACCTGCAATGCCGCAGTGTCCGGGCTGGCGGCGACGAATTCATCCAACGTGTCGCAGACCGGCGATAGCGAGGCACTGCCGGAACCACCCTGACCGGGATCGACGCCGACGTCCTCATCGACATCGCCTCCGCCACCACCACCGCACCCCGAGGCCAGCCCGAGACTCAGCACCAGCAGCAGCGATCGCATCTTCATCAGACAACGCCCAACGCCGGCGTCGCTCTGGCCCTCGCCCGCGGCATTGAAAGCATTCGCCTTCATTGCATTCTCCAATATCCGCGCCTCGGCGCTCGATGTTGGCGGGCAGCAAGCGACGTGCCGTCGATGCAGGAAAATGGGGCCGATCAGGCTTCGCGCCCGATCTGCGCGCAACGTCGTGCTATGCGCCCTGGTTTCATCCAGGCAATTGCGATGAGACCGCAGCGTTGCGTGCAGCCTGCATTGTCCGTCGCGCCATACCTGCATATCGCAGGTACGCGACCGAGGCCGGTCAGTGGCGCGACATGCTGGCCGGCTGCACGCGCACCGGCGCGCTGTGCGCGTCGTCCGTTCGCACCGCACTGGCGCGAAACGCCCGTGGAGACTTCTTGTATTCGCGCTTGAACATCCGCGTGAAATGCGCGGCGCTCTTGAAGCCGGCGCGATAGGCGATCTCGCTGATCGTCGTGCTCGCCGCGCTGGATGTTGACAGGCGCTGCGCGGCGGCATTCAGGCGCTTGCTCCAGAGCACGGTGGAGAACGTCATGCCCTGCCGCTGGAACAGCGAGAAGATGTAGCGCGGCGACACGCAGCATGCGCGGGCAACCGAGCTGACGCTCAATGCGGGATCGGACAGATGCAGTTCGATATGACGCAGCACCGCGCGCATCCGCAGATCGGCGCGACTGGGCGGCTGCAGGCTGCAGGAACCATCGCGCCTGATCGCATCGGCAATCGTCGCCAGCGCCGCGTCGACCAGGCGCTGCGCGGCGATCTCGCCGATGTCGCCCTGGTCCTCGACCAGTTCGGCGAGGATGCGCGCGGCAATGCCGAAGTTGCGCCCGGCGGCCGGAATGCAGAAGCCGGCGGCCAGGTCGCGGCCGAGGTGCTCGCGCACGACATGCGTCGGAACGATCAGGTGCAGCGCTTCGTAGGTCTCTTCATGATCGACGCCGCATTCGACAAAGAACGGCGCGATCGACGTCGCGACCAGGAAGTCGCCGGGCTTGGCCTCGACTTCGCCACCCTCGTGTTCCAGCCGCAGGCGCCCGTGCTTGATGAAGCACAGTACGACGACATCGGTGGCGTCCTCGCGGATGTGCGCACGAGAGCGGCGGAAGGACTGGCGCGTACGCGAACGCGCGTGGATGACCGAGCAGGCGCCGATCGCCTTGCGATGCATCTGCACGTCGATGACCGAGGCAAGCTCGATCAGGTAGTCGCCCTTGTAGGACTCGTGATTCCAGGGACCGCAGCAGGCATTCCTGCCGCGGTCGAGATTGCGCCGGTCGAAGACGTGCTGTGTTCTCATTGTCGGTTCCGCGTCCTTGCCGCCGATCAGAAACTGCCGCTCAGGCGCAGCAACAAGGTGCGCGGCTGGTTATAGACGTACTTGTCGACCTTGGTCACAACGCCGGCCCTGTCGTAGTTGGTGATGCCGCGTTCATCGCTCAGGTTGTTCACGGTCACGCTCATTTCCGGCAGCCAGCGGATCGCCGGATTCGCGAGGGTCAGCTGCGTATCCCACTGCTGGTAGTCGAACAAGGGTTTCGTCTGTTCAAGATCACCATAGGCGCCGCTCAGCGAGCTGTGACTCAGGCTGGCACCGGCGACCCAGTTGCCGAAGCCGTGCGTATATGCCAGCGTCGCCGCCGTCTGCCAGCGCGCCGCGTAGGGCCACTGCGTGCCTTCCGGAATCGTGTCTCCCGACTGTCCGACAAACGGTTCCGCGGTCTCGGTGCGAATCCAGGCGGCCGACACATTCAAGGACAGGCCTTCGACGACCGGTGGCAACCACATCAGCGAACCCTCGACGCCGGTACTCGTGACGCTGCCGGTGTTGTCGAGATACGGAATGCCGAGCACCGAATCGGCGAGCAGGATCTGCGGATCGGTCCAGTCGATGTAGAACACCGTTGCGTCCGCATGCAGTGTGTTGTCGAGCCACTGCGTGCGCGTGCCGATCTCGTAGTTCCACAAGGTATCCGACGTGAATCGCTCCGGCGCCTGCTTGGCCGACAGGGCGCTGGTGAAGCCGGGCTGCAGGCCGCCGCTGCGGAAGCCGCGCGAGGTGGCAGCGTAGTAGGTAACGTCATCGCTGTAGCGCCACAGCAGCGATGCCTTGGGATTGAAGCCGCTGTCCCTGACGATGCCGGCGATCACCACCTCCGGACTGCCCTTCAGCAGCACCAGCGCGCCGTTCTGCACGGCACTGCCTTCGAGACGCGACCGGTAATAGCGTCCGCCGATGCTCAGCTCGACCGAGTCGCCGAGTTCGCGCGTGAGGTCGCCGAACAGCGCGACATCCTCGACCTGGACATCGGTGACGACACGCAGCACGTTCACCGAGTCCTGCTGCGCGAAGATCAGGCGGCCGAGCGGGCCGAACAGGTCGGCAAGGGCGGACAGGTCGACGCCTGGCAGCGGGTCCGTCGAGTACTCCGGCACGAAGAACAGATCTTGCGTCGAGCCGACGGCGCCGATGACCCAGCGCCACGGCGAGCCGCTGTCCTTCGACACCAGGCGTAACTCCTGGCTCAGCGTGTCGGAGTCGCTGATGTCGTCGAGCAGCAGGATCGGCCCGATGTCGCCGAGCAGATCGTTCGACGCATCGTTGAGCTTGTGCGCGTTCTTGTTGACCCAGGCGGTGTCCGATACCAGTTCGACACTGTCGAAGGCGTAGCGCACGACCAGATCGGCGAGCTGGTATTCACTGTCGCTGAAACCGCCGAATCGATTGAGGTCGCGCGACAGCTCGCCATCGGGATTGTCGGCATACGGCACGTCGTTGACCTCGGTCTGCTGCCAGACGTAGGTCAGGCGGATATCCCAGGCCTCGTCGGGGCGCCAGCCGAGCTGACCGCGCGCGCCACGCTGGTCGATGCTGTTGACGTCGCGCTTGCCGGTGCGGGTGTTGTCGATCCAGCCCGGCGCTTCGCTGCTGAAGGCCATACCGCGGAACGCCAGCTCCTCGCCGAACGGCACGTTCAGCGCCGCGCCGTACATCGAACCTTCACCGCCCTGCTCAACCGCGCTGTACTGCGCGAACCAGCGGGTTTCCCATTCGCCGAACTTCGGCGCCTGCGGCACATAGCGCACCGCGCCATTGAGCGCCGATGAACCGAACAGCGTGCCCTGCGGCCCCTTCAGCACTTCGACGGTCTGCATGTCGAAGGGATTGGGGTCCAGTGTCACGCGCGGAAGGTAGGCATCGGTGAACGACACGTCGTTGAACAGCACGCCGGTCGTCGGATTGCCGAGCGTGGTCGTCGAGATGCCGCGGATCGTCACCTTCGATGCATTGGTCGCATCGGCGCTGAAGGTCATGCCGGGCACCATGCGCGTCATGTCCTGCACGCCCTGCGCGCCGCTGCGCTCCAGCGCGTCGCCGGTCAGCGCCGAGATGCTCGCCGGAATCTCGCGCAGCGACTGCTCGCGCTTGGTCGCCGTGACGACGATCTCCTCGATCTGCGCCGGCGGCCTGCGCTCCTTGAGTTCGGGTACCGGCTCCGGCTGCTGTGCGACGGCAATCGTCGGCAGCACTTCATCGGCAGCTGGGACTTCGACAGGCGCCGCAGACGGTGTCGGACTCGGTAGTGGGGCGTCCGCCGGTTGCGCGGCTTCGGCGCTTGCGTCGGCTTGCTCAGAGACAGGGCCGTCCTCATCGGCGAGCAGCGCGTCGAGATCGAACTCGAGCACCTCCGCATCGCCCGCCTTGTCGCCGGCGGCGTCCGGTCCCGGCGAGTCCTGCGCGGCGACCGTACCGTTCAGCGCCAGCAGCAACAGCGTGGTGGTCAGTGTCGTCCTCATTGTGCGGACCCCGTCGCTGACGGCGATGCCAGTCCGGTGATGCCGATGCGGTCGGCCGGCACCGCGCAGACGAACGAACCCGCATCGTCGACCGGACCCTGGCCGTTGTAACGCGGCTCTTCAGGCATCGGACAGATCAGTCGCGAGCGCACGACGCGGCGCTCTTCGTCGCGACGCACGACCGTGATCGCACCTGGCGTCTTGTTCTGCGTAACCCACTCGTCGAGCACGCCCAGCAGGTCCGCTTCGTTGGGGCCGCCACCGCCGGTGCAGTGGCCGATCGTCGGCGAGGTGTAGAGGCGCACTGCCTGATCGAAGGCCTCCGCGGCCTGGCCGGCCTGCAGCGCCTTGTCGCGGGCGAGATCGAAATAGCGGTAGGTGCCGCCGGGGGCCAGCGTGGTATCGGCGAGTCCGTGCCACAGCAGCAGCTTCGAGCCGCGCTGAAGAAAGGCGTTCAGATCGGGCTGGTGGGTGACGTCGATCAGCGCGCGAACCTGCCGCGCCAGTTCCGGGCCGTCCTTGACGACATCGAAGCTGCGCACGTCGACGCGACGGTCGGGCGGCAGCAGGATGCCCTGCGCATAGGCGGCCGACATCTGCTCGACCGCCGACGGCGCCCCGAGCAGCAACCACTTCAGCAGCATGCCGACCGGTGGCCCCGGCTCCGGCGCGCGCATCTCCAGCTCCCGGCCCGAGCCATGGCGTCCGGCGATCATCTCCCGCACCAGGGTCGTCTGCGATGCACCGGCGTAGAAGGCGCGCGACGCCATCGTGTCCTCGTAACCACGGCCCTCCGGCGGCAGCACGCTGCCATCGCTGAGCACCGGCTTGTTCCAGATGCGCTCGTAGATCTTGAACCTGGCGGTGTCCAGGCAATCGCTCTGGCCGTCGGACTTGCAGAGAAGCTGATCGCGCGGCAATTCGCAGCGGCGATCGTCCTGGATCAGTCCATCCTTGAGGCCGTCCTTGGCATCGCAGGCCTCGCGCACCGTGCGGCCGATCAGCTTCCACTCGTCTTCCGACAGCGGCGTGTCGATCAGCGTCTGCGAGTTCCAGATCCAGTTGAGCGTGATCGTGCCGGCGTCGGCCGCCGGTGCGCCGGAGAGGATGCCGTCGTAGTCCTCGGGATAGCGCTGTGCCTCCATCAGGCCGGCGCGTCCACCGTTGGAGCAACCGCGCAAGTAGGATTTCTCCGCGGCACGATCGTAGTAGGCGGAGACGAGCGCCTTGGAGCCGACCGTGGCGGTGTGCACGCCGCGGTGAATCCAGTCGGTCAGCTGCTCGGGATTGAACCAGTACGAGAAGTCACTGGCGAAAGCCGCCGTGTGTCCTGCGTCAGTCGTTGCGGTGGCGTAGCCGCGCTTCACCGCGGTGCGCACGTCGGTGAGCACACCGACGCCGCCGCCGGTCGCCTCGAAAAGGAACTTGCCGTTCCATTTTTCCGGCAGGCCGAGCACGAAGCGCAGGCTGTTGCCCAAGGTCTGCATCGTGCCTTCGACGTTGCAGAAGCCGGCACCCTCGAAGCTGTCCAGCTTCGCGGCCAGTACTCGCACGCCTTCCGGAGAAGCCTTGGCCAGCGCCGCCACCGAACACTCGGGCGCAGCCTGGGCGCTCACGCACCACAGGCTGGCCAGCACAAGGATCATCCTCGACGGATTTCCGCGCATCGTTCTTCTCCAGATTGACGGTCGCCTGCCGTGCTTTGCGACAGGCGATGCCGTTCACAACGAGATCAACGGAAGCCGCCGCCGCAGACCAGGGTTTCACCGCTGACGTAGTTCGATTCCGGATAGCAGAACAGCGCGACCGCGCCGGCCGCTTCCGCCGGCGTGCCGCCGCGGCCCAGCGGAATCTGCGTTTCGAGCGCCTTCATCAGATCGGCGCTGACGCCGACCTTGATCTTGCGGCCTTCGATATCCACCGCCGCGCCAGTGCCGGCCTGCGCTTCGGTCAAGCGCGTCTTGATCAGGCCGAAGGCGACCGCGTTGACGTTGACCTTGAAGCGGCCCCACTCCTTGGCCATGGTCTTGGTCATGCCGAGGATGCCGGCCTTGCCGGCCGAGTAGTTGATCTGGCCGGGATTGCCGCTGGTGCCGGCGATCGACGAGATGTTGACGACCTTGCGGAAGTTCTCGATGCCCGCCTCGGCTTCCTTCTTCGCGGCTTCGCGGATGAAGCCGGCAGCGGCGCGCAGGATGCGGAACGGTGCCGTCAGATGTACGTCGATCATGGCGTACCACTGCTCGTCGGTCATCTTCTGGACGGTGCTGTCCCAGGTGTAGCCGGCGTTGTTGACGATGATGTCGATGCCGCCGAAATGATCGAGCGCGGTCTTGACGAAGCGCTCAGCGAAATCCACTGCCGTCACGCTGCCGACGCAGGCGACGGCCTTGCCGCCGGCGGCCTGGATCGCCGCGACGGTTTCTTCGGCCGGCGCGATGTCGAGATCGTTGACGACGATCGCTGCGCCTTCCGATGCGAGCTTGAGCGCAACCTCACGGCCGATGCCGCGACCCGAGCCCGTGATCAATGCGATTTTTCCCTGCAGCTTTGCCATCTGAGTTCCCTGTTTGAATGAACGTGATCAGGCGAGCGCGACAACCGCTTCGCCGAGAATCTTGACCTGGCCGTACTGGTTGGCCATCTGCACTTCGAGCCGCGCGCGACGCTCGCCGTCGTGCTCGAACAGCTCGATGACCTTGCCGCTCAGGATCGGCGCATTGCCGAGGTGCGTGATCGCCATGAAGCGCACGTTGTAGCTGCGCAGTGCGCTCTGCGGCGCCCAGTGGGTCAGCAAGCGCGACAGCCAGGCCATGCCGAGCATGCCTTGGGCAAACACATCGGGCATGCCGGCGGCGCGCGCGAAGTCGGTATCGATATGCAGCGGCACGTGATCGCCGGAAGCGCCGGCATACAGCGCGAGCATCGCGCGGCTGACCGGCGGCAGGCGCATCTCGGGCAGCACGTCGCCCAGCTGGACGGGGATTTTCTCTGGCATGGTCATGAGATGTTCCTAGGACTTGTTGACGACGGCGACGACGTTGCGCGCCACCGCGACCAGTTCACCGCGCTGATTGGTCACGCGCGCCTCGCGCGTCACCAGTTCCAGCGCGCCGCCCTTCTTCGAAACGATGTCGGTGACCTGCTCTTCGAAGGTCAGCACGTCGCCGGCAAACACCGGCGCGTGATAGGTATAGCCCTGCTCGCCGTGCAGGATGTTGTTGATGTTGATGCTCATCAGCTCGAGCATCCCTTCGATGGAGCCGTTGTCGAGCGGGCCGCTGAAGAAGATCGTCGGCGGCGCGAGCAGCGATGGATAGCCGGCGGCCTTGGCTGCCGCTTCATCGATGTACTCCGGGCGGGTCTCACCCATCGCCTTGGCGAAGAAGCGCAGGCGGCCCTTCTCGACCTCCCACTGCACCGAGGGGAATTTGTGGCCGATCCATTTCTTGTCGATCATGGGATTCTCTTTGTCTGGATTCAGGCGTTGCGCTGGTACATCGTCACGACGCAGGCGCCGCCGAGGCCGAGGTTGTGCTGCAGCGCGACCTTGGCGCCGGCGACCTGACGCGCACCGGAAGTGCCGCGCAGCTGCTGGACCAGTTCGGTGCATTGCGCGAGGCCGGTGGCGCCGAGCGGATGCCCCTTCGACAGCAGACCGCCGGAAGGATTGGTCACGTAGCGTCCGCCGTAGGTGTTGTCGCCGTCGGCGACAAACTTCTCGGCACCGCCGACCGGGCACAGGCCCAGCGCCTCGTAGCTCAGCACTTCGTTCTGCGCGAAGCAGTCGTGCAGTTCGACGACATCGATCTCCTCGGGGCCGATGCCGGCGCGCTGGTAGACCTGCTGCGCGGCGTCATGCGCCATGCCGGCGCCGACCAGGCCGATCAGGCTCGGCGTGCCGAAGACCTCGTCGCGATCGGTCGTCATCGCCTGCGCGACGATCGCGACGCTGCGGTCGATGCCGCGACGGCGCGCGAAGTCTTCGGACACCAGGATCGCGGCGGCGGCGCCGCAGGTCGGCGGGCAGGCCATCAGGCGCGTCATGCCGACTTCGGCAAAGACCATTGGCGCCGCCATGACTTCTTCCTCGGTGACGACCTTGCGGAACAGCGCGAGCGGATTGTTCGCCGCGTGGCGGCTGGCCTTGGCGCGGACCTTGGCGAACAGGTTCGGCGTCGTGCCGTAGGTGTCCATGTATTCCTTGCCGGCGCCGCCGAAATACTTCAGCGCGAGCGGTGCGTCATGGCCGAGCAGGCGATCGACGATCTCGTCGAAGCGCGCGAACGGCGACGGCCGGTCGCTCCAGTGCGAACCCAGCGCGCCGGGCAGCATCTGCTCGAAGCCGAGCGCCATCACGCAGTCGGCCATGCCGGACTCGACCATCTGGCGCGCGAGGTACAGCGCCGACGAACCGGTCGAGCAGTTGTTGTTGACGTTGACGATCGGAATGCCGCTCATGCCGACGCGATAGACCGCCGCCTGGCCGCAGGTCGAATCGCCGTAGACGTAGCCGACGACGGCCTGCTGGACGTCCGCATGCGAGAGCCCGGCATCTTCCAGCGCCTTAGCCGCGGCACTGGCACCCATGACGTCGTACGGTTCGCTGGCTCCCGGCTTGGCGAAGGGGATCATCCCCACGCCTGCGACGATGACGCGATTGGACATGCTGTGCTCCAGATTGAATGGGGACGGACCGATTGTGGCGAGCGGCACCGGTGCTGTGTCCCTGCCCGGAAGACAGGGGTGGAGGCCGGATCGCATCGATGGCCCGCCCCACCCTGTCCAGCAGGGAGGGGAAATCGGGGCAGCCGGTCGAAACGGCGCGCGCAGTGTCGCGGTTTTGACAGGTGCGGCATTTCTCGCGTGATCTAATCGCCGCCTTCAGCTCCAACTCCCGAGCGTGACACGATGACCAACAGCCACCGGCTCTCGCCATTCCCCGCCAGCTTTATCTGGGGCGTTTCCGCATCCGGCTATCAAAGCGAGGGCGGCAATGTAGATTCCAACTGGGATCGCTACAACGCCGCGACGCCGACCCAGGATCGCTACGGCACGTCGGTCGATTTCCGTCATCGCTATCGCGAGGACGTGAATCTGGCACGCGAGATGGGCGTCAACACGTTTCGAATCGGCATCAACTGGGCGCGCGTCGAGCAGAAGGAAGGCGAGTTCGATGCCGCCGAGTTGGCTTACTACGACGACCTGATACTGGCCATGAAGGAAGCGGGGATCGCCCCGCTGATCACACTCGATCACTTCGTGTATCCCGGCTGGGTGGCCGACCAGGGCGGCTGGACGAATCCGAAGACGCAGGCCGACTTTGTCGCCTTCTCGCGGATGGTTGCGCAGCGGTATCGAGCGGACGTGAAGCTGTGGCTGACCTTCAACGAAGCTGCCTTCTTCATCCTGATCGAACAGGGATATCGCAAGCTGTCGTGGAAGCAGGTCCGGCTGTGCAAGAAGCACATCGTCGGCGCGCATCGCGAGATCTACGACCTGATACATGCGCTGGATCCGCAGGCCATGGTTTCGTCAAACATCGTCTGGATGGGCCGCGGCTTTCGTTCGTGGGCGTTGCAGCTTTTCACGGACTGGCTGTTCCTGAATTCAGTCACCGACAAGATCGATTGCCTGGCTTTCGACTACTACTACCGCGGAATATCGACCGACGTTCTGAGCGGCAATCTCTGGGACGCCGAACCCCACCCGGAAGGCCTGGGGCGCGCGCTGATGAAGCTGTCGCGGCGTTTCCCGAAGTTGCCGATCCTGATCGCGGAAAACGGCATGCCGACGCAGGACGCCAAACCCAGAGCGGATGGCCTCACCCGCGAGGCCGTGTTGCGCGACAGCCTGTACTGGACGCAGCAGGCGGCTGCGAAGGGCGTCAATGTCATCGGCTACATGTACTGGAGCCTGACCGACAATTTCGAGTGGGGCCGCTACTCACCACGCTTCGGCCTGTTCACCGTCAACGTGCTGACCGACCCGGCGCTGACGCGCATTCCCACTGCGGCCGTCGCCGCGTACCGGGAGATCATTCGCAACGGCGGCGTCGAAGCGGGCTACCGGCCGGTGGCTGGCTGACAGGCCGCCCATAAAGCGGCGTTATATGAGCCATAAGAAGTATTAGCTTCGCTCGAAGACGCAACGACCGGCAGAATGCATGCGGAGACGTCCCACATCAGCGACAGCACCGAAGCAGGCATCCAGTGAAGACATTGATACGCGCGGCCTGTTGGTTGATCGGACTTCTCGTCGTCGCCTGCATCGGCCTGACCGGCTATGCGATGACGACCGACACCTACAAGCTGATCGATGCCGACTTCCGGAACAGAATCCCTGGAGCCATCGGCGGCATCCTCGCTCCGCCGCCCTCCTTGGCCGAGCTTCAGAATGAAGATGGTCCGCTGAGTTACAGCGAACGGTTCGTTCCCGGAATGGACGGCGAACCGGCGGTGCGGGTGCTGATCATCGAACCGAGGAAACCGGCAGCCGGCAGGCCCGGCATCCTCGACATGCATGGCGGCGGCTACATGTACGGCTCGCCGGAGATGTCGGCGACGTACCTGAAGAAGCTCGTCGTCAAATTCGGGATCACCATCGTGTCGGTGGACTATCGCCTCGCTCCCGGCACCCGCTATCCCGGATCGCTCCACGACAACTATGCCGCGCTCAAATGGTTCCACGCCAATGCCAATGACATGGGCGTGGACCCGGCGCGCATCGCCATCATGGGCATCAGCGCGGGCGGCGGCCACGCCGCGGCACTGGGAATACTGGCCCGCGACCGCGGCGAGATTCCCATCCGTTTCCAGCTGCTGCTGTGTCCCATGCTCGACGACCGCACCGGTTCGACCTTGGACCCAGGGCCGACGCTCGGCCATCTGGTCTGGACGCGCGACAGCAACCGCGAAGGCTGGACGGCCTTGCTTGGCATGAAGCCCGGTGGCGACAACGTTCCCAGCGCTGCGGTACCGATGCGCGTGAAAGATCTTTCCGGCCTGCCGCCGACCTTCATCTCGGTAGGTTCGCTGGACCTGTTCATGGTCGAGGACGTCGGCTTCGCGCAAAAATTGGTCGATGCCGGCGTGCCTACCGAGTCGCATGTTTTCCCGGGCGGTATTCACGGATTCGAATACCTGATCCCCGAAGCGCAGATCTCGCAGCAGGCGCTCAAGGCCAGGGACGACTACATCGCAAGAGGCTTCGGCATCGAAGCTGTTTCGCCGTAGCGTGCGACGCGAGGCGCTGACGCGACGCTCGCGTCAGGCCGCCAATCCGGCCAGATAGCTCCTCACGGTCAGGCGGCTGAGCGAGGTCGCATCGCGCCAGGGGTATTCGCTGACCGTGATCAGGTTCAGCGCCAGGCCCTGGACGATGCATAGCAGCCCCTGCGCGATGGCTGCCGCATCGGGGCCGGCGATTTCGCCCTTCGCCTTCGCCTCTTCCACAACCTGCGTGAACAGATCGAAGCGCTTGACCGTCTCGGACCCTTCCACGTAGTTGCGCGTGCCGCCGGGCACGAGATCCTTCTGCAGGAAGACGATCATGAAACGGTCGGGATGCTCCATCCAGTATCCGAAGTAGCTCAGCGCCAGTTTTTCGAGACGAGCCTTCGGCGACGTCGCCTTGATGCGCTGCAGGCGCGCGAACAGCTCGTCGAAAAACACATCCCAGACCTGCGCGAGGATCTCCTGCTTGTTGCCGAAATAGCGGTACAGCCACATCGGCGTGCAGCCGACCTCGCTCGCAAGATTGCGCATCGAAACGGCTTCCACGCCATCGCGCAGAAACAGCTTGCGCGCGGCCGCGACGATGCGCCCTTTCATCTCGCTTTCGTCGGCGGCGGCTTGACGCGGGCGCCCGCGGGGTTTGCTTTCGGGTCGAGTCATGTATATTAATATATACGCGTATATGAATTAATGGAGTTCCTTGTGACAAGCCGCGTTTTTCGACGAGTCCCGCGACAGGCCGAGACCCTAGCATGAGCCTCTCGGAAAACACCGATGTCTGCATCATCGGCGCCGGCGTATCTGGGCTCAGAGCCGCCCAGCGCCTGACGGCCCAGGGCCTGAGCGTCCGCATACTTGAAGCGCGCGACCGGACCGGCGGCCGCACCTTCGGCGGCACGCTCTGCGGCGAAGCGGTCGATCTGGGCGGCCAATGGCTGGGCCTGGGGCAGACCCGCGCACTGGCGGTGTGCAAGGAACTCGGCCTGGAGACCTACGAGCAATACGCCGACGGTCGGCGGCTGATGGAGATCGCCGGCAAGCTGCGCAGCTACACAGGCACCGTGCCGCCGATGTCGCTGCTGGGCTTGCTGGACTCGGGCTGGGCGATGCATCGCCTCAATCAGGCGGCGAAGCAGGTCGATCCGGCGGCAGCCTGGGCAAGTGCCAAAGCGGCAGGCTGGGACCGGATGACCATGGACCAATGGCTGCAGCGCACGCTGCATACCCGCGGCGCACGGCGCCTGATGGACATCGTCATGCGGGCGCTTTACACCAGCGAGCCGCATGAAGTGTCGCTGCTCTGCGTGCTGACGCACGTCGCGGCCGCGGGCAGCCTCGAGAACCAGGTTGAAGTGCGCGGCGATGGCGCGCAGCGGCTGCGCGTGCGCGGCGGCGCCTTCCAGATCGCGCAAGGCCTGGCGCAACGTCTGCCGCCCGACAGCCTGATGCTGAATGCTCCGGTACATGCCGTCGAACAGTCCGAGTCCGGCATCGTCGTGCGGCATGCGCGTGGCGACGTGCGGGCTTCGCGCCTGATCGTTGCCTTGCCGCCCGCGCTCGCCGCTCGCATCGATTTCGGCCCGGCGCTGCCACCGGCGCGGCTGCAACTGCACTCGCGCATGCCGATGGGATCGGTGATCAAGGCATTGGTCGCTTACGAGCGGCCGTTCTGGAAGGAACAGGGTTACTCCGGCGAAGCGATCAGCGACGAAGGACCCTTCGGCCCCATCGCCGATGCCACGCCGGCGGGCAGTTCGCGCGGCTTCCTCGTCGGCTTCTTCGCCGGCAAGCATGGTCGCGCCTTGGCGGGCGCCGAGATGTCGGTGCGGCGCGATGCGGCGGTGCGCTCGCTGCAACGTTACTTCGGCGCAGCCGCGGCCGCGCCGATCGGATATGTGGACAAGGATTGGATCTCCGATCCCTGGAGCCTGGGCGGTTACGCGGGGATCACCGCGCCAGGCACCCTGACCGCTTGCGGCTCAGCGTTGCGCGCGCCCTGCGGACGCATCCACTGGGCCGGCGCCGAAACCGCGACGCGCTGGACTGCCTATATCGATGGCGCCATCGAATCGGCAGAGCGCGCGGCTGGCGAAGTGATCTCACTGCACAACGCACCGAGAAGCTGATCTGACAGCAACGCCCGCATCGGGCTTGCCGCTCCGCCGTCAGATCCCGCAGCCGGCCGAACGCAGGGCGCGCCGCAGATTGGAGTAGTCGCGCGCCTGCGACAGCGCGAGCGGCGGTGTGCTTTCTTCCACCCGGCCCATTTCGATCAGCGCCCACTGCACCGCTCGGGGCAGGTTGTTCTCCGGCTGCGCCTCCAGCAGCGCCCGCAAGCGCGGCTGCAATGCCTCGGCTGCCGCGCGATCGCCCGACAGCGCCGCGTCATGCAGCGTTCTGACCAGACGCGGAACCAGATTGCCGGCGGTCGATATACCGCCCGCGAAGCCTTCCAGAACGAAGTGCGCCGCGGTGAAGTCGCTGGCGTACAACGCGAAACCCGCCGGCAGTCGCAGCGCAAGCAGCTCGCGCGCCCGCGCGACGTCCGGCGCGTAATCGACGAAGCCGCTGATGCCGTCGATCTGCGCGAGCGCTTCGACGACGGCCGGCGCAATCCGCTCGGCGGGCGAGCGCACGAGCAGCGGCTGCTTCACTTCACTGGCAATGGCCTGCACGTGATGCAGCAGCTTGTCGGCGGACAGAGAAGACCCGGCCGGCAGCGTGAGCAGCACCGCCTGGGTGCCTGCCTCGTCGGCGATCTGCGCGAACTCAAGCGAGGTCTCGAAGCGGTCGGCACTGATGCCGGCAATGACCGCAATGCGGCCCTCGGCCTGCCAGATCACCCGGCGCCACAGCTCCAGGCGCTCTTCCGCGCTCAGATTCAGCCCGGCATCGAGCATATCGCCCACCAGCAGCGCCGCGCTGCCTTCGACCACATGCCAGTCGACCAAGGCTTCCAGGCTTTCATACTTGATCGCGCCGTTGGGATCGGTCGGTGCAACCAGTTCGACGATGCTGCCCTTGATCATGCGAATCTCCCTGACGTGAGCGAGGCCCGGAGTATAGCAACGGCGTGCGGCCTCTCCGGCGATGGCGGAAAGCCTGAACGGCAGAGTGCCCGAATGCGGCCCAGACCTCACGAAGCATCGTGGAACACGATTCCCAGCGTGTAGCGCTCCCCGGAGGTGATCCGGCTGACACCGTGCCGGAGCGCCACCTTGTAATCGCCGCGTGTACCCGCGACCGGACGATGGCGGACGGCGAAGATCGCGGCATCGCCACGACGCAGCGGCACGACCTGCGGGCGCGACTGCATCCGCGGCCGCTGCTCCACGAGCACCAGTTCGCCGCCCTGAAAGTCCGTGCCCGGCTCACTGAGCAGAATCACCATCTGAAACGGAAAGTGCAGATCGCCGTACAGGTCCTGATGCAGGCAGTTGTAGTCGTGCGCCCGGTAACGCAACAGCAGCGGCGTTGGACGGTTTTGTCCGGCCGTATGGCACTGCGCGATATACGCTGCGTGGGTCGCCGGATAAACCGAGTTGCCGCCCATCCTCACTTCCCAGGCAGTCGCGATCGGCTGCAGCTTTGGATACACCGAGGTGCGCAACCGCTCGACCTCGTCGGGCAGTGGATAGGAAAAATACTGATACTCGCCGCGTCCGAAGTTGTGCCTTTGCATGACGACGCGCGAACGAAATCTTCCGCCATCGTCGTAGCAGGCACGCAGCTCGGCGCACCGCGCCTCGTCGATCAGCTGCGGGATCACCGCAACGCCATCGCTGTCGAGTTGAGCACCGACTGCGGCCCAGTCGATATCCGCGATGTTCATGCCAGTGTCCGCAGATTCGGAACTGGCGAAGCGATCGTCAGGCAGCGGTGATGCAGCGTGAGCGTAGACATAGGCCGGGTCCGTCTTGTGGAAGGGACTCAGTGTCCGGGATCACCGTCCGTGGGACCTATCCGGTTCTTGCGAACACGCTCGAAAGGCCCGCCTTGCGGCGGGCCTTTCTGTTCCGATCACCGGTCGCGGGAACAAGGCGTCGGACGCACCGCAGCGGAGCGGACGCACGAGTCGTTCGATCAACGCGCCAACGCCGGTACTAAATCTCGCAAGCGTCACCCACGCCGTCATCGTCACCGTCTTCCTGGCCGGGATTGGAAACGGTCGGGCAGTTGTCGATGTCGTTGGGAACATCATCGCCGTCCTCGTCCTGTGAAGGCGGCGGCGTGTCTTCCGGTGTTGGGGTTGGCGTCGGAGTCGGCGTTGATGTCGGCATCAACGTCGGTGTTGGCGTCGGCGTAGCGGTAGGCTCCGGAGTTGCCGTCGCAGTGGGCGTCGGCGTCGGCGTGGCCGGAGCGGGTGTTGCGGACGGAGTCGACGTGGGCGTTGCAGTCGGCGCCGCCGTAGGCGTCGCGGTCGCAGTCGGCGTGGGCGATGGTGTCGGCGTTGCGGCCGGTGCCGGTACGCGGACCACGACATTCGCACTCCCCTGCGCGCCGCTCGGATCGGTCGCCGTCAGCGTGAAGACAAAGTCTTCGCCGCGCGCCTCTGCCGGGAAGCTGACCATCGTCGTCGGCGCGTTGGGCGATTCGATCGTCGCCTCGGTGGGGCCGAGCCGCCGCTGCCATTCAAATGCGAGCGAATCCGTGTCGGCATCCTGCCCTGTGCCGCGCAATTCGAGCTGCAGACCGCTGGCGTCGAAAGGCTGCGCGGCAATCGTGACCGACGGGGCGGAATTGGGATTCGTCACCGTCACCGTGACGGTTTGCGTGCTGAACGCACCGTTGAGCGCCGTGGCCGTGACCTGGAAGGTCAATTCCGCTTCCGCCGTTACGTCGGGGGCAACAAAGGAAAATGTGTCGCCGACTTCTGCCTTGCCCTGGCCGGCTGCCGCGCTCTTGGAATAAACGACGTCAGCAAACGGCGAGTAGCGCGTCGGAAACCCGACCTGCTGAACGTTGTAGGCCACGAAAGGATTTGAATTGGCGCCGCTATAGGGCGGCGACGAGAAGCTGGGCGTGAAGAAAAAAATCTGCTGCTGCTGCACAGTCTGCGAGGGCAGAGGGTTGAGTGAAGCAGCTCCGAAGTCGAACCCGAATGAATTGTTGACCTTGACGTCCGTGCTCTCGCTGGTCGAAGTGAGGCCGAGACTGTCCGTGGCCTGGATTTCGATCTCGACTTCTTCCTCATCGTCGTCAGGCGTCAGGGCTGCGACATCGGCGATGGAAAATTCCACGTCCTCGCTGATGGTCTGCGGCGCTTCGGCGTCATCCTTTGCCACGCTGCGCTGCCGCGGGGCCACTCGGAACGCGCGGCCATTGAACTTGACGTACAGGGAATCCAGCACCGCGCCGGGCGACAGATTCACGGTCACCGGGATGCGGACAACCCCCGCGGCATTCATTGAGACGGCCTCGCTGGGGCCGGCAAGCTGCGGCTGTCCGACGACGTCACTGGCAGCCGGCACCTCGTCCACCATCACTTCGAATCCGCGATCCATCGATACGCGGGTATCTCTCTCGCCGCCGTTGTCGCAAGCGGTTACGAAGCCGCCGATGACCAAGCATCCGACAAATCCAATCACTGCACGAAACATAGAGCCCCCGGTTCACAATCCCTGTGTGAAGCGCGAGTCCCTGCACCGGCTTCGCGCTCCCCCTGCAAGCGATGATGGCACGATTTGTCGGATGGCCACATCCGTCAGACGATGATCCACGGCTGCTGATGGAACGGTCGGGACAATTGCAAGATGCGGAAGTCACACGCTCGGATTGCGCCTAGAAGCGCAAGCGCTCTCGAACGGCTCTCCTGAAGATGCACGCGGATCGGTGACCTGGAGCGTTCGGGCACGGCGCTTGCGGCGGCAGGCATGCCGGCACTCGCCGGAACAGAACGGAGAATAGCCATGACTCCGATGTTTGGTGCAGGCCAACAAGCGCAGCAGAGTCCGACTCCCAGGCGACCGACAGAGCTCCATGAATACAAGATCGAAGTACCTCGTCATCCTCGTCGGTGCAGTGCTTTCGGGGTGCGCTTCGGCGCCATCCGCGATGACTGACATCAAGACCGTGGAACACGTCGATCTGGCGCGCTATGTCGGGACTTGGTATCCCATCATGAACATTCCACCCTCGGTCGAAAAAGACGCCTACAACTCGGTGGAGCACTACGAGCTCGACAAGGACGGCAACATTCCGACCCGGTTTACCTATAACAAAGGTTCGGCGAACGGAGAGCTCAAAACGCTCGAATCCAAAGCCTATGTCGTTAACCGCGAGTCCAATGCCGAATGGGGCGTGAAGTTCTTCTGGTTCCAGCCCTTCAAGTCGGAGTATCTGATTGCATGGCTTGCCGATGACTATTCGGAAGTCATTGTTGCGCGCAACAAGAGGGACTATGTCTGGTACATGACCCGCAAGCCCGGCGCCAGTCCCGAGCAGATCGCAACGGCGAAGCGGCGGATCGAGCTCATGGGATACGACACTCGCAAGATTCACATGGTAAGGGCGGGTGGCACCGCGGCTCGCTGACGGCTTCACGCAAACTGCGACGCCCCCTCAAGCAAGGGACAACGGCGGATACGGTGCGATATTTGCCAACTGCTTGACACTATTCACCGGATGTAGCGAACGCATCACAGTTCTTCTGGCACATAAAGTGCACCGTGTATTCCTGAAAACACATTCAGTGCAGACCGGCAAGCAACTTTAGATTCCACAAGGGCTACAAGGAATTCGCCCACGAGCCATGACTCGTCACGAAGACGCTTTCGTTCCACCGTTCCTGGGCAATGGCATGCCGAACCTGAGGCTACAAGGCTTTGGATTCCGGTTTGCCGATGCAGGCGTCGAACGCGTCTATCACGACTGGATCATCGGCCGCAGAATTCCGCTCATTCGCGTGGGGATGATCGCTTCGGCGGCGGGATACGCTGTGTACCTGCTCGCATTCTTCCTGCTTCAGCCCGCGAGCCTGGGCAGCATCTCTCATGCGGTGTTTGCCTTCCTTGGTCTCCTGACGATCATCTTCCTGTCGACTTATTTCGCAAAACTGCGTCTGCTTTGGGTGCCCATGACCGTCGCGGCGAACTGCATTTCGGGCCTGCTTCTGGCCTGGCAAATCCACGAGGTTCCGGACTCACCCGATCGATTCGCGCTGGCAGCGACCGCGGTCCTGATTCCAGTGATGTTCGGCTACTGCGTCTACCAGCTCCGGCCGACGCTCGCAGTGCTTGCGACCATGCCCTTCATTGCCGTGTCCCTGAGCCTCCTGTACCACGACTTCAAGTTGGGCCAGATTTCAGTCACGATCGCCGGGAGCCTGGCTGCGATGCAGTTCATCGCATGCAATACCGGCGTGTTTGTATCGTCGGTGATCGAGTTCAACAATCGACGCACCTTCCGCAAGGACCAGATTATCGAGCAGCAACGCGTCCAGCTCGAAGAGAGCCGGGATGCGATCCGCTGCTATGTACCGCCGTCCGTGGCCGACCTGATCATCAAGGGTCAGGCGCAGGGCCTCAATACGCCGGTGCGACGGCGCGTCACCATCCTGTTTGCCGACATCGTCGGCTTTACCGAAGTGTCGGATCGCCTCGACCCCGAAGATCTGACAGCCTTGCTGGGCGAATACCTCTCGGGCATGGCCGAGAAAGTCGAGGAGTTCGGCGGCACTCTCAATGAGTTCGCCGGCGATGGCGTGATGGCCCTGTTCGGTGCGCCCGACGTTATGGAACCCGAGCTGCAAGCCCGGCAGGCCATCTCGGCCGCGCGCGCAATGCAGGCCCATATGCTGCAGCTCAACGCACGCTGGCTGAGACTCGGCATCGCCAGACCGCTGCGGATGCGCGTCGGCATCAACACCGGGACTGTCAGCGTCGGCAGTTACGGCTCCCGCGGTCGCATGACCTATACCGCGCTTGGCCTGCAGACCAACATCACCTCGAGAATCGAGAAGGTGGCCGAGCCGGGAACCGTTCTGGTCAGCGAATCAACCTATCACCTGGCGAGATACGCATTCGCCTTGGAACCGCGCGGAGAAGTCGAGTGCAAAGGCGTGCATTACCCGGTGTCGGTCTATGCCCTCGTGACCGGCAACGCTGACCACGCCGCAGAAGCGCCACATGCACGACGTCACGAATTGCCGGATCAGCAGGCCGGCAGCCTTGCAGCACCGGTGACAGCTGTTGTGGATGTGCCGGCAGTCAACTAGCCAAGAGTGAATCACCGTACCCGCCGACTTACCACACCTGTCTCTGGACGACGTCCACACGCATCGGTGAGAAAGGGGTCGATCTCGCCAAGTTCGTTTGTGACGAGCGCTTCGGCGAATGGAGCGGCGGATCGCCTGAAGCAAGTGCACAGCGGATTGGCGATTTGAGTGCCAGCGCTGAAAGCGGGTTCAGCTTTCAGCCCATAGCAGTCGTACAACCTCGCTGAAATGCCTCTCTAAACCGGACATTCGGCTAGGATTGGCTGCGACTCGGGGAAGTGAGAGCCTCATGGTCGACCTACTCAACTCAGTACTGGCGTCTGACAGGACAATGAGATGAATCGCCTGAGCACCATCATATTGTTCGGCCTTACGTGTGTGTGCGGAGCCGCTTCCGGCGAGGAGGCAGCTGACCCAAATGCCGCGGCTCAGTTCGCAGCGGATGGATTCGCAATCACCTTGGCCGGCTGCGAGCTTCCAAAGCAGTGCGGAGGACATCCGGCGCTTAGATCCGAGAAGGAAACCCGAGAAACTGGCAACGACAATCTGGTCGAAGAGCGTCAACTTACATTCGACGGACTGGAAGTAGGTCTTGTGTATACGCTCGCCTATGCCGGGAAGCCTCACTCCAATCCCTACTCGCATCCTCATATCGTGCACGTCGTCGTCACTGACGCGCGCTGGCCTGTGATGCACGGGCTGCGTGTCGGCAGCAAGCGAACCGACGTTGAGCGCTTACTGGGCTCCAGGCCGGCGGCTGCCTCCTGCGCCGACTATGCGAGCGAAGAGACTCAGGACGAAGTGACTTTCTGCTATGCAGACGCCACGATCGTATCCATCGCCTGGTCCAAGTGGTGGGACGGATGATGCCCACAACACGCTCAGGCTGGATGGCCGCCGCGAGCCCACTCCTTCGCTTTGCCTTATCTATGAGAAATGCATCCAGCCTAGTCGCCTTCTGTGTAGCGGTCCTTCCGGCGTTTGCGCAAGCGGGAACCGGGGCGTGTCCTGAGATAAGTGTCCCTGCAAATGTGCCCCTAACCGCCGCCCCTCCCGAGTCGTGTAAATGCGGGGATAGTGCGGATGCACTCCAGCTCCAATCTCCTTACCCCGGACTGAAACTCGTAGCCGCTTGCGACTATCTCGCGGAGGATGGGGATATCGAGAAGGCGCAAGGAGATTTCCTTTTCTCTGGGTCCGCAACGTACTCAGGAGAGATCGTCATACAGAACGATCCAATGTACGACACGCTTCCTACGTTTATCGGCCCGGAGGCAGAGGTAGCTGCGCCTTTCGACGGTGGTATCTCTTTCAACATTCCAGCGTGCCTCGATGGCGATCACAGTTGCCTTACAAAAATTTTTAATGTGCCTCCCGAGCTGCTGAAAGATGGGAAGTGCATATCTGCTCCTGCAACCGTCGGGGTTCAGAGTGTTTACGTGAGAATTGATGGCGGCACAGACTCCATGGGCAACTTTGCCACTAAGTACAAGGTCGCTAAGGTTGGCGAGTTTCGTGTTTGCAAGGAGGACGGCTGACACCTCTCTTCAGCGGAACATCCCACGCAGCTGAGCCCTCACGTCGGTTTTCGCAAGAGCGGCCGTTCGCGACAGACTGCAACTGGCACTTTGCTGCCGGGTGGAACAGTTTGGGTCGTCATCAGGGTTCGCAAGGCGCGACAGCCTGCTACCTACGAATTGCTCCTGAGATTCCAATGCACATGACGACCCCTGACTTGGCAAGCAAGCATCACCAAAGGCGTGGGAAGGCGCTTTCTATCGACCAGGCGTGTGGACGCCGTTTAGAGAATTGACCGGAGCAACTGCACAGGTAGCGTGGACGTTCGAGAATGAGCCTCTGCTAAGGAAGTCCTCCATTGAGCGGTCTGAGGAGCCTCTGAACTATCTTTTCCCTTAAACCGGCGCAGACCGATAAAGCGTGTAGGCTCGTGATCCCGCTGTAACAGCAGGAGACACATCATGGTCAAAGTCGCATTGTTCGTTCGCCTCGAAGCAAAACCAGGAAAAGAGAGCGAGGTTGAGAGCTTCCTTAAAAGTGGTCTCCCCCTCGTTATGGAGGAGCCCGCAACGACTGCGTGGTTTGGGATTCGCCTTGGGCCAACGACCTTCGGAATTTTTGATGTCTTCCCCGATGACGCGGGCCGGCAAGCGCACCTCTCTGGCAAGGTTGCGGCGGCCTTGATGGCAAGGGCCGCAGAACTGTTCTCTGAACCGCCGTCCATCGAGAAGATCGACGTGCTTGCGGCAAAGCTACCCGGCTAACCAAGCTCAACAAGACGTATATGACTCCTCCCGCTGTTTAGGCAACATCGAAGTGCCAGGTTGGTGGTTAGTGATCATCAGCTAAAACGGGAGCAGTCCATTCCAACATTCCAGCCGACCGTCTTGCCGTAGCTAAGAGAAGGCAAGCGGGCGTTCGAGCCTGTGCGTTGAGCTACACGTAGGTCGACAGTCGCGATGGACGACTTTTAGTACACCAGCGACGGTCTCACTTCCGATTGATCCGCCAGACGCAATCACTCTTCAGCATGCATTGGTCTGCGGGGCTGGAATAGGCCGGTTGCCCAAGAGTCAACCGCAGCGTGTCCGAGCTGCAGAAAATGCTAACCGGATCCAGCACACTTCAACGAACGTGTGCGCGTAACTCCGCTGCACCCCAGTTCGGGCGATAACAGTCCCGATAGTGGCCACTCGCGATGGGCTGCTTCTGGCACGGAACGGACTTACCCTGGCAGACCCGCTTTGCGCAGTCCGTCAAGAATGGTGTCGAGATGCGTCGGCAACTGAATCGGCAGCCACTCATTGATGTTGTTGAGACGCAGATTGGGGTCGAGTAGCCGCAGTCTCTTCATTGCCCGATGCGCTTCGGCGGTCTTTTCGGCCAGCGCGTAGCTCGCAGATAGGACAGCAGCAGCCAGCAGGAAACTCGGAAGCTCCCGAAGCGCTTTCTCAGCCCATGAGGAAGAAGCGTCCAGACGACCCAGGAGAAGATTCGCTACGGCCATGCCGGCCTGCATCCTGTACAGCTCGGGATCGACCGGACTCAATCGCATCGCGCGTTCAAGGTAGTCGAGCGCGAACGCCGGTTCGCCGTGCCATATCTTGAGGAACCCGCCCAGAAACCAGGCTGCGGCGAGATTGGGATTGAGTGCGAGTGCTTTGTCGATCAGCGCAAGGCCGCCTGGAATGTCGTTGGACAAGTAGGCAAGAGCATGGCCGCTGCGCGTGAGGGCAACGGCATCACCTCTGTCGAGATCAGCTGCGCGGCGCGCGAGTCGCATGCCCTCGGCTATCTCGAACGATGGGTTCGCCAACCAGCCATTGATCTTTCGCCAGCAATGGCACCAGGCGGCCATCGCGTATGCCGATGCGAAACCGGGATCGATCTCCATCGCTTTCTGGAGCAGCGGCAGCGCCTCATCGATGGCATCGCGCGTGCCGCGATGCAGCTGGGCTGTTCCACGCAGGTAATAGTCGTAGGCGTCGAGGCTCTCGGTTGGCTTGCGGATTGCGCGCTCAAGTTCTGCACGCTCAAGCTCCGGCGCAATGGTTCCGACCACGCTCGAGGTGATCTGGTCCTGTAGCTCGAAAATGTCGCCGAGCACGCCTTCGAAACGACCAGCCCAGTGGTGGGCGCCGGTGGCTGCGTCGATGAGCTGACCGGTGATGCGGACGCGCTGATTGGAAGTGCGCCAGCTACCCTCCAGTACATAGCGCACACCGAGTTCGCGACCGACCTGCTTTACATCGACGGAGCGGCCCTTGTAAGTGAAGCTTGAATTCCGTGCGACGACGAACAGCCAACGATGTCGCGATAACGCAGCGATAACATCCTCGACGACGCCGTCGCAAAGGTAATCCTGCTCGGGGTCGCCGCTGAGATTCACGAACGGCAGAACTGCGATCGAGGGCTTGGTCGGCAAGGTCGGCAGCGGAGCGTCAATTTGCGGCACCGCTGCAGGTTCGGCAACGGCGTCCGCGATCGCTTCTGGCGCGGCTAACTCGCTGACCTCGGCGACGAAGCGAAATCCCTTTCGGGCGACCGTCTTGATGATCTGTTGTGCCTGGCCGCTGTCGCCGACCGACTTGCGCACTGCATTGATGTGGCTGTCCAGGGTCGAATCCGAAACAATCCGGCCGGCCCAAATCACGCGCATCAGATCATCCCTGCTGACGACACGCTCACGGCTCTGCACGAGATGAGCGAGCAGGTCGAAAACCTGGGGAGGCGTTGCGACAACCTTGGAACCCCGAGTGAGTTCGCGGCGGGCCAGGTCGATTACGCAGTCGTTGAAGACCAGCTGCATTCAGCGCTCCGCGGGGCCTGGGCAGAGACCCAAGGAAAAAACAAGGAAAACCCAAGGTATCGGGAAAGTATCGTCCATCAGCAAACAGCATCCTGCATCTATCGGCAGCAGCAGTCTCCGATGACAAACCGAACCGGGGAGCAGGACATGAAAATCGTCGTTATTGGTGGCAACGGGCTGATCGGCTCAAACATTGTAGGCAGGCTGCGCGGCAACGGCCACGAGGTCCTGCCAGCGTCGCCGAGAACGGGCGTCAATACCGTCACCGGAGAGGGGCTTGCCGAAGCACTGAGCGGGGCTCAGGTCGTTGTTGACGTCTCGAACGCGCCTTCATTCGAGGACCGTGCGGTGCTGGAGTTCTTCGAAGCCTCGGGTCGCAATCTGAACCGGGCTGAGCTGGCGGCCGGCGTCGAGCACCATGTTGCACTATCTGTCGTCGGTCTAGAGAGGCTGCCGGACAGCGGCTACTTTCGCGCCAAATTGGCGCAGGAGGCATTGATCAAGGCCTCGAAAATCCCCTACACGATCTTGCGGGCAACTCAGTTCTTCGAGTTTGTCGAAGCGATCGTGCAATCGAGCGCCGACGGCGACAAGTTTCGGCTGTCCCCTGCGCTGATCCAACCCATTGCTGCTGATGATGTGTCCGCGGTGCTTGCCGACCTAACGGTGGGGGCGGCGCTGAATCGGGTTGCAGAGCTTGGGGGGCCGGATCGCTTCCCGCTTGACGAGCTGGCGCGCAAGTTCCTGTCTTCGCGTGCCGATCAGCGTGAGGTCATCGCGGATGTGCGCGCGGGATACTTCGGGGCCAAGCTCGATGATCGTTCGCTGGTAACGAGCGATGGCGCACTGATCGGCCCGACCCGCTTCCACAACTGGCTCAGCCTCGCCTCGACGAAGCGCTGAGTCTTTGTCGCAGCCTGAATCGCTGGCAATCAAATTCTCAGAAAGGACCATGAAATCATGAAACGTGCTAACTGGTTTGCAGTTTCTCCAGAGGGAGCTAAGGCGGTGGGCGCCCTCCATCACTTCGTCACGACAGGTACGGCACTGCCGGCCAGGTTGATCCACCTCGTTTTCCTGCGGGTTTCGCAGATCAACGGCTGCGCTCATTGCATCGACATTCATACACGCGATCTTATTAAGGAAGGCATGTCGATCGACACAGTCGTACTTGTGCCGGTGTGGCATGAGGCGGCGTATCTGTTTTCGGATCAGGAGCGCGCCGCGCTGGCCTGGTCTGAAGAAGTGACCCGTGTGAGCGAAACACACGCCTCCGACGAAGCCTACTCGGCTGCGGCTGCAGCCTTCTCAGAAAGAGATCTGGTGGACCTCACTCTGACCATTTCAGCGATGAATGCCATTAATCGTTTGGGTATCAGCTTCCGTTTGAAGCCGCGCGCCAAGGCCGACGCCTAGTGCGCTGACGATTGCTGATGGGGTGGCTCAGCCTAGTCTGACTAGGGCGCCCGAGAGCGGTCAATCGTGGGAGACCGCTTCTGGCACAAAGCGGCCCGGCGAGCGCGCGGAACACCTGGTCAGGGGTCTACCGCGGCGATATGTCGCGCCAGCGCGTCGTACGACAACGTGTCGCTGCCGCGCTGAGCAATAGCAGCAAGCCAAGCAAGTCGAGCGCGCCACCCCCATCGCCGCGTCGAACCGAAGGTCCGCCGCGGAGGCCGATCGCGCCGTTGGCGATGCCGTCGCTGTCACCGACGCCGCCATCGGTCAGCGTCACGGTCACCGTGCTGCCGTCGATGTCGATACCGGGAATCTCGTCGCACTCGTCGTTCGTGCAGCCGATGTATTCGCGGATGTCGGTGCCTTCCGGAAAATCGAAGATCGCGGTCACACTTGATCCCGGCGTGAGACGATCGATCTCAAGCGTGTAAAAGCCACTCGGGAAGTCTTCACTTGCCGGCGGCGGCGTGCGCTCGAAGCGCTCGATGCGGCCGCCGGAGAGCGTCAGCACGACTTCGCGACCGTCGGGATCCGTGGTCACCGCCGTGCTCGGGCCTGGCGTCGGGCCGGCCGTCGGTGTAGCGCTTGATGTGGCGGTCGGTGTCGGCGATGGGCTGGCCGTCACGTTCGGTGTCGCAGTCGGTGTCGGTGTCGGTGTCGGTACCGTAGTCGGGACGATCGTGGCTGTTGGCGTCGCGGTCGGTACTGGAGTTGGACTCGCCGCCGCGGTTGGCGTCGCGGTGGGCACTGGTGTCGGTGCCACCGTCGGAGCCGGCGTTGGCGTCGTCAGCGTGACCTGATGATCCTCGACCTCGCCATCCGCGGCGACGCCGCCCGGCGTGTTGCACTGTCCCGCCGTGCTGCAAACCCGCATGCGCAGGATGCTGGTGCCCGCCGTCGCGCCGATCAGGCTCGGCGTGAGTGTCACCGTCTGGTTGTTCGCCGCACGGTCGCTGGCGATCTGCTCGCCGGCGCCAAAGCTGCCGCCACGGTCCTTGTCGAGCCAGGCATTGAGCACGCCAACGCCGCTGACGATCACCGGGATGCTCGCGTTCTGCCCCACCCGCAACACGAGTGGGCTGCCCATGCCGTCCTCGTCGTTCACCGTCTGGTTGTTGTCGTCGCCGACCGCGCCCGCGGCGGCGTTGATGCTGCTTTCGCCATCGGGGGCAGTGCTGCCCAGGTACGGGGCGCCCGCGACGATGGCGTGCAGCGCGCCGTTGTTCACGAGCAGGGTCGGATAGCCGGGTGTCGTCGCGTCGTCCGACGCATCGCCAAAATCGTACGGGCCTGCTTCGAACGCACCGATGTCGCAAGTGTTGTCTACCTCGCCGCTGCCGGCACCGACGCTGTCCCTCGGACGCGGCACGCCACGCTGATCGAGATTGCCGACAGGCGCGGCGCTGCAACTCACTCCCGCGTCGATCGCAGTGCTGCCGGGCAGCAGCGCTACGGTCTGCGTCGGACCGCCATTGTCGGCCAGCGCGGCGACATTGATTTCGGCAACGCTCTTGACACGCGACGTTGGCGCCGTGAATCCGCAGCTCGCGTCGCTCGCAAGGTTGCCGCCCTGATCTGTGGGGCCTGACGCATAAAGGAAATCGCAAGTCGGGCCTGAGATCGCGGTGTTGCCCGAGAACAGTACATTGCGCAGAACCAGGTCGGTACCGGAGATACTGCGCATGGCGCCGCCGTTCTCTGCAGTGTTGTCGACGAATGTCGAATTCGAAATGCTGGTAGCGCCCGTCAGCAGCAACGCGCCGCCCGCTTTGTTGACCGTACCCTCGGCCCGATTCGCATAGAACGTCGTGTTGCTGATAGTCAGCGGGCTGTAGGACTGGATCGCGCCACCGAAGTCGCTGACATTGCCGACGAAGCTGCTGTTCGAAATGAAAAGCTCGGGGCCCAGATGGCCGATCGCACCGCCCTGAACCGTCGCTCGATTGTTCACGAAACTGCAACGGTCGATGTCGACTCTCACTGCACCGGCGCCCGTGTTCAGCGCGGCGCCGATGCCCGGTGCGAATGCTCTGGTCATCGTCAGTTCGATCAACGACAAGCTGCCCGAGCTAACGCCGAACATGGAATGGCTGTCGACGCCGTCGATCGTGACGCGCTTGCCACTGCCGTCGATCGTCAGGGTGTCGGTGCCAGTCGGCGCATAGCCGCCGGAGGCAACGGGCAGATCGCTCGCCAGCGCGATCGTCGCCCCTGCAGGAAGGTCGAACCGGATCTCGTCATCGCCGGCAGAGGCGTTGGCTGCCAGGATCGCCTCGCGCAGCGTGCAGTTCGTCGTATCGCAACTTCCGTCGTCGCTGTCCGCCGTGCTGTTGACGACCAGCGGCGGATTGTCCCAGGTGATCGTCACGCTGCCGTTGCCGGTGCCGGACGGCGTCGGAAAACTCGATGTCTCTGCCGTATCGCGGACAAAACCGGAGCCGCCACCGGCGCCACAGCCGCTGCCTCCCAGCCCACCGCCGTACCAGCCGCCGCCGCCGCCGGCCTTCGACCCGAAACCCGGCTGTCCGTCGCCACCTTGAAGCGGCACCCCGCTGCCACCACCGACGGCGCCTCCTCCGGTGCCGGCAGACGCACAGCCCGCACCGGCATCCGCTGCAGCGTTGCCCGCCAGGCCACCCCCATCACCGCCCGAAGTACTCGTGTTGCCACCACCGCCTGCACCGCCACCGCCAGCGACGATCAGCCAAGTGGCCGGCACCGCCGGCACCAGACCGAGTGCCGTGTCGGCGACACTGACGATCGACGCGCCGCCACCACCACCGCCGCCGCTGTTCGCGATGCACGTCCCGGTGGCGATATTGGTCGAGCAGTAGCCCCTGCCGCCGCCGGGCCATCCACCCAGCGTGCTGTCACCACGACCGGAGGCCGTCCCGTCCTGGCCCTTCCCGGCGACCGCGATCTGGTACACCTGGCCCGCGCTGACCGCGAATGTTGCCGTCGTACGTCCCGCGAGACCGCCTGCGCCGCCCCCGCTGCCGCCACTTCCTCCGCCACCGCCCTGCAGTGCGAATGTCGCACGGGTCACGCCGTCCGGGACGGTCCAGGTCTGCGGCGTGCTGCCGTTGAAGTTGTAGGTCTGCGTACCGGCCGACGCTGTCGTGATGCCGGCCAGTCCGACGAGGACTGCGATCAGGCCACGGGTTTCATTGCTCGTCATCACGTTGACGCCCCTCGATCACTGCGCCCATGAATCCCGCCAGTTCGGCGAGCGTGCTGAACCGCGCGGAACGCCCGGAGACGACGTGCTCGACGCGCCTCGCGATCACGCCAGCCTCCAGGCTGGCGTTTTCCCGCAGTTGCACGACGAACGCCCGATCCGGCGTCAGTCCATCCATGGGCTTGTGGTTCACGCTGCTATTTAGCCCACTGCGCAGCGGCGAGTCCTTAGCAAACTCTTAGATCGGGCAATTGATGTGCATCGGGCAATGCCCGGCGCACTCGAACTCGCGGATTGGCATGCCGTCCGAATCGGCCGGCTCGGAAATGAGAAATGGCCGCCCGAATGCAGACTTCATCCGCGGTGGGCGCGCCGGAGCAATCCCGCCAAGCTGATACATTGACATCGCCACCCTCGGCGCCGGACTTCGCAGTTGATGCTTTCGTCACTCACACCCTATGCCGGGATGTTCATTACGGCGTTTGCATCCGCCACGCTCTTGCCAGGCCAATCCGAGGTCGTGATGGCCGCGATGCTCGTCAGCGATCGTTACGATCCGTGGCTGTTGCTTCTCGCGGCAACGACGGGAAACAGCCTGGGTTCGACGGTGAATTGGCTGCTGGGACGGTTCTTCGAGCATCTCGGAACGCGTCGTTGGTTTCCCTTCAGCGAAGCGTCCGTCGAGCGCGGTAGACGTTGGTATGCGAAATGGGGCAAATGGTCGCTTCTGCTGTCCTGGGTTCCTGTCATCGGCGACGCCTTGACCCTTGCCGCCGGCTTGATGCGAACACCGCTGTCGATTTTCTTGCCCTTGGTTGTTGCAGCGAAGGCTGGACGCTACCTTGCGCTCATGGCGATGCTGTCAACGGCAACCTAGCCGTCCTCGATCCGCTGAACTGGTGAACTTCCGCTTCTGGATCGGCGAACGACGACCAGCCCGGAGTCGTCGACCGATGTCGCCAAACGGCCGCCCGAAGGCGGCCATTAGCATCCGAACTGAGCGCTCTCGCAATTCGCTCAGGCCGCGCGCATCAAGACTCCTGCCCGACCCGCTGGAAGCCGCGCCGTCGAAGTGCGGCGAACGCGGCGAGCAGCATCAGGAGCCGGGGATCGATCGCACCGCCGCCACCGCCGCGACGCACATCCGGTCCGCCTTCGAACACGATCACGCCATTGGCGACGCCGTCACTGTCGCCGACGCCGCCATCGGTCAGCGTCACGGTCACCGTGTTGCCGTCGATGTCGATGCCGGGAATCTCGTCGCACGCGTCGTTCGTGCAGCCGAGGTAGTCGCGAATGTCGACACCTTCCGGGAAGTCGATGATCGCCGTCACGCTCGATCCCGGCGTCAGGCGATCGATCTCAAGCGCATAGAAGCCGTTGCGGAAATCCTCTTCAGTGCCCGCCGGCGGCGGCGTGCGCTCGAAGCGCTCGATACGACCACCCGAGAGATTCAGCACGACTTCGCGGCCGTCGGGATCGGTCGTTACCGCGGTGCTCGGGCCTGGCGTCGGCGTCGGAGCGGGCGTTGGCGTCGGCGTTGCACTCGGGGTCGGCGCAACGGTGGCGGTCGGACTGGCCGTTGGCGTCGCGGTCGGCGTCGGGCTCGGGATCACCGTTGGCGTCGCGGTGGGTGTCGGGGTCGGGGTCGGCGTCGGTGTTGCGCTGGGTAGCGGCGTGGAGGCGACATCGTTGTCATTGATCGTGATCGTCACCTGCTGCGTGCCCGACTCGACCGCATTGGTCACACCGGTGATTTCTATCGTCAGCGATTCGATAGGTTCGACGACAAAGTTGTTGACCGCCGTCAGCGTCACGCTGGCCTGCGTCTGGTTCGCCGGAATGACGATATTCGCCGGCAGGCTGAAATCAGAACCCGCAGAGGCCGAACCGCTGGTGCCGAGCGCCACCGTGATGCTACTGCCGATCGCCGTCGAGGTCGTCGCCGTGATCGTGGCGGTGCCGCCTTCGGTGATCGTTGTCGGGTTTGCCGACAAGGTGATCGTCGGTTGCGCAATCGTGACCTCGTGGTCCTCGACTTCACCATTGGCGGCGACACCGTTCGGCGTATCGCAGGCATCGACCGCCGAGCAGACGCGCAGGCGCAGGTAGCTGTCACCCACGCCGGCCGTCAGCGGCACAGCCGGCGTCAGCGTCACCGTTCCCGACGTGACGCTCTGGTCGCTCGCAATCTGTTCGCCGCTGTCGGACCAGCTGCCATCGCGATCGAAATCGATCCAGGCGTTGAGCCGGCCGCTGCCGGTAACGTCCACGTCGATCGAGGCCGTGGCGCCGGCAACCAGCGTCGGCGTGCCGACGATGCCGTCCTCGTCGTTGCTCGCCTGGTTGACGTCATCGCCGTTCGCTTCGTCGTCCGCTTCGAGGCCGTCATCCGCGTCCGGGGCGGTGTCGCCCAGGTACGGAGCGCCTGAGCCAATGGCGTGCGCAGCGCCGTCGTTGACGACCAGCGTCGGGTAACGCGGGGTCGCCACGGTGTCCGGCGCATCGCCGAAGTCGTAAGACTCGTTGGCTTCGTAAGCGCCGACGTCGCAGCTGCTGTCGGTCTCGTCCGGCGCGCCGGCACCGATGCCATTCTGCGTGCGTGCGATACCGCGTTGGTCCACGTCATTGACCGGCGCCGTGCTGCAGTTCAGCCCGGCGTCGATCGCCGCACTGCCCGGCAGCAGCGCATGCGTCAGCGTCAGCCCGCCGTTGTTGGCCAGCGGGCCGACCTTGATCTGCGCGTTGGTCCTGACTTGGCTCGTTGTGAAGTTGCAGCCGGTCGCGTTGTCGGCGATGTTGCCGCCGGCGTCGATCAGGGAGGATGCACCCGAGTTGTACGCCGGATCATTCGAGTCCCTCACGCTGACGCAGTTCGTGCCCGCTGGGCTTCCGCTGATCAGGTTGTTGCGCAAGGTCGCGGACCCTTCGATATCGAGCAATCTGCTGCCCGAATGGTTCACGAAGCTGTTGTTGTACAGCTCCAGCGCGCCGGTGAAATTTACGGCGTACGAGTACGAGATCGCCGCGCCCCTTAACGCAGCGCTGTTGCCGCTGAACGTGCTGTTGCTCACGATCAACGAGTATGTGCTTCCGGTAATCGCTCCGCCGGTTTGGCTGCTGTTGCCTACAAACGTGGATTGCTCGATGGTGGTCGGGCAAATGGTGCGGATTGCTCCGCCTGAGGCGCTTGCGTTGTTATTGCGGAAGGTACTGCGACGGATCGTCAGCGGCTCGGAGCCTGTGCAGAAGATCACGCCACCGGTTCCGTCGTTGCCGGCCCCATTGGCATTGCCGTTGGCAAACGTCAGCTCGATCAGCGTCAGCGTCGGCGCACCACCAGGGAAAGTCGTGATGGGGCGATACAGCGACTGCCCATCGATCGTAATGGCCTGCCCCGAGCCGTCGATCGTCAGCGCGCCGCCGCTGCTGACAATGTCCGGCAGGCGGCTGCCGAGCGCGATCGTGCCGCTGACACTGAAGTTGATGGTGTCGCTCGCCGAGTCCGCGACGGCAGCGGTGATCGCCTCGCGCAGGGTGCAGTTGGACGCATTGCAGGTGCCGTCGTCCGTATCGGCCAGGCTGTTGACCACATACGGCGAGTTGTAGGTGACGGTCACCAAGCCGTTGCCGGTTCGCGCGGGCGTCGGGAAACTGGCAGACGATGCCGCAGGCGTCGCAAACCCGGAGCCGCCGCCGCCGCCGCAGCTGCCTGCGCCGCCGGCCCCGCCGTAGTAACCGCCGCCGCCGCCGCCGCCGTCGCTGGCGTTGCCGCTACCGTCGAGTCGGCTGCCGCTGCCCGTGCTGCCATTCTGGTTGCCGCCGGCATGCAGGCAAGCCGCACCGGTGCCATTGCCGCCGGTCAGACCGCCACCGGCACCTGCAGATCCCTCGCCTGCCCCGCCGCCGCCACCACCGGCGACGATGGCCCAGCTCGCGGAGCCGGCCGACGTCAGGACGAGCGTCGTGTTGGGAACACTGACGATCGACGCACCGCCGCCACCACCGCTTTCCGAGCAGATGGCTCCGTCGCCTGACTGCTGACAGGTCACGCCGCCGGCGCCGCCCCCGGGCACACCACCCGCCCTTGGATTGGAACTGATGTTGCTGAAGCCCTGTTGGCCGACAACGATCCGGAAGACCTGCCCCGGCGTCACCGTCAGCGTAGCCCGGGTATGTCCGCCCACCGCGCCGGCGAAGCCACCCGCACGCTCACCGCCCGCGGCGCCTTGTACGTTGAAGACCGCCTGCGTGGCGCCGGCCGGCACTGTCCAGGTCTGGATCGCGTTGGCCGTCGTGAAATTGAACGTCGTCGTTGTTGCCGCCGTTACCGTGGGCACTGCGCCCGAAAACAAAACGACAGCCAGCAGCATCCGGCATGGATTGCGAAACATGTTGAGCCCCACTTCTGAACCCGCGCGATACAACTGAACCGGCTTATAAGCCGCCGACGCCGATACGCGAGTCCCCCCGCGCACCCTGCGGATGTTGTCACGAAACCATCAGAGCCGGGTGCGGATGGCGCGGCGCAGCATGCAGGTACGCAGTAGATACGGGATTGCCGGTCGAGTCCTTAGTAAACCCTGAGCAGAACAGCCGCTTTTGCCCGCTTACAGACAGCGATAGAGCGCCGCCAGCGCCGGCTGCTGCAGCGCGGCGTCGACGCCGGGGGTGAAGTCGGTGACGACGCTCGCAAGAGACAGCTGCGCGTCGGGATCGCCCATCACGAGCTGACCGCCGAAGCCCATTGCCGCGAAGGACGCGGGATTCGGTCCCAGCTGGAGCTTGCGCTGGCGCTTGTTGTTCGGGTACAGGCCGTACGTCGTCTTCACCTTGGGCAGCAGCGGCTTGAGAAACGCGGGTAGCGGCTCGCTCATCACGAAATCGGCGACGTGCCCGCGCACTTCGCGCATGACCTCGATCGTTGCCGGCTTGAGAATGCGCACGCCGTCGAGTTCGCCACCACCGGCGAGTGTCGCGAACAGCCGCGCCAGCGAGCGGGCCGTCGCCGTGCCGTTGCTGGCCGGCACCTCGGACTCTAGCCACGCCGGAATCTGGATGTATGCAGGGGCGCGGTCGAGGATGGTCGTTTCCCCATCGCCGATCAGCGCCCGCCCGAACAGGGTCTGCGGGTCGGAGCCGTTGCGCCTGGCGGAGGCGAGCAACTTGCGCATCAACCAGGGCCCCTTGCTAGGGTCGGGCGATATCGCAAAGGCAACGCGCTGCTGGTCTGCGATCGAAGTCCCGAGGTGCAGGTCGAGGCCGAGCGGCTTGGCGATGTCGCGATCGAACAATTCGCCGATGGTGCTGCCCGACACGCGCCGCACCAGTTCGTTGAGCAACCAGCCGTACGAGACCGCGTGGTAGCCGGTGCGCGTTCCAGGCGTCCATGACGGTGTCGAGGCGGCGAGGCGCGCGGCAATGCCGTCGAGGTCTTTCCAGCCATTGCAGCTGTCGGCGTCAAGAAACGCCTGGCTGCCGTCAAAGCCGAGGACGCCGGACGAGTGGGTGAAGAGTTGGTGGAGCGTGACCCGCTCCTTGCCGTTGGCGGCGAACTCCGGCCACCAGGTGCTGACCGGGCTCGTGTGATCAAGCAGACCTTGTTCGACGAGTCGCTCGACGACAATGGCGGCCCAGGCCTTGGTGATCGACGCGACACAAGCCAGCGAATCCTGCTGCCAGGCCTGGCCCGGCCGCGCCTGGCCGCCCCACAGGTCCACGACCGGTTTGCCGCGGACGTAGGCCGCGAGGCTGCCGCCGCCACGCGCCCACGGTGCGGGCATCGCCTCGATGGTCTCTCGGACCCGCTCGAAACCCGGTGCAACCCAGCCTTCAACCTTGCCCATCCCTGACCTCTTCTGCGCTTGTGTAACGAGTCCGCGATGATATCGATCCAGGGCCAGCGTCGAGTGACCTGGCACTGGAAGTCAAGGCTCAGGCGCTAGAAGTCAACGCTCAGGCGCACCGTGTAGGTGCGCGGCGCATTGAGAAAGTAAGTGTAGAACGGCGAAGCCGCCACCGGCATGTTGATCTGCCCGCCGGTCGCGGCAACGGTGTCCAGCAGATTGTCGACATTGAACGCCAGCTTGGGGCGCCAGCGCCAGGCATCGCTGCTGAGAATGACACCGGCCTTGAGCGTGCCGTAGCCATTGATCTCCACGTCGTGCTGCAGATTGCTGTAGCCCTTGCCGATGTAGTTGTAGCCGGTGCTCATGCCGAGGGTGAACGCGCCCATCGGCCGCACGTACTGGATGCTGCCGTTGTATTGCTGCGGAGCAACGCCCGGCATCTGGTCGCCCGGCTCGATCAACTCACCGTTCGCCGCTGTGTAGGGCGCCGTGTTGAATGCGGTCGTGAAGGCGGCACTGAGCGACAGGCTCAATCCGTTGATCGGCGTGTACCACAGCAGGCTGGTCTCCAGTCCCTTGCTGGTCGACGAGGCAACGTTGTCCAGGTAGCCGGTGGGCAGGCCGCCCTGCGAGCTCTGCGCGTTCTGCTGCAGGATCGGATTCTTGTACTGGATATAGAAAGCGGTGATGTCGGCGTTGAGCGTGCGGTCCAGCCAGCTGGTGCGCAGACCGAGTTCGTAGTTCCACAGCGAATCGGATTTGAAGGTTGGCGGAATGCCGTTGGTCGCGGTGGACGGCGCGATCTGGATGCCGCCGAAGCGGAAACCCTTGGCCACCTGCGCGTAGGTCAGTGCACTGTCGCTGAAGTGCCAGGTCGCGGTGAAGCGCGGATTGACGCCGCGCTCGACGATATCGGCACTCTGATTGACGTTCGGCCCCTGGTTGATCGCGCGCACCAGAATGCCGTAGCCGTAGAGGTCGCCGTCCACCGAGGTTTCGTAAAGGCGCGCGCCGGCTTCCAGTTCCAGCGGTTCCCAGGGCTTCCAGGTTAGATCGAAGAAGAGGGCTTTTTCATCGGACTT
Source organism: Fontimonas sp. FW305-C-3 (assembly GCF_058783185.1). Lineage (NCBI taxonomy): Bacteria > Pseudomonadati > Pseudomonadota > Gammaproteobacteria > Nevskiales > Nevskiaceae > Fontimonas > Fontimonas sp. FW305-C-3. The sequence goes on along the minus strand of NZ_JBYSYK010000001.1, from coordinate 1,210,800 downwards.
CGAATGCGTCGTCGCGTTGAGCAGTGTCGTGTTGCTGGTCAGCGGCTCGCCAAGTCCGATCTGGTTCAGCAGCGTAATGAGCAGCGTGTCGTCGTTGGTCAGGTCGCGCAGCAACGAAAGCTCGTTGCCCAGCGCGAAATCGATCTTGTAGGTGTAGTAGTAGGCGCCCACCAGCCATTCGAACGGACCCGAATCCGTCGACTGCAGACGCAGCTCCTGGGAGAACTGCCGAGAATCGACATCGACGCTGTTGAAAACCGTCAGCGCCGGCGGATAGCCGCGCGGCGGAGGCCCGAACAGCGCCGAGGTTCCGTCGCTCACTGCGTTGTAGCTCTTGAACAGCCGCGAGCTGAGCGACACGAGGCGCATGCTGTCGAAGTCGTACCCCAGTTCCAGCGAGTCCAGACCGAACTCATTGGAGGCGGGTGACGCGATCACGTTGAGGCCGTTGCTGCGCGAATCGTCGATCGCATCCGTCGCGTTGATCTCGTTCTCCGCGTCGTAGTCCTGGCTGAGGTGCGTGAACTTCATCTTCCAGTTGCCCGGCTGCCAGAGCAGGATGCCGCGGATCTGATCACCGTCGCCTTCGTTGACGTCTTCCTGATCGCCGTAGGTATCGTCGATCGTGCCCGGATACTGGCGGCGCAGATAGGTCAGGCGCATCGCCATCTCGTCATTGCCGAACAGTGGAACATTGACCGCCAGACCTTCGGTGACTGCCTGGCTGCCGCCCTTGGGCTGGCTCACCTGGCCGAAGGCACGCAGCTGCCACTCGCCGAGAACCGGGTCCTGCAGTTCATAGCGCAGGGCACCGGACAATGCCGAGCCGCCGAACAGGGTGCCCTGCGGCCCCTTGAGCACCTGCACGCCGAACAGATCGAACGCTGACAGGTCGGGAATGACATTGGCGACGTAGGGATCGGTGAAGGACGTATCGCCGATGAAGAAGCCGACCGCGGAAGGAATGATCGAGCTCGGCGCGGTGTCGGTACTGACGCCGCGCATCGAAAACCGGGTCAGGCCCGGCGTCGACTGGGTGACGGTGACCCCCGGCGTGTCCTGGATGTAGTCGATCAGGTTCAGGTGACCCTCGTGCTCGAGTTTCTCACCGCTGATCGCGCTGATGGAGGCGGGAATGTCGCGCAGCGGCTTTTCGCGTTTGGTCGCGGTGACGACGATCTCCTCGATCCTCACGACGTCGCTGTTCTCGGCCAGATCGGCCTGGGGCTCAGGGGCACGCAGCGGATCCACGTCGATGGTATCCACCGTGGCTTCGACAGGCAGTGGAGCGTTGACGGGCTGCGTGTCTTCCGCAGCAGGTTCTGCAGGCTCGACGGCCTCTTGCGCAACGGCGGGGCCGACGACGACCGCCATCGCAACCAGCAGCCACGCGCTGCCCTGGGTGATTGAACTGCGCACTGCACTCTCCTCGATCCGCGGTTCCATCACTGTCATGGCGGGCTGCCGGACGCGATGTTTATTTATTAATGAATCAATTATTAATATAATGCCAAGGCTGGCAAAAGCAAAGCCGCCGCGCCGGCCCGCGCCGGCGAGGCACGATGCGGCATGCGCGCCAGGCTGCTGCTACTGTAAATCGCCCTACTTCACCGACTGTCCGCCCTGCCTGAAATGGATCTCAACGATCTGCGTACCGCCCGAACCCCCAAGGCGAAGAAGCCTCGAAACCGCCCCAAAGCCGAGCGGCGCGAAGAGACGATGGCCGCCATTCTCGATGTGGCGGAGCAGCTTTTTGCACTGCATGGCCGCGAGGGGGTCACGCTGCGGGCGATCGCCGTCGAGTCGCACGTCGACACTTCACTGGTGCATTACTACTTCGGCGATCTGGAGGGCGTGTTCCGTGCAGTGCTGCTGCGCAAGTCGGCGGAGATCAACGCAATCCGCAACAAGGCCATGGACGCTTACCTCGCCGCGCATGGCGGCCGGCCGACGATCGACGGCGCGTTCGATGTGTTCCTGCGGCCGGCGTTCGAAACGATTCATGGCAACACGGCCTACTGGGGGCACTACGCGGCCATCGTCAGCAGCATCAACTCCTCGCGCGCGCACAGCCGCGACTACATGAGCTACACCTTCAACAGCACGGTGCATCGCTTCATCGAGCTGCTGATCCAGCTGGCACCAGAAGTCCCTAAGGCGAAGATCTACTGGTTCTACCACCTGATCTCCGGCAGCCTGACCTTGAGCTTCGCGCAGACCGGACGCATCGACGAACTCTCGGAAGGACGCTGCAACTCCTCGGACCTTCCGTCGATTCTCGAATCCATGATGCAGGCCTACACCAGCAGCTTCAAGGATCTGCGCGCGCGCCATGCGAAGACCAAGGCCGCGCGGAAAGTCGCAAAGCGACCGGCTCGTCGCAGAACCGCAAGCTGATCTCAGCGCAGGATTGAGCCTCAGAAGCGATCGTTCCCGGCGACTTGAAGATTGTTGATCTTGCTCTTGCGCAGGATCTTGAGCAGCAGATTTCGGCAGCCTCTCAGCAGGGGATAAAGAACCCTGGAGAGCGCGCGTGACCGGAAGGACCAGTAGGCCAGCCGATTGAAGGCGCCTTGATTTGTGCCCATGAGCGCCAGCGCATGAATCGCGTCGGCGCCGTAGTACATCTGCTTGCCGACGATCACGATCATGCCCTGATCGACATCCAGGCCGCGGGCCGAGATATCCGCCATGACCGGGCCGCCGGCCCGCGCATCGACGAGGACAAGCCGGCCGACAGATTCGCGGATGCGCACCATGTTGCAGTAGAAATTGCACGCGGGGCATTCCTTGTCGTAGATCACCAAGACTTCAGCATGGCTGTTCATAGCGATATTCCTTTGTGTCTCCGGGGCGACAGCCCGCTGGTCTGGCGAGCTGCGCCCCTTGTGATCGAGAGCGATGCTTACTTGCCCGTCGGGCGCACCGGCTGAACCTCCGCCGCCGGGCTGCCGAACTGGATGCCGCTGCGCCCCAGCCGATGGATGACGTACATGTTGAAGAAGTGCGCCAGGCCCAGGACGAACAAGACGACGCCGATGCCCGAAGCCAGGTAGATGATGAGCTGCTCGATGCCGTCGATGTCGACACCGGTCTTCATCTTCAGCAAGACGAAGCCCAGATTGACCAAGTAGAAGCCGACGACCAGCAAGTGGTTGATCGAAGCCGCCAGTTCCTCGTCGCCCTTGAACCCCCGCACCAGGAACGGCAGGCCGTTCCTGCTGAGGGTGCGCGACACAAAGACCGTGACGAAGATGCTGAGACCGAGATAAATGATGTAGGTGATTGAGTTGAGCACGACCTGTCTCCTGATGGGCTGGGTGAACCCGCGGCGCGGATTCGCCAGGCCACTGTGGAGCGCCGATGCGGCTCAATCTTCCAGGCTCATCAATCTGGAACAGATATTTTTTCGATCCTTTGTTATCAGGGACTTGTGGGTTTCCGGAATCATCATTCGGGAATCGATCCCGGCTTGAGCCGGCCTTTGCGGAAGGCGGCGGGCGACATTCCGGTGACTTCCCGGAAAGCCGCGTAGAAGTTCGATTGAGACCCGAACCCGCACATCATCCCGACCGACAGCGCCGAGGATCGCTGATCCTCGCTCAGAATGCGCTTGGCTTCCTCCACCCGCCGCTCGCGGATGTATCGCGAGAAGCCGACACCGAATTTGGAGTTGATCAGCTCCGACAGCTGATGAGGGCTCAGCTCCATGGTTTCCGCGAGCAGCGCTAGGCTCAGGTTTTCATTCGTGTAGAGCTTGTCGGTGCTCATCAAGGCGTCGAGCATCGCCAGCTTGGCTTGCGCATTGACGCTCTTGAGCGTCGAGTTGGCGTAGGCCAGCTTGGCGGTTTCGGCAATGTCGGCGACGATCTCCGGGAAGATCAGCAGCGCCGCAGTGATCAGCACCAAGGCAATGCCGATGGCGTTCGCATACGCCATATGGAAGGCGGACGCGCCAATCCACGGCACGGAACAGACGAGTGCGAGCACCACGACAGCCAGCGCCGCGAACAATCCAAAAAAGAACATCTCGAACTTGAAGCGGCCGACATGCCGCCGCATGCCATAGACGATTCTCGCCAGCCACAACGAGTAAGCCGTGCCCAGGGCAAAAGCCATCGGGGCAATCCAGCCTGACGGCAGCAGAAGCCCGCACACTGGCGGCAGCAGATGCAGCAGGTCCACCGCGGAGAACCTGGTCTCCGGCAACAGCAGGTCGCGACTGAAAAAGTAGAACGCCGGCGGCGTCGCGAACAGCATGACGACATACGCAAGCGACTGGAACAGATCCGATCCCGTCTGCAAATGCTGGAGATGCGCCATCTGCAGGCCGGCGAGCGAGACGCACAGCATCGCGCAGGCGAACATTCCCGGCGCTGTCTTGCGCGAGTTCAGATAGAAGACGTGTGCAACCAGCAGGATGGCGAGGCTGAAAACAGAAAACCCGATCAGCAGAAGCGTCGTCGTCTGAAGCACGTCATGAACAGCGATCATGTATCCAGGTCCGTTCCTTGGGCAGATTCCTGCAGCTTGGCGGGCCTCGGCCGCTGGCCGCAGCATCGGAAGTGTAGCGGGCGTAGGTCTTGCCAGGCGGGATGGCGCATCGACTCGACTTCACCGGCCGAGGTTCGTTATGCGCAACCTCGAGCGCTGCGCTGGCGAACTTCCCTGCGTCTGCTGCACCCAAACCGCGGCCCACGAAACGCCGCCCGCCCGAAGGCTGTAGCTGGGGAGAACCGTCCCGCGGAAGCGCTGCCGCGCACCGCGCTCAAAGCGCAGGATTCCGGCCCGGGCCCGGTGAAGAAGGGCAAATGGCTATATAGTGGCTTACCGTGCTATTGCGGCAAATCAGGGCAAGTCCCATGGCACGCGTCACTGTAGAAGACTGTCTCGTCCGGATCCCCAATCAATTCGACCTGTGTCTGGTAGCGTCCAAGCGCGCACGCCAGCTGGCCCGTGGCGCACCTGCCCACCTGCCCTGGCAGGATCACAAGTCGACGGTGCTGACGCTCAAGGAAGTGGCCGCTGGATTCGTCGGAATGTCCGTGCTCGTTGAAGCCGACCTTCCCGAAGTCCGCACCACGATCTCGACGCTCGATTTCCCCGAGATCGGCAACGAGGTCTGACGCGGCAGGTCTGAGGCGATCGGCCGTTCCGGCCTGGATCGATTGCCGCGTCATCCCGGTGTACTCGTAAACGCAGCATCTCCGATCACGCGGCATCTATCGAAGGAATTCCCCGTGACCTGTCAGAGATGCTCGGATCAGATCGGCCTTCCCTCGACCTGGGATGCGCACGCCCGCCTGGGGCGCCCCGGCTCGGCAAGCACCTCTGGTTACGCATCCTCCGGAAACCAGAAGCTGTATGCCTGCAACACCTGCGGCACGGTACTGCGCAAAGGCCTCAACACAGGCTGGGCGCTTGCCTTGCGTACGGCACCCCCTTCGGCACCGGTCATCGGCACCGCCGGCTAATCACTTCATGCGAGCTACAGTGTCATGGCCTACAAACCGCGCGCCGTCGATCTGAAACTGCGCGAGCAGCGCCTGCAGATCTATCAAACGGCGCGAACGATCTCGTCCAGCTTTCCTGCGCTTGAGCACATTTCCCTGAAGGTGCGTTTCAGCGGTGCCGATCGCCTGTCGCCGTACACGCAGATCTACACCGGCGACATGCAGGCTTATTTCATCCTGCAGTGTCCGTCGAAAGACTGCGAGGGCGGCGGCTTCGACCTGACCAAGGCGATTACGGGCGCTGCGAAGAGCCCTTCCGGCACCGCGAGCGGGACAGCGTCGTGCACCGGCGCGGTCGCGGTTTCTCCCAAGCGCGGCGATGCTTGTCCGGTAACGCTGAGCTTCGACATCGACTGCGCCCGGCGCGACTAGCCTCGAAGCTGCGCATGAAGCGCTTCCGGATCCTGCATCGAACCTATTACAACTTCTCGGCGCCCGTCAGCCTGGGTGCGCACGAGTTGCGCCTGCGTCCGCGAGAAAGCCACGAGCTGCGCATCGAAGCGTCGGCCTTGAACGTGGAACCCGCGGCTTCGCTGCGCTGGCGGCGCGACGCGGAAAACAACTCGGTGGCGATCGCCGCTTTCAGCCAGCCGGCGCAGCAACTCGCCATCGAGAGCGACGTCATCGTCCAGCAGTGGAACGTCAATCCCTACGACTTCCTGCTCGACGAATCCGCGACGCGCTGGCCGTTTCAGTACTCGGCCACCGACGCTGCGGTGCTGGCGCCCTATCTGCAGGCCTCCAATGCGCATGCGCACTCGCCAAGCATGTCGCAGTGGCTCGGCGACTGCGCTGACACAGCCGGCGCTGAGACCTTTGCGCGTCTGCAGTCTCTCAATGAAAAGATCCGCAACAGCCTCTCCTACCGCGTGCGCGATGAAGCCGGCGTACAGGATCCTCAATCCACAGTAAACCTGGGCAGCGGCTCCTGTCGCGACTTCGCCGCACTGTTCATGGCCACCGCGCGCGACATGGGATTCGCGGCGCGCTTCGTCAGTGGTTACCTGCGCGCAGATGCCGCCATCGACAACCTCGGCGCGACACATGCCTGGGCGGAGGTCTATCTGCCCGGCGCCGGCTGGAAGGGTTTCGATCCGACCCTTGCGCAGCTGGCGGGGCCGGATCACTTTGCAGTCGCCGTCGGGCGCACGGCGGACGCCGTGCCGCCGATATCGGGCTCCTTCTCCGGCACCGCGGACTCGCGCCTCGAAGTCGGTGTCTGGGTCACCGAGCTGCCCGTCGGTTCGTGAAGCACCCCGTTTCCAAACTCCCCTCAAATCCACATCGGACAATTCACCGTGGCCAAACCCAATTACAGTTTCGACAAACGCCAGCGCGAGCTGAAGAAAGCAAAAGAGCAGGAAGCGAAGCGGCTCAAGAAGCAGGCGCAGCAAGCCGCTGAGGCAACCCCCGCCTCGAGCGACGACGAAGCTGCGCCGAAGGCGACGGACAGCTAGCGCGCGTTATCGATTGGCTGAAGCCGGCATGGCGAGCAGATCCGTCACGCCCGGATCGACACCGGCCTGCATGAGCAAGGTCGTGACCTGACCGCGATGGTGGGCCTGATGATTGAACATATGCATCACCGAGAGCGCCATGGACGCCGTGCGCGGCGTCGGATTCGTGATGGGCGTGTAGGTAAAAACGCCGGCGAGCTGCTTCTCGGTCAGCCCGGCAGCCCACGCTGCGATCTCCCGATCGGTCTTCTTGCGTTCCTCGCTGAGCGTTTCGAAGCTCGAATGCAGCTCCTGATCGAGCGATGAAATATTCAAGCTCTGGTTGCGGAATCGCGCGATCCAGACGCTGTCCGCGAGCAGCAGATGATTCAGGGTTCCGTGGATGGACTTGAAGAACGCGCCCATATCGCGCTTGCGATCTGCATCGGACAATTTGGCGCAAGCCTCGTAGATGCCGACATTCATCCAGGCGTTGTAACTGGCCATCTTCTGGACGTAAGCGCAATTGATCATCCCGGATCGACCTCCCTCTGCTGCGGCTCTGGTAAATCTCTGGTACAGCGGCAACTCGATATCCTCACGGCTGTGTGAGCAATCGAGAGCGAGAATCCGATGATCGTCAAGAGATGGCAAGCAGTTTTCGCGGCGGCCTTGTTCCTGAGCGCCTGCACCGAACAGCGAGAGCCGGCTGAAGTGCGCTCGCCACTGGCGACTGAGGCGCCACTGCCCAGCGCCGAAGCGCAAGCGCAGAAGCCGAGCACGGTCGACCAATGGATCGGCCGATGGAACGGTCCGGAAGGAACCTACCTCTCGATCGAGAAGAACGGCAACGGCTACACGCTGGAGATCGCCGATCTCGACGGCCCCAAGCGTTACGAGGCCGTGGCCGCGGGCGATCAGCTCAGCTTCGAGCGCAACGGCCAGACCGAACTGATCCGTGCCACCGACGGCAAGGAAACCGGAATGAAGTGGCTGCTGGAGAAATCCAATTGCCTGACTGTCAAGACCGGCGAGGGATTCTGCAGAGACTAGATTGTCGACGGCGCCGCCAAAGGCCACGGCCCCGGTGGCCCCGCTCCCGCCGGTTCGGTTATGCTTGCGCCGTCACTGGGGAGTAGCCGCTCTTCGACCCGAAGAGGTTTACGTCAACACACTTGACCCGCAGGTCATGGCGTAAACAGTTTCTCGCTTGGCAAGACCTTTGACCACATCGCCTCCGCTGGCCGGGGATGCGTTGTGGTCATTCGTCTGCAGCCGGCCGTGGAACCCCTGATGGAATCGCTATTCGTCTCGACCGGTGTCGTCGCCCTCGCTGAAATCGGCGACAAGACCCAGCTCCTCGCGTTCATCCTCGCCGCCCGATTCAAGAAGCCCTTGCCGATCATTGCCGGCATCCTGCTGGCGACGATCGTCAATCACGGGATCGCCGGCGCGCTGGGCGCCTGGATCACCACGGCCTTGAGTCCCGAGTTGCTGCGCTGGGTACTCGGCATCTCGTTCATCGGCATGGCAGCCTGGACCCTGATCCCCGACCAGTTCGAAGAAAGCGAAGCCAGGGTCGCGACCCGCCTCGGCGTCTTCGGAGCAACGCTGGTGACCTTCTTCCTCGCCGAGATGGGCGACAAGACGCAGATCGCAACGGTCGCGATGGCGGCGCACTACGCAACGCCGCTGCTGGTCGTGATCGGCACGACGCTGGGCATGCTGATCGCCGACGTGCCGGCGGTATTCATCGGCGAGCGGCTGGCCAAGCAGATTCCGATGAGGCTGATGCATTCCATCGCCGCCGCAGTCTTCGCGGTGCTGGGCATCGCGACGCTGCTGGGCGCTGGCGCCGGCTTGGGTTTCTGAGCAAGGCCGCGCCACTCGCTGCCGGATTCAGCCGTGATCGCACGGCAAGAAAAAGCCCCGCTTCCGCGGGGCTTTTTTCAGGCGGCTACTTCTGCTTCCAGCCAGCCGAATCCTGATACCACCAACCGCTCTGTGCCTTGGCAACCCAGCGCTGCGCGAACACGCTCTGGATCTGGCCGGCCCACTGCGGCTGCCCGTTGGCGCTGGCGATTTCCCGGTAGAGCGCGGCGCGGTCTGCGTTCTCGTCGGCGATGACGCTCTTCGCGGCGTTGCGCTGTGCCAACGGCACGGCATTCGCGTCGCGCAGGGCAATCAGGCCATCGCCCGTCAATCCCGCGGCGCCGGAGTCGAGGAACGGCTTCAGCCGGTCGAAGCGCGTTTGCATCGAATCCGTGATGCGTTGCACTTCCGGCGAGCTGATGTCGATATTGGGCTGCTGCGCTTCGGCACGCGGAATCACGAAGTCCGCGACAGCGACCAGCACGCGAACGGGAAGACTCGACGTTGGCGGCGGCGGAGTCGCGGCCTTGCCCGCAGGCTGCTGCCAGACGTCATCGATGATCCGGTCCGCGGCCTTCTCCGCGGCGGCGGCCGGGAAGTAGACGTTGATCGTGACGCAGGCCGTGACCAGGAACGTGGCGCCCAAAAGCCAGGCGGATGTCTTCTTCAGCATGTCACTTCTCCTCTGAGCTTCATCAAATTGCAGACTCGCCGCCCGCATGGCGAGCAAGTCATTTCGCCTCCTGTCCGAGTTGCGGACCACCCGAGGCCTGCGCCGCTTTCAGCTGGTAGAGCAGATTGTCCCACGACACCTTCTGAGCATAGCCGACGACGTCGATGCGCGGCAGCAGCCGGCCTTTGACGATGTAGTAGGCCCTTTGATCGCTTTTGCTCGCTGCAGGTTCCACGCCGTCCATCGTGCAGACGCCGTCGCGCAGGACGCAGCTCAGGCCCAGGCGATCGTAGGCGAAGTCGTCGAACACACTCAGAAAGCCGCGCGCAAGCACGCCGGTAGGGCCGCCGCCGATCGAGGAGATGCTGTCGATGGCGCGCTGCGAAATGCGCTTGCTGGTCTTGTCACGCGGCGTGGAATAGATGCGGCCATCGAACGCCACCGGGCTCCAGTTGAGCAGGCGCAGGCCGCTGATGTCGCCATCGAGCCTGCCGGTGATGCGGCCGAACGAGAACGCACTGGTGAGACGTTCGAGATCGAGCCGCCGGATCTGCAGATCGGCCATCACTCGCGGCAATGCGCCCATCGGCTGCAGCGCACGCAGATTGTCGATGCGGATGTTGCCGTCGAAGACCCGCGCCTCCAGTGCACCATCGATGGTCCACACGTCGTCGCGCACCTTCAGGCCAGGCAGCTTGCCGCTGAGCGTGCCGGAAAACACCGGCCACCCCAGCGCCTTGCACAGGGCCGCGAGATCGATCGGCTCGACCTCCCCTTCGAAGTCTGCGCTCAGCTGCGCCGTCCCCAGATTGTCCAGCGCCAGACGGGTCACGCCGAGTGCGCCGTTGAGCAGCGGCTGGCGCCAGGCCTGCAGCAGTTCGAGGCTCTTCGCCTGCGCGCGGAACTCGATCTCCGACGGCCCCAGCGGGACGCGCCGCAAGGCGCCACCGGTCCAGTTCAACCTCGACGCGGCAGCCGTGTCACCCGCCCACTCGACGTTGCCGGAGAGGCCGGCGATCTCCAGGCCGAGCTTGTCGGAGCCGATGCCGACCTTGTCCAGCCTGGCGGCGAGCTTCTGCAGCGCACCGTCGCGCCAGGAAATCCGTGCCTGTGCCCGACCGCTCGCGGCTGCGCCATCGAGCTTCGTGCCGATGAGCAAGGGCTGCACATAGGTTGCCAGCGCTGCCGACAGGTCGCTCGCGTCGACATTGACGTCGAGCTGCCGCGGCTTGTAGCGCTTGTTGATCAGCCCATTGGCGTCAAGCGTGCCCACCCCACTCTGCGTGGCATGCGCCTGCTCGATACGCCAACCGTCCGGCAACTGCCGGAGCACGGCCGACGCTCGCAGCGGCAGCGCCGCGAAATCGAAGAACAGCGGCTCCGCGTACGCCTGCCCGCCCGGCGCCGCGAGATCAATCTCCCAGCGTTCGCCGCGCCAGCGCAGCCTGGCGTCGAGATCGAGGTTTTCCGCGGCGTACTTGCCGGCGGCATCGCTGAAGGTGAACCCCTTGACGCTCAAGGCCGCACTCAATGTCGCACCGCTCTGATCCAGAGACACCCGCAGCTTGCGCGCCGGAATTTCCAGCTCGGCATGCCAGCGCTCGGCGCTGTAGAAATGCCCTTGCAGTTTTCCCTGCACCTTGCCCCAGCCGGGCAGCAGCGCGGTGAACTCCGCGCGATCGCACCGGATGCCTTCGCTCGATTGCAGCGGCTTGCAGCGCATCTGGAATTTTTGCAGCGGCGGCTGGCCGGCAACTTCGATGGACGCAATCGTCAGACCGACATCGTCGGGCGGAACAAAGTCGAACTGCACGCCGCGCACCGTCCACCCCGATGCCCGGATGGCGCCGACCGACAGGCCCAGATCAGCACCCAACGCGGGCTGTCCCAGCATGACAAGCAGCGCAAGCAGCGGTCCGGCGAGCCTCAACATGGTCGGGATAATCGCATGCATTGTTGGGATGCTCATTGCATATTGCAGGCGGCGTCCACGGCGATTCTCAATTCTCCTACGCAGAACCCGATCGTTGCCGCAACGATCGGCAGCCCGCATTCGTGCAAAAAAACTGGAGCGTCGCGGCACCTAAAAAGCGCGCGCTGGCACGTGAGTCCTAAAAAAGGAATTGTGTACCATGTCCCCTCTGCAAGGGGGGAAACCGTTGCCGACCCGTCTCTTTGTTGGAATCGTCAGCGGCCTGCTGGCGGCGGTATTTTTGATTGATCTGCAGACTCCGCTCGGGGCCACCGAGTGGGTTCTCTATCTCGTCCCTTGTGCCGCTTGCCTGTTCGCGCGCGAGCATCGGGCGCCACTGCTGGTGGCGGCAGTCGCGACGGCGCTGATCGTCTTCGGCTTCCTGCTTTCGCCGCCGGGACTCGACCCATTTTCAGCCGCGGTCAACCGCTCGATGGGCGTCCTGGCGGTCTGGCTCGTCGCCATCACCGCGTACATCGTGCTTCGCGACCGTGAACGCCTGCGACGTTTCGCCTGGCTGCAGGCCGGCGTATCGGCGCTGTCCGAAGGCGTACGCGGCGAGCAGGCGCCCGAAGTCGTCGCGGCCGCGGTCCTCAAGACGCTGGTCCGTTATCTCGATGCGCGTGCGGCCGTGCTGTACAACCTCGAAAGCGGCCAGCTGCTGCGGATGGCGGTCTGGGGAGCGCGCGAGGATCAGGTTCCGAGCGAACGCTTGCCGGTCGACGCAGCGGGCCTGCTTGGCGAGGCCCTGCGCGAAAAGCGCGTGCTGGTCGCCGCGGGGCTGCCTTCGGGGCATCTGCAGGTCGCCTCTGCGTTGGGACAATCCACGCCAGAGAACGTACTGGCCGTGCCGCTGACCGCCGAAGGCAGCGTCGTCGGCGTGATCGAGCTGGGCTTCATCGCATCGCTCACATCCACCAGCGAGGCGAGCGAGCTGATGACGCAGTCGGCCGAGACGATCGGCATGGCGATGCGCGCGGCCATCGACCGTCAGCGGCTGCAGGAACTGCTGGAGGAGACGCAGCGCCAGAGCGAAGAACTGCAGGCCCAGCAGGCAGAGCTTGAGCAGAACTTCGATGAGCTTGAAGCGCAGAGCCAGGAGTTGCGGGCCTCGCAGGAGCGGCTCGAACTGCAGCAGGTCGAGCTGGAGCAGAGCAACAGGAATCTTGAAGAGGTCGCCAGCGATCTCGATGCGCAGCGGCAGGCGCTGCTGACGGCTCAGCTGCGACTGACCGAGAACGCCGATCTGCTCGAGCGGGCCAATCGCTACAAGTCCGAGTTTCTGGCGAACATGTCGCATGAGCTGCGCACGCCGCTCAATAGCTCGATGATCCTCGCCAAGCTGCTCGCGGAAAACCGCCACGGCACGCTGACCGCGGAACAGGTGCGCTATGCCCAGTCGATCCACAGCACCAACACCGAGTTGCTGACGCTGATCAACGACATTCTCGACCTGTCCAAGATCGAGGCGGGGCGTCTGGACGTGCAGGTCGAAGTGATCGACATCGCCGCGGCGTTCGACGAAGTGGACATGACGTTCCGGCCGCTGGCGATGCAGAAGAAACTGACGCTGGTCTTCGAGACCGCGCCGTCCGCGCCGCAATCCTTCGTCTCCGACCGCCGCTGTCTGCAGCAGATTCTCCGCAATCTCCTGTCCAACGCGCTGAAGTTCACCGAACGCGGCGAGATTCGCGTGAGGGTGCTGCCTGCCGGCGACGGCATGCTCGCCTTCGAGGTGCAGGACAGCGGCATCGGCATTGCCGATTCACAACGGGAAGTCATCTTCGAAGCTTTCATGCAGGCGGACGGCACGACGTCGCGCAAGTACGGCGGCACCGGCCTGGGGCTTTCGATCTGCAGACAACTCGCCGGCGCCCTGCAGGGCACGATCAATGTCCGCAGCGAAGTCGGCCGCGGCAGTTGCTTCCGTCTCGAGCTGCCATTGGCGATCGAAGACAGCAGCGTGTTGTCGCCGCCGCAATGGCGCTCGCGTACGCCGACCGCGCCGGCGATGCCGGCGGAATCTTCGCCGGCGCCGGTCATCACGCACGCCGCGCCGATCGCGGACGATCGCGAGCATGCGCGCAGCGACCGCCTGATCCTGATCGTCGAGGACGATCTGCCGTTCGCGCGCATCCTCTACGATCTGGTCCACGATCTCGACTTCGACGCCGTCCTCGCCGCGACCGCGGCCGACGCCTTGAATCTCGCGCGCAAGATGCGCCCCTGCGGCATCCTGCTCGACATGGGTCTACCGGACGACTCCGGACTCACCGTGCTCGACCGGCTGAAGCAGGACCCGCACACGCGGCATATTCCGGTGCACATCATCTCGGTGACCGACCACGCGCAGACGGCACTGCAGCTCGGCGCGATCGGCTACACCTTCAAGCCGACGGCGCGGGAAGACCTCGAGCGCGTGGTACTCGGCCTGACGCGGCGCATGCAAAAGCGCCTGCGCCGCCTGCTGCTCGTCGAGGACGACATCACCCTGCGCGAGACCCTGACATTGCTGCTGCGCGGCAGCGATGTCGAGATCGTCGGCACCGGCACGATGGCCGAAGCGCTCACGCAGCTCTCCGGAGCTCCGTTCGATTGCGTGGTGATGGACCTGTCGCTGCCCGACGGTTCCGGTTACGAACTGCTGCAGCAGATGTCGGACAGCGGCCGCCACGCGTTCCCGCCGGTGATCGTCTATACCGGCAGGGCACTGTCGGAATCGGACGAACAGGAACTCCGGCGCTTGTCGAAGTCGATCATCATCAAGGGCGCCAAGTCGCCCGAGCGGCTGCTCAGCGAAGTGACCCTGTTCCTGCACAGCGTCGAGGCCGAGCTGCCGCAGGATCAGCAAACGATGCTGCGCGAAGTACGCCAGCGCGATGCCGCCTTCGAGAACCGGCGGGTGCTGCTCGCCGAGGACGATGTGCGCAATGTCTTCGCGCTTTCGCAGGTCATCGAACCGCTCGGCGCCAAGCTCGAGATCGCGCGCAATGGGCGCGAGGTGCTGGAGATGCTCGAGCACGACAGCGGCTACGACCTCGTGCTGATGGACATCATGATGCCGGAAATGGATGGCATCACCGCGATACAGGAAATCCGTTCGCGGCCGGCATTGGCCCGGCTGCCCATCATCGCGCTGACGGCGAAGGCGATGCCCGAGGACCGCCAGCGCTGCCTCGATGCCGGCGCCAGCGACTACATCGCCAAGCCGATCGACGTCGACAAGCTGCTGTCGCTGTGCCGGGTGTGGCTGCGTCAATGAGCGGTGCCGAGTCGAGCAGCGATCCGTCCATGGATCCGGAAATCGCTCCGGACGTCCGCGACCTGCTCGAGGCCGTGTACGTGCGTTATCAGCACGACTTCCGCGACTACGCACCGGCGATGCTGCAGCGCCGCGTCGACATGCTGTCGGCGTCGCTGGGCCTGGACAGCGTGCGGCAGCTGCAGGATCGCGTCCTGGCGGAACCGGGCATCTTCGATCGTCTGCTGCGCCATCTCACCATCCAGGTGAGCGACATGTTCCGCAACCCCGAGTACTACGCCGCCGTGCGCAAGCACGTCGTCCCGGCCTTGAAGACCTATCCATCGGTGAAGGTCTGGGTCGCCGGATGCAGCACTGGCGAAGAGCTCTGGTCGCTCGCGATCATGTTTCATGAGGAAGGCCTGCTCGACCGCACGCGGTTCTATGCCACCGACATCAACGCGAACGCCCTGCGCACCGCGGAGAGCGGCATCTATCCGGTCGATCGCGTCGCGACTTTCAGCCGCAATTATCTGGCTGCCGGCGGCCGCGGCTCGCTGTCGGACTACTATGTCGCGGCGTACGGCGCGGCGACGTTCGCACGCAGCCTGCAGGTCCGCGCGGTCTTCGCCGATCACAGCCTGGCGACCGACTCGGTTTTCTCCGAGGTGCATTTCACCTCGTGTCGCAATGTGCTGATCTATTTCGGCCGCTCGCTGCAGGATCGCGCGATCGGCCTGTTTCGCGAAGCCCTGGTGCGCCACGGCTTTCTGGGGTTGGGCAGTCACGAGTCGCTGCGCCTTTCGGCGCACGGCTCGGCATTCGAAACGGTGGCGGCGCGCGAGCGCCTGTACCGCCGTCACTGAAGAGACAAGGCAGAACAGGGGGAGAAGATGCGCTGCATGGGACCGGTGGGGACGAGGCGATGAAACGCACAGTGTCGGTACTTGCCGTCGACGACGTGGAGCAGAACCTGCTGCTGCTCGGCGCCGCGCTCGATCGTCCGGACCTGCGTTTGATCACGGCCAGATCCGGCCGCCAGGCGCTGGAGCTGCTGCTGCAGGAGCAGGTCGCGCTGGCGTTGGTGGATGTGCGGATGCCGGAGATGGATGGCTTCGAGCTCGCCGAGCTGATGCGCGGCAGCCCGCGCACGCGCGACATCCCGATCATCTTCCTCACCGCCAGCGAGCCCAGCGAACATCGCACGTTCCGCGGCTACGAAGCCGGCGCCGTCGATTTCCTGCATAAGCCGCTCGATCTTCACGAGCTGCGCAGCAAGGTCGATGTCTTCGTCAAGCTCTATCGGCAGCAGGCGGTGCTGGGCGAACAGCTGGTCGCGCTGCAGGAGTCCCTGCGCCTCAACGAAATCTTCACCGCCGCGTTGGGCCACGACCTGCGCGGACCGCTCAACGCGATTGCACTCAACGCGCGCCTGCTCGCGCGCACCGCTTCGGATCCGCAGGCCAAGGAAGCCGGCGAGCGAATCGGCAACAGCACGCGCCGCATGTCGCAGATGATCGAGCAGCTGCTCGAAATGGTGCGCCTGCGCAGCGGTTCGATGGCGCTCAACGTCGACACGATGGACATGCGCGAACTCGCCGACTCGCTGCTGGACGAGGTTCAGCAGGTCTATCGCTGCCATATCGAACTCGATGCGCGAGGCGACACCGTCGGTGCCTGGGACCGCGCACGCGTGGGGCAAGTCCTCGGCAACCTGCTCGGCAATGCCGCGCATCACGGCGACCTGTCGCAGCCGATCCGCGTCGTCATCGACGGACAGGATCCGGCAGCCATCCGGATTCGCGTCGCCAACGCGGGCACCATCCGCAAGGAACTGCTGCCGCAGATCTTCGAGCCGTTCCGCGGTGACGGCGATTCGGCGGAACGCCTCGGACTGGGGCTCTATATCGTGCGCGAACTGACGCAGCGGCACGGCGGCGAGGTGAAGGTCAGTTCCGATGCCGAGAAAGGTACCGAGTTCAGCTTGTTCCTGCCGCGGCAAGCGGTCGCGAAGCGGGCTTCAGGCTAGGCGCGCCAGGCCCGGACTGTCGCCGTCGCGCAGACGGCCGAGCAGTTCGAGCAGCTTGTCGGGATCGACCGGCTTGGTCAGGTGATGATCGAAGCCGGCGTCGCGCGCCTGCTGCTTGTCCTGATCCTGCCCCCAGCCGGTCAATGCAATCAACACCGGCGGTTCGTCTTTCGGCACGGCTGCCCGGATCCGGCGCGCGACCTCGTAGCCATTGAGCCGCGGCATGCCGATGTCGAGCAGTACCACGTTGGGGTACGTCTGTTCGTACAGCGTCGCGGCCTGTTCGCCGTCGTAGGCAACGATCACGTCGTGGCCTTCGAGCTGCAGCAGGCTCATCAGCGTATCCGCAGCGTCGCGATTGTCGTCTGCAACGAGTACGCGCAACTGTTCCCGCGCACGCTGCGGCTTCACCAGCGAAAGCGGCGCCTTGGCCGTCGCGGCCACCGGCAGCTTCAGCAGGAAGCGGCTGCCGAGCCCGTTGCCCCGACTTTCGGCGGTCAGCGTGCCGCCATGCATCGTGACAACGGCGCGCGAAAGCGCGAGGCCGATGCCCAGGCCGCTGTTGGTCGTCGAACGCTTGGCGTGCACCTGCGAAAACATTTCAAACAACTTGCCAAGGTGCTCGGCGGGAATGCCGATACCGTTGTCCTCGACGCTGATAGTGGCCTCGTCGTTGTCGACCGTGACGGACAGAACGATCTTGCCGCCGGCATCGGTGTAGCGCGCCGCATTGGTCAGCAGATTGGTGATCGCCTGCGCCAGCCGCATCGAGTCCGCGTCGACCGGAATCGAACGATCGGGGATGTCGATCCGGATCTGATGTTTGCGCGAGTCGATGTGCGGCATCGCGGTTTCCAGCGCGCTGTCGATGACGCTGCGCAGCTCGATCCGCGCTCGCCTCAACTCGAGATGCCCGCGCGTGATCCGGGAAACGTCGAGCAGATCGTCGAGGAGCACCGCCATCTGGCCGACCTGCCGCTCAATGACATCGTGGCTCCAGCGCTTCTGCGCTTCATTGGAAGCCGTCGAACGGGCAATCTTGGTGGCCTGCTGGATCGGCGCCAGCGGATTGCGCAGTTCATGCGCGAGGATCGCGATGAACTCGTCCTTTCGCCGATCCGCTTCCTGGAGATTCTGCTCCTGCGCCTTGCGTTCGGTGATATCCGACCACCAGACGGCGATGCGTCCGCTGAACGGCGTGGCGACGATGTGCAGCCACTGCGGCTGGTTCTTCGTGGTCGTTGAGAATTCCCAGGTGCGCGGCGCATCGTTTGCGACCACGTCGGCACAGGATTCGAAGATGCCGGCATCCGGCCAGTGCTCCGAGGTCACCTCACGCAGGCCTTTCCCGGCGATCTCCGCCGCGCTGCTCTGCAGCATCTCGGCGGCGGCCAGATTGACGTAGTCCCAGGTGAAGTCGGTGACCGCGCCATCGGCGTCGTGCTGCGGGCTCAAAATACTGAACGGCACCGACGCCGAATCGAGCGCGATGTGCAGATTCTGTTCCGATCGGACCGCCTCACCCCTCGCGAGCGTGCGCTCGACGAACTGGGCGCTGAGCTGGGCACAGAGGTCGGAAAGCTGGCGTTCGCGCGCGGTCGGCGCGCGCGGCGTGTCCAGGTAGACGGTGAGCACGCCCAGCACACGATCGTCGCTGCTGCGGATCGGCGTGCTGTGAACGGCGCGGACGTCTTCAGCCTGACACCAGTCGCGAAGATCGGCGTAGGCCGGATCGGATTCGGTATTCGAAATGATGATGCGCCGGCCGCTGAGCAGCGCGAGTGCGCACGCGCCCTTGCCGGCGCGCACATGCGCAAGCTTCTCGGACAGGGTGTCGGAGAAGCCGAGGACGGCGCGCAGCTGCAGGCCGTCGGCGCCCTGTGCCGCAAGCGATGCGAGGCCGCGGGAACTGCCGTGCAGCTCGCACATGGAATACAGCACGGCGAGGAGCTGACCATCGAGCGTGTCGTGCTGCAGCAGCTCGCTGCTGAGCCCATGAACCCGCTGCAGATCGTCGAGCTGCTGACGCAGGCCTTCCTGCGTGGACACGAGTTCCTGTTGGGTGCGCAGGCGTTCCGCCTGGATGTGCCGCTGGCCGTGCGAGGACAGCAAGAGAGCTTCACCGATCGCGTCGATCTCGCGGATGCCGGAGGGCTGGAACGACGGCGGCTCGTCGCGCCCGGTCTGCTCCACGGCCCGCCGCAGGGCACTCAGCGGTCGGCCGATGCCGCCGCCGACAATCCAGCTCGCGAGCAACATGGCGAGCAGCGAGCCGCCCAGACCGGCCGCGAACAGCCTGACATCCTGCAGCGCGATCAGCGCGATGGGCTCGGTGGGAATACCGACCGCGACCGTCCAGCCCGAAACGGGAAGATGGCGGAAAGCGGTGACCATCTCGACCGAGTCGATCGACTCGGTAACGCCGGTTCCTTCCTTTTTCCCGCCGATCATCAGCTTCGTGAGCGAGGGCGACGGCATTCCACCGATCGACGTCAGATGGTCACGCGTCCTCGCGAGGCGGTTGTCGCCGCCATCGAAGATGGAGACGATCCAGTCCTGCGGCAGTTCTTGGGCAAACAGCAGGGCCTGCACCGCATCGGGTTTGAGGACGGCGGTCAGCACGTAGCGCAGTGTTCCCTCACGGATGACGGGCACTCGAATCGGCAAGCCCCAGCGGCCATCCGCATCGCGTGCCAGCAAACCCACAACCGCCTTCTGCGTCGCGATGACACGGCTGAACGTCTCCACGCCATCCGACACGAATTCGCCTTCAGGCTCGACGGCATGCACCAGCGCACTGCGATCCGGCGCGGCGAGCGTGATGGCGTACCAGCTGGGCATCTTGGCGAGCGTGCGGGTGAGCACCTCGCTGAGATCGCTGGGGTCGGCGTCGTCGAGCTGGGGCAGCGCGGCGAGGCCCTGCAGCACGGACAGGGATTTCTCGACTTCCACGTCCATGGCGGCACCCACCATGCGAGCGGCGTCGAGGCTGGTGCGCAGTGCTTCAGCCTGGCGTTCCTCGTCGCTCTTCCAGAGCATGTAAGCCGACGCGGCCAGCAGCGGAACGATGACGACAATCGCCACCGTCAAGATGCGCCGACGCAGCGGGGCTCCGGTCGTCACGCCACGACCCCGTCGGCCTTCGGCGAGGCGTGTGAGGTCAGGTTCTCATCGTCGAGGACGCCGAATATGCGATCGCCATGCGCCGGCTTGGTCATGTAGAAGACCGACTCGTCGGCGCTGTTGAGGCCCAGCTCGGAACCCGGCGACGTGAGCAGGACCATGCGGCCGCTGAAGCCGCGCGCTCGAAGCAGGGAAAACACGCGGGCGCCTTCCAGCTGCGACAGGTCCGCATCGATGATCGCGAACTCCGGCATCGACGCGCCGAGCAGGTATTCCTCCGCAGCCCCGCTGTTGGCGACGGGCGCAACCTTGAAGCCGGCGGCGACGCCGGCCTCCATCAGTGCCGGAGCGGTCTCATCGTCGGCGGCGATGAGCACCCTGCGCTCGCCCGCTTCGCCGCTGCGCGCCCTTTCCAGCTGCGGCAGCAGGACTTCGATGCTCTCCTTGCCGGACGAGGTCTGGTCCACGCGCACGCTGCCGCCATGGCGGGCCGCCAGCACACGGCACAGCAACAGTTCGCGATTGTCCGCGGCGGGAGGCCAGGCGGGGCCGGCCCCGCTCGCCTCGACGCCAAAGCAGACGAAAGGCTTGCCCGCCTCTTCGCGTCGTTCGACTCGAATCGCGAGCTTGCTGCCGTTGGGCAGATGCCGCAGCGCTCGCCTGGCCAAGGCCAGCAGACACTGCTCAAGCTCGATCTGGTGCGGACCACAACGGACCGTGACCAGGGGCGAGTCGCAGGAGATCGCGACCCTGCGCGCCAAACTGGTCGGCAGCAGCAGGCGCACCGTGCGGATCAGCTCCTGCACATCCATGACGCCGCGACCGCGCGAGCGGTCGCTGCCAAAGGCAAGCATCGCCGCGACGACGTCGAGGCCGCGCTGCGTGCTGCCTTCGAGCGATTCCTGCAAAGATTGCATGCCGGCATCGGCAGATCGCTTGAGAATCTGCGCCGAGTAAGTGAGCGGCTGCAGCATGTTGCGCAGATCGTGTGCCAATGCGTCCATCATCATCGGCAGAAATTCAGCGTGATGCGCGCCGACGAGATCTCTCTGCGCCTGCTCCAGATAACGCCGCATCGCAGCCCGATCGATCGCACGGTCGATCGCCGCGGCCAGGCGTTCCGGCGCCGGCGCCTGGATCACGTCGAACGCGCCCGCGCGCAGCGCGGATGCCGCCGCTGCATCGCTGCATTGCTGCACGTAGAAAATGATCTGCGCATCGGGCGCCGCCGTGTGCAGCGCGCCCAGCAGTCCGGCACCGGTAGCGTCGTCCGGCGCGAACCCAGCAACGATCACGTCCGGCTTGTGCTGCTGGACGATCGTTGCCGCCGCTCGAACCGTCTCGGCCACACCGGCATCCCGCAGGGCCGGCTGATGCGCGCAGTTGCGCAAGGCCTCTGCGAGCGTGCGCACGGCGGGAGCGTCCAGCAGCACCGGCAGGCAAATCACAGGCACGGCCTGCTCCGCCGTCGGGCCATGCGAAGGTCGGTCTTGCGCCGGAATCACGTTGCTCCCCCAGAGAAAGCGCTGATCGCTTTCGGTATCACTGCGATTAGGAGGCAACTCAAGCCCTGAACTGAGGCTGAACTGCGGCCAGTGCTGCGAAGTCAGGCCCTCGTCATCGGATCGATCCTTGGCGGGAGATCGCCGAGATGAGCGCCGTCAGCTCGGCGGGCTCGATGGGTTTGGTCAGGTGCGCCTGGAAACCGGCGCGCAGCAAGGCGACGCGATCCTGCGCGCGGGACAGCTCGGTGATCGCGATCGCCGGGATACCGCGAGCGGCCGGCACGGCGCCGGCGCGGATCGCGCGAATCAGCTCGAAGCCGTCCCGGCCGGCAAGGCCGATGTCGGACAGCAGCACGTCCGGAACTTCTTCCTGCAGTGCGGCGAGTGCCGCTTCGAACGATGATGTCAGGCGCGTGGTCACCCCCGCGGCAACGAGCAATACCCGCATCAGATCGCGCGTGTCCTGATCGTCGTCGACCACCAGCACGTTCAGGCCGCTCAGCGTCGTAGCGAGGCGTTTTCTCTACGAGGCCTGCCCCGTCCACTGGCTCAGCAACTCGGTGAGCGCGGAAAATTCGACGGGCTTCACCAGATGCGCATCGAAGCCGGCTTCCTGCGACAGCTGGCGATCGTTCGGCTGGCCCCAACCGGTCAGTGCGACAAACCTGATCGGATGCGAACAGCGCTTGCGGATCTCGCGGGCGGCGTCGTGGCCGTTGAGGCCCGGCATGCCGATATCGAGAATGACCAGGTCGGGCAGCAGCGTCGCGGCCCGGGCCACTGCTTCGAGGCCGTCGTAGACCGTCTCGACCTCGTAGCCTTCCAGCTGCAACAGGATCGACAGCGATGCCGCCGCATCTTCGTTGTCGTCCGCGACCAGAATTCGCAATGGCGCCTTGGCTGCGGCTGTGTCGTCCGCGTCGTTGTCGTTCATCGCCTGCCGCCCGCGCTCAACATCGACATCAGCGGTCCTCAACATGAATACCCTGGCTCGGGCGGATGTCTGAAAGCCGTCCAGCGCGCTTTCGTTTCCATCGGGCCTGTCGATGATCCGGCCGTCCTTTGGAGCATACGCCCAACTCCGCATGGCAAGGTATTCCGTTCAGGTCAGCGCGGCGGATGCACGCGCAGGAAAGCGTTGCCGCGGCACGGCCGGCCGGGCTTCGCCGCCACCAGGCTGGGCGTGCACCGGCGTTGCGGGCTTGGGTATCACGCGACTCTTCGGCGCGGCGATGAACACCCAGCTCTGCGACGCATGCCAGCGCCACAGCGAGCCGCACTTGCGGCACTCGTATCCGGTGATGTTCTTCAGACCGAACAATTTGTCGCGCACGATGAAACTCTTCAGGTGGTCCGGGACATCCGCTCTAAGCGGCTTGGTTTCCAGAATTCTGCATTCCGTGCATTGCGTCATGGCTTAACCCCTTTTGATGTAGCGATCTTGTGCAGCACCCAAGCGAAGCGACTAATGGCGTACGGTCAGAATCCAGCTGCCGCCACAGATTCCGCAGCAGTACAGCGCCAGCGAGCCCATGAACGAGTGGCTGCCGGGCTGCGTCGAGTTGTCGCGATGCAGCGCGCCCAGACAGTCCGGGCACGATCTGCCGCGGTCCGACCGGAGCTGCGTCTTGAGCTCCGGGACCTCGACCTCCTTGAACCGGGTATGCCCGCGAATCACTCGTTCGGCGAGCGCTTGAATCTTTCCTTTCAGCGTCATTGAAGCTCTCTGGTAATCGGTGCCTGACCTCTTGAGCACCGCTGCGCCCTTTTGCACTCAATTACCGGGCCATCCTTATCTATTTGTTTTTTAAGGATATTAAATACAGGCCCCATGCAAGATGCATTGAAGCAATTCGTTCGGTAATCGGCGCATTGCAAATTGAACGATGCGCGCCGTCTGCGACTCGATCCTGCGGCTCGATCAAGGTGAGATCGATCGAGCACACCGGCTGGGCATGTTTCTCGCGGACCCTGACTCCGGCACTGCATCGTCGTCGATGCACCAGCTCCCCGGAGTTCCGCATTGACGATCCACGCTCACGAAGACTTACGAGACCACAAGGAGTTCGCGATGAATACGAGTCAGCTCATCGGCAATGCGAAGCAACTGATCGGTGAAGCCAGGACCACCGCAAGTCTCGTCACCGTGCACGGCAAGGACATTGCAAAAACCGGCGTCCAGATTCTGCACGCGGCCAAGGAGGTGATCGTCGACAGCGGCAAGCAGACCGTGCGCCTGATCGGCCATACCCGCAGCGAACTGCACCGCACGCTCAGCGAGGGCCGGGATCAGATTCTGTACAAGCTGGCGCACATCAACACGCCGACGCACAAGGAACAGGCCGACGCAAGAAAGTTGGAGATCAAACAGAAAAAGCAGCGCAAGCGTGCCACGGTCGAGGCGCAGCACAGCGCGCCCGACGCCTGAACGGAATCGCCCGCGCCTGAGAAGGCGCGGGCGATTGCTTTACGGCGTACGCCTCATCCCACCTGGCGCGATGACTGACTCCACCAGGGCTCGCGAAGCACGGTCTTCAGCACCTTGCCGGCGCCGGACAACGGCAGTGCCTCGCGGAACTCGACGCTGCGCGGGCATTTGTAGCCGGCGATCAGCGCCTGGCAATGCAGCTGGATCGCTGCGGCGTCCGGCGCAGGCGCATCGGGCTTGAGCACGATGACGGCATGCACGGTCTCTCCCCAGCGCGGATCGGGAATGCCGATGACGGCGCAGGTCGCCACCGCTGCATGTTGCGCGATGGCGTTCTCGACTTCGGCGGAATACACGTTCTCGCCGCCGCTGACGATCATGTCCTTGACGCGATCGACGATGAACAGGAAGCCGTCGTCATCCATGTAAGCGCCGTCGCCGGTCAGCAGCCAGCCGTCGCGCATCGCCGCGGCGGTCTGCTCCGGATTGTTCCAGTAACCCTGCATGACTCCGGGTCCGCGCGTCGCGATCTCGCCGACGACGTTGCGCGGGCACTCGCGCCCTTCCGTGTCGAGGATGCGAACCTCGACGCCGATCATCGGGCGCCCGGCCGAACGCAGCTTCGAGCGCAGACTGGCATCGGCGTGATATCGCGGCTTGAGGATACTGACGACCGGCGACATCTCGGTCTGGCCGTAGCACTGCGTGAAGCGCACGCCGGGGAAGCAGGCCATTGCACGATCGAGCACCGCTTCGCTGATCGGCGAGGCGCCGTACATGATGCGCTGCAGCGCCTGCAGCTTGAACTGCTCGCGACGCGGATCGTCGACGAGCATCTGGATCATCGTCGGCACCAGCAGCGCATTGCTGACGGCGTGCGTCTCGATGGCGGCGAACACCAGCTCCGGCGAGAAGCGGGCGCAGATCACCTGTCGCAGCCCGCGCATCGAGGCGATCAGCAGGAAGATGATGTCGGCCAGATGAAACATCGGCGCCACATGCAGGGCGATGTCGTCGTCGTCGGCAATCCCTTCGGAGAGGCTGGCCAAGGCATTGCCGTAAAGATTGGCGTGCGACAGCATCACGCCCTTGGCCTTGCCCGTCGTGCCGCCGGTGTAGAACACACCGGCCAGATCGTCGCCGCCGCGCGCCGCGTCCTGCGCCGGCGCGTGCTCGGCGATCAACTGCTCATAGTCGAACATGCCGGCCGGCGCGGCACCGTCGCCAGCGTGAATGATCGTGTGCAGACAGCGCGCGCGTTCGCCGAGCTCGCGCACCATCGGCGCGAAGTTCTCGTCGACGATCAGGATGCGCGTATTGCAGTCCTCCAAAGAGAAGGCAATCTCGCGCGAACTCCAGCGGACGTTGATCGGATTGACGACGCCGCCGGCCCACCACACCGCGAACAAAGTTTCGAAATAGCGATCGGAGTTCAGCGACAGGACGCCGACCCGGTCGCCGGGCTGCAGGCCGAGCTGGATCAGGCCGGCCGCGAGCCGCGCAACGCGATCGCCCAGATCCGCATAGCTGCGCGAACGCTCGCCGTAGCAGGTGGCGATCTGCTGTGGTTGCAGGCGCATTGCGCGATGCAGGGACTGGGTCAGCATCATTCGAGACATGTCGCTCCACTCCTGCCCGGACGGTCGGGCCGATACCGCCAAGATTACCGGGAGGATGCGCGCGGCGAACCTGCCCCTCCCTCCGGGTTCCCCCTCCCCGTTTGGCAGGGGTGGCCCCTGGGCGAATGAGCTAGCCTCGCCCGTGCTTAAATCGAAGCCCGCTGCTTCACCGAATGCCGCATCGAACACCAGGCCATGACCGCGCCCCTGGACCCAACGCTACCGCTGATCCGGACCAAGCTCGCGCCGCCGCGCATCGGCAGCGCGCCGGTCGAGCGCCGCGCATTGCTGGAACAGCTCGACCGGCGCCGTTCGCGCAAGCTGCATCTGCTGGTCGGCCCGGCCGGCAGCGGCAAGACCAGCCTGCTGGTGCAATGGCGCAAGCAGCTGCTTGAATCCGGCGCGCGCGTCGCCTGGTACAGCGCGGGGCCGGACGACGATGAGCTGCGCATCGCCAGCTATCTGGTCGAAGCGCTGCGGCAATCCGGGCTGACCATCGGCAACGAAGGCCTGCAGCTGTTCCTCAGCTCCGGCGGCACGGCCTGGCAGCATCTGCTCGCTTCGCTGGTCAACGACTGCGACGACGCCGAGCGCGAAATCTATCTGGTCATCGACAACTTCCAGTTCCTGTCTTCGTTCGCGGTCCTGCAACTGCTCAATCGCTGGATCGCGCTGGCACCGCCCGCGCTGCATTTCGTGCTGGCGACGCGGGTCAGTCCGCCGCTGGAACTGGTGCGCCTGCGCTCTGAGGACCAGCTGGTCGAACTGGGATTCGGCCAGCTGCGCTTCGATGTCGACGAAACGCGGCGCTTCGTCGAAACCCAGGGCCTGCCGACGCTCGATGCCGGCCAGCTCGGCAACCTGCATCGCATCACCGACGGCTGGGCCGCGGGTCTGCAGCTGCTGACATTCTCGATACGCAACGACGGTCGCACCGGCGGCTTTCTGGAGCATCCGGAATCCCTGTCGATGACCCAGGCCCAGGCGCTCGACGATTATCTGGCGCAGACCGTGATCGGCCTTCTGCAGGCTGCCGAGCTGGATTTCCTGACGCGCATCTCGATCTGCCGCCGCTTCAATCGCGAGCTGTGCGAGGCGGTCAGCGGTGACGCCGCGGCCGGCGAGCATCTGCGCAAGTTCGAAGCGGAGAATCTGTTCCTGCTGCCGATCGATACCGACGACGACGAGCCCTGGTATCGCTTTCATCCACTGTTCGCGAGCTTTCTTGAAAAGCGCCTGCGCCGCTTCGGCAATCAGACGCTGCAGCAATTGCATATCCGCGCAACCCACTGGTTTGCGCGGCAACAGCTGCAGACCGAGGCGCTGCGCCATGCCGTGCTGTCGGGTGATGCACAGCTGCTGGTCGACCTGATCGATCAGTACGCGCGCCGGCTGACAAATTCCGCTCAGTACTTCGAATACCTGCGCTGGTGCGAGAAGGTGCCGCCGGAGCTGCTCGCCGAACGCCTCGGCGCATCGCTGAGCCTGGCGCTCGCGCAACTGTCCTGCGGACGGCTGCGGGATTTCGAACGCACCGTGGCCGGCATCGAACAACACCCGCAGGCAACCCAGCCCGAAGCGCAGACGGAGCTGCAGCTGTTGAAGGCCTACCACGGCCTGCGCACCGACGACCCGGACGGCCAGCAACGCGCGGTGGCCGAGGTCGAGCGCCACCCTCCGGCGCCGGACAGCAGTTCGGGTCTGATGCTGACGTCGATACGCTGCCATCAGCTGGCGTACGCGGGCCGCTACGATGCCGTGCGCGAAACCGCGCGGCTGCGTTTCCGCGGCGGTGAAAGCCGACGCCAGATCGTGCCGCTGGTCGATTGCTGGGTCGGCTTCAGCTACCTGCTCGAAGGCCAGGTCCAGCGCGCGGTCGAGCAGTTGCAGGTCGTCGTCGAGGCCGGCCAGCAATTCACCGGCGCCGACTCGGGCGCCAACGGCATCGTCTACGGATATCTGATGGAGGGGCTTTATCAGTCCAACCGCATCGACGAAGTCCGCGAGCTGCTCGATCAGCGGCTTGAGCTGATCGAGGCGATCGGGCCTTCCGACTCGATGATGTACGCCTACCGCAGCCGCGCCCAGATCGAGAAGCTCGATGGCGATCACGCCAGCGCGCTGAAGACGCTGCAGGATCTGGAAGAGCGCGGCCTGCGCATGAACCTCGACCGCATCGTTGCCTGGAGTCTGCACGACCAGATTCTGCTCGCCCTCGAAATGAACGAGCCGCTGCGCGCGGAGGAGTTGCTCAGACGCCTCGACTTCACCGCCCAGCCCTGGATGGACCAGCGCGGCAACATGCGCAGCGAGATTCCGCTCGCGGCCGCGCTGGCGCAAGCCAATCAGGCTTGCGTGATGCAAGCCAGCGAACCGGCCACGCTGGCGCTCGTCGATCACGCCGCCGATCTCGCACGGCAATCGGGGCGCAGAGTTGCGGAGATCCACTGCGCGCTGCTGCGCGCTCACCTGCTGCTGTGCGCCGGGCAGCAGCCGCAGGCGGTCGAACTTCTGCGCGACCAGCTGCGCATGGCGATGAGCCTCGGCATGCGGCGAGTGTTCGCCGATCTGACGCCGGCGCTGCGGCAATCCGTGCTGGCGCTCGCGCCGCTGTTGAACGCAGCCGATGTCAGCGAGTTCATGAGCGGCATCGAATCCGCGCAGCTTCCGGGTGCCGACATCGATGCGGCGCCGGTGAACGCCGGCGCCGCACCAGCCGATCCGACGCTGGCGGACAAGCTGCTGACGGTGCGTGAGCGCGAGATTCTCGATCTGCTCGGCCGCGCGCTGTCGACCAAGAGCATCGCCCGCGAACTGAATCTTTCACCCGGCACCGTCAAATGGCATCTGCGCAACATCTACGGCAAGCTCGGCGCGTTCTCCAAGGAAGATGCGCTCGCGAAAGCACGCGAGCGAGCGGCAGCCAGCCGATAGAGCCCGCCTCCGCCCCTGTCCAATGGACAGGCTCCGCTCGAACAGCGCTGTTCCACCATAGCGCTCCCGCGCAGCCGATTGCGGCGCGCCAGATGAGCGATGAGCATGGGCAACCCGCAGACGATTCCTTCCAGCCTTCCTGAAACCGACGCGGAGCTGGAACTGTTCCGTGACAACATCCGCAAGTTCATCGATCGCGAGATCGCGCCTCACTATGCCGAGTGGGAAAAAGACGGCATCACGCCGCGCAGCCTGTGGAAGACGCTCGGCGACGCCGGCCTGCTGTGCGTCGATGCGCCGGAAGCCTACGGCGGCCAGGGCGCGCCGTTTGCGTATTCCTGCGCGGTCGTCGAGGAGATCGGCCGCCGCGGCTACGGCGCGCTGATCGGCAACATCGCCGTGCACTCCGACATCGTCACGCAGTACATCAGCCATCTCGGCAGCGAAGAACAGAAGCGTCACTACCTGCCGAAGCTGGCCGCCGGTGAGTATGTCGGCGCCATCGCGATGACCGAACCGGGCGCCGGCTCGGACCTGCAGGGCCTCAAGACATCAGCGGTGCTGGATGGCGATCACTACGTCATCAACGGCTCCAAGACCTTCATCACCAACGGCCAGCACGCGGATCTGGTGATCACCGTTGCGGTCACCGACCCGACGGCCGGCGCGCGTGGCAAGACGCTGCTGCTGGTCGACACGACAACTACGGGATTCTCGCGTGGCCGCAATCTGGAGAAGATCGGCCAGCATTGCGCCGATACCTCCGAGCTGTTTTATAGCGACGTGCGGGTTCCGCGCAGCGCCGTGCTCGGCCAGCTCGGCAACGGTTTCGGTCATCTGGTCGATGAGCTGGCGCGCGAACGGCTGGTGCTGTCGGTCGGCGCTGTCGCCGCCGCGGAAGGCGCGATGGCGGCGACGGTCGACTACGTGCGCACGCGCAAGGCCTTCGGCCAGAGCCTGTCGAGTTTCCAGAACACCCGCTTCGAACTGGCGCAGATGAAGACCGACACCGAACTGGTCAAGGCTTTCGTCGCGCAATGCGCACGCCTGTACGCCGCCAACGCGCTGGACGTTCCGACCGCCGCGATGTGCAAGCTGGCCTCGGCGGAAAACCAGTTCCGCGTCGCCGATCGCTGCCTGCAGCTGTTCGGCGGCTACGGCTACATGGTCGAGTACCCGATCTCGCGCTACTTCGTCGATGCGCGCGTACAGCGCATCTACGGCGGCACTTCGGAAATCATGAAGGAAGTCATCGCCCGCTCGATGCTGGGGCGCTAGGCACCGAGCCACGCGGCAATATCGGCAACCGCCTTGCGATAGGCCGGCGTGGGCTCGAGGCCGACGAAGCCGTGCTGCTGCGTCGGATAGCGCTCGACTGCCGTGGCAATGCCGGCATCGGTCAGGCGCTTCGCGTAGTCGGTGGCTTCGTCGTGCAGGACGTCTTCCTCGGCCAGCACGAACAAGGTGCGCGGCAGCCCGCTGAGATCCTGGGTATGCAGCGGCGTCGCCAGTTCATGGGACTGCATGCCGGCCTGCCACAGCGGACTGCGGTGCAGGTAGTACGCCCACAACTCGGACATGCTCTTGTGGGTCAGGCCGTATTGCTTGCCGCTGTACTTGCGGTACGACTCGCGGTCGGCAAACGCGCAGTGATCGGTCACCGGGTAGATCAGGATCTGGCCCTTGAGCATGTCGGGATACAGCCGGCGCGCCTGCTGGGCAGCGACCGCGGCGAGGTTGCCGCCGGCGCTGTCGCCGCAGACCACGATCGAATCGGGATCGCCGCCCAGACGCCGCACGTTGTCCTGCATCCAGGCCAGCGACGCCAGGCAGTCTTCAATCGGGATCGGGAACGGGTATTCCGGCGCGAGCCGGTAGTCGAAGGCAACGACCAGCCGCCGCGACTCGACGCAGAGGTCGCGACACAGGGCGTCATGGGTTTCGAGATTGCCGAAGACCCAGCCGCCGCCGTGGAAGAAATGCAGCACAGGGAATGGCCCGTCGCCCAGCGGCTTGTAGATGCGCAGGCGGATCGTGCCGCCGTTGACCGGCATCGTCTCGTTGCTGACGCTCAGGTTCCGCGCCTTCCTGCCGCGCCACTTGTAGGCGATCGCCAGCGGCGCCAGCGGGCGGATGGCCGCCAGCTTGAGTTTCGCCACAATTCCTACCGCCATGTCTGCATTCTTGCCCAAAGGTGAAAGCAGATGATCGCCGAACCGCACCTCCACGAGAAGGGAGCCGCGGCCACGGACACCGCCCACAAAAAACCCCCTTGCGGGGGTTCCTTGTAAATGGCGGAGAGGGTGGGATTCGAACCCACGGTGCGTTTGCACGCACGCCTGATTTCGAGTCAGGTACATTCGACCACTCTGCCACCTCTCCGTGAACTTGCGGGTACCGCGCCGGGTCGAAGCGGCCAGCTGAATGGCGCCTGGGGCGTCGTTCAGCCTGTTTGCAGTACCTGTTGTGCTAGCGTTGCCCGAAGGCCCTGCCTGTTCAGGGCGCGCATTCTAAATGAACCCGACCGCGAAGCCTACCCTTGGATGGAAATCGCTGCTGCGACTGTGGCGGCTGGGCCCGCTTTTGCTCGTCGGGGCCTGGCTGACGCTGGTTTCGACCTGCTCTCCGCGGGCTTCCCTGGTCGATGAAATCCGCCAGTTGGGGGTGCTGCGTGTCGCCACGGTCAATAGCCCGACGACCTATTACATCGGCCCCGGCGGCGACCCGGTAGGCTTCGAATACGATCTGGCCGCCCAATTTGCCCAGCAGCTGGGCGTTCCGCTGGACGTCAGGGTCGCCGCCAGTCCGGCCGAGGCCGCGCGGCTCGTTCAGGAAAGCGCGGTCCATCTGGCCGCCGCCGGCATCGGTATCAGCGCGGAGCCGAAAGGCGATCTGCGCTTTACCCGCCCGCTGCAGGCGGTCGCGCCGATGCTGGTCTACCGCAAGGGCACCAAGAAACCCAAGACCCTGGCGGACGTCAGTGGCAGCCTGCGGGTGGTCAAGGACAGTCTGCCGGCCGAGCGCCTGCGCGCGCTCGATCCGAAGGAGTTTCCGAACCTCAAATGGGAGGAGACCGACGAGCAGGAGGCCGAAGAACTGTTGCTGGCGGTATCCGACGGCGACATCGATTTCACGATCGCAAACTCGGACCTGGTCTCGATCAACCAGCGCTACCACCCCAACCTGCGCGTCGCGTTTCCGGTCGGGAGCGCCCAGCAGCTCGGCTGGGCGGTATCGGCGTCGCGCGACGACAGTCTGCTGGCGGCGGCCGAGAATTTCCTCGAAGGCTATGGCGACACCGAGATGTCGCGCCTGCGCGACCGCTATTTCGGCCATGTGCAGCAGGTCGGCGCGCTGGGCGCGCTGACGCTCGCCGCGCACGTCGAGACCCGTCTGCCGGCGTATCGCAAGGCCTTCGAGAAATCGGCGCAGCGCACCGGCCTGGACTGGCGCCTGCTGGCGGCGATCGGTTATCAGGAGTCGCACTGGGACAGCGGCGCCGTCAGCCCGACCGGCGTGCGCGGCATCATGCAGCTGACCAACGACACCGCGCAGCGCATGGGCGTTGCCAACCGCGAGGACCCGCTGCAGAGCATCGGCGGCGGTGCCCGCTACTACCGGATGCTGCTCGACAAGCTGCCGCCGGAAATCGCCGAGCCGGACCGCAGCTGGCTGGCGCTGATCGCCTACAACGTCGGCTACGGCCATCTGCTCGACGTCATGGATCTGACGCAGAAACAGGGCGGCGATCCGACCCGCTGGCTCGATGTGCGCGACCGCCTGCCCTTGCTGACGCAGAGCAAGTGGCACAGCAAGACCAAGTACGGTTACGCGCGCGGCTACGAGGCACGCACCTACGTCGGCAACATCCGCACCTACTACGACATGCTCGTGTGGATCACCGGCGAGCCGCCCGAGGCGCCGGTCGCCGTGACGGAACCGGACGCCGAAGCCAGCAAGCCCGACGTGCGGGACGAAAGCCCGCTCGGCATCGACCTGCCGATTCTCTGAACGCTAGCGGTCAGGGCAGCCGCAGGCGCTCGACGATCTGGCCGTTCTGCAGATGCTGCTCGATGATGTCATCCACGTCTTCTTCGTCGACATAGCGATACCAGACCGCATCGGGATAGACGACGATGCAGGGCCCTTCCTCGCAGCGCTCCAGGCAGCCGGCCTGATTGATGCGGACCTTGCCCGGTCCGTTCAGGCCCAGCTGCTTGACGCGCTTCTTGGCGTAGTCGCGCACGCGCGTCGCGCCCTTGTCGTTGCAGCAGGTACGCTCGCCCGGCGCACGCTGGTTGCAGCAGAAGAAGACGTGGTGACGGTAGTGGCTCATTCGGATCCGAAGTTATACGCCAGGCTGACGGCGGTGTAGGTGTCGGTCTTGTCGGAGTCGGCCGGCACTTCGGAGTTGTGCTTGACCGTGTACGACAGTGCGGCGAACAGATTGCCGACGATCGTCAGCTTCAGCTCCGACACCGATTCGATGTAGGTATTGAACTCGCCGCTCTCGACCTTGAGCGCCTGCGCGAACTGGCTGGATTCGGAAATCGTCCACTGATACTTGCCGAGCGTGCGACCGATGATGTCGTCTTCCTGATCGCCGCCGTCGAGTTCGCTCTGCCGCGCACCGGCACCGATCTCGAGGTCGAGCAGGTGCACCGGCCCGGTCAGAACATGGCGGCCGTAGCCTGCCGTCTCCGTCATGCGCTCGCGGATGCCGCCGAACAGATCCTTCTCCCAGTCCAGCGCGCCGAACAGGTAGTCGGTTTCGCTGAGGTTCCAGTCGAACTTGTCGGAAGCGGCGTAGCGCTCGGAGGTCGTCTCGTCCTGCTCGGTGCTGTAGGCAGCGAGACCGACAAAGGTGTTGGTCCACTGCTCGGTCTTGTAGGCCAGCGTGAGCTTGCCGTTCAGCGATTCGGTTTCGGTGTTGCCGCTGGTCGCCAGATAGCCGAGGGAGACCTCGTTGGCCCACTGGGCCTGGGCCGGTGCGGTCGCCAGGCAGGCCAGCAACAGAAGACTGCGATGCTTCATCCGAATGTTCTCCGTGGTCGGTATTTTCGATCGAGCCCGGGCAGGCCGGGCCGCCGCGTATTATAGGGCGGCATGAACAACAGCCCGCCGCCGACGCAGCCTGTCGCAAGCCAGCAATCAGCATTCCCGCTGGGCCTGGCGGACCTGTGCGTGAAGTGCGGCCTGTGCCTGCCCCACTGCCCGACCTACGGCCAGACCGCGCACGAAGGCGACTCGCCGCGCGGACGCATCTCGCTGATGCAGGGTCTCGCCAGCGGCGCCCTCGGCGTCACCGACAAGCTCGAAGCGCATCTCGATGGCTGTCTCGCCTGTCGTGCCTGCGAGCGCGTCTGCCCGGCGAAGGTGCCCTACGGCGAACTCATCGACGCGGGCCGCAGCCTGCTGGCGACGCAGAAGCCGTCGCGCACGCGCGTCACGAAATTGACCGGCGCAGTGCTGTCGTCGCCGATCGGCCTGCGCATCCTGCAGATGCTGCTGTGGCTGTATCGCAGCAGCGGCTTGCAGCGCCTGGTGCGCGTCAGCGGCATGCTCGGCCGCGGCAAGCTCGCGCGACTCGAATCGCTGATTCCGGAGCGCCGCTACAGCGCGCTGCCGTCCGCACCAGTGGCAACGCAGCAGGAAACCATCAGCCTGTTCACCGGCTGCGTCGGCCGTCTGGTCGACGAACCGACGCTGCGCGCGCTGGCGCGCCTGTTCCAGCACCTGGGCTATCGCGTGGACACGCCAGCAGCGCAGGGTTGTTGCGGTGCCATCCACGAGCACGGCGGCCTGCCGGAAGCGGCACAGGACAATGTCGCTCGCAATCTGCGCGCCTTCGAGAAATCCGACTGCGTCGTGCACAGCGCGAGCGGCTGCGGCGCGACGCTGGTCGACTACCCTCGTCTCGCCGACGATCAGGCCGGCGGCGCCGCCTTCGCCGCCAAGCTCGAAGATGCCTGCGGCGCATTGCTCAAGCGCTGGCCGGACCATCTGCAATTGCTGCCGCTGCCGGCCCGCGTCGCGGTTCATCTGCCCTGCACGCAGCGCAATGTGCTGCGCAACAGCGAACAGGTGCTGAGCCTGTTGAAGAAGATTCCGCAGATCGAGCTGGTGGAGCTGGACGCCACGCACCAATGCTGCGGCGCCGCCGGCACCTACTTCGTCACGCAACCGCAGATGGCGGATCAGCTGCTGCAACGCAAGCTGCAGGGCGCGACGCTGCTGCAGCCGGACTACATCGTCAGCACCAACATCGGCTGCTCGCTGCATATCGCCGGCGGTTTGCGCCGGCGCGGCGGCGGCGCGCCGGAGGTGCTGCATCCGGCGAGCTTGCTGGCGCGGCAGTTGCCGCCGTAGGGGAAATCCGGCATTCCGGTGGAAGCGGGAATAACCGATCGTCGATGGCTTACGGCGCTTGTGTTGGTGCTGGGGTTGGCGTCGATGCCGGCGGCGCGTCCGGCGCCAGATTCCCCAGCTGTCCCTCAAGACGCAGCAGCATCAGTTCCGCCATTTCCGCCTGGATGAACTCGCGCAGACGCGCTTCCTCGGCTTCCTTGGCGAGCACCTGTTCGGGCTGGAAGCTGTAGTCGCGCGTCACACGCAGCGCGCCGGGGTCAATCAGCGATTTGCCGTCGCGGAACACCTGGTACTGCACGCTGGTCACGAGGCGAAATTCGATCGCCTTGCCGTTGATGCCGACCGACAGCACTTCGCGAGTTTCATTCAGCTCGGTGAAGCGGATCTCGGTGACCCCTTCGCCACCCTCGCCGCGCACATCCGCGCCGCGGCGCTGCAGGATCGCGCGCAGCGAATTCTCCAGCGGCGGCTGCACGACCCGATACGGCGCGACGACCTTGATGTAGACCGCCTGCAGCGGCGCCGGCAGCGGACGCGTACCGGCCAGGTGAAAGCCGCAGCCGGCCAGCAGCAGCGGCAGAATCAGCAGCAGGGCTCGCAGAGGCGATTTCATGATCAGACGACGAAGTTGACGAGCTTGCCCGGCACGACGATCTGCTTCTTGATCGTCTGCCCGGCGATGAAGCGCTGGACGTTCTCGTCGGCGAGTGCAATCGCGAGAACCTCGTCCTTGCCCGCCGCCGAAGGCACGTTGATGTTGGCGCGCAGCTTGCCGTTGACCTGCACGACGATCGCCAGCTCGTCACGCGCGAGCGCCGAGTTGTCCACCTGCGGCCAGCGCTGGGCAAGGATGTCATCACCGCCGCGCAACGCCTGCCACAGCGCATGGCTCAGATGCGGCACGATGGGCTGCAGCATCAAGGTCACGGCCTCCCAGACTTCCTGCAGCACGGCACGGCCCTGCGGCGAGTTATCCTCGAAGCGCAGCGTGTCGTTGATCAGCTCCATGACCGCGGCAATCGCGGTATTGAAGGTCTTGCGGCGGCCGTAGTCGTCGCTGACCTTGGCCAGCGTTTCGTGCAGCTTCAAGCGCAGCGTCTTCTGGCCAGCATTCAATGCGGCCTTGTCGAGCGCCGGAACCGCACCGCCGTCGAGATGCGCGCGCGCACCGCGCCACAGGCGACGCAGGAAGCGCGAAGCGCCGTCGACGCCTTCGTCGCGCCATTCCAGCGATGCGTCCGGCGGCGCCGCGAACATCGCAAACAGGCGCACGGTATCGGCGCCGTACTGGTCGATCAGCGCCTGCGGGTCGATACCGTTGTTCTTCGACTTCGACATCTTCTCGACACCGCCGATCGTCACCGGCTGGCCGTCGGCCTTCAGCTTGGCGGCGATCGGCTGGGCCTTGGCGTCGAGCTCAAGCTCGACGTCGGCCGGGCTGATCCACTGCTTCTTGCCGTTGGCGTCTTCGCGGAAATAGGTTTCCTTGACGACCATGCCTTGCGTCAGCAGGCGCGTGAAGGGTTCGTCCGAGGCAACCATGCCTTCGTCGCGCATCAGCTTGTAGTAGAAGCGCGCATAGAGCAGATGCAGGATCGCGTGCTCGACGCCGCCGATGTACTGGTCGACCGGCAGCCAGTAGTTGGCGCGCTCGTCGAGCATGGCCTTGTCGCTGTCCGGGCAGGCGTAGCGCGCGTAGTACCAGCTCGACTCCATGAAGGTGTCGAAGGTGTCGGTCTCGCGCGTCGCCGCGCCGCCGCAGGACGGGCATGTGGTCTTCGCCCATTCCGGGTCGGCCTTGATCGGCGACTTCACGCCGCTGAACGCGACGTCTTCCGGCAGCACGACCGGCAGCTGGTCTTCCGGCACCGGCACGGCGTCGCACTTGGCGCAGTAAATCACCGGGATCGGGCAACCCCAGTAGCGCTGGCGCGAGACGCCCCAGTCGCGCAGGCGGAAGTTGACGCGGCGCTGGCCGGTTTTCGCCTTCTCGAAATGCGTAGCGACGGCGTCGAACGCTTGCGTGTAGCTCAGGCCGTCGAAGGCACCGGAGTTGACGGTGCGCATCTGCGGATGGGTCTTGTCGCCGTACCAGTCCTGCCACTGCGCATCGCTATAGCTTTCGCCATCAATGGAGATGACCTGCTTGATCGGCAGCTTGTACTTGTGCGCGAACGCGAAGTCGCGTTCGTCATGACCGGGCACGGCCATCACCGCGCCGGTGCCGTAACCCATCAGCACGAAGTTCGCAGCCCAGACCGGCACCTTCTCGCCGGTGACCGGGTGGATCGCGTGGATGCCCAGCGCCATGCCGCGCTTCTCGGCCAGTTCCATGTCGGCTTCGGCCACGCCACTGCGCGCGGCATCGACGAGGAACGCGGCCAGCTCGGGATTGTTCTTCGCCGCTTTCTGCGCGAGCGGATGCTCGGCGGCGACGGCCATGTAGGTCACGCCCATCAGCGTGTCTGGGCGCGTGGTGTAGACCGTCAGCGGTTCGGCTTCGCCTTCGACGACGAACTGCAGCTCGAGGCCTTCCGAGCGGCCGATCCAGTTGCGCTGCATGGTCTTGACCGCATCCGGCCAGCCTTCGAGCGTGTCGAGATCGTCGAGCAGTTCCTGCGCGTAGGCGGTGATCTTGAGGAACCACTGCGGGATTTCCTTGCGCTCGACCAGCGCGCCGGAGCGCCAGCCGCGGCCGTCGATGACCTGCTCGTTGGCGAGCACGGTCTGGTCGACCGGATCCCAGTTGACGACCGCGTTCTTGCGATAGACCAGGCCCTTGCTCATCAGCCGCGTGAACAGCAGCTGTTCCCAGCGGTAGTAGTTGGGGCGGCAGGTGTCGACGCGGCGCGACCAGTCGTAGGCGAAGCCCAGGCGCTTGAGCTGGCCGACCATGTAATCCATGTTGGCGTAGGTCCAGCTCGCCGGCAGCGTGTTGTTGGCGATGGCCGCGTTCTCGGCGGGCAGGCCGAAAGCGTCAAAGCCGATTGGCTGCAGCACGTTCTTGCCGAGCATGCGCTGGTAACGCGAGATCACGTCGCCGATCGTGTAGTTGCGCACGTGCCCCATGTGCAGCTTGCCGCTCGGGTACGGGAACATCGACAGGCAGTAGTACTTCTCCCGCGACGGATCTTCCTTCACGACGAAGGAGTTGTTATCGGCCCAGAACTGCTGGGTGGCGCCTTCGATGGCGCTGGGGTCGTACTGCTCTTGCATTGCGGCGGGCGGGCGGGAGAAAGGCTAAAGGGCGGGCATTTTATCGTAGCCCGGGTGCAACCCGGGGATTTGCGCTCACCGCAGGCCAAAAGCCCCGGATTGCATCCGGGTTACGGCCAACACTACGCGCCTTTGCGTAGGGCGGGATATCTCCCGTCCTACAGCACCCAGACGACGATCAGGCCGACCAGGCCCAGGTGCAGCGCCCACTTGCCGATCTGATAGCCGGTGCGGTGACGGGTCTTGAGCCCTTTCATGTACTGCTTGTAGCGCACCACATAGGCGCTGAAGCGGTTGCCGACGCCGGAGATGCTGCTGTCGACGTTGTCGATATAGAACAGGCTGTTGAAGAA
This sequence comes from Fontimonas sp. FW305-C-3, assembly GCF_058783185.1. Taxonomy (NCBI): domain Bacteria; kingdom Pseudomonadati; phylum Pseudomonadota; class Gammaproteobacteria; order Nevskiales; family Nevskiaceae; genus Fontimonas; species Fontimonas sp. FW305-C-3. Next base: position 1,172,517 of record NZ_JBYSYK010000001.1, on the reverse strand, counting down.
GCGCGCGAAATAGAAGTACAGCTTCTGTACCCAGGCGATATGCAGCGGCCGGTCGATGTCGGTCATCAGGATGACGCGCGGCCGGTCGGTGTTGTTGTAGGCCGAATGCAGATAGGTCTCGTCGAAGATGATGCTGTCGCCGTCGCGCCAGGTGTAGTCCTCGCCGTTGACGACCAGGCCGCAGCCCTTGTCGTTGGGCGTCGACAGACCCAGCGAATAGCGCAGCGTCAGCGCAAAGGGATCGTGGTGGCGCGACAGCGACTTGCCCGGATTCAGCACCGCGAACAGCGCCAGGTTCATGCCGGGAATCTGGTCGATCAGCGCCCGCGTCTTCGGCGCCAGCGCCTTGGCCGAGGGGATGTCGTTGTCGTAGATCTTCAGATAGAAACTGGTCCAGCGGTTGTCGCGGTAGAAGCTGCTGCCCGGCAGATCGCCCTTGATGCCGATATGCCCCTGGCCGTGCAACGCCAGCGCCTCGTCGCGGATGACCTGCCAGTTGTCCTGCAGCAACTGCAGCTGCGGAAACTCCGAGATCTGCAGGCGCGACTTGGTCGACACCCGCGACAGCAGATAGGCCGGGATGTTGAACGGCACCATGAAGGTCGAGAAGTCCGTCAGCTGCCGCCCCCAGGACAGGTGCGCGCGGTTGCGCAGGCGCAGGAACACCAGGCTGCCCAGATAGATCAACAGCAGCACGAGCAACACAGTCATGAGACGCTAGACCCGGTGGCCTGGAAGGAGGGAAATAACGCACCCCGCCCTGATGTGCGAAAGACAGGCTCGGGGAATCGATTATTCTCCCGCCCTGAAGTTACCGAAGATGATAGTCCAGCCTCGCCCGCCCGTCAGTGGGAAAAAGCCCTTTCCGGACCCGAGCCGGCCACCGTAGCCCTGCCGCCACCGCCATGACCAGTACCCGCCACGCCCAATTGCTTGCCCGCATCGAAAGCCGCGAGGCGCTGATCGGCATCATCGGCCTGGGCTATGTCGGCCTGCCGCTGGCGCTGCGCTTCGCGCAGTGCGGACTCAAGGTGCTGGGCTTCGATGTGGATCCGGCCAAGATCGACAAGCTGGCGGCCGGCGAGAGCTACATCAACTACTTGCCGGCCGAACAGATCAAGGCGGCGACCGCCGGCGGTTTCAGTGCCACGACCGACTTCGACCGCCTCGGCGAGCCGGACGCGCTGATCATCTGCGTGCCGACGCCGCTGGACCGGCATCGCGAGCCGGATCTCAGCTTCGTGCTGAACACCGCCCGTGCCATCGCTGCCCAGCTACGCCCCGGCCAGATCGTCAGCCTGGAAAGTACGACTTATCCGGGCACGACGGACGAAGATCTGAAGCCGGTCCTGGAAGCAACGGGGCTCAAGGTTGGCGAGGACATCTTCCTGACCTTCTCGCCGGAGCGTCAGGATCCGGGCAATACCCGCTATGGCACGCATGACATCCCGAAGATCGTCGGCGGCTGTACCCCGGCCTGCCTCAAGGCGGGCGTTGCGCTGTACCAGACCGCCATCGACAAGGTCGTGCCGGTCAGCTCGCCACGCGTGGCGGAGATGGCCAAGCTGCTGGAGAACATCCATCGCGCGGTCAACATCGGCCTCGTCAACGAAATGAAGATGGTCGCGGACTCCATGGGGCTCGACATCTTCGAAGTCATCGACGCCGCGGCGACCAAGCCCTTCGGCTTCGTGCCCTACTACCCCGGCCCGGGTCTGGGCGGGCATTGCATCCCGATCGATCCGTTCTATCTGACCTGGAAGGCGCGCGAGTACGGCGTGCACACGCGCTTCATCGAGCTGGCCGGCGAGATCAACGCCGGCATGCCGCACTGGGTCGTGCACAAGGTGGCGGATGCGCTCAACACCGTCAGCAAATCCGTCCGCGGCGCGCGAATCCTGATCATCGGCATCGCCTACAAGAAGGACGTCGACGACCTACGCGAATCGCCCGCGTTGGAGTTGCTGGACCTGCTCGAGGATCGCGGCGCCAGCGTCGACTATCACGACCCGCTGATTCCGAAGATTCCGCGGATCCGGCGCGGCAACTACGACAAGGCCAGCATCGCACTCGATGCCGTCGCGGTGGGGGGTTACGACCTAGTGCTGATCGCGACCAATCACAGCGCCGTGGACTACGCGTTGCTGGCGAAGGCGGCGAAGCTGATCGTCGACACGCGAGGGCAGTACCGGGAAGCGCTGGGGAACATCGTCCGGGCCTGAAGCGCTGACAAAGCGCCATCGATAATTGCTGACAATTCCTGTCAGTCAGTGACTACAACTGACACGCCACGAACACTCCGTAATTTCATTGCCCTGAAATATAAGGAAAAATTTCTGGCTTACCGTTTGCTCCATCCCAAGCATATAGACCGCGCTGCGATGCCGGTCACGGGAGGAGTCACCGATGCAGATCAAAGCAAAGCTGTCACGCGGCTTTACGCTCATCGAACTGATGATCGTCGTCGCCATCATCGGCATCTTGGCTGCTATCGCGATCCCGGCGTATCAGGACTACACGATTCGCGCTCAGGTTACTGAGGGGATTTCATTGGCCACCGGCGCCAAGGCGGCAGTGTGGGATTTCATGTCCAATCGCGGCACCACGCCTAGCAACAACGAATCAGCCGGGCTTGCCCCCCCGGGCTCGATTACCGGCAACTATGTCGCTTCAGTGACTGTGACCAACGGACTCATCGAAGTTGAGTTCGGCAACGAGGCAAACACGAAGGTTACGGGCCAGACCATCACGATGTCGCCGACGGATGCCGGCGGCAGCATTAAATGGAGTTGCACAGGCGGCACCGTGGTCGGTAAGTATCGCCCGACCAGCTGCCGCAACTGACGCAGGACGTCAAATGCTGACAATAGTTGACACATCCGAGCAGGAACTGAGCGATGTTCGAAACCGTTTTGCAGCGCGCCTTTACGCGTTGCATTGCTGCAATTACGGAGCCGCCGAGGTTTGCGCGCAAGCGGCCGGCATGATCAGGGCAGCACGATGATCGTGGCACGGTATGTGCGCGAGGGAAGAAGCACTTTCAACGCACGCCTGCCTGCATCTGCTCAGGGGAACAGAGGTTATGTAGCTGGTTGCTGTAGAAGGCTGTAGCGGATACCGGTATCCGCACTTGACGACGTATGTTTTCAATCCCAATTGGAGAGTGAATCGATGAACAAGATGCAGAAGGGCTTCACGCTGATCGAACTGATGATTGTCGTTGCGATCATCGGCATTCTGGCCGCCATCGCCATCCCGGCCTACCAGGACTACACCATCCGCTCGCAGGTTTCGGAAGGTCTGTCGCTCGCCGCTGGCTCGAAGACCGCCGTTGCTGAGTTCTTCACCAACCGTGGCGACTGGCCGGCTGCCAACGATTCGGCTGGTGTTTCGGCCGCCGCCTCGATCACGGGCAACTACGTGACCTCGGTTACGATTGCTGATGGCGTTATCACTGTTCTGTACGGCGAAACGGCGAACCAGAAGATTCAGGGCGACAGCCTGGTTCTGTCCCCGGCCGACCAGGGTGGCAGCATCTCCTGGACCTGCGGCGCCGGTGGTACCGATCTGGAACCGAAGTACCTGCCGTCTTCCTGCCGTCAGTAAGCACACGGCTTGAGCTGCAGATGGGAGGGACCGCGAAGGCGGTCCCTCTTTTTTTGTTTTCCTCGCATGCTGCGTAAACTCGCTACAAATCTCGCAACCCGTCCGCATAGCCTTCTCCAGGTAATGGGAAAGCATTTCTTTATCCCTGCACTGGGCGCAGTTCTTTTCGCTGCACTCTGGGCATATGTGCCGGGCTTGTCCGGCGCATTCCTGTTCGATGATTTCGCCAATCTTCCTGTTCTCGGCGAAACTGGTCCGGTCCACGATTCGGCCAGCTTCTGGCGCTACATCACAGCAGGAGCCGCGGATCCCACCGGACGCCCGATCGCTTTGCTGACATTCCTGCTGGATGCGCAGGATTGGCCCGCAGATCCGCTGCCATTCAAACGTACGAATGTGCTGATCCATTTGCTCAATATCTCGCTGTTGGCGCTTTTGCTCCGGCGCCTATCTGCGATTCATTCATCGTTGAGCTCAATGCGACGCGATGCTGTCGCCGTCATCGGGGCGGCAATCTGGGGCCTGCATCCCCTGTTGGTCTCGACCACTCTCTACGTTGTCCAGCGCGAAGCGATGCTACCGGCAACCTTTGTGTTGCTCGGGTTGCTGTCTTGGCTGCGAGGGCGCAACCACCTATTGCAGGCGCGACCGCGTTTGGCAACGATCTGGATGATCGGGGGTTTGGGGCTATTCACAATGCTCGCGGTACTCAGCAAGGCAAATGGCGCCCTGCTGCCACTACTGGCCGGCGTACTCGAAATAACCGTCCTGCGCCGCGAAAAATCCCTTCCAGCTGACCACCGCCAACTCCACCGACGGCTGAACCTCTGGCTTCTGTTGATCCCCACGATGGCTCTAGTGGGTTACCTCCTGAAGATGGGCATGGATCACCTCGGAGCGGACTTGTCTGGGCAGCGGCCATGGACGCTTACAGAGCGGCTTCTGACACAGCCGCGAGTTCTGCTCGACTATCTCGCCAAATTGCTTGTTCCACGCCCCTACTCTTCCGGACTCTTCAACGACAGCTTCGTCGTGTCGCGCAGTCTGTTGAATCCAGCATCGACACTACCGGCTCTGATTCTCGTCCTAGCTATTCCAGCTTGGGCGTATCTGAAACGACAACGCCACCCCATCGCAGCCGCCGCCATCCTCTTCTATTTTGGTGGGCAGCTTCTTGAATCAACAACAATCCCTCTTGAACTCTACTTCGAGCATCGGAACTATCTGCCCGCGATGTTGCTTGGGTGGCCAATAGCCGCATACCTCGCCGGCATGCGGATCGGGCCGCCGGGAAAGCTGCGTAGCGGCATTTCGAGCACGATCGCTGCAACCGCGCTGGCTGGCATCGCACTTGTAGGGCTAACCGGCATGACCCACGCTCGCGCATCACTCTGGGGCGATACGACCGAGCAGGCTCTGGTCTGGGGAGCGATGAATCCCAGTTCGCCGCGCGCGCAGGCTTACGCAGCGCAAGCAGAGATCGCCCGCGGACGACCGGACCTTGCAATCAGGCGGCTCGAGCTGGCGCTGGATGAATCGACCGAACCACTACAACTCCGACTCAGCTTGATCAACGCATATTGCAGCGTTGGTTATCTGCCACCAGACGTACTCAAGGACGCAGAGTCCGACTTTCTGCATACGAGAAATCCCGGTAGCCTCATCGTCAACTGGACCAGGCGCGGGATCGAACGTTTGGATTCAAATCCCTGTCGAGGATTACGCATCGATGACATTGGCGCGCTCCTCAACGCCGCCGCCAAGAACCAAAATTTGAGGAAGATCGCCGGCCGCGTACAGGATTTGCAACACCTCGAAGGATTAATAGCACTGCACCGGCGAGATCCAGTAGCCGCATTGGAGCGCTTCGATGCGGCGCTGAGTGCAAACCCCAGACCAACACTCGCATTACAACAGGCCGCCCTACTAGGGTCTGCCGATGCACCCGATCTTGCAATCTTGCATCTGGATCGATGGAGCGTGATGGCTGAGAGTCCGAAACAACAGAACCCCGCTTCTGGAATGCCGACGATTCACGCCTGGGTTCTCGATATCCAGAACTACTGGCCGACCGAAATCGCTCACATGCGCCAAAAACTTCAAGCCGCTGTCCTCAGCAGGGAAGAACAACCAGCGCATCCATTAACGGACACCCAACTCCAGTGAACCCTCAGATCAAGCTTTGGGCGCGAGGCTTCGCATGGTTCTTCCTATCAGCTCTGCTGACCGCCGTTATTTACTGGCCGGGACTGAGCGGCAGTTACATTTTCGATGACTACTCGAACATCGTCGATAACACTGCTCTTCAAGTATCCGATGCAAGCATCACTGAGCTTACCCAAGCCGCTTTATCCTCACCGTCCAGTGACTTCAAGCGCCCCTTGGCTTCTCTTTCGTTTGCGCTGAACTACCTGGCAACCGGGCTTGACCCGATGCCGATGAAGCTGACGAACTTGATCTTGCACATCGTCAACGGATTCCTGCTTTTCCTGCTCGGCAAGAACCTGATGCAGGTTGTATGGAAAGACATCCCACGAGGCTCGATTCATGCGGAGCGAATTGCCGCAGTCGCTGCAGCCGGATGGTTACTGCTGCCAATCAATCTCACACCGGTACTCTATGTCGTCCAGCGCATGGAGAGCTTGGCCCAGTTTTTTGTCCTGACGGGCCTGCTGGTTTACCTGCGGATTCGAACGCCCGAACCGAACAGGTACACTCCCTGGATTTGCGCTGCGGCATTGATCGCGACGACTTCGCTCGGCATCCTTGCCAAAGAATCCGCCGTGCTCTTGCCGCTCTATGCAGCCTGCATGGAGTGGCTGATCCTTGGAGGATTTCGGAAGGGGGCAACGCAACGCACCGGATTCTTAGCACTCTACGCCGCGATATTGGCCGTCCCGATGGTGCTGGGATTGATCTGGTTGGCGCCGGATATCTTGAATCCGAATAGCTGGGCACGAAGGGACTTCAGCCTGCATGAGCGCCTTCTCACCGAAGGGCGCGTCGTGCTCGGATACATTGCTTGGACTCTACTTCCGGTTCCTGGCTGGCTCGCCTTCTATCACGACGGCTACCAAGCATCCACCAGTCTGCTGTCTCCCTGGACCACCTTGCCATCGCTGCTTGTACTCTCAGCGCTCATTGTGGCGGGTTTCCGGCTGAGAATTAGTCGACCGCTGTTCGCACTGGGAGTGGCCTGGTACTTCTCGGCTCATGCGCTCACAGCCACTGTTCTCCCACTGGAACTGGTGTTTGAGCATCGGAATTATTTTGCGAGCTACGGCGTGCTGCTCGCACTACTTTCCACCCTTCTTCCGCCCGCCGAAAGATCGAATGTTCGATCCGGACAACCACAGGGCCAGCCGTTCGACTTGATCGCAACGGGTCGTATCTGCGTTGGAGTATTGCTGGTCACATGGGCAGGATTCACCGCAATGTCGGCTAGCATCTGGGGAAATCCGCTGCGCCTCGGTCTGGAGTTGGAGGCTCGCGCACCAAACTCGCCGCGCGCTCAATACGAGATTGGAAAGACTTATCTGACCTACTCGGGATACGAGGCATCTTCGCCGTTCATAGGACTCGCCACCAAAGCTTTCGAGGCCTCCATGGAGAAAAGCCCTAAAGGATCCATCCTTCCAGAGCAGGCGCTGGTTTTCATGGCATCCAGAATGAATCTCGCAATTGAAGCACGCTGGTGGGACTCCATGGTCAACAAGCTGAAGGCAGCTCCACCCTCAGTGGAGGACGAAGGCGCGATTGCATCCTTGACGCGTTGCGCCCGTAACCATCTCTGCCAGCTGCCGGTGGATAGAATGCTTGGCATCTACGCGGCCGCACTTGAGCACCCCGATCCCAGCGCGATACTCCAGGCAGCCTACGGCGACTATGCCTGGAACGTTCTGGATGACAAGGAACTCGGGCTGAGAATGGCGGAATCTGCCTCGCGCCAGTCGCCGAAGGACCCCGTATATCTCATAACACATATCAAGATGCTGGCCGCTTTGTCGAGGAACGACGAAGCGGCAGCACGAATTCAGGATCTGATGAAACTTCCGGGTTGGAACAGCACGCACGCCGTGGAACAAGCACTGCGAAGCACCGCGGAAAAGGAGCCTTCCCCTTCGGCTGGACTGACCGTCAGCCCCTAGGCTAACCACTGCCCGCCGCTAAAGTGACGTCGTTACTGCAACGTACCAGCTGGATTGGCTTTGAACGCCTGCTGCGCGCGGGCAGCCTGATCGTTGCTCAGCTGCTGTTGGCCCAGTATCTGGGACTTGAAGACTACGGACGATTCACTGCCCTTTCGGCATACATTGCGATTGCCTGCGTCGTCGGGGCGTTGGGCCTGGATGGCGGCTTGATTCAGAAAATTCTGCATGCCTCGGGTGGAAGCGCCTATCCGCAATTGCTGCTTCTCAGACTGGTCGCGGGGATCTTATTCGCCTTTGTAGGCGCATCACTGGTATTTCTTCTATGGATTGAGAGAAATCCGGTCTGTCTGCTGCTATCCGCCGGCATCGCCGTCTGTTCAATGCAGGATTTCCTGGAGGCCCCCTACCTCTTGGGGCGGCGACTGCCGCATCTGCTGTCCGCTCGCGCTGTCGTGGTCCTGCTGGGGTTGGGAGCAAAACTGGCCGCCGCAATCTGGGTCGGGACGCTCGAAGCGGTCCTCGCGGCCTGGTTCGCAGAATCACTGGCGCTGGCTGCGCTGCACTTGTGGTTGCTTCCGAGCGACTTTCGAAAACAGGCCAATGCGGTACCGCCAAGCTGGTTTGCAGACCTTTCCAGAACTGCGTTGCCCCTGTGGTTGTCCGGGATAGCAATTTGCGCATACCTGCGAGCGGATCAGCTCATCGTCGCGAAGTTGCTCCCCCCCGAAGAGCTGGCTATGTATGGCGCCGCGCAACGCCTGTTCGAGGCCTCTTTTCTCGTGCAGCAAAGCCTTATCGCTGTACTGCTTGCGCCGTATCTGGCGGCCAGACAGCGTAGCGACATCGAGGGCTCCCGGTTCCTTCAACGCACGGCTATTGCGGTGATTGCCCTGAGCTCCGCTGCGGCTCTCACAGCCATTCTTAGCGCCGACCTTCTGGTCAATACACTTTTCGGCGCGAGATTCTCGGCAGCCGTGCCGCTCTTTCAAAATCTTTGCCTCGCCCTCCCGGTCGTCGCCTGGGGAATTTTGCGCTCGTTATGGATATATTCGAATCGGCTAGGTTGGGCGGCTCTGGGGCAAAATCTCGTCGCAGCCGCACTCGGTATAAGCTTGAACATTGCGCTGATTCCAATAGGCGGCACAGACTATGTTTCGCGGGTTTATGTGCTCTGCGTTCTTTGTGCGTTCGTAATCAGCGGTTTTTTTATTCCGTCCATGCGTGACCTGCACCGACAGCTGACCCAGCCAATTCGATTACAGAGATGATGACTGCAGAGTGGATCAAGACCATCGAAAAGGATGGTTACGTGGAAGTACCGGGCTTCATCGGGGCAGCTCAACTTGCGGCCATCGGACCAGCCATCGAGAGAGGCTTCGCTCGTCCAATGATCAACGGACAGCTGGGTTATGTGAAGGTGCACAACTACCGCTACTTGTTTCAATCTCTGTCGTGGCACCCTGAGATTGTCAACATTTATACGGATCGGCGCCTGCTGGATCTGGTGGAAGCTTACGGTAGCAGCCCGGCCCATCTATCGAACTTTCGAATCTATAGATCCTACCCCGATCGATCCGCACGCATGGCCTGGCATGTTGATAACAAGGAGGATCGCTGGGATGAAGCTAGCGATCGCTTCGTGACGACAATGCGTAAGGATGATCGCGGGCTGATACTCATTGCTTATCTCTCAGACGTTGAACGTGGCGGACTGCAGATTGTTCGGGGAAGCCATCAATGGACGGCACAATCCGAGCGCGAGCAATGGGACGACGTCGTCGGCACGCATCAACAGGACGTAGTGACGTTCAACAATCGAAAAGCGGGGACGGCGATCATCTACGACTATCGGTGCATCCATCGGGCGGAACCTTATTTTGATGGTCGCCACCGCACCTCACTTTTCGGACAGTATTCCCCTGCGCACATGCCGGCCGGTGAGCCAATCTTGCTGCCTACCTCATTTCTCGCGGCGTTGAGCGAACGGCAACAGTACGCACTGAACTTTGGAGTGCCTTCAACCACTCTGAACTGGCCGATCGGAAATCCTGCCGAGCTGATGGTCGACCGCTCCATGTCAAAGGCCTTATCCCTGTTGATCGGCAGTCGAGCAAAACGCTGGCTGCGGGCGCTTCGATCATGACGGTTAATGTCACCGACCCTGCGTCGCATTTGGTCGATACCGAGGTTGGTAATCTCGGTGACTTGATCATTCGAGAGGCAATCGAGAGAGAGCTGCGCGGAATCGACCTGACGCCGCATTGGATCAGTTACGACACTCGAATCGATAGCGGACATCTCGTGATCGGTGGCGCCAACGTAGTTGGGAACCTTCCGTTCATTCGTCGGGCATTATGGAACCCAGCACCTCATCTAATGAGCGGACATCGGGCGATCTTGTTTGGAGTCGGATGGTGGAAATACCAAAGGCGATCCGACCCTCTTACGGCGTTGACCTACCGCCGAAGCCTTGAACGCACCGGACTCCACTCTGTGCGTGATGGATACACCCGCAATCGACTGATCGCAATCGGCGTGCGCAATGTCATCAACACGGCTTGCCCCACGGCTTGGCGGCTTCAAGACAGTATCGAGCAGCGCTGGCCAGACGAACTCGTGGTGACGATTACCGACTACAGTCGGGCGCCAGAGCACGATTCGGCAATGCTCCATCATTTGCTGGCAACTGGATTTCGCCTGACCCTTTGGCCTCAGGGCACCGAAGACGCCAACTATCTCAACGAGCTATGCCAACTCGATCCAGCGCTGAAGGCAATCACTTTACTCCCACGCAGTTTGGAAGCGCTTGATCAACGATTGAAGGCCGGCGCGGGATTCATTGGAACTCGTCTCCATAGCGGAATTCGCTCACTGCAACACCATCGTCCAACTATTGTCGTCGCCATCGACAATCGTGCCATCGAGCTCGGCAAAGACATCGGCATTCCAGTTGCTATGCGTGGCGATCTGGGGGCCATCGACCGCTTGCTCAAGCAGAAGCGAGTCGATCTGAAGATTCCGCACGAACGTATTGAGACGTTTCTGGATGCGTTCTCAGCAGCGATACGCTCGACAGCTGGTGTGCACTGATCCATGCAGTGTCGCTCGGCCAAATTGGGCGCTGGATGAGCATCCGCGAACATTCGATGATTCGCGCTTGGGCGCGCAACTGGGTTCCACCGGCTTTGCTGCACTTCGCTCGCAGATTGCCGGGGACTGCATCGCGATACCAAGGCCCGTTTAGCAATTGGGCTGCGGCTGAGAAATGCAGTGTTGGCTACAAGGCCGCGGATATTCTCCAGCGCGTCTACAACTCGACACTTTGGGCACTCGACGCTCCCAATCGCTACGAACAAGACAGCGTGCGTTTTACCGGCCAATGTCCTCCCAGCCACGCACTGGAGGCTGTCTTACTGGGGCTCACCATCGCGGACGTTGAGCCGATTGTCTGGGATATCGGTGGCGCACTTGGAAGTCACTACCTTCGCTGGCGCTCGTGGATGGAAGCTTCACGGTTAAGCCATTGGCGCATCATCGAACAAAGACACTTTGTTACTGCGGGCACGTCGCTTTTTGAAGGGCGGAGAGAGCCACTCTCGTTTCATGAGTCTCTGCATGAACTTTCCCCTGAGGCGCCCGCAGTCGCTTTGCTGTCCAGCGTGCTGCAGTACATTCCTCTCGAAGAAGACCCGCTTGATGCGATTAGACAAGCCGGCCCGCGGATTATTGTCATTGACCGCACACCGTTCAGTGCAGATGGGAACGAGCACATTCTGATACAGCACACGCCGAGCAAAATCTACACGGCAAGCTATCCTCTCAGAACAGTTTCGCAAACCAGAATTAGTGCGGTTCTGGGCTCTGAGTACAGGTTGCTACAGAGCTTCGATACGAACGATGGTGCAATTGCGATACCCGGAGTTTCTGCCAAGTACCAAGGTCAGATATGGATAAGAGTTTGACCCGCTCAGTGGTCGGCATCCTTGGCTTCGCGAGCCCGTTCTTTCTCGCTCAACGCGCACTGGCCAAAGCGATCCAGCATCATGCCAAGAACTGTAACGGGCGATTACTTGACGTCGGCTGTGGCACTCAACCATACCGGCAGTTCTTTAGGTCAGATGAGTACTGGGGCATCGAAGTCATGACTCAGGGGCAGCATGGGAGTCGGAAAGCTGCGGATGCCTATTTTGATGGCTTGCACCTTCCGTTTGCGGATGGCTCGTTCGACGTCATTTTCTGCAGTCAGGTCCTTGAGCATGTGTTCCGGCCGGAACAGTTCATCAGCGAGTTGGCCCGGACATCAAGAACTGAAGCGAAACTGCTGCTCACCGTTCCATTTGTTTGGGATGAACATGAGCAACCTTACGACTACGGCAGATACTCATCATTCGGACTCCGGAGCTTGCTCCAGGAGCAGGGATTCGAGATCGTCGAACATACGAAGACCCTTGCTGATGCATCGATTATTGTGCAGCTTTCTCTGGCCTATCTTTACAAGGTATGCGCCCGTGTACCGCAACCGTTGCGCACACTTTTCATGACCACAATGGCCATTCCACTCAATGCCGTCGGATTACTTCTCACGGCGATCTCGCCTCGCAACCACGATCTTTATCTCGATAATGTCGTCTTGTGCCGGCTTGTTCGGGATAACGGTGAATAGCGATGACCATTTTGGCTGATGGCTGGGCTGGCAAGAAAGTGCTTCTCACTGGCGGATTGGGATTCATTGGCTCAGCGCTCGCGAGAAGATTGCTTGATCTAGCTTGTGACGTAACTCTGGTCGACAGCCTCATTCCTGAGTATGGCGGAAACCTGGAGAACGTCCGGGACCTGACTGGGCGAGTTCGCATCAATATTTCCGACGTTCGAGACAGCCACAGCCTGCGCTACCTCATCAATGGCGTTGACGTTCTGTTCAATCTTGCAGGACAGACGAGTCATCAAGACTCGATGGACAATCCATATACAGACTTGGAGATCAACTGCAGCGCACAGTTGTCCATCCTGGAAACCTGCCGCCACTTTTGCCCAGGCGTGAAGATTGTTTTTGCCAGCACCCGACAGATCTACGGCAAGCCCGACTATCTGCCTGTTGACGAGAATCATCTTCTTCGACCGACCGACGTTAACGGCATCAATAAGATGGCAGGCGAGCACTATCACATCCTGTACAACAACGTGTATGGACTTCGCTCTTGCGCCTTACGCCTGACAAACACCTATGGACCTGGAATGCGCGTGAAAGACGCGCGACAGACTTTCCTTGGTATCTGGATTCGGATGGCCCTGGAAGGCCGGCCGATCTCCGTATGGGGCGGGTCGCAGTTGCGGGATTTCAATTTCGTTGATGACGTTGTTGATGCAATGCTTCTTGCCGCCTCAACCGATGAAACTAACGGGCATTTTTACAATCTCGGCTCGCCGGAAGTGCTCACGTTGCAAAGCCTTGCCGAGAAATTGGTGGCGCTCTGCGGCGGTCGGTACGAGGTCCTGCCTTTTCCTGCTGAACGCAAGAAGATCGACATCGGAGATTACTACGCCGATTTCTCCAAGTTCGCCGCGCTGGGATGGAAGCCCTCGATTGATCTATCTGAAGGGCTGGAACGAACTGTGAGCTACTATCGCAACAAACTGCCGCTATATCTCTAGGTCCTTCAGCAATGAGTATTCCCCAGGCTGATCCCTTGGCCTCTTATCTTGAGGTCAAGGCCGAAATTGACGAGGCTGTCTTACGCACTTTGGGGGCCGGCCGCTACATCTTGGGCCCTGAAGTGACTGGCTTTGAAACGGAGTTTGCTGAATACGTGGGAGCACCGGCTGCGGCCGGAGTGGCCAGCGGCACAGATGCACTGATCCTCGCGCTGCGCGCGCTCGGCATTGATGAGAACAGCAGTGTCGTCACCGTCTCGCACACTGCAGTTGCCACGGTCTCTGCCATTCGTAGCGTCGGCGCGACGCCCGTGCTTGTAGATGTTGAGCCCGATACAGGATTGATGAACGTCGATCAGCTTTCCGAGTTGTTACACGGCAAAGCGCCATACCTTGGGCTGAGCAGAATTCCACCGGTAAGGGCCATCATTCCGGTCCATTTATACGGAAGGATGGTAAACATGCCCGAGCTCTGCGGCCTTGCCGACCAGCACGGCGCCCAAGTCATAGAAGACTGCGCGCAAGCCGTCGGATCCCGCTTTGCGGATCGCCCTGCTGGAAGCTGGGGACATTGTGCCGCGTTCAGCTTTTATCCAACCAAGAATCTTGCGGCAATCGGTGATGGGGGGGCAGTCGTCGCGCGCGAAGCCGCGATCATCGACAAAGTCCGCTTGCTAAGACAATACGGCTGGGCAGAGCGCTACTCCAGCAGCATCGAAGGGATGAACAGTCGTCTCGATGAACTGCAGGCAGCGATCCTACGCGTCAAACTACGTCGTCTCGACGCCCATAACGACAGCAGACGGGCGATTGCCGATCAGTATTGCAGCCGCCTCATCAGCAATGCGCGCCTTGTAGTGCCTCAGAATGCCGATCAACCCGGGCACAGCTTTCACCAGTTTGTCGTCCGTTCTCCCGCTCGAGATGCGTTGCGGACGCATCTGACAGCTGAAGGCATAGGCAGTCTTGTTCACTATCCAGTGCCGGTACATTTGCAACCGGCATATCGACATATCGTGAGACCCGCATTTGAACTCACGGAATCCGAAAAATGGGCCGCCGAAGTAACCAGCCTTCCTATCTACGCCCAGATGCAATCCAAACAAGTGGACGCTGTCATCAAGAGTGTCAACCTCTGGTCGGCTGAAGCGGATTGACACCGTGCACTTCTGTACTTATTTCGATCATCGATATCTGCCACGCGGCCTCGCTCTGTATCGTTCACTGAAGCGCCATCGGCCCGATGCGGTACTTTGGGTTCTATGTCTCAGCGAGCAGTGCGCGTCGATGTTGCGACAACTGAATCTCGCGGACGTGCGCATCGTTGATTTAGCTGCTCTCGAAAGCTTTGATCCGGAATTGCTGGCGAGCAAAGCAACACGCACGACCATTGAGTACTACTTTACTTGCAGTCCCTGTCTCCCTCGTTATGTATTGGCTCTGGATGCGAGTATCGAGCAGGTTTTCTATGTCGATTCCGATTTCTATTTTTACTCGGATCCCATGCCCGTCTTGGATGAAATTGGATCTGCAGCTGTTGCCATTACGCCTCACCGGTTTACTCACCGCTCCATCCGAACCCATAGCAAGTACGGCATGTACAACGTCGGCTTGATGATGTTTCGTAACAACCGCGGCGGATTGCATTGCTTGAACTGGTGGCGTTTGAAATGCCTGGAGTGGTGCCACGACCGCTTGGACGAAGTAACGGGGCGTTATGCTGATCAGCAATACCTTGACTATTTCCATGACGTCGAACCAACAACTCACGCCATTGCTAACCGCAGCGTCAATCTTGCGCCTTGGAATATCGGCGATAGCGAGCTCACACAGATCGGCGGTCAGCCATTCGTAGATGGCCGCCCATTGATCTGTTTTCATTTTCAAGGGCTCAAGCAGCTCGATAGCGGTCTCTTCAACAGCAATCTAACGCCCTACGGAGCCCGTCTTAACGCTGTATCCCGGGACTTGATTTACAAGCCTTACATTCAAGAAATGGCAACGATTCAGGCCCTGCTTTCGGGACAAGGCTTTGCAGACGGAATTGATGCGGGCATCCGCCGACCGAACCATCGCTCCCCGCTGCAACGCATCATCACGTCCTTGAACCTTGCGCATGCGTCCATCGCCGGCAACCTTATCAGGCCATAGTCGCTTCGATGCGCATCCTGTTTCTCTGCAAGTGGCATCCCCAGCAGCGTGATCTGATTGCGCGTCCCTACGGGCGGTTCTTTCATATTCCGAGCCTGTTGGCCGACCTTGGTCACGATGTCCGAGTCACGCTCATTGGGCACCGCGGCCAGCCCTCTACGGCGCAGCGGTGCGGCAACGTCGAATTGCAGGGATTCGATCTGCGAACGCAGGGTCCGCTGGCCGTCTTCCGCAAACTGCGCGAAGTAGCGAAGGAGTTTTCCCCAGACTGCATTGTGGGTTGTTCAGACGCTTGGGTTGCTTGGCTCGCCTATCGCATCGCGAAGGCTCAGAAAGCGCGGCTCATTGTCGATGCCTACGATAATTTTGAATCCTACATGCCCCTTAACCTGCCGCTGCATCACCTCTGGCGGAAAGCGCTGCAGGCAGCGGATATAGTGACGGTGGCAGGACCACAGTTGGCTGGCCTGCTTGGACAGCATGCTCGTAAAGTTTCGATCGTCCCGATGGCTGCAGATCCCGGGTTCGTCGCTAGAGATCGAAATATGTCGCGAGCGGCGCTAGGGCTTCCGCTCGATGTTCCGCTAGTCGGGTACTTTGGCGGATGGGCAAAGAACCGCGGGACCGATCTCGTCGTTGCAGCGTTCCGAAAAGTCCGTGAGCGGCAACCTGACGCCCGCCTTCTTGTATCTGGCCATCCACCTCCGGACGTTGTCCGGCAGCCAGGAGTCATTGCTACCGGATATGTACCGGACGAGCAGTTGCCGCTATTGACGAGCGCGGCATCGGTATCCTGCGTGGTGACCGCCGACTCGGCATTTGGACGCTACAGCTATCCAGCGAAACTGTGCGAGGCGATGGCCTGTCGCACCCCGGTCGCCGCGACGGCAACGGAACCGGTACGCTGGATGCTCGGCCCGGATCACACGTTCCTGGCGCCGATCGGCGATGCCGATGGAATGGCCGACGCGATCATGCGAGCGCTTCCGACAGGACGATTCGAGTACGCCAATCAGTGGAGCTGGCAGCAGTCGGCCGCCGTCTTCCAGGCGGTAGTCTCATCATCGTGAAGAGGACAGCCCGCTACCCCGAGAGATCTACGGAAAACTCGCTGATCACTGCTTTCTCAGTACGTAAATCAGGGTGGGGAAAATTGGCGCAAGCAATGCATAACAAAAAACCGGCAGCCCCCTCGCGATAAGGCGGACGCCTGCCGTAGAGCCGCCTTCCGTCTCGATCAATGATTCGACGGCAGTCTTTACCTGCTGCTCGTACCGCCACCCCGCATTGGCGAGCATGCTGGACAGCCGTGAACGAGTCAGAGGGCGGCAGTCGTAAGCCGTTCCCTTGCCAGCACTACGGACGTAGAAGTCGGCCAGTCGGCGCGGCAACCAACTCAGCAAGGGCAAATGATAGTGCGGCTCGATCAGCATCCATCGGTTGGGAACCGCCAGATATGCAACACCATCTCTCCTGCAGATGCGTCGCATCTCATTCAGATGGTGCTGTTGAGCTTCGGCATCACCCACGTGCTCTATTGCATGGTTGCTGATAACGATGTCGAAGTTTCCGTCCGGAAAAGGGAGCAATACCCCTGCCACGTTCACGAACAGAAATCCTTCTTTTACGACGCGTTCGTCTACAACATCGACTGAGGTCACGTCACAGCCATGATCAGCGAACCATTTTGCCATCACCCCTGATCCGGTACCGATCTCCAGCACACGCCGCGCGTCTGGGGCCTGTCGCTCCAAATGGATAAGTCGCGCAATTTTTGCCGCTTTCGCTGCACGTTGAATGATATCGGTCGACGCATGCGACTTCCCGGACTCGGTCGTTCCATGCACCATCAGCGCATCTCCGCAAGATCAAGAAGTAAACGCTCATAGTGAAGAGCCGCGGTGGACCAGTCGAACAAAGCTAGGCACCGGCTTCGCTGATCCCTGACGATGGCCGTGCGCTTCTCGATACTCATCCGATGCACCGTCAGAACTGCCTCCGCCAGTTGTTGTGAATCTCTCGCGTCGACACCCCTGAGATCGAAATCGCGCATTGACGGGACATCGCCGACGACGACCGGACACTCGCAACCCAGCGCCTCGGCAACCACCAAGCCCAAGCCTTCCTGATCACCGGATTCTGCGCGAACGAACGGTGCGACGAGCATTGTGGCGCGTTGATAGTAGCCGGGCAGATTCTCTTGAGAAACGGCGCCGATAAACCGGATACACGCAGAAAGTGTCAATCGCTCTATCAAGGCTCGCGCCTGCTGTTCCAATGGACCGGAACCAACTATGGTCAAACGTACGTCCGACCATTCGCGCTGAATCGATGGGAGTGCCTCGATCAGTTCCAGCAAACCTTTTTTTTCCACCAGCCGGCCGACAAACAAGATCTCGTTCAACTCACGGGTGCCAAGCGGATTCGGAACAAATCTTGCGCCCAGCTCGGCGCCCATAGGCAAAACACTGACGTGTTGGTGCTCGACTTCCAGCTCATCTAACTGCTCGACCATCGCTTGGCTGACAACTGTCAACGCGGACGCGCGCCGCAACACCCATCGCTTTAGCAGCTTCATGGGCCGTCCGCGGAATGCGTAAAGATCGGCACCGTGCGACGTGACCAGCAACTTGGTCGATCGTGTGAGCAATCCGGCGATCACAGCAATCAAGCCTTGAGGGATGATCCAATGCGCTTGTATTACTGCAGGCTTGCGCCGCCAAGTGAGCCAGACCAACACACTCAGTTGTGCCGCACAGAATAGCGGCACCAAAAGCCACTTCCAGCGCGCCTTCTTGAGATTCTCGGCAATACCACCACCATTGACCAAGGTCTCGCATTGGGCTGGCGCATATCGAAACCGCACGACATCCACTTCGTCGAGCCTCTCTCTGCGCAACGCACCAGGCGCATGAGGGCAAAGCACTACAACCTCAAAACGGGACGTAAGCCGGCGTGCAAGCTCGTGGACAAACCCGGGTTCGGGGTCACCGCTCCAACGAGGATAGGTCGAAGTGGTAATTAGCAACGTGGGCTTGTTGCTCATCGCCCAGCAGCCAAAGGAAACTTCAATGCATCAACCAGTGTCCCAGTAAAGTTCGCTCGGTCGCGGAAATCCAGATGCGAACCATTCGGGCAATGAAACTTGAGCAGTTCAGCGGACTCTTCGAAATGCAGGGCAGGAACTCCCACATCGGAGACAAACCGATCCCAGAAAAGCTGACGAGGGTAGAAGACATAACTCGCGATCAGCAGCGCCCGCTTTCGCGACGTCCAGCTGGTGAGTGCCGCATTCAGCGCCAGAACGCCGGCAAAGAACAGCAGAAAAGCCCAGGAATTGAAAAGCACAGCCGCGCTTCCGCCTAGTCGTCCTTGCGGTATGTTAGGGCGGTGATTTGCTCCGAAATCAATCCAATCAGAAAAACGACAACCGCAGCACTTAACAAGAGCGCGCTCATGTTGGTGAACCGGCCAACTTCCGCGAAAGTGTAGGCGTAGTAAGCCGCTCCAACGGTGAAGAACGAGCCGGCGACTGGAACGAAAAGCTTCAGCGGAGAGTACAGCGTCGCGATCTTGAAGATGATCAACAAGAATCGTAGGCCATCGCGCAGCAGGCGGATGTGGCTATTGGTTCCGACGCGGCTATAGACCGGAATCATCTCGTAAGCCACTGGATATGCACTCCGGAAAAAGGCCATTGTGCAGGTCGTCGGATATGAAAATCCGTTCGGTAACAGGTAAAGAAACTCCCGGAACCTCGCAGCTCGCACTGCCCTGAATCCTGATGTCAAATCCAGAACTGCATGACCAGTCATCCAACTCGCGAGCCGGTTGTAGAAACGATTCGCAAGCCCGCGATGCAAGTTCGCCTGCCCGCTGCGATCGCGCGCGCCAACGACCATGTCGTAGCCCTCGCCCAGGCGTTGCAGCAATCGTTCGATCAGAGCCGGATCATGCTGGCCGTCGGCATCCATGAAGATCAGGATTTCTCCTTTTGCAGCCTTGGCACCCCGCTTGATCGCCGCGCCATTGCCCATCGAATAGGGGGATGTCAGGCAAGTCACCCCGCTGGCCTCGCAGAGAGCGACCGTATTGTCGGTCGAGCCATCGTTGACCACGATAATCTCGGCCTCCGGCTGCGCCGACCGCAGCCGCGGCAACAGTGAAGCCAAGGCTGCAGCCTCGTTCTTGGCCGGCAGGATGATGGATAGCTGAGTCAATTCAACGCCCCCGCTGACTGTGCACTTGAAACCCCATAACCGCTATTGTGCCGGATCGGGCGGCCGCCAGCCGCAGCATCCATTGCCTCCGGTCCTGCCATGGATTGACTCGGGGGACCGACCTTCTATAGTTGTCGGATATCAACACTTGTGAGCCGCTCCTTAACTATGTCCTCAACCATGCAGACTACGCCCGGGGTTTATCTGAACGGCTTGGCCCGCCGCCTCGTCAGCGATGGTCTCCTGAGTGAGGAAGCAGCTCGCGGCCATCAGCAGAAGGCCTTGAAGAGCGGGCAGCCGCTGGTTTCGATACTGATCGAAGCCAAGGTCGCCAAAGCCGCCGTCATCGCGCAGGCTGCCAGTAACGAGTTTGGCGTGCCGCTGATCGACCTGAACGCCATCGACATCGATTTCGCCATTGCCAAGGACATTGGCGAGAAAACCTTGCGCAAGGCGCACGCCGTGCCGCTGATCAGACACGGCCGCAAGATTTACGTCGGGGTGTCTGACCCAACCAACCTCGCAGCGCTGGACGAGATCAAGTTCGCCACCGGTAGCCAGACCGAGGCGGTGCTGGTTGAGGAAGACAAGCTTCTCAAGATGATTGATGCTGCGGTGGCCGCTGCCAGCGCGCAGGAGATGAATCTTGGGGATTCCGACCTTGAAGGACTGGACACTGAGGGTGGCGACGGCGAGCAGACCGGCCACGACGTCACCAAAGCCGATGCCGAAGATGCGCCGATCATCCGCTACATCAACAAGATCCTGGTAGATGCCATTAACCAAGGGGCATCGGACGTCCATTTCGAGCCGTATGAGAAGACTTACCGAATCCGCTATCGCCGCGACGGTGAGCTGAAGACCATTGCCACACCGCCGATCAATCAGGCGATGCGTCTGTCGGCGCGCGTGAAGGTCATGTCTCGGCTGGACTTGGCGGAGCGCCGGGTCCCCCAGGACGGTCGCATCAAGCTGTACCTGTCCAAGACACGCGCCATCGACTTTCGTGTCAGCACCTGCCCGACGCTGTTTGGCGAAAAGATCGTCTGCCGTATTCTCGATCCCTCAAGCGCGCAGCTAGGTATCGATGCTCTGGGGTATGAACCGGAGCAAAAAGAGGCTTATATGAAGTCGCTGGAGAAGCCGCAGGGCATGATCCTGGTGACCGGCCCCACGGGTTCAGGCAAGACGGTCTCTCTGTACACCGGCCTGAATATCCTGAACACGGATGACATCAACATCTCCACGGCTGAAGACCCGGCGGAAATCAACCTGCCCGGCATCAATCAGGTCAACGTCAGCCCCAGGGTTGGCCTGACGTTCGCAGCCGCACTCAAGGCCTTCCTGCGCCAGGATCCAGACGTGATCATGGTCGGCGAAATTCGTGACCTGGAAACGGCGGAAATCGCGATCAAAGCCGCGCAAACCGGCCACTTGGTGCTATCCACCTTGCACACCAATGACGCCCCGCAGACGATCGTGCGCCTGATGAACATGGGCGTGCCGGCCTACAACATTGCCTCGACGCTGACGCTGATCATTGCCCAGCGTCTCGCTCGAAAACTGTGCGGCTACTGTAAGGCGCCGGCTGACATTCCGAGGGCCGAACTGATCAAGCAGGGCTTCTCCGAAGCTGAAATTGACACGCCGGGATTCCAGATCTTCCAGGCCGTTGGCTGCGATCAGTGCGACAACGGCTATAAGGGCCGAACTGGCATCTACCAGGTCATGCCGTTCTCCGACGCCATGGGCCGCATCATCATGGAAGGCGGCAGTGCCATTGAGATTGCTGACCAGTCCAAGACCGAGGGCATTGCCGACTTGAGAAGATCGGCTTTGCTCAAGGTTCGTAACGGCGCAATCGACCTTCTGCAGGCGAACGCCTGTACGATGGGTGATTGAAGATAGTCGTTTATTGGCTGACGGGGGACATCGATGGCCAAAGCAGGAACCATTGCGGTTAAGGAATTCAACTACAAGTGGGAAGGCACTGACCGCGGTGGCAATCGCGTCAAGGGCACCACTCAGGGGCCTTCCGAGCATTTCATCAAGCTGCAGCTGCGAAAGCAGGGCGTCAATCCGATTGTCGTTCGCAAGCAGTCGGCTTTGCTTGGACCTAAGAAAAAGGCGATCACAACCGGTGACATCGCTATTTTTCTACGTCAGATGGCCACCATGATGAATGCAGGCGTGCCCCTGGTGCAGTCGCTGGAAATCATCGGTCGCGGCCATGAAAATCCCTCTATGGGCGAGTTGATCATGGGTGTAAAATCCCATGTTGAAGGCGGCAACTCCTTCGCAGACGGCCTCAAGCAATTTCCATTGCAGTTCGATGATCTGGTCATCAACCTCGTCGACGCTGGCGAGAAGTCCGGTACGCTGGAAACCCTGCTCGACAAGGTTGCGATCTACAAGGAAAAGACCGAGGCCATCAAGAAGAAGGTCAAGAAGGCGCTCACCTACCCGACCGCAGTTCTTGTCGTTGCCTTTATCGTCACCGGTATTCTGCTGTACTTCGTCGTCCCTCAGTTCCAGGAACTGTTCCAGGGCTTCGGTGCCGATCTGCCGGCATTCACGATGATGGTCATCAACCTGTCCAATTTTGTGCAGGAAAAATGGTGGCTCATGCTGGCCATCGTCGGTGGCACCATCTTCGGCATCATGGAAGCCAAGCGCCGATCGGCCGCCGTGCGCCGCGGCTTTGACCGCATCCTGCTCAAGGTGCCGGTCATCGGCGACATCCTCTACAAGTCGGCGGTGGCCCGGTACGCCCGGACGCTGTCGACGATGTTCGCTGCCGGTGTGCCGCTGGTTGAAGCGATGGAGCCTGTCGCCAAGGCGGCCGGCAACATCGTCTTCACCGAAGCCATCCTGGTCATGCGCGATCAAGTCGCCAGCGGCCAACAGCTACAGCTGACCATGCAGCAAGCCAACCTCTTCCCGAACATGGCAACCCAGATGGTCGCCATCGGCGAAGAATCCGGCTCGCTGGACGCCATGTGCGCCAAGGTCGCGGACTTCTACGAGGCGGAGGTCGACAACCTCGTCGATACCCTGTCCAGCCTGCTCGAACCGATGATCATGTCGGTGCTCGGCGTGCTGGTCGGTGGCCTCGTCGTCGCCATGTACCTGCCGATCTTCAAGCTCGGTCAGGTCGTCTAAGTCTCGCTCATGGATCTCATCGACGGACTGCGCTCCAGCCCGGGTTTGCTGCTGGGCGCGGCGGCGCTGCTGGGCCTGCTGGTCGGCAGCTTCTTGAATGTCGTGATCCTGCGGCTGCCGCGGATGATGGAGCTGGCCTGGCGCAAGGAGGCCCGCAGCTTGCTGGAGCTGGCGGAGGTCGACGAGCCCGCGATTTCGCTGACCAAGCCGGCGTCGCGCTGCCCCGGCTGCGGGGCTGCCATCAAGCCCTGGCAGAACGTGCCGGTCGTCAGCTGGCTACTGCTGCGCGGGCGCTGCGCTTCCTGCAAGACCGCAATTTCGGTGCAGTACCCGCTGGTCGAGGCCGCTTCCGGTCTGCTTTCCGGTCTCTGCGCCCTGCATTTTGGCTGGGGGCCGGCGCTGGCCGCCTCGCTGGTCTTCACCTGGGTGCTGATCGCGTTGACGGTGATCGACCTGCGCACGCAGCTGCTGCCGGATGACCTCACCCTGCCCCTGCTGTGGCTTGGCCTGGCCCTGAGCCTGGGTTCGGTCTTTGTGTCGCCGCAGACGGCGATTGTCGGCGCCATGGCCGGCTATCTGAGCCTGTGGGGCGTGTTCTGGCTGTTCAAGCTGGTCACCGGCAAGGAAGGCATGGGCTACGGCGATTTCAAGCTGCTGGCCGCCATCGGCGCCTGGCTCGGCTGGCAGGCCCTGCCGATGGTGATCCTGCTGTCGTCGCTGGTCGGCGCGGTCGTCGGGATCGGCATGGTGCTGTTCCTGCGCCATGACCACCGCCTGCCGATCCCTTTTGGTCCCTACCTCGCGGCCGCGGGCTGGCTGGCGATGATGTACGGCGAAACCCTGCAGTCGGCTTACTTCCGCATCAGCGGCATGCAGTGAGGCCGTGGCTACACGTCTGACAGTCGGCCTGACCGGCGGCGTTGCCAGCGGCAAGTCCGCGGTCGAAGCGCTGTTCCGCGCGCTCGGCGTGCCGGTGCTCGATGCCGACCAGCTGGCCCGTGAAGTGGTCGCCCTCGGCTCGCCGGCGCTTGCGGAGATTGCCCGCGACTTCGGCGCCGAGATGCTGCTTCCCGATGGCCAGCTCGACCGCCGGCGCATGCGTGAACGCGTCTTCGCGGACCCTGCCGAGCGCAAGCGTCTGGAGGCCATCACGCATCCGCATATCCGCGCCGGGATGCTGGCCTGGAAGGCGGCGCAGTCCGGCGACTACTGCATCATCAGCGTCGCCATCCTCGTCGAATCCGGCATGCAGAAGCTGGTCGACCGCACGCTGGTCGTCGATGTCACCGAAGCCATCCAGCTGCAACGCGTCTGCGCACGAGACCGCATCAGCCCGGAGCTCGCGCAGAGCATGCTCGGCGCCCAGACGTCTCGTCAGAAGCGCCTCGAAGCCGCGCACGATGTACTCGGCAATCACGGAGAACTCGCGGCGCTCGAGGCCAGCGTGTCGCGCCTCGACGCGTTCTATCGCGAGCTTGCGGCATCCGGAGCGCTGAAGGCACCCGGCCTTCGTATCGACTGACGCGCTACCGCATGCAAGATTGCGCAAGGAAGCGCGCAATCTCCCTACACGAAACGTTTGCCCACCCAGGTGATCTGGGCCACAATGTTTTTTTGGTCAGCATGGACCTTGTGGTGTCAAAGGCCGGGGAAATCATTGTGTTCGAACAGCCGCTCACCGAGCGGATTCGAACCTTCCTGCGCCTGGAGTATCTGTTCTCGCTCCACGATCACCATCGCAAGGATCGCAGCGTGTTCGGCCTCCGCGCCACGCTCAGTGCCCTGCTCGACACGCTGATCGTTCTTTCGCGCTCCGATCTGAAGAACGAGATCCTCAAGGAACTCACCGACCAGCACACCCAGCTGACGCGGATGGCTTTGCGCCCCGACGTCGACAAGGCCCGCCTCGACGGCCTGCTTGAAGAAATCACCCGGGTGCAGAACGGCCTGCAGCGCCTCGCCACCCAATTCGCCGGCTCGCTGCTGCGAGAAAGCGACTTTCTCAACGGCATC
This sequence comes from Fontimonas sp. FW305-C-3, assembly GCF_058783185.1. Taxonomy (NCBI): domain Bacteria; kingdom Pseudomonadati; phylum Pseudomonadota; class Gammaproteobacteria; order Nevskiales; family Nevskiaceae; genus Fontimonas; species Fontimonas sp. FW305-C-3. The sequence goes on along the minus strand of NZ_JBYSYK010000001.1, from coordinate 1,147,562 downwards.
CTCAACCGCTCCGGCATCCCGGGCGGTACCTGCGGCTTCGACCTGCCGCACTTCCATCACTGGCTGTCGCAGCCCTACGAGCGCACGCGCCGCGACCTCGATGCCTGGCATGCGGACATCAAGCCCTTTGAGGAAGCGATCAACCTGTATCTGAAGATGCTGCGCTCGGTCGTCCAGCCCGAGAGCTTCGTCGCTCGCGGCGGCATGTTCATGAGCAACCCGCCGGGGGCCTGCCAGCTGATCCGCGTCCTCGTTGCGCAGGACGCCGGCGTCTATCCGGAGATCAGCGCCGGCAAGCATCGCTTCACGGTGCGCTTCATGAATGCGCGCGACTTCAGCATCCGTGCTCAGCAGGCCAATACGGACATCGATTTCCAGCTGCAGTACTGCGCGCTGTGAGCAGCGGCAGTCCGGTCGACGGCGCCGAAAGCGCAAAGCCACGCATCGCCGCGTGCCCGCAATGCGGCAAATCGACCCGGCTCGATGCGCAGAACCCTTGGCGGCCGTTCTGTACGGAGCGCTGCAAGATGGTCGACCTCGGCGCTTGGTTCAGCGGGGATCGCAGCATTCCGGTGGAAGACGGCCCGCCGGGCGAGAACGACGGCTAGGCGGCCCAGTACGCCGATATCCCGGCTACGCCCTGACCGTAGGCGGCGAAAGCCGCATCGAGTTGCGCAGGCCCGACGCCACCGATCGCGTACGCCGGAAGCCCTGCGTACTGGATCGCCGCGGCAAAGCCGTCCCAACCCACCACAGCGCCCACGGGATGGCTGGCCGTTGGCTGGACAGACCCCACGACAACCGCATCGAAGCCGGCCTCGCTCGCATGACGAAGCGCCTGCGCGCTATGGCAAGAGGCCAGCTGCAGGGCCAGCGCTCCGGGCGCGCGTTCATTGCGCCGCAGCAGCGTCGCTTCGCTGGCATGCCAGCCGTCGGCGCACAGCTCGCGCGCCTGCTCCGGCGCCCGATCGAGCACGACCCTGAGACCGCGCGACTGGGCCGCCGGCACGATCTGCCGCGCGGCCCGCGCATAGTCGGCGTCGTTCAGCTGCGGCAGGCGCAGACGCAACAGGCTCGCTTCCGGCAGGGCCGGCAAGCCTTGAAGCACCGATTCGATGCTGGCATCGGGCCGGGTGAACACGTAGTGCGCCGGCAGGTTTACCGCCCTTGCGCTCGGCGCCACCGTCGGCAGCGTGTCCGGCCAGTCCTTCAAGGCGGCCGGCGCAACCCAAGCCAGCGCCTGGCCTTCGCGACCCTGCGGCTCCCCGCGGTAGCGGCTCACCAGCCAGGTATCCAACAGCACGCTGCGATTGCTGTACTCGTGGCGATAACGGATCAGCGGCCGCGCCTTCTCGACCGCGATGCCCAGCTCTTCATCGAGTTCACGCACCAGCGCATGCAGCGGCGCTTCGCCGGCTTCGATCTTGCCGCCGGGAAACTCCCAGCGCCCGGCCGCGATCTTGCCGCCGGGGCGCTGCGCGAGCAGCACCTGCCCGTCCGCTCGCTGGATGACGCCGCAGGCGACATGGATCAACGGCTTGTCCAGCGGCTGGTCGCCGGTCGCTTCCACGGGCCGGATCAGGTCCGGTATTCGGCGTTGATCTTCACGTAGTCGTAGCTGAAGTCGCAGGTCCACAGCCGCGCGCTGGCCGCACCGCGACCGAGCGTGACGTGGATCGTGAACTCCGGCTTGGCCACCACGGCGGCGCCGCGCTCCTCGCGGTAATCCGGATGCGGCTCGCCGCCTTCGATCAGGGTGACGTCGTCGAGGCGAATGCCGACCGTGGCCGGATTCAGGCCGTTGACGCCGGCCTTGCCGATCGCCATGACGATGCGGCCCCAGTTGGCATCGCCGGCGAACATCGCGGTCTTGACCAACGGCGAGTTGGCGATCGCATAGCCGACCTGGCGCGCTTCATCGACCGTGCCGGCACCGCCGACCTCGACCGTGATGAAGCGGGTCGCGCCCTCGCCGTCGCGCACTACCGCCTGGGCGAGTTCGATGCAGACCTCGTTGAGCGCCGCGGCAATGACGCCGTAGTCGGCATCGCCGACATCGACGTCGCGGTCACCGACCTGCGCCGTCGCGCACAGCACGCAGGAATCGTTGGTCGACGTATCGCTGTCGACCGTCACGCAGTTGAAGGACTGGTTCACCGCATCGCGCAGCGCGCGGTCGACAGCGGCCGGCGCCAGGCGCGCATCGGTCGCCACGAAGGCGAGCATCGTCGCCATATGCGGCTCGATCATGCCGACACCCTTGGCGATGCCGGTGATCGTCACCTCGCCCTGCGCCGTCCAGACCTTGCGGCTCGCACCCTTGGGCACGGTGTCCGTCGTCATGATCGCGCACGCGGCGGCGCCCCAGGCGTCCGCCGTCAGTGCGCCAACCGCCTTCGGCGCGGCAGCCGTCATGCGCGCGACCGGCAAACGCTGGCCGATGACCCCGGTCGAGAACGGCAGCACCGCGGTCGCCTCGCAGCCGAGCGCTGCGGCCACGGCGGCGGTGGTTTCGCGAGCGTCGGCAATGCCGCCGGTGCCGGTTGCGGCATTCGCATTCCCGGCGTTGATCAACAGCGCGCGGATCGCACTGCTGGCCGCGAGACGCTCGCGGCACAGCTGCACCGGCGCCGCGGCAAACGCGTTCTGCGTGAACACGCCGGCGACGCGCGAGCCGGCCGCCAACTCGATCACCAGCAAGTCCTGGCGACCCGGCTTCTTGATCGCCGCTTCGGCACTGCCGAGGCGTACGCCGGCAACCGGGCTGAGAGACAGAGGGGCGGTGAGATTGACGGCCATGGGATTCATCCAAACAAAAAGGCGTCCGGTTGCGGACGCCTTTTTATTTTACCTGTGAATCTGCTCTTGTAGCCCGGGTGCAACCCGGGTTTCACCCGGGCTACGGGGCTGCCATCAGACCAGCGCCCCGTGGCACTGCTTGAACTTCTTGCCGCTGCCGCAGGGGCAAGGATCGTTGCGACCGACCTTGGGCAGTTCGCGCACGACCGTTGCCGGCTTCGCGGGCGGCGGCGGCGCGGACTCCAGACGGCGCGGGTTCTCGCCCGCAGCCTCGACCGGCGCTGCCGCCGACTCGACGCTCGGCGCCGACGCATGCTGCAGCTGCATCTGGCGCTCGCGCGCCTCGGCCTGCTGGCGGCGCTGCTCTTCAACCTGCTGCACTTCGGCCTCGGTCTGGATACGCACGCGGGCCAGCAGCGAGATCACGTCATGCTTGAAGCGCGCCAGCATGTCGTTGAACATCGTGAACGCTTCGCGCTTGTACTCCTGCTTCGGGTCCTTCTGCGCATAGCCACGCAGGTGGATGCCCTGGCGCATGTAGTCCATCGACGCCAGATGCTCGCGCCAGAGATTGTCGAGCACCTGCAGCATCAGTGCCTTCTCGAAATGCTCAAGCACGGAGGCGCCGACGGCGGCCTTCTTGGCCTCGTAGGCTTCGCCGAACTTGGCGATCAGGCGATCGCGCAGGCCCTTGTCGTTGAGATCCTGCTCGGTGTCGAGCCATTCGCGGATCGGCAGTTCGAGTTCGAAATCGCGCTTCAGCGTCTCGGTCAGACCGCTGATGTTCCAGGTCTCCTCGATCGTCTGCGGCGGGACATAGGCGTCCACCACGGCGCGGACGACGTCCGGACGAATCTCGTGAATCATGTCGGAGACCGACGTTGCCGCCATGACGCCGTTGCGCAGGTCGTAGATCGCCTTGCGCTGGTCGTTGGCGACGTTGTCGAACTCAAGCAGATGTTTGCGGATATCGAAATTGTGCGCCTCGACCTTGCGCTGCGCGGTCTCGATCGCATTCGACACCCAGCGATGCTCGATCGCCTCGCCTTCCTGCATGCCCAGACGCTGCAGCATCGCGCGCATGCGCGGCGGCGTGAAAATGCGCATCAGCGTGTCGTCGAGCGACAGGAAGAAACGCGAGCCGCCCGGATCACCCTGACGGCCGGCGCGACCGCGCAGCTGGTTGTCGATGCGGCGCGATTCGTGGCGTTCGGAACCAATGACGACGAGGCCCCCGGAAGCCTTGACCTGCTCGTGCTGCACCTGCCAGGCACTGCGCACCGCATCGCGGCCGGCGCTGTCGTCCTCGGCGAGCTGGGCCAGCTGGGCTTCGAGATTACCGCCGAGCACGATGTCCGTACCGCGACCGGCCATGTTGGTGGCGATCGTCACCGCGTCCGGGCGGCCGGCCTGGGCAACGATGTCGGCCTCGCGCTCGTGCTGCTTGGCGTTGAGCACTTCATGCTTGATGCCGGACTTGGTCAGCAGCACCGACAGCAGTTCGGAGGTCTCGATGCTCGCGGTACCGACCAGCACCGGCTGGTGCTTCTCGTGCGCGGCCTTGATCTCGGCGACGACGGCTTCGAATTTTTCCTTCGCCGTCATGTAGACAAGGTCGCCCTGGTCCTTGCGGATCATCGGCTTGTTGGTCGGGATGACGACCACGTCGAGCTTGTAGATGCTCTGGAACTCGAAAGCCTCGGTATCCGCCGTACCGGTCATGCCGGACAGCTTGCCGTACAGACGGAAGTAGTTCTGGAAGGTGATGCTCGCCAGCGTCTGGTTTTCCTGCTGGATCTTGACGCCTTCCTTGGCCTCGACCGCCTGATGCAGACCGTCGCTCCAGCGGCGGCCGCTCATCATGCGGCCGGTGAACTCGTCGATGATGATGATCTGGTTGTCGCGCACGATGTACTCGACATCGCGCTTGTACAGGTGATGCGCGCGCAGCAGCGCATTCAGGTGATGCAGCAGGATGATGTTGGCCGCGTCGTAGAGGCTCTCGTCCTCGCCGAGCAGCTGCGACGTGCGCATCAGCTCTTCGACCGTCTCGTGACCGGCTTCGGTCAGGTGGATCTGCTTGGACTTCTCGTCGACCGAGAAATCGCCCGGACCCTCTTCTTCTTGCTGAAGCGTCAGGCGCGGAATCAGCGCATTGATCTTGCGGTACAGCTCCGGATCGTCGTCGGTCGGGCCGCTGATGATCAGCGGCGTACGCGCCTCGTCGATGAGGATCGAGTCGACTTCGTCGATGATCGCGTAGTTCTGCCCGCGCTGAACCTTGTCGGCCAGCGAGAAGGCCATGTTGTCGCGCAGGTAATCGAAGCCCAGCTCGTTGTTGGTCGCGTAGGTGATGTCGCTGGCGTAGGCCTCGCGCTTCTCCTGGTTCGACTGACCGGAAACAACGACACCGACCGACAGACCCAGGAAGCGGAAGATCCGCCCCATCCATTCGGAGTCGCGGCGGGCCAGGTAGTCGTTGACGGTGACAATATGCACGCCCTTGCCCGGCAGTGCATTGAGGTAGGCCGCCAGCGTCGCGACGAGGGTCTTGCCCTCGCCGGTGCGCATTTCGGCAATCATGCCCTCGTGCAGCACCGAGCCGCCGATCAGCTGCACATCGAAGTGGCGCATGTTGAGCACGCGCTTGCCGGCTTCGCGAACCACCGCGAAGGCATCGGCCTTGATCTGATCGAGGGACTCGCCCTTGGCCAGACGCTCACGCAGCACCTGGGTCTGGGCCGTCAGTTCGGCATCGCTCATCGCCGAATAACGCGGCTCCAGCACCGCAGACAGCTGAACCTGACGCTGGAGACGTTTGACGGTGCGCTGATTGCGGCTCCCGAAAATGCGAGCCAGCATATTGTTGAACATAGGTCTGTGTCGTGAACCGCGCGAAGCGCGGTGTGGTCGTCGGAAGCCGCGTATTATGCCCTTGTTGGGCCGCTGCGCCGCCTATTCAAGCCGCAACGCGCAATCTCAGGGGCGCTGACCGGCCCCCGGCCCAGCCGCTCAGCGAGCGGCGCGGATGTACTGCTCCGGGTTGACCACCGCGCCGTTGAACAGCACTTCGAAGTGGACGTGCGGGCCGGTCGAACGACCCGTGGACCCGATCTTGGCGATGCGCTGGCCCTTGGCAACCTTGTCGCCCGGCTTGACGACGATTTCGCTGTTATGACCGTAGCGCGTCGTGTAGCCGTTGCCGTGATTGATCTCGACCAGATTGCCGTAACCGTCGCGGGCACCCGCCTCGGTGACGATGCCGGCAGCAACCGACACCACGGCGGCGCCGACGCGGCCGGCGAAGTCGATGCCCTGATGGCTGGTGCGGCGGCCGGTGAACGGGTCGGTGCGCGAGCCGAACAAGGAGCTGATCCAGCCACCGTCGATCGGCCAGCCCGAAGGCCGGACTTCCTTCTGCAGGCGGCTTGCCAGCAGCAGGTCTTCAAGGACGCGGAACTGGCGCTCGCGATCGGATAGCTGACTCTCGAAGGCCACCAGTGAATCCATCACGGAATCGAGACCGAGGTCGGCGTCGGCGTCGGTTTCCGGGCCACCGAGGGCGGGCGCCTGGTCGAAGTTGAATTCGCCGCTGTCGAGACCGGCCATCTGGGTCAGGCGCTGACCGGCGGCGTCGAGGCGGAGGACGTGGGCCTGCAGCTGGGCGATGCGACGGGCCAGTGCGGCGGTATTCTGTTCTGCCTGTGCGCGTGCCTCGGTGAGGGCTTCGCGCTGTTGGCGGACGTTGTCCGTCCATGCTGTGAGAAGATTGGCCGGCAGGTGGGCAGTCACCGCAGAGCCGCTACCGCTGAACATCACACCTGCTGCAAACGAAACCGAGATCAAGAAGGTAAAGAAGAACGTCACCGGCAACCAGACCAGGACATTCCTGGGATTGAACGGAAAACGCCAAGTGCGTCCACGCTTGTGGCTGACAACGATGATATCCATGCGGGACCTATGCACTCCGATCAATCTGAACCTCAAAACCTGAGGCAACTACTAAGCCAGCCCTCGCAGTCGACGGGCGAGCTGTTCGAGCGCGCCAGGCAACTGTCCGACATCAATCACGCATTGCGTGACTGGTGTAATGCCCCATGGGTACAGCAGATCCGGGTGGCCAATATCCGCGACCAGACCGTCATCCTCTACTGCGCGAGCGCATCTGCACTCGTGCCGTTTCGCCAACACAGCAAGTCACTGTTGGTGTGGCTACAAACCCGTTATGGACTCAAATGCACTTCGGTCGAAACCAAAGTGCGCCCCCCAGCTCCGGGTAGCCAAGCTGGAGTGTATCGGCCCTGAGCGCCGGATCGCAAGCGAACATGATTCGGCAAGTGCCTGATCCTGCGAACATTCCGCAAGAGTCTTGCACTGAGGGGATTTTCCTATCGCCGAGGCTCGGCGGGGCTCAGGCCGCCGCCAGACTACCGCGCACGAAGGCGATTGGAGCAGTCTGCTCGCCGCTTTCGTAAGTCACTGATTCATAACTGCTTGGATCATCCAGCACAGCCCTGACCAGCTTGTTGTTGAGCGCATGGCCGGACTTGTAGGCGGTGAACGCGCCGATGACCGGATGCCCCAACAGGTACAGATCGCCGACCGCGTCGAGGATCTTGTGACGGACGAATTCGTCCTCGTATCTCAGACCATCGTGGTTGACGACCCGATAATCGTCGAGGGCGACGACGTTATCGAGGCTCGCGCCGAGGCCCAGATTGGCCGCGCGCAGGGTGTCCAGCTCGCGCATGAAGCCGAACGTGCGGGCGCGGCTGACTTCGCGCACGTAGCTGGTCGTCGAAAAGTCGATGACCGCGCTCTGCGCCGAGGCGCGGAAAGCCGGGTGGCGAAAATCGATCGAGAACGACAGGCGGTAGCCGTCGAACGGCTCGAAGCGCGCCCACTTGTCGCCGTCCTGGACCTGGACCGGCTGGCGGATGCGGATGAAGCGCTTCGGCGCATCCTGTTCGTGGATGCCCGCGGACTGGATCAGGAACACGAACGGGCCGGAGCTGCCGTCCATAATGGGCACTTCGGGCGACGACAGTTCGACGACGCAATTGTCGATGCCCAGGCCGGCAAAGGCCGACATCAGGTGCTCGATCGTCATGATCTTGGTGCCGTCGTCGGCCACCAGCGTGCTGCACATCACCGCCTCGCGCAGCAGATGCGCGCGCGAAGGCACGTCGACCGAATGCGCCAGGTCGGTACGGCGGAACACAATGCCGGTGTCAGGCCCCGCCGGCAGCAAGGACATATAGACCTTGCGACCCGAATGCAGGCCGATACCACTGGCGCGAACCGCTTGCTTGAGTGTGCGTTGTCTGACCATCACGTGCCGTAAATGGAACAAAAAAGCGCAGCGCGATTGCACGCTGCGCCCCATTGACACGCGATCTTAACATGGAGTTCCGGAGGCGAAGGCCGGTCTCATTTTGCCCGGTCGGCACGCAGGGCCATGGGCTTGAACCCTGCGTGAACCCGGTCAGGCCGGCCCCGACCCGGCAGGCGTCGGGTCGGAAACCAGCCGCACTGCGCTTCAGTCGTTCTGGTGCCGCAGGAACGCCGGGATGTTGATGATGTCGTCGTCCAGGCCCAGCGGGAACGCGCTGCCGCCGCCCGCCATCATGCGCTGCTGACGGTGCACGGCCGGGATGTCCAGGTTCGGCGAGTTCATGCCGCCCATGCCGGCCGTGCTCATGCTGTTGTGGGGCATGGTCATGTCCGGACGCACGAAGGCGGCAATCTTCGGATTGCCTGCTGCCATCGTCGGCGCCGCCACCTGCTGCGGGATGTGCTTGACGCCCGGCAGGCCGGTCGCCACGACGGTCACGCGCAGCACGCCATCGAGACTCGGGTTCATCGCGATGCCGCACTTGGTGTCGGCTTCGTCAGACGCGATCTCGGCGACGCGGGCATTGATGTATTCCATCTCCTCCATCGTCAGCGATTCGTCGCAGGTGACGTTGACCAGCAGGCCACGCGCGCCGTGCAGCTCGATATCGTCGAGCAGCGGGCTCGACAGCGCCATCTCGACCGCCTTCTCGGCGCGACCTTCGCCGCTGGCTTCGCCGATACCCATCATCGACATGCCGCGGTTGGTCATCACCGTGCGGACGTCGGCGAAGTCGACGTTGACGACACCCGGACGGGTGATCAGGTCGGAAATGCCCTGCACGGCGTTCTGCAGCACGTCATTCGCCGCCTTGAAGCAGTTCATGACCGTGATCTTGGTGCCGAGCACGATGCCGAGCTTCTCGTTCGGAATCATGATCAGCGAGTCGGTGTACTGACGCAGCTCGTCGATACCCTTGAGCGCGACAGCCATGCGCTTCTTGCCTTCGTGGACGAAGGGCTTGGTGACGACGGCCACCGTCAGGATGCCGAGCTCCTTGGCGATCTCCGCGATCACCGGCGCGGCGCCGGTGCCGGTGCCGCCGCCCATGCCGGCGGTAACGAACAGCAGATCGGTACCTTCGATCATCTCGCGGATGCGATCGCGATCTTCCTCAGCCGCGGCGCGGCCCACTTCCGGGTTCGAGCCCGCACCCAGACCGCGGGTGATCTCGATGCCCAGCTGGACCTGGTTGGTCGGCACACAACGCTCGAGATGATCCCGATCGGTGTTGGCGCAGATGAAATCGACGCCATCGATGCCGCTGTGTGCCATCTGGTTGACGGTGTTGCAACCGCCGCCGCCAACGCCAATGACCCGGATGACGGCGCGCTTGCGCTGCCCATCTTCCAGTTCAAAAATTTCTCGTGCCTGTCCGCCCATGTCGCTGCTCCTGCGCGTGTAGCGCGTTCGTCCTGCCAATCACCCGTCAGGTCATCCAATGCGTAAAACGCAGATGACTTGGCCTGCAGTTTTTTATCTGTCTAGTACGCCGCAAATGTACAATATGTTGTCACAGTGTAAATGTCAATGAAAAACAGTAACTTTTGTAGATAAAAGAACACACTTCCTGACGCCTCGAAACTACTCAAAAACTACCTTTCAACCACTCGCCGGCGCGGTGCGCCCAATAGCCGAAACCCTGGCTCGGGGCACGCATCTGCACTGGCCGACTCTGCTTCCCGTACAACAACAAACCGACCGCCGTCGCATAGGCCGGATTGCGTGTCACATCCTTCAAACCCTCAACGTTGTGCGGCAGGCCCACGCGCACCGGCAGCTCGAAGACGCTCTCGGCGAGTTCGACGACGCCCGGCATCTGCGAGGAGCCGCCGGTCAGCACCACGCCACCTGCGATCATTTCGTACCAGTCGGAGCGATGCAGTTCCTTACGGATGAAGCGGAACAACTCCTCGTAGCGAGGCTTGATCACTTCAGCCAGCGTCACGCGCGACAGACGGCGCGACTGCTGATCGCCGACGCCCCTGACCTCGATCTCTTCGTGACCGGCGAACTGCTGCAGCGCGACGCCGTACTGGATCTTCAGCTCTTCGGCATACGGCGCCGGCGTGCGGAAGGCCATGCTGATGTCGTTGGTCACCTGATTGCCGGCAATCGGCAGCACGGCGGTATGACGGATCGTGCCGCCCTTGAACACCGCGATATCCGAAGTGCCGCCGCCGATATCGACCATGCAGACGCCCAGGTCGCGCTCGTCCGGCAGCAGCGTCGCGTAGCTCGACGCCAGGTGCTGCAGGATCAGCTTATCGACCTTGAGCCCGCAGGACTCGACGCACTTGTAGATGTTCTGCGCCGCGGAGATCGACCCGGTGACCATGTGCACCTTGGCTTCGAGGCGCACGCCATGCATGCCGACCGGATCGTGGATGCCCTCGCGACCGTCGACGACGAACTCCTGCGGAATCACATGGAGAATCTTCTGGTCGGCCGGAATCGCGATCGCGCGAGCAGCATCCATCACGCTGTCGACATCGCGTTCGCTGACCGAACCGGCGCGCACCGGCGCGACGCCCGTCGAGTTGAAGCTGCGGATATGCGTGCCCGACAGCCCCACGTAGACCGACTGTGCGCGGCAGTTGGCCATGTGCTCGGCATTCTCGACCGCGCGCTTGATGGCCTGTGCGGTCTGCTCGATGTTGACGACGTCGCCGCGGTTCATGCCGCGCGACACATGCTCGCCGCGACCGACGATCTCGATCTGGCCATCGTCGTTGACCTGGCCGACCACGGCCACGCATTTGGACGTGCCGACATCCAGGCCGACCATCAGATTGCGTTCTTCCCGACGTGCCATGAGCTCAGTTCCCCTTCTTGTCAGCAGTTGGCTCAAGCCAGCCCACCGAAAAACCATTGGTGTAACGAAGATCGACGTGATGCACCTGTGCGATGCGTTCGGTCAGCGCCTGCGCCGCCGGGCCCAGCAGATTCGCCAGCGCCGGCGCCGGATCGCCGCGGCCGAAGCGCAGTTCGATGCCGTTCTTCGCCAGTGCCGTCCATTCGCCGCGCGCGTCCTGGCTCAGGCTCTGCAGCTCGAACAGCGAACCCTTGAGCGGCACCGACAGCTGCCGGTACATATCCATGACGACGACCGCGCTGCCGGCCGGGCCGGATAACAACGGCAGACCGGGCGGCACGTTGCGACCCGCCGTCGCAAACTCGGCCGACTGCTCATCGAGCAGGGTCTCCTCGCCGCCCCAGCGCGCGATCGGCTCGCGTTCCCACACGCGCACGCGCACCATCGCCGGCCACTGGCGCTCCACACGCACACTGGCAACCCACGGCAGCGCCGCGGCGACCTGATGAATCTGCTCGAGATCGACCTCGATGAATCGCGAATCGAGCAGCGGACGTATCGCAGCTTCCACCTCTTGCGCGCTGACGTGATTCAAGGCGCCTTCGATGCGGATACGCGACACCTGCTGAGTACCGGTGAACTGGAAGAATCCCCACAGCGCCGCCGCAACGGCGACGAGCGCGAGCATGCCCAGCAGCAGCCGCGGCCATGGCGATTGCACGGCACCGTCGTCAGCTTCATCGTCGACGTCGAAGGAATCGGCAGTCATGGCATAGGCGCTCATCGCTGACCCAACGTCATGGAGAGAATGTTCCAGCACAGCTCCGCGTAGTCCATGCCGCGCGCCTTCGCCGCCATCGGCACCAGGCTATGCGACGTCATGCCCGGCACGAGATTGACCTCGATCAGCCACGGCCGGTCTTCGGCATCGAGCATGAAGTCGACGCGGCCCCAGCCGCGTGCGCCGAGCAACTCGAACGCGCGCAGGCAAGTCGCCTGGATCTCCGACTCCAGCTTCGCCGCAATGCCCGAAGGACAGTGGTAGCGCGTGTTGTCCGACAGGTACTTCGCGTTGTAGTCGTAGAACTCGCCTTCCGGTTCGATGCGGATCGTCGGCAGCGCCGTACGCCCGACGATCGAGCAGGTGTATTCCTGCCCCTTGAGCTTGCCGCTGATGAAACGCTCGGCCATGACGACGCGGCTACCATCGCCACGCGCAAGCACCCAGGCAGCATCGAGCTGCGAGGCATTCTTGACGATACTGACGCCGACGCTCGAACCCTCTTCCGATGGCTTGACGACGAACGGATAGCCAAAACGCGTCGCGGCGAGATCGAGCTCGCTGCGCTGCTGCAACCAGACGTACTCCGGCGTCGGCAGCCCCTCAGCCACCCAGATGCGCTTGGTGCGCAGCTTGTCCATCGCAAGCGCCGAGGCGAGCACGCCGCTGCCGGTGTACGGAATCTTCTGCAGATCGAGCACTGCCTGCACGGTACCGTCTTCGCCGCCGGTGCCGTGCAGCACATTGAACGCGCGGTCGAAGCCCTGCTGGCGCAGGGTCAGGATGTTCTCCGGGCTTGCATCGAACGCCACCGCATCGACGCCACGCGACGTCAGCGCCGCGGTCACGCCCTCGCCCGACCACAGCGAGACCTGGCGTTCCGACGACCAGCCGCCCATCAACACGGCAACACGGCCGAAAGCGCGCGGATCGGTGATGTGTGGGGCGTTCACAGTGCAGCTCCAACAATTCTGACTTCAGGTTGAAGATCGACGCCGGTCTTGTTGCGCACCGTCGTGCGCACATGCTCGACCAGCGCCTCGACATCCGCAGCGCGCGCACCGGTTTCGGCAATCAGGAAATTCGCGTGCAACGTCGATACCTCCGCGCCGCCGATGCGATAGCCCTTGAGCGCGCAGGATTCGATCAGACGCGCCGCGTGATCGCCCGGCGGATTGCGGAACGTGCTGCCAGCGCTCGGCTTGCCGACCGGCTGCGTCGCCTTGCGCTTGGCCAACGACTCGCGGGTCTGCTTGGCGTACTCGCCGTCGGTATCCGGCTTCACCGAGAAGCGCGCGCCGAGAAAACCCAAGGCCTTCGCTGGCAACTCGACGTGGCGATAGCCGTAGCGGATCTGCGCGTTGCCGACGCGTTCCACATGCCCATCGCGGAAAATCAGCTCGGCATCGATGACTTGGTTCCAGGTCTCGCCGCCCCAGGCGCCGGCGTTCATCGCCAGCGCGCCGCCGACCGTGCCGGGAATGCCGGCCATGAATCCAAGGCCCGCCCAGCTGCCACGCTCGGCGAACTTCGACAGGCGCGCGCAGTGCACGCCGGCTTCGGCGGCAATCACCGGCTCGGCGCCTTCTTCGATCTCCAGCGCATCGAGCGCGCCATGCAGCGCAATCACGGTGCCGCGCCAACCGCCATCGCGCACCAGCAGGTTGCTGCCCAGGCCCAGCCACAGCACCGGCTCTGCGGCCGGCAGGCTGCGCACGAACTCGATCAGATCTTCGCGATCCGCCGGCTCGAAATAGCGGTCGGCCGGACCGCCGACGCGCCAGGACGTATGGCGCGCCATCGGCTCGTCATGCAGCACACGGCCGCGCACGCTGGCCGCGGTGTCGCGCACGCTCGCGGCGGCGTTCACTTGGCCGCTCCGTAGCGCTGAACCAGCAGCGCCGGCAGATTGCCGACATCGCCGGCGCCGAGCGTCAGGATCAGGTCGCCATCGGCGGCGATGCGCTCGAGCAGCGCCGGTGCATCCGCAAGGCCGCCCGGCAGCAGCACCGGTTCGACCGCGCCGCGGGCACGGATCGCGCGCGCCAGAGCGCGTGAATCGGCACCTTCGATCGGCGTTTCGCCGGCCGCATAGACCTCGGCCAGCAGCAACACGTCCGCCTGCGTCAGCACGGCACAGAAGTCGTCGAACAGATCGCGCGTGCGGGTGTAGCGATGCGGCTGGAACACGACGACGAGGCGCCGCTGCGGATGTGCCGCGCGCATCGCCTGGAAAGTGGCTGCGAGCTCGCGCGGATGATGGCCGTAGTCATCGACCAGCTGCATGCGGCGCGCGCCGATCTGCAGCTCGCCATGCTGTTCGCAGCGGCGTCCGATGCCCGCAAAGCTGGAGAACGCGCGACGGATCGCCGCGGCATCGACACCGAGTTCACGGCCGATCGCAACGGCGACCAGCGCGTTCTGCACGTTGTGCTGGCCCGGCAAGTTCAGATGAAACGCTTCGCGGAAACCGTCGGCGGCAACTGCGGTGAAATGCACACCGCTGCCTTCCGCGCGCATATCGATCGCGCGCAGGTCGGCATCCTCGGCAAAGCCGTAGGTCAATACCGGCCGGCCGACATCGTTCAGCGTCTCGCGAACGACCGGATCGTCGATGCACAGCACGGCGAGACCGTAGAACGGTAGCCGATGCAGGAACTCGACAAAGGTGGCGCGCAGGCGGCGGAAGTCGTTGCCGTAGGTTTCCAGATGATCGGCATCGATGTTGGTGACCGCCGAAATCATCGGCGACAGATGCAGGAACGACGCATCGCTCTCGTCGGCTTCGGCGACGAGATAGCTGCCGGCGCCGAGTCGCGCATTGGCGTCGGCCGCCTTGAGCTTGCCGCCGATGACATACGTCGGATCGAGTCCACCCTCGGCCAGCACGCTGGCGACCAGGCTGGTGGTCGTCGTCTTGCCATGCGTGCCCGCGATCGCCACGCCGTAGCGGAAACGCATCAGCTCGGCGAGCATCTCTGCACGACGCACGACCGGGATGCGGTGTTCGTGCGCGTACTCGAGCTCGGGATTGCCGGCCTTGACCGCCGTCGAGACCACGATGGCGTCCGCGCCGTGCGCGTTCTTGGCGGCATGACCGAAGACGATCGTCGCGCCGAGCGCGGCAAGCCGCTTCGTCGCCGCGCTTTCCTTCAGATCGGTGCCGCTGACCTGGTAGCCGAGGTTGATCAGCACTTCGGCAATACCGGCCATGCCGGAACCACCGATGCCGAGCATGTGAATGCGCCGCACGCGCCGCATCGGCCGGGTCATCAGCGCTTGTACGTCCTGGCTCATGCGTTCACCTTCGCATCCACGCCAAGGGCAGTGATGCGCATGCGTGATCGCGCTCCCGCACCCGTTTGCGCTGCGCGCAAAGCACCGTGTTGCGCGCTCATACAAGTTCTCCGCCGCAGTCGAGGCAGGCATCGGCAATCACCGCCGTCGCGTTCGGCCAGGCCGCGGTGCGCGCTGCTTCGGCCATGCGCCGAAGACGCGTGCAGTCGCCGAGCAGTTCGCGCAGCATCGCCGCAAGCTGCGCCGGCGAGAGGCTGTCTTCCGGCATCAGCACCGCGGCGCGCGCCGAAACCAGGTACTCGGCGTTGCGCGTCTGATGGTCGTCGACCGCGTGCGGAAACGGCACCAGCACGCTCGCACAACCCGCCGCGCTCAGTTCGGCAATCGTCGAGGCCCCCGAGCGGCAGACGACGAGGTCCGCCCAGGCCAATGCAGCCGGCATGTCCTCGATGAACTCGCTGATCTCCGCCTCGACGGCAGTCGCCCCGTAGTGGCGACGCGCAGTGTCGATCGTGCGCCCGGCCTGATGACGGACATCGGGGCGCGCCGAGGGATCGAGCAGCGCCAGCGCCTGCGGCACGCGCTCGTTGAGCGCCTTCGCACCTTGCGAGCCGCCGACGACGAGCAGGCGCGCGGCACCTTCGTGATTGAGCCGCTGCGCCGGTGGCGGCAGCGCGATGAAACCGCTGCGCACCGGATTGCCGACGGTCTGCGCACGCGGAAAGGTTTTCGGGAACGCTTCGAGCACCGTCGTCGCAATGCGTGCGAGCAGGCGGTTGGTCAACCCCGGTGCCGCGTTCTGCTCGTGGACGATCAGCGGCACGCGCAGCAACCACGACGCGATGCCGCCGGGTCCCGCCGCGAATCCGCCCATGCCGAGCACTGCATCGGGCTTTTCGCTGCGCAGGATCGCCAGTGCCTGCAGCAATGCGCGCAGCAGCAGCAGCGGCGCCTGCAACAGCTTGAGCATGCCCTTGCCGCGCAGGCCGGAGATGCTGATCTCACGCAGCGGAATCTGGTGGGCGGGCACCACGCGCGATTCGAAGCTGTTCGGCGCACCCATCCAGACGATCTGGTGTCCGCGCTCGCGCAGATACTGCGCGACAGCCAGCGCCGGATAGACGTGACCGCCGGTACCGCCGGCCATGATCAGCAGCTTCATCGGCGATCCTCCGCCGATGTCACGCCGAACGCCGCGGCGCGATTTTCATAGTCGACGCGCAGCAGAAGACCGACCATCGCGCAGACCGTCAGCAGCGAGGAGCCGCCATAGCTGAGCAGCGGCAGCGTCAGACCCTTGGTCGGCAGCAGGCCGAGATTCACCGCCATGTTGATCAGCGCCTGCAAGCCGATCCAGCTCGTCAGGCCATATGCGAGGAAGGCCTGGAAGTGGCGGCCGCCGATTTCGGCAATACGGCCGATCGTGAAGCCGCGCCAGACGACGATGCCGAACAGCATCAGCAACGTGGCGATGCCGAGCAGGCCAAGCTCCTCGGCGAGAATCGCGAAGATGAAGTCGGTATGCATCTCCGGCAGGTACAGCAGCTTCTGCACGCTGTTGCCGAGGCCGACGCCGCTCCATTCGCCGCGACCGACGGCGATCAGCGACTGTGCGAGCTGCCAGCCGCCGTTCTCGACGTCGGCCCAGGGATTGGTGAAGTTCATTAGGCGCTTGACGCGATACGGCGCCGCGACCGCGATGAAGGCGAGCATCGCACCGGCCGCGCCCATCATTGCAATGTAGTAGCCGACGCGGGCGCCGCCGAGGAACAGCATCAGGAACACGACGCCCATCAGGATCGCGGTGGCGCCGAAGTCCGGCTCCAGCAGCAACAGGGCGCAAGGCAGCATGATCGCCGCCAGCGGCAGGAACAGCCCCTTGAGGCTGTATTGCAGCTGCGTCTGCCGTCGCGAGATATAGCTGGCAATGAACATGATCAGCGCCAGGCGCGCGGGCTCCGAGGCCTGCAGGCGGAACAGGCCGAGATCGATCCAGCGGCGCGCGGAATTCACCAGCACGCCGATGCCCGGCACGAGAACGATGACCAGCAGCAGCAGCGCGAACAGATAGAGCGGCAGGCTGGTGCGCTCCCAGGCGCGCATCGGCACGCAGTACATCGCCAGGCCGAGCAAGGCGCCGCCGCCGACAAACGCCAGCTGGCGATAGAAGAAGTAGAACGGGCCGCCGGTCAGCTTCTCCGACTGCGCGACCGACGCCGACGCCACCATGATCAGGCCCCAGGCCAGCAGCACGCAGATCGCGATGCACAGCCAGCTGTCGAGGCCATAGCGCGCGCGCGGCAACGGCAGGCGGCTCTCGATCTGCGCACTCAGCGTGGCGGTGTTCATGCGAGTGCCCTCACGGCGGCGCGGAACTGATCGCCGCGGTCGACGTAGCTGCGGAACTGGTCGAAGCTCGCGCAGGCCGGCGACAGCAGCACCTGATCGCCGCGCTGGGCCAGCAGGCGTGCGCGCTGCAGGGCCGAACCCATGTCGGGCTCGCGGTAGATCGGCAACGCACCGACGATGTCGTTCTCGATCAGACCGGCGTCCTGGCCGAACAGCACCGCGGCGCGGCCCTGGCGCGCGAGCGGCTCGCGCAGCTCGCTGAACGACTGTCCCTTGCCTTGACCGCCACCCAGCCAGATGATCGGCGCGGGCAGGCCGTTGAGCGCGGCCAGCGTCGAGCCGACGTTGGTGCCTTTGGAATCGTTGAAGAAACGCACGCCCTGCAGCTCGCCGACGAACTCGCAGCGATGCGCCAGACCGCTGAACGCCCTCAGTGCGTTCATGCTTGCGGTGCGATCGATGCCGGCCGCGTCGGCCAGCGCCAGTGCTGCCAATGCATTCGCGGCATTGTGCAGACCAAAAATCTTCAGCTCGGACAGCGGAACAAGCGCCGACGCCGCGCCGACCGCGAGCGCCTGCTCGCTGCCCTGACCGATCAAGCCGTACTGGCCCATCTCGCGCGGCGCGTCGAGGCCGAACGAGCGCACTTCGGCTTTCGCCAGGGCACTCGCCGGTGACGTCGCGGCGTCGTCACGATTGACGACGGCAATTTCGCAGCCGCCGTAGATGCGCGCCTTGACCGCGCCGTAGTGCGCCATCGATCCATGGCGATCGAGATGGTCCTGCGACAGATTCAGAATCGTCGCCGCTTTGCAGCGCAGCGTGTGCGTCGTTTCCAGCTGGAAGCTCGACAGCTCGAGCACATACAGCTCGGTGCCATCGGCGAGCAGGTCCAGCGCCGGCGTCCCGAGATTGCCGCCGACCGCGACCTTGATACCCGCCGCACGCGCCATCTCGCCAACCAGCGTCGTCACCGTCGACTTGCCGTTCGAGCCGGTAATGCCGACGACAGGTGTCGCGCCGGCTGCGCGCGCAAACAGTTCGATATCGCCCAGCACCGGCACGCTGGCGGCATTCAAGGCCTGCACGAACGGCTCGTCGAGCGCGACGCCCGGAGACACCACCGCTTCGGCGAACTGCGTCAGCGGCTGCGGCGCAGCGAAGGCGCCAAGCTCGAACGCAACGTTCGGGAATTCGGTGCGCAGCGCGTCGATGCCGGCCGGCGTCGCGCGCGAGTCGGTGACAACGACATCCGCGCCGGAACGAACCAGATAGCGCAGCGCCGAAACGCCGGACACGCCGAGGCCCACAACGAGCATGCGCTGCCCCTTGTAGCGATCCCGGCCCGACACCTGGCGTTGCGTATTCGTCATCAGCGGACCTTGAGCGAAGCCAGGCCGATCAACACGAGGATCAGCGTGACGATCCAGAAGCGCACGATGATCTTCGGCTCAGGCCAACCCTTGAGCTCGTAGTGATGATGCAGCGGCGCCATGCGGAAGATGCGCTTGCCGCCGCTGTACTTGAAATACAGAACCTGCAACGCGACCGAGAAGGTTTCGGCAACGAAGATGCCGCCCATGATCGCGAGGACGATTTCCTGGCGCACCAGCACGGCCACCACGCCGAGCGCAGCACCGAGCGCAAGCGCGCCGACGTCGCCCATGAAGACCTGCGCCGGATAGGCGTTGAACCACAGGAAACCAAGCCCGGCACCGGCGATCGCGGTGCAGAAGATCGCCAGCTCGCCGACGCCGGCGATGTACGGAATGCCGAGGTACTTGGAGATCACGACGTTGCCGCTGGCATAGGCGAATACGGCCAGCGCCGAGGCGACCAGCACGGTCGGCAGGATCGCCAGGCCGTCGAGGCCGTCGGTCAGGTTGACCGCATTGCTGGAGCCGACGATGACGAGATAGGCCCAGGGGATGAAGAAGATGCCGAGCGAGATCGATACGTCCTTGATGAACGGGAAGATCAGCGTCGTCTCGACCGGCGTCTGCGCGGTCCAGAACATCAGCGTCGCGACGCCGAAGCCGGCCAGCGACAGCCAGAAGTACTTCTTGCGCGCCGGCAGGCCCTTCGGGTTCTTGTACTTGATCTTGATGTAGTCGTCGGCGAAACCGACCGCGCCGAAAGCCAGCGTGACGAGCAGCGCGAACCAGACGAAACGGCTGCGCAGATCCGCCCACAGCAACGTCGACACCGCGATCGCGCAGAGAATCAGCACGCCGCCCATCGTCGGCGTGCCGGTCTTCTTCAGGTGCGAAGCGGGGCCGTCGTCGCGCACCGGCTGGCCGAACTTGAAGCGGTACAGGCGCTCGATCATCGGCGGGCCGAAGGCGAACGAGAACACCAGTGCGGTCAGCACGCCGAGCACGCTGCGCAGCGTCAGATAGGAGAACAGATTGAATCCACTGACGTACTGCTTCAGGTATTCGGCTAGGTGATACAGCATCAGTGGGTCCCCCCGGCAGTTTCACCGGTCAGGGCGGTGACGACGCGCTCCATGCGCGCGGACCGCGAACCCTTGACCAGCACAACGGCATTGGCATCGAGCTGTTCACGCAGCGCGTCGGCCAGTTCGTCGACAGTGTTGAATCCATACGCGCCGGCGCCGAAACCGCGCACGGCCTCGGCAGCCAGCGGCCCCATTCCAAACAAGCCATCCAGGCCGAGCTCGCGCGCGAGCTGACCGGCGGCGTAATGCATCTGCGGCGCATCGGCACCGAGCTCGGCCATACCGCCGAGCACCAGCAAACGCCGGCCCGGCAGCTGCGCAAGCAGTTCCATGCCGGCGCGCAGCGAAGACGGATTGGCGTTGTAGCTGTCGTCAAGCAGGCGCGCGCCTTGCGGCGTCTGCTGCCAGTTCAGGCGTCCCTGCGCAGCCTGCGCCTGAGCCAGGCCCTGGGCGATGACATCAGGCTCCATGCCGAGCCCGATCGCGCTGGCCGCGGCGCCGAGCGCATTGAGTACGTTGTGACGCCCCGGCATCGGCAAGCTGACGCTGGCGCTGCCCGATGGCGTGCGCAGCACGAAGCGGCTGCCATCGGCATCCAGCTGGATCTGCTGGGCCTGCACATCGGCAGCGGCCTCGATCCCGAAGCTGATCACCGAAGCCCGCGACGCCAACTGGCGCCACAACGGCGCATAGACATCGTCGGCATTGATCACCGCGACGCCGCCGTCCAGCGCGGCAAACAGTTCGCCCTTCGCCCGGGCAACGCCCTCGCGTGAGCCGAAACCTTCAAGGTGCGCATCGCCGGCCTGGGTGACGAGACCGACATCCGGCCGGGCCAGCGTCGCCAGCATCGCGATCTCGCCCGGATGATTGGCGCCCATCTCGACCACCGCCGTCGCATGCTCGGCGCGCAAGGACAGCAGCGTCAGCGGCACGCCGATGTGGTTGTTGAGATTGCCGACCGTCGCCAGCACCGGACCGCGAGCGGCGAAGATCGCGGCGAGCATCTGCTTGCTCGTCGTCTTGCCGTTGCTGCCGGTCACTGCCACCACCGGCAGATTGAGGCGCTGGCGCCAGTGCGCGCTCAGCTGCTGCAGGCCGGCAAGCGTGTCTTCCACGCGCAGCTGCGGAACGTCGGCGGCGACCCACTCGGAGACCAGCGCGGCGCTGGCGCCGTCGGCATGCGCCTGGGCGACGAACTGATGCGCATCGAAACGCTCGCCACGCAGCGCGACGAACAAGTCCGCGGCCACGATGTTGCGGCTGTCGATGACGACGCGCCTGAACTCGGCGTCGCCGTGGCGCAGCTCGCCGTTCAACACCTCGCGCGCTTCGCTGAGGGCCATCATGGGTGACCACCGGCGGATGCGGCGCCAACCAGGTTCGCAACGAACTCACGGTCGCTGAAAGCACGCACGTCGGTGCCGTAGGTCTGGGTTTCCTCGTGGCCCTTGCCGGCGATCACGACGACATCGTCGCCGCCGGCCTGGGAAACCGCGGTGCGGATCGCAGTCGCGCGATCGTGGATGATCTGTACCGTGGCGCGGGCCGAAGCGCTGAAGCCGGCGAGGATGTCCGCGGAGATCGCCGAAGCATCCTCGCTACGCGGGTTGTCGTCGGTGATGATCGCGACATCGGCCAGCTGCTCGACGGCGCCGCCCATCAAAGGTCGTTTGCCGCGATCGCGATCGCCGCCGCAGCCGAACACGCAGATGACGCGGCCCGGCGCATGCGCGCGCACGGCGCTGAGAATCTGCCGCAGCGCGTCGGGCGTGTGCGCGTAGTCGACGACGACCAGCGGCAACGCGCGCGTGCCGCGATAGCCCTCGATGCGGCCGGGCACGGTCTTCGACTGCGCCAGCGCAGAGACGATGCTTTCCAGAGCATGTCCGCGCGCGAGCAGCACCGCGGCGGCAGCCATCAGGTTGTAGGCATTGAAGCGCCCGAGCAGGCGGCTGCGCAGCTGAGCCTTGCCCCATGAAGTGTCGAGCGTCAGCGCAATGCCTTCCGGCGTCAGCTGCAGATCTCGACCGACGACGTGATCGGTCAGCGGCTTGTCGCCTTCGAGGCCATAGACGATGACCTGCGCAGTACCGCGCTGCGTCGCCGCCCACTGCGCGCCATGTTCGTCATCGCGATTGAACACGACGCTCGACAGCTCGGAGCGCTCGAACAGGCGCCGCTTGGCGGCGGCATAACGCTCGACGGTACCGTGATAATCGAGATGATCGCGCGTGATATTGGTCAGCACGGCAACATCGAAATGCATGCCGGCGATGCGCGCCTGATCGAGCGCGTGCGAGGAGACTTCCATCGCCAGCGCCTGCGCTCCGTCGGTGCGCATCGCGGCGACGTTGCGCTGCAGGCTCACCGCGTCCGGCGTCGTGTGCGTCGCGTCGCCGAGCGCGCCCACGCGGCCGAGACCGATGGTGCCGATGTATGCGCAGGGCACGTTGAGGCGATCCAGCGCCTGGGCAATCAGATAGGTCGTCGAGGTCTTGCCGTCGGTGCCGGTCACGCCGACGCAGAACATGCGCGCCGACGGCTGACCATAGAAGCGCGCGGCAATCTCGCCGGCACGCGCGGACAGATTCGGCACGGCGACCTGCGGCACGATGCTGTCCGGTTCGGCGCTGCCGGGCACCGGTTCCCAGGCAACCGCGGCAGCGCCGCGCGAGACTGCCTGCTCGAGATGCGCGAGGCCATGCGTGCCACGGCCGCTGCAAGCAAGGAACAGGTCGCCCGGAGATACACGGCGCGAGTCGAGTTCGATGCCGGTGACTTCAACATCGGGCGCCGGCACTTCATAGCCCGCCAGCAAGGCCGGCAGCGCATGGGCGGCACCTGTACCGCGTGCATCACGACCGATGACGCGGCTCATGTATTCGGCCCCGTGGTCGTCGCGGCCACCGACGGCAACGCGACGGTGCGCGGGACGGCCGGCGTGAGCTCCGGCGCATCGGTGCCTTCCGGCGAAATCTGCAGCAGGCGCGCGGCGTCCTGCATCACGCGGGAGAACACCGGCGCCGCGACGAGACCGCCGTAATAGCCTTCGGCCTTGGGTTCGTCGATCATCACCAGGCCAACGAGACGCGGGCGTTCGGCAGGCACCATGCCGACGAACAGCGACTGATGGCGGTTGTCCGCATAACCGCCGCCCGGCGACACCTTGCGCACGGTGCCGGTCTTACCGGCGACCGCGTAGCCGGCAATCGCCGCGCGTCGGGCAGTGCCGGCCGGCGTCACGACCTGTTCCAGCATGTGCCGGACATCGCGCGAAGTCTTCGCCGAGACCGCGCGCTGCGGCGGCTGCGGACGGCCGCCGCGCACCAGACGAATCTGCGGCATCAGGCCATCGTTCGCGAGCGCCGCATAGGCGCGCAGCAGATGCAGCGAGTTCAGCGAGAAACCGTAGCCGTACGAAGCGGTCGCGGTGGCGATCTGGCCCCAGTCGCTGAAGTGGCGCAGCACCGAGGTCGCTTCTCCGGGAAAGCCGGTGTAGACCGGCTCACCGAGACCGAAGCGCTGGTAGCCGGACCAGACCGCTTCGGGGCCCAGCGTCATGCCGACTTTCGCGGCACCGACATTGCTCGACTTGCTGAGCATCTTGGCGAGATCGACGATGCCTTCCGGATGCACATCGCGCACGGTCAGCGCGCCGACCTTGTAAGTGCCCGGCGTCGTGTCGATGAGACTCGTCGTCTGGAAGATGCCGAGTTCGAGCGCCTGAGCGACCAGCAGCGGCTTGACGGTCGAGCCCGGCTCGAAGGAATCGACGATCGCGCTGTTGCGCGCACCCTTGGAATTGCGCTCGCCCGGATTGTTCGGATTGAAGCCCGGCTGCGCGGCGATCGCGAGGATATCGCCGTTGGCGCTGTCGGCAATCACGATGATGCCGCCGCGCGCCTTGTTCTTGGCGACCGCTTCCTTGAGCTCGCGGTAAGCGAGGTATTGGATACGCAAGTCGATCGTCAGTGCGACGTTCTCGCCGGACTCCGCTTCGCGGAACTCGAGATCGTCATCGACGACGCGACCGCCACGGTCGCGCACCACCCGACGTTCGCCGCTGGTACCGGCCAGCACGGATTCCTGCGCTTTCTCGATGCCTTCAAGGCCGCTGCCTTCGCGGCCGGTGAAGCCCACCAGCTGACCGGCGACTTCGCCGGCCGGGTAGTAGCGCGCGTAGGACGGCTCGGAGAACACGCCCGGCGCTTTCAGCGACAGCACACGCTTGGCTTCCGCCGGCGACAGCGGCTCGCTGATGTAGACGAATTTGCGATCGGCGCGCGCCTTCAGAAAGCTCAGCAACTCCGCGGGACGGCGGTTGAGCAGCTTGGCAATCGCGCTGACGTGCTCGGACGACTCCAGCAGCGCCGAAGGCACCGCCCAGATCGTTTCGACCGGCGCCGACAAGGCCAGCGGCTCTCCGCGCCGATCGAGGATCGCGCCACGATGGGCCGGGATGATCATCGTGCGGACGTGGCGCTTGTTGCCTTCCTTCTGCAGGAAGTCGCGCTCGATCACCTGCAGCTGGAACGCGCGGCCGAGGACGATCATCGCGCCCAGCGACATCACGCCAACGACGAAGCGCCGGCGCCAGACGCCGACCGGTTCCGCACCGCGGTTGCGGATGGCGGTCATGGCCTGGCTCCGACGATGACGTAGTCGCGCGGCTCGACCATGCCGAGCTGCTCGCGGGCGAGTTTGTCGACGCGGTTGTTGTGCGCCAACGTTGCCTCTTCGAGCTGCAGCTGCGCCCATTCCATCTCGAGGCGCTCGCGCTCGCTGCGCAGCGAATCGCGCTCGGCCACCAGCGCGCGGTTCTCATGCTTGGTACGCACCACCGCGAGCGCCGAGACCATGACGGCAATCGCCAGTGCGAGCGGCATCATCAGTGCGCCGCGCTTCATGGCAGGCGTTCCGCAATGCGCAGCACGGCGCTGCGTGCGCGCGGATTCTCCGAGCACTCCGCCTGCGTAGGGAACTGCTTGCCGTGCAGCTTGAGGCGCGGCACGTCGGCGCGCGCAACATCGCGCAGGTAGCGCTTGACGATGCGGTCCTCGAGCGAGTGGAAGCTGATCGCGACCAGACGGCCGCCCGGCGCCAGCACATCGACCGCCGCGCTGAGCACCGTCTCGAGCACTTCGAGTTCGCGATTGATGAAGATGCGGATCGCCTGGAAGCTGCGCGTCGCCGGATGGATCGTGCGGCTGCGCGGACCCGGCACCGCGGCGATCAGCGCGGCGAGCTGCGCCGTCGTCGTGATCGGCGACTCGTCGCGCGTCATGACAATGCGCTTGGCGATGCGGCGGCTGTTGCGCTCGTCGCCGAAGCGCCACAGCACATCGGCAATCTCGACTTCATCGGCGCGCGCGAGCCAGTCGGCCGCCGACTCGCCCGCGGCATTGTTCATGCGCATGTCGAGCGGGCCGTCCTTGCTGAAGCTGAAGCCGCGCTCGGCGTTGTCGAACTGCGGCGACGACACGCCCAGATCCATCAGAATGGCGTCGATGCGGCCGGCAATCCCCTGCTCGGCGGCAAGCGCAGCAAGGCCGGCGAAGTTGCAATGATGCAGCTGGAAGTTTGCATCGCCGGCAAACTCGCGGCGGCCATGCGCGATCGCTTCCGGATCCTGGTCCAGCGCATGCAGCGTGCCTTTGCCGGCCAGTGCATCAAGGATCGCGCGGCTGTGCCCGCCACGGCCGAAGGTGCAGTCGACAACAATGGGGGCGTCGCTGGGATGACGCGTCAGCGCGGAATCGAGGGCGAGACCGGCGATCGCTTCGTCAAGCATCACCGGTCGGTGGGCTGTCATAGCGGCGTCAGACCCGGAGGAGCGGTCGGCAAAGGCGCAGTCGAAGGGCATCTTCGCGCCTCACCGTCGCAACGTCCGGAAGGCATCGGCGAGCGACGCCTGCAGATCCGAGCCTTCACCGAAGCGCGCATCCCACTGCGTCTGCGACCACAGGTCGAAGCGCGTGTCCTGACCCATCAGCACGGCGGCATCTTCGAGCGGCACGTACTTGCGCAGCATCGGCGACAGCAACACCCGGCCCGCCTTGTCGATCTCGGTCTCTACCGCGAAGCCGACGAAGACCTGCTTGAGGGTTTCGGCAACCTGGCGGTCTTCCATCTGCTGGATGTCGCGCACGATGCGCTCGAACTCCGGCAGCGGATAAATCTCAAGGCAGGGATTGGGGCCGCGGGTGATGACCAGCTGCGAATCGCAGATTTCGGCGAGCGACGCGCGAAAGCGCGCGGGGATCGCAATGCGACCCTTGTCGTCCACAGACAACTGATGTGAACCCGCGAACATTGCCGAATGTGGAGGTTTCCCCCACTGTCTCCCACTTTCCACCACGTCGCCGCACTATACGCTGGCGCCATAGCCCCCGCAAGCATTCTTTGGGGCAAAAATCCCGGCAAA
The DNA here is from genome assembly GCF_058783185.1 of Fontimonas sp. FW305-C-3. Taxonomy (NCBI): domain Bacteria; kingdom Pseudomonadati; phylum Pseudomonadota; class Gammaproteobacteria; order Nevskiales; family Nevskiaceae; genus Fontimonas; species Fontimonas sp. FW305-C-3. The sequence goes on along the minus strand of NZ_JBYSYK010000001.1, from coordinate 1,121,238 downwards.
ACATGGGCTTATGTCAATTGCTTCGATCAATCGTTGATATTGATAGAAAACAATTAATTAGACGCCTTTCTTAATGTTGCTTGGCAAGTATTGAGGCTGAATCGAGAGGCAGACTAGGGTGACGTCGTTCAGCCGGGCTTCACCCGGCAAGGACAGTGCCGCCAAGCGCCCTTCGGCACCCTTAAAACCACGATTTTTCGCCGGCCGGAGCCGGTGATCAGATATAAAAAAGGGAGTCGGCCTGTAAGCCGGGTTCTGTGCCGGACGCTCGCGCGCCCGCGACAATCATTCCTCTAGGCGCGACGTCGCCGCCGCGCTCAAGCAACCTACCCGGAAGGCACGCGGGCCGCGCGTCGTATGGACGAATCCATACACCTTCCCTATTTGGTCTTGCTCCAGGTGGGGTTTACCGTGCCGGTCTGTTGCCAGACTCGCGGTGCGCTCTTACCGCACCGTTTCACCCTTGCCTGTGACACGCAGCTTGCACTGCGGCCCATCGGCGGTTTGCTTTCTGTTGCACTGGCCGTCGGCTCACGCCGCCCAGGCATTACCTGGCACCTTGCCCTATGGAGCCCGGACTTTCCTCCCTCGCGCAAGCGCAACGGCGATTGTCTGGCCGACTCCCGCGCGCATTATCCCACCAATTGCCGGCTACTGCGGGCAGCTTTGCGCGCAGATTGGAGATTTGCGGCTAAAGTGCGGCCCCACACTTTTTTCAGGATGTCCGTCATGGCGCTTCAACAGATCCAGGTGCACGCCACGGTTCACGCCCCGGTCGATGCCGTGTTCGCGTTTTTCGCCGACCACGAGAAATTCCTGTCGCTGCTTGGCGGCCGCGGGCGCCGGATCAAGGAGGGCGAAGACGATCCCAACGGCCTGGGTTCGGTGCGCCAGATCGGCGGCGGCCCGCTGGCATTCGAGGAGACGATCGTCACCTTCAAGCGCAATCAGCAGATCGAGTACGCCATCACCCGCGGCTCGCCGGTGAAGAATCATCGCGGCACGATCAACTTCAAGTCGGTCGATGGCGCTACCGTCGTCGATTACTCGATCCGCCTCGAAGGCAAGCTGCCGTTGATTGGGCCCATCGTCGCTTCGGCACTGCGCTTCGCGTGGAAGCTCAACGGCCCGCGCGTGCTCGCGAAGCTGGAAGCCGGCCGGGTCTGAACCTCGTCATTCCCGCAAACGCGGGAATGACGGATTGGATCAGCCGCGGTCGCGCGCCGACTGCGCGTGCGCCTGCAGGCCTTCGACATCCGCGATCGTGCCGGCGATGTCCGCCAGCACTTTCGCGCCGCCCGGCGTGCATTCGATCAGCGATGTGCGCTTCTGGAACTCGTAGACGCCGAGCGGATTCGAGAAGCGCGCTGCACGCGAGGTCGGCAGCACGTGATTGGGACCGGCGCAGTAGTCGCCGAAAGCTTCCGGCGCATGGCGGCCGAGGAACACCGCGCCGGCGTGACGGATTTTCTTCAGCAGCTCGCGCGGCTCGGCGACCGACAGCTCCAGATGCTCCGGGGCGATGCGGTTTGAGACCGCAGCGGCATCGTCAAGATCACGCGTCAGGATCAGCGCACCTCGATTCTCGATCGAGGCATGCACAATGTCCTTGCGCGGCAGTAATTCGACGCGCCGCATCATCGCTGAGTGGACGGCGTCGAGGTAGTCGGCATCCGGCGATAGCAGGATCGCTTCGGAATCCTCGCCGTGCTCGGCCTGCGAGAACAGATCCATCGCAATCCAGTCCGGATTCGTCAGGCCGTCGCCGATGACGACGATCTCCGACGGACCGGCAATCGAATCGATGCCGACCTGACCGAACACCAGGCGTTTGGCGGCAGCGACGTAGGCGTTGCCAGGCCCGACGATCTTGTCGACCGCGGGAATCGTCGCAGTTCCGTAGGCCAAGGCGGCAACAGCCTGCGCGCCGCCGACCGTGAAGATGCGATCGACGCCCGCGAGATGCGCCGCACCGAGCACCGCCGGGTTCAGCTCGCCGCCCGGCGACGGCACGACCATGACGACTTCCAGCACACCGGCGACCTTGGCCGGGATCGCGTTCATCAGCACCGACGACGGATACGAGGCCTTGCCGCCGGGCACGTACAGACCGACGCGGTCCATCGCCGTGACGCTCTGGCCGAGGGTATTGCCGTGTTCGTCGGTGAACGAGAACGGCGCGAGCTTCTGATGCTGCGCGTAGGCACGAATGCGTTGCGCCGCCTGTTCAAGCGCGCTGCGCAGCGCAGACGGCAGGCTGCCCCAGGCCGCGGCGCATTGTTCCTTCGAGACTTCGAGCTCCGCCGCGTGCTTGACCGTGCGGCGGTCGTAGCGATTGGTCAGCTCCAGCAGCGCCGCATCGCCGCGCGCACGCACGTCGGCAATGATCGCTTCCACCGCCTGCGTCACCGCCGGGCTGGCTTCGGGCGCGCGATCCAGCAGCGCGCCGAGACGCGCATCGAAATCGCCGTCGCGCGTGGAGAAGCGCGCGATCTTCACTGCGCCGTCGCCTTGGCGAAGCGCGTGATCAGATCCTGCACCGCGGCATGCTTCATCTTCATCGCCGCCTTGTTGACGACGAGGCGCGCGCTGATCTCGGCGATCGTTTCCAGCTCGACCAGGCCATTGGCGCGCAGCGTGTTGCCGGTGTCGACCAGATCGACGATCAGATCGGCCAGACCGACCAGCGGCGCCAGTTCCATCGAACCGTAGAGCTTGATCAGCTCGACCTGCTCGCCCTTCGCGGCGAAATGGCGGCGGGTAATTTCGGGGTACTTGGTCGCGACGCGGCGGCGGCCCGCGCCGTTCTGCGGCAGGTCCTTCTTGGTCGCGGTGGACAGGCGGCAGCGCGCAATGCCGAGGTCGAGCGGCTCGTACAGACCGTCGCCGCCGTGCTCCATCAGCACGTCCTTGCCGGTGATGCCGAGATCCGCTGCGCCGTACTCGACATAGGTCGGCACGTCGGTCGGGCGGATGATCAGCAGCGACAGGCCTTTGACATTGGTCGGAACGCGCAGCAGGCGGCCGATGTCGCCCGCGGGCGTGATGCCCATCTGGGCCAGCAGCGGCAGGCTATCGTCGAGAATGCGGCCCTTGGACAGGGCAATGGTGAGCTGGGTCATGACGGGTCAACACTTCAGGAGGCGCGATTGTACCGGCGTCAGCCCTTCTTGCGGTTGTCACGCAGGTAGATGACCTTCTGCTTGCCGTCGGCGGACGAGCGCTCGTCGATCTCGAACAGACCGGTGGCCTGCACCAGCTCGCGGAGCTTCTTGTAGCCGTAGTTGCGCGAATCGAAATCCGGCTTGCGCTTAGCAATCAGGTTGCCGACCGAAGGCAGCATGGCCCAGCCGTCGTTGTCGGCATCGTCATCGACCGCTTCGCGCAGCAAGCGCTGCAGTTCCGGGTCGGTTGGCGACGCCGGCTTGCGCTCCGGCTCGGCGACCGGCACTGCCGGCGCCGCCTTCTGCGGCTTCTTCGCCGCCTTGGCCGCCTTCGCTGGTTTCGCCGCAGCTTCGGCCGCTGGCGCCTTGGCCGCCGCGCCGCGCAGGACATCGAGGTAAGTGAACTTGTCGCAGGCCGAAACCAGCGACTGCGGCGTCTTGCGCTCACCGAAGCCGTAAACGTCCATGCCGGATTCACGCAGCCGCGAGGCAAGCCGCGTGAAGTCGCTGTCGCTGGTGACGATGCAGAAGGCGTCGAAGCGCTCGGTATAAAGCAGATCCATCGCGTCGATGATCATCGCGCTGTCGGTCGAATTCTTGCCTGAGGTATACGCGAACTGCTGCGCCGGCTGGATCGCGTGCTCGACCAGATGCTCCTTCCAGCCCTTCAGGTTCGGCTGGGTCCAGTCACCATAGATGCGCTTGACGCTGGCGACGCCGTACTTCGCAATCTCGGCCAGCAGCGCTTCGGCAATCGCCGGCTGCGTGTTGTCTGCGTCAATCAGTACCGCGATGCGGGCGGTCTTGGCTCCGGCCATGGCGTGACTCCGTTGAACCTACTTGAGACGGCGGATGCTCGCCCCCAGCTGCGCGAACTTGGCCTCGATGCGCTCGTAGCCGCGATCGAGATGGTAGATGCGGTCGATGACGGTGGCGCCGTCGGCAGCCAGTGCAGCAGCGATCAGCGCCGCCGAGGCGCGCAGGTCGGTGGCCATCACCGGCGCCGCGGTCAGGCGCTCACGGCCGGTGACGATCGCGGTGTGGCCTTCGAGGCGGATGTCCGCACCGAGGCGCTGCATTTCCAGCGCATGCTGAAAGCGGTTCTCGAAGATCGTCTCGATGATCACACCGGTGCCTTCCGCGACGCAGTCCAGCGCCATGAACTGCGCCTGCATGTCGGTCGGGAAACCCGGATGCGGCATCGTGTGGACGTTGACCGCCTTCGGTCGCTTGCCCTGCATGTCGAGTTCGATGAAGTCTTCACCGGTGCGGATGTGTGCACCGGCTTGCTGCAGCTTGACCAGGACGGCGTCGAGCAGTCCCGGATCGGTATGCGTCACGCGCACCGATCCGCGCGTCATCGCGGCGGCCACGAGGAAGGTGCCGGTTTCGATACGGTCCGGTAGCACGCTGTGCTGCGCGGCGCGCAGTTTCTCGACGCCGTCGACGACGATCGTTGTCGTGCCGGCGCCGCGGATCTTCGCGCCCATCGCCGTCAGGCAGCGCGCGAGATCGACCACTTCCGGCTCGCGCGCGGCGTTCTCCAGCACGGTCGTGCCGTCGGCAAGCACCGCCGCCATCATCAGGTTTTCGGTACCGGTCACGGTCACCGTATCGAAGACGATGCGCGCGCCCTTGAGGCGTGTCGCCTTGGCGTTGATGAAGCCGTTCTCGACACTGATCTCGGCGCCCATCGCCTTGAGGCCCATCAGGTGCAGATCGACCGGTCGCGCACCGATCGCGCAACCGCCCGGCAGCGACACCTGCGCCGCACCGCGGCGCGCGAGCAGCGGGCCGAGCACGAGAATCGACGCGCGCATGGTTTTGACCAGCTCATACGGCGCGACATGCGTGTGGATAGGCTGCGCATTGCATTCGACATGCGAGCCGTCCTGGCTGACCTTGACGCCCATCTGCGCCAGCAGCTTCAGCGTGGTCTTGACGTCCTGCAGCTGCGGCACGTTGTCGAGCGCGAGGACTTCGTCGGACAGGATCGCCGCGCAGAGGATCGGCAGCGCGGCGTTCTTCGCGCCGGAAGAGCGCACTTCACCGGCGATGCGCGCACCGCCCTGGATCTGGAGCTTGTCCATGGCTTACGCGGCCCGCGTCTTCAGACGCAGGGCGTGGATCTCGCGACCCATCTTCTCGCCGAGCGTTGCGTAGACCGCGCGATGCTGGGCCAGCATCGGCAGCCCGGCGAACGTCGCGCTGATCACTTCGGCCTCGAAGTGCTGGCCGTCGTCGCCGAACACGCGAACGGTCGCGTCGGGCAATCCCGCCTCGATCAGCGCCTTGATGTCTTCCTTGTTCATTTCTTGAGTTTGTAACCGGTGACGAGCATCCACAGACAGACTGCGGAAGCCACAACGAAGAAACCCGCGCTCCAGACCAGGCTCTGCCAGACCGGCACGTCGGCATGGCCGAAGAAGCCGTAGCGGAAACCGTCGATCATGTAGAAGAACGGATTGAGATGGGAAATCTGGTACCACAGCGGCGGCAGTGCGTGCACTGAATAGAACACGCCGGACAGGAACGACAGCGGCATGACGAAGAAGTTGGTCGCCACCGCGAGGTGGTCGAACTTCTCGGCGACGAGGCCGGCGATCATGCCGATCACCGCGAGCGACGCGCCGGACAGCAGGAACATGGTGAGCAGCACTAGCGGCGCCTCGATCGGCAACGGCACGATCGGCAGCGTCACCGCCAGCATGACGACGGCGACCAGGAACACCCGCACCAGCGCCGCCAGGATGTACGCGCCGAACCATTCGAGCGGGCCGAGCGGCGCCATCTGCAGGAACACCAGATTGCCCATGACCTTGGACTGGATCAGGCTCGACGAGGTGTTCGCGAACGCGTTCTGGATCACCGCCATCATGATCAGGCCGGGCACCAGGAATTCGGTGTAGGTCACGCCGTCGTAGGCGGACGCACGGCCCTTCATCGCCTGCGCGAACACCAGCAGGTACAGCAGCGTCGTAATCACCGGCGCGGTGACGGTCTGCGCGAGCACCGACCAGAAGCGCATCACTTCTTTCTTCAGCAGCGTCACGAAACCGATCTGATCCGGCGTCATGGCGCATCATCCCGTGTCAGGTCGATGAAGATATCCTCAAGATCCGGGTCGCGGGTCTGCACATCCTCGATGCCGACGCCGGCGCTGCGCAGCGCGGCGAACACGCTGCCGATCGGCTGCTTGGTCGTGTCGAGCTTGAGTTCGATATGACCGTTCGGCTCGCCGGTCACCATCGGCCGCAGCGCCTCCGGCAGCTGCGCTCCGTCGGCGAGCTTGATCCGCAGGAAACGGAACGGATGGCGCGCGAGCAGCTGCTGGGTCGGTTCGATGACCTGCAGCTCGCCATGATCGAGGATCGCGATGCGCTCGCAGAGCTCTTGCGCCTCCTCCAGATAGTGCGTCGTCAGCACGACGGTCGTGCCCTGCTTGTGCATCTCCGACATGAAAGCCCACAACGAGCGGCGCAGTTCGACGTCGACGCCGGCGGTCGGCTCGTCAAGGATGACGACGGCCGGCTTGTGCACCAGCGCCTGGGCGATGAGCACGCGGCGCTTCATGCCGCCGGACAGCGCGCGCATCGAAGCATTGGCCTTGCCGGCGAGATCGAGGCGCTCAAGCATCTCGTCGATCCACGGCCAGGACTCGCGGCCGCAGCCGTAGTAGCCGGCCTGGATGCGCAGCATCTCGCGGACCTTGAAGAAGGGATCGAACACCAGCTCCTGCGGCACGACACCGAGCTGGCGTCTTGCAAGGCGGAAGTCCGACACAATGTCATGACCCAATACGCCGATGGACCCGGCGTCCATCCGCACGAGTCCTGCGATGATATTGATCAGTGTGGATTTGCCGGCACCGTTCGGGCCCAGCAGACCGAAGAACTCGCCCTGGCGAATCGTGAAATCGATTCCCTTCAGGGCGACGGTCGGGCCGTAGGCTTTGCGGACACCGGCAATTGCGATGGCCGTTTGCATAGGCCGCAGATTATAAGTCGTTTGCCCGCGACAGATGCCGTGAACCAACAAACATACCAGTCCGACTACCAATTCGACGATAGCCCCCATGCCGCAACGCTGTGCCCTGCTCTGGTTCCGCCGCGACCTGCGCCTGACCGACAACCCCGCGCTGACCGCGGCCCTGGCGGCAGCGCCTTGCATCGTGCCGGTTTATATCGACGATCCCGAATCCGAAGCGCCGTGGGTGCCGGGCGCGGCGAGCCGCGTCTGGCTGCATCACAGCCTGGCGGCGCTCGCGGCGGATCTGGCGGCGCGCGGCAGTCCGCTGGTCATCCGCCGCGGCAACAGCCTTGAGGTCCTGCGCGAGCTGATCCGCGAAACCGGCGCCGACGCGGTGTTCTGGAACCGCTGCTACGAGCCGGCGGCCATCGCCCGCGATACGGCGATCAAGTCCGCCCTCCGCGGGGAGGGCCTGACCGTCGGCAGCCACAACGCGCTGCTGTGGCGCGAGCCCTGGACGCTGAAGACCGGCACCGACGGCAGCTACCGCGTCTTCACGCCGTACTGGCGCAAGCATTCATCGGAGTTGCTGCCGCGAACGATCGTTGCGGCGCCGGACGCCATTGCCCGCCCGAAGCGGACACTGCCGGGCCTCAAGCTGGATGAACTGGAGCTGCTGCCGGAACTCGGCTGGGATGCTGGCTTCCGGCCGTTCTGGCAACCGGGCGAGGCCGGCGCGCTCGCCCAGCTGGAGCACTTCGTCGACGGCGCACTGGCCGGCTATGGCCGCAGCCGCGACCGCCCGGATGAGGACGGCGTGTCGAGACTGTCCCCGCATCTGCATTTCGGTGAGATCAGCCCGGATCAAGTGATGGTCGCCGTGCGCCGGGTGCAGGCCGAGGGCGAGGTCCAGGAAGGCGATGCCCAGACCTATCTGAAGGAGCTCGGTTGGCGAGAATTTGCTCATCACCTGCTGGTTCACCAGCCGCATACCCCCGCCGAGCCGCTGAACCCGACCTTCAAGGATTTCCGCTGGCGCAAGCCGCGCGAATACGCGGGCGACCTCCAGGCCTGGCAGCGCGGACAGACCGGCTTTCCGATCGTCGACGCCGGCATGCGCCAGCTGTGGCAGACCGGCTGGATGCACAACCGCGTGCGCATGATCGTCGCGTCGCTGCTGACCAAGAACCTGCTGATTCCCTGGCAGGAGGGCGCGCGCTGGTTCTGGGACACGCTGGTCGACGCCGATCTCGCCAACAACACGCTCGGCTGGCAGTGGTCTGCCGGCTGCGGCGCCGATGCCGCGCCGTTCTTCCGCATCTTCAATCCGGTGCTGCAATCCGAGCGCTTCGACCCGCAGGGCCAGTACATCCGCCGCTGGGTACCGGAGCTGGCGCCGCTGCCGACGGCGCAGATCCACGCGCCCTGGCTGGCCAAGCCGGCGGTGCTCGCCGCGGCCCGGATCAGCCTCGGCAAGGACTATCCGCTGCCCATCGTCGACCTCGCCGCCAGCCGTGTCCGCGCGCTGGAGGTCTACGATCAGGCCAGGCGCGGTTAAGCCGGGCTTTGGCGGAGCCGCTTATACTCGCCCTCCGGATTCCCTAAGTTCCCGATGGACTCAGAAAAACTCAAAGCGCTGGGGCGCCGCGCCCTGGAGATCGAACGCGACGCCGTCACGGCGCTGATCGACCGTGTCGATGACCGCTTCGCGGACGCCTGCCGGATCATGCTGGCCTGCAAGGGCCGTCTGGTCGTCATCGGCATGGGCAAGTCCGGCCACATCGGCAGCAAGCTCGCGGCGACCTTTGCGTCCACCGGCACGCCGGCGTTCTTCGTCCATCCCGGCGAAGCCAGCCACGGCGACCTCGGCATGGTCACCCGTCAGGACGTGGTGCTCGCGCTGTCGTATTCGGGCGAGACCAACGAAATGATCACGCTGCTGCCGCTGCTCAAGCGCATGGGTGTGCCGCTGATCGCGATGACCGGCAAGCCGGGTTCGACCTTGGCCAGCGCCGCCGAAGTGCACATCGACGTCTCGGTCGCGCTCGAAGCCTGCCCGCTGAACCTCGCGCCGACGTCCAGCACCACCGCGACGCTGGCGATGGGCGACGCCCTCGCGGTCGCGCTGCTCGAAGCGCGCGGCTTCACGCCGGAGGATTTCGCGCTGTCGCATCCGGGCGGCTCGCTCGGCCGGCGTCTGCTGCTGAAGATCAGCGACGTCATGCACAGCGGCGAGCGTCTGCCGATCGTCGGCACCGATGCCACGCTGCGCGATGCCCTGCTCGAGATGTCGCGCAAGGGCCTGGGGCTCGCAGTCATCACGACAGGCGCCAATGAAGTCGCCGGCGTGTTCACCGACGGCGACCTGCGTCGCGTGCTCGACCAGGGCATCGACGTGCGCACCGCGAAGATCGCCGACGTCATGACCCGCGGCGGCAAGGCCATCAATCCCGGCCAGCTCGCCGCGGAAGCCGTCGCGCTGATGGAGAAGCACAAGATCACCTCGGTGCTGGTCAAGGACGAGCAGCAGAAGCTGATCGGCGTCGTGCACATGCACGACCTGCTGCGCGCCGGAGTGGTCTGATGGCGCGCCTGACTGCGGATGAAGTGCAGCGCCGCGCCCGCGAAATCCGCTGCCTGTTCCTCGACATCGACGGCGTGCTGACCGACGGCAAGCTGTACATCGGGCCGAACGGTGAAGAGACCAAGACCAACTTCGTCCGCGACGGCTATGGCATCAAGCTCGCGCTCAAGCAGGGGCTACAGATCGCGGTCATCAGCGGCCGGCCGTCGGAAGCGATGCGCCAGCGCCTGAGCTGGCTCGGCGTCCGTCACATCGCACTCGACACCGAAGACAAGGAACCTGCCTACCTGCGCATGTGCCAGGAAATGGGCCTCGGCGACGCGCAGTGCGCGCACATGGGCGACGACGTCCCCGATCTGCCGCTGATGCGTCGCGTCGGCCTTGCACTCAGCGTTGCCGACGCTCACGACAGCGCCTTGCAGGCCGCGCACTGGGTCAGCCGCTACAACGGCGGCCAGGGTGCGGTGCGCGAAGCGGTCGACCTGCTGCTTGCCGCTCAGGGCCGCCTGCCCGCATGAGCATGGTCGATCGCCAGTCCGTCGTGTTTCCGGTGCTCGCCGTCGTCGCCGCGATCGCCGCCTGGCTGACCATCGCCGGATTTCGCGAAGCGCCCGGCGACGCGGCCGAGATCAACGAGCAGCGCCCGCGCTACCACATCGAAGGCGCGCGCTGGCAGCGCTACGACGACAAGGGCGCGCCGCTGTTCGAGCTGACCGCGCGCGATGTCGATTACTTCGACGATGCATCGATGGAAATGAACGACATCGACCTCGAAACCCTCGGCGCCAACAACCAGTGGACCCTGACCGCGCCGCGCGGCAGCGTCGCCGCCGGCGAAGAGGTGCTGCGCCTGCATCCGCAGGTCGACGTCAAAGGTCAGTCGCGCGACCAGCGTCCGCTGGCACTCGAGACACCGAATCTGTTCGTCGACTGGACCGCGCGCACGCTCGATACCGACGCCAGCATCGTCGCGCGCAGCCTCGGCCAGACGCTCGACGCCGTCGGCATGCACGCCGACTGGGCCGCCGAACGCGTCACCTTCAAGTCGCAGGTCAAGGTGCGCCATGAACCGCGTTGAACAACTGACTGGCGCACTCGCCCTGTTGCTGCTCGCCGCGGGTGCGGTGCAGGCGCAGGACAACAGCGACGCCGACCTGCTGTTGCCGGAAGGCCCGGTGACCCTGACCGCCGATCGTGCCGAATGGGTGCAGGGCGGCGCGATGGAGTACGAAGGCAATGTCTCGCTGCAGTCTGGCTCGCTGACGCTGCGCGGCAATCGCATGACCGTGACCCAGTCCGCCGACGGCCAGTTCGAGGCTAAGATCAGCGGAACTCCGGCGCACCTGAAGCATGCCGGCGTCGCCAACGCACAGAAGAGCCTCGCTTCGCAGCCGGTCGACGCCGAAGCCAAGCAGATGGATTACAGCTCGCGTGAAGGCATCATCCGCCTGCGCGATGATGCGCACCTGATCCGCAACGGCGATGAAGTGGCCGGCGGGCTGATCGAGTACGTGGTCGCCGAGCGCCGGATCAAGGCCGCCGGCGGCCAGAACGGTCAGGTCCGCATCGTCATCCAGCCGCCGAAGAAGGCCGGTGCCGCAGGCGCAAAACCGACCGCGGCTCCGGCCGCCACCGCGGAGCCGGCACCATGACCGTCGCCACGCTGCGTGCCGAAAAACTGCTGAAGCGCTACAACAAGCGCACCGTCGTGCGCGATGTCTCGCTGAGCCTGCAGGCCGGAGAGATCGTCGGCCTGCTGGGCCCCAACGGCGCCGGCAAGACCACCTCGTTCTACATGATCGTCGGCCTGGTCGCCGCCGACGGCGGCAAGATCGAGTTCAACGGCCAGAACATCACCGCGCTGCCGATGCATGCGCGCGCGCGCCTGGGCATCGGCTACCTGCCGCAGGAAGCCAGCGTATTCCGTTCGCTGTCGGTCGCCGACAACATCATGGCCATCCTCGAGCTGCGTCCGGACCTCAAGCGCGCCGACCGCGCGCGCGAGCTCGATCGCCTGCTCGGCGAGCTGCATATCACGCACATCCGCGAAGCCGAAGGCCAGGCGCTGTCCGGCGGCGAACGCCGGCGCGTCGAGATTGCCCGTGCCCTCGCCGCCAATCCGCAGTTCATCCTGCTCGACGAGCCGTTCGCCGGCGTCGATCCGATTGCGGTCGGCGACATCCAGCACATCGTCGCCCAGCTCAGCGAACGCGGCATCGGCGTGCTGATCACCGATCACAACGTCCGCGAGACGCTGGGCATCTGCAAGCGCGCCTACATTCTCGCCGAGGGCACGGTCATCGCCGAAGGCGCGCCGGCTGAGTTGCTGAAGAACGAAACCGTTCGCCGCGTCTATCTCGGCGAATCCTTCAAGCTCTGAGCCTGCCGCCCACCCGTGGACATCTCAGCGGCAATCCAGCAGGTCGTCGACAAGTTCAGGGACGGCGAGAAGATCGTTGAACTGGCGACACCGGTGATGATCAACATCGCCGCCGCCGTGGCGATCTTCTTCCTCGGCAAATGGCTGGTGAAGATCCTGCTGCGCCTGATGCGCAAGGCGATGCAACGCGCTCGCATGGATGAAACGCTCGCGAGCTTCGTCAGCAATGTGCTGTACGGCTTGGGCATGGCGGTGGTCATCATCACCGCGCTGGGCAAGCTGGGCGTGGAAACTACATCTGCCGCGGCGATTCTCGGCGGCATGGCGCTGGCGATCGGCCTGTCTCTGCAGGGCCAGCTGTCGTCGCTCGCTGCCGGCGTCATCCTGATCGTGTTCCGGCCGTTCAAGCGCGGCGATGTCGTCAGCATCGGCGGCACGGTCGGCACCGTCGACGAGATTCGCATAGTCCACACCGTGATGACGACGGGCGACAATCAGGTCGTCTACGTGCCGAACTCGAACATCACGACGACGACGATCATCAACTATAGCGCCAAGCGCACCCGCCGCATCGACCTGACGCTGGGCATCAGCTACACCTCGGACCTGCGCTTGGCCAAGCAGCTTCTCGAGCAGATCCTCAAGGAAGAACCGCGCGGACTGGCGGAGCCCGCACCGTCGGTCGAGGTCAAGGAACTCGCGACCAATTCGGTGAACTTCGCGGTTCGCCTGTGGGTCAAGTCGCCGGACTGGTGGCCGACGCAGTGCGCGCTGATGGAACGCATCAAGCTCAAGTTCGACGAGAACGGCATCGACATTCCGTTCCCGCAGACCGTCGTGCATGTCGATGGCCTGCAAGACGCGCTGGCCAAGCCGCGGGACGCGAGCGCGCCCGCCGCCTAAGGCCTGTCGACGCCATGAGCCGGGACCTGCTCGACCAACTCGCGCTGAGCTGGCGCAGCAACGCCGCAGCCTGGACCCAGGCGGTGCGCGGCGACGAGATCGAAAGCCGCCGGCTGGTCACCAACGCTGCGATCGTCCAGGCAACGCTCGCCCATCGGCCACAACGGGTTCTCGACGTCGGCTGCGGCGAAGGCTGGCTGTGCCGGACGCTGTCCGGCGCCGGCATTGACGTCATCGGCATCGATGCTTCAGCGCCGCTGATCGATGCGGCACGCAGCGCCGGCAATGCGAGCTACCACGTGCTGTCGTACGACGAGCTGCACGCGGCGACCGATCGGCTCGGCCGGTTCGATGTGCTGGTCTGCAATTTCGCCTTGCTCGAAGCGGATCTCGACGGCTTGCTCACCGCGTTGCGAGCGCTGTTGGCTCCGCAGGGCCTGCTGTTGATCCAGACCGTGCATCCCTGGACCGCGCGCGGCGACGCCGGGTACCGCGATGGCTGGCGCACGGAAACCTTCGCCGGCTTCGGCAGCGGCTTCAGCGCCGCGATGCCCTGGTACTACCGCACGCTGGAATCCTGGCTCGCAAGCCTCGACGCGGCCGGCTGGCAGCTGACCTCGCTCGCCGAGCCACGCCATCCGCAGACCGGCCTGCCGGCCTCGCTGCTGCTCGGCGCCACAACAAAAAGCCGGCCCTGAGGCCGGCTTTTCGTCATACCGCGAAGCTTACTTGCGGTCGCGCTTCGCCCCGATGCGCAGGCGCAGCGCGTTGAGGCGGATGAAGCCTTCCGCGTCCTTCTGGTTGTACGCGCCGCGGTCGTCCTCGAAGGTCGCGATCTTGGCGTCGAACAGCGTGTCCGGCGAACGGCGGCCGGCGTTGTAGACGTTGCCCTTGTAGAGCTTGAGGCGCACTTCGCCGTTGACCTTGGTCTGCGTGTCGTCGATCAACGCCTGCAGCGCGCGACGCTCCGGCGAGAACCAGTAGCCGTTGTAGATCAGCTTGGCGTAGCGCGGCATGATCTCGTCCTTCAGGTGCGCCTGTTCACGGTCGAGCGTGATGCTCTCGATCGCGCGGTGTGCCTTCATCAGGATCGTGCCGCCCGGCGTTTCGTAACAGCCGCGCGACTTCATGCCGACGTAGCGGTTCTCGACGATGTCGAGACGGCCGATGCCGTGCTTGCCGCCGAGCGTATTGAGCTCGGCGAGCACCTTGTACGGCGACATCTTCTTGCCGTTCACCGCGACGACGTCGCCGTGCTTGAACTTCAGCGTGATGTATTCCGGGGTCGCCGGCGCCTGCTCCGGGTTCTTGGTCCAGCGCCAGATGCTGTCATCCGGCACCCACCACGGGTCTTCCAGGCCGCCGCCCTCGTACGAGATGTGCAGCGCGTTGGCGTCCATCGAGTACGGCGAGCCGCCGCCCTTCTTCTTGGTGATGGGAATCTTGTGCTTCGCGGCGTAGGCCAGCAGCGTCTCGCGGCTGGTCAGGTCCCACTCGCGCCAGGGTGCGATGACCTTGATCGCCGGGTTGAAATGGTAGGCGCCGAGTTCGAAGCGCACCTGGTCGTTGCCCTTGCCGGTCGCGCCGTGGGCAATCGCATCGCAGCCGGTCTTCTCGGCGATCTCCATCAGACGCTTGGCGATCAGCGGACGCGCGATCGAGGTGCCGAGCAGGTATTCGCCCTCGTAGATCGCGTTGGCGCGGAACATCGGGAACACGAAATCGCGGACGAACTCCTCGCGCAGGTCGTCGATGAAGATTTCCTTGACGCCGAGCTGCTTGGCCTTGGGGCGGACATGGTCCAGTTCCTCGCCCTGGCCGATGTCGGCCGTGAAGGTCACGACCTCACAGCCGTAAGTGTCCTGCAGCCACTTGAGAATGACGGAGGTATCCAGCCCGCCCGAGTAGGCAAGCGCGACTTTCTTGGGTTTGCTCATGGGGGAACGTTCTGCGGCGAGAGAGTGAATCGGGTATTAAATCGGCGCGCGAATTGTACGGCACTTGGCCGGTGCGGCGCTCCATGCCGACCGACCATACCGGGTATCCTGTACCTCCGCCTTACGCTCGCCGTGCAATGGACTCCAGCCCCCCCAAGACCAAGATCGGCCAGCGCTTCCGCGGCTTCCTGCCGGTGGTCGTCGACGTGGAGACCGGGGGCTTCAACGCGCAGACCGACGCCCTGCTGGAAGTCGCGGCGGTGATCCTCGGCATCAACGAGGACGGCAAGCTGGAACGGCGCAACACGGTGTTCGCCCACGTCGAGCCGTTTGCCGGCGCCAACATCGAGAAGGCGGCGCTGGAGGTCAATGGCATTCGCATCGACAACCCGCTGCGCCTGGCGATGAACGAGCGCGATGCGCTGGACCATATCTTCCGGCCGATCCGCAAGGCGGTCTCGGAAAACGGCTGCACGCGCGCCATCCTGGTCGGCCACAACGCCCACTTCGATCTGGGCTTCATCAATGCCGCGGTCGCCCGCACCGCGACGAAGCGCTGCCCGTTCCACCCCTTCAGCGTGTTCGACACCGCGACGCTCGGCGGCGCGGCGCTCGGCCAGACCGTGCTCGCCCGTGCGCTGCAGGCGACCGGCCTGGGCTACGACGCCGAGGCCGCGCACTCGGCGATCTACGACGCCGAGAAGACCGCGGACCTGTACTGCCTGCTGGTCAATGAAATGCACTCGATCTACGAGCGTTACGGCCTGCCGGCCCGGCGCGGCGCGGTCGAGACCGCGTCGAACGCCGAACCGGACCTCGAATAGGAGATGCCGCGATGCGCGGATTGATCAGGTTTCTGCTGCTCGTCGTCATCTTCGCGGCGCTCGGCGCCGCCGGTCTCAAATGGCGCTATGGCGGCGGCGGCGATTTCCCGGACCGCCTGCCCGGACCGGCGCGCCTGCCGGAGACCGCGCTCGAAACCGTTGCCGAACTGCCGACGCCACCGGGCAATATCGCGGTCTCCGCGACCGGGCGGGTCTTCGTTTCCCTGCACCCGGAAGCGCGCCCGGAGTGGAAGATCGTCGAACTGGTCAATGGCGAGATGCGCCCCTGGCCGAGCCTCGAGTACCAGACCGGCGCCGGCGAGCCGCGCCATTTCCGCGACGTGCTGTCGCTGCGCATCGACCGTCAGAACCGCCTGTGGACGCTCGACAACGGCATGCACGGCCTGCATCCGGGCCGCTTGCTGGCGTTCGACGTCGACAGCGGGGCGCTGGTCCATGAGTTCGAGTTCCCGCGCGCCATTGCCGGGCTCGGCTCGCACCTCAACGACTTCCAGGTCGCGCCGGACGGCAACACGATCTACATCGCCGAAGCCAGCTTCTTCGCGCTGACGCCGGCCCTGGTCGTCTACGACGTCCAGCAGCGCAGCGCCCGCCGCCTGCTCGAAAACCATCCGGCCGTGCAGGCCGACCCCTTCATTCCGGTGGTCCAGGGGCGCCGCATGGAAGCCTTCGGACTGGTCGCGATCCGCCCGGGCGTGGATTCCATCGTCCTCGACCGCCGCGGCGAGTGGCTGTATTTCGCCGCCGTGACCGACCTCAACCTGTACCGCATCCGCAGCGCCGACCTGCGCGATCCGCAGATGGACGCCGCCACCCTCGCCGGCCGGGTCGAAACGGTCGCCGCGAAGACGGTCTCGGACGGCCTGACGATCGACGATGCCGACACGATCTACATCTCCGACCCCGAACATTCGGCGATCATCACCCTGCGCAGCGACCGCAGCGCCGAGACCCTGGTCCAGAGCGAACGCCTGCGCTGGCCCGACGGTTTCAGCTTCGGCCCGGATGGCTGGCTGTATGTCAGCTGCTCGAGCCTGCAGCATGTCATCGGCAAGCCGCCCTCCGAAGTGACCGCAAACGCGCCATACTCTGTATTCCGGATTCAAACCAACGCCAGTGCCACCGCAGGTCAGTAAAACGACGCCTCTGATGCAGGGCGTCGGCACTGATCAGGCGATGTTCAGCTGACGAAGACACACTTATCCACTTGCCCGCTGCCCAGCCGATGCTCGCTTCAGTGTCCAGATCCTTGTGCATCAAGTTCGTTCTCGCCGTGGCGCTGCTGCTGCCCGCTTCGGCCTTTGCCGCCTTCGACTTCAACGCGGTTGCCAAGAAGGCCAAGGCGCTGGCGCAAGAGAACTACAAGGCCCCTGACACCAAGCTGCCGCCAGCGTTGGCCAAGTTGAGCTACGACGATTACCGCAAGATCCGTTTCCGCCCGGAACGCGCGTTGTGGCACAACTCGAGCCTGCCGTTCGAACTGCAGTTCATGCCGCGCGGCATGTACTTCAACCAGAACGTCAAGATCAACCTGATCGGCAGCGACGGCGTGCGGCCCATCGCCTTCAACCCGTCGAACTTCAGCTACGGCGACACCGGTATCAACACCTCGACGCTCAATGACCTCGGCTTCTCGGGCTTTCGCGTCCACTACCCGATCAATCGCGAGGACTACAAGGACGAAGTGCTCGTCTTCCAGGGCGCGACCTACCTGCGCGGCCTCGGCAAGGGCCAGCGCTACGGCATGTCGGCGCGCGGCCTGGCCGTCGATACCGGCGAGCTGTCCGGCGAGGAGTTCCCGCAGTTCACCGAGTTCTGGATCAAGTGGCCGCGCGCCGACGATCACGAACTGACGATCTACGCGCTGCTCGATTCGCCGCGCCTGACCGGCGCCTACCGCTTCGTGCTCAAGCCGGGCGACGCGACGGCGGTTGCGGTGACTTCGCGGCTGTACTTCCGCGGCGACGTCAACAAGCTCGGCGTCGCGCCGCTGACCAGCATGTTCCTGTTCGGCGAGAACCAGCCGAGCGGCCGCGAGGACTTCCGCCCCGAAGTGCACGACTCCGAGGGCCTGATGGTGAAGTCGGACGACGAGTGGATCTGGCGTCCGCTGGTCAATCCGCGGCGGCTGTTCATTTCCTCGTTCGGCCAGAACAATCCGCGCGGCTTCGGCCTGATGCAGCGCGACCGCGACTTCGCCCATTACGAAGATCTCGACACCCGCTACGACCTGCGTCCGAGCGCCTGGATCGAACCGCAGGGCGACTGGGGCAAGGGCCGCGTCGAGCTGGTCATGATCCCGACGCCCGATGAGACCAACGACAACATCGTCGCCTACTGGGTGCCCGAGCGCGCACCGCGCGCCGGCGATCAGCTCGACCTGTCCTATACGCTGTACTGGCAGATGAAACCGGAAACCGTGCCGTCGCTGGCGCGGGTGGTGCAGACGCGGCGCGGCCACGGCTTCAAGCCGGCCGACGACGTGCTGCGTTACCAGATCGATTTCGCCGGCGGCGAACTCGACAAGCTGCCGCCGGATGCCCAGCTGGTCGCCGGCGTCTGGGTCAGCGAGCCCGGCGAGCTGGTCGAACGCCAGCTCGTCCGCAATGAGGCAATCGGCGGCTGGCGCCTGAATCTGCGCGTCCGCCGCGGTGACGAAACCAAGGTGCTCGAGATGCGCGCGATCCTGCGCGACGGCAGCCGCACGATCTCCGAAACCTGGGCCTACGCCCTGCCAGCGAACGCGGGACGCTGATGACCGCAGGCGACGCACGTCCAGCCATGCGCAAGACGGTGCTTCACGGCTACGCAGACGCCATGCCGCTCGACGCCGCCGGGCATGAGGCGCTGGATCGCGCGATCAGTGCCGGTGCCAACGACCCCAAACCGGCGCGTTTCGCCGCCATGCATACGGCGCTCAGCGAGCGCGAACCCGGCGCCACTGCCGCCGAGAGCGTGCGCCGCTCGGCCTGGGCCCGGCTGCACCAGCATCTGCAGCACGCGCCGCGCAAAGGCGACCGCGAGCTGATCGGCCGCATCGTCGAAAACGTGCAAGGCGAGCTGCAGCTGGTGACGATGCCGCCGCTGACGCGGGCGTCGATGAGCCCGCATCCCTGGGCCAACAATCCGTTCAAGCGTCTGTGGGCCTGGGTCAAGACGCTGACCTTCGGCCGCCGCGGCCGCATGCACGCGCGCGATGCCGATGAAGTCCCGCCGGTGCCGCTGAAGGCGGCGCGCCGTCCGTGGCGCTTCACCGCACAGTGGCGCCGCGCGCTGCTGGTGGGCCTCATCCTGGCCCAGACCGTCGTGGCCACCTACTTCATGACCGCGGTGCTGCCGTTCCGCGGCACGCATTATCTGGAATGGGCGATCCTGACGATCTACGCGATCCTGTTCGCCTGGGTCTCGGCCGGCTTCTGGACCGCGTTGATGGGCTTCTACACGCTGCTGCGCGGCAAGGATCGCTTCTCGATCTCGGCCAGCGCCGCACCGGACGCCCCGATCACCGCCGGCACCAAGACCGCGATCCTCGTCCCGATCTGCAACGAGGACGTCGTCCGCGTCTTCGCCGGCGTGCGCGCGACCTGGGACTCGATCTGCCGCACCGGCCTGCGCGACCAGTTCGAGCTGTTCATCCTCAGCGACACCTACCAGGCCGACACCCGCCCCGCCGAGGTCGAAGCCTGGCTGCAGCTGTGCCGCGAGGTCGATGGCTTCGGCCACATCTTCTATCGCCGCCGCACGCATCGCATCAAGCGCAAGTCCGGCAACATCGCCGACTGGTGCCGCCGCTGGGGCAGCCGCTTCAAGTACATGGTCATCCTCGATGCCGACAGCGTCATGTCGGGCGAGTGCCTCAAGCGCCTCGTGCAGCTGATGGAGGCCAACCAGACCGCCGGCATCATCCAGACCGCGCCGCGCGCCTCCGGCCGCGAGACGCTGTACGCGCGCATCCAGCAGTTCGCGACGCGCGTCTACGGACCGCTGTTCACCGCCGGTCTGCATTTCTGGCAGCTCGGCGAATCGCACTACTGGGGCCACAACGCGATCATCCGCGTCGCGCCGTTCATGCAGCACTGCGCGCTGGGACGTCTGTCGGGCCGCGGCGCGCTGTCCGGCGAGATCATGAGCCATGACTTCGTCGAGGCGGCGCTGATGCGCCGCGCCGGCTGGGGCGTCTGGATCGCCTACGATCTCGCCGGCTCCTACGAGGAAATGCCGCCGACCCTGCTCGACGAGCTGCAGCGCGACCAGCGCTGGTGCATGGGCAACCTGCAGAACTTCCGCCTGTTCTTCACCCAGGGTCTGCATCCGGCGCACCGCGCGGTGTTCATGACCGGCGTCATGGCCTATCTGTCGGCGCCGTTGTGGTTCCTGTTCCTTGTATTGTCGACCGCGCTGCTCGCGGTCTTCGTGTTGTCCGAACCGCAATATTTCACGCAGCCCTATCAGCTCTTCCCGAACTGGCCGCGCTGGCATCCCGAATGGGCGATGCGCCTGTTCGGCGGCACGATGACACTGCTGTTCCTGCCGAAGATCCTGTCGCTACTGCTGCTGATCTGCAGCCCGCGCGAGTGGCGCGGCTTCGGCGGCACCGGACGCATGATTGCCGGCGTCTTCCTGGAAAGCCTGTTCTCCGCCGCGCTGGCGCCGATCCGCATGCTGTTCCACGCGCGCTACGTCACCTCGGCGCTGGCCGGCATCTCGATCAAGTGGAAGTCGCCGCCGCGCGAAGATGCGCAGACCCCTTGGGGCCTCGCCATCCTGCGCCACGGCGGCGGCAGCGTGCTCGGCCTCGCCTGGCTGGGCGGCGTCTACTGGCTCAATCCAAGCTTCCTGCCGTGGCTGCTGCCGGTCGCCGGCAGTCTGGTCGTTGCGGTGCCGCTGTCGGTCTGGAGCTCGCGCGTCGTCCTCGGCCGCGGCGCGCGCAACGCCCGCCTGTTCCTGATTCCCGAAGAAGCGATCCCGCCGCGCGAGCTGCGCTGGTTGCGCGCCGGCATGCGCCGCGCCAAGGCGCCGGCCGATTTCCGCGCCGCGGTCGCCGATCCGGTCGTCAATGCTCTGATGACGCTGCAGGCCGGACGCCTGCGCCGGCATACCGAGGCGCAGCGCCTCGAACGCGTTCAACTATTCGACAGCTGGATCAAGGGTACGCCGGCCCAGGTCAGCGAGATCAATCGCAACCGCGTGCTGTCGGATCCGGATGCGCTGGCCAGCCTGCACCTGCGCGCCTGGACCGACGACGGCGCCGATCCGGGCTGGCGCGAACCGCAGCCCTGAAGACGCGGGGCGCGCTGTCGCGCTTTGTCACAATTCCACAATGCCGCTGTCATCAACGGTATACAGCTGAGTCATAGAGTGCGCGGCATCCGAACAGGAGCTACGCATGTCCACACGCATCGATGGTGATCTGCCGCGCCAGCGCCCGCGCCTCGAAGTGCGCTTTGCGACGACGCCCGAACAGATTCTCGCCACGCAGAAGCTGCGCTATCGCATCTTCGCCGAGGAACTCGGCGCGCAGATCGACGGCGGCACCGAAGGCATCGATCACGACGAATTCGACCGCCACTGCCGTCACATGATGGTGGTCGAGGTCGACAGCGAACGCATCGTCGCCTGCACCCGCATCCTCACCGACGACCGCGCTCCTGCCGCCGGCGGCTTTTACTCTTCCGGCGAGTTCGACCTCGCCATGCTCGATTCGCTGCCGGGTCGCGTGATGGAGATCGGCCGTACCTGCGTCGACGCCGAATACCGCAACGGTGCGGTCATTGCGACGCTCTGGCAAGGCATCGCCGCGTTCATCATCAACGAGGGCTACGACTATCTGTTCGGCTGCGCGAGCATCGGCCTCGAAGACGGCGGCGCCTCGGCGCATGCGATCCTCGAACAGATCCGCGCCAAGCACCTCGCACCGGAATCGCAGCGCGTGCGGCCTTACATCCGCCTGCAGTCCGCCGACAACCGCGCCGACGAGAAGCCGCGCATGCCGCCGCTGCTCAAGGCCTACCTGAGCCTAGGCGCCAAGGCCTGCGGCGATGCCTACTGGGATCGCGATTTCAACTGCGCCGACGTCTTCATGCTGCTCAACGTCACCGACCTGCACCCGCGCTACGCACGCCACTTCCTCGGCCGCCAGAGCGAAGCCGAGAACGCAACGGCGCTGCAGGCCTAGGGCACCGCTGATGCCGTCGAGTCTGCGGACGCTGCTGCGCAGCGCACGCCTGCTGGTCCACATCGTCAGCGGCGTTCTGGTTTCCACCGCGGTCAATCTGGACTTCAGCGGGCGCCTGCGTCCCGAGTCGATCGCGCGCTGGTGGTCCTTGCGCCTGCTGCGCATCCTCAACATCGAGCTAGTCGTGCACGGCAAGCGCGCCGGCGGTGCGACCGTGACCGCCGCCAATCACGTGTCCTGGCTCGACATCCCGGTGATCTCCACCGGCGACCAATGCCAGTTCATCGCCAAGTCCGAAATCCGCCACTGGCCCGTGGCCGGCTCGCTGGCCAAGGCCGCCGGCACCTTCTATCTGCGTCGCGGCAAGGGCGGCGCCAAGCCGTTGGTCGAAGCGCTGGTCCCCCATCTCGCCGCCGGCGGCTCGGTCGTGCTGTTCCCCGAAGGCACGACCACCGACGGCCGCACGGTCCTGCCCTTCCATGCCCGCCTGTTCAGTGCGGCGATCGACGCCAACGCGCAGATCCAGCCGCTGACGCTGCGTTACGGTCCGGGACGCAATGGCCGCCTGGTCGCGCCGTTCATCGGCGATGACGATCTGGTGCGCCACATCCTGCGCCTGCTGCGCGAACCGGCGCTGCGGGTCGACATGATCTACGGCACGCCGTTCAGCGTCGAAGGCCTCGACCGCGCCGCGATTGCCCTGCGCGCCGAGCAGGCGGTGCGTCAGACCCTGGGCTCGGCGATCAGCACGCCGACCGCCGTCGAGCTCCGCAGAACCGCCCTCGCCGCGTGATAAGGTCAGCCGCTGACGAAGCGGCGAGACTCGATCCATGTGGCAGCGAATCCTGGTGGCTGGCGGCATCCTGATGGCGGTCAACGGCACGGCAGCCGCCGCCGAAACGACCTCCTGCGCGGCGATTGCGGAGCCGGCAGCCCGGCTCGCCTGCTACGACCGGGCCAATGCCCCTCAGGCGACAACCGCTCCCGCCGGGCCGGCGGCCAGGTCGGCCGTCACCCCCGCCGCCCCGCCGGCCGCCACCGCGGCTCCCGCAGTGGTCGAGGAGCGTTTCGGTGCCGAAACCCTGCCCGCCAAGCCCAGCGATCCGGAAATCCCGGAAGCCATCCAGAGCCGCATCAGCGGCCTGTTCAAGGGCTGGGACCAGAACACGGAGTTCAAGCTGGACAACGGCCAGGTCTGGCGCTGCGTGAACTGCCGCGACGTCTACTACCAGGTCGAAAATCCTGCCGTCACGGTCAAGCGCGGCTTCATGGGCAATTACTGGCTCCAGGTCGACGGCCTGAATACCCGGGCGACGGTCAAGCGGATCAAGTGAATCCCCCAGGCGTCAGCGCGCCCGCCTCCGTTACAATGGGCACATGAGCGAGACCCCCACGCAGCAACCGCCTGCCGCACCGCGCCGCATCGTCCAGGGCGAGAAGCTGCGCGGCGCCGACAAGATGGCGCGCATCCCGATCAAGATCGAGCCGACCGTCACGCCGATGCGCAAGCCGGCGTGGATCCGCGCCAAGACGCAGGGCACGCCGGAAGTCGCGCGCATCAAGGAAGCGCTGCGCGCCAACAAGCTGCACACGGTCTGCGAGGAAGCCAACTGCCCGAACCTCGGCGAGTGCTTCGGCAAGGGCACCGCGACCTTCATGATCATGGGCGCGATCTGCACGCGCCGCTGCCCGTTCTGCGACGTCGGCCACGGCCGGCCGAATCCGCTCGACCTCGACGAGCCGGTCAATCTCGCCCGCACGATCCGCGACATGCGCCTGCGCTACGTCGTCATCACCTCGGTCGACCGCGACGACCTGCTCGACGGCGGCGCCGAACATTTCGCCAACTGCATCCGCGAATCGCGCGCGCTGTCGCCGTCGCTGACGATCGAAGTGCTGGTGCCGGACTTCCGCGGCCGCATGGATCCGGCGCTGACGATCTTCAAGGACACGCCGCCGGACGTCTTCAACCACAACCTCGAGACCGTGCCGCGCCTGTACAAGCTCGCGCGCCCGGGCTCTGATTACGACTGGTCGCTGGATCTGCTTGAACGCTTCAAGGGCCTGCATCCCAACGTGCCGACCAAGTCCGGCCTGATGCTCGGCCTCGGCGAGGAGATCGAGGAGATCGAGCAGGTCATGCGCGACCTGCGCGCACACAAGGTCGACATGCTGACGCTGGGCCAATACCTGCAGCCGTCCAAGCATCACCTGCCGGTTGCCCGCTACGTGCATCCCGACGAGTTCGAGCGCCTGCGCGTCATCGGCGAGCAGATGGGTTTCTCGCATGTCGCATCCGGCCCGATGGTGCGTTCGAGCTATCACGCCGACCAGCAGGCGCACGGCGTCCTCTCGCACGACTGATGAGCGGCGGGCCGCTACCCGCCGACGTCTACCTGCAGGGCATCGCCAGCCTGCCGCTGGTCTCCATCGACCTGATCGTGCGCAACCGTCATGGCGAAGTGCTCGTCGGCCTGCGCCGCAACGAACCCGCCGCGAACAGCTGGTTCGTCCCCGGCGGTGCGATCCGCAAGAACGAAACGCTTGATGCCGCCTTCGCGCGCATCACTGCCGCGGAGCTCGGTCGCAGTGTCGCGCGACGCGACGCACGTTTGCTCGGCGTGTATGAGCATCTCTATCCGACCAACTTCCTGAACGCGCCCGGCATCGGCACGCATTACGTCGTGCTCGCGCATGAGTTGCCGCTGCTGGATGCGCTTGATGCGACTGCGCTGCCACCCGACCAGCATGGCGCCTATCGCTGGATGCCGGTGGCGATGCTGCGCGAGCATCCGCTGGTGCATGAAAATACGCGGGCATACTTTCCGTAGAGCTCGACAGCTCGCGTCCTCCCCTTCATAGGGAGAAGGGGAATGCACTAGGAAAGCTCTGATGTGTATCCGCGACCCCGTAGCCCGGATGCAATCCGGGTTCGCGCATTCTCCTCAGACGCAGCCCCCCGGGTTTCACCCGGGCTACGTGCTGCGCATGCCCACGCCGCAAGCGGAGAGAGCGTTCTTGGGAGAATGCGTCAGCGCCCCAGCGCCGCAACGATCTTCGCGTGCACGCCGCCGAAGTCGCCATTGGTCATCACCAGCACACGATCACCAGACTGAGCTTCGGCAACGATGCCGCCGACCAGCGCGTCGAGATCGGCATGCACGCGCAGACGCGAGCCGACGTCACGCAGCGCATTCGCGGCATCCCATTTCAGGTCGGGCCGCGCGTAGACGAAACACAGATCGGCATCGCGCAGGCTGTCGGCGAGTTCATGCGCGTGCGTGCCGAGTCGCATCGTGTTCGAGCGTGGCTCGAGCACGGCAAGCACGCGGCCCGGGCCGGCGCTGCGCAAGGCTTCGACGGTCGCGGCAATGGCCGTCGGGTGATGGGCGAAGTCGTCGAACACGGTGACGCGGCGCGCTTCACCGACGCGTTCGAGCCGGCGGCGGACGTTGCGGAACTGCGCGAGGCCTTCGATCAGCTTCGCGATCGGCGCGCCGGCGTGATGCGCGGCGGCCATCGCGGCGAGTACGTTGGAGCGGTTGTGTGCGCCGGCCAGCGGCGACACAACGCGGCCATGCGCGGCGCCGTTCACGGTCAGATCGAAGCCGTCGGCGGTGGCTGTCGCTGACCAACCCTGCGCGTCGTCGAAGCGCGCAACCTCGCTCCAGCAACCCTGTTCGAGCACGCGCGCCAGATTGTCGTCGCGACCGTTGACGATCAGGCGGCCGCTGCGCGGCACGGTGCGGATCAGATGATGGAATTGGCGCTCGATGCTCGCGAGGTCCGGAAAGATGTCGGCATGGTCGTACTCGAGATTGTTGAGCACGGCGGTGCGCGGCCGGTAGTGGACGAACTTGCTGCGCTTGTCGAAGAACGCAGTGTCGTATTCGTCGGCTTCGATGACGAAGAACTTCGACGTGCCCAGCCGCGCCGAGATGCCGAAATTCTGCGGCACGCCGCCGACGAGGAAGCCCGGCGCGAGGCCGGCATGCTCAAGCAGCCAGGCGAGGATCGCACTGGTCGTGGTCTTGCCATGCGTGCCGGCAACCGCGAGCACGTGGCGCTCGCGCAGCACGTTCTCGGCGAGCCACTGCGGCCCCGACGTGTACGGCAGGCCGGCGTCGAGCACGTATTCCATCGCCGGATTGCCGCGGCTGACGACGTTGCCGACGACGACCATGTCCGGCGCCGGCTGCAGGTGCGCCGGCTCGTAGCCACGCATCAGCGTGATGCCGAGCGCTTCAAGCTGGGTCGACATCGGCGGCCAGGCGTTGGCGTCGGAACCGGTGACGGTATGGCCGGCTTCGCGCGCAATCGCGGCGATGCCGGCCATGAAGGTGCCGCAGATGCCGAGAATGTGGATGTGCATGCGCGATCAGGCCGGCGGAATGAACAGCGCACCGGCGATCGCGCCCGCGAAGGCGACGCAGAACAGCACGGCGAACGCGGCGATCAGCGCAATGACCAGCCCGAGCCACAGATTGACGTTGGCGGCATGGCGGTAGATGTGCGCGGTGACCGCGAAATTCCAGAAGTTCAGCAGGTTCATCATGAACACGACGCCCTGCGGCATCAGCGGCTTGAGCGCTTCCGGGTCGTTGAGCAGCTCGGGATTTTCGGCGAGCTGCTGCAGGCCGGGGATCAGCTGCGCGAACAGCGGCAGCAGCGCGGCGGTCAGCACGCCCGAGGTCGCCAGCAGGGCGTTGAAGGTCTGGTTGAAGCGCTCCGGCACCTTGCGGGCGCGCAGCACCGAGCGCGTCACCAGCGCCGTACCGCCGACCATCGCGGCGGCCATCGCCACCGCGCTCGGCAGCGGCAGGACCTGGATGAACACGAGCAGATTGGCGAGGCCGGCAAACAGCAGCAGCGGCCCGGTCAGGCGCGGATCGAACGGAAAATCCTGCGGGCCGGCGCGAAAGCCGAGCAAACGGAAGGTGGCGGCGGCGATTTGCGCAAGCATGGCGCTTTGACTTCAGTCATGAGGCGGAATGAGGCGGTATTCTAGTCGACATGACAGCGGCACCGGCCCGCCCCCCTGGCACGGCCGCCGCACGACAGACATACAAAAACAAGACCTAATGCCCTATCAGTTGATCAACACCCCCGACGCGCTGGCGGCCGCCGCCGCGCGCTGGAAAACCAGCAGCTTTCTGGCCGTCGATACCGAATTCATCCGCGTCGACACCTATTACCCGCAGCTGTGCCTGGTCCAGGTCCGCGACGAGCAGGAATCGGCGCTGGTCGACACGATCGCGCTGACCGACCTGACCCCGCTGCTCGATGCGCTCTACACGCCGGGCATCGTCAAGCTGTTCCACGCCGCGGGCCAGGACCTCGAAATCCTCGTGCGCCTGCGTGGCCGTTGCCCGCAGCCGCTGTTCGACTCGCAGATCGCCGCGACGCTGCTCGGCATCGGCGACCAGATCGGCTATGCCGGCCTGATCGAGAAGCGCGTCGGCGTCACGCTCGACAAGAGCCTGTCGCGGACCAACTGGGCGCGGCGCCCGCTGACCGGCCCGGAAATGGACTACGCCGCGGCCGACGTCGAGTACCTGGCGCAGATCTACCCGAGCCTGCAGGCCGAGCTGGCCGAGCGCGGACGCCTGGCCTGGATGGCCGAGGACTGCGCCCGCCTCTGCGAAGCGGACCAGTACCGCACGCTGCCGCAGGACGCCTGGGAGCGACTCAAGGGCCTGGCCCGCCTCAGTCCGCGCGAGCAGACCGTCGCCGCCGCCCTCGCCGCCTGGCGCGAAACCGAGGCGCAAGCACGCGACCGTCCACGCAAATGGATTCTCGACGACGAACCGCTGTACCGGCTGGCCCAGCGTCTGCCGCGTACAGAGGCCGAGCTGTCCGCGCTCAATGCGCTGCCGCCCAAGACCCTGGCGCGACACAGCCAGGCGCTGCTCGATTGCATCACCGCGGCGCTGGAACAACCGGCGCAGCTGCTCGCCAGCGAAGACGAACTGGATGCGAGTGCGAAGGCGCGGCTGAAAACCCTGCAATCGGTGGTTCAGGCGCGCGCGCTGGCGCTGGAAGTGCCGGTCAGCTATCTCGCGCCGCGCGCCGATCTGCTGCGCCTGCTGCGGCAAGGCGCGCAGGCGGATGCCCAGGTGCTGCGCGGCTGGCGCCGCGAGGCCTGTGGCGAGACCTTGCTGGCGGCGCTGTGATCCGACCGGGGTGAAACCCGGGTGCGTGCTCACCGCCACCGCACCGCCCCGGGTTTCACCCGGGCTACAGAAGCTACAAAAGCCCAAATAAAAAGCCCCGCATGACGGGGCTTTTTCAATGGACGGAAATCTTACTTCAGCGCTTTGACGATGCGCTCGAAAATCTGCTCGAGGCTGCCGACGCCATCGACCGTCACGACCTTGCCCTGCGCCTGGTAGTAATCCAGCAGCGGGTGGGTCTCGTCGTTGTAGATCTTGATGCGGTTGCGGATGACGTCTTCCTTGTCGTCCGCGCGGCCTTCCTTCTGGGCACGGTCGAGCAGGCGCTTGATGATCTCTTCGTCGGCGACGGCCAGATGCACGGCCTTGTCGATCGCCGGCTGACCCAGGCGCTTGAGCATTGCGTCGAGGACTTCGGCCTGCGCGGTGTTGCGCGGGAAGCCATCGAGAATGAAGCCCTTCTTGGCGTCCGGCTGGGCCAGACGCTCCTCGACGATGCCGATGACGATGGCGTTGTCGACCAGACCGCCGGCATCCATCGTGGCCTTGGCCTTGCGGCCCAGCTCGGTCCCGGCAGCGACAGCCGCGCGCAGCGCATCGCCCGTCGAAATCTTCGGAATCCCGAAGTGCGCGACCAGCTTTTCGCCTTGCGTGCCCTTGCCTGAGCCGGGGGCTCCCAGCAAAACCATTCTCATCGTAGGGTTCAACCTCGGTAAATATTGGGCGCGACGGCGTCTACGACCGGTCCCCGGGGGCCGCGCGGCTGGGGAAAGTAACCGCTCGCCGCCGAGCCCGTCAACACACGGCTCTGGAAAATCGCCCTTTTCCCGTATACTTAAGGGCTTACCAGCAATCACATCCTGCTGCAGCGGCCTTTCGCCCGGTCTGCGGCAATCAACACCAACCGCACAGAGGCAGCGCAAGACATGGGTATCGAAGCACTGGGTCCCGGCGAGAAGGCTCCCAACGAGTTCTACGTCGTCATCGAAATTCCGGCCTACGGCCCGCCGGTCAAGTATGAAGTCGACAAGGACACCGGCCTGCTGATGGTCGACCGCTTCATGAACGTCGCAATGAGCTACCCGGCCAACTACGGCTACGTGCCGAAGACCCTCGCCGGCGATGGCGACCCGGTCGACGTGCTGGTCATCACCCCGCACCCGGTCGTGGCCGGCTCGGTCATCAAGTGCCGCGCGGTCTGCGTGCTCGACACCGAAGACGAAAAGGGCACCGATGCCAAGCTGCTCGCGGTGCCGGTCGACAAGGTCAGCAACGGCGCCTACGACCATCTCAAGGACCTGGCCGACGTGCCGGAACGCGTCAAGAACGAGATCCACCACTTCTACAGCTCCTACAAGGCGCTGGAAAAGGGCAAGTGGGTCAAGATCTCCGGCTGGCGCGACGCCGCCGCCGCGCGCAACGAGATCGCCAAGGGCATCGCCGATTACAAGGGTTGAGTAAAGGGGCTGAACGCCCCGGCCGCTTGAGCCGCAGGTAGTTCGATCAGATCGACGCCCCTCCCCAAGGAGGGGCGTCTTTGTTTCGGGGGCTGTGCATGTCGAATTCGGAATCCTGTGATGTCGCCGTCATCGGTGCCGGTTTCGCCGGCCTGAATGCCGCCACCCGCCTGCGCCGGGCCGGTCTGTCGGTGCAGGTCATCGAAGCGCGCGAGCGCGTCGGCGGCCGGTCGATGCCAGGCACGCTCAACGGCCGCACGCTGGATCTCGGCGGCCAATGGGTCGGCGTGCACCACGACCGCCTGCGCGCGCTGGCGGCCGAAGCCGGCGCCGCGCTCGTTCCGCAATACGTGCAGGGCGACAAGCTGCTGCAGGTCGGCGACAGCATCAAGCGCTACAGCGGCCTGATTCCGCCGATCTCGCCGCTGACGCTGGTCGAGATGCAGCTCGCGCTCACCCGCCTCGGCCAGCTGCAGAAGCGCGTACCGCTGGAGGCGCCGTGGGACGCGAACGAAGCGAGGAAGCTCGACAGCATGACCGTCGACGCCTGGCAGTCGCGCTGGCTGCACAGCAAGGGCGGCCGTGCGCTGATGGACATCGCGGTGCGCGCGGTGTTCTGCGCGACGCCGCGCGAACTGTCGATGCTCGGCTTCCTGCACTACCTGCGCGCCAACGAAAACTTCGATGCGCTGCTGTCGACCGATGCCGGCGCGCAGGCGCTGACCGTCGAAGGCGGCATGCACAGCCTCGCGCGTTTTCTGGCCGCCGGACTCGGCGATGCCCTGCAACTCAATGCGCCGGTGCGCGCCATCGAGCAGAACGGCGATGCGGTCACGATCCAGCTCGACGGCCGCCAGCTCAGCGCGCGGCGCGTCGTCGTCGCGATGGCGCCGCCGGCGGCCAACCGCATCGCCTGCTCGCCCTGGATGCCGGCGCGCGAGCAACTGGCGCAGCGCATGCCGATGGGCTCGGTCATCAAATGCCTGATCGCATATGAAAAGCCGTTCTGGCGCGCACAGGGCCTGACCGGCGAATTCGTCAGCACCCACGCCGCGTTCTCACCGGTGTTCGACGTCTCGCCCGCCGATGGCTCGCACGGCGCGCTGATCGGCTTCTTCGACGGTCCGGACGCCGTGCGCTGGAGCGGCGCGACGCCGGCAGCGCGCAAGGCCGAAGTCATCGCGACGCTGGTCCGCGCCTACGGGCCGGAGGCCGCGCAGTTCATCGACTACGTCGACTACGACTGGATCGCCGATCCGTATTCGCGCGGCTGCTACACCGGATTGTGGACGCCGGGCACGCTGACGGAAGTCGGCCATGCACTGCGCGAGCCGGTCGGGCGCATCCACTGGGCCGGCACTGAAACCGCGAGCGAATGGTGCGGCTACATCGAAGGCGCACTGATGTCGGGCGAGCGCGTTGCCGACGAGGTGCGCGCGGCGCTGTCGTAGCCCGGGTGAAACCCGGGGCTTTCGGTTGGTTCATGGGCACTCCCGGGTTTCACCCGGGCTACGGCGGCGTCAAAGCACCGCCATCACGTCGGTGCAGGCGCTGAGCGTGTGGTAGTCGGTGAGACCGGAGAAGCAGGCTTCCTCGTCGTACGAACTGTTGTCCGGCTTGCGGATGCGATGCCAACAGCCTTGCTGCGGGTCGACGAAGACCTTCCAGCTGTAACCGGCGATACGCTCGTACCAGTCCCAATGCTGCGCGGACGACAGGCGCTGCCCGAGCAGCGCCGCGGTCGCCATGCCTTCGATCTGCACCCAGCTGTACTTGTCGCTGTCGTACGGTGCGCCTTCGGGATCGTAGCCGTAGATCAGGCCGCCGTGCTGCGCATCCCAGGCGAGCTTGATGGAGACATCGAACAGCTCGATCGCACGCTGCAGCCGCCAAGGCTGCGCTGCGTGGCGGTCGAGCAACAGCAGCAGCTTCGCCCATTCCAGCTGATGGCCCGGCTGCAGGCCCCAGGGCCGGAAGATGTTCGTGCGATCGCCCTTGTTGTAGTCCCAGTCGACCTGCCAGTCGGCCTTGTAGTGCTCCCAGACCTGGCCGCCGCACAGCGCGGCCTGGCGATTGACCATGACATCCGCCAGCAGCGCCGCGCGCTCGAGGTAGCGCGCCTCGCCGGTCGCCTCGAACGCGGCAAGGAAAGCCTCGCACAAATGCATGTTCGGGTTCTGGCCGCGATAGTCCGAGACTCGCCAATCGGCGCTCGCCTCGTCGGCGTAGAGGCTGTGCTGCGGCTCCCAGAAGCGCCGCTCCAGCACCTGCCAGGTTTCGTCGATCCACGGCCGCGCCTCGGCAACGCCGGCTTCGGCCGCCTTCGCGTACGCGAGCATGACGAAGGCGAGGCCGTAGCAATGATTCGTCGCATCGACGATCGCGCCGTCGCGCAGGATCCAGGCATAGCCGCCGCTCGCGGCATTGCGATGCGCGTCCCTGAGAAACCTCAGGCCGTGGCGGATCGCGTCGAGGGATGCCGGCTCGCGAAACTCGCGGTAGGCGAACGCGTAGTTGATGATCATCCGCGCGCTGCTGACCAGATGCTTGTGTGCCGGATCGGGCACCGAACCGTCGGCGCGGAAGAATTGCAGATAGCCGCCGCCGGCATCGATGCAGCGCGGATGGTAGAAGCGCATCAGCTGCGCGAGATGGGTGCGCAGGAAGTCGCGCGAGCGGAAACGGCTGGTGTCGTCGGACATGAAGTCTCTAGGTGGCAGACAGCAACGCGTCCACTTCAGCGGGCGATGGCGCATGCGCGCCCTTGCGCACGCAGGCTGCCGCAGCGGTCGCCGCGGCGTAGCGCAGATGCACGGCCGGCTCGCGCTCCGGCTGCCTGAGCAGGCTGGCGAGATAGCCGCCGATGCAGGCATCGCCCGCGCCGACGGTGTCGGCCACATCGACCTTGAACGCCGCCTGCTCGATCGTTGCCGACGGCGCATGCAGCGTGATGCCCTGCGCGCCGCGCGTGTAGAGGACGACGGCAGCGGGCGCGATGCTGCGCACATGGGCGAGCGCCGCGGCGGGATCTGCGCCCGGATAGATCTGCAGCAGGTCTTCGTCGGAGATCTTCAGGATGTCGGCCAGCGCGGCCATGCGCTCGAAGATCACCGGAAAGTTCGCGTCCATCAGATTGCGATAGTTCGGGTCGTAGCTGATCCGCACGCCGCGCCGCTTGAGATCGGCGGCAATCCGGTACAGCCGCTCGCCGAGCGGCTGGCGCACGAGGCTGATGCAGCCGAAGTGCGCGAGTTCGCACTGCGCCTGCCAGCCCTCGGGCAGGCGGTCCGCATCGAAGGCGAGATCGGCACTGTCGTTGCCGAGGAAGAAATACTGCGGCGGATGCGCCTGATGCACCATCGCGATCAACGGCGCCTTGTCCACCGTCTGCGCGAAACGCAGGTCGAGCCCGGCGATCTGCGATTGGTCGATGATCTCCTGGCCGAAGAAATCGTCGCTGACCGCACCGCCCCAACCCGTCGCCACGCCGAGCGTCGACGCGACGCGCGCGACGTTCCAGCAGGCGCCGCCGGCGACGCTGTGCCAGCTGTGCTCGCCGCTGCGGACAAAATCGGTCAGCGCCTCGCCGAAGACGAGAAAGCGGGGCAACGGCGGCGTGGTGTCGGACATCCGGAATTCCCTGTCGAGCGCGGCGGAATCTTATCAGCGCGGCAGCGCGCCGATGTTCTGATTCCAGCAGCGCACTTCAAGCGCGCCGGGCAGTTCCGTGCCCAGCGCATCACGGACGATCACGGTCCGCGATTCGGCCGGACGCAGATCGAAATAGTTGTCACTGTAGCGAGCGGTCGCCTGCGCGGACCCGATCTGCACCGCGAGCAGATACGTCGACGCGGTGACCGAGACCCGCAGCTCGTGCGCTGCCGTCCGTTCGACGACGACCTCCGGGCTGGCATCCGCCTGCAGCGCGAGGTCCTTGACCGGCACCAGCAGATGCCGGTTCGGCAGGAACTGCTGCTGCGCCGATTTCACGCAGAGCATCCGGTCGCCTGCGGCCGGCGCATCGCCCGACCAGATCGCGGCGCTCGTATTGGCGGGCAGCGCATACGGCACGCTCACCGACCAATCCACGACGCCCTGGAAATCGATCAGATCGACGATCGCCTCGCCGCTCAACGCCTGCAGGCTGTCATTGGTGATCCACAGCTCGACCTTGCCCAGGTCCAGCGGTCTGAACGACGCCAGCACCGGCGCGTAGGCGCGCGCCGTCGAGAAATAGGCGGCCTTGCCGACGCCGTCGTAGTCGATCAGGCTCCAGCTGATGCAGGGCCAGCAGTCGTTGAGCTGCCAGATCAGCGTGCCCGAGCAGTGCGGCTTGCGGCGGCGGAAATGTTCGATGCCGAACTTGAGGCCTTCGGCCTGCGTCAGCATCGTGAAATCGATGTACTGCTCCAGCGTGCTGGGCAAGCCGGTCACCGGGATCAGCATCGCGTTGACCTTGTCCTTCGGTTCGTCCTTGATGCGCTCAAGAAAGCCCTCGGTCCCGAGCTGCAGATCGGCGGGTTCCATCCAGCGCCGCAGCGTCGACAACGCCGGTGCGGACTGGATGCCGAACTCGCTGATGAAGCGCGCCTGGTCCTCGGCGTAGCGGGTGTAGGCGACGCCGGCCGGCGTGCGGTCGAGACCACCGACCAGCTCCTTGTCCGGCACCGGCGGAATGCCGTGCCAGACCGTCCAGTTGTGAACGTCGCCGGCGCGCATGCTGTTCGGGCTCGGCCCGCCGAAGGGACTGCCCGGCCAGTACGGCGTTTGCGCATCGAGCCGCGCGACCGCGTCCGGCATGATCTCGTCGTAGTACAGCGCGCCCTGCAGCGCCTGCTCGGTCTGCGCCAGCTGGTTCATCAGATCCTGGATGACCTGGCACTCGTTGTTGCCGCACCACAGCGCGAGCGACGGATGATTGCGCAGGCGGCGGATCTGGTGGTCGACCTCCTCGCGCACGCTGTCGATGAAGGCCGGATCGTCCTGCGGATACGGCGCGCAGGCGAACATGAAGTCCTGCCAGACCAGCACGCCGAGCTGGTCGCAGAGGTCGTAGAACAGTTCGTGTTCGTAGATGCCGCCGCCCCAGACGCGCAACATGTTCATGTTGGCGGCAACGGTCTGGCGGATCAGGTCCGTGTAGCGCACCTCGTCGATCGTGCCGACGAAGGAGCTGACCGGAATCCAGTTCGCACCGCGCGCGAAGATCGCGACGCCGTTGAGCAGGAAACGGAAGAAGTGGGTGCCGGGCTCGTCTACGTCGGCCGACATGTCGAGCGCGATCGTACGGATGCCGACCCGCTGCGACAGCGCATCGAGCTGCGCGCCGTTGGCGAGCAGATTGACCCTGACCGTGTACAAGGGCTGCGCACCGAGGTCTGCCGTCCACCACAGCTGGGCGTCGGCCACGTCGAGCGCGACGCTGCAACGCGGTTGTGCCGGCAGTCTTCGTTGCGCGACGACGGCGCCCTGCGGATCCAGCAGCGCCACCTCGGCGCTGAGGCCTTCAACGGCGCCGTCGATGTCGAACTCGATGCGGACGCTGGCCTGGCGCCCGTTCAGCGCCAGCGTCGTGAAATGCAGGTTCTGCGCGCGCGCTGCGGCGATCCGCTCCAGGCGCACCGGCAGCCACGGCCCAACCGTCGGCAGGAACGGACCCCAGTCCCAACCCCAGCCGAACTGTGCCTTGCGGATGAAGTTGCGCTTGTTGACCGCGGTCTTCTCGCTGGCCATCGCCCACAGCGTCATGCTGCGATCGGCCACCTGGCGGCTGGCCGGCAAGAACACGATCGCCAGGCTGTTGGTTCCTTGCGCACGCAGGCGCTTGCTGACGTCGAAACGCCAGGGCCGGAACATGTTGTTCGCCTGGCCGAGCAGCTCGCCGTTGAGATAGATCGCCGCGAAAGTGTCGAGACCCTCGAACAGCAGTTCGACACGTTCGTTGCCCGTAGCGGGCGCGGCATCGAATTCGGTGCGCCAGCACCACTCGCGGTCGGCAATCCAGGCGACATCTTTCTCGACGCGCCCCCGGTACGGATGGGCGATGCGTCCCGCTGCCGCGAGCGACAGATAGGTATCACCCGGAATCGCGGCGTCGACCCAGCCGGCCTCGGCCGTCGTCGCGCCATCCAGCGCGGCCACGCCGGTGCCGATCTCGAAATCCCTGATCTTCCAGCGCTCGAACATTGAAATTCTCCTCGGTCGGCAAGCCTTGCCGGCCTGCTCTTGTCTGCTTGCAGTATGCCGGCAGCGTCTGACATTGCCTGTCAAAAACTGGACAGCCGGTCTGCGAGTTGAACTGATGTAAGGTGTCGGGATCAGGAGATCGCGATGCCGAAAAGCCCCTCGGAGCAGGGACAGAAGCATGGAGCCATGACGACGGAAGACATCGCCGCCGTGGCTCAACTCATCCGCCAGTGGCGCGGATTCTTCTACGTGCCCGCGGAAGCGCACCAGTGGCTTGCCGAGCGTGCCAGCTTCAAGCACTTCAGCGCCGGCAAGCTGGTCTACATGTCCGGCGATCCGGCGACGCACATCTACGGCGTGATCAGCGGCGTGTTCCGCATCTACATGAGCTCGCAGGGCGGCGATCAGATCACGCTCGAGGAAGTCGTCGCCGGCTGGTTTCCGCATGTGGTGCCGGCCGAGCCGCCGCGCTACTTCGCGAACTGCATCTGCCAGCAGGACGCCACCGTCGCGGCAATTCCATATCCGGTCGTGCTCGAGTTCGCCGAGCGCTGGCCGCTGTACTACAAGGGTCTGTACCGAGAATTCGGCGATCGCGCCGGCGCGATTGCCGCCCGCATCGAACTGCTGAGCCTGCACAACCTCAAGGTCCGCCTGGCCGTGTACTGGCTGCGCCTCGCCAAGGTGCGCGGACGCTCCGATGCGGACAGCACGATCTGGATCAGCGCCGAGGACAGCCAGACCGAAGTCGGCTCACGCGTCGGCGGTACGCGTCAGGGCGTCAACACGATCCTCAAGGGCTGGAACAAGAGGAAGATCATCGAATCGCGCAAGGACGGCGTGCGGATTCTGGATGTCGCACGCCTGACCGCCGAAGCCAGCGGCTCCGGCTTCGACGTGCAGGCGTATCTCGCCGGTTATCACGGCGGCTGGCAACGGCCCTGACGCTCAGGCCTTGCCCAGCGCGCGCTGCGTCGCTTCGTGAGTCGCGCGCGTGATCGGATAGAAACCCAGCGCGGCGATCGCCAGGCCGCAGAGGCTGCCCATCGCGATCACATAGGTCCAGGCGAGGTGATCGACGATCTGCGGATCGACGGTCTCCGGATTCGCCTGCTCCGGAAAACCAATCACGGTCAGCGCGACGCCGGACAGGAACACGCCCATGCCGGACACCGCCTTGTTGGTCATGATGAACGCGGCGAACATCAGGCCTTCCATGCGCCGGCCCGCCTTCAGCTCGAAATGGTCGGCGACGTCGGCGCCCATCGACGTGGCAAGCACCAGCGCGGCGATGACGCACATCGTCAGCAGCACGTTCTTGACGACCAGCCAGGGCAGCAGCGCATCGATCTCGCGCGGCATCAGTCCCATCAACGCGAGCACGACGGGAACGATGACGACGGTCAGCGCGATGCTGTACAGCGTCATCGTCGTCTCTTTCTTGCCATAGCGCTTCGACAGCTGGATGACGATCAGCGCGAGAATCAGGCCCCAGATCAGCGAGCCGGCAATGACCGCGAGATGGTCCGCGTTGAGGCGCCAGAAATAGGTGCTGACGTAAGTGCCGATCGTCGTCGAGAAGCCGACCGCGATCGCGAACAGCATCGAGCACGCGAGAATGCTCAGATACGCGCGATCCTGCAGCAGGATCTTCATGCCGCGCCACAGCTCGCCCAGGCCGACGCGCTCCTCGTTCTGGTTGCTCGCCAGCGTAGGAATGCGGTGATGGGTGCCCCACGCCGACAGCAGTACGCAGAACAGCATGACGATCGCGGCGGCCATGCCGTAGTGCGCGTAGCCGCTCGCATTCAGCTGACCGACCGGCTGTTCTGCGGTGGGTTGCAGAAACAGTTTGAACACCAGCACCGCCATGCCGACGCTGCCGACGGCGAGAAACATGGCGCGATAGGTCGCGATGCTCGTGCGCTCGTTGTAGTCGTTGGTGAACTCCGGCAGCAGGGCCGACGCCGGAATCTCGTAGCAGGCCAGCGCGACGCGCACCGCGACCGACGTCAGCAGCAGGTAGACGAACTGCATCTCATGGCTGCCGGCCGGCGGCGACCACAGCAGGAAGTAGGCGAAGGCGAGCGGCAGCGCCGACGCATACATGAACGGATGGCGGCGGCCCCAGCGCGATTTCAGGTGATCCGAGTAATGGCCGATCAGCGGATCGGACACCGCGTCGATCATCATCGCGATCATGATCGCGGTGCCGACCCACGACGCCGGCAGGCCGACGACCTGGTTGTAGTACAGCATCAACAGCGTATTGAAACCCTGATCCTTGATACCGAAGGCGACCGTGCCCAGGCCATAGGACAGCTTGGTGCGGATCGGCAACTTGCCGGTGGCGACTGCGGTGCTCATGCGCGCTCCCAATAGAGTCGCAGGGCTTCATCCGGCTGGGCATCCAGCCTGCACCGCGTGTCAAAGATCATCGTTGCGCGCTCGCGCGTGTCGTATGGCACCCAGTTCGGCATGCCCATGGCGACCGGCCTGCCGTCGCGCGCGAAGCTGACCATCGCATCGCACAGGATGTCCGACAGGGCAGCGGTTTGTGCATCGTCGCTGAGCAGGGCCTTGACCGGCGCCGTGCGGAACAGCAGCGCAACGTCGATGGCGTGCACCGAACGCAGGCCCGGCAACACCGATTCGTAGTCGATCTGGAACAGCCAGGTACGCCCCGGGTGGCCCGCGGCATGCGCCGTCGCGGCGGCAATCGTCGGCATCCGGTAGAACGCGTCGTTGTTGACCTGCGCGACGATCTCGCCGCTGCCGGCGCCGGGCATGTGCTGCGCATAGTGGCGACGCGCCGCGCGCAGGTCGGCGCCCGGCACCAGTCCCTTCAGATTCGCCGAGAACAGCCGCGCCGAAAGTCCCTGCCACACGGGCAGCATCAGCGAGAACAACTGGCCGTCGTGCGCGCAGGTGCCGAGCATCAGGTCGATCTGGTTGGGCGTGCCGCCGGAATAGCTGTCCATCGGCGCCTGCGGCAGGAATGCCGTGCCCGTGGCCGCACCGAGGAACGGCACGCGCAGATGCCCCAGCGAGCCGTAGCGCGCGGCATGCTTGCCGCTGAAGATCCGCTTCGAGATCGCGGCGCTCAGCTGACGTATCGCCGGAGCTTGGAGCGCGGCCAGCGCCGCGCTGTCGCCGGGGGTGACGCCGACGTCCTGCAGCACGTCGCGGGTCAGTGCGTGGTATTCCTCCGCGGGTGCGCAGGTGCCGGCCATGCCGCCAAGGGCAATCGCGCGCTTGAACAGGCCGCTGGCCAGCGGACTCGCGGCGAGCTGGTAGATCGCAAACGCGCCGGCCGACTGGCCGAACAAGGTCACGCACGAAGCGTCGCCGCCGAAGTTGGCGATGTTGTCCTGCACCCAGCGCAGCGCGCAGAGCTGATCGAGGAAAGCGCGGTTGTCTTCGCAGAGGCCGTCGGCAAACAGGCCTGATCCGTGCAGGAAGCCGGGTGCGCCGAGGCGGTACTGGATGACGACGCAGACGGCGTCGCGCTGCGCAAAGCGGCTGCCGTCATAGACCTCGCTGGCGCTGCCGGTGGCAAAGCCGCCGCCGTGAACCCAGACCATGACCGGCAGCTTCGCGTCGCGATCGACACTGGGCGTCCACACGTTCAGCAGCAGGCAGTCATCGCCTTCGGTGAGAACATGCTCGCCGCCGAGCGCTTCGAAATAGCTCGTGCGCGTCTTCAGGAACGACAGGCGCGGGGCACGGGAGCCGAACTGCATGCAGGCCGGGCCATACTGGCTCGCATCGCGCACACCCTGCCAGGCGCCACGCGGCACCGGTGCACGCCAACGCGCAGCACCCGTCAAAGGCTCCGCGTACGGAATGCCCTTGAACGAATGGATTCCTCCAACGACGCTGCCACGCAGGGCGCCGCTGCCGATCTGTACCGTCGTCATTCTTATGTTTACCCCTCTCGCACTGCCTGCATCCTAGGCGTCGGGCATGACGACGGCTGTCAAAAGCAGGACATCCCAAAACGCCGCCGGCCCGACGCCGGCAGATGTCCGGTTTTTGACAGCCAAGATGTTACGTGGGGCTCATATTGGCGCCGCGAGGCCGACAAAGAGCCCGAGGAGAAAGAAGTGTCAAAGAGATCGACGACCGGCGTCCTGCCGTGCAGCGCGTTCAGTGCGCTGTGGATGTTTTCCACTGTGACGATGGCGCAGGAACCGCCGCCCGAGCCGCAAGAATCCACCGAACCGGAACTGTCCCTCTTCGCCGAACCGACCGACGCGCCCGGCGACGCGCCGCAGATGCCGGTCGTTGCCGACTCGATTCCGGTGCAGGAACTCAGGCCCGAGACGACCGACACCGCGATCAAGGAGCCGCCACGCGCGGCGCAGCTTGAAGAGATCGTCATCACCGCCACCAAGCGCTCGCAGTCGCTGCGCGACATTCCGGCATCGATCAGCGCGTTCAACGGCCAGGATCTCGAGAACGAGGGCAAGATGGGCCTCGCCGACTATCTCGAAGAGACGCCGGGCGTGACGCTCAACACGCTGTCGCCCGGCCTCGTCCGGGTGTCGATCCGCGGCATCAGCACCGATGCCAATCCGCTCGGCGGCATTCCCTCGCCGACCGGCATCCTGATCGGCGACACGGCGTTCTCCGATCCCTATGTCTCCAACGTGCAGCCCGACCTGAGCGCCTTCGATCTGTCGACGGTCGAAGTGCTGAAGGGACCGCAGGGCACGCTGTTCGGCGGCGCCGCACTCGCCGGTGCGATCCGCTACGTGCTGCAGGAACCGATGATGGGCCAGTGGCAGCTGCGCGCGTTCAGCCAGTACCTCGATCCGGAGGAAGGCGGCAGCGCGTTCACCAGCGGTGTTGCCGTCAATGCGCCGTTGTACGAGGACCAGCTCGCACTGCGCGTCGCCTACGTCAACCGCAACTATCCGGGCGTCACCGACATCAGCCGCGATCCGCGCCAGGAAGACGTCGACGAAGGCAGCGGCGAGCAGTACCGCGGCATCCTCAGCTGGCAGCCGACGACCAGCCTCGGCATCAAGCTCACGCATCTGCAGCAGGACTACTCGACGCCGAACGCGGCCACCACGTCGGACACGCGCGAGCGCCGCGAGAACGACAAGCGCGTACAACCGCAGCCGGTCAACAACGAGTTCACGCTCGACAGCCTCGAGATCGGCTACGACTTCGAGTCGATGAAACTGACGTCGCTGAGTTCGTACGTCACCAAGGACCTGTTCATCTTCTCGGACTCGACCGCCAGCCTGTACGGTCCGCCGCCGGAGAATTTCCCGATGGCGCTCGCGGCGTTCGGAACCATCATCGACGACTCGGAAGCCTTCGCGCAGGAAATCCGCCTGCAGTCGACCGACAGCGACGATTTCCAGTGGCTGGTCGGCGCGTACTACTACGACTTCAAGGTGATGTTCGAACTGATCACCGACCTCAACGCGCACCAGGCGCTGATCGGCAACGGCAGCCTGCTCGACCGCCTGCTCGGCGGCCTGCCGGTCGATCTCGGCAATCTCTACGACGAGACCACCCTGCTCTACGCGCTGTCGAACACCGAGGCGACCGAGACCGCGGTGTTCTTCGACCTCAGCGACCGCTACTGGGATCGCCTCGAACTGTCGGCCGGCGCGCGCGTGTACAGCACCGAGGTCAACGGCGGCTTCATCGGCAAGGGCATCGTCGCGCGCGCGAGCAACAACGGCCAGAACATCAACTTCGCGGCCAATGCCCTCAAGGAAGACGGCGTCAGCCCGAAGCTGTCGGCGACGCTGCACTTCACGCCGGACGTCTCGATGTACGCACTGGCCAGCCGCGGCTTCCGTTTCGGCGGCGTGCAGAGCATCCCGTCGACGCCGAGCAACGGCGTGCCGGCGGTCTACAAGTCCGACACGCTGTGGAACTACGAACTCGGCCTGCGCACCAGCTGGTTCGACAACACGCTGCGCTTCGACATCACCGCGTTCTATATCGACTACAAGAATCCGCAGATCCAGCAGGCCACCGACGCGCTGCTGCCGCTGAATTTCACGTCGAACGTCGGCGCCGCCGTGAGCAGTGGCTTCGAGGCCGGCCTGCGCTGGCTGACGCCGCTGCCGGGCCTGACGCTGACGCTCAACGGCGGCCTGACCGACAGCCACACGACCGAGGACTTCGTCGCCGCCGACGGCACCCCGGTGCCAGCCGGCGCGCAGATGCCGGGTGCCGCCGAATCGCAGTACTCGGTGGCGCTCAACTTCCTGAGCAATCCGGGCATCGTCACCACCGGCCTGAACGTCGACTACAGCTATGTCGGCAAGGGCTACGGCGACATCACGCACCAGCACGAGATCAACGACTTCGGTACGCTCAACGGCAACATCGTTCTGGGCACCGATGCCTGGGCCGTCAGACCGCAGCTTGCGCTCGGCGTCTCCAATATCCTCGACGAAACCGGCGTCAAGGGCGGCACCCGCGCCAACCCGATCGCCGGCGCGGCCTACGACACGTTTCTGCTCAACATGCCGCGCACCTATTCCGTGCGCCTGAGTCTGGAGTTCTGAACATGCTGCGCAACTTCAAACGCAAGCTGGCCCTGCTGATGGTCGGCAAGCTCTGGCAGAGCTTCCGCAGCGGCCTCGACGTCGCCGCGGTGCCCGGCTGCGGCGGCACGGTGTTTCTCGGCGACAGCATCACCCACATGGCGCGCTGGGAATTGCTGTTCCCGACCATCGCCGTGCGCAACTACGGCATCGGCGGCGAGCGCAGCGACGATCTGCTGACGCGCCTGGAACCGGTCATCCGCATCCAGCCGACGAAGCTGTTCCTGCTGATCGGCACCAACGACCTCGCCGGCGGCTTCACGGTCGACGAGATCGCGGCCAACGTCGCGACGCTGCTCGACGAGCTGCATCGCGCGCTGCCGGAATGTCGGCTGCATCTGCAGGG
Organism: Fontimonas sp. FW305-C-3; assembly: GCF_058783185.1. NCBI lineage: Bacteria > Pseudomonadati > Pseudomonadota > Gammaproteobacteria > Nevskiales > Nevskiaceae > Fontimonas > Fontimonas sp. FW305-C-3. The sequence goes on along the minus strand of NZ_JBYSYK010000001.1, from coordinate 1,078,538 downwards.
CGTCATGCCGCGCCAGCGCAAGTTCGCCGCGCGGATTCGCGCACTGAACGAGCGCTACGCCAAGCTGGCAGCGGAACGCGGCATCGCGTTCATCGACCTGTTTCCGCATTTCGACGATGGCAGCGGCGAGCTGCGCAAGGAACTGACCTACGATCGCCTGCACCTGACCGGCCTCGGTTACGGCGTCTGGCGCGACGAGATCGCGCCTCTGGTCCTCGCGCCCTAGGGCGGCACCGGCCACAGCCACGCGGCGCCGCGCACACCGCTGGAATCGCCATGCGCGGCGGCGACCAGCCGCGTGTCGACGCGATCCGAGAACACCCACTGCCGCCACAGCCGCGGCACGTTCGTGTAGACGCGCTCCAGGCGCGACAGGCCGCCGCCGAGCACGACGACATCCGGATCGAGAATATTGATCACCGTCGCGAGCGAGCGCGCCAAGCGATCTTCCCAGCGCAGCAGCGTCGCTTCAGCCTTCGCGTCGCCACCCTGTGAACGCGCAACGATCTCCTCGGCGCGCAGCGTCTCGTGGTTGACGCGCTGGTGATCCTCGGCGATGCCGGTGCCGCTGCAATACAGCTCGATCGCGCCATGCCGGCCGTCCCAGCCGAGCGGCCCCGGCACCTCGTCCCACTCCGGCCGCGGCCAGGGCAGCGGGTTGTGTCCCCACTCGCCGGCAATCGCATTGGGACCGGCCAGCAGCTTGCCGTCGATCGCGATGCCGCCGCCGACGCCGGTGCCGAGAATCGCGGCGAACACACAGGACGCGCCCGCCGCCGCACCGTCGCTGGCCTCGGACAGCGCCAGGCAATCCGCATCGTTGGCGATACGCACGCGCCGGCCCAGGCGCTGCTGCAGATCCTCGAGCAGCGGCCGGTCGTTGAGCCAGGTCGAACTGCAATTCTTCATCAGGCCGGTCAGCTTGGAGCGCGCGCCTGGGGTACCGGCGCCGATCGGCAGGCCACCGCGACCGACATCCTGCTCCAGCGCCGCGACCAGATCGACGATCGTCGCCAGCACGGCAGCGTAGTCATTGACCGGCGTAGGAACACGACGCCGGGTCAGAATGGATGAGTCGGCACCCAGGACGATGCCTTCAATCTTGGTGCCGCCGAGATCGATGCCAAGCCTCATCGCCGCACGCCCGCCTCTTCAGGAAGCTTCATTAAATATTAGTCATCCGGGCATCTGTTATTGAAAACAACTCTCATTCTGGAATAGCATCGCTGCGACCCCCAGCCGCCCCGCCTGCGGCATTCCCTTCAGGGAGCATCCATGAAAACTCTACGCAAAGCCCGTCAATGGCAACATTGGCTGATGATTCCGGCCGTCACTCTGACGGTGACCGCCTGCGGCGGCGGTGGCGGCGGTGGCAGCAGCGGCCCGACCGATGCGGAGAAAGCGGCGGTCATCGACAACTACGCGGATGTCGCGTTCGCCACATTCTCGGACGCCCTCAGCGATGCGCAGGCCCTGCGCACCGCCATCAACGCCTTCGTCGCGGCGCCTTCGGCCGTCACGCTGACCGCAGCCAAGACCGCGTATGCGACGTCGCGCGAAACCTATCAGCAGACCGAAGCGCTGCGCTTCGACGAGGCGTTTGTCAGCAACTCACCGGACAGCGACGGCGGCCTCGCCAGCATCGATGCCTGGGAAGGTCAGGTCAATGCCTGGCCGCTCGACGAGGCGCTGATCGACTATGTCGACGGCAGCTACAGCGGCGGCGCACCGGATGCCGGCGCCAACGTGATCAACAACACCTCGATCACCGTCAACGGCGAAACCGTCGACACCAGCACGATCGACAAGGCCCTGCTGGTCAGCCTCAACGAAATCGGCGGTTCGGAAGCCAATGTGGCGACCGGTTACCACGCCATCGAGTTCCTGCTGTGGGGCCAGGATCTGTCGCAGGCGCAGTCGACGCCGGGCCAGCGTCCGTTCACCGACTACGCGCCGGGCAGCGCCTGCACCAATGGCCGCTGCGGTCGCCGCGGCCTGTATCTGAAGGCCGCCGCCGATCTGCTCGTCGACGATCTCACCGCGATGGTTGCCGAATGGAACCCGGCTTCGACCGGCAAGACCCTGCGCACCGATCTGCTGGCGCTGAACGTCGACATCGCGCTGCAGCGCATGTTCTACGGCATGGGCAGCCTCGCTCTGGGCGAACTCGCCAGCGAACGCATGCGCGTTGCGCGTCTGGCGGATTCGCCGGAAGACGAGCATGACTGCTTCAGCGATACCTCGTCCAACTCCTACTTCTACGACGGCAAGAGCGTCGCCAATCTGTACCGCGGCCAGTACACGCCGCGCAGCGGTGCCGCGATCTCCGGCCCTTCGCTGTCGTCGCTGGTCAGCGCCGTTTCGACCGAGGATGGCGATGCGACCGAAGCGGCGCTGACCGCCGCGCTCGCCAAGTTGCAGCTGCTCAAGGATGCGCAGGCTGCCGGCAAGACCTTCGACTATCTGATCGACAGCAACGATCCGACCGAACTGGTCCGCAACGCCGAGAACGGCCTGGTCGACTTCACCGAGCAGCTTGAAATCGGCGCCGACGCGCTGGGCATTTCGGTGGACAGCGACCCGGGCACGACCAACCCGGATCCCTGATCCGTCGCACACAAGAACCCGCTCTATATCCAAGCAAACGCCCAGACAATGAGCACGAACTTCAATCGCGGCCTCGCGGCCGCGATCTTCGTTTTTCTGTCGGCTTGCGGCGGCGGATCGGGCGGTGAACCGCTGGACCCGTCGCGCTCCGGCGGCGACACGACCGTCTTCCTGAGCAGCTCCGACGCCTTCTCCCTGCCGGCGGCGAATCTGTCGGGCTCCGAACGCGCCGACTTCCAGGCCGGCAACAGTTTCTTCCGCAATCCCTGGGTGATCGCGCCGTCTTCGACGGATCTGCGCGACGGTCTGGGCCCCATCTTCAACGTCAGCAGCTGCCAGGCCTGCCATATCCGCGACGGTCGCGGCCATGCGCCGCAGACGGCCGACGACAATGCCGATTCCCTGCTCGTGCGGCTTGCCGTGCCGGCAACCAGTCCGGCGCAGCTTGCGCTGCTGCAGAACGGCCTCGCGGCCAACATCGCGGAGCCCAGCTACGGCGGGCAGATCCAGGACCGCTCCAACCCCGGCGTTCCGCGCGAAGCCAAGGTCCGCATCCAGTGGAGCCTCGAAACCGTCACGCTCGACGACGGCACCGGCGTCGAGCTGCGGCGCCCGGCCTTGCAGCTCAGCGAGCTGGGCTACGGCGCCTTGCAGCAAGACACCGCGCTGTCGGCACGCATCGCCCAGCCGATGATCGGCCTCGGGCTGCTGGAATCGATTCCGGACGCGACCATCCTCGCCCGCGAGGACATCGACGATCGCAACCGCGACGGCATTTCCGGCAAGGCCAATCGCGTGTTCGATCCCGCCAGCAACACAACCGCGGTGCTCGGCCGCTTCGGCTGGAAAGCCCTGACGCCGAGCGTGCGCGTGCAGATCGTCGCCGCGTTCAACGGCGATATCGGCATCACCAGCCGGCTGCTGCCGGATCAGCCCTGCACTGCGGCACAGACCGCGTGCAGCGAACAGGTTTCCGGCGGAGAGCCAGAGCTGGACGACGAAGTCCTCGGCCTTGTCGAGTTCTACTCGCAACATCTCGCGGTGCCCGGCCGGCGCAATCTCGATGACGCCGACGTCCGCGCCGGCGAACAGCGTTTCACGTCGGCCGGCTGCGCCGCCTGCCATGTGCCGCATACGCGCACCGGCGAGATCGAAGCGCGACCGCAGCTGTCGAATCAGGACATCTTCCCCTACAGCGATCTGCTGCTGCACGACATGGGCGACGATCTCGCCGACGGCGTCAGCGAATTTCTCGCCAGCGGCAATGAATGGCGCACGCCGCCGCTGTGGGGCATCGGCCTGACGCAGGTCGTCGCCGGCGATCAGCCGATCGGTTTCCTGCACGACGGCCGCGCGCGCACGCTGCTCGAAGCGATTCTCTGGCATGGCGGCGAAGCGCAGAGCGCTCGCGATGCCGTCGCCGCGATGAACGAGACCGAGCGCGCCCAGCTGCTCAAGTTCCTGGAGTCCCTCTGATGCGCCGCTCGATACCGCTGCTGGCCGCCGTGCTGCTGATCGGCGGCTGCGATCACCAGACACCGAGTTCGGCGAACGACATCAATGCGGCACTCGGCCGCAGCCTGATCGTGCCGAACTTCGCCGCCAGCGCGGCGAACGCGACGACTCTGGCCGATCTCGCCAGCGGCTATTGCGCGAGCCCGTCGAGCGCATCGCTGAGCGACGTGCAGACCGCCTGGCGGCAGGCCTGGCTGAGCTGGAAGCGCAGCTCGCTGTTCGTGTTCGGTCCGCTCAGCGACGAAGTGCGTCAACGCATCGAGTTCTTTCCCGATCCGCGCAATCTGGTCGAGGCACGCGTCGACACCCTGCGCCAGCAAGCCACCGCGCCGACGCCGGACACGGTCGCCTCGTCGCCCGCGCCCGCGCAGGGATTCCCGGCGCTCGAATATCTGCTGTTCTCCAGCAAGCCCGCCGCCGACAACGATTGCGCCGCGCTGGTCGCGATCTCGCGCTACCTGCAGACCCAGCTGCAGGCCCAGGCCAACGCCTGGCCGCCGTATGTCGAAAACCAGCTCGCGAAGTCCGGCGCCACCGGCCTGACCTCGCTGGTCGAGACGATGACGCGCCAGATCGTCGCTTTCCGCGACGACGAACTCGGCGCGCCGCTGGGCGTGAGCAGCGGCAACAGCGCCAAACCGGCACTGGCCGCGTCACCGTACGCGCAGGCATCGCTCGCCGGCATGCGCGCCGGTCTGGAGACGATGACCGCGACGCTGCAGGGCGTCGATGAAGAACCGGGCCTGGCCTCGCAGATCCGCACGCGCGGCGCCGGCACCTATGCCGACGATGTGCTCGCCTTGCTGCGCCAGACGGTCGACGGACTCGACCGGGTCGATCTGGATTTCGGCGCCGCAGTCAGCGACAGCGAAGGCCGCGAGCAGCTGTACAGCGTCTACGACGGGCCGTGCCGGCTGCTGCGCGATCAGCTCGCGCAGCTGGGCGGCGCGGTCGGCGTGACGCCGGGCTTCAACGCTACCGATGGCGATTGACGTCCGACGCCGCGCGGTTCTGATCGGGCTCGGCGCCACCGGGCTGCTGCCGCTGCTGGGCTGCGGCAGCCGCGGCGGCGATACGTTATTGCTTTCGTCGTTCCGCGACGCCGTCGGCCGGCACATGCTGTGCGCCTTCGATGGCAGCGGCCGGATCCGCTGGCAGCGCGCGGTGCCGGAGCGCGCACACGACATGGTCGTGCACGCAGCGACACGCCAGGTGGCATTTGTCGCGCGCCGCCCCGGCCATCATGTGTGGCTGCTGTCGCTCGACGACGGCCGACTGCATCGCGAATTGCGGATTCCTGCCGCGAGCCATTTCAACGGCCACGCCGTTTTCAGCGACGACGGCTCGCGCCTCTACACGACGGAAACCGCCTATGCGCCGGCACGCGGCTGCATCGGCATCTGGGACCTTGCCAGCGGCACACGCAGCGGCGAATTTTCCAGTCATGGACTCGATCCGCACCAATGCCTGCACCTCGGCGACGGCAACACGCTGGTCGTTGCCAACGGCGGTCTGCTGACCGCCGCGGACGACGAGCGCAGCAAGCTCAATGTCGACCGCATGGCACCCAATCTCGCCTATCTCGATCTGCGGACCGGCGCGGCGACCCGCATCGAAACCCTGCCGCAGCATCAGCTCAGCATCCGCCATCTCGCGCGCCTGCCCGGCGGACGCATTGCCGCCGGCCTGCAATACGAAGGGCCGGCGGCGGACCTCGTTCCGCTGGTTGCGATCGCCGCTGCCGGCGCCGGCTTCGAAGCCCTGCCGGCGCCACCGCAGGGTTGGCCGTCGTTCAGTCAGTACGTCGCCAGTGTGCAGGCGGACAGCAGCGGCCGTTATCTGGCGGCCAGCAGTCCGCGCGGCAACTGCTTCGGCATCTGGGACGCGGATCAACGCAAGGCGCTTGAACAACATGCGCTCGGCGATGTCGCCGGCATCGCGCCGTCGCGCGATGGTTTCGTGCTGACCAGCGGCCTGGGCCTGCTCGCCGCCTGGCAGCCGGGCCGGGCGCTGAAGACCGTGCCACCCAGCTATCCGGGCCTGGCCTGGGACAACCATGCCGAGAGCAGCGGCATGTCGAGCTGATGGCCGTACTGATTTTTCCGTGGGTCCGCCGCACGGCGGCCTGTCGTTTTCGAGTTCGCTGGAGATGATCGTCATGAGTTCCGTATCGAGTCGGCTTGCCGTCGGTCTGGCCCTGGCATTGCCGCTGTGCGTGCAGGCGCAGACCGCGGGCGCGCCTGCGGCACCGAGCAACGCCGAGCTGTACCAGATCATCCAGTCGCTGCAGGCGGAAGTGCAGGCGCTCAAGGCGCAACTCGACGCGCGCGGCGCCGCACCGCCCGCAAATGCCGGCGTCGATGCGCTGAGCAAGAAGGTGGAAGCGCAACAGGCGCAGATCGAAGCCTTGGCGGACGTTGCCGAAGCCGCGCCGGCGAAGGCGCCGGCCGTGCACTTCGGCGGCTATGGCGAGATGTACTACAACAACCTGACCGCGGACGATCCTTCGTTCGATGTCGAGGAACTCGACTTCGCGCGCTTCGTGCTGTTCACCGGTTTCGATTTTTCCAAGCGCATCCGCTTCGCATCCGAACTCGAAGTCGAGCACGTCATCGCCGCCGACGGCGCCGGCGGCGAAGTCGAGCTTGAACAGGCTTACCTGCAGTTCGATCTGAACGATCGTTACACGGCGAGCGCCGGTCTGATGCTGCTGCCGGTCGGCATCATCAACGAAACCCACGAACCGCCGACGTTCTATGGCGTCGTCCGCAACGATGTCGAGACGATCGTCATCCCGGCAACCTGGTGGGCCGGCGGCATCGGGTTGACCGCGCGATTCGGCCAGGGTCTGCAGTGGGACATCATGGCGCACGAAGGTCTGAAGATTCCGACGCTCGGCGGCAACGCCTTTGCGGTCCGCGCGGGTCGCCAGAAGACCTCGAATGCCGACGCCTCCGATCTCGCCTACACGACGCGCCTGCGCTACACCGGCATCGCCGGCCTCGAGCTTGCCGGCAGTCTGCAATACCAGAGCGACGCCAGCCAGGCCGCCGACGATGGCATCGACAGCGCGGTCTTCTATACCGCGCATGCCGTGTGGTCGAGCGGCGGATTCGGCCTGCGCGCGCTGTACGGCGGCTGGTCGCTGTCGGGCGAAGCGATCGAAGCGGCGGACGCCGATCGCCAGAACGGCTGGTATGTCGAACCGAGCTATCGCCTGCTGCCGGATCTCGGCTTCTATGCGCGCTACGAAGATGTCGAAGGGGCGCGTCTGCAGGACCGCTTCACGCAGTGGGAAGGCGGCGTGAACTTCTATCCGCATCCACAGGTGGTGCTGAAGGCGGACTATCGCGCGCGCGACTTCGACCTGTCGTCCGAAAGCGGGCGCAAGTTCGATGGCTTCGATCTCGGACTTGGCTATCAGTTCTAGACCGCTGCTGCTCGCCGGCCTGCTGGTCGTCGGCGCGATCGGCGGCGTGCCGTGCGCGTCTGCGAATGACGCCGTCGAGACGCAGTACCAGAGCCAGGAGGATTTCCTGGCGACCTGGTTCGGCGCGCAGGTTCCCGAGTCGCGACTGTTCTGGCTGACCGGCCGCTTGCGCGAACAGGCCACCGAAGTCCTCGGCCACGCGCCGGCGACTGCGCGGTTGCGCTACTGGAAAGCCGGCCGGCGCAGTGCCTGGATCCTTGAGGAAATCGGCAAGGAACGGCCGATCACCGTCGGCATCGGCATCGATGCCGGCCAGGTCGGCGCCTTGAACATCCTCACCTATCGCGAGACCCGCGGCTGGGAAGTGCGCAACACGTTCTTCACGCGCCAGTTCATCGGTGCGCAGCTGAGCCCGGCGCTGCAGCTCGATCGCGGCATCGACAGCATCTCCGGCGCGACGCTCTCGGTGCAGGCGGTGAGCCGGCTGGCACGCCTTGCCCTGCTGCTGGACCAACACAGCGGCACTACGCCGTGAAACAGCTGCGCAACTGGCATCGCTGGATCGGCGCAGGTTCCGCCATCGTCGTCGTGCTGCTGACGATCAGCGGCATCGTGCTCAATCACGCCAGCGACCTGGGCCTCGATCGTCAGCCGGTCGAGAACCGCTGGATCCTCGACCGCTACGGCATCGAGATCGACGCGCCAACGCTCGGCTATCCGGTCGACGCGCACTGGATCAGCACCGCCGCCGGGCAGCTGTACTTCGATGACCGCGCGGTGGGCGTCATCGATCAGCTCGGCGGAGCAGTCGTCTCAGGCGCGCTTATCTTCGTCGCCGGCCATGAGGTGTTGTTCCTGCTCGATGCCGACGGTGCGCCGATCGAGCGCATCGAGCGAGCGTCGCTGCCCGGCAGCATCCGCGGCATCGGCCTGCTGGGCGATCAGCTGCTGCTGCAGACCACGACCGGCCTTTATCTGGGCAACGCCGATACGCTGCAGTGGACCGCGACCAACGCCGTCGCCATGGCCCCTGCCGCCGCGCAGACACTGCCGCCGGCTTTGGCCGGCAAGATCGCCGCGCACGCGCGCAGCGCCGAGCTCAACTGGGAGCGCGTGCTGCTCGATCTGCACAGCGGCCGGCTGCTCGGCACGCAGGGCCGCTGGATCGTCGATGCCTTCGCGCTGGCCTTGCTGGGCCTCGCGCTGAGTGGATTTTGGATCTGGTTGAGCTCCGGCCGCAGGCGCTGAGATTCCCGCGCAGCCATTTGACCGCGGCTCCTGCACCGATCTACCGTCCGCTGCATCGCGGGAGCCGGAACACGGGAAATGGGCACACGAGCCATGCGCAGTTACACCGGCAGCTGCCACTGCGGCGCCGTGCGTTTCGAGATCGCGACCGATTTCCCGGAACTGACGACCTGCGACTGCTCGATCTGCCGGCGCAAGAACGCCTTGATGGTCAAGGTGCATGAATCGTCGTTCCGTCTGCTGTCCGGCATCGATGCGCTGACGGAATATCGCTTCCATACGCAGACTGCGCGGCATTATTTCTGCAAGACCTGCGGGATCTATCCGTTTCATCGCAAGCGCGTCACGCCGGACTACCTTGGCATCAACGTGTTCTGCCTTGAGGATTTCGATCCCGCCGGCATTCCGGTCCGCGCGACCGTCGGCGCCGGAATGAGCTGAGCGCATGAGCGTCGAGCTGAACCATACGATCGTCTGGTGCCGCGACAAGCAGCGCTCCGCGGCGTTCCTGACCGGGTTGCTCGGCCTGCCGCCTGCCAGGCCGTTTGGCCCGATGCTGATCGTCGAGTTGAGCAACGGCGTGTCGGTGGACTTCTTCGACCAGCCGGACACGATCACTTCGCAGCACTACGCCTTTCTGGTCAGCGAAGCCGAATTCGATGCGATCTTCGCGCGCATCAGCGAACGAGTACTGCCGTACTGGGCGCTGCCCGGCAAGGTCCGCGCCGGCGAGATCAACCATGTCGACGGCGGGCGCGGCGTTTACTTCGAAGACCCCGATCAGCATCTGCTCGAAGTGTTCACCCGGCCTTACGGCAGCGGTGGACTGACCGAGTGGTGCCCGCTGCCGCGCCACACACCGACGAACGAGCAACCATGAAAAAACCTTTGAGCGCCGTGATCGTGCTGGTCATTGCCGGCCTGCTGTATCTGTTCGAAGGACAGAATCTGCAGATCGGCGCGCCCGCGCCCGCTGAGTCGCCGGCGGCCGCGGCGCCTGCGCTCGACGATGCCGCGCTGCGCAATGCAATCGACGCCCGCGCCGAAGATGTGCAGATCGAGGGCCAGGGCATCGTCGCCAAGATCCTGTCGGACGACGAGAAAGGCAGCCGCCATCAGCGCTTCATCGTGCGTCTGAGCGATGGCCAGACCGTGCTGATCGCCCACAACATCGACCTCGCGCCGCGCGTCGCGCCGCTGCAGGCCGGCGACCCGATCAGCTTCGCCGGCGAGTACGTGTGGAATCCGCAGGGCGGCGTCGTCCACTGGACCCACCACGACCCTCGCGGCAAGCATCCGGGCGGCTGGATCCGCCGCAACGGACAGATCTTCGAATAGAACTGTCGAAAGGCGGATCTCCCGTTCGACCAGGGACAGGCCTGCCAACACACCAAGGAATTCACATGTCCGCCGAACTGCAGCTCTTCGCCCATCCGTTCTCGTCGTACTGCCAGAAGGTGTTCATCGCCTTCTACGAGAACGACATCCCGTTCAAGCTGCGCATGCTCGGCCCGGACGATCCGCAGACGGACGCCGAGTTCACGGCGCTGTGGCCGATCCGCAAGATGCCGCTGCTGCTCGACCGCGGCCGGACGATCCGCGAGGCGACGATCATCATCGAACATCTGGCCGTGCACCACCCCGGCCCGGTGCAGCTGATTCCCGCCGACCCGGCGGCGGCCGTCGACGTGCGGTTCATGGACCGCTTCTTCGACAACTACGTGATGACGCCGCAGCAGAAGTTCGTCTTCGACAGCCTGCGCCCGGAAGAGCACCGCGATCCCTACGGTGTCGAAGAGGCGCGCCGGATGCTCGACACCGCATACCGCTGGCTCGACGAGCGCATGAAGGACCGCGAGTGGGCCAGCGGCGATACGTTCACGCTGGCCGATTGCGCGGCGGCGCCGTCGCTGTTCTATGCCGATTGGACGCACCCGATTGCCGAGGAGTTCGCCCATCTGCGCCGCTACCGGCAGCGCTTGCTGGCGCGCCCCTCGTTCGCCCGCGCCGTCGACGGCGGACGGCCGTACCGCGCGTGGTTCCCGCTCGGCGCGCCGGACAGGGACTGACCGCGAGCGTCAGCGCAGCCCGAGCGCCTCGGCGACCCGCGCCCAGGGCACGAGCTTGAAGTTCTGCGGTTCGGCCGGCGAGACATTGCGGCCGTCCTGGACGACGAGCAGGCCCTGCGAGTAGGCGCCGCCGAAGCTGGCGCTGCTGACTTCCAGGCCGTCGGTCTCGCTGGCGCCGTCGATGCCGGAAACCGGATCGGCGACGATGCGGAACTTGCCGACGTAGCGATTCGTGCCGCCGCGCTCATAGACCGCATAGGCGTCCTCGCCCTGGCTGGAGACGACGAGCCAACCCTGGCCGTTCGTGCCGTGCCACAGCGCGATGCCTTCGACGTCGTCGACCAGATGGCCGCCGTCGCCGGTGTGGTCGATGAGGGTCTTCTCGGCCGGGGCGTCCGCTGCGGCGCTCATGCGCCACAGGCCGACATCCTCTTCGCCGGCGTAGAGCACGCCGGTCTCGTCGTCGGCAACGCAGCCTTCGGGCTGCGAGTCGAAGCGGAATTCACGGCGCCATTCGATGCGCACGCGGCCCTTGGTCGTCGCCAGCAACTCGCCCTGCCGGTAGCGGCCGTCGCTGTCGTTGACGAACACATAGGTGCGCGCGTCGGCACTGCGGTACAGACACAGGCCGTAGGGATCGGCGAGGCCGCTGGCCTGCACGCCGTCGGCGACATCGCGCAGCGTGCCGCCGGCATCGATCGCATAGAGCGACACGCTGTCGGTGCTGCGGTTGCTGCCGGCAAGAATCGCAACCGTCTTGCCGCCGAGCTTGAAGCCGTCGCGCAGGTCGACGTTGTTGATGCGCCCTGCCGGAATCGACTGCAGCAGCTTGCCCTGCAGCGAGTACACCAGCAGGCCGTACTGCTTGTTGGTGCCGATGATGCGGCTGCGCGACGGGTCCGTCGGATGGCGCCAGATCGCCGGATCGTCGGCTGCGTCGCCGTCGTTCGCCATCGGCCTGGTTTCGGCACTCGGCATGACACCGGGAACCGCCGCAGCCGTCGCCGCCGCTGCCGCGGGCTTGAGGTCCGCCGCGGCGAACAGCGTGTGCAGGTCGTAGATCTTGAGCGCCGAGCCGCCTTCGACGACACGCTCGTCGATCGCGGCGAACACGCCGGACGGCAGCGTTGGCGCGAACGACTGCGCGGTTGCCGCGACAGCGCCGGCCTCGGCAATGCCCAGGTCCGCGAAGGGCAGCGTCGCGCGCTGCGCATGCGGCGCCTGACGATCGAGGACGCGCAGCACGCCCGCGTCGCGATCGACGACCAGCATTGCCTCACCGGCCACGGCGAGTGACTGCGGCGACTCCAGCGGCCCGACCGGTCCGCGCACGGCCACCGGCACGCGGGCGATCTCCGCTTCCGGATCGCTACGGTAGCGCCAGATCGCGGTATCGGATTCGATCAGGTACAGCGCGGCCGCAAGATCGTCCGCGACGCAGGCCTCGACCTCGGCGCCGACCGCGAAGCTGCGCACCGGTCGCGTAACGATCTTGCCGGCCTTCGCATACAGCTGCCACTGGCTGACGCCACCGTCGCCATCAACGGCGAACGCGAACCAGGCTGCGCCAGACGCGCTGCGCTGCAGGCAGACGAGGCTCGGTTCCTTGTCCAGCTTGAGTTCGCCGAGCGCGTCGAGACGATCGCCGTCGACGGCGAAGAAACGCAGGCGCCGGCCTTTCTCGTCGGCCGTGGCCAGCAAGGCGACGTTGCGGGTGCCGACCTCAAAGCCGCCGCGCAGATCGAGAGATTCCACCGCCCCGATCGCGTGGCGCGCCGTGCGGCGGCCACTGGCGTCGTAAAAGACCAGGCCGCTGTCGTCGTCGGCGACGACGACGCGGTTGCGACTGCTGTCCTTGGCGTCGACCAGCAGCGCCGTCGCGCCGAGTTGACGATCGGCGGCGATCTCGGCGATGACTGCCGGTGCCAGCCCATCCGACATCGGACCGCGCAGCGGTGCGCAGGCACTCAGCGTCAGGCCGAGGACGACGGCACCCAATGTCGCGTTGTTGACTCGCATGATCACGGCACCTCGTTACAGATCGGTTCGACAGCCTGGATTTGTATCAGAAGCGCCCACGCAGCGTGACGATGAACACCCGCCCGACGCTCTCGGTCTCGCGCTCGAACTCTTCCAGCGCGCCATCCGGCAGATCGTCCTCGAAGATGTTGAAGACTTCGTCCTTGTGCGCATCCAGCAGGTTGTTGCCGTTGAGCTTGATCGCCAGCGCGTCGTTGAACGCGTACTCGATGAAGGCTTCGAGATTGCCGTCATAGCGGACCGAGCCGATCTCGTCGGCGGCGAATTCCAGACCGCGGCCTTGCTGCTGGAAGCTGGCGCCGTAGGTGATCTTCGTCGCGACGCGATGGTTGAAGCCGAGATTGAACACGTAGATCGGCTGCAGCTGGAAGCGGCGCTTGATGCCCGTCGTCGGATCGGCGACCTCGGACTTCTGGTAGCTGTAGTTGCCGTAGACGTTGAAGTTAGGCAGGCCGACGAACTGCAACGGGAAGCTGGCATCGAGCTCGATGCCGTAGACCTTGCCGTCGCCGGTATTGTCCGGCGACTCGACGTCGTCCTCGATCTCGACGATCTCGATCAGGTCGCTGACGTCGCGATAGAAGAAGTTCGCGCCGAGGATACCGGCCTGCTTGGCAAAGCGATGCTCGATGCCGAGATCGTAGCCGATCGAACTTTCCGCCTTGAGTTCCGGATTGCCGATGAAGAACTCGTCGTCGTCCTCGGCCAGGAACGGCACCAGGGAATTGAAGTCCGGCCGGCGCAGCGTACGGGCGACGCTGGCACGGATCTGGTTGTTGGGCGACAGCAGCCAGCGGTAGTGCAGGTTCGGATTCACTTCGGTCTGGCGGTCGTCGGCATCGCGGGCATTGCCGTCGGTGTCGAAGCCCTGCTGCTCGAGCTCGGTGTTCTCGATGCGGACGCCGATGTCGATCGCATGCCGCTCGTTGATCGTCCAGCTGTCCTGGACCCAGGCGTCGTAGCGCGTCTCCTCGATGGCGTAGACGCCGTCGATCTCGCTGTTGTCCTCGAACTCGCCGCTGTCCTCGTCGAGTTCGGCGGCGATCGTCGCGCTGTCGCGATCCTTCTTGCCGAGCTGCAGACCGAAGCCGAGCTTGTGCGCGCCGAACGGCAGCGTCAGCGACGGCGAGAAGCGCACTTCCTCGTCGCTGGTGTCGATGGTCTCGGTCTCCAGCGCCAGCTCGGCATCGTCCTCGACTTCGCCGGCGACGTTGTCGATGTCCAGGTCCAGCTTGTTGTAGTCGAGCACCAGGCTGAGCGTGCCGTCGCCGAAGACGCTGTCCTGATAGCGCAGCGCCGTGCCCCAGGTCTTCTCGTCGATGCGCTCATGTTCGTACTCGATCGCATCGAGCTCCGCCTCGCCGTCCTCGACCTCGAAGACCGGCGACAGCTGATCCTCATCGCGGTCGGTGCCGACCGTGTAGCCGTCGAGCGACAGCGTCGCGCCGTTGCCGAGCAGCCAGGACAGGCTCAGGTTGCCGGCCAGGTCCTTGGAGTCGCGAACATCGTCTTCTTGCGCAAACTCGATCAGCTCGCCATCCGGATTGAACAGCTGCGAGCGCTTGTCCTTGGCGTTGTAGCGGCCCTGGTAGTTCAAGGAGGCCAGATAGCTGAAGCCGCCGTTCTGCCCGCCGTAGCTGAGATAGCCGCTGCCGCGCAGCGTGTCGTCGCCGCTGCGGAACAGGCCGGCGCGATACTGGCCGCCACGCAGCGTGGCGCCATCCTTGAGCACGATGTTGATCGTGCCGCCGACGCCCTGAGAGTCGAGCTCGGCGGTCGGCGAGCGGATGATCTCGATGCGCTCGACGATCTCGGCCGGAATGCGGTCGACGAAGACACCGCGATCGGACTCGGCGCCGGCAACGCGCTGGCCGTTGATCATGATCTGCGTGTACTGCGTGCCGATGCCGCGCAGCTTCGGCGCGTCGTACTCGCCGACGTCGCTGGTGAAGGCCACGCCCGGCACCTGCTTGAGCATGTCGCCGACCGACAGCGGCTCGAAGCGCGAGAAGTAGTTGGCGTCGTAGATCAGCCGCGGCGAAACGCTGTCGCTGCGGAAGCGGAAATAGTCCGCGCTGTCCGTGACCGTGATGTCAGCCAGCCGAGCCGGCTCATCCGCCGCACTGACGGCCGCAGCGAATCCCGACAGGACGGCGCCCATCGCCCAAATGATCTTCTTCATGTTGCCCCCGGAAGCCGGCGTGGTGCCGGCTTAAAGGCGCAACCGTAATCAGCGCTTGTGACTGATCCGTGACGCGAGCGTGAAGGAGTCATGACTCCCTCTCCCCGCCTGCGGGGAGAGGGAGTCTATAGCTCAGTGACCGTTGCGGTCCTGACCGACCTGCGTTGCCTGCTGGAAGGTCGGCCGGTTGGTCCAGTGGATCGGCGGCACGGGGATGAAGCTGAAGGACGTGTGCTCGACCGCGTCGCAATCCTCGACGATGCCGCAGTCCTCGCTCTTCGCGTAGCGCAGCTGCGTACCGTCCCAGGCCGCCTGATTGCCGAGGCCGCCGAGATCGGCGAGCGCCAGATCGAGCGCGGCAAGCACGCCATCGCGGCAGCCGCCGCGCGTGCCGTCGGCGCACCTGAGCACGCGGTAAGGCACGACGCCGGCCTTGTTCTGCACCGTGTCGATCGCGCGGATCATGTGCTGGAACCAGCCTTCCTGGAAGGCCGAGCCCTGCGAACGCGGCGCGTCGTAACGGCCGGTCAGCGCGGAAGCGCCGGCGGCCTGCACGGCAACCAGCTGCGGCATCAGCGCGTCGATCAGATGCGGATACCAGGCGTCCATCAGGACGACCTGCGCGCGCTGGTCGTAGGCGCCATCGGCATCGCGGTCGCGACGCATGCTGCCGAGCCCGGCGCTGTTGTCGATCCACTCGTGAGAACCGCGATCGATCCAGGCCTGCATCAGCGTCGCGACGGCTTGCTGATCCGCAGTCAGCTCGCCTTCGCGCATCAGGCTCAGCAGGCGCGGCAGCAGATCCTGGCCGCGCAGATCGGTATAGGCGGCGTCGCCCATGGCTTCGATCATCGTCGCGATATTGTGCTTGCGGCCGCTGGCCTTGAACGCGGTGAGACGGTCGCGCAGCATCGCCATGCGATGGGTCGGCCCGAAGGTGCCGTTGGCATCCGCCGCCCACCAGCCCGGCGCCGCCGAGTTGTTCCAGTTGGCGAGATAGCCCTGCGGCGGATTCGTGTCCTGCACGTGGGCGGCCAGCGGCAGATAACCCGGCCACTCGAAATAGCCGCCGAGCGGATCGCCCTGCGCGACCGGCCTTGCGCGACTCGGGAACGCAGCCGCGCCGTCGTTGCCGTCGCCGCCGTACAGATCGAAGAAATTCGCCGGCAGATTCTGGTCGGCCACCCATTCGTAGTTGCCGTCGCCCCAGACCGGCAGCTCCGGATGCTGTTGCGGGTGACGCTGCGGATAGAGTCCGGACTGGATGAAGGCGAGATCGCGGTGATCGCTGTAGATCCAGTTGAAGGTGCTGGTCATGCTGTTGAACAGCTCCTTGAACTTGCGCTCGTTGACCTGCATGCCCTGCGTCGTCAGCAACGCGAACGGCGCGGTGGTGTCGACGTCGCCGGCGAACGTGCTGCGCTGTTCGGAGATCGCCACCGGCGCACCGTTGACCGTCGCCGTGGCGGTGACCGGACCATAGTGCGTGCGCAGGATGAAACGCTTGACGTTCTCCGGCGTCGGCGGTCCGCCGAGCGCGATGCTCGCCAGCGTCGGCGTCGCAATCCATTCGTCGAGGCGCTTGTAGAAATGCACGCAGCGGCCCTTGTACAGATAGCCGTCGGCATCCGGGAAGCCGTCGCCGTCGTTGTCGTCTCGCGAGGCGGCGGAGCCATCGGTGTTGCACATCGTCGACACCCGCGTGTCGATCAGATCGGAGCTCGCCGAGGTCGCGCTCCAGCCGAAGTCGAGGCCATGGCCGATGACGACATACGGCAGGTTCACGGTGCTGATGCCGCGTGCGGCGAGATCGAGCGGCGTACCGCCGTTGGAGAACACCGCGAACTCCCACAGCAGCTGCGGATTGAAATAGCTGGTCTGCGGACCGGCGACGATGATCGGATGTCCGGATTCGGTCTGGTCCGCATTGACACCGATCCAGTTCGACGAGGTCTTCGGCAGGCCGAGCGTGTTCATCGCATCCTTCATCGCCACGGTCGGATCCGCCGACGCGACGAGCTTGGTGCCTTCGCCGGCAGCGGCGCGCAGCGGCGGCAACACGGTCTGCGTCTGCAGACGCGCGTCGACGCTGGCATTCCAGTGGCGCTGCTTCTGCCCGGGTGCCGGTGCGAACGGCCCGATGCCGATGCCGACGGTGTCGAACAGGCCGCCGGGCAGCGGACCGATCAGCGGCAGGCCGAGTCCGGCGCCGCCATGGTTGATGAACTCGCGACCACGCAGGCTGCCGACATCCCAGATTGCCGCGCCGGCCGGCAATGTCTGCGGGCAGCTTTCGTCGACGCTCGGCGGAGACTGCGTCTTGAATTCGGTCTGCGTCGTGTACGGCGTGTCCGGCGCATTGGCATGCCGCAAGTCGCGCCACAGATCGCACGCTGCCTTGGGGATCGTCGTCGCGCCCGCGGTGAAGCTGGCGTCGAGTTTTTGCAGCAGTTCGAGATTGCTCGCCTCGCTGCCGCCGCCACGCCCGAACTGAGCCTGGATCAGGACCGCGTTGGCGACGATGTCGTTGAGCGTGAACGGCCGCGGCGGAAACACCGGCGGCACCTGCAGTGCGAGCGTCGCGTACTCCGGCGGAATCTCCAGCAGGCCTTGCGGCGTCTGCAGGTAGGCGATGTAGGCGTTCATGCCGGCGACGAAGTTGTTGGTGTCGTCGAGGAACACGGTGCCGAGGCTGCCGATCTTCGCGACTGCGGCCTCGACCATCGCCGTCAGCTCCGCTTCGCTGTAGCCGCCGGCGGAACCGAACTGCAGGTCGAGATCGTAGGTCGTCGAGGCGGGGCCGAGGAATTCCGAAGCCTGGCCGCGGCCGGCGCGGCGCAGCACGTCGAACAGCCACAGGCGATCCTGCGCGGCGGCGAAGCCGACGCCATATTGCGTGGACGAGCGATCCTCGCCCTCGATGTACGGGATTCCCCAGCCGTCGCGACGGACAACGACCTTCTTGCCGTTCGGTGCCGTCAGCTCGCGCGACGAGACCGCATCGGCGTCGCTGATGCGGATGTCCGCCGGCTTGAAGTAGTTGCAGGCCTGATCGGAAGACTGCGCGTGTTCGTCGATGCTGCGCGGCGGCGTGCAGGTCTCGCCCTTGAGCCCGACTTTCGCGTAGGCAAGATTGCCGTACATGTCGAGCTGATCGCGGAAGTTCGGCGGGAAGCTCAGCGTCGGCACGCCGGGCACCGGCGTCCCCACGCCGCCAGCGGAGTTGCCGTTCGCCCCCGGCGGCACGATCGTCATGAAGATGTTGGCCACCGGCTCGCCCGGCGTGACGACCGGCGGCGTGGTCGGTGTGCCGCCACCACCGCCGGTCACCGGATCGCTGCTGCCGCAGGCGGCGAGCATCAGTAAGGAGACGGAAAGCAGGGACGCTACGGCAATGCGCGGCAAGCCGCGAAAACGGCGCTGGACGATCACGGTACCTCTCCTCGAAACTTGTTTTTATGGGCTGGTCGACGCGCGCCAGCATCTCTGACTGTATCTTTACGCCTTATGGAAGCCACTAGGAAATCCACCTCTGAAGCGCCTGCAGCCGCCATGCCCTGCGTTGCCAGCCTCGGGGCTGCGCCGCTGCGCGCACTGCTGCAGCCGTACGGCTTGCGCATCGAATCGGTGGCGGATGGCGAGACCATCCCCGGCAGCTACTGGGGCGACAGCGAGGCGGGCCTGATCGGCGATCTGCTCTACGTGCGCGGCGATACACCGGTCCACTCGGCACTGCATGAAGCCTGCCACTACATCTGCATGGAGCCGCAGCGCCGCGACGACGTGCATACCAACGCCGGCGGCGACGATCTCGAAGAAACCGGCGTCTGCTATCTGCAAGGGCTGCTCGCCGATCGGTTGCCGGGCTATTCGCGCGCGCAACTGTTTGCCGATATGGACGCTTGGGGCTACAACTTCGTGCTCGGCAGCGCGCGGGCCTGGTTCGAGCAGGACGCAGAAGACGCGCGCCAGTGGCTGCTGACGCAGGACCTCATCGACACCCACGACCGGCCCAGCGGAAAGCTGCGCGTCGAGAGTCCACGAAACCCCTGACGCCGTCCGCTGCAGGCGTATCGCATTTCCGGAGATCAACATGCAAAGACTGCTGCTCATCGTTGCACTCGCCGGTCTGAGTGCGTGCAGCGCCCCGCCGTCGGCCGGCACCGGCGATGGCGCCCCGCAGGCACCGATCGTCGGCGGCGATCGCGATGCGCATGGCTGCATTGCTTCGGCCGGCTATGCCTGGTGCCAAAGCACCGCGGCTTGCGAACGTCCCTGGGAGCTGGCCCAGCGCTACGGGTTTGCGCTGAGCTCGGAAAATTTCACGGCGTTCTGCTCGCAGCAGACCGCACCGAAAGCACCGGAGCCCCTGCAGCCGGGATAGACCGCCGGCGCGCGCGGGCTGACGACCTGTAAAGCACCGCGCGTCGCATCGCGGCTACAATGCAGCCCATGCGTATCAAGCCAAGCCGACAGTGGCTGCTGATCCTGACCTTGCTGGTCGGGCAGTGGCTGGCCGTCGCGCATACGCATTCGCACCCTGCGCTCGAACTCGAGCAGGCCTGCGAAATCTGCGTCCATGCTGCCGGCATCGGCAGCGGCGCGCTCGTCGGCAAGGCGCCGGCGCTGCCCCTCGCACCGAAATCCGAAGCGCCATTGGTTGCCGTCGTCGCGGTCGTCCAGACCGCGGTCGTCGCGCAGGCGCGCATCCGCGGTCCTCCAGCGCAATCCGGTCAGGTCTAGCTAACCACCCGATTGTCAGCACGCCCTTGCGTGCCCTTGCCTGCAGGATTTTCCATGAACACTGTCGCCTTCGGCGCTGCGCATTCGCGCATGCGTTCGCGTTTTACCCGTCTGACTCCGTCCGCCGTCGCGCTTGCCGCCGCGGCCTTTCCCTTCTTCGCTCTCGCGCAGACCGCCGCGCCCGCCGCCGCATCGGATGAGCCGGCCCGGCTCGATGACGTCGTCGTCACCGCCGGCCCGCTCGGCCGCACCGCCGACGAACTGGCGCAGCCGGTCGATGTCCTCAACGGCGACGCGCTCAACCGCGCGCGCCGCGCCACGCTCGGCGAAACGCTCGAGAACCAGACCGGCGTCTCGACGACCGACTTCGGCGCCGGTGCCGGCCGGCCCGTGATCCGCGGCCTCGCCGGTCCACGTGTCGAGATTCTCGACAACGGCCTGTCGACGATGGACGCGTCCGACCTCAGCCCCGACCACGCCGTCGCGATCGATCCGTCGCACGCGCAGCAGATCGAGATCCTCAAGGGACCGTCGACCTTGCTGTACGGCAACGGCGCGTCCGGTGGCGCGGTCAATGTCATCGACGAGCGCATGCCCGAGGAGGTCACGCCCGGCCTGCACGGCGCGCTCGGCGCCGAGTACGGCAGCAACGGCGACGCGGTGCAGACCCACAGCGAGTTCGACTACGGCTTCGGCAACCATCAGCTGCATGCCGACTACGCGTGGCGCGACGCCGGCGATTACGACATTCCGGGCGCAGCGGATATCGACGGCGAAGGCGCGCGCGGCACGCTGCCGAACAGCGCCGTCGAGAGTTCAACCGGCGCGCTGTCGTACAGCTACATCGGCGACGACGGCAATGTGTACGGCTTCTCGTTCGGCCGCTTCGACACGCAGTACGGCCTGCCGTTTGCGCACGGCCACCATGGCGAGGAAGAAGGCGCCGAAGAGGAGGAGCACGAAGCGCCGACCGGCTTCATCGATCTGGAACAGAACCGCTTCGACACGCGCATCCTGCTGATGCAGCCGTTCGCCGGCTTCGAGTCGCTGAAGCTGCGCGCCGGTTATGCCGACTACACGCACACCGAGTTCGAAGCGCCCGGCGTCGTCGGCACGGTGTTCAACAACGAGCAGGCACAGCTGCGTGCCGAAGCCACGCATGCGCCGCTCGCCGGCCTGCGCGGCACCGTCGGGCTGCAGATCAACGATCGCGACTTCGAAGCGCTCGGCGACGAGGCCTATGTGCCGCCGGTGCGCAGCCGCTCGCTCGGCCTGTTCGTCGTCGAGGAACGCGACTTCGGCTTCGGCCGGCTTGAGGCCGGTGCGCGCGTCGAACGCACCCAGACCGACCCCACCGGCGCGGAGGCGCGCGACTTCACGCCGCTGTCGCTGTCGGCCGGCGCGGTCTTCAACCTCAGCGAGGCCGCGCACCTGAAGCTGTATCTGACACAGGCGGAACGCTCGCCGGTGCAGGAGGAGCTGTACGCCTTCGGCCCGCACGCGGCGACGGCGACCTTCGAGCGCGGCGACCAACAGCTCGGCATCGAGCGCTTCCGCAACATCGAACTCGGTCTCGACCTGCACCAGGGTCGCTGGTCGTTCGCCGCCAATCTGTTCTACAACCAGGTCAGCGACTACATCTATCTGTCGGAAGTCGACGAAGGCCTCGGCGCGGACGGCAGCGGCAGCGCCGCGAGCGACGGCCTTGCCGATCGCGTCGGCGAAGACGGTGCGTTCGAAGTCGACGGCGAGATGTTGCTGCTCGACTATCGGCAGGCTGACGCGCAGCTGCATGGCTACGAGCTGGAAGCCGGTTACGCGCTGATCGCCGAGGGCCCGGTCCAGCTGCGCCTGCAGCTCTTCGCCGACGAGGTGCGCGCGTCGCTGGATGGCGGCGAGCGGCTGCCGCGCATCACGCCGCGGCGCTTCGGCGTCGGCCTGGAACTGCAGACCGAGCGCGGCAACGGCAGCCTGCGCTACACGCAGGTCGATGAACAGAACCGCATCAGCGCGCTGGAGACGCCGACCGATGGCTACGGCCTGCTGAGCGCCGATGCGTCATGGCGCCTGTTCGGCGACGCCGGTTATGGCCAGCGTCTCGAGATCTACGCGCGCGGCAGCAACCTGCTCGACGAAGACATCCGCCGCCACACCTCGTTCATCAAGGATCTGGTGCCGGCGCCGGGGCGCTCGGGGTCTCTGGGAGTGCGGTACAGCTTCTAGCCCTCTTGATTCACCTTGCCCCTCTCCCCGCGAGCGGGGAGAAGGAAAAGCGCCACCAACAAAAACGCCCCGGAATCCGGGGCGTTTTCATTTGCAGCGTTTAGCTCAGCTGCGCGTCTTCGCCTGGTTGGCCACCGCTTCAGCGGCCTTCTTCGCCGCCTCGGCGTCACCCAGATAGCGGTGCGACTTCACGGTCAGGTCTTCGCGCAGCTCGAACAGCAGCGGAATGCCGGTCGGGATGTTGATGTCGATGATGTCCTTGTCGGAGATCTGGTTCAGGTACTTGTACAGCGCACGCAGCGAGTTGCCGTGCGCCGTGACGAGCACGGTCTGGTTCGCCTTCAGCGACGGCGCGATCGCGTCGTGCCAGTACGGCAGCACACGGTCGAGCGTGGTCTTCAGCGATTCGGTCGCCGGCAGCGCGGCCTGGTCGAGCGTGTGATAACGGCGGTCGTACTTCGGGTGCCCGCCGTCGTGATCGTCAAGCGGCGGCGGCGGGATGTCGTAGGAACGGCGCCAGACCTTGACCTGCGCCTCGCCGTGCTTGGCGGTCGTCTCGGCCTTGTCGAGGCCCTGCAGCGCGCCGTAGTGGCGCTCGTTGAGGCGCCAGCTCTTGTGCACCGGCAGCCACAGCTGGTCCATCGCTTCGAGCGCGGTGTTCAGCGTGCGGATCGCGCGCTTGAGCACCGAGGTGTAGGCGACATCGAACAGCAGGCCTTCCTCGCGCATCAGCTCGCCGGCCTTGACCGCTTCCTGGCGGCCCTGCTCGGTGATGTCGACATCGACCCAGCCGGTGAAACGGTTGTCGAGATTCCACTGGCTCTGGCCGTGGCGGAGAAGTACGAGTTTGCGAGACATGGTGTCGGCCCCTTGCGGCTGCGGCTTCATGGGTGGGGAGATGCTTGTCGGGGTATATCGAGGCGGCGGATTTTAGCGCGCCGGCACCGGCGGCGGGCTCACTCGCCGCTTTCCAGGTAATTGTTCTTGATGCGCACGTAGTGATGCGCGGAGTACAGCAGCTGTTCGCGCTCCTGCGGGCTCAGCTCGCGCGCCGGCTGCGCCGGCGAGCCGCGATACAGCCAGCCGGACTTCAGGGTCTTGCCGGGCGAGACGACGCTGCCGGCGGCAACGAAGCACTCGTCCTCGAGCACGCACTTGTCCATGACGATCGCGCCCATGCCGATCAGGCAGCGGTTGCCGATCGTGCAGGCATGGAGGATCACGCCGTGGCCGATCGTGACGTCGTCGCCGATGAGCAGCGGCTGGCCGCCGGGCGAGTACGGGCCGTCGTGCGTCACGTGCAGCACGCTGTTGTCCTGCACGTTGGTGCGCGCGCCGATGCGGATGTGGTTGACGTCGCCGCGGATCGCGACCAGCGGCCACACCGAGGCATCGTCGCCAAGCACGACATCGCCGATCAGCTGCGCCGAAGGGTCCACGTAGACCCGCTCGCCGAGCTGCGGCCGGCGGCCGCGATAACTGCGGATCATCGGGCCTTCAGCGGTTCGGCGCTGGTTGCGGCTGGAACACGGCATTGCCCGGCGCCGGGCCCGGCGCATAGCGGTATGCGCCGGGCGGCGGCGGCGTGGGGTCCGGCTGCGCCTGCGGTTCCCACTGCGGCTGCGCTTGCGGCGGCGCCGCGATCGGTTCGCCGGTGATCGGATCGTAGGTCTGCGCGGCGGGCGCCTGCGGCAGTTCGCTGCCGACTGCCGGCGCATCGGTGATCGGCTGCGGCGCGAGCAGCGGCGTGAAGCTGCTGTCGTCACGGTCGTCGTCCACCGTCAGCGGCGTCGCCTTGATGTCGACCTGGCCGGGCACCCGCGGCGGTGTCTTGAGCGTCCGGGTGACGAAGTCGCCGATGTTGTCGAGCACATCCGCGCGACCGCGCAGATACGACGCCAGCGAGCCGACGATCATGTTGTGCGACAGCGAGTCGTAGATCACCGTCTCGACCGCGCCGCCGGCCTTGGACACGGCCTTCGCCAGCTCTTCGGTGTTCTTGACCGGCAGGACGTCGTCGTCGCGGCCGTGCACCAGCATCAGCGGCGGATTGCTGCCGTCGACATAGAACACCGGCTGCGAATAACGGAAGCGGTCGACCGGGCCGAACATATCGCGCAGATCCGGCGCGGTGATCGGCATGAAGCTGTAGGCGCCGGCCAGACCGATCATGCCGCGCAGCCAGCTGCGGTCGCCGCCGGCGGTCTTCATGTATTCGGGATTCAGTGCGAGCAGCGAGGCGATGTGCGCACCCGACGAATGCCCCATGACGAACAGCTTGTCGGGGCTGCCGCCGTAGGTGCCGGCATTGTCGTGCGCCCACTTCACCGCGAGCGCGGCGTCGTCGACGAAATCGGGGAAATGCACCTGCGGATACTTGCGCACTTCCGGCAGGATCGCGATGTAGCCGAGCGAGGTCAGGGCCTGGCCGACAAACTTGAATTCGGACTTGTCGAGCGAAGTCCAGCGGCCGCCGTGGAAGAACACGACGACCGGGGCGCCTGCGGCATTCGCTGGATAGTAGACGTCGAGCGCGAGGCTGCGGCTGCGCTGGTAGGGCACGTTGGCCGCCAGCTTGTAGCCGGTGTCCGCGGTGAGGCGGTTGACCACCGCGGGCGAACCGCAGGCGCCGAGCAGCAGCGTCAGCGCCGCAGCAAGGACGGCGAAACCTCTGCCGAAAATCGAAGCTGAATGAGCCATTGGGCGAGCCGTCGAGCGAACCATTAATTGTTTCATCTGTATTGCGTTTACCTGCTTACGGCGTATGGTAGCGCGCGGGGGCGATCTGTCGCATTCTTTCATCTGGTTTTGCCTGTATTCCTGAGCTGGCGGGGGCCACTCACGCATGATCACGACGTTTATCTGGCTGGCTGTCATCGCCGCGCTCGCGGTCTACACGATCATTCTCTACAACGGCCTGGTCGCGCTGAAGCACGGCGTTTCGAAGGCCTGGAGCAATATCGACGTGCTGCTCAAGCAGCGCCACGACGAACTGCCCAAGCTCGTTGAGACCTGCAAACAGTACATGCAGTTCGAACGCGACACGCTGGAGCGCGTGATGGCCGCCCGCTCGGCGACCAACAGCGCGCGCGAAAAAGGCGACGTCAAGGCCGTCGGCCAGGCCGAGAACGCGATGCGCCTGGGTCTGGGCAACATCACGGCGACCGTCGAGGCGTATCCCGAGCTCAAGGCCAACCAGTCCATCCAGCAGCTGCTGGGCCGGATCACCGGCCTCGAAAACGCCATTGCCGACCGCCGCGAGTTCTATAACGAGACGGTCAATTTGAACAATGTCCGCATCGAACAGTTCCCTGACGTGATCGTTGCCCGCCTGTTCGCGTTCCGCCCGGCCGACCTGCTGGTGTTCAGCGACGAAGAGAAGAAGGACGTCGATATCCGCGAGCTGTTCCGCACCTAGCGCGGCGGCAGTTCCTTGCCGATGGACAGCCCCTGGCTGGCCGAGATCGCCCGGCAGATCGCCGAGGCCGACAGCAACTCGTTCTGGCTGTGGACGGCGCTCAGCCTTCTGCTCGGCATCGGCGCGTTCTGGGGTTCGTTTGCCGCCCTGAAGAAGGCGCGGCTGATCGAGAACATGCCGACCTCGCGCATCCGCTCCGCCGCACAGGGCTACGTCGAGCTCGAAGGCCACGCGCGCCTGCTGCCGGGGCCGGAAATCCTCTCGCCGCTGAGCGGCCGGCGCTGCTGCTGGTTCCAGTACCAGATCGAGCGCCGGGAAACCGTGGTGCGCAACGGCAAGCGCACCAACGAATGGCGGACGATCGAATCGGACCTCTCGGGCTCGCTGTTCCTGCTGGTCGACCCGACCGGCG
Source organism: Fontimonas sp. FW305-C-3 (assembly GCF_058783185.1). Lineage (NCBI taxonomy): Bacteria > Pseudomonadati > Pseudomonadota > Gammaproteobacteria > Nevskiales > Nevskiaceae > Fontimonas > Fontimonas sp. FW305-C-3. Next base: position 1,052,651 of record NZ_JBYSYK010000001.1, on the reverse strand, counting down.
AATGCGTCGTCGATCCGCAGGGCGCCAGCATCGACCCGAGCCTGCGCCGCCAGTGGCGCGGCAACACGCGCCAGCCGTTGCAGGTGCCGGAGAAAACGCCGTTCCTGCAGCTGTTCGGCGACTATCGCTACACCGAAAGCCTGATCCAGATCGGCGATCCGCTCTATGCACTCGGCCAGTTCCGCTCGCAGACGGCGCATCTTGAGGTCAACGAAAGCGCCGACACCGCCGCGCTGCTGCGCGAATGGAAGGCCGATCAGGCGACGCTGCTGCGGCGCTTCGACAGCAACGGCGACGGCGCGATCGACCTCAACGAGTGGGAGGCGATCCGCAAGGCCGCGCTGGAGCAGGTCCGCGCCGATACGCTCGAGCGGACCCTCGATACGGATATCCACGTGCTGTGCCGGGCGCCGGACCGGCGGCCGTTCATCGTCTCGACCCGGTCGCAGACCCAGCTGACCCGCCGCCATCGGCTATGGGCGGCGTTCTGGCTGCTGCTGTCGCTGGTCATGTCGACCTGCGGCGCCTTCGCCCTGAGCGCGCGCGGCGTGCTCTGAGGGGCTGCGGCAGCGCGGCCAGTTCGCCGATGGCCCCGGGAAGCCCTTGCAGCCCCGGCACAAGCCCATACGAATCAGCCTCTTAAGTTCGGCTGACTGGAAAACCTCGGCGGCCGTCCCCACGATAACCGCCCATCCAGATCGCGGTTTTTCATGGACAACCCCCTGCTGCGCGACCCCATCGGCACTCCCTTGCCGGCGTTCGACCAGATCGAACCCCAACACGCGGAAGCCGCGCTCGATCTCGTGCTGGCCGAGAACCGCGCCGCCCTGCAGACGATCCTCGCGCGCAGCGAGCCGCACACCTGGGACAGCCTGATCACCCCGCTCGACGAGATCGGCGAGCGCCTGCAGCGCGCCTGGGGTCCGGTGTCGCACCTGTTCAGCGTCAACAGCACCGCCGAATGGCGGGCCGCGTACAACGCCTGCCTGCCGAAGATCACCGCCTACGGCATCGAAACCTCGCAGTCCGAGCCGCTGTTCCGCGCCTACAAGTCGCTGGCCGACCGCCCCGACTTTGCCGAGCTCGATGCCGCCCGGCGCAAGGTCATCAACGACGCACTGCGCGATTTCCGCCTGTCCGGCATCGGCCTGCCCGACGATCAGAAGGAGCAGTACAAGACCATCTCACTGAAGTTGTCCGAACTGCAGACCAAGTTCGAAGAGCATCTGATGGATGCGATCCAGGCCTGGACGCAGCTCGTCACCGATGAAGCTCAGCTGGCCGGCATGAATGAAGCGGCGATCGAGGCGGCCCGCGAGAAAGCGCAGGCGAAGAATCTCGATGGCTGGCTGCTGACGCTGGATTTCCCGGCCTATGACGCCGTCATCACCTACGCGAGCAATCGCGAGCTGCGCCGCACGCTGTACACGGCCTACGTCACGCGCGCGTCGGACCAGGGCCCGCAGGCCGGCCAGTTCGACAACGGCCCGCTGATCGAGGAAATCCTCGCGCTGCGCCATCAGCTCGCGCAGCTGCTCGGCTATGCCAACTACGCGGAGCTGTCGCTGGCGACCAAGATGGCCGAATCGGCCACGCAGGTCGACGAGTTCCTGTCCGACCTCACCGGCCGCGCCAAGACGCGCGCGCAGGCGGAACTGAACCAGTTGCGCGCCTTCGCCAAGCAGCTCGACGGCATCGAGGACTTCCAGCCCTGGGACGCGCCGTACTACTCCGAAAAACTCAAGGAACAGAGCCTCGGCCTCAGCGAAGAGGAGCTGCGCCCGTACTTCCAGCTCGACAGCGTGCTGCGCGGCATGTTCAGCCTGGTCGAACGCCTGTACGGCATCCGCGTGCAGGCCGCACCCGGCATCGCCACCTGGCATGCCGATGTCTCGACCTGGGCGCTGACCGACAGCAGCGGTGTGGAATTCGGCCTGTTCTACCTCGACCCTTACGCGCGCCAGGACAAGCGCAGCGGCGCCTGGATGGACGAATGCCTCGGCCGCCGCCGTCTGAGCAGCGGCGTGCAGCATCCGTCCGCCTATCTGGTCTGCAACTTCACGCCGCCGCTGGCCGGCAAGCCGCCGCTGCTGACGCACGACGAAGTGCTGACCTTGTTCCATGAGTTCGGCCACGGCCTGCATCACCTGCTGACCCGCGTCGATGAAGCTTCCGTGTCCGGCATCCGCGGCGTGGCCTGGGACGCGGTCGAGCTGCCGAGTCAGTTCATGGAGAACTGGTGCTACGACCCGGCGACGCTACGCACGTTCGCGCGTCACTGGCAGAGCAACGAGCCGCTGCCCGATGAAATGATCGAGAAGCTGCGCGGCTCGCGCACCTTCCAGTCCGGTCTGGCGACGGTGCGGCAGATCGAGTTCGGCCTGTTCGATCTGCGCCTGCATCGCGATTTCGATCCGGCGCAAGGCGCACGCGTGCTGCAGACGCTCGAAGCGGTGCGCAATGAAGTCGCGGTCAGCAAACCGCCGGCCTTCAATCGCATGCCCTGGAGCTTCTCGCACATCTTCGCCGGCGGGTACGCGGCGGGCTACTACAGCTACAAGTGGGCCGAGGTGCTGTCCGCCGATGCCTATGCGGCGTTCGAGGAAGCCGACTTCTCGGAAGAAACCGGCATCCGTTTCCGCGAGACCGTGCTCGCGCAGGGCGGCTCGAAGGATGCGATGGAGCTGTTCGTCGAATTCCGCGGCCGCAAACCGAGCGTCGACGCGCTGCTGCGGCACAGCGGGCTCGACGAAGCGCTCGCGGCGTAAGGTCGCAGGCGTCCTCAGTAGCGGAACAGCAGGCTCGCCATCGAGATCACGCGCTGGTAGTGCACGCCGAAGTCGGACTCGACATCGGCGTGCTGCAGCTGCAGATCGAGCGCCAGCTTGGGCGTGAAGCCGTAGTTGATGCCCAGACTGGCGATCTCGCCCTCGCCGTCCTGCCGGTAGGCGATCTGCCCCTCGAACACGTCGTCCGGACCATAGGCCGCGGCCGCGGCCAGCACCGGCGGCGGCGGCAGTCCGACCGCGACAAACTCGCCGCGGCGCCATTGATACCCCGCGTAGATCAGCAGCGCCGGCAGCGGCTGCCAGTCGAGATCGACCCCGAACTGCGTCGTGTCGTCGTTGAAGATGCTGTCGTCGCTGTCGCGACGCCACTTGGCCGCGACGCTCGCGCGCAGGCTCAGGCGCGTGTTGAGCGGCTGGGTCAGATACAGCAGCGCGCGATATTCGCTGCTGTCGCGCAACGCGCTGTCGTAGGCCAGGCCGGCGGCGCTGCCCGACAGGCCGAAGGTCGGCACGAAGAAGCCGCGGCCGGGCTTCAGCAGATAACGCAGCAGCAACTGCCCGCGCAGATTCGTCAGGCCCTGGTACTCGATGAAGTTCTGCGCCTGGCCGCTGGCCTGCAGCAGCAGCGCCGAATAGCTGTTCAAGGGCCAGGCCTGCTCGACCTGGAAGCGGACCAGACTGTAGCCGTCCTCGAACAGGCGCGCACCCTCGCGGACATTGGCCAGATTGTCGTCGTGTCCCAGCGTGATTTCGCCGCTCACGCCGGCGGCCTGCGCCTGCGTCATTGCCGCAAGCACGCCCAGAATCATTGCCCCCGCCCGGCCGGCCAAGCGTGAAACTGCGCTCACTACCTACCCCCTGTTTGATTCATGATGCTCGCAGACGTCGGGGGGAGACAACAACGTGAAGCTCAAGAAGCTGGGCCCGCATGCGGACGATCCGCGCGATGAGCGGCGCCGCGAATTCCTGCTGCACGCGCTTGCAACCGGTTTGCTGATCGGCGAGACCGGCTGGAGCGCTGCGGCGCTGGCTGGCGCGCTCGGTGAAGTGCCCGCGCGACTGCCGGCGGATCGCTCGATCTTCCGGCTGTCCGGCGAGGTCTGGGTCAACGGCCAGCCGGCGGACCAGACCACGCGCATCGGTGCTGAAGACCAGGTGCGCACCGGCCGCAACAGCCATCTGGTCGCGGTGGTCGGTGCGGATGCCTTCATCCTGCGCGGCAATTCGGAGCTGCAGCTGGGCGCCGCACGCAGCGCCAAGCGCTTCTTCCGCCTGGTCAGCGGCGCGCTGCTGACGGTGTTCGGGCCGCGCGACGACGGCGTCGATCTCAATGCGCCGACGGTCACGGTCGGCATCCGAGGCACCGGCGTCTATGCCGAGGCGGAGCCGGATCGCACCTACCTGTGTACCTGCTACGGCACGACCCAGCTCAGCGCGACGGCCGACGCCAACGTCAGCGAAACCGTGCGGGCGCAGCATCACGACGGCCGTTACATCTACGCCAGGCCGGTGAACGGCAAGCTGATCGAGAAGGCGCCGTTCATCAATCACACCGACCTCGAGCTGATGATGCTTGAGGCGCTGGTCGGTCGCGAAGTGCCCTTTGCCCTGGGCGACAAGGACTACCAGAGTCCGCGCCGCGATTACTAGCCGCGCAAACTTCAGTACGATCCGCTTTTCGCACTCAAGCCACTGCAGCCCATGAAAATCGCGAGCTGGAACGTCAACTCCCTGCGCGTGCGCATGCCGCACCTTGCCGCCTGGCTGGCCCACAGCCCGGTCGATGTGCTGGGCATCCAGGAAACCAAGCTGCAGGACGATCTGTTTCCGTTCGCCGAACTGCAAGCGGCCGGCTACCAGGCGGTGCACAGCGGCCAGAAGACCTACAACGGCGTCGCGCTGCTGTCGCGCCTGCCGATGAGCGATGTCAGCCGCGACATCCCCGGCTTCGCCGACGAGCAGAAGCGCGTGATCGCGGCAACGGTCGGCGATGTCCGCATCGTCAACGTCTACGTCGTCAACGGCCAGGCGCTGGACAGCGAGAAGTACGCCTACAAGCTGCGCTTCCTCGCCGCGCTGCGCGATTATCTGAAGTCCGAACTGGAGCGCTACCCGAAGCTCGCGCTGCTCGGCGACTTCAACATAGCGCCCGGCGTCACCGACACGCACGATCCGGCAGTCTGGGAGGGCGGCATCCTCTGCTCCGATGCCGAACGTGCCGGCCTGCAGGCCTTGCTGGCGCTGGGCATGCAGGACAGCTATCAGCTGACGCAGCAGCCGCCGGGCCGCTTCACCTGGTGGGACTACCGGCAGGCGGCCTTCCGCCGCAACATGGGTCTGCGCATCGACCATGTGCTGGTTTCGTCGGCGCTCGGCGCGCAGTGCAAGGGCTGGAACGTCGATGTTGCACCGCGCAAACTGGATCGTCCTTCCGACCATGCGCCGGTGATCGCTGAATTCGCGGCAAACTGAGACTCAGCCCACACGAAATGTGGGCCAGTTCACTGTTCAGCGCCCCCGGCCTGGGTCTAACATTGAACCGGGTCACACTTCAGCCACGCATGCCGGAGCTCAGGGAAGAGAATCGCGAATGACAGCTCGCCGGCGCAATCACTATGACGTGACCAACAAGGTGCGGATTTCGAATCCGCGCGACGTCAGCGGCGCCGTCTGCTCGCTGCTGCACGCGCTGTATCCGAATACCGACCTGACTCCGGTCGAACGCGCCTTCGACACCTTCGGCCGCCTGTACGCGGGCAAGCTGGCGGGCTACCACGCCTGCGACACCTGGTATCACGACGCCCAGCACAGCCTCGATTGCACGCTGGCGATGGCGCGCTTGTTCGACGGCTACGAGCGCAAGGTCGCGGACAACGAACGCCTCGGCCCGCGCCGCGCGGTTCTCGGCGTCATCATTGCGCTGTTCCATGATGCCGGCTATATCCGCCGCCATGACGACCGTGCGGCCAACGGCGCCGAGTACACGCTGAGCCACGTGCGCCGCAGCGGAGATTTTCTCGCCGAGTTTCTGCCGACGGTCGGCTTCCAGGCCGAGGCCAACCTCGCACGCCGCGTCGTCCACTTCACCGGCTACGAGGTTGCGCTCGACCAGATCCGCGTCGCCAACCGCAAGGATCGCCTGCTCGGTTTCATGCTCGGCAGCGCCGATGTCATGGCACAGACGGCGGATCGCTGCTACCTGGAGAAGTGCCGCGATTTCCTGTTCCGCGAGTTTTCGCTGTGCGGAATCGCCGGCCCGCATCAAGGCGCGGCCTATTCGTCCGCCGAGCACCTGCTCAACGGCACGCTGGATTTCAATCAGAAGCTGTGGAGCGAGCGCCTCGACGGCTACTTCGAGGGCATCCACCGCTACCTCGACGCGCATTTCGGGCGGCCGAATCCCTATGCCGAATCGATCCGCGAGAACCTCAAACAGATCGGCTCGCTGGCGCGGCGCAAACAGCTCGCGGAGCTGACCCGGCGTCCGGTCGCGATCAGCGGCCCGCAGCTGCGCGAAATTCTCGGGCGCTCCTCGCGCAAGTCATCGCCGTCTCGCCGGGAAACCCTGCGCAGCGCCGCCTGACCGGATCAGGGCTGCAACTGCACCACACCGAGCCCCACGCCGCGCGGATCGGCCGCGGCCTGCAGCGTGCCGGCTTTCGGATCCCAGCTGATGACCTGCAGATTGCCCCAGGTCGAATCTGAAACCTGCAGCTGCTGTCCCAGCGCCTTCAGCTGGGTCTGGCGATCGGCATCGGCATAGGCCGGTTCTAGTTGCACCACATCCGGCAGGTACTGGTGATGCATGCGCGGCAGCGCGACGGTCTGACGGGCATCCAGACCGGACATCCAGCCGAGCATGCCCTGCAACACCATCGTGATGATGCGGCTGCCGCCCGGCGTGCCGATCACCAGCAGGCCACGCGGCCCTTCGACGAAGCTTGGCGTCATCGACGACAGCGGGCGCTTGTTGGCGGCGACCGCATTCGGCTCCGAACCGATCAGGCCATAGGCGTTGGACACGCCGGGCGCCGCGGAGAAATCATCCATCTCGTCGTTGAGCAGCACGCCGGTACCGGGCGCCATGAAGCCGGAACCGAAGCCGAGATTGATCGACAGCGTCGCGGCCACGCGGTTGCCGGCAGCGTCCAGCACCGAGATATGCGTCGTGTTGTTGCCTTCCTGCAGCGGCGGCGCGGGTTCGAGCTCGGCGCTGCGCGTGGCCTGTTCGCGCTTGATGCCCGCCGCCAGCGCGAGTGCGTGGCTGCGGCCGCTCAGGCGCTGCAGCGGAATCGATACATAGTCGGGATCGCCGAGGTAGGCGGCGCGATCGCGGTAGGCACGGCGCAGCGTCTCGATCAGCAGATGCTGCGACAGCGCGCTGCCGTCGTTGACCCAATCCAATGCCTCGAGTTGCTGGAACACCTGCGCCAGTGCGACACCGCCGGCGGACGGCGGCGGCGCGCTGACGATGCGGTAATCGCGGAAGCGGGTTTCCAGCGGCTCGCGCTCGATCACCGCGTAATGACGCAGGTCTTCGGCGCTCCAGATCCCCTGGTTGCGCGCGACCGCGTCCAGCAGCTTCTGTGCGACTGCACCCTCGTAGAAACCATCGCGCCCGTGGGCAGCGATCTGTTCCAGCGTCCAGGCCAGATCGGGCTGGCGCAGCAGCGCGCCTTCCGCCAGCGGCTGACCTTTCGGCATGAAGACGGCAGGCGCATCGCCGGACAGACGTTTCTGCGAACGCAGGATCGCCTGCGCGAGCTTGGCATCGACCGCGAAGCCGTCGCGTGCATAGCGTATCGCCGGCTGCAGCAACTGCGCGAGCGGCTTGCTGCCGTAGCGCGCGGCGATGTGGTCGAGCGCCGCGGGTTCGCCAGGAATCCCGGCGGACAGCACGCCATCGCGCGAAGCCGCCTCGACCGCCTTGCCCTGCGCATCGAGATACATGTTGCGATGCGCGCGGCCCGGCGCGGTTTCGCGACCGTCGATGAACACTTCGAGATTGTCCGCCGCGCGATGCAGCAGCCAGAACCCGCCGCCGCCGATGCCCGAGCCCGTCGGCTCGACGACGGCGATCGCCGCGCTGGCGGCGACCGCGGCATCGAAGGCATTGCCGCCGTCCGCCATGACCTGCATGCAGGCCTGCGTCGCCAGCGGATGCGCGGTCGCGCAGGCGTAGCCCGGCGGCGTCTTCGTTTCCCCGGCGCCGGCCATGCCGGCGAAGCCCAGGCCAATCAGGACGAGAACTCGAAATCTCATTTGAGCAATCCCGTCAGGCCGCGATACTTTTCCATCAACTGCTCCTGCGTCTCGACATGCTCCGGATCCCAGGGAATGCAGTTGACCGGGCACACCGTCTGGCATTGCGGCTTGTCGAAATGGCCGACGCATTCGGTGCACAGCGCCGGATCGATCTCGTAGATCTCGATGCCCTGCTCGATCGCGTTGTTCGGGCACACGGGCTCGCAGACGTCGCAGTTGATGCATTCAACGGTGATTTTCAGAGCCATCTGCGCCGCGCTGTCTTCTTCGAGCCGCGCTTACTTGCCGACGCGCGCCTTCAGCACCGGCACCACGGCCGGCGGCACGAACTTCTCGATCGGTGCGCCGAGCGTCGCCAGCTCGCGGACCAGCGACGAGGACAGATGCGCATATTCCGGCGAAGGCGCCAGCATCACGGTATCGAGCGCGTGGTACAGATCGCGGTTCATGACTGCCATCTGCTTTTCGTAATCGAAGTCGCCGACCGTGCGCACGCCGCGGACCAGCACCGTGGCACCGTGCTCGCGCGCAAAGTTGACGACCAGCCCGGAGAAACCGACGACTTCGACGTTCTTCAGTTCCTTGACGACTTCGCGGATCAGCTCGCAGCGCTCGTCGAGATTGAAGCGCGGACTCTTCGACGGATTGAGGCCGACTGCGACGATCAGGCGCGGGAACATCGCCGACGCGCGCTGGATGATGTCGTAGTGCCCGTAGGTGATCGGGTCGAAAGTACCGCTATAAGCCGCCGTGGTCATTGCTGCTCTCGCTGGCGCGTATCGGGCCGCCAGTTTAGGCGCTTCCCGGAATTATTTTCCGACGCGCCGGTACTGCGCCAGGCCGTAGCCGACCTGGCCGGCCTGCTTCTCGCGCACCAGCACGTAATGCTCCGGCAGCGGCGGCGGCTGGCTGGACGGCCACTCCAGGTAGATGCGGTGATCGGCGTGCAGCACCTTGGGCAGTTCCAGCAGAGCCTGGCCGAGCAGATTCGACGAAAACGGCGGATCGATGAAGACGACGTCGTAGCGATGCCAGGTCTGCTGCAGGAAGAACACCGCATCCATCGCCGTGACGTCGGTGTGCTGGGCCTTGAGCAGCTGCAGCGCGAGCTTGATCTTCGTGCACTGGCGCGAGCCCTGATCGACGAAGGTGCAATGCGCGGCGCCGCGCGACAGCGCTTCGATGCCCATCGCGCCGCTGCCGGCGAACAGATCGAGGCAGCGCGAACCTTCGATGACCGGCGCCAGCCAGTCGAACACGGTCTGGCGCACGCGATCGGGCGTTGGTCGCACGCCTTCGGCGGCTTCGAATTCGATCAGGCGCGAACGCCATTGGCCGCCGATCACGCGCAGCTTGCCTGCTTCACGCGCGCGCATTTTCACGGTCTCGGTGAGAACGGAGATCAATCGTCATGCTTAGAACCCGGCACCCCAATCGCACAGTCCATATGCGAAATGTACTGCGCGCAGCGGCGGCGTCAACTGGCAAGCGTGCCGAACCGCTTCCGCAATCGTCGATGACGGTGCCGGAAAATCTGCGCGACCATCGCAGCGACCAACGGCGCGACGAAGCGCAAACGCGGCGTAACTTCCAACTCGTCGCTCACCGTCACACCTTCGGCCTGCGCGATCAGACGGCGCTTGTGAATCCAGCGCGCCTGCAACCACGACGTTGAATCCTCGTCGAATCCGCGCTGCGGCCAGACCTGCGTCAATCGCAGCGCGTGACGATCGAAGGGCAGCACGCCGAACAGCATCAGCCAGCTGTGGAACAGCACGTCCTGCGGAATCGCTTCGTCCTGCGGCAGTGCAACACGATCGGCCGGATACGTCATGCGCACCAGCGGCATCAGCTCGTGATTCACGCCCGCCATCGAACTCGCGTGCTGCCAGACCGTGCCGGCATCGGCGGCGAGCTTCGATTCGAAACGCAGGCGGATCACGAGGCGATCAGCCGGTGCCGCCAACCGTGATGCCGTCGATGCGCAGCGTCGGCTGGCCGACGCCAACCGGCACACTCTGGCCATCCTTGCCGCAGATGCCGACGCCGGCATCGAGCTTGAGATCGGTGCCGACCATCGACACCCGATTCAGTACTTCCGGGCCGTTGCCGATCAGCGTCGCGCCCTTCACCGGCCGCGTGATCTTGCCGTTCTCGATCAGATAAGCCTCGGAAGCCGAGAACACGAAGTTGCCGCTCGTGATGTCGACCTGGCCGCCGCCGAAGTTGGCCGCGTACAAACCGTTCTGCACCGAAGCGACGATCTCCTGCGGATCGTGCGGGCCGGGCAGCATGTAGGTGTTGGTCATGCGCGGCATCGGCAACGCCGCATACGATTCGCGACGGCCGTTGCCGGTCGGCGCGACGCCGGTCAGGCGTGCATTGAGCTTGTCCTGCAGATAGCCGCGCAGGATGCCGTTCTCGATCAGCGTCGTGCAGTGCGACGGCGTGCCTTCGTCGTCGACGGTCAGCGAACCGCGCCGACCGGTGAGCGTGCCGTCGTCGACGATCGTGCACAGCGTCGATGCGACCTGCTCGCCGACACGGCCGGAGAATGCCGACGTGCCGCGACGATTGAAGTCGCCTTCAAGACCATGACCGATCGCCTCGTGCAGCAGCACACCGGGCCAGCCGGGGCCGAGCACGACGGTGAAATTGCCGGCCGGCGCGGCGACCGCTTCGAGCTGCACGAGCGCCATGCGCACCGCTTCGCGCGCCAGCGCTTCCGGCGCATCGCCGGCGAGGAAGTCCATGTAGACACCGCGGCCACCGCGACCGGAATGACCCTGCTCGCGGCGACCCTGCTGTTCGACGATGACGCTGACGTCCATCCGCACCAGCGGGCGCATGTCGGCGCTGTAGGTGCCGTCCGTCGCGGCGACCATCACCGTCTCGGCATTCGCGGCCAGCGAGACCATCACCTGGATCACGCGCGGATCGACGGCGCGCGCGGCGCGGTCGGCGCGGTGCATCAGATCGAGCTTGGCCGGCGCTTCGAGCGAGCGCAGCGGATTGCTGGCCGGATATAGCGGCGCGACGCTGCGCGTGTGCGGCGACTGCAGGCGACCTTGCTGGCCCTGGCGCACGATCGCACCGGCGGCCTGCGCGGCATCGACCAGCGCCGGCAGTTCGATCGCGTCGGAATACGCCAGGCCCTGTTTCTCGCCGGCGCAGGCGCGCACGCCGACGCCCTGTTCGGCGTGATGCGAACCGGATTTGACGAGGCCGTCTTCCAGCGACCAGCTCTCGGTCAGCACCTGCTGGAAGTACAGATCGGCGGCATCGACACCGGGCCTCATCAGCTGGTCGAGCACGTTCTGCACCGCGCGATCGTCGAGGCCGGTGGGGGCCAGCAGGGTTTGTCGCGCCAATGCGAGAGAGTCGGTCATGGACTGAAGATGGGTGGGGTTGCGGATGAATTCAAGGAAGGCTTCAGGAAACCAGGCGACGGTGCTGCAGCACCGGAAAACTCTGACGCTGGGCACTGCGCGCTTCGGCATCGATCGAGGCCAGCGCAAAACCCGGTTCGCGCCCGGCGTCGGCACTGACGACGCCCCAGGGCTCGACGATGCAGCTGTGTCCCCAGGTGCGCCGGCCGGCGGCATGCGTGCCGCACTGGTTCGCCGCGAGGACATGGCACAGGTTCTCGACCGCGCGCGCGCGCAGCAGCAGTTCCCAGTGCGCTTCGCCGGTGCGTTCGGTGAAGGCCGACGGCACGCAGAGCAATTCGGCGCCCTGCGCCGTCAGCGCGCGGTACAGCTCCGGGAAACGCAGGTCGTAACAGACCGACAGGCCGAGACGACCCGCCGGCGTATCGACGACCACCGGATTCAGGGCGCCCGGCGCGATGCTCGCCGACTCGCGATAGCGCTCGCCGCTGGAACCCGGCACGTCGACATCGAACAGGTGAATCTTGTTGTAGCAGGCAACCCGATGGCCCTGCGCATCCCAGACGCCGCAGCTCGCGTAGACGCGGCGCGCGTCGTCCGGTACCGCGAGCGGAATCGTGCCGCCGACGATCCACAGGCCCAGTGCGCTGGCTGTCTCGGCGAGAAAATCCTGGATGGTGCCGCGGCCATCGGCCTCGGCCAGCGCCAGCTTGTCGGTCTCGCGCTCGCCCATGAACGCGAAGTTTTCCGGCAGCACGGCGAGCTGCGCGCCCGCCTCCGCCGCATCGCGCAAAGCATTCGCGGCGGCAGCCAGATTCGCCGCGCAGTCGGAGCGGGTGTTCATCTGGATCACAGCGACCTTGGAGATGCTCATGTCTCTACCCCGCAGGTTTGGGCACGACGATCTTCGCCTCGCCGCGCTCGATCTTCGGATTGTCCCAGGGGCCGGTGATGCTGTAGCTGAACTGGGTGACCTGATCGAAAGGTTTGTCGAACAGCTGCTGCGCCAGCAGCACCAGCGCGCCGACCGCCGGCCCGCCGAGCAGCACCGCGCCGATCGTCACGCCGGACGACAGGTCCGGATAGACCGTGACGCGCTGATCGTAGTCGCGCGTTGCCAGGCCGACCTTGCCGGTGATCTCCATGCGCAGCGACGGCGACTCGATCTCCAGCCCCTGCGTGCGCGCATCGCCGCCGGCGACATCGAAATGGCCCTTGATGGTATCGAACGACAGCCCCTTGCCGACGACATCGTCGAAGTCCAGCGTCAGGCGCCGTGGCAGCGCGTAGAAATTGAACAGGCCGAGCACGCGGCTCGCGCCGGGATCGACCGCACGCAGCTGACCCTCGCGGATATCGATGTCGATGCGCCCGCTGGCCTGCTCCCACAACAGTCCGCTGGCGGACGGCGCCCAGGCCAGCTCGCCCTTGAACGCGCTGTGACGGGCCTCGATGTTCTGCGCGTAACCGAGATGCTCGAGCAGCGTGCCGAAGCGCGCAGCGTCCATGTCGAAATTGAGCTCGCCCGACGACAGTCCGCCGATGCGCCGCCAGGCACCGGTGGCCTGCAGCTTCAGATCGCCTTCGGCAAAGCTCAGCGTGCGCAGCGCGACGCCGCCGGGAACACGCTCGGTGTGCATTTCGACCTGGCCGTACTTCGTGTCGCCAAAATTCAGCGCGTCGACGCTCAGGTCGAGCAGGGGCAGCGACGCCGGCTCGATGATCGGCGCGTTGTCGCGAGTGGCAGCTTCGGCGGCGGCGGCCGGCGTCGCCTCCGGCGGCACCGGCGGCCAGCGCTGCAGACTCATGCGCTGCATGCGCACGCTGAGCTCGCCGTTGTCGGCCGGCATCCAGCGCACCTGACCTTCGGCGCCGCTGCCGCTGACGTCGACGCGCCAGCCGTCAGCCAGGGGGCGGTACTGAAGATGGGTGGCCGGGACGGACAAGCCCTTCCAGTGCAGCTGATCGACGTCCAGATCGGCGGCATCGAGGCGCACGCCGCCCGTTCCGCCGCTGCCGCCGGCAAACAGCGGACGCCAGGCACTGATCTCCAGCGCAGGTATCCAGCCATCGAGCCGATAACTGCCGGGTTGAACCTCGACTCGCCCGCTCGCACCGGCGGTCGCGCGCAGGCCGCTGAGGCGCAGCGCGCCTTCATTGCGAACCATCAATACCGCGAGCGCGACGCGTTGATCGTAGTCGACGTCGATGCGCAGATCGGCCAGCTTGTCGGCACCGATGCGCAGGCTCATGTCGGCGGCCTTGTCGGCAGTCTTGAGCAACGGCGCCGGGAAGTTCACGGCGGTGCCGACGAGGTCCGAGCGCAGCTGCAAGGCCATGCCGCTGTCGACGATTGGCAGCTTCAGCTGCCAGCGACTGCGGCCCTGCAGCTGGCTGCGCAGAAACTCGGGCACGTACTTCGAGATGCCGCTGCCGTCCGCCTGCGGCGCGTACTCGAACTCGCCGTGGATGACGCCGCGCGTACCCTCGTCGGCATCGATGCGCGCATTGACCGCGGTTCCGGCGAACTGCCCGGTCAGCGCTTCGGCGCTGACGCCGTGCTCGGTGAAACCGATGCTGCCGTTCAGCGCGGTGATCGGATCTTCGAGCGCGGTGTAGCGCAGCTTGGCGTCGGTCGTCGTGACGCTGCCGATCACCGAGGTCTTGTGCATGTCCTTCAGCGGAATCTGCAGCTGCAACAGCACGTCCGCGGCACCGCTGGCCTCGGTGTGATCGAGCAGACCGCTGAGCGGACGTTGCAACGGCGACTCGCGCAGGAACTCGTAGTAGCGCTTCAGATCGCCGCTCGCCGAGCCTTCGATGCTCATCAGGTGATCGTTGAAGTCGGCAAACCGCACTTCGGCCGAATTGATCCGGTTGCCGCTGATCTGCCCCTGGTCGGCACGGACCGTCAGGCTGTTGCCGCTGAAGGCCAGATGCGCGCGCACGTCGCTGAGCTGCGGCCAGTCGGGCGCGAACGCGAGCACGCCGTCGGCGACATCCAGCTCCAGGCCCCACTCGCCGGTCGGCCGGCTGTGATACGGAAAGTCGGCGATCGGTCCGCGGATGCGCAGGTCGCCGTTGGGCACGCGGCCGCTGATGATCGCGGTGCGCAGCCAGTTCTTCAGCGTGTCCGGCCAGTGCAGCGGCAGATACGGCCGCGCGTCGTCGAAGTTCTGTGCCGCCAGCGTCGCCCGCAGATCGATCCACGGCGGGTTGTCGGCGGCATCCGGAATGTCGATGCCGACACTGCCGCGCGCCGACACGCCACCCAGACGCAGCGCGGCATCGTCGCTGTTGAGTTGCCAGCCATCGACCTGCCGCTTCCAGCGCAGCGTTGCGCCGAGTTCGTCGAGCGCCAGCGGATTTTCAAACGTCGACGGCAGCAGCACGGTGGCGGCGGCCTTGTTCAGGCGCAGTTCGCCGCCGGTCTCGTCCGCGCTCAGTTCGCCGCCGAGTCCGGAAAAGCCCACATGCTTGTCGGCGCGCAGTGCGGCGCCGTCCAGGCGCGCGCGCAGCGAATAGCGCGGCTGTTCGGCGTCCGCCTGGTAGCGCAGCACCACGCCGCGCAGATCGCCGGCGAGACGGCCAACGGTCTGCATTGCGGTGCCGCCGCTGCGCCAGACCCCGGTCCAGGGCGCGAGGCGGGTCAGCTCGATGTGATCGGCATCGAGGCTGAACTGCTGCGCCTCATGCCGCAGGCTCGCCTTGAGCACCGGCTGGTCGTCGAAACTCAGATCGCTCACCTCGAAACGCCAGCCGCGCGTGTCGGCCTGCAGGTCGGCGGTCATGCTCATCTGCGAGGCGCTGGACAGCACACCGGCTCTTGCCAGCACCAGCGCATCGGATTCCAGCTCCGTGCTGGCATGCGTGATACGGCCGGCGACCACTTCGCCGATCAGGTGACCGGTCAGTCCGGCCACCGATATCTGGGCGCCGGGAATCAGCCAGGGACGCAACCAGGACTGCGGCTGCAGATCGTCGACCTCGATCTCGAAACTGCCGTTCCAGCTGCTGCGATCGGCAAGCTCGCCGTTCAGATCCGACTCGAAGCGCAGTTCACCGCCGCGCTCGGCCGGCAGGCGGACGCTGGCGGTGACGGTAAAGCCGTCGTCCGCCTGATCGAGGTCGATCGCGTCGATGCGGACGCTCAGCGGCGCGTCGCTGCCGGGCACGACACCGACGACGCGCAGCTCGCAGTTTTCCAGGCGCACTTCCTCGAAGCGCTTGAGATCCTTCATCCACTTCGAGCGCTGGCCGTCCTGCAGCGACGAATCGGCCGGATCGAAACCGGCGATGCTGATGTTGCCGTCTTCGTCGACCTCGGCCAGCAGGCGCATGCCGGACAGCTCGAGCCGCGTCGGCACCCATTCGCCCATCAACAGGCGGCGCAGGCCGACACCGAGGCTCACGCGTTCGACGCGCAGCTGCGGATCGCCTTCCTCGCTGTAGAGCGTGATGCCCGACAGGTCGAAACGCGGCGCCAGGCCGCGCCACGACAGGCTGATGCCGCCGATCTGCACCGGCCTGCCGGCCACCCGGCTGACCCAGGCCGCGAGATCCTCGCGGTAACTCGGCACCGCCAGCACCGCGAGCTGGAACGCGCCGCTGAGAACGGCGCCCACGATGACCGTGCCGGCGATCAGCGAGATCACCCAGGTCCACCAGCGGCGTTTGACGCGTTCCATCAGTACAGATCAGGGCGGAAACAGACGGTCCATGAGGGAGCCGGCGGCAGCGGAAAAGCCGGCGCCGGAGGTCTATTGTCGCCCCTGCGCGCCGCGCAGGCCAAACCGCCGCGACTGGCGTCGATGACGGCCAGTCCAGCGGCGCCACGAACCGCGGAGCTACAGAGGGACGACGTCGAAGCTCTCCCGGCTGTAGGCGCTCTCGGCCTGCAGCTTGATCGGGCGCTCAAGACTGCCCTCGAGTTCGGCCAATCCCAGCGATTGCTCCTCGAGCAGACGCTGGATGACCGGCGGCGACGCCAGCACCAGAAAGCCCTTCGCCTCGAACTGGCGCGCGGCACGCTGGATCTCGCGAGTCACCTCGTGGCAGACGGTCTCGACCGTCTTGACGGTGCCGACGCCTTCGCAGGCCGCACAAGGCTCGCAGAGGATATGGCCGAGCGACTCGCGCGTGCGCTTGCGCGTCATCTCGATCAGGCCGAGCGCGGAAAATGGATGGATCTGGGTCCGCGCGTGATCCGCGGCCAGCGCACGTTCCAGCGCGCGCACGACCTGGCCGCGGTGGTCCTCGCTCTTCATGTCGATGAAGTCGAGGATGATGATGCCGCCCAGATTGCGCAGCCGCAGCTGCCGCGCGATCGCCTGCGCGGCTTCGAGGTTGGTCTTGAGCACCGTCTCGTCGAGGTTGCGGTGGCCGATGTAGGCGCCGGTGTTGACGTCGATCGTCGTCATCGCCTCGGTCTGGTCGATGACCAGATGGCCGCCGGACTTCAGGTCGACGCGGCGGTTCAGCGCGCGGTTGATGTCGTCCTCGACGCCGTACAGATCGAAGATCGGCGCGGCGCCCTGGTACAGCTCGATCAGCGGCGCGGCATGCGGCACGAACAGCTGGGCGAACTGGGTCACCCGCTTGCACTCGGCCGCATTGTCGATGCGCACGCGCTCGACGTCGGTGCCGAGCAGATCGCGCAGGATGCGCATCGACAGCGGCAGGTCGCCGTGCACCAGCGAACCCGGCTTGCTCTTGCTCGCCTGGTCGCTGATCGCCTTCCACAGGCGCAGCAGGAATCCGACGTCCGCCTCCAGCGCCGCCGCATCGACGCCTTCCGCCGCGGTGCGGGCAATCACGCCGTATTCCGGCGCCAGGCGCTGTTGGCAGGATTCGAGCACTTTCTTGAGCCGCTCGCGCTCGCTGTCGTCCTCGATCCGCGCCGACACGCCGACATGCTTCTCATGCGGCAGCAGCACCAGATATCGGGAGGGCACCGACAACAGGGTCGTCAGCCGTGCGCCCTTGGTGCCGAGCGGATCCTTGAGGATCTGCACCAGCACCTGCTGACCTTCATGCAGCAGCTGGGTGATGCTCGCCTCGCCATCGCCGCTGCCGTTGACCAGCGGCAGCATGTCCGCGACATGCAGGAATGCGGTGCGCTCCAGACCGATCTCGATGAACGCCGCCTGCATGCCCGGCAGCACGCGCTGCACGGTGCCCTTGTAGATGTTGCCGGTCAGGCCATGGCGCGACGCACGCTGGACGTGGATCTCCTGCGCCGCGCCGCCTTCGACCAGGGCGACACGGGTTTCCTGCTGGCCGATGCTGACGAGAATCTCTGTGCTCATGGAGCGGGGAAAGTTGTGGAGTGTCCAGTTTACGGGGCGGCGGCGCCGGGCAGGAGAAATTCGATGCCGAACTCACGCAACAGTTCACAGGTTTCGTACAAGGGCAGGCCGACGACGCCGCTGTAGCTGCCGCGGATCTCGCGGACAAAGCCGCCGCCAAGCCCCTGGATGCCGTAGCCGCCGGCCTTGTCGGCAGGCTCGCCGGAGTTCCAGTACGCCTCGGCCTGGGCCTGGCTGATCGGGCCGAAGTGGACCTCGGTCACCGACAGCCGGCTCAGCCAGCGATCCCCCAGACCGACCGCCACCGCCGAGTAGACCTCGTGGCGACGCTCCGCCAGGCGCCGCAGCATCGCAATGCCCTGCTCGCGCGATGCCGGCTTGCCGAGAATCTCGCCATCGACCACGACATCGGTATCGGCACCGAGCACCGGCAGCACGGCTTTAGCGGCGGCGGCACCTGCCTGGGCCTTCTCCCTGGCGATGCGCAACGCATATTCGGCCGCCGTCTCGCCGGGCTTCGGCACTTCGTCGATATCCGCCGGGCAGACCTGCACGCGCAGCCCCAGCTGGTTCAGCAGCTCGCGCCGGCGCGGCGATTGTGAGGCGAGGATCAGATGCGGCTGCACAGCGGTGGCTCCGTTGCTTGAGGTATTTTTGCCACGCACCGCCATGGCGCAGGCTGCGTCGGGCCGCTATCTTGAGAAGACCCCTTCAGGAAGCATCCTACCGTGAATGTGCGCGAACTCGTTTCAGAGCAGGAGTGGGAGGCCCGCGTCAATCTGGCGGCGGCCTATCGGCTGGTCGCGCTGTTCGGCTGGGACGATCTGGTCTTCACGCACATCTCCGCGCGCCTGCCGGGGCCGGACCATCACTTTCTGATCAATCCTTACGGCTGGCTGTTCGAGGAAATCACCGCCAGCAGCCTGGTCAAGATCGATCTGCACGGCAACAAGCTGATGGATTCGCCGCACCCGATCAATCCAGCCGGCTTCACGATCCACAGCGCGATCCATGCCGCCCGCGAGGATGCGCAATGCGTGATGCACACGCATTCGATCAACGGCGTGGCGGTGTCCGCGCAGAAAGACGGCGTGCTGCCGATCTCGCAGCAGGCGACGCTGGTGCTGTCGTCGCTGGCGTATCACGATTACGAAGGCATCGCGCTCAACGAAGACGAAAAGCCGCGCCTGGTCGCCGACTTCGGCGACAAAATCTATCTGATGCTGCGCAACCACGGCATCCTCACCGTCGGCGCCTCGCCGGCAGACGCCTTCCTCGCGATGTACGTGTTCGAGGCGGCCTGCATGATCCAGGTTCGCGCCCAGGCCGGCGGCGGGCCGCTGGTGCAGGTCAATCCGAAGATCGTCGCCGGCGTCATGCAGGCGGCGGCAACCGTCACGCGCGGCATGGGCGGACAGCTCGCCTGGCCGGGCCTGCTGCGCAAGCTCGACCGCATCGACCCGTCTTTCCGGAGCTAAGGTGCAGATTTCCGACGAGATGATCATCACCGACACGCGCCGCTGGCTGGAACGCGCGGTGATCGGCTTGAACCTCTGCCCGTTCGCCAAGGCCGCCTACGTCAAGCAGCGCGTGCATATCGCGGTCAGCCGCGCGACCACGCCCGAGTTGCTGCTGGAAGACCTCGCGCACGAACTCGAGGACCTGCGCGACGCCGATCCCGCCGAGCGCGAAACCACGCTGCTGCTGCACCCGCTGGTGCTGAACGATTTTCTCGACTACAACGATTTTCTCGACACCGCGGACGCGGCGCTCGAAGCGCTGGCGCTGGACGGCGAAATCCAGGTCGCAAGCTTTCATCCGCAGTACCAGTTCGCCGGCACCGAGCCGGCCGACCCCGAGAACAACAGCAATCGCTCACCCTGGCCGCTGCTGCACCTGCTGCGCGAAGACAGCATCGAACAGGCGGTCGACAGCTACCCCGACGTCGACGCGATCCCCGAGCGCAACATCGCGATGCTGCGTGAACTCGGCGACGCCGGCTGGAAGAAGCTCTGGGAAACCTGACGCCGGACGGTAGCCCGGGTGCAACCCGGGTTGCACCCGGGCTACGTTGCCAAAGAAGCCCCGTAGGCTGGGATGAGCGCAGCGAATCCCAGCATCGCGCCAGCACTCAGAAGTAGTGGTGCCCAACCCACCACGCAATGCCGGAAATGAATGCCGACGCCGGAATCGTCAGCACCCAGGCCCAGACGATGTTGCCGGCGACACCCCAGCGCACCGCCTTGACGTTGCGCGCGGAACCGACACCGACGATGGAGCCGGTGATCGTATGCGTGGTGGAGACCGGCACGCCCAGGCTGGTCGCGAGGAACAGCGTGATCGCGCCGCTGGCCGAGGCGCTGAAACCGCTGATCGGTCTCAGCTTGGTGATCTTCATGCCCATCGTGCGGACGATGCGCCAGCCGCCGAACAGCGTGCCCAGCCCCATCGCCGCCTGACAGGAAATCACCACCCAGAACGGCAGCGGCGCGTCCGCCGTCGTCAGGTTCGCCGCGATCAACAGCATCCAGATGATGCCCATCGTCTTCTGCGCGTCGTTGCTGCCATGGCCAAGGCTGTACAGCGCCGCGGAGATGTACTGCATCTTGTTGAAGACGCGGTCCATGCGCCGCGCATGCGCGAGGGTGCCGAACCAGGACGCCGCGACCATGATGAACGCACCGAGCAGGAAGCCGAGCAGCGGCGATAGCAGGATCGCCGCGCAGATCTTCAGGAAGCCGGAGGCAATCAGCATTCCGGTGCCGCCCTTGGCAATCGCCGCGCCGGCCAGACCGCCGACCAGGGCATGCGAGGAACTGGACGGAATGCCGTAGTACCAGGTGATGAGGTTCCAGCTGATGGCGCCGACCAGGGCGCCGAAGATCACATGGTGATCGACGATGTCGGGATTGATCGTGCCCTTGCCGATCGTCGTCGCGACGTGGAAACCGAAGAACAGGAAGGCGATGAAATTGAAGAAGGCCGCCCAGACGACCGCCTTCTGCGGGCTCATCGCACCGGTGGAAACGATCGTCGCAATCGAGTTGGCCGAATCATGAAAGCCGTTCATGAAATCGAAGGCCAGTGCCAGCACGACCAGGAACACGATCGTGTGCATGCCAATGGCTGCGGCTTCCATCAGGCGTTCTCGAGCACGATGCCTTCGATGATGTTGGCGACGTCCTGACAGCGGTCGGTCACGGACTCGAGCAGCTGGTACAGCTCCTTCATCTTGAACAGCTGGCGGGTGTCAGCCTCTTCGCGGAACAGCTTGGCCATCGCGGTGCGCATCACGTGGTCGGCATCGCTTTCGAGGCGGTCGATACGCTTGCAGTCCTCGAGGATCTTGTCCGCGTTCTTCATGTTCGGCAGCAGGCGCACCGCATCGCGGACGTGCTCGGTGCTTTCCAGGCAGATCGCGGCGAGCTGGGCGGTCTCCTCGGTCACTGCATGAATGTCGTACAGATGCATGCATTGCGAGGCGTCTTCCATCAGATCGAGGATGTCGTCCATCCGCGTGATCAGCTGGTGGATCTCGTCGCGGTCCAGCGGCGTGATGAAGGTCTGGTGCAGCAGCTGCATCGTCTGCTGGGTGATCTTGTCGGCCGCGTGCTCGATGGCCTCGATGTTGCGCTTGCGCAGCGGCAGCTCGGAAACATTGCCCATGAGGGTCTTCAGCTCGATCGCGCCGAGCACCAGCTGGTCGGCATGGGCGATGAAGAAATCGAAGAAGCGCCCTTCTTTGGGCATCAGACGACCAAACATAGGTGTTCCCCTTTTCTGAAGCTGTCCTGCGGCAAAAATGCAGACGGGAACAGAGGTCTGTTCCCGTCATAAAACTGTCACATTCTAACCGATTGGACGCGGGGAACCGCCAGCGCGCTAGGGCCCGGAGCGCAATGCGCGCAAATAAAGGATTGTCAGAAGAATCAGCTGCGGCGGCAGCAGCAACACGACCCAATGCGCATTGGGCTGGGCGCAGAACAACAGCGCCGGCAGCGCTGCGAGGACCAGAACGCCCAGGACCAGCGGCACCCTGGCCGAGCGCGCCCGTGGCTGACGGCTGAACTGGCCGAGCACCGCAGGCATCAGCAGCCACCACAGCGGATTGATCAGCAGCAGATTCAGATTGCGCGCCATGCCCCAGTGATCGGTTGCCAGCCAGCCCAGCAGCAGCACCAGCCCGGCGAGGCCGGCGAGCAATACCTGAAGGCTCGACAGCAGGGCGAACAGCGAACGCGGCAGCAGCCAGACGCTGAGCAGCAGCAGCGCGGCCCAGGCCAGGCCGGCGAACAGGAACGGCAGCAGATCGATGGCGGGCGGCTTGGGCGGCGAGCCGTATTCCGGCACGACGCCCGGAATGCGGACCAGTTCGCGTTCGAGGCTCATCAGCGAGCGTTCGTCCATGGCGCCGACGTTGATGCGCGCCGCGCGCACCGCGGCCATCAGGCGCATCGGGATGAAGCCGTCCTGCCAATCGTTCAGCGGCGCATCGACCAGACCGCCGAGGCCGAAATCCATGCCCAGCTGCAGGGCCGGCTCGGCGGCCATCAGGTGCAGCACTTCGGCGCGATAGCTGATCGGTGCGGGCTGCCGTTCGAACTGCGCCTTCAGCTGGCCGCCCAGCACCTGATCGAGCGCATCGCGCACGCGCGTCGAGCAGTTGGCGATGAAATAGTCGTAGCGATACTCGGCGTTCTGCGGCAGCGCGTTGGTTTCCAGAAACTCGGCGAGCGCGATCCGCTGCGCCGCGTCGAGCGCGAGCTGCTGCTCGACGACCCAGCGCCCTTCGGCGGCGTACTGGCGCAAGGTCGGCAGCAGCGGCGTGCGATCGAGCCGGTACAGCATGTGGCCGCGCGCGAAGTTCAGGAAGAAGTTCTTCTGATGGAAATCGAAGATGCCGTAGTTGTAGACGTCGGCACGGCCGTCGGCCGTCTGCACCAGCAGCGCGTTGTGGCCGAAACGCTGCCAGTAGATTTCGCCCGGCCCGAAGGTCAGCAGGCTGATCTGCGGCGCGCTGTCGTCAACGGGCTCCTGCGCGACCGCGATGCCTGCCGCGCTCGCGACGAGCACGGCGAGCGCGCAGCATAGAGCCCGAGCCCAGGACATCAGGTCGACAGCGCGGTGACTTGGAACAGATACACGCGGCGACTGTCGGCGCGCTGCACGTTGAAGTTGAAGCGATCGATCGCGACGCTCTCGCCGCGCTTGGGCATGTGGCCGAAGCGATGCATGACCATGCCGCCGACGGTATCGAATTCCTCGTCGGAGAACTCGGTGCCGAAGTAGGTGTTGAAGTCGCCGATCGGCGTCAGCGCATTGACCAGATAACGGCGATCGTCCTGCTTGAGGATCTGCGCGCTTTCGGCCTCGTCGTACTCGTCGTCGATCTCGCCGACGATCTGCTCGAGCACGTCCTCGATCGTCACCAGGCCGGCGATGCCGCCGTACTCGTCGACGACCAGCGCCATGTGGTTGCGCCCGCGGCGGAAGTCCTTCAGCAGCACGTTGAGGCGCTTGGATTCCGGCACGAAGACCGCGGTGCGCAGCAGCTTGCGCATGTCGAAACTCGTCGGCTCGAAGCCCGGTACGCCGGAGGCGTACTTGAGCAGATCCTTGGCGAGCAGAATGCCGACCACCTCGTCCTTGGACTCGCCGATGACCGGATAGCGCGAGTGACCGGACTCGACGACGTCGACCAGGATGCGATCGAGCGGCCAGTCGTGGTCGATGACGACCATCTGCGCGCGCGGCACCATGACATCGCGCACCTGCGTCTCCGACGTGTCGAGAATGCCCTCGAACATCGTCAGCGCTTCGGCATCCATCAGCTCGGCGTCGCGCGCCTCGCGCAGCATTTCAAGCAGATCCTCGCGGGTGCGCGGGCCGCCGGCCAGACGCTGGGTGACGCGTCGCCACCACTGGGCAAGTCCGCTGTCTTCGCTACGGTTACTACTGTCGTCGTCGCTCATTGGCGTTTACTGATAGGGGTTTTCAAACCCCAGCTCCCTGAGAATCTTGATTTCACGCGCTTCCATGCGGTTCGCTTCGTCGTCGCGCTCATGATCATAGCCGCGCAGATGCAGGCAGCCGTGCACGACCATGTGCGCCCAGTGTGCGCGCAGCAGCTTGCCCTCGGCCTGCGCCTCGCTGGCGACGACGGGCGCGCAGATCACCAGATCGCCGAGGATATCGCCCTCGCCCTGGAACGACAGCACGTTGGTCGGCTTGTCCTTGCCGCGGTAGTCGCGATTGAAGGCCTGGCTTTCGGCAGCGTCCACGATGCGGATCGTCAGCTCGCCGTGGCGCGCCGGCAGCGCGGCACGCGCAAACTGGCGCAGGCTGGCGGCGGTCGGCACGCCGCGCGCCGGCACCGCGCGCTGCACTGCGATTTCACCCGCGGCGCGCGCGCTCATGGCGTCGCCTTCGGCTGCTTCAGTTCATGTTCTTCGTAGGCCTGCACGATCGCCTGCACCAGCGGATGGCGCACGACGTCCTCCTTGCGGAAGAAGGTGCGGCTGATGCCGGGCACGCCGTCGAGCACTTCCAGCGCATGGCGCAGGCCCGAGGCCTGGTGCTTGGGCAGATCGATCTGCGTCATGTCGCCGGTGACGACCGCCACGCTGCCGAAGCCGATGCGGGTCAGGAACATCTTCATCTGCTCGACCGAGGTGTTCTGCGCCTCGTCGAGGATCACGAAGGATTCGTTGAGCGTGCGGCCGCGCATGAAGGCCAGCGGCGCGATCTCGATGACGCTGCGTTCGATCAGGCGCGCAACCTTCTCGAAGCCGAGCATCTCGTACAGCGCGTCGTACAGCGGGCGCAGGTACGGATTGATCTTCTCGGCCATGTCGCCAGGCAGGAAGCCGAGCTTCTCGCCGGCCTCGACCGCCGGACGCACCAGCACGAGGCGGCGCACGCGATCGCGCTCCAGCGCCTGCACGGCGCTGGCGACCGCGAGATAGGTCTTGCCGGTGCCGGCGGGGCCGACGCCGAAGTTCAGGTCATGCGTCGCGATCGCCTTCAGGTAGGCGCGCTGCATGTCGCCGCGGCCGCGGACGACGCCGCGCTTGGTGCGGATGACGACTTCGTCGCCGTGGCTGCTCGGCGAGACATCCGCCGACGCATCATCCCCTGCATCGTCGCCGCCGACGTGCTCGGTCAGCGCCAGATGGACGTGCTCGGAGGTGATCGCGTCGTCGAGGCTCAGATTGAACAGCTGGTTGATGACGTTCTCGCCGGCGGCGACATCGCGCTTGAGGCCGACCAGCTGATAGCGATTGCCGCGATTGCGGATCTCGATGCCCAGGCGCAGTTCGATCTGGCGCAGATGCGCATCGAAAGGACCGTTCAAGCTCGCGAGGCGCTGACTGTCGCCCGGCTCCAGCACGATGTCGGCACGCGCCTGCTGCGGCCGGGCGCTCATGCCGCCACCGCGGCGGCCAGCAGCTGGCCTTGCAGCGAATTGTTCAGCGCGGCAGTGATCTCGACGTCGACGAACTGGCCGACCAGCGATTCGGCGCCGTCGAAATTCACCATGCGATTGGTCGACGTGCGGCCGGCCATCTGCGCCGAACGCCGCGACGGCCGCTCGACGAGGATGCGCTGCGTCGTGCCGACGAGGCTGCGCTTGAAGTCGTCGTCCAGCACGCGGATGCGGTTCTGCAGCAGATCCAGTCGCAGGCGCTTGTCTTCGGCGCTGACGCCGTCGCGCAGGTTGGCGGCCGGCGTACCCGGGCGCGGGCTGTAGACGAAGCTGAAGGCGCAGTCGAATGCGCATTCGGCGATCAGGTCCATCGTCAGCGCGAAATCGGCATCGGACTCGGTCGGGAAGCCGACGATGAAATCCGAGGACAGGGAGATATCCGGCCGCACCGCGCGCACGCGGCGAATCTTGTCGAGGAACTGCTCGCGCGTGTAGCCGCGCTTCATCATGCCGAGGATGCGGTTGGAGCCGGACTGCACCGGCAGATGCAGATAGCTCGCCAGCTTCGGCTCTTCGGCGAAGGCATCGATCAGCGCGTCGTCGAACTCGGCCGGATGCGAGGTCGTGTAGCGGATGCGCGCGATGCCGGGAATCCGCGCCACATAGTTGATCAGCAGTGCCAGGTCGCAGCGCTCGGCGGTCTCGCCCATGCGGCCGCGATAGGCGTTGACGTTCTGCCCCAGCAAGGTGACCTCGCGCACGCCCTGCTCGGCGAGCTGGGCAATCTCGACCAGCACGCTGTCGAGCGGCCGGCTGACTTCCTCGCCGCGCGTATACGGCACGACGCAGAAGGTGCAGTACTTGGAGCAGCCTTCCATGATGCTGACGAAGGCGGTCGGACCCGTGACCTTGGGCTCCGGCAGATGGTCGAACTTCTCGACCTCCGGGAAGCTGACGTCGATCTGCGGCCGCTGCGAGGCCCGGTTGGCGTCCAGCAACTCGGGCAGCCGGTGCAGGGTCTGCGGGCCAAAGACGATGTCGACCAGCGGCTGGCGCTCGGTCAGTGCCTGGCCTTCCTGCGAGGCGACGCAGCCGCCGACGCCGATGACACGGCCGGGGCTGGCGTTTTTCCACTCCTTCCAGCGGCCCAGCTCGGAGAACACCTTCTCCTGCGCCTTTTCGCGGATCGAGCAGGTATTGAGCAGCAACAGGTCCGCTTCGTCCGGATTGCTGGTGCGCTGGTAGCCGTGAGAGCTGGCAAGCACGTCGGCCATCTTGGTCGAGTCGTACTCATTCATCTGACAGCCGTAGCTGATGAGGTACAGCTTTTTGGACATCGAATGCGGTCAAACCGACCGTCTTTGGAGCGGCCGTACAGTATAGACGACGGCGCCTACCGGCTCTTCACAGCTTCTTGAGCCAGGATTCGACCCCGGCCTCGATGTCCTGGAAGGACTCCTCGAAGGCCTCGCGCGGCCGCCGGAACGGGTCGGCGATGTCTGCGTTTCCGCGCCATTTCAGCAACTTGTGCACGCGGCCGCGCAGCGGCGGGTACTGATTGTTGACCCAGTCGTTATGGCTCTGGTCCAGCGTCAGGATCAGGTCCATCGAGGCCAGCAGCGGCAACGTGGCCTGCTGCGCCCGGTGGGCGCGGATGTCGAGCCCGTATTCGGCCGCGACCGACGTCGCCAGGGGATCGGCCGGATAGCCGATCAGGGCCCCGGTTCCCGCCGACTCGACATGATCGACCCGCGCGCCCAGCCGCGCCCGCAGCAGCGCCTCGGCAATCGGGCTGCGGCAGATGTTGCCGGTACAGATGACGATCAGTCGTTTGAACATGCGTTGGGAGAAAGGCCGTCGCGGAGGGATGAGCGGACGGCGCGCTGCATTGTACCCAGACACGGTTCACGGTTTGGCGCCTGCACTGGCGTTATAGTTCTGCAGCGGGCTGCCAACGGGTCGCCGCAAGCATTGGAACAGGGGCCTATGCCGCAACCGGGGGAACTCTTCGGCAACTATCGCGTCGAGCGCGTACTCGGCACGGGCGGTTTTGCCGAAGTCTACGAGGCGGTCGATCCGCTGCTGCAGCGCAAGGTGGCCCTCAAGGTGCTGCTGCCCGAATTCGCGCGCACCGGCGACATGGTTGCGCGCTTCCAGCGCGAGGTCCGCGCGGTGGCCGGGCTCAGCCATCCGGGCATCGTGCAGATCTACACGGTCGGCAATGTCGACGGCCTCGACTATTACGCGATGCAGCTGCTGCCGGGCGGCGACCTGCGCAAGCGCATGCAGGAGAAGCTGCCGCCCTACCGGGCGATGGAGATCATCGCGACGATGGCCGATGCGCTGGCCCAGGCCCATGCGCAGGACATCATCCATCGCGACATCAAGCCGGAAAACATCCTGTTCGACGATGCCGACAACCCGGTGCTGACCGACTTCGGCATCGCCAAGATTCTCAATGCGCAGAACCAGCTCACCGCCGTGGGCACCGCGATGGGCACGCCGCGCTATCTGAGCCCGGAACAGGCGCGCGGCGCCACCGTCGATGCCCGCGCCGACCTCTACAGCCTCGGCATCATCCTGTTCGAGATGCTCGCCGGCCGGCCGCCGTTCGACGGCCCGGACCCGGTGTCGATCGTGCTCAAGCACGCGACCGAGCCGGTGCCCAAGCTGCCGCCCGAACATGCGGCACTGCAACCCCTGATCGACCAGCTGCTCGCCAAGCACCCGGGTCAGCGCCCGTCTTCGGCCGACGAACTGTTCAAGCTGGCGCAGCGCCAGGCGCGTCACCTCAAGCCGGCGGATGCGACGCCGGCGCCGGCCGTATCGGTCGCGCCACCGCCGCCGGTCGCTCCGGCCGAGCCGGTCGCGGCGCCACCGCCCAAGACGGCGGCCAAGCCGGCGACGACCGCCAAGGCCTCGGCAGCCGGCACGTCGCGCGGCAAGTGGATCGTCATCGGCCTCGCGCTGCTGGCGATCGTCGTCACCCTCGGCTGGGCGTTGATTCCGCGCGGCAACGAGTCGGCGCCCGTTGCCGACCAGACTGACGCCGCGACGGCGCCCGCCGATCCCGTACCCGCAACAGCGGCGCCGAGTGCGGCGGCCGAGCCGCGCGCCGCACGCGTGGCACGCGAACGCAAGCGCTGCGCACTGCACGTTTCCGCACTGACCGGCAGCGGCGATCTGGTCTACGATGACGCCATTCGTTTTCCCGGCGCGCGTCAGGAAGCCGATGGCAGCGGTATCTGGGTGCCGAGAATTCAGCTGGGGAACGGTCAGTGGGTCAACGCCTTGGTCACGCCTGAAGGTTGCGTGCTGATCAAGAGCCTCGCCGCCGGCCCAGCGAAATAGCAGTGAAACAGTACAGTGCGTTCATCCACCGTCGGGGGCAGACAATGCGCACAGGTCTAGACAGGACGTGGGGAGGGCGACGGTTGGCAGCAGCCGCCGTTGCGTTGTGGGTGCTCGCCTGCGCCAGCGCGCAAGCCGCGCCGGCAATGCCGTTCGAGGACAAGTGGCAGCACGTCGGCGTCGCCACCTGCGCCGGCAGCAACTGCCATGGCTCGCAGCGGCCGTTCGAGGATTCGCCGGTACTGCAGAACGAATACTTTCTGTGGCAGCGCGAAGACGCGCACTCCAACGCCTACAAGCTGCTGCAGACGCCGGCCGGCAAGCGCATCGCCAGCAACCTCGGCCTCAAGGACGCGACCACCGCCGAGGAATGCCTGACCTGCCACACCGATTACGTTGCCGAAGCGCAGCGCGGCCGGCGCTATTCGATGAGCGAAGGCGTCGGCTGCGAAGGCTGCCACGGCGGCGCGCAAAGCTGGCTCGGCCCACACGTCTCCGGCAACACGCATGCGCAGAACATCGAAGCCGGCCTGTATCCGCTTGAAGATCCGGTGCTGCGCGGGCGTCTCTGCGTGCAGTGCCACATGGGCACCAAGAACAAGCCGATCACGCATAAGATCATGGGTGCCGGCCATCCGCCGCTGGAATTCGAACTCGATACCTTCACCAACATCCAGCCGGCGCACTTCCGCGTCGACAAGGATTACCGCGAGCGCAAGACCTACGTGCCCGGCGCCAAGGTCTGGGCGATCGGCCAGCTGCTCGCCGCCGAGACGCTGCTCGACGGCCTGCTCGGCGATCGCTTCAGCGACGGCGGCATGTTCCCCGAGCTGGTGTTCTTCGATTGCAACGCCTGCCATCACCCGATGCAGAACACGCGCTGGACGCCGGGCGCCGGCGGTCCGCTCGGGCCGGGTTCGGTGCGCCTCGCGGACGGTTACCTGGTGATGTCCGGTGTCGTGCTGACGGCGCTGCAGCCGGCGGCGGCGGCGCGCTGGAGCGCCGGCCTGACCGAACTGCACAAGAGCTCGGCGCAGTCGGTGGCCAAGACCCGCGCGGCGGCCAAGGTGCTGCGCGACATCGTCTCCGAAACCCTGCCGAAGATTTCGCAGGGCGCGCTCGGCAAGGCGCAGGCGGTGGAACTGCTGGACCTCATCGCCAAGACCGGCGCCGAGGGCAAGGCCGGCGACTACACGACCGCCAAGCAGATTTACTACGGCAGCGATTCTCTGGCGGCTTATCTGAAGCAGGAACACGGCGTGCCGAAGCAGGCGCTGTCCGGCCCGCTCGACGAAATGTTTGCTGCAGTGGACGCGCCGCTTGCCTACAATCCGGAAGCCTTGCGCAGTGCAGCGCGCAAGCTGCGGACTGCGGCGGCGCAACTGCGCTGAGCGCCGCATGTTCCGTTTCCTACGCCGCCTGATCGGGAGTCGACCGCTGAAAATCACATTGGCCGGCGCCACGCACCCGGGTGGTCATCGCGATCACAACGAGGATGCTTACTCCGTTTCGGCGGAGCAGAACATGGCGGTGATCGCCGATGGCATGGGCGGTCTTGCGCGCGGTGAAGTCGCGAGCAAGATGGTCGTCAGTGTCGTCAACGAAGTGCTGGAAAAAGGCTTCACCGCCGGATTCGGACTGCAGGAGGCGCACAAGCGCATCCGCGAAGCGAGCATGGCCAACGGCGGGTCCGAGCGCATGGGCTCGACGGCCGTGGTCCTGTCGATCGACAAGATGGTCGCGCAGGTGCACTGGATCGGCGACAGCCGCGCCTACCTGTGGCGCAACAAGACGCTCAAGCAGATCACCAAGGATCACTCCTTCGTCGAGGAGCTGATCGACGCCGGCGCGATCAGCGCCAGCGAGGCCGAGACGCATCCGAACCGCAATGTGCTGACGCGCGCCGTCGGCATCCGCGACACGTCGGACATCAAGGCCGATGAAACCTCCGTCGAACTGGCGAACGGCGATTGCCTGCTAATGTGCACGGATGGCCTGCACGGCTACCTGCCGCGCGACACCATCGTCGACTGCCTGACCCAGGGCGGTTCGGCGCAGGCCATCGTCGACCGCCTGATCGAGCACACGCTGTCGGATACCGAAGCCGGCGATAACGTCACCGTGATCTGCGCCGTCGTAGGAGATTAAGGCGCGTGCTTGAAGCGGGAACGATCCTCGGCAACTACAAGATTCTCGGCCAGCTTGGCTCGGGAGGCATGGCCGACGTCTATCGGGCGGAAGACCTGTCGCTGGGCCGCATTGTCGCGCTCAAGGTGTTGCCGCCGGAGTTCGGCCGCAATCCGCAGCTGGTCGCGCGCTTCGAGAAGGAGGTGCGCTCCTCGGCTTCGCTGAATCATGCCGGCATCGTCACCGTTTTCGAGGTCGGTCGCGCCGAGGGCGTGCATTACTACTCGATGCGCCTGCTCACCGGCGGCGACCTGCGCGGCCGCATCGAGAAGGGCCTGACCGATCTGCAGGGTCTGGCGATCCTGCGCGAGATCACCGACGCCTTTGTGCACGCCCATGCGGCCGGCTTCGTCCATCGCGACGTCAAACCGGAAAACATCCTGTTCGACGAACAGGGTCGCGCGGTGCTCACCGACTTCGGCATCGCCAAGGCGATCTCCTCCGAATCGAAGATGACGGCGACCGGCGTGTCGATCGGCACGCCGCGCTACATCAGCCCCGAACAGGCGCGCGGCAAGCCGGTCGATGCGCGCGCCGACATCTACAGTCTCGGCGTCATCCTCTTCGAGATGCTGACCGGGCACCCGCCCTACGAGGCCGAAGAATCCCTCGCGGTCATCTTCAAGCACGTCACCGAGCCGATCCCGCGCCTGCCCGACAACGTCGCGCAGTATCAGCCGCTGATCGACTCGCTGATGGCGAAGGAACCGGCGCAGCGCCCGGCCTCTTCGACGGAGCTGCTGCGCCTGATCGACGAGTTGCTGCCGGTGCAGCGCACGACGAGCATGCCGCAATACTCGACGTCGGCATTCAGCGCGGTGCGCACGCCGACCACCAGCGGCAACAGTCTGCCGACGGTGGCCACCGACAGCGGCCTCGCCGATCGCATGGCCGAGGAGTCGCGGCGCACCCAGGAAGAACAGGCGCGCAAGCAGCGCGAAGAGGAAGAGCGCAAGCACCAGGAAGAGTCCGCGCGCCAGAAGGCCGCCGACGATGAGCGTCGTCGCAAGGCCGATGAGGCCGAACAGCAGCGCCGCGACGAGCAGGCGCGCGTCCGCGCAGAAGAAGAGCGCGTCCGTCAGGCCGCTCTCGCCAAGCAGAAGGCGGAAGACGATGCGCGGCGCAGCGCGGCCGAAGAGGCCGAGCGCAAGCAGCGCGAAGAACAGGCGCGCGTTCGCGCCGAAGAAGAGCGCCTGCGCAAGGAAGAGCTGGCGCGACAGAAGGCCGAGGAGGATGCCCGCAACAAGGCCGCCGCCGAGGAGGCCGCGCGCGTCCGTGCCGAGCAGGAACGCGTCGCCCGCATCGAGCGCGAGCGCCTGGCCGCGGAGGAAGCCGAACGCAAGCGCGTCGCTGCCGCCGAGGAGGCCGAGCGCAAGCGCGTTGCAGCCGAGGAAGCGCGCGTCCGCCGCGAGGAAGAACAGCGCATCAAGGCCGAGCAGGCCGCCGCCCAGAAGGCCGAGAAAGACCGCCTGGCCCGCGAAGCTGAAGCCCGCAAGCAGGCCGAGCGCGAGCGCAAGGTTGCCGAGGCCGACGAGGCACGCCGGCGCAAGAACGAGGAAAAGCAGCAGAAGGCCGCGACCGACGCGGCCCGCCGCGCCGAACAGGAAGCGGCCCAGCATCAGCTGGCACTGGTCAAGGAAAAGGAAAGGCAGGAACAGCTGGCCCGCAAGCGCGAGCTTGCCGCGGTGCGTGGAGAATCCACCGCGTCCGGCAGCAAGGCACCGCTGATCGGCATCGCGATCGCCGTTGCGCTGGCGGTTGCCGTGATCGTCTGGTGGCTCAAGCGGCCGGCATCGACCGACAGCCCGCAACCGACCGCGGCGCCGACGCCCGAAGCCACCGCCAAGGCAACACCGAAAGCGACGCTTGCACCGACCGCCAAGCCGACGGCAGAGCCCACCGTTGCGCCGACCGCGGCACCCACTGCGGCGCCGAGCGCCAAGCCGACAATCGCTCCGACCAGCAAGCCGACCCCGGACGCCGCCGAGCAGCGCAAGAAGGAGGCCGAGGAGCGCGAACGTCAGCGCCGCGCCGACGAGGAAGCGACGCGCCGGCAGGAACGCGAAGCGGCGGCGCGCGCCGAAGCCAAGCGCAAGGAACAGGAAGAAGCGGCGGCACGCGAAGCCGAGCGCCAGCGCAAGGCCCGTGAGGAAGCCGCCGCCGAACAGCGCCGTCGCGACGCGGCTGCTGCTGCGGCCGCCGCGGCGGCTGCGGCGACACCGGAGCCGACGGCAACGCCGACGCCGGGACGGCTCAATCGTCCGCTGGGTTTCTAGCCTGGAGTTTGTGGCGCGCTAGCCAGACACCCGCGAG
Organism: Fontimonas sp. FW305-C-3; assembly: GCF_058783185.1. Taxonomy (NCBI): domain Bacteria; kingdom Pseudomonadati; phylum Pseudomonadota; class Gammaproteobacteria; order Nevskiales; family Nevskiaceae; genus Fontimonas; species Fontimonas sp. FW305-C-3. The sequence goes on along the minus strand of NZ_JBYSYK010000001.1, from coordinate 1,019,623 downwards.
CGCCCGCTCACCCGTCGCCGCGCCGAAGGCTCAGGCGATTTCGTAACGCAGCAGATGCGGCAGGTCGGGGTCCGGACGCTCGCCAAGCGCGAACATGCCGCGGCCGAGCAAGGTAAAACCTTCGCGGCGGATATACACCGGCTTGTCGGGCGCGCTGCCCTCCGGCAATACATAGGTGCCGTTGGTGCTTTCGTCGACCAGGGTGTACTTGCCACGGTGCATCTCGATTCGCGCATGGATGCGCGAAGCAAACTGCGAGGGAACAATCAGACTGCAGCCCTCTTCGCGGCCGATCGTGAACGGCAGCTGCGATTCGGCGAGCAGAATCGCCTGGCCGTTGAACTTGATCACGAGCCCGCCGTTGACCGGCAGCCCCATGTCCTTCGGCGCGATAAAGATCTGCGTTGCCGCACGGCGATCCCACAGCAACTGCACGATCGATTGCGTCTCGGTGATGCCCTTGACCGCGGTCTGGTCAAACAGGCGCATGCTGTCGCGCAGATCGGCGGAGAGTCCCGCCGCCGTGGACTCGATCGTCAGGATCTGCTCGGCCTTGGCCATGTCGCAGAGCCTTGCGGCCAGATTGACGGCATCGCCGAAGACATCGTCATCGCGCGGCACGACCTGCCCGACCATGAACCCGATACGGAACAGGACCGGCGCCTCGCCGGCGACAACCGGGGCCCGCGCGACGCGCTGCACTTCCATCGCCGTTCGCGCCGCGGCGTTGGCATCCGGCAGTTCGCACATCGCGCAGTCGCCGATCGTCTTGACCAGACGTCCGCCATGCAGGCGGGCGACGCTGGTGACGCGGTCGATAGCCTTGCGGATCAGCGCCTCGGCGACCTGGTCGCCGAGGCGTCGATACAGAGAAGTACTGCCGACAACGTCAGCAAACAGAACGGCGCGTTCTTGCATCGTCTGCATGAGCCTGGCTGGTCGACACTCTCGACTCGGCGATCAGAAGCCGAACGAGTACAGGTAGGTGAGCTGGATGTAGGTTTCCGTCAGGTCGACGCGATCGAGCTGGAAGAAACCATCGGCAACACCGTCTTCGTCGATGTCGACCGGCGTGGTCGATGCGTCGGCCAGTTCGGAAGACACCGTGTCGTCGCCGGTGAAGCGCTGATAACGCAGCTGCAGGCTGTGCGCCGGCAGGCTGGCGAGCGAGGCACTGAGCTTTACGCTGATGCCCTTGTACAGGAAGCTGCTGCCGCGCTGCGGAAAGTCTTCGGCTTCGGACAGGTTGTACGCCACCGACGCGCCGGCAATGATCGGCCCCATGCTCATGCCGCCGAAGCCGGTGCCGACGAACAGACCGGACTCGGAGAAGGTGTCGTCGTTGAAGGCGCCATCGCCCTGCATGCCGCGGCGGTAGCCGGCGAAGAAGGACATGTGATCGCCGACCAGACTGCCGACCGACAGCAGGATGTCGGTGCGGTCCAGCTTGGCATTGTTGCTGGCATCGACCATCTGATACTCGATGGCCAGATCGGTGAAAAAGTCGCCGTACGCCGAGCTCAGGCCGGTCTGGATGCCGTACGAGTTCTCGGTATCGCCGTTGAATTCGGTGCTGAAGCCTTCAAGCTCGTCGCCGTTGTTATCAAACAGACGGAACGAGAACTCGCTGTCCTGCGTGTACATGCCCAGCGACGGGCCGACGCGAGCGCTGAACTGGAGCTGCGGATCGGAGGCCAGTGCGACGTTCGACATCACGAGCAAGCCGGTTGCCGCTGCCAATGCGATTTTCATGGTTTTTCCCCTGCAATATCAGCCTGAAAAATGTGCGCCCTTCACCCGCTCGCCACGCATGCTGCCCGGCTTCCGACGGTGTGCAGGCATCATAGCGCCTGACTCGGCGCCGCGTTACTACTTAGCTCACAAAACAAAAGCGCACCATAGCCATTGGACTATGGTGCGCCGGCCACTTGTCTCTATCGGAACTGCAGGCGCGGACCCGGCCTCGGTTCGCGCCTGCACTTTTCCGAATAATCTCCGACCTCAGCGCTTGATGAACGGCAGGCCGGTCAGCACTGCCGCCGGACGGGTGTCCTCGGCGCTGCAGTCGCCCGGCATCGCGCCCTGACCGCTGTCGAACGTGAAGGTGCTCGGCAGGCCCAGGTATAGCTGCGTCGCCGCGGCGTTGAGGCTCAGCACGTTGTAGCAGGGCTCGAAGTCGATATTCGGATCCGGATCGTTCGGATTGAAGGTGAACGGCCGCTGCCAGCGACGTGCCTGCTCGCTGTACGCCGCATCGCCGGCTTCCCAGACACCGTCGATGAACGCGAACGACTCGGACGGCGAGCCGGTGCAGGTCGTGGCCGAATAGAACTCGATCGTTTCGCTGTACGCCTTGCCCGTGGCGAAACCGAGCACCAGCTTCGCGCCCTTGGGATCTTCAGCCGATGCTTCCTCGGATTCGATGTTGATGCAGTTCGTCGCCCAGCTGCCCAGGAGCTTGGTGCCGACTTCCGCCGTCGAAGGCTGGTCGTTCGTCGGCGCCGCAGGCGGCGTATCGACGACCGTGACGCAAGCCCGCACCGGCTGGCCGATGTTCTCGCCCGTATCCTTCAGTTTGACGTCGAGGCAGAACTGGCCGCCCGTTTCGAGATTGGCCGGCACTTCAACCTGGAACTCGATGGTCTGGAGGACGGCGATGCCACCCACCGTCGCCTTGGAGATCTTGCCACCCGAGGCAACGGACGCCTGGAAGTAGGAACCCGCATTCGGAACCTTGGCAAACAGCGCCTGCAGGTCGGTGTTGGCCGGGAAATTGATCGGCAGCGACACCGTATCGCCCGGCACTGCCGTGGCGTCGGGGATGTCCTCGATCTTCGGCGTCAGACCATTGGACGCCGGAGGCTGGCCGACGAGCTGCTGCAGCGGCGTGCCATTGGCCGTCACCTTGTCGTCGAGCGCCGCCATCAGATCGTCCGGTTGATCGAGGGCGACCTTGTCGTCACCACCGCCGCCACCACCGCCGCCGCCACAGGCGGCCACGGTCAGGGCAACGGCGAGGCCGGCCAGAAAGCTTGCATACGGCTTACGCGGATTCAGGCTGTTCATCTCAATATCCTCAATTTAACCGGCCAGCATCCTTGCCGGCCGGTACATTCATCAGTTCTGGACAAACCACGGCTTGCCGTTGTCGTCCATATACAGTTCACGCTGTTCTTCAAGATTGAACGGCCGTGAGCCGATGCGGCCAAACACCGCGATCTGCCCACCGGTTTCGTCCACCGCACGATCACGATGCAGGCCTTCCGACACCGCCAGCGCCGGCCGGTCGGTCTTGCGCTTGGCGATCAGCTGCGGCTTCGGATCCGGCGAGAAGCCGTAGAAGTTGGGCTGCGTTTCAGGACTCATCAGCTGGATGACCTTGAGTCCCTCATCACCGTCTGCGACATAGGCGAACAACGAGGCGTTGGTAGCACCGACCTTGACGTCCCACGCATCCTTGATCTGACCGTCTGCGTTGAACTGCTGGTACAGCGCGGGCTTTTCCGGATTCGTGATATCGACGATTCCGAGACCTTCGCTGCCGGCAGCCACGTACGCATACGTGCGGACCAGGTAGACGCGCCGGGCATCACTGAACGGCACCAGGGCATTTTGTACCACGCGCGGCTCTTCCGGATTTGTGATGTCCACCACACGCAGACCTTCATCCGTCGTCGCGAACAGGTAGCGGAACTGCACCGCGCTGCCGCGCACGCCGGCGAGTGGGATCGTCGTCACATATCGCGGCTTCAGAGGATCGGCGAGGTTGAGCACGACCAGACCCTTGTCGGCGGCCACATAGACCCAGTCGCCGGCCACGGTCAGGTGCTTGGCTCCGGTCAGTACGCCGTCCTCGTTCCAGGTCAGCGCGCGCTCCAGGAAGTTGTTGCGCGGCTCGCCGTCGGCCAGCGTGTCGACATTGACCAGAATCAAACCTTCGACGCTGTCGCTGATCAGCGCGTAATGGTAGATCGGATGGAACGCCTGTTCCATGTTGGTCTTGCGCATGAGGTCGCCCTCGTTGCGCGTCGGCGCGATCGGCTGGTTGCTCGGCAGCGCGACGCAGGTCGCGTTCTTCGACTTGACCCGCGTGTCGTGGCCGAACGGCGAGAACGGCGCGCTGATGATGCGCTGCGAGAAGCCCTTGTTGGCGATCGCATTGACGTCGTAGGCCTCGAAGCCGTTATCGCCCTGCGCCGCGAACACGTACTCGCCGCGCAGCTGCAGGCAGCCGACACGATCGCCGGTGCTGTGGTCGTGCTCCTCGACGAGATTCTGCTGCGCCGCCTGATGCTTGGCGTACCGCTGCGGATACGCGTAGCGATGCAGGTAGCTGCCGATCACCGACTGCGGCTCGTCCCACTCCGTGACGGTCACCGCCGACAGCCCACCGTCCGTACCCAGCCAGGCGTTATAGCCGACGAAGTTCATGAAGTTGGTGCCGTGCAGCAACAGCTGCGCCATGATCGCGTTGTTGTCGTTGTTCTTCGACAGATGGCAGTCCTCGCACATCTTCGTTTCGGTCTTGCGCTCGGTGTGTGCGTAGTGCGGCGCAAACGCCTGCGACGAGAAGCCGCTCGCCGCGATCGGCGGCTGCTGGATATAGATCTTCTCGCGGTTGACGTTGGTCGACGACAGCACCAGCGCGCTCGACGAGCGCACCGGCGCAATACGCCCGCCCTTGGCCGGGCCGTGCTTGCCGAGCTGGAAGACGTCGTCGCGCGCGACCTGCGGGTTATACGTCGCGAAGTTGCGCGATGCACCGCCCTCATAGTGCTGGCTGTCGGTCTTCCAGTTGGCCTGGATCGGCAGATGGCAGCCGCCGCAGCTGGTGGTCCACGACGTGTGGCAGGTGACGCAGAGCATTTCCTCGTCGTTATGCGCGCGGTCCTCGACTTTGACCGACGTGCCCCAGGTCTGCTTCTCGGTGTCCTTCGACATCAGCTTCGCGCGCGCCGCCTTCTCGTTGTAGTGCGCGTTGCCCTTGGTCACCGAATCCTTGACCAGGCTCATCTCCCACTCGAGGCCTTCGGTGACGTTCGAGCGCTGCATCAGCTTGCCGCCGACCCACTCGAAGCGCAGCTGGCCGAATGGCGTGCGCGCAACCGACAGATCGTTGCCGCCCATCGGCGCCGCCGGACCCGAGGTCAGCAGCGACGGATACGCATCCGAGGTGCCGTGGCAGTCGACGCATTCGATCTCGATGGTCTGCGCGACTTCGCCGTAGATGTGGCCGTCGCCGTGCATGTCCTGCGAGAAGTGGCAGTCGACGCAATGCATGCCGACGTCGACGTGGATCGACGACATGTGCACCGCTTTCTTGAACTTCTTCGGATCGTCGTTGGCGACGAGCTTGCCGTCCTTGTCGAGCAGGTTGCCCTTGCGGTCGCGCTTGAAGATCGCGCGGAAGTTCCAGCCGTGGCCGTGGTAGTCGGCGAACTGGGTGTCCTTCAGCTCCGGGTTCAGCTCGCTGACCGTCTTGAGGAACTCCGGATCGCCCCACTTGCCGCGGATCGCCGCTTCTTCCGGATTGCGCCGGTTGATCTCGCGGATCTCGTCGATCGTCGGGTTCTTTTCCTGCTCCGGCCACATGAACGGCGCGTCGGACTCGTAGTCCCACATCGTGTAGCCGAGGAAGCTGTTGACGAAGACGTTCGGCTGATGCATGTGGCAGCTCATGCACTGGCTGGTCGGGATCGCCGACGTGAACGCATGCTGCAGCGGATGGCCCGACTCCTCCTTCGAGATCGTCGGATCGATGGTCTGCGACTTGCCGCCGTGGCCGAACTTCGCATACGGGCCGCTATGGCGCGGATCGCGATCGTTGGCATAGACGACGTGGCAGGCCGAGCAACCGGAGTTGCGGTAGTCGCCGGCCTGCTCGTTGGTGCCGAGGAACCACATCAGCGGATCGTTGAGGCGGGTCTTGTGAACGTTGAGCACCGGCACCGAGATGCGCAGGCCGGTACCTGGGCCGCGATTCGACTGGCGCTGGTCCGGACGGCCCGGTTCTTCGAGGCGCTGGATCGTGCCGACCGCGTTCGGCGTCGCGGTTTCCGGGAACAGGTTGGTGATGTTGCGGCCGCCGCGTTCAAACACGCGGAAGACATCGCCCGGCGGCGTGGTCTGCCAGGTCGGCATCGGGAACAGCTGCTCGATGACGCCCTTGGCCTTCATGTTGTCGTCGGGCTTGACCGGGCCGAGCAAGGTCGTCGCCTCGCCGTCGCGGTCGTAGGCCTCGCCGAGGATGTACTGCTTGAACGGCAGGATGCCGTTGTTGTACGACGCACCGCCCCACAGCATCGCACCGGTCGCCATGATGCTGCGCTCGGCGGCCTCGATGACCGGCAGATGGCAGGCGCCGCAGGCCTCGCGCACGACGCGATAGTCGCTGGGATTGATGAAGCGCGTGTACTCGGGGCTTTCGCGGTTGAGCAGCGCGTAGGAATGCTGCGGATTCGCCGACGCCGGCCAGTGCCAGGTGTTCGGGAACAGCGGCAGCACGTGAGCCTTTGCCAACGCGCCGTTGTATTCCGCGCTGCCCTTGTCGAAACCTTCCGGCTTGGTCACGGTGGACGTGCCGCCATGGCAGTCCGTGCAACCGAGGATCACGCCCGGCTGGCGGTGCATGGTCTTCTGGTCGGTGTCGACGTGGCAGGTGACGCAGCCGCTGCTCTTGTCGTTGGCTTCGGCCTGGGTCTGCACCCGCGGCGCGTCCGGATAATCCGGGTAGTCGATATGCCGCGGGCTTTCGCCGCCGGAGGCAGCGGCGGGCATGGATAGGCAGGCGGCGGCACTGCCCAGCAGCGCGGCGCAAAACTTGATCACTATGGCTAGTCTCATGGCCGGGCTGCTCAATAGGTCAAGGTCAGATTGAAGAGGACGGAATACGGCAGCTCATCGTCGCCGTAGAGCGCCTTGTAGCCGTCACCCGGCAGCAGCACGGCGCTCGATGCGCGGAACACGATGTTCTGCGTGAAGAAGGGCCGCCAGATCGCCGCGACCGAAACATCGGTGCCGATGTTGTTGCCGACGTTGGCCTGCTGGCGCGCCGCTTCGATCACCGCGGTGTCCGCGAACGCGATCTGGTTGATGTTGCCGGACAGGCGCCAGGCCGGCGAGACATCGAAGTCGGCGCCGACGCCGAGCAGCACGGTGCCGGGGTTCGTGAAGTTCGACTGGCCTTCGTCCTTCGAACTGCGCAGCGAATTGAGCAGGCCGTTGCGCGCCGAGATCGCGACGCCGCCGCCGCCGATCAGCGGCACGTTCTGGCGATACCAGAAGCTGGTGTCGGCACCGGCGAACAGCGAGTTCTCGAATACCGCGTCGAAGCCGTTCTCGGCGTCGTCGTACGGATCGTCGTCGCCGGAGGCATACAGGAAGTTCAGGCGCACGCGCCGCCAGTCGAAGTCCATCGACAGCTCGCTCGCGAGGAAATACGCGGAGATTTCGGTCTCGCGATCGACGAACACGCCCTGGTCCTGATCGCCGGTCGCGAAGTAGGCCGAACCGGTGAAGTTCAGACGGCCGATATGACCTTCGCCGTTGACGCCCAGGTACAGCACGTCGTAGTTGCGCGGCTTCTCGACGCCGAGCGAGAACGGCCGCTCGATGAAGCCGTTGTTGTTGAAGTAAGCGCCTTCGTCGCCTTCCCGGTTGCGGTTGTACAGCGCGACGAATTCAGTCGTCAGGCCCAGCACGCCGAGATCCTGCCAGTAGAAGTTGGCGAGGAAGACGTCGTCGGCGCGCAGCGGCTTGCCGAGATCGTTGAGCCCGGAGTTGGTGTCCTTCTCCAGGCGCCGGAACCAGGCGATGTTGTAGAGGTACTGGTTGTTGTTACGGTTGCCGAACAGGCGGATACCGAGGTTCTCGTCGCGGAACAGGAAGCCGCGGAAGTCGACGTTGAACGGCTGGATACCGATGCGCAGGCTGTCGAAGTCGTAGCGCTGGGTCCAGTCCCACAGGTGCTTGTCGACGAACAGATCCTGCACGCCGATGTGGTTGTCGTCGCGGGTGCGGCCTTCGGTCGGGTCGATGAACAGCGCGCGGTTCTGCTCGGCCTCGACACGGTTGACGTTGAACACCGGCGTGAAGCGGAACTCCCAGTCCGGCGGCATGAACGTCGTGTTGCCCTTGTACAGCACCAGCGGCACCGCGAGGTTCTGATTGAGGATGAGCTGCTTGCCGGTGCCGATCAGATCGAACTGCCCCGGGCCCTCTTCGCCCTGCGGGGCGACCGGCGTCGGCAGCTGGCGCGGCTCGACGACCGTGTCGGAGATGACGCTGAGATTGAAGAACCAGTTGTTGCCGATGATCGGCCGGTCGGCCTTCAGAGTGTTCTGGTTGTACGGGTCGTACCAGGGATGATTGGTCAGACCCAGCACGCGCGTCAGCTGCCAGCGATCGGCGACCGGTTCCTTGCGGAACTCATCCTTGGCGCCCGGCTTGGCGACGGCCTGCAGACCGCTGTTCTTGTTCGGCGTGAACGGCACGCGCTTGCCCTTCAGCGGCGAGCCCGGCTCGCCACGTTCGCCACTGGCGTTCGGCCGCGTATAGCCCGGCTGACCCGGACGGCGACGTTCGGAAACGCCGATCGTCGGCGAAGCCGGCGCGGCGGGCACCGCAGGTACCGCCGCCGCGGCGGCGGGCTTGGTATCGGCCCCTGGCCGCTTGCGCTCGGTGACGCCCAGACGCGGCGCCTCCAGCGGCGCGAGCACCGGCGCCGCGGCTGCCGGTTCGGCGCCGGCTTTCGGCTTCGCCGCCGGCGTTGCCTCAGGCGTCGCCACCGGACGTTCGGCCCGCGAGCCGGGCCGGCGGCGATCGTCCTGCGCCTGCGCCGTCGCGCAGGACAGCACGAGCAATGCAGCCAGCGCGTGCTTCACTCCGATTTCAGAGGCCATTGCAGACCTCCTGCACATCGGAATCGAGGAATGGCGATTGCGGGCAGATGACGTAGCGCAGGTTCAGATCGAAACCGCCCGGTTGCTGCTGATCCGCGCGGATCGGAATCGGCGCGTTGTTGATCGGACTCGCTCCAGCGGTTTCCTTGCCGACCTGATCGATCGCGAGGAACGGCAGGAAGTCGTCCTGTTCAAGACCGTCGCCGGACAGGCCGATCGCGCCGATCAGCTGGTCGCCGCGATAGATCGGGAAGCCGCCGGCGAACAGCGTGATGCCGTTGCGGATTTCCGGGATCGGATTCACCTGGGCCGGCGCACCGCCGAGGATGCCGCCGATCGTGTTGTAGCCGGTGCAGCCGGCACCGACGAGCTCCTTGCCCGGGCCGCCATTCGGCAGGTCGGTCGGGATATCGATGTCGCCGTCGTTGTCGAGATCGCCGATGACGAAGGCGAGATGGCGGATGACCGCGTTATAGACCAGATCCAGTTCGAGGCCCGTCGAGAAGATGCTCCACTCGCCTTCCGGCTTCGACAGCGGACCCGGCGGGTTGCCGTCGATGTTGTCCGGATAGAACGGCCGCGCGATCAGACCGAAGGCGCGCGTCGAGAACGCGACGTTGCCGTCGAGCACATCGTTGCCGCCGAAGAAATCGCGGTGCGCCGTCACGTAGTCGCCGATGTTGATCGTCGCGTTGGCACTTGCGGCCACCGGCACCAGCGCCGGAGAAAGCACCGGCGGGTCGGGCAGCACGGCGAGCGCGCCGGTTCCCGACGGTGGGCCCGGGGCGATGTACTGCGGCCCCGGCAGGTCGGCGAGTTCGCGAACCTTGTTGGACGAGAAGAACAGCGAGCTGCGCGCCTTCTGCGCGTTGACGTCGATGGCGTCGACCAGCGCATCGCGCGTACGCGCGGCGCCGACGATATCGCCGTTGCTGTCGACGATGACGAGATGGATGCCGGCCGGCGAGCCGAGCGGCTGACGCACCTGGCTGCGCGTGCGGTTGGCGAGTTGAACCGACTTCACCAGCAGGGCTTCGACTTCGGCCTTGGTCAGGCCGTTCGGACCCGCACCGGCGATGGCCGGGAAGCGGTTCTGGTTGTTCTCGTCGACGACGACGAAACCGTCCGCGTCCGCCAGGCCCGGCGGGTCGACGGTGCGGTTGGCCGCGCGGATACCGGAGTTGGGCTGGCCGAACTGCGTGCCCTGCTGGACCTTGGCGATCGCATAGCCGCGGATCGCGATCAGACCGACCTTGTCGGTCAGCGGCGGCAGCGGATCGAAGCTGGCGGCGGTCGTGACGCCGTCGACCAGATCATCGAAAGTCAGCAGGTCGTCGAAATCGACATCGGCGAAGCGCGCCAGCTTGCCTTCCAGCGTGATGACATCGGCGCGACGATCGCGCGGCGCGGCGAAACCGAAGGTCGCGGCAGTCGCGATGATCTCGTCGACGTTGCCATTGGGGTCGGTATCGACGTCATTGTCGAAGATCACCTTGTCGACGCCGTAGACACCGTCCGCGATGACGCCGACCGAACCGACGGTCACGCCTTCCTTGTACAGCGGCAGGCCGCCCGGATCGGCGCCAAAGCCGATCGCCGAGCGATGCGGGCCCGGATCCGGGCCGGTGCCGTTGAAACGGCGCGAGATGTCGGAGCACGGCAGCTGACTGATCTGCACGCCGAACAGCGCGCCGCCAGGCGTCCTGCCTTCGCCGGGATTGAAATGCTCCTGGATGACCTGGCCGCCGGTGCGCGACGTAAACGCATTGCCTTCCGACGAGAAGTACATCGCCGTCAGCGCCTTCGCCAGCGAACCCAGCTCCGACGGCACGATGCCGACGTTGTCGAGGCCGCCGCGAACCAGTTCGCCGGTCCGCACATTGATGCCGGACGTGACGTTGATGACTGCGGGCGCGCCGGCCATCTTGTACGCGGCCAGCACGTTGCCGACGCGATCGATGACGACGAAGGTCGCCGGCTTGTTGCGCGCAGTGGCTTCCGCCACGCCCTGCGCAATGATGCGCTGGACGTCGGCAACCTCGAGCCGTTGCGGATTGTCGGTCTGGCAGCGGCCCGCGCACGGCACAGCGCCGATACCGATGCCGGTGACGTTGTCCAGCCGCTCGCCGGAACAACCATAGAGTGCGGCGACCATCAGCGCGGACGCCGACAGCACCCCTAGACGATGCAGCGCAGGCTTATTCGGCTTGCGGCTGCTCGGAATTGCTGTCCAGCGTCTGCCCATGTGCAAGTGTCCCCGGAGACTTGCTCATCGACAGCCCTTCCGCCTGATGGAAGCGATGACAGTCGATGCAGGTGGATTGGATGCCCTGCGACGAATTTACTCCGCCGTGACATGTGCGACAAGTATCGATCTGCGGCAACAGCAGATCATTTGAGTCCGTGCTCACAGTTGCAGCGTGACAGCTGTCACAAGCAACCCACTGATGCGGCGCGTGCGTGAATTTCGCCATCGGCATCCAGGTCTTGCGGATCTGCGGCGCGCGCACGCGCGGCGACTGATTCGGCGCCTGGTCGATCTCGTGACACTTGGCGCAGACGCGACGTTCGAATACATCGTCGACCTGCCCCGGCGCGCTGGTGCCGTCGCCGCGATTCGCATTCTCACCCGGGCGGCGGCGATCACTGTCTGCACTGTTTTCGGGCATCTGCACATTGCTCATGCCCGCCGCGCTCTGCAGCAGCGTACGCACCGCGTCGCTGTCGCCATGCGGCAGGCGGAACGGCAGGCCGCCGACATCGACATCGAGCTGGTGACAGCTCTGGCAGTCGCGCTCGAAAACGATCGGCTCGAAACCGACGTCGCCCGGCCCCGGACGATGGCAGTCCGCACACTGCAGGACCTGGCGCCCGTCGGGACCGCGGATGCCCTTGGGATTCAGATGCAGCTCGTGCGGATAGAACAGGCTGTTCTGATCCTTGACCCCAGGCTGCAGCAAGGTCCGCAGCGGCTTGCCGACGCTGCCTTCCAGTGCCGTCACCGTGACCCGGAAATCCGGATGCGCGCTGGCGAAGTCCTTGACCACCGCATTCGGATCGAGCTTGGCGAAGCGCTCGGGGTTGGCGTGGCAATCGGTACAGATGCCCGGGTGCTCCGGCATGATCGCGTGCGCATCGCCGTGCTCGTAGTGGCAGCTCGCGCAGCGGCGCTCGTCGAGGCCGGCATCGCTCATGGATTGCGCGTCGTCGCCATGATGCGCGACCGTGGCATGACAGGTCAGGCAGGTCTCGTCGCGCACCTGGTTGAAGACCTTGTCGTGGCAGACCGTGCATTGGTTGGCGAAATGCTGATGCGCGTCGCTGACGCGGCCCGACGACCACAGGCGGTCGGTCGGCACGAAGTTGCCGACCCAGCCCGGCAGCGGCACGACACGCAACACCAGCGGCAGCACCAGCAACAGCGCGAGCACAAGCAGCGCGGCGATCACCGCCGGACGGCGCATGCGCAGGCCGGAGGCTTCGAGGCTGGTGACCGCATCGCCGCCTTCGGCCTCGGCCTGCTCGTTGCGCTCGTGAATCTCCAGCGCCGCCGCGCCGCGATCGTCGACCCCGATGCGGATGCGATGGCCGCCGATCATGATCTCGTCGCCCGGCAGCAGATCCGCGCTGCGCTGGCCGATCAGACCGTTGACGCTGGCGCCGACCGTGCTCTGGCATTCGAGATGCAGCGCAGCGCCCGACTTCGGCGTCAGCCGCGCGTGATTCAGCGCGACCAGCAAGCCCGGCAGCTGGATCGTATTGGTCGTCGCGCGACCGATCGTGATCTCGCCGTCGATGCCCGTCTCGGTGACGGCGCCATCCTGCCCATAGCGTCTGACGAGAATCATCGGGCGCTACCAGTAGATGAAGACAGCGAGGATGTGCACCAGCAGCGCCGCGAGCAGCGCGACCGTCAGCGGCACATGGAAATACAGCCAGATCGTCAACCGCGCGCGCAGCGTGATGTCGCGATTGACCTTCTCCAGCAGCGCCTTGCGCTTGGCGACGGTCTGCAACAATTTCTGCAGCGTCTCGCTGGCCTTGTTCGCCGGCTGGTCGCTGCTGCGTGCACTGCCGGCCGCGAAGATCTGATCGGCGACGAAGGCGATCGTCGCCTGGCGGCCGCGCCCCTGCGCGGCGCTCGCCATCGTCGCCGCCTGCGTCTGCAGCTGCTTGCGCTTGACGTTGACGAACTGGTCGAAGGCGCCCGGATCGCCCGGCATCGCATAGCGCCCGGTCAACTGCTCGTAGGCGGAGCCGCCGATCTTGACCTTGCCGACCGAACGCGCGACGACGGCATGCGTTTCCGGATCGATCTTGTCGGCCAGCGACAGTGCGGCTTCGTTGAGCTGCGCGATCTCCTCGAGCATCGCGCGGAATTCCATTTCGTTGCGGTTGGCGGTGACCTGCCGCGGCAACACCGAGTAAGCGACGATGCCGTAGATACCGCTGACGATGACGAGCACCATCAGCACGTACGCCAGCGTGTGCACGTTCCAGCCGAGCTGGAAACCGGTGTGCAGCGTACCGATGAACAGCAGCGACAGGCCCAGGTACACATGCGCCGACACCCAGGCCTGCGCCGGCGCCTTGCTCTCGCGGAACTGGCGCTTGCGGACGCCGAACCAGGCAAGCCAGGCAATCAACGCCGCGCCGAGCGTGCCGAGCGAATAGCCGAGCCAGGTGCTGCCGCTGGCGCCTTCGATCGGGTCGTGAAACGCATACAGCACGCAGGACAGCGCGCACAACCCGAGCGCCCACTTGAGGTAATAGGCGTCGCGGTAGACGAGGAAGGATTCGTGGCGCGCAAGGCGCACGCGCTGCGCCTTGCTGCTCAGCCGCGCGAACAGGCCCTTAAACGCCATGACGGCCTCCGGACTCGCCGCTCATCTCAACGCCCACCACGCGACAGCACCTCGAAGAATTCCTCCGGCGACACGCGGATCGCGGCGCCGGTCGGACAGGCCTGCACGCAGGCCGGGCCGGCTTCGCGCGGACCGCACATGTCGCACTTGACCGCCTTCTTGATCGAGCCCTTCGGATACTCGTGGATATCGGTGCCGGGCGCTGGGCCCTTGCCGAACAGCAGCCAGCGCCACAGGCTCGGCGCTTCCGGCGTCTGCACGCCCATCTGGATCACGCCGTACGGGCAGTTGCGTTCGCAGTTGCCGCAACCGATGCAGGTGTTCTGGATATAGACCTCGCCGTTGGGTGCGCGATGGATCGCGTCCGGCGGGCAGTCCTTCATGCAATGCGGATGTTCGCAGTGGCGACAGGACGTCGGCACATGCAGGTTGTCGAAAGTCGCGCCGGCCTCACGATCGAGGCGCGAGACGTTGCCGTGCGTCGAAGCACAGGCCTTCTCGCACTGGTCGCAGCGAATGCACAGCGCCTCGTCGATCAACAGCGCATCGGTCGCCTCGCCGAGACCTTCGCCGAGCAGGAAGTGCATGCGCGCACCCTTCTCGGGATCGCGCTCCATCACCAGGCGCTGCTCGATCTGATCGCGGAAGCGCTCGCGCACGCCGGCCTGCATTGCCGGGTTCTTCGCGAGCAGGTCCATGAAGGCCTTGGCGTCGACGCGGATCGTCTCGGTCTTGATCGCGGCGACCGCGGTCTGCGTGCGCTTCGCACCGGCAACGACGTCGAGTTCGCCGAAATACTGGCCGGCTGCGTGGTACTGCAAGACGATGTCGCGGCCGCCGGCCTTGGCCGACAGCGTCACCGAGCCGCTGCGGATCAGATGGATCTCGTTGGAATCGTCGCCGATCTTGTAGATCGTTTCCTTGGCCTTGAACTGGCACAGCTTGGCGGAGTCGACAACCTCGCGCAGCAGCGATTCATCGATGCCGGGCACCAGATAGCGTTCCAGCGCGCGGATCGAGAAGACGCGGTCGACGTAGGTACGCACGCTGTCGTTGGCCGCGATCAGCTTGAGCATCGCGCGGCGCGGCACCTCGATCAGCACGCAGTCCTTGCCGGCGATGACCGCCGCCGAACGCGGGCGTCCCGAGATGAGCGCCATCTCGCCGAAGATGCGGCCGGCCTTGATCGTGCGCAGTTTGGTCGGATCGCCCGGATCGAGCTGCACACCGACATCGCCGGACACGATGATGAATACCGAAGTGCCGTGCTGGCCTTCCTTGTACAGCGCCTCGCCCTGCGCCGGCGCGAAGATACGGCTTTCAAGCAGGAACTCGCGCAGCTGCAGGCGGTTCATCGCCGCGAGCACCGGCGAGCGGCGGTTGAGCACGTCGAGGAAGGCCTCGACGTCCGGCGTCGCGGAGAACGCGGCGAACTTCTCGCGCAGGATCGGCTCGTCGGCCGGCTTGACCGGGCGGCCGGTGATGAACTCGACCACCTCGTAGCCCTGGTTCATCGCCTGCTTGATCAGCGGATAGCCGGCCAGCGCACCGATGATGTACAGGCCCGGCACGTTCGACTCGTAGGTCGGCGACACCTGCGGCACCGCCGCGGCGTCCTTGTTCGGGAACTTGATGCCGCAGGCCTCGACGAACTCGCGCTGCGGGGTTGCGCCAAGGCGCGCGATGATGCGGTCGCAGGGAACCTCGACCACGCCTTCCTTGGAATTGAGCTTGAGCAGCATGCGCCGGCCGCTCGGGTGGCTGGCCGCCAGCGGTTCGACGATTTCCGGCGCCGAGTCGTAGTGACAGCGCACCTTGCCCTGCTCGATCGCCTGCAGGATCAGCGAATTGTTGCCGTCCTTCGCGCGCGAGAATTCGTTCTTGCGGTTGACGATGTGCACCGTGTTGGCGCGCGCCAGCGCGACGGCGTTCTCGATCGCGGCATCGCCGGCGCCGATGACGACGATCGTCTCGCCCTTGTACTCGTCCGGATCGTCGAGCGAGTACTGGATGTCCGGCATGTCTTCGCCGGGCACGCCCATCTTGCGCGGGTTGCCCTGCACGCCGATGCCCATGACGACGTTGACGGCGTCGACGGTCTCGCCCGAGCCCAGCGTCAGCCGGAAGTGCGCGTCGAGCTTCTCGATCTTGACGACTTCCGAGCGGTGGCGGACGTTGACCTTGTGCTTCGCGGTGTCCTGGTTCCAGACGTCGAGAATCTTCTCGCGGGTGCCGGCCTCGAAACCGGTGGCCGCGCGCAGCGGCAGCACGTTGGGCTCGGCCATCACGTGCTTGCCCTTCTGGTACCGGAAGATGGTGTTCGACAGATGCGGCTGGGCTTCGAGCAGGATGTGCGAATCGCCCATTTCCGCCGCGCGGCAGGCCGCGGAGAGCCCTCCCGGGCCCGAACCGATGATCGCAATCCGGTACGGCTGCACTGACGACATGGTCCCCCTCGCTGGCAACTGCTAAAGCTAGCTCACCCGTCGCATGCCGGTTTCCGGGCAGACGCACCGGAAGTGGCATGTTGCTGACGGATTATTTCGATTTGAAATCGTCCGTCAGTTTTACCGCCAAAACGAATGACGCCGCCAGTCCCTTGAGTCCCCTCTGGCGACGCCTTCGGTACCTGCGTCACATGCTGCGGTGAAAACCGCGCATGCGACGCCGTGCATCAGAACGGAATGTCGTCGTCCTCGAACGGCGCGTCCATGCCGGCTGCCGGTGCCGCGGCGGCCGCGCCACGGCCCGCCGGCGCTGCCGAGCGACGCGGGGTCTGGTCGTAACCGCCACCGTCGCCGGACATCGGCGCCGAGCCGCCGCCGGCCTTGCCGTCGAGCATCTGCATTTCGTTGACGTGGATTTCGGTCGTGTAACGATCGGCACCGGTGGCCTTGTCCTGCCACTTGCGCGTACGGATCGACCCTTCGACGTAGATTTTGCTGCCCTTGCGCAGGTACTGCGCGGCAATCTCACCGAGGCGGTTATGGAACACCAGGCTGTGCCATTCGGTGCGTTCCTGCTGGTTGCCGTCCTTGTCCTTCCAGTTGTCGGACGTTGCCAGCGTGGCATTGGTGACCGAGCCACCGCTCGGGAAGCTGCGGGTTTCCGGATCCTTGCCCAGATTGCCGATCAAGATGACTTTATTGACGCCACGGGCCATGGGCCGTTCTCCCGAATAATGAATGCTGGACGCCATGATCCAGTGCTTGTCCGCTGACGGCAACCGCCATCGCGGCCCTGAGGAAAAAACTCCAGCGATTCAAGGCAGCTACCGGCAGACGCCGGAAACTGCCCGCGCGCCGTTTGCGCGTCAGGCCGGCGCCGAATTGCTCAACGCCGCGGCCTGCGCGCGCGGCGCCGGCGGCCGCAGCCCGCGCGCAAAACACAGCCAGATCAGCGGAAATGCCGTTGCGGCGACGAAACCGCCGGCGATGCCGGCATGCTGCAGCGCCAGCCCGCCGAGGCCGCCGCCGGCGAAAGCGCCGAGAAACTGCGCGCTGGAATAGACGCCGAGCGCCGCGCCCTTCTGCGCCGGCGGCGCCATTCGCGAAATCAGCGACGGCAGCGCGCCTTCGAGGAAGTTGAAGCCGATGAAGTACAGCAGCAGCGCGGCGACCAGGACCGCCGGCAAGGCATGGCCGCCGGCCGCCAGCAGCATCGCCACGCCCAGCGTCACGATCGCCGACAGGAAAGCGCGCTTGTAGCGCCCGCCGTGCTCGGCGTAGCGGATCAGCGGAAAGACCGGGATCAGGCTGACCAGCAGCACCGGCAGGTACAGCTTCCAGTGTGTGTTGCTGGTCAGCTGCAGGGTTTCGACGATCGCCAGCGGCACGACGGTGAACACTGCGGTCATCGTCGCGTGCAGCAGGAAGATGCCGCCATTGAGGCCGAGCAGCTGGCGGTCGGCGAGCACGGCGACCAGGCTGCCGGATCGATCGGTCGGCGTTTCGACCGCGGGCACGCCAAACACGACCACCGGCAGGCTCAGCAGCGCCAGCGCCGCGGTCAGATGGAAGATGCCATCGACACCGATGAAGCCGGCGACGATCGGTCCGAGCACCAGCGCCAGCACGAAGGCCAGCCCCATGCCGGCGCCGAGCAAGGCCATGGCGGTCGTGCGCACCGAGTCGCGGGTGACGTCCGCCAGCAGCGCGGCAACCGCCGACGACACCGCGCCGGCGCCCTGCAGCGCGCGACCGGCGATGATCCAGTGGATATCCTGGGTCGCACCGGCCAGCCAGCTGCCGGCGGCGAAGATCAGCATGCCGATGACGATCACCGGCTTGCGGCCGAAACGATCGGAGGCCATGCCCATGGGAATCTGCAGGATGGCCTGGGTCAGGCCATAGATGCCGATCGCGAGGCCCGCCTGCCAGGCCTGTGCCGGCACCGGCAGCTCGCGGGCGTACAGCGCGAACACCGGCAGCACCATGAACATGCCCATCATGCGCAGCGCATAGACTGCGCCCAGAGCGAAAACCGCGCGCCATTCCTGTGCGTTCATCAAGGTTTCTAAGGGTTTGGACTCAGCTACTGCATTCTGCAGCAGGAAATACGCCAGTTCGCGCCAGCCCGCGGCATTGGGGACTGCGGCACGTCAGGCGCGCATTTTAGGTCACTGCGGCCATTCCCCGCCATGTTGCAGATGCGGGTCACTTTCGACGGCCAGTCCAGATACTATGTCAGGTCGCGGTTTGCGCGGCCGTTGAAGCCGCTGCGACCGACCCCATCTTCCCTGCTCGCCCTCGCGCCCCCAGTCCGCCTCATGGAATCGATCCGCATCCGCGGTGCCCGCACCCACAATCTGAAGAACGTCTCGCTCGATCTGCCGCGCGACAAGATGATTGTCATCACCGGCCTGTCCGGGTCCGGAAAATCCTCGCTCGCATTCGACACGTTGTATGCCGAAGGCCAGCGCCGCTATGTCGAGTCGCTGTCGGCGTACGCACGGCAGTTCCTGTCGATGATGCAGAAGCCCGATGTCGACGTCATCGAAGGCCTGTCGCCGGCGATTGCGATCGAGCAGAAATCCACTTCGCACAATCCGCGTTCGACAGTCGGCACCGTTACCGAGATCTACGACTACCTGCGCCTGCTGTTCGCCCGCGTCGGCACCGCGCGCTGCCCGGACCATGGCGTGACGCTGGAAGCGCAGTCGGTCTCGGAGATGGTCGACCATGTGCTGCGCCAGCCGGCCGAGTCGGCCTGGCTGCTGCTGGCGCCGGTGGTGCGCGACCGCAAGGGCGAGCATGCGGAATGGTTCGAGCAGGCGCGCGCGCAGGGCTTCGTGCGCGTGCGCGTCGACGGCAAGGTCCTGGAGCTCGACGAAGTCCAGCCGCTGAACCGCAAGCTCAAGCACAACATTGAAATCGTGGTGGACCGCTTCAAGGTCCGCGCCGATCTCAAGCAGCGCCTCGCGGAGTCTTTCGAGACCGCGCTGCGCCTGTCGGATGGCCTGGCCTACATCGTGCCGCATAGCGGTGACGCCGAGCCGCTGGCCTTCTCGGCGCGCATGTCCTGCCCGCATTGCGGTTATTCGCTGGAAGAGCTCGAACCGCGCCTGTTCTCGTTCAATGCGCCGCACGGCGCCTGCGCGAAGTGCGACGGCCTGGGTTCGCTGCAGACCTTCGACGAATCGCGCGTCGTCGTCCATCCGGAACTCAGCCTCGCCGCCGGTGCCGTGCGTTCCTGGGACAAGCGCAATCCCTATTACTGGCATTTCGTCACCTCTCTGGCCAAGCACTACGGTTTCGATCCGGAAGTGCCGTTCAAGACGCTGAAGGCGGCAGTGCGCAAGGTGTTGCTGTACGGCAGCGGCGATGAGCGCATCGCCTTCGAGTATCCGGACGAGCGCGGACGCATCCAGAAACGCACGCACAAGTTCGAAGGCATCATCCCCAACCTCGAGCGCCGTTATCGCGAGACCGAATCGGATGCGGTGCGGGAGGAGCTGGCCAAGTACCTCAGCAACCAGGCCTGCCCCGACTGCAACGGCGATCGCCTCAATCGCGCGGCGCGCAACGTGTTCGTCGCCGACCGCAATCTGCCGAGCCTGACGGCGTTGTCGGTGCGCGACGCCGAGGATTTCTTCACCGCGATGCAGCTGCCCGGCCACAAGGGCGAGATCGCCGACAAGATTCTCAAGGAAATCCGCGCGCGGCTCGGCTTCCTCAACAACGTCGGCCTCGAATACCTGACCCTGGCGCGCAGCGCCGAGACGCTGTCCGGCGGCGAAGCGCAGCGCATCCGCCTCGCCTCGCAGATCGGCGCCGGCCTGGTCGGCGTCATGTACGTGCTCGACGAGCCGAGCATCGGCCTGCACCAGCGCGACAACGAACGCCTGCTGCAGACGCTGTTCCGCCTGCGCGATCTCGGCAACACGGTGGTCGTCGTCGAGCATGACGAGGATGCGATCCGTCACGCCGATTACGTTGTCGACATCGGCCCCGGCGCCGGCGTGCATGGCGGCCACATCGTCGCGCAAGGCACGCCGAAGGACATCGAGAAGGCCAAGAACTCGATCACCGGTCAGTATCTCGTCGGCACGACGCGCATCGAAGTGCCAAAGCTGCGCACGCCGGCGCAGCCCGACAAGGCCATCGTTATCCGCGGCGCGCGCGGCAACAATCTGCGCAACGTCACCGCGGAAATCCCGACCGGTCTGATCACCTGCGTGACCGGCGTGTCCGGCTCCGGCAAGTCGACGCTGATCAACGACACGCTGTACGGTTATGCCGCGCGCCAGCTCAACGGCGCGGCGACGCATCACGCCGAATGCGATGCGATCGAAGGCCTCGAACACGTCGACAAGGTCATCGACATCGACCAGGCGCCGATCGGCCGCACGCCGCGCTCGAATCCGGCGACGTATACGGGCCTGTTCACGCCGATCCGCGATCTGTTCGCCGCGGTGTCCGAGTCGCGCTCGCGCGGTTATACGGCCGGGCGCTTCTCGTTCAACGTCAAGGGCGGTCGCTGCGAGACCTGCCAGGGCGACGGCGTCATCAAGGTCGAGATGCACTTCCTGCCGGACATCTACGTTACCTGCGACACCTGCCGCGGGCGCCGCTACAACCGCGAGACGCTGGAGGTCCGCTACAAGGGCAAGACGATCGACGAAGTGCTCGGCATGACGGTCGAGGATGCCCACGAGTTCTTCCGT
Organism: Fontimonas sp. FW305-C-3; assembly: GCF_058783185.1. Lineage (NCBI taxonomy): Bacteria > Pseudomonadati > Pseudomonadota > Gammaproteobacteria > Nevskiales > Nevskiaceae > Fontimonas > Fontimonas sp. FW305-C-3. The sequence continues at coordinate 998,693 of NZ_JBYSYK010000001.1, read as the reverse complement.
CCGGTGCCGGCACTGCATCGCAAGCTGGCGACGCTGATGGACGTGGGCCTGTCGTACATCACGCTCGGACAGAACGCGACGACGCTGTCCGGCGGCGAAGCACAGCGCGTCAAGCTCGCCAAGGAACTGTCGCGCCGCGACACCGGGCAGACGCTGTACATCCTCGACGAACCGACCACCGGCCTGCATTTCCACGACGTCGCCCAGCTGATGAAGGTGCTGGAGCGTCTGCGCGAGCACGGCAACACCGTCGTCGTCATCGAGCACAACCTCGACGTCATCAAGTGTGCGGACTGGATCATCGATCTCGGCCCCGAAGGCGGCAGCGGCGGCGGCGAGATCGTCGCCAGCGGCACGCCGGAGCAGGTCGTCAAGATCAAGCGCTCGCACACCGGGCGCTTCCTCAAGCCGCTGCTCGGCGGGAAGTAGCCGCCGGAAGTTGGGAAGCAACAAAAAGGGCGGCCCGAGGGCCGCCCTTTCTTGTACTGCGCGTCGCCTTAGAACTGCACGCGGACGAAGGCGCGGGCCATGTCCTTGTCGCGGTAGATGTTGGCTTCGGCACCGCCGGTGTACCAGGTGTAGCCGAGGTAGAACGCGAGGTTGGACTTGTAGCGGGTCTCGATCTGCAGGTCCATGGTCTTGCGGCCGGCGATGAAGTTCTCGCCCGGTCCCGGTGCCGTGCCGTTGACGTTGTGCTGCCAGATGAACTGCGGCGCGAACGAGATACCCGGCAATACCGACTCGTAGCGCAGGATGCCGATCATCACGTAACCCCAGGAGAACGGATCCGGGTACAGATCCAGATTCGCCTGCGAAGGATTGAAGCGCAGACCGTCGACCCCGAACGAGCAGGATTCGCGCGGTGCACCGGTGGTCGGATCGTAGGAGCAGGCCTGGGCCGAACGGTCGGCACCCGTGCCATCGGCACCGGCGCTGGCGTGGCTGTACGTGCCGGCGGCTTCGAACTGCAGTTCGTCGAGGTCCGGCATGTCCGGAACCCAGGTCGCGCCGATTTCGAACACGAACAGAATCTGGTCCGCGCCGATCGGGTTGTCGCTGGCGCCGAGCACCTGCGTACCGCCGAGGTTGAACTGGTAGGTGTCCATCCGCTCGTAGCCCTGGATGTAACAGGGGTTGCTGCGGTTGTAGCCGACGAAGTTCGGATTGCGCTCGCGGCGTACCGTCTGATCGGTACTGTAGCGATTCTGGCTGCCGAGGAATTCCGGCTCGCAGGGCGCGTTCTCGCCCGCCTTCACGCCGCGGTACGGCGTCACGAAGGCCGGGAAGGAACGGGCCGAACCCGGCGCATGGCCGATCGCCAGATCGAAGGTGTCGTTGAATGCGCCAGGCGTGCCGTCGGCATCGGTGACGTAGTCGCTCGGCGCGTAGATCGCGGCGCCGTTGGACAACGAGCCGATCGGCGAGCTGCCGGGACCCGTCGAGCCGATGCCGGTCGTCGAGCCGGCGCAGCCGCGACCGGCCGGCAGCACGTTGGGCACCCCCAGCGAGCCGCCGAGCAGACCGCCGATGGTGTCGAACAGGCGCTGCGTCAGTTCAACGACCGGATCCAGCGGATCGACGACCAGCAGGCGCTCGAGATTGGGATCGTGACAACGCGACAGCGTCGGGCCGAAGCCGGCGAACACCAGATCTTCGGTATCGATCTGCAGCGGCGCATTCGGGCGATAGGCCACTTCACCCTGGAACGACCAGCCGAACGCGGTCGTCGCGAAGCTGAGGCCGAAGAGGCGGATGTCTTCCGGATACTCGATCAGCAGCTTTTCCGTATCCAGCGGCACGGCGTTGCTGCGTGCGTTGGCCGGATCGCCGCCGACGGCGTCGCGCACCAGCGGCAGGTCCGGGCAGGCGAGCAGGAAGGTGACCGGATCGTAGGCGTCGATGCCCAGCGAATTGCCCTCGCGGCGCGCGCAGCTGGCGACCGTCGAGAAGATGCTCGCGTACGGCAGGCGCGAGTGATAGTTCATGAAATAGAAGCCGAACTCGGTACCGTTGTTGAGCTCTTCAGCGTAGTACTTCAGCGAGAAGCCGTACTGGCCCGCGGTCTCCGGCTCGAGGTCCGGCAGGCGATCGATCGTCAGCGAGGTGTTGGTGACGCCCGACAGCGGGTTGTAGAGCGGATAGGCCAGGCCTTCCGGATCTTCCGGACCGCCGCCGAAATGGATGTAGGCCCGGTTGATTGCATTGTCGACGCCGACGACATCGGACACCGCGAGCATCGAGCCCGGTGCCGGCGCTTCGAGCGGCTGCCACTCCAGCTGGTAGAAGGCCTCGAAGGTCGCGTCCGGGAACAGCTCGAACGAACCGGAGATCATGTTGATCGGCGTGAAGATTTCTTCGACCAGATAGCCGACGCGATAGAAGTTGTTGGCGTTGACCGGGTTGGCCTGGTTCAGCGAGTTCAGCGCCTGCAGCAGCGACTCACCCCAGTTGATGCCCTGACGGCCGAGCTTGACGCTCAGCTCCTTGTCGTCCCACAGCGGCACCGTCGTGTACAGATAGGCATCGAGCAACTGCGCCTCGGCACCGATCTGGCTCAGCACTTCGCCACCGCGGCGGCGGTTGACCGGGCCGCCACGTCCGTACTGCGTCAGCAGCAGACCGAGCGCGGGATTCGGGTCGCGCATCGCGTACTGATCGCGGTTCTCCGGCGTCAGTTCGTTCGGGTGGTACTCCTCGAGATTGGAGTTGACCCAGTCGTAGTAGTACAGGCCCTTGGCGAAGAAGCCCCAGTCGCCATAGGTCAGCGTGATGTCCTGGGTCACCTTGACGATGCCCGAGGTCAGGTCGTGCTTGTCGTAGTTCCAGTTGCCGTCGTCGTAGTTCGGGCTGAACTGGCCGGGTGCATTGGCCAGCGCGAACGCCGGGTGACCCTGGTCGCGGAACAGGCCCTGGCAGGCCTGGTTGAGGCCGCCGCAGACATCCGGATTGATGTTGGCCTTGCCCAGGTACTCGCTGGAGCGTCCTTGCATGCGCATCGATGCGCCGACGACGATCGAGCTGTTGAGCACACCCTCGATGTCCTGGTCCCCCCAGGGCACCGTGAAGCTCAAGGCATGGGCAGGCCCCACCTGCAGCGCAGCAGCAAGCGCCGCTACGGCAGCAAACGCTACGCCACGGATTCTGTTCCGTTGATTCATTCGTGTTTCCCCTACCATCCGGGCGCTATCTGGCCCGCGAAATCGCACATTGGCGTCGGATATCGACGTATCCGTTCGCTCGGTCTCTCTACCTGGCTCGGAGTGTATTGATTAACTCGCCCCATCCGCAACACAACAGCCTGAATCAAGCACCTGCGGCGCTTTCTTGAGCCAGATCGCCAGCCGCGGCGGAATAATCGACCGTGCCTGCAATGATCAGAGCCTGACCGGGGCGTCGGGCTGCTCGTTGCCGACATCCTTGGGACCCGGCGGGTAGCGCGCCAGAACCTCGGCAACGGCCTCGATTCCCGCAACCGCCCCGGCCGCGAACCGGCCCGCCGAAAAATGGCCCTCGATCAGCCGGCAGGCTGCATCCCATTCGGACTGCGGCACCCGGCCACGGGCGACAAAGCGATCCGCGACGATCTCGACCGCGTGATCGGCGAGCAGCAAATAGATCAGCACGCCGTTGTTGTGCTCGGTATCCCAGACGCGCAGATCGGAGAACACCTCGATCGCGCGTTGCCGCGCCGTCATCCCGCGCCAGACCGCGAGCACCGGCAACGAGGGTTCCAGCGCAAAGCGGATCTCGCCGGGATGCCGCGCCTCGCAGACCTGCACCGCGCGCTCAATCGCGCTCATCGTCGTGTCGGGAAAATGCCGTCGTGCAGACAGCGAGCCGGTGCAGGCGTGATTCCACAGCCGTTTGAACTTGCTCATCGTCACCATCTGCCCGACGCGCCACCGCCGCTGAAACCACCGCCGCCGCCACTGAATCCGCCACCGCCACCACCGCTGCTGCGATAGCTACCGCCGCCGCCAAAGCCGCCGCGGCCGCCATCGATCGAGTAGGACACCAGGGCCACGATCGTCGCGATCACACCGGCAGCGACGCCGAACTGCAGCATGCCCAGCAGCCAACCCGCCACCACACCGGTCCCCACGCCAACGAGCGCGGATACCGGCAGGGCGCCAATTTTTTTCTTGAAGTTGGTGCCGGCGCCGTAAAACAACAGGAACGACCAGATCAGCCAGTCCAGATTGCCGCCGCCGTCGCCACCGCCACTGCCTCCGGAAGCGCCGGACTCGGGCTCGGGCAGCGGCTCGCCGTTGATGACGCTGATCATCTGGCCGACACCGGCATCGATGCCGCGGTAGAAATCGCCCTGCTTGAACTGCGGCGTGATGGTCTCCTCGATGATGCGCTTGGCCAGCGCATCGGGCAGCGCGCCTTCCAGGCCCTGGCCAACTTCGATGCGCAGACTGCGGTCGTTCTTCGCGATCAGCAGCAGTGCGCCATCATCGACGGTCTTCCGACCGAGCTTCCAGGCATCGACCACGCGGATGCTGTACTGCTCGATGGTCTCCGGCTCGGTCGTCGGCACGATCAGCACCGCGATCTGGCTGCCCTTCTGCCGCTCGAACGCGGCGAGCGTCTGCTCCAGGCTGTCGATCTGCGGCGCACTCAGCGTCGCAGTCTGATCCGTCACCCGCGCCCGCAGCTCGGGAACCGCCACCAGCGCCCAGGCAACGCCCAGGCCGAGCAGCAGTGCCGCGAGAACCGCCGTGGCGCGGCTTAGGATCACTCCTTGGCCGGCTCGCTGAAGTCGACCGTCGGCGCGCTGGAAATCGCCTTCTCGTTCTCAACGGTGAAGTTCGGCTTGACCGCCATGCCGAACATTCCGGCGAACAGATTGTTCGGGAAGCTGCGCACAGTCGTGTTGTATTCCTGCACCGCGGCGATATAGCGGTTGCGGGCGACGGTGATGCGGTTCTCGGTGCCTTCGAGCTGCGCCTGCAGATCGCGGAACAGCGTGTCGGAGCGCAGCTGCGGATAGTTTTCGGTGACGACCAGCAGGCGCGACAGCGCGCTGGAAAGTTCACCCTGGGCCTGGCCGAACTGCTTGAGCTTCTCCGCGTCGTTGACCATGTCCGGCGTGACGTTGACGCTGCCGACCTTGGAGCGCGCTTCGGTGACGCCGAGCAGCACGTCCTTCTCCTGCTGGGCGAAGCCCTTCACGGTGTTGACCAGGTTCGGCACGAGATCGGCGCGGCGCTGGTACTGGTTCAGCACCTCGCTCCAGGCGGCGGTGACGCCTTCGTCCTGACGCTGCATCGTGTTGTACCCGCAGCCGCTGAGAATCAGCGTCGCACTCAAAACCACAAGTTGCAGTAACCGTTTCATGATTCGCTCCAGGCCTTCTGGTTGGGACGCCGATGCCTCGAGTCTAGCTCAGAGGTAAAGGCAGGCGCGCCGCGAGCAGCGTCTGCGTATAGGTCTGCTGAGGCGCGTGCAGGACACGCGCCGTCTCGCCCTGCTCGACCGTCAGGCCGGCGCGCATCACGAGCACCTGGTCGCAGACCTCGGCGACCACGCCCAGATCGTGCGAAATCAGCAGCAGCGTCAGGTTCAGCTCGCGACGCAAAGTCTTCAGCAGATCCAGCAACTGCGCCTGGGTCGTCGTGTCGAGCGCGGTCGTCGGTTCGTCGGCAATCAGCAATCGCGGGCGCGCCAGCAAGGCCATCGCGATCGCGACGCGCTGGCACTGACCGCCGGACAGCTCGTGCGGATACTGGCGCAGCCGGCGCTGTGCATCGGCAACTTGCACGGCATCGAGCATGCGCAGCGCCTCGGCCTCGGCCGCGCGACGCGACGCGCCGGCATGCACCTCAAGCACTTCGCAGAGCTGCACGCCGATGCGCAGGCAGGGATTGAGGCTGGCCTGCGAGTTCTGGAACACCGCGGCAATCTGCGGCCCGCGCAGCGCGCGCCACTGGCTCGGCGACAATCCGAGCAACTCGGTACCATCAAACTTCAGGCCGCCGCTGCAGCGCAATGCCGGATCGCTGAGACCGAGAATCGCCAACGCGGTCTGCGACTTGCCCGAGCCGGACTCGCCGACGATGCCCAGCGCCTGTCCCGCGGGCAGCTCGAAACTGAGCCCGGCAACCAGCGCCGCAGCGCGCGTGTCGCGAAGCTCGACGCGCAGATCGCTGACGGCGAGCAATGCCTCGCTCATCGGCGATCCAGGGTCTCGCGCAGATGCTCGCCGAGCACGTTGAGGCACAGCAGGGTCAGCGACAGGAAGGCGACCGGGAATGCGAGCGCCCACGGCGTGATTTCCATGTCGCGCGCACCGTCGTTGATCAGCACGCCCCAGCTGGTTGCCGGCTCCTGCACACCCAGGCCGAGAAAGCTCAGGAAGGATTCGATCAGCACCGCATGCGGCACGGTCAGCGTCGCATACGCGATCACCGTCGCCGCCAGGTTGGGCACGATATGACGGCGCACGATCTGCCGGCGCGGCATGCCGTACAACTCGGCAGCCAGCACGAAACCGCGACTGCGCAGGCTCAGGGTCTGGCCACGGACGATGCGCGCCATGTCGAGCCAGCTGACGGCGCCGATCGCGGCGAACATCAGCAGCAGATGACGGCCGAACGCGACCGTCAGCAGAATGACGATGAACATGAACGGCAGCGCGTAGAGCACGTCGACGAAGCGCATCATCCATTGGTCGGCACGGCCGCCGTAGAAGCCGGCGATGGCGCCGTAGCTGACGCCGATCAGCACCGACACCAGCGTCGCGGCCAGCGCCACCAGCAACGACAGCCGGCCGCCAGACATCGTACGCACGAAGACGTCGCGACCGAGGCTGTCGGTGCCGAACCAATGTGCGCCCTGCAGCGTCGGTGCACTGCCCCACTCGGCTTGGAAGTCGATGCTGTCGACCGCATGCGGGCTGAGCATCGGCCCGACCAGCACCGCCAGCACGATCGCGATCAGCACGACGATGGCGACGACGGCCAGCGGACTGCGTTTGGATTCTTCGATGGTCATGGTGTTCATTGAGGCATTCACGCGGGCCGTGCTCGTGGATCGAGCACGCCGTACAGCACATCGACCAGCAGATTGAAAAGAACGATCAGGCTGCCGTAGAGCAGCACGACCCCGAGCACCAGCGTGTAGTCGCGGTTCAAGGCGCCTTGCACGAAGTAGCGGCCGATGCCCGGTATCGCGAAGATCTGCTCGACGACGACCGACCCGGTGATCAGCGCCGCGGTCGCCGGCCCCAGATAGGACAGCAGCGGCAACAGCGCGGGGCGTGCGGCATGCCGGCGCAGCAGCAGATGCAGCGGCAACCCCTTGGCGCGGGCGGTCAGCATGAAGGGCGCCTGCAGCACTTCGACGAAGCCGCTGCGCACCAGCTTGGCGATGTACGCCACCTGCGGCAGCGCCAGCGACAGCACCGGCAGAATCAGATCGCCGACATCGCCACGCTGCCAGCCGCCGGCCGGCAGCCAGTCCAGATGCACCGCGAAAAGAAGAATCAGCAGCGGCGCGACGACGAAAGTGGGCACCGAAACGCCGAGCAGCGACAAACCCATCAACCCGCGGTCGAGTCCGCCGTCGCGGTGACAAGCCGCGACCACCCCCAGCGGCACGCCGATCGACAGCGCGAGCAACAGCGCAAACAGGCCGAGCTGCAGCGATGCCGGCAGGCCGCTGGCGATCAGCTCGCTGACGCGATAGCCCTCGTACTGGAACGATGGGCCGAGATCGCCGCGCAGTACGTCGGCGACGTAGCGCAGGTATTGCTGCCCCAGCGGTTCGTCGAGATGGAACTGCGCCGCCATGGCGGCCTCGATCGCCGGCGTCAATGCGCGTTCGCGGTCCAGCGGACCGCCGGGCGCCGCGCGCAGCAGAAAGAACGCCAGCGTCAGCAGTGCCAGCAGCGTCACCAGGCCGGCGACGCCGCGCCGCAGGATGAAGCTCAGCATGGCAGGCCGCTCATTGCAGTTGCAGATCCTTGCTGTAGTGGTAGTCGAGGATGTTGTCGGTCCAGCCCCGCACCCGCGGACTGACGAGGTGCTTGGACACATAGAAGTAAAGCGGAATCGCCGGCGTTTCGGCAAACAGGCGCTGCTCGGCCTGCGCGAGCAGCTCGCGGCGCTGGCCGATGTCGGCCGTGCGCTGCGCCGCGTCGAGTGCAGTGTCGTAGGTAGGATCGTTCCAGCCAGTGTCGTTCTTGCCGTGTGTACCGCGCAGTATGTCGAGGAAGCTGGTCGGGTCGTTGTAGTCGGCCATCCAGGCGGCGCGGTAGACCTGCGTCTTCTGGCGCTGCTTGCGGTTGTGCAGGAAGACCTTGAACTCCTCGTTGAGCAACTCGGTCTGCACGCCCAGCGTCTGCTTCCACATCGCCGCAACCACCGTTGCGACGCGCCGGTGGCTCTCGTGCGTGTTGTAGCGGATCTGGATCTGCAGCGGACTGTCGGCGGAATACCCGGCCCGCTGGTAGAGCTTGCGCGCCTCCTCCACACGCTTTGCATACGGCCAGGCTGCCCACGCCGGCTGTTGCTTGGACGCCTGTGCAGTCCCCGGCGGCACCCAGCCGTAGGCCGGCAAGGCCAGGCCGTTGAGCACCTTGCCGGCGATCACTTCGCGATCGATGACCATCGACAGCGCCTGACGCAGAGCGGGATTTTCGGCGAGCGGTGCGCGCGTGACATTGAGGCCGTAGAAGTACAGGCCCAGGTAAGGCGCGATCTTCAGCTGGTCGCTGTAGGTCTCGCGGATCCGTTGCAGCTGCGGCAGCGGAATCTCGTAGGTCACGTCGAGATCGCCGGCGCGATAACGCTTGTACTCGGAGTGGATGTCTTCGGTCGTCAGGTAATGCACCTTCGCGATCTTCGTCTGCGCCGCATTCCAGTAGTGCGGATTGCGCTCGAGCTCGACCTGCGACTGCAGCACCCAGCGCTTGAGCGTGTAGGCGCCGTTGCTGACCAGATCAGCGCCGCGGGCGTCGACCCGTGGCGCCTGGGCGCCGCCATGAACCGGGAACGTCGAGGGATGCGCGAGCATGCCGGGGAACGCCGGCAACGGCTGATCGAGGGTGATGACCAGATGCCGCGCGTCTGTCGCCGTCACCGCCAGCGTTTCCGGAGCCGCGGCACCGTCGATGACCGCGGATGCACCGCGAATCGGCCGCAGCATCTGCGCGACGTTCGAGCCGGTCGCCGGCCGCAGGCTGCGTTGCAGACCGGCGACAAAGTCCTGCGCGGTGAGTGCTTCGCCGTTGGACCAGCGCAGGCCCTCGCGCAATTCGAAGGTATAGCTCAGTCCATCCGCGCTGAGCGTCCAGCTGCTGGCTGCGGCGGGGATCGCCTGTCCGTCGGCACCGATCGCCGTGAGCCCCTCGTACAGGTCGCGCACGATGTTGCCGGCGCTGACCCCTTCGGTACGATGCGGATCGAGCGTCTCCGGCTCCGGGCCGTTGCCGATGCGCAGCAGATCGGCGGGGGCGGCGCTGTAGGCCGGCTGCAGGAGCAGCAGCGCAACGGCGCAGATCGCCGCAAGTACGCAGTGGATATCGAGCCCCCTCATCGGCCGAAGCCTAGCAGCTAGGCAACTAGCGCGGCTTGCGCGACGCCAAGGTCACCAAAGCGACGCCGGCGAGGATGATCAGGGTGCCGATGATCTGCGGCGTGTGCATGACCTCATCGAGGATCCACCAGCCGAGCAGCACCGCGATGGCCGGATTGACGTAGGCGTAGGTACCCAGCTGCGACGGTGTGACCTGATGCACCAGCCAGTAATAGGCGCCATAACCGAGACAGGAGCCGGCGATCGCGAGGTAGATCAATGCGAAGGCCGAGTCGCGCGTCAGGACCCAGCGCTCGGCATCGCCCAAGGCGAGGCCCAATGCGGTCATGACGACGCCGGTAACGGCCATCTGCAGCGCCGCCGCCATCAACGGTGCGCAGCTCAGCACGTTGCGGCGAGAGATCACCGAGCCGGCGGCCCACAGGATCGGCGACAAGGTCAGCGCCGCATACGCATACCAGGGCGCGAGCTGCAGATGCATGCCCGAGCCGACCAGCAGCGCGACACCGAGAAAGCCGAGCAGCAGACCGGCCAGCGTCAGACCCGATATCCGCTCACCCCGCATGCCCCAGCTGCCAAACCAGGCCATCCACAACGCAGAGGTCGCAACGATCAGCGCCGCTTGATTGGATTCGACCCAGAGCTCGCTCCAGGTCACCAAGCCATTGGCCCCGGTCAACATCAGTAGAGCGGTGATCGTGATGATCAGCCAGTCGCGGCGCTGGGTGGGCAGGCGCGCACCGCGCGACCAGGCGTAGGCAAACATCAACGGAGCGGCGATCAGGAAGCGCGCGCCGGCGAACAGCACGGGCGGCAGATCCTTGACGCCGACGCGGATCGCCAGATAGGTCGAACCCCAGACCAGATAGACGGTCGCGAATGCGGCGAACAGCTGAACTGGACGTGACGCCGCCAAGTGAACCGCCCGATCTGGTGTCGGCTCTCGCCGAGTAGTCCCTGCCCCTTGCGCAGACCTCGAACCGCCGCAGCGCTTGCGGCTTCAGCGTCGTCCTAGTTGACCTTGGACTTTTCCTTTTCCGCTTCTTCGGCGTCCTTCTTGGCCTGCTTCAAGGCCTCGGTCGCCTCGGCAGCCTGTGCTTCGGCGGCTTCCGTCTGCTCGATATGATTCAGCCACTGACCGGCGGAGTTACGCGTCTCTTCGTACTTCTGCGAACGGTGCAGCGCATCGCGTGCACGGCCACGGTTGCCGGACTGGAACGCCGCGATCCCTTCGAGATACGCAGCCTCGCCCATCTTCTTGACGCCCTTGGACTGCGCGCGGCTGAGCGCCTCGAGCGCTTCCTTCCAACGCTCGTCCTCGACGTAGATCTGGCCGAGGCGGAATGAAATCTCGCCGCTGTCCGATACCGCCGCCGCCTTGTTCAGGGCCGCTTCGGCCTTGTCGTAATCGCGCGCCATCGTCCAGGCGTCGCCGAGCAGGCTCAGCGTCTTCTCGTCGGACTTCAGAATCTTCTGCGCAATACCGCGCTCGAGAATCTGCGCTGCCTTGTACGGGATTTCCAGCAGCAGATAGATGTTGGCGAGATTGCGGATTTCGCCTTCGGTATCGAGGAAACCCTGGCGATCCGCGAGCGCGAGCACCGCCAGCGATTCCTTGTCCTTCTTGATCTCGAACAGGATGCTCGACAGCTGCTTCCAGTAGTCTTCCTTCGCCGGCATCAGGGACACCAGGCGGATCAGCACTTCCGCGCACTGCGGGAACTGCTTGAGTTCGTAGTGCAGCGCCAGCTTCAGCTGCAGCCAGGATTCCTTCGGATCCTTGGCTTCGGCAAGCGCCTTGTCGACGTACGGCAGCGCATCGGCAAAGCGCTTGCGATCCGAATACGCACTGGCCAGCAGGATGTACGCGTCGGTCGGCGGCTTGGTCGAAGCCTCGGCGAAGTACTGCTCCATCTTCTGGATGGCCTTGTCGGTCTGGCCATCCTGGAAGTACAGCTGCGCCAGGTTGTAGATCATCTGCTCGTAGGGCTGCTGCGGCAGCGCTTCAAGCTTCAAGGCTTCTTCAAAACCGGCAATCGCGGCCTTGTAGTTGTTCTGCGAGATATAGATGAACGCCATCGTCTGACGGACCATCGCGCGCTCATAGTCGTTGCCGACTCGCTCGAGCATGGCCTTGGCCTTTTCCAGCGCCTCGTCATTCTTGTTCTTGCCGATGAGCTCGTGGATACGCTCAAGCTGGCGGTACGCGCCTTCCGACAGGGTACCGGTGGCCTTGCGTTCCTTCTTCGCAGCCGGCGCCGGTGCCGCGTCCTGCGCATGCACGACCGAAGTCGATCCGAGGAGCATCGCGCCCGTTGCCACCAGCGCGATCGCAATGGATTTGAATGCCTGCGTCATCATTCCGTGCCTATGTTGAACTTGACGGTGTATTCGCCCTTGGTTTCCTGGGGCTTGCCGTCGACCACCTTGGGCCGGAAGCGGCCCTTGTAGGCTGCTGCGACTGCGGCGGATTCAAAGTAACCGCGCGGCTTGGCGCTCTTCACGCGAGCCGACTTGACCGTGCCGTCCGGGCCGACGGTGATTTCCAGAACGACCTCACCGCTGATGCCGTCACGCGCAGCCTGACGCGGGAACTGCGGTGCGATACGCACGAGCGGAATCAACTCGGCGTCGCCCTGAATGTCGCCCGCCGCGAAGGTACCGAGGAACGGGCCGCCAGAGATGCTGGTCGGCAGGTTCATGTTCGGCATCATGAACTGGGTCGGCGCCATGTCAGGCTTGGCCTGCGCGGCGACGGCCAGTTTCGGCGGCGGCGGCTGCTTCGGTGGCGGCGGCTTCTCGGGCTTCTGTCGCTGCTTGGTCTCAAGCTCGCTGGCGCGCTTGAGGCGGACGAAGTCGATGGTCTGCAGCGTCTGCGCGTCGCTGAGCGCGCCATGGCCGCGATGAATCAGCGCGTGCAGGCCCCAGAACATCACGAACGCGAATACCGCCGCGCCCATGGCCGGGACGGCAAAGCGCATAGGGCTGTCTTGCATCACCATGCGCCTAGCCCCCGCTACCGAGAGCGGCAATCGAAACCGATTGCACGCCGCCGCTGCGAACCTGATCCATGACCTGCGTCAGCACGCCAGTCTGGGAAACGGTATCGGCGAGGATCACCACGGTGTCCTCCGGACGCTCTGCATGCATGCGTTCGATGACGTTGCGGACGTCGCGGATATCGAGCTTGCGGCGGTCGATCCAGATATCGCCGTTGGGACGGATCGCGATCAGGATGTTGCCGGTCTGGTTGTATTCGGCAGTCTCGGCTTCCGGCTTGGTTACCGTGATGCCGGCTTCCTTCACGAACGAAGTCGTGATGATGAAAAAGATCAGCAGATTGAGGACGAAGTCGAGCATCGGCGCGAGGTCGATGCCGGTCTCTTCGCTCAGTTCCACGTGTCGGCGTGAACGCATGGGGCTAGGACTCTTTTAGTTGCTCGCCGCAATCGAGATGTTGTCGATGCCGCCCTGACGGACCTGATCCATGACCTGGACCAGCACGCCCGTCGGCGCCGCAGACTCGGAACCGATGACGACGACGTCGTCCGGACGCTGCGAATGCAGACGCTCGATCGCCGCACGCACCTGACGCAGATCGGTCTGGCGGCTGCCGACGAAGACGCTGCCGTCTTCCTTGACCGTGATCGCGATGACGGTGGCTTCCTTGCTCTCCGCCGCCTTCGCCGTCGGACGGCTGGCGGGAATGCCAACCTCCTTGATGAAGACTGCGGTGATGATGAAGAAGATCAGCAGGTTCAGGACGAAATCGAGCATCGGCGCGAGGTCGATGCCGGTATCGGCACTGTCGTGCTCCAGCGATTGGCGGCGCATGCGCATGTCAGTAAGTGAACTTGTCTGCGAGCAGTTCCGTCTGCTGACGGATGCGGGACTGGAAACGGTTGACCGGCAGCAGACCGGACATGCTCACTGCGAGGCCGGTCATCGTGCACACCATGGCTTCCGATACACCGTCGGCCATGGCGATTGCATCGACCGAACCCTTGGCGGCCATCGAATCAAAAATGCTGAGCATGCCCATGACGGTGCCGAGCAGACCGAGCAGCGGCGCCATCGGCACCAGCACGCGCAGCACCTGCATATTCGCCGTCATCGCCGCGTTCAGCTTGGAAATCATCGCGCGCCGGATCTGGCGTGCCTTCCAGGACTGGTGGTCGGAGCGCGCCTGCCACTGGCTCAGCATCTCGCCGGCCAGACGCGGCAGGCGATTCTTGAAGAACCAGTAGCGCTCCAGCACCAGCGTCCACATCAGGACGCAGCTGAACAGGATCCACTCGACAATCGGCCCGCCGGATTCGACGAGCTCGGCGACCGAGCGGAAAGGCGCTGTCAGCAGATCAAGCACGGCGCTTCGCCTCGAGGCTTTCGGCCAGCATGCCGGCGCTCTGCTCGTCGAGGACCTGGATGATCGCGCGCGAACGCGAGGTCAGCGCAGCATTCATGAACAGCAGCGGCACGGCGATACCCAGACCGAGCACCGTCGCGATCATGGCCGCGGAGATACCGGCAGCCATCAGCTTCGGATCGCCCGAACCCGATTCGGTGATCGCCTGGAACGTGATGATCATGCCGATGACGGTACCGACGAGACCGAGCAGCGGACCGGCGGCAACCGCCAGGCGCAGGAAGGACTGGAAGCGCTCGAGCTTCGGCACTTCGCGCAGCACGGCTTCGGAGATACGCAGCTCGACGATCTCGGCATCTTCCTCGATGCGCGAACCGTCGCCCTTGAAGGTCGCGAGCACGCGGCCCAGCGGGTTGTCGGTCTGCGGACGCGAGGTGTCCTTCAGCTGGCGGCGGACCGCAGCGCCTTCCTTCATCAGGAACAGGAACTGCCAGATCGCGAGGATGGCGCCGACCACGCCGACCAGGATGATCACGTAACCGACGGCTTCGCCGTGGTTGATACGCTCAAGCCAGGTCGGACGCTGCACGAACAGACCCAGCAGCACGCCGCGGGTCGGGTCGACAACCATCTCGTTGTAGCCGGTGGGCTCGTCCTCGAAATCACCCGCGATGCTGGTGAAGTTGCCATCCGGCTGACGCGAGAAAACGGTGAAGCTCTTGACCGACGGCAGATAGTTGAGGAACTCGCCCTCGCTGATCGCGGTGAAGGAACCGACGCGGATCACTTCCTGTTCGCTCGGCTGGCCGTCCGGCGCCACAACCTTGGTCTTGTACTTGACGGTCTGACCGGTCTCGGTCATTTCGCGCTGCATCTCGAACCAGAAGGTTTCGAGATCGGCGATCGACGCTAGCGACTTGGTCTGCGCCAGCTTCTGCGCGAAGTCGACGCGTTCCGGATACTGCTCGGAGATCATCGAGCCGGTGGCAACCGACGCGAAATCGCCGGCGACCTGGCGCACGACACCGAACATTTCACCGAGGTTGCCGACCTTGAGATCGAGCGCAGCCTGCAGTTCGGTCAGCTTCTTTTCGTTGGCATCAAACGCTGCCGACAGCTGGTTCGAGCGGGCCTGCTGCTGCTGGAGAACCGCATTGGCTTCCGACAGCAGACGCGACTGCTGGTCGCGCTCGCGCTGGAACTTGGAAATGCGTTCCTGGTTTTCCTTGGCTTCGGCAGCGCGCGCGTTGCGCGTCTGCTCGAGCAGCTGGTCCAGGGAAGCGGCCGGTGCGGCCGAAACCTGGGCCGGGATCGCGGCGCCAGCGACCAGCAGCAGCGCGGCGGCGGTCTTGGAGAGTGAGCGGATCATTTACTTCGTCTCCTTCGGCGCGGCGACCGGTGCAATCATGAGATTAGGTGCGCCTTCCTTCTTGGCAACTTTCAGGCCACGACGCATTGCATCGCGATAGCTGCCGTCCTCGACCCAGGCCTTGGCAGCGTTGTCCCAGTAACCGGTTTCCTTGCCGTCGAGGGTCTGATACATCAGGGCGACGCGACCGACGCGCAGGAACTCGACGGTGCGGTCGTCGATCTTGCCTTCATAAGCTTCGATCGTACGGCCATATTCCATTTCAACCTGATAGGCCTCGACGATGCGGCGATACTTTTCGGCGATCGAAACGTCGGCACGCGCCATCATGTCCTTCAGGCCGTTGACGCGCTTGGCGCGCTCGTCCGGCAGAAACGGCACGTCGAGCTTCACGAACTCGTCGATGGTGCTCAGCATCTTCTGCAGAAGCGGCACGATCTCGCGACTGGTCGTCTCGATCTCGTTCAGCTGGTCGCCCATCGCCTTCATCTCAGTCTGCTGAGAGTTCAACTGCAGCGCGAGCTGCTCGTTGTAGCGCTTGAGGCTGTCAGTTTCCTGAATCACGGCGCGGTATTCATTGACCGCGGACCGGGTCTGGTCGTCGAGCTTGTCGACTTCACCTTGGGCAGCCTGGGCAGCCTGCTCGGCACCCACCTGCTCGTTGACCGCTCGGGTTGCCGTTGCAGTCGACTGCGCAAAGGCAACCGACGAAGCCAACAGACAGGCTACGGCCCATCCGCTGCGCTTCAGCATGGCAGTTCGAATCAGGCTTTCTGACATGAACGAAATTCCTATGAAGGGAAATAAATCAATAAATACAGGGAGGGCCGTACCCGCCGACCACTGAGCCCACCCGAGAAGCGCCGATGGTAGCACCAATATCCGTGCCAACTACAACAGTATTTCCACCCAAATCCGGACGCGAAACGTCCCAGAAACGGCCCCTTGCGAGCCGTCTTATGGGCAAAAAAATAAGGCGGACCCTAGGGGTCCGCCTTAATCCCTCCCTTAGGCCATCTCAATGTGGTCGTAGGGTTCTTGTACTTCTTGGCAAATCAACAGTCTGACGTTGTAGCGCTAGACATCCCGATTGGCGGGTCTCGCTCCCAATCCGAGCCCACTCACCAATCGCTTGCGACGGGACAAACCTTAACAATCCGGCAACAGAAAAAATGTAGGCAAAAAATCTAGGGGGTACGCTCGGCAGCCTCAGTCCTTGATCTTGATGCTGTCCTTGTTCTGCTCGATCACCGCATCGCCAATACCGTCCACACGCTTGAGATCCTCAACCGTCTTGAACGGACCTTTCTCCTTGCGATCCTTGACGATCGCCGCCGCCTTCGCCGGACCGACGCCGGCAAGCTCCTTGGCAAGCTTGGCCTCATCGGCCGTGTTGATATTGACCGGCCCGGCCACGGCCGCACCCGCGGCGAAGCCAAGAAGCGCCATCAACAGGATTCTGTTCTTCATGATTCCCTCTCCTTTTATTGTTTTCAGTTGTCGCATCGAGGCGACAATCCGACCCTAGCTCAGGATTTCCGGCTTGAATAGTTAGCGCGTAAGTAACATCGGCGCGTCCGGCCACGCGAGCGTGCGACAATTTTCTACATTCACCCGCACTTGCAGAATCTGCCGATGAGCCAAAACGAGTTGACAGCGTCCACCGTGCAAACCCTGCAGCTGGCGCGGGGAGCCCTGAGCAAGGGCCGGCCGGATATTGCTGAAGCACAGTACCGGCTGATCCTTGAACAGAACGCCGACCATGCCGAAGCCCTGACCTATATCGGCGGACGGGAGGCTGTGCGCGGCAATCATGTACAAGCCTTGCAGCTGCTGGAACAGGCCCGTAAGCAGGTGCCGGTCGATCCGGCGGTCGATGAAGGCGCTGGCATTGCGCTGTTGCGGGCAGGAAATCCTGAGGCCGCGCAACTGGCCCTGCAGGCGGCGCTGACCCAATCACCTGAACGCCACATCGCACGGCTGTTTTTGGGCCATGCGCTAACCGCACTCGGACGGACGCGTGCCGCTGCGGTCGAGTACGTCCGTGCCGTCAGCACGGCGCAACGGCGCGGGCTTTGGCAATCGGCAGAGAGCACCGCGCCCTTGCTCAGGGAGGACGTGAAGCAGGCCATCGAGAGAACGCGGCAGCTCAGGCGGACGCTGATCGAAGAAGAATTGGCCGCCGTGCGTGCGCGGCACGGCGCCAAGTCGTTGGTGCGCGTCGACCGCTGCATCGCCGCCTATCTCGGCGAAGCCGGCAACGAGCCGTCGGACCGCAGACAAAAGCCAAAGGCTCTTTGGTTTCCGGACTTGCCGACGACGCCGTATTTCGCGCGCGAGTTGTTTCCGTGGGCGGACGCCCTGGAGAACGCCACGGCTTCAATCCAGAGTGAACTGCAGACGATCCTGAGCGCCCGGCAGCAAAACTTTGAACCGTTCCTCGGCGAAGTGTCCGCCACTCAGAACGCCCGCCACCTGCGCAACGATCACGGCGCGGCAGCTGTATGGGACGCCTACTTCTTCTACCGGCACGGCACTCGCCACGACGCGGCCCATGCCGCATGCCCGCTCACATCGGCCTTGCTGGATGCCAGCCCGCTGGCCCACATCCGCGACCACGCTCCGGAAATCTGCTTCTCGATGCTGACGCCCGGCACGCACATCCTTCCGCACTATGGCGATACCAATACCCGCGCGGTGCTTCATCTCCCCTTGCTGGTCCCGCAGCAGTGCGCCTTGGTTGTCGGCGGAGAACCGCACCTCTGGCAAGCAGGTCAGATCGTCGCATTCGACGATACGTTCGAACACGAAGCCTGGAATCGCGGCGCCGAAACGCGCGTCGTGCTCATCGTGGATGCCTGGAATCCGCATCTGACACCGCCGGAACACGAAGCCCTACTGGCGATGGTTCCAATTCTCGGCGACTTCGACCGGGAATGCACGGCGCCACCGGCCGTGCAGAACTAGCCCTAAGTCTGACGACTCGAACGCGCCGTCAATCGGGCAGTTCTTTCCCAAGCGCCGTTGTCAGCGGCGCCAGCCAGCGCTCATATCGCTTCCAGCGTCCGACCGCCTTGGAGTACATCGGCTGACGCACCTGCCAACGGCTCGGCGTCAGCACCGGGCGATCCTGCTCGTGAAACTTGAGGCAGGCCTCGTTCCAGGGAAGCCCCACAGCATCGATCAGTGCGCGAGCCTGCGTTTCAGGATCGTCGACCATCTTCTCGTAAACGCATTCATGCAGGCGCCCGGGCAACAGCGCCTTCCAATGGCGCATCAGTCTCATGTACTGGCCGTAGTAGTAGCCGAGATCCGAAAGATCCGTTGCGAACGGTTGCTCAAGCGCAAAGTTCTCGCCGTAGATGGAGACGCAGATGTCGCGCGGATCGCGCTGACACCAGACGATGTGCGCATTCGGAAACAGCAGCGCGATGAGACCGACATGGAAGAAATTAAGTGGAGCCTTGTCGACATAGCGCAGCGCCGGCGAGGCATTGCGCTTCTCCAGCGAGAGCAGATAGTCGCGGCCTGCTGTCTGCAAGGTCAGCGAATCAACCGCAGCCAGTGCCTCCGGCCAGCGCTGGATCGAGCCACTGCGCTGCGCCATTGAACGCGCGAGACGGGAGATGTCGGGCAGCTCCCCAAATCCGATCGTATCGGGATGCGCCGACAGAATCTGTTCAACCAGCGAGGTTCCGCTGCGCGGCATCCCCAGGACAAAGATGGGCCGTTCATCGGGATGTCCCGTCCCGGCCAGGCGCGCTAACTGCTGCGCATTGAATGCCTTGATGGTGCGGTCGACGCGGTCAGCGGTTTTCTCACGCACGAATGGGCCAATCTGCGCGCGCCGCGCCTTGTTGGCCATCTCCCAGACTTCGAATGCAGCGTCGGCATCCTTGGCATCCAATGCCTTGCCGAGACCGAACCCGACATTGGCGCGATCCTGAGGCGGGCGCTGCAGATCCTCAACGACCGCGCGCGCGCGCGCGATCAGCTCCGGTTCTGCCTTGCCGCGAATCAAGGTCAGCAGGCCTTCCAGCGCCAGCGGCCAGTCGGGACGCAGTCTCAGCGCTTCGCGAAATGCGGCCTCCGCTCCGTCGCGATCGCCGAAGTCCTCCTTGAGCTGCGCAAGCCCCATGTGCAATTCCGGAGCATCAGGCACCGCAGCAACGCCCAGCGCATAGGTATCGTGCGCATGCTTCAGCCGCCCCCGCTGGAACTGAACTTCGGCCAGCCCCTGGTACCCGTCGAAGCGTTGCGGCAATAGCGCGATCACGCGTTCCCAGACACGTTCCGCCGCCACCTCGTCGCCACAGCTGACGAGCATTCGCGCATAGGTCATCAACGTGGGCGGCCGATCCGGCGCGAGCGCGAGGGACCGCTCGAATGCCTCACGCGCCGGCTGCAGCTGCCGCAAGTCGCCGAGCAGCTTGCCGTAGTTGTGCCATGCATCGGGGCTGTTGGGGCGCAATTCGATGACGCGCTCCCAGTGCGGCAATGCCGGTGCGAACTGTCGGTCCGCCATCAGGACGACGGCGAGGTCGGCGTGCGCGTCGGCGCTCGCCGGATCGATCTTGACGGCTTGGCGCAGATAGTCCTCGGCCGACCTGAGTTGCCCGCGTCTCCAGCAGATTGCGGCCAGACCGCGATAGGCATCAGCGGCGCATCCCGCATCGCTGCAGAGCGCAAAGAACTCGCGGTGCGCTACATCGAGGCGCCCTGCGTTCAAGTCTCCGAAGGCCTTCTGCAGACGATCACGGGGCGTTGCCGATGCAGGTGCAGTCATATCTACGTTCATTCCTTCAATCCACGACTGGCAACCAGACTCCAGCCGAACAAATATCCCTGTTCCACAATTTCAGCGACGTTGAAAGTCGTGAACTCCAACTGCCGCAGACGCTCAATCCAGCGATCGATTTCCTTCCGGTCCAACGCGCACTCCACCAACTCCGCGACACGCAGTTGATTGTCCTTCAGATCGGCACGCAAAGCTCCCAGATCCTGCCGCGCGGCCCGCTCACCGCCTGCGGGCACGGCCTGCAAGATGCGCATCACGCGCTCGGCAGTATCGCGCAACAGATCCGGAAATTGCGCTGCGGCGATGCGCTCGCTCACCAACGAAAAGCTCGCGTTGAATTGCTGTCTTGCGTGGGCCGCCTGCGGGTCCGCATCGCGTCGCAGTCGAGTGCCGGCGTCGGACGACATCGCCAACCATGGCAGCATCTCGAGGGCGCGGTCCAAGGGGCCATCATCGGCCAGCAGCCACTGGCTGTCCTGGGCCTCGGCACGCGCCAGCGAAGACAGGTGCGAACCCCGGTGGTGCAACACCGCGGCAAGCTCTGCGCGGGGCGCGAGCACTCTCGCAAGCTCGGTCCAGCAGGCTTCGTTCGCGAAATACTCGAGCGCGTACTGGCTGAAAATCCGATTGACGGTCCCATCCCCAACCGGCAGCCGCGCCGCCGTGGTCCGGGAATGTAGGGACACGCGATCCTGCAACGTCGCCGGCAACTCGGCGATCCAGTGGCGATTCAGCTCGGCAAGGTCCACCGCATCGACGTGCTTTGGCCATGGCTCGCCAAGCTCGGCCAGGAAGCGAATCAGAGAACCGTTGCCACAACCCAGTTCAAGCACATGATCTTCCGCACCGATGCGGGCAAAGCACAGCCGCCAGAACGCTTGCGTGGCGGCACCGTAGTGATCGGCAAACGAACCCGGACAGGAATGCCGGGTGCCACTGCGCCAATACCGGCTCCAAGCCAGCGCGCGCGCTTCGAGATCGAATTCATCCATCACGCGCCTACCAAAATGAGATTCCCAAAAAAGAGGGCCCCCGCAGGGGCCCTCCTCATCACGCAACCACCGTCTGATCAGAACCGCTGGGTGTAGCGGATGTACGGCTGCTGGCCGTACTGATCGTAGAGGTAGTAATTGAACGCGCGGGCGTTCGGGTCAGCTGCCGCAGACCGCTGAGACGGTTCCTTGCCGAAGGCGTTAATGACGCCTGCGGTGATGGTGCCGTTCCAAGGAGCGGTGTAGGAGACCTGGAAGTCATGCGTGGTGTAGCTCGGGGTGTGCCCGTTGCGCACACCGCTCGCCAGCACGGTCGCTGCCTGATCGCCGATGTAGCTGAAGTTCCAGCCCACCGAGAAATCAGAGATC
The DNA here is from genome assembly GCF_058783185.1 of Fontimonas sp. FW305-C-3. Taxonomy (NCBI): domain Bacteria; kingdom Pseudomonadati; phylum Pseudomonadota; class Gammaproteobacteria; order Nevskiales; family Nevskiaceae; genus Fontimonas; species Fontimonas sp. FW305-C-3. Next base: position 977,256 of record NZ_JBYSYK010000001.1, on the reverse strand, counting down.
TTCCACTCCGTATTGCCCTGCATGCGGACTTCCGGAGCACCCGGATCGCCGATCTCGTCACGTCCGCCGTCGAAGCTGAAGTCCAGAATCTGAACGTAGCGGAACTGCGACATCAGGCTGCCCAAGCTGCCCAAGCCGTACTTGAAGTTCGCTTCGAAATCCAGGCCGCTGGTTTCCAGCGTACCGTTGTTCGCAAGGCCGAAGACGAAGTCGGTGATGCGGCCTGTCGAGCCACGCACAGGTCCGAAACCTTCCGGCACCGGATCACCAACACGGATCGCGTCAAGGATTTCCTGCGGGGTGAACTCGTCGATACGGTTCGTGATCTCGATGTTGTAGTAGTCCAGCGAGAAGTCGAACCATGTCGTGACATCGTAGGCAAAGCCCACCGAATACTGCTCGGAGTCCTCTGCATCGAGGTTCGCGTTGGAAATCGACGTTGCGTTGATCTGCGTCGCCTGGATGTTGCCGGCATCGTTGAAGCAGGTCGCCTGCGCTTCATTCCAGTTGTAACCGCCGATTTCGCAGCTTGCCTGGTCGTTGGTGATCGCCTCAGCCGAGAAAGCCGGCTTCGAGCTCAGCACGTCCAGCGTCGGCGCGCGGAAGCCTTCGCTCCACGATGCGCGCAGCGTCAACGGCGTGATCGGCTGATAGCGCACGCTCAACTTCGGCGAAGTCGCACCACCGAAATCGGAGTAGCTGTCGTGACGGATCGCCGCGCCCAGTTCGACATTGTCGAGAACCGGGAACACAGCCTCAGCGAAATAAGCGCGGACCTGACGATCAAGCGCCGCGGAATTACCCGACGAACCGCCCACCTGCCCGGTTTCCGACAGCGCGTCGTAGATATCCGCGTAGTCCTCTTCGCGGTACTCCCAACCAACCAGCAGCTTGGCCTGACCGCCGGACAGCTGGAACAGTGGGAACTGTGCGTCGGCAAAGGCTTCGCGTGTGGTCCAGTTCGACTCGCGGATCGTCGTGACCTTCAGCAGGTCCGCAGCATCGGGCGACGCGTTCGGATCACGGAAGTCGTAGGTGCCGTTGTTGAGCAGGTTCTGCGCAACCGCACGACCGAGGAAGAAGCGGCCCGGCTCGAAGTACTTGTACTCGTTATAGCGGGCGCCGAAGCTCGTTTCGACAATATCGAAGAGCGTGCCCGAGAACACACCGCTGATGTCATAGACGTTGGCATCGGTCGTCGTGTCACGCGTGCCGAGAGAAGCAAAGCGGTGATACAGCGAAACCGCGTAGATCTCCTCGTCGGCGATGCCGACCTGGCCGGCCGTGCCGCCCAGATCGCCACCGAGCTGAACAATGTCTTCGGCGTCGAAGAACGGGTTGTCGACCGGAATCGTCAACGGCAGGTCATTGAGTGCCGGAGCGTAACGGCCGAAGGACTTTGCGCGGTTGATGCTGGCATTGACGCCAACGTTCCAGGTGTCGCTGATCTGGAACGTACCCTTCGCAAACAGGCCCTGATTCTGCGTCTCGGCTTCATCGGCGGAGACCTGCGAGAAGTCGTAACCGCAAAGACCGCTCGGGATCAGATAGAACGCAGGATCGGTGTTAGGGCAACCGTTCGGCACCGCAGCGTATACGTACTCGTCGCCCGAGGCCTCGTCACCCGGCGTGAATTCGCCATCGCGATCGGCGTCGCGCGAAACGATGATGTTGTTGGAATAGAAGCTCGCACCCGGAACACGGAACAGCGCGTTGCGCGCGTAAATGATGTCGCGCTTGGCGTACGAAGCGCCGAAAACGACATTGCCGCGCGCGCCGTTGACGCCCATCGTGACCGAGCCCTGCTCGACATCACCACCCTTGCGATCGGTGCCCTGCAGCTGATGGGTGATCTCGACGCCTTCAAAGTCCTTGCGCGTGATGATGTTGATAACACCACCGATCGCATCGGCACCGTAAATGGCGGAAGCACCATCCTTGAGGATTTCGACGCGCTCAACTGCGGCCAACGGTACGGCGTTGAGGTCCTGCGCGGTCGGCGCAAACGGCGCCTTCGGTGCGCGACGACCGTCGATCAGCACCAGCGTACGCTCGGAGCCCAGACCGCGAAGGTCAACGGCAACCAGCGCCTGCGCCGAGCTGCCCGACTGTGCGCGGAATGCGCCGGTCGAGTTGAACACGGTGTTGCGCAACAAATCACCGACGGAGGTAAAGCCACTCGCCTCGATCGAGGCGCGATCGATGACCGATACCGGAAGTGCCCCCTCGACGGCTGCGCGCGTGAGGCGCGAACCAGTCACTTCGATCGTGTCGAGCTTAGTGGCGTCCTTGGCCGGGGCCCCTTCCGGAGCTGCAGCGGCTTCTTGAGCGATAGCGGCCCCAGTTGAAAAACTACTTGCAATTACAGCTGCGATCGCTGTGCGGAGAAAAAGATCTCCCGCACGCTTGCGCGTTGAAATGATTTCCATCAGCTCACTCCCATGAGAACAAGATGTCTGGCCGCGCACACCACTCCAGATGCGCTCGGCCAACGGCTTTCTACAACGTCGTCCCGAGCCTAGTCCCCGCTTGTGAACTGCGTCAAGAATCTGCAACAAAACTGGGTGAAAGCCACTAGCAATATGGTGCGATGCCGCATTTCTGCTGTGCGGAAAGTCTGCTGCGCGTGGGGAAATCCTGCTACCCGCCCGGGTAGGAACGCACACGCAAGCGGCGCGATCGAAGGTCGCGAGACCCACGCATCAGCGTACGATTGGGAATTGTTTTGAAGCGAGGGGTGGTGCCGGCAGCAGGAATCGAACCCGCGACCCCCTGATTACAAATCAGGTGCTCTACCGACTGAGCTATACCGGCGCGGCGCGCAGTTTAGCCGAGTGGCGGGCCGGGCTGGCAGTCTTTTCGGACATAATTCGAGTCCGCTGCGACACAGAACCCCACGCCCGCGCCGATGAGCGAAATCGAACTTCACCGCAAGCTGCTCGGCGATGCGCCGCGCAACGCCGCTTTCAACGACGCGCTCAAGCAGCTGGTAGTCCCCGGGGAATCGACGGTGCTGGACATTGGCGCCGGCACTGGCTTCCTGAGTTTTCTTGCACGCCGGCTCGGCGCTCGTCAGTGCACGCTGATCGAATACACGGACATGCTCGATCTCGCCGAGGATCTGGCGCGGCGCAATGGCATTGACGGCCTGCGCTTCATCAAAGCGCATTCCGGCGAGGTCCAACGCAAGCTCACAGCGGACATCGTCGTCACCGAGACCCTGGGCAATTTCGCGCTGGAAGAAGGGTTCCTCGAAACTGCGGTCGACGCGCGGCGATTCCTGAAGCCCGGCGGCGCGATCCTGCCGTATGCCTTGCGCCAGTTCGCGGCTCCGGTGGTCAGCGATCGACTGCAGCGCGAGATCGATATCTGGCCCGGCGTCGGCTTCGACCTGGACCTGAGCGCGGCACGCACCATCAGTCTCAACAACATGTATGTGAAGGCCATCGTCCCGGCCGACGTCGGCGGCAGCAACGCGACCGCGCGCCGCTGGGACGCGATCGACGTCAGCCCCGGCAAGCCCGCACCATTGAGCCGGCGCACGCAGGCGGTCAGCTGGAAAGCGGCGGATCTGCCGTCGTCGTCCATCAGCGGGTTCGCGCTGTGGTGGGAAGCGGATCTGGTTCCCGGCGTGCAGTTGTCGACATCGCCATTCGAGACCGCGACGCATTGGGAGCAGATCTACCTGCCCCTGCTGGATTCGCTGTCGCTGCAAGCAAACGACACCGTCGAACTGACCCTGACCTGCGATACGCGGCCGGATGTGGGCGTGCGGCTGGGCTGGAACACGCGACAGCTGCGCGGCGGCAAGGCCGTGCAAGTCCAGCAGCAGGACAGCTTCCGCGGGCGCATCTAGAACCCCGTCAACGCTAGGACAGCGTCAGGCGTTCCAGTTCCTTCAGATACAGCAGGGCGAACTCGCGCGTCTCGCCGCACATTTCCAGACTGGCCTGCAGGCCGCCGCACACAGCCGGGCGCCGCGGATCGTTGAACAGCCGGCAGCCGAAATTCTCGTCAAGCTGCACGCAGGGCACGCCGGCCGGCTTGCCGTCGGGCATGCCGGGAATCGCCGAGGAGATCGACGGTGCGGTGCAACAGGCGCCGCAACGGGAACGGCAGTTCATCGCAAGGGACTCAAGGGCCGGCTCTGTGGGGGTTGTTTGTCGCCGCGGCCAAACCGGCTGGCGCGGCAATCCATTAATCTTGCGTTACTTCTTTGCCGCCGCGTGCCCATGAATCGCATTCTGCAGGATCTCGTGAATCTTCTCGACCTCGAGACGCTGGAGGCCAACCTGTTTCGTGGCCAGTCGCGCGATCTCGGCGGCAAGAGCGTCTTCGGTGGCCAGGTCATCGGTCAGGCCCTGGTCGCTGCAAACCGCACGGTCGTCGGCAACGGCGCCGCGCACTCGTTACACGCCTATTTTCTGCGCCCGGGCGACATGGCGCTGCCGATCGTCTACGAAGTGGACCGCGTGCGCGATGGCCGCACGTTCACGACCCGGCGCGTGCAGGCGATCCAGAACGGCCAGCCGATCCTGACGATGATCGCCTCCTTCCAGAATCCGGAAGCGGGACTCTCTCATCAGGCCGCGATGCCGGATGTGCCGCCACCGGAGAAGCTGGTCAGCCTGCGCGATCTCAACGACCGCTGGATCCAGCAGACCGCGGACGTGCCGGATCGCGTGTTCCACACGCTGACGCGCGAGCTGGCAATCGAGTTCAAGCCCGTCGCGCCCTGGAATCCGCTCGCTCCCGACCAGCAGCCGCCGTCGCAGCACATCTGGTTCCGCGCCGCCGGCAAATTGCCGGACGATCCGATGCTGCACCGCTGCGTGCTCGCCTACGCTTCGGACTTCAACCTGCTGTCAACCGCGCTGCGCCCGCATGGCCAGAGCTGGTTCGCCGATCACATGGTCGTCGCGAGCATCGACCACGCGTTGTGGTTCCATCGCGATGTGCGGGTCGACGACTGGCTGCTGTACAGCATGGACTCGCCGACCTCGCAGGCGGCGCGCGGCATGTCGCGCGGGCTGATCTTCAACCGTCGCGGCGAACTCGTCGCCAGCGTCGCGCAGGAAAACCTGATGCGCGACCTGCGCAATCAGCAGCCTTGAGGAAACACGCATGATCCGCCGCATCCTGGTTTCCCTGCTGATTCTTGCCGCCCTGCTGGTCGGCGGTCTTGTCGCGCTCGATCGCTTCGCACCGGCGAAGAGCGCCGAACTCGCGGTCGGCATCGAACGTCAGCGCGCGCATCTGCTGCGCAAGACCGCGAAGATCGATGGCTTCGAGATCGCCTATCTGGAAGGCGGCAGCGGTGAGCCGCTGGTGCTGGTCCACGGCTTCGGTGCCGACAAGGACAACTTCACGCAGATCTCGCGCCTGCTGACGCCGCACTACCGCGTCATCATCCCGGACATGCCGGGCTTCGGCGAAAGCAGCAAGCCGACGGATGTCACCTACACGATCGACGAGCAGGCGCTGCGCCTGGATCAGTTCCTGACCGCCATCGGCGTTGAAGGCGCGCACTTCGGCGGCAGCTCGATGGGCGGCTGGACCGTGCTGCAGTACGCCGCGCTGTTCCCGCAGAAGACGCGCAGCCTGTGGCTGCTCGCACCGGCCGGCGTCGAGAGCGCCAAGCTCAGCGAGGTGCGCGAGATTTATGCGAGGACCGGCAAGATGCCGCTGATCGTCGACCGCATCGAGGATTACCCGGCGCTGATGGAAGTCGTCATGAACCATCCGCCGTTCATGCCGGGCGGCATCAAGAGCGTGCTCGCCGAACGCGCCTTCAACAATCGCGAGCTGCTGAAGAAAATCATGGCCGGACTGCACGGCGTGTCGACGCCGAGCGAACAGCTCGCCGCGCAGGTCAAGGCGCCGACACTGATCGTCTGGGGCGACCACGACCGCGTGCTGGATGTCAGCGGCGCGACGATCCTCGAGCAGGCGATCGCCGGCTCGCAGCTCATCGTCATGCCCGACATCGGCCACCTGCCGATGCTCGAAGCCCCGGCGCAGGCGGCGGCGGATTACCTGAAGTTCCGCGCCTCGCTCAAGCCCTGAACCGGGCTTTCCGGGCGCTGCCAGTCCGGCGGCGCCCACAGGTGCTTGAGCCGCTGCCACAACGGACCGGGCTTCGCGACGTCGCGCCACATATCGACGAACTCGTGGACGTTCAGCGTCCACAGGTTGTTCGATTTCACCTGGCGCGGAATACCGTAGTCGACCGGCTCGACCTCGGGCTCGAACGTGCCGAACCAACGGTCGAAGATGATCAGCACGCCGCCGTAGTTCTTGTCGATGTATTGCGGATTGCGGCCGTGATGCGCGCGGTGGTTGCTCGGCGTGTCGAAGAGGTACTCGTACCAGCGCGGCAGCTTGGTGACGACTTCGGTGTGCACGAAATACTGATAGGCGAGGTCGCAGGCATACAGGAAGAACACCACGCCCGGCGGCACGCCGAGCCACACCAGCGGCATGAAGAACAGCCACCAGCCGGTGATCGAGTACAGCGCGCTCTGGCGCAGCGCGGTCGTGAAATTCATGTGCTCGCCGGAGTGGTGCACGACATGCGCGCTCCAGAACCAGCGGATGCGGTGACTGGCGCGGTGAAACCAGTAGTACAGGAACTCGACCGCGATGAAGATCGGCACGATCGTCCAGCCGTTGATCGGCATGTCGAACAGACGATGCTCGTAGATCCAGACGATGATCGCGCCGCTGACCAGCGCGTGGACGATGAACTCGGCGACCTGGTAGCTCGCGCCGAGGCCGATGTTGGTGCCGACATCCTTCCAGTGGAAGGCCGTGCGCCAGCCGCGCGTCTGCATCAGCTTGTATTCGACCGCGAAAGCCATCAGGAACACCGGCGCCATGCCGGTCAGCACGACCTGCTTCCAATCGACGTGCGGGCCGAGCAGCTGGTGCACGGTGCTGATGAACTGTTCGATCATGGTTCTGTCCCCCGAAACATTTCGCAATACCGCTATCTTCGGCCACACTGCGCGCGGATTTCTTGACGACCCACGCCAGGCCGGATGACAGACCACGCCAACTCGGTATCGATGGCCTACCTGCGCGCCCTGCTCGATTATGTGCAGGCGCGCGGACTGGCGCCGGCTGAACTGCTGGCCGGCACCGGCATCCGCCCGGACGACCGCGACAGCCGCGTCCCGGAAGCGCTCGCCGCCGATCTGTTCGACCGTGCCGCCGCGCGGCTGAACGACCCCTGCCTCGGCCTGCATGTCGGCGAAAACGTACGCCCCGGCCACTACGGCGTGCTCGGCTACGTGGCGATGAACTGCGGCAACCTCGGCGAGGCGCTCGACGGCCTGCGCCGCTATCAGGCGCTGGTCATCGACCTTGGCGGCGTCACGGTCACGGCCGAGCCGGACCAGTTGGTGCTGTCCTGGCAGCCGGAGACCGAGCGGCCGTTCCGCCAACTCGCCGAGTTCAACATCGCCGGCCTGCTGACGTTCACGCGCTGGATGGCCGGCCGCGACGCCAACGTGCAGCGCGTCGACTTCATCTACGACGCGCCCGCCGATCTGACCGAGCATCGCCGCGTGTTCGGCTGCGAACCGCGTTACAACCAGGCCGCGTATCGACTGGCCGTGCCGGCGCGCTGGCTCGCGGCACCGCTGATGCAGCCGGATCCGGCGATGCGCGAGTTGATGCTGCGTCTTGCCGACTCACAATTGCTCGAACTGCCGCGCAGCGACGACGTGCTCGCCAAGGCCCGTGCGTTGATTGCGGCACGCCTCAAGCACGCGCCGGTCGATCTCGACTGGCTCGCCGCGCAGCTCGCGCAGAGTCCGCGCAGCCTGCAGCGGCGGCTCAGCGAACAATCGCTGAGCTTCAGCCAGCTGGTCGAACAGGTGCGGCGTGAGCTGGCCGAGCGCTGCCTTGCCGACCCGCTGCTCGATCTGACCGATATCGCGTTCCTGCTCGGCTATTCGGAGCAGAGTGCGTTCCAGCGGGCGTTCAAGAGATGGACTGGGATGACGCCGCTGCAATGGCGGCAAAGTCGGAAACCGTAGCCCGGGTGCAACCCGGGGCCGTCGCTGGTCGACGGCTGCAGTGTCCCGGATTTCATCCGGGCTACGACTATTTCCGCGCCCGAAACTCACTCGGCGAGCACCCCGCCCAGCGCTTGAACGCGCGCGTGAAGCTGCTCATGTCGCCGAAGCCGAGCATGAAGGCGATCTCGCCGATGCTCAGATTGAGATCGCGCAGATAGCTCTGCGCCAGCTGGTGCCGGGTATCGAGCAGCACCGCGTTGTAGCTATTGCCAGTTTCGGCGAGGCGGCGCTGCAGGCTGCGCGGCGACATGTGCAGCTTGGCCGCTACCGCCGCGGCGGCCGGTTCGCCGGTCGGCAGCAGTTCGGTCAATGCCGTGCGGACGCGGGTGACGACATCGTCCTGGCGCAGGCGCGCCAAGTAGCGCTGGACGATCTCGTCGTTGTGCCGCGCCAGTTCCGGGTTCGCGCCTTCCAGCGGCAGGTCGAGCACGTGATTGTCGAGGTAGACCGCATTCTCGTCAGCGGAAAACTGGATCGGCGCGCGGAACAGGCGCTCGAAGGCGGCGCGGTTGTGCGGCGTGGCGCGCTGCAGGCGCAGCAGGCGCGGCGAGAAATCGCGGCGGCCAAGCAGGCCGCGGCACATGCGGACAATCAGCGCGGAAAAAGCGTCGATCGCTTCCGGCGACAGGTCGCCGCCCGGCGTCGCGCTGATCGAGAAACGATAACCCTCGTCGGTCGGCTCCAGACTCAGCCGCGCGACGTCGGTGATGACGTCGAAGTAGCGCACCATCCGGTCGAAGACATCGTGCAAGGTCGCGCTGGCACTCAGCGCATAGCCCAGCGCATGGAAGGTCGTCGGTCCGACATGGCGGGCAACGCTAAGGCCGAAGGCGTCGTCGCCGCTGGCTTCGACGGCGAGCCGCCACAGCCTTGCGGTGCGACTGACCGGATAGCGGCCGTTCGGGTCATCGAGCGCCGCCAGATCGAGCCCCGCCGCGGCGAACAGCCGCGCGCTGTCGTACCCGCCCGCGTCGAGCGCCTTGCGGATGGCACGGGCCCAGCTGGTCAAGGCACTGGCGGAAGACGGCATCTGCGGTTCTTGGCGTTATTGGTCAGACGATTGGCGCACATGGCCGGGTCGGCGCGGCAGCTCTCCCCTACAGTGCGCAAAGCTACGCGACCCCTATGTGGAGAATGATGTGTACGACGCATCGCTGACAAGCACCGAAGCCAAGGTCATGACCGACGAGCAGAAGACCGCGCGGATCAAGGCCGTGGTCCTGAAGGCCGGCCAGGATCTGCGCCAGCGCCACCCCTGGCTGCTGCACCAGGACGCGATCGGCGCCGCGATCCTCGCATTCTCGCTCGCCGGCATGGGCCTGTCGGCCTGGGCCTATGTGCAGGGCTGGATGCCCTGGTGGCTGTGCATTCCGGTCGTCGCGCTGTTTGCATCGTTCACCCACGAACTCGAGCACGATCTGATCCACTGGATGTACTTCCGCAAGAACCCGCTAGCGCATCACCTGATGATGGCGCTGGTCTGGCTCGCGCGGCCGAGCACGATCAATCCCTGGATCCGCCGCGAGCTGCATTTCCGCCACCACAAGCATTCCGGCACGCAGAAGGACACCGAGGAACGCGGCATCACCAACGGCCGGCGCTGGGGCTTGGCGCGGCTGCTGATGCTCGGCGACGCAACGTTGGCGCTGCTGCTGCGCGTGCCGGAAGCCAAGGGCCGCCACAAGCTGTTGCTGCTGATCGGCGGGCCGATCGCCTACTTCCCGCTCGGCTGGCTGAACTGGGGCCTGTGGTACTGCTTCCTCGGCTTCCATGTCGCCAATCTTGTCGCCGGCTTCAGCGGCACGACGATTGCCTGGTCGGCCACGACGCTTGCCGCGATGCCCTGGATCAATCTGCTGATGGTGGTCTGGATCGGCCCCAACCTGATCCGCAGCTTCTCGCTGCACTTCGTCAGCTCGAACATGCACTACTTCGGCGACGTCGAGGACGGCAACGTCATGCAGCAGTGCCAGGTACTGACGCCGGCCTGGATGCTCCCGTTCCAGCTGTTCTGCTTCAATTTCGGCAGCACCCACGCGATCCATCATTTCGTCGTCAAGGAACCGTTCTACATCCGCCAGTGGACCGCGCGCGAAGCGCACCAGGTGATGCGCGAGATGGGCGTGCGCTTCAACGACACGGCGACCTTCGGCCGCGCCAACCGCTGGGCGCAAAAGCCGGTCAGCGCCTAGCGACGGACCGGGCTGTCCCTGCCGCCACTGCAAGGGCGGCGGGGACAGCGCACACTGGGGCACGCTTGATGAGGAATCGCTCATGAAATCGCTTGCTCCCAGCCGTCTGGCCTACTGGCGCGGCGCCCTGCAGTTCGCCGGCGACGGTTTCGACCTCATCACCCAGCGCGTCCACGGCATTCACCGCGCGATCGCCGACAAGCCCTTCCAGGCGCTCGCACCGCTGCCCGCGCTCGGCGACAGCAGTGCGCCCGTGCGGCAGATTCACGACACCATCACCGACGGCGTCTATGGCGTCGTGCGCCTCAGCGGCAACGCGCTGATCGGCGCCGCGACGGAAGTCCTCAAGCAGGCCGATCGCGTCGTCCCGCCGACACCGATGGCACCGAATTTCTATCGCGACAGCGCGGTGTCCGCGCTCGGCGGCCTGTTCGGCGATCACGCGGCGCGCAAGCGCAATCCGCTGATGCCGCATCTCGGCTTCTATCAGGATGGCGCCCGCCTGGCGCTGACGCGCACCGTGCTCGCCGCGGCGTATCCGCAGGCCACGCGCAAGCTCGTCGTCTTCGTCCACGGCCTGTCCTGCACCGAGCATGGCTGGCAGTTCTACGTGGACCCAAGCCAGCCGGACACCGCCAGCTACGGCACCCGCCTCGGCGCCGAGTTCGGCTATACGCCGCTGTATCTGCGCTACAACAGCGGCCTGCACATCTCCGGCAATGGCCGGCGCCTGGCGCAGCAACTGACCCGCCTGCTCGCCAATTGGCCGACCGCCGTCGAGGACATCGTCCTGATCGGCCACAGCATGGGCGGCCTCGTGATCCGCGCCGCGGCCGCGCAGGCGCAGAACCAGGATCTGGGCTGGGCCGGCAAGATCAGCCGCCTGATCTGCCTCGGCTCGCCGCACCGCGGCGCGCCGCTGGAACAGGCGGTCGACGGCCTGACCCGCGTGCTCGGCCGCTTCGACCTGACCCGGCCCTGGGGCCAGTTGCTGGAAGCGCGCTCGGTCGGTGTCCGCGACCTCATGCACGGCGCTACCTCGGATGCCGACTGGCGCGACGGCGGCACCCGCAGCTGGCGTCCGCCGCAGCCGCTGGCGCGCCTGCCGGATGCGCAGTATCACTTCATCGGCAGCAGCATCGGGGTCTCCGAACGCGATCCGATCGGCCGTTTCCTGGGCGACGGCCTGGTCCGCCTGCCGAGCAGCGTCGCCGCCGAACTGGCCGATGCCCACACGGCAACCTTGTTCAAGATCAATCACATGCGCCTGCTCAATCACCCGCTGATCTACGCCGAACTGCGCAAAGCCTTCGTCTGAGCCTGTCGTAGCCCGGATGCAATCCGGGTTCTGCATGCACCGCCAGCCAAAAACCCCGGATGGCATCCGGGCTGCCGTTCGCTCGCATTGAATCCACAGTGGGAGATTTTGCTCGGGCCTGGATTAGACAATTGTCTAATCACTGACACTCTGTCAGAGTCCGGCCATGAACCCCCGCAAGAAATCGCCAGCGCGCGCCGCCGGCAGCCGCTCCAGCAGCCTCGCCCAACGCCGGGTCGAGGAAAAGGAGCAGCGCCGCGAAGCGATCATCGACGCCGCCGAGCGGGTGTTCGAACGCACCAGCTTCGATGTCGCGACGATGGAACACGTCGCCAAGGCCGCGCGTGTCTCGCGCGCCCTGCTCTACCTCTATTTCAAGAACAAGGCCGAGCTGAATCTGGCGATCTGCGAGCGCGCGCTGAAGCTGCTGCGTGAGCGCTTCCTGATTGCGGCAGCGCAGCAACCTACCGGCTACGAGCAGATCCGCGCGATCGGCAACGAATATGTCGCGTTTGCGATCAGCCATCCCGGCTACTTCAAGGCCCTGTCGCGTTTCGAAGCGCATGCGCAGAGCGAGATCACCGACGGCTCGATCGAGCATTCGGTATTCGACTGCGGCAGCGCCGTGCACCAGGTCACCGTCGACTGCATCGAGAACGGCATGCGCGACGGTTCGATCCGCAGCGACGTCGAACACACGCTGCTCGCCGCGATGAGCCTGTGGGCCTTTACCCACGGCACGATCCAGCTGGCGCACACCAAGCATCACTTCTTTGAACGCTGCGGCCTGTCGACGGCGCAGTTCACCGAATCCGCGATGGAGCTGGGCCTGCGCGGCCTACGCCCCGTTGCCGACGCCCAGCAGAAGCCCCGATGAAACTCATCCCCCACCTGACCGCTTTCGCGCTGCTCATCGCCGGCGGGGTCGCCGTCGCGCAGCCCGACGGCGCCGCGACAGATCCGGTACTCGATACCTATCTCGCCGAAGCACTCGCCGCCAACCCCGGGCTGCAGGCACGCGACGCGGCCAGCGCCGCGAGCGCGGCGGCCGCCGATGCGGCGCGCGCGCAGCGCCTGCCGAGCATGGAACTGCGCGCGCGCTACACCCGCGCCGACGGCGGCCGGACGATCGATTTTCCGGCAGGTGATCTGCTCAACGACGTCTACTCACTGCTCAACACCGCGCTCGAAGAGCGCGGCCAGCCGCCGCGCTTCCCGCAGATCGAGAACCAGTCCATCGCCCTGCTGCGCGAGCGCGAACAGGACACGCGCGTCGCGCTGACCGCACCGCTCTATGCGCCCGCGTTGTGGGCACAGGCCGATGCACTGATTGCGCAACACGGCGCCGTCGCCGCCGGCCGCGAAGTGTTTGCGCGCACCCTGGTCCGCGAGGTCAAACGCGCCTATTACGGCGCGGTCCAGGCCGAAGCCAGCGAGCGCATCCTCGCCGCAGCCGTCGGCCTGCTGCAGGAAGACGTCCGCGTTTCGCAGTCGCTGATCGACGCCGGCAAGGCGACGCGTGATCGCGTGCTGCGTGCGGAGGCCGAGCGCCTCGCCATCGTGCAACGCCAGGATCAGGCCGCGCTTGCCGCGGCGCAGGCGCGGCGCCTGCTGAATGCCTTGCGCGATGTGCCGGTCGACACGCCCGTCGCACTCGCCGATCCGCAGGCATTGGCGCTGCCGAAGGTCGCGCCCACCGGTGGGCCGCGTCCTGAGCTGCGCCAGCTCGATCAAGCCATCGACGCGTCCGATGCCGCGCGCCGCGCCGCGCTGGCAGGCCAGCTGCCGACGCTCGCGTTCGCCGCCGACTACGGCATGCAGGGGGTCGACTACAACGTCGGCCGCGACGATGACTTCAGCACCGTCTCGCTGGTCCTGAACTGGACCCTGTGGGACTTCGGCGCCCGCGCCAACAAGCGTCGTCAGGCCGAAGCCGAGACCGACCAGCTGCGCGCCGAGCGACGCGACCTGGAGCACAAGCTCGCGATCGCGCAATGGAGCGCGACCGAATCGCTGCAGCTCGCGCTGCGCTCGATCGGCGTGGCCGAGGCGCGGGTCGCCGCCGCCGAGGAAGTGTTTCGCATCGCCGAGCGCAAGCGCGCCGCCGCCAGCCTGTCGCAGGTTGAGTTCATCGATGCGCAGCGCTCGCAGACCGAAGCGCGCCTGAACCTCGCGATCGCGCGCTGCGAAGCGCTCGACCGCGCCGCCGAACTGGAACTGGCGAACGCGTCCTATCCGTTGAACAGCAGCCCGCAGCAGCCGCTGCCGGCCACCGTCGACAGCCGTGCCGGCATGTCCGGCAAGTTGACTCATACCCTGGCTGCAGTGCCCGAGTAATCGCATGACCGAACCAAGCCCCATGATCCGCTCAGGCATCCGCCATTTCACGTCGTCGATCGCGCTCGCCGCGGCGGCGCTGCTGCTGACCGCCTGCTCCAAGCCGCCGGCTACCGAAGGCACACCGACACCGGCGGCGCGCAGCGTGCGCGTCGCCGCGGTGACGCAGGGGCCCGCGCTGTCGCCGATCGTTTCGACCGGCGTCGTCTCCAGCCGCGACGAAGCCAAGCTGTCCTTCATGATGGCGGGCATGGTGCGCGACATCAGCGTGCGCGAAGGCGACACCGTCCGCGCCGGCCAGCGCATTGCCACACTGGAAACCACCGCTGTCGACGCCGGCGTCACGCAAGCGCGCGCCGCGGCGGACAAGGCGCAGCGCGATCTCGATCGCGGTCGCCAGCTGTTCGAGCAGGACGTCATCACTCAGGAACAGCTCGACGACCTCGGCACCGCGGCCGCGGTTGCCAAGGCGACACTCGATTCGGCGCAGTACAGCCGCCGCTATGCCGAGATCACCGCGCCGGCCGATGGCCGCATCCTGCGGCGCCTCGCCGAACCGCGCGAACTCGTCAGCGGCGGCCAGCCGATTCTGCTCGTCAGCCGCGGCGCCGGCGGCCACACGCTCAAGCTCGGCCTGCCCGACCGCGACTTCGTGCACGTGCGCATCGGCGACCGCGCGACGGTCCGCTTCGATGCCTATCCGCGCCGCGAATTCGCCGCGCAGATCATCGAGCGCAGCGAAGCGGCGGATCCGCGTACCGGCACCTTCGCGGTGGAGCTGGCGATCGACGCCGGCGACGCCGATCTCGCCAACGGCCTGATCGGCCGCGCCGAGATCGCCGCCACCGGCAGCGGCGCCGGCACGCTCGATTACGTGCCGCTGACCGCACTCGTCGAAGGTGCGGCCGACGCGACGCTGCTGTTCCTCTACGACGCCAAAACCCAGACCGTCAGCGGCCGCCGCGTCGGCGTCGCCTTCATCACCGACAGCGGTGCCGCCTTGCGCGAAGCCCTGCCGGCCGGCAGTCAGGTGATCACCGATGGCGCGCCTTATCTCAACGATGGCGCCGTCGTGCGCGTGATCGAGTAGATCGGCCATGCGTATCGCCGAATTCTCGGTCCGCAACGTTCCCTTCATGGTCGTTGTGTTCGCGATGCTGATCGCGCTGGGCGTCATGGCGCTGCGCGACATTCCGCGCACGGAAGATCCTTACTTCCCGATCTCCGCGTTTAATGTCATCACCATCTATCCAGGTGCCGATCCGCTGGAGATCGAACGCCAGGTCGTCGAACCGATCGAGGATGCGATCAACAAGCTCGACGACGTCAAGGAGATGATCTCGACCTCCGACGACAGCGTCGGCATCGTCCGCGTCGAGTTCTACGCCTCGGTCGACACCGAGAAGAAATTCGACGAGATCAATCGCGAACTCAATACGCTGAAGCTGCCGCCGGGCGTCGTCAGCCTGGAGGTCCAGAAGATCAATCCCGGCACGGTGTTCATCGTCCAGTCCGCACTGGTGTCGGAAACCGCGTCGTGGAACACCCTGGAAGACTGGGCCGACGAGATCACCGACCGTTTCGAGCGGCTGCCCGGCGTCCTCGAATCCGACGCCTGGGCCTATCCCGACCGCGAGCTGCGCGTCGAACTGGACCTCAAGCGCCTGGCCGAACTGAACCTGCGCGCCACCCAGGTGCTCGCCGCCGTCAATGCGGCGAATACCAATGTGCCTGGCGGCGCGATCGAAGTCGGCCCGCGACGTTTCAACATCAAGACCGCCGGCAACTTCAAGACGCCCGAGGAAGTGCTGGATACCGTCGTCGTCGGCGACGGCGCGCGAGCCATCCGCATCCGCGACATCGCCAGCGTCAAATGGGCGCAGGGCGCGGAACGTCATCTCGGCCGTTTCGACGGCAAGCGCGCCGTGTTTGTCACCGCCAACCAGAAGGAAGGCCAGAACATCTTCGCGACCCGCGAGGCGCTTTACGGCGTGCTGGACGACATCGAGAAGGAGTTGCCGGCCGACATCAAGCTCGAGCGTGGCTTCGATCAGTCGAAGAACGTCGCCAAGCGCCTGAACCGCCTCAGCGCCGACTTCATCATCGCCTTCGTGCTGGTCGCCATCACGCTGCTGCCGCTGGGTCTGCGCGCCGCCGGCATCGTCATGGTGTCGATCCCGCTGTCGCTGTCGGTCGGCCTGGCCTCGCTGTACTTCTGCGGCTTCTCGCTGAACCAGATGTCGATCGCCGGCTTCGTCGTCGCGCTCGGCCTGCTGGTCGACGATTCGATCGTCGTCACCGAGAACATCTCGCGCTTCCTGCGCGCCGGTCACAACCGCGACAAGGCGGCCATCCTGGCGACGCGGCAGATCGCGCTGGCCGTGCTCGGCTGCACCGCGACACTGCTGTTCGCCTTCGTGCCCTTGCTGGCCTTGCCCGGCAATGCCGGCAAGTTCGTCCGCTCACTGCCGATGGCGGTCGTGCTGACCGTGGTCGCCTCGCTGTTCATCTCGATGACGATCATTCCCTTCCTCGCTTCGCGCGTGCTGCCGCGCAACGAATCGCATGAAGGCAACGTCATCCTGCAGCGCCTGATGCACGCGATTCACGTCGTCTACGCACCGCTGCTGCGCCGCGCGCTGGCGCGGCCGAAAACGACGCTACTGCTCGCCAGCGGCCTGTTCATCGCGACCCTGGGTCTGGTGCCGCAGATGGGCATGAGCCTGTTCCCCAAGGCCGACACGCCGCAGTTCCTGATCCAGATTCGCCTGCCGGACGGCGCGAGCATGGCGCAGACCGATTCGGTGCTGCGCAAGGTCGAGGACGTGCTGGCGAAGACCGAGGACGTGCAGCACTACCTGTCCAATCTCGGCCGCGGCAATCCGCGCATCTACTACAACGTGTTCCAGCACGAGTACGCGTCCAACTACGCGGAAGTGTTCGTGCAGCTGCACGACTACCAGCCGAACCGCACGCCGGTCATGCTCGATGAGCTGCGCCAGCAGTTCGACGATCTCGCCGGCGCGGAAATCCTCGTCAAGCAGTTCGAGAACGGCCCACCGATGGAGGCGCCGATCGCGATCCGCGTCATCGGCCCGGACCTGATCACGCTGCGCGAGCTGTCGCTGAAGGTGGAGGAGCTGATCCGCAACACGCCCGGCACGCGCGACATCGTCAATCCGCAGCGTCGCACGCGCATCGACCTCGATCTCAATATCGACCGCGTGAAATCCGGCCTGCTCGGTGTCGCGCCGCTGGAGGCCGACCAGACCGTGCGCCTGGCGGTGGCCGGCCTGCCGGCCGGCGACTTCCATACCTCGGGCGGCGAAAGCTATCCGATCATCCTGCGCGCACCGCTGACCGGCAACGCGACGCTGGCCGCGCTGGAAGGCCTGCATGTCGGCACGCTCAGCGGCGGCCAGGTGCCGCTCGCGCAGATCACCCGGCCGGAGCTGACTGAATCGCAGTCGCGCATCTACCGCCGCGACCGCGAACGTGCGGTGTCGATCGCCGCGTATACCGAAACCGGACACAACACCGAAGCCGTCACCAACGCGATCATGACCCAGCTCGGCCAGATGGAATGGCCGCCTGGTTATCGCTATAACGCCGGCGGCGAAGTCGAGAGCCGCGAGGACAGCTTCGCCGGCTTCGGCACCGCGATCCTGGTCGCACTGTTCGGCATCATGGCGGTGCTGGTGCTGGAATTCGGCAGCTTCAAGTCGACGCTGATCGTCGCGACCGTGATTCCGCTGGGCGTCATGGGCGGCATCGTCATGCTGTTCCTGGTCGGCTACAACTTCAGCTTCACAGCGATGCTCGGCTTCATCGCGCTGATCGGCATCGAGATCAAGAACTCGATCCTGCTCGTCGATTTCACCAACCAGCTGCGCGCGATGGGGCGTCCGCTCGACGACGCGATCGCCGAGGCGGGCGAGATCCGCTTCCTGCCGATCCTGCTGACTTCGGTCACCGCGATCGGCGGCCTGCTGCCGCTGGCGATCCAGAACTCGCCGCTGTACTCGCCGATGGCCTGGGTCATCATCGGCGGCCTGATCACCTCGACGCTGATTGGTCGCCTGGTCACCCCGGTCATGTACAAGCTGCTGCCGCCGGACAACCGGCCGAATCCGCTCGATGAGGATTCGCCGGCCGATTTCGTCGCCACGCCCTGATCGGGCGTGCGCGACGCGGCTTGGCCGGGACAGACGCTGGCCCGTTCAACTGCTGTTCACGCTGGCCGCACCACGGCGTCTAAGGTTTCGTTACGATGACGCCCGGTCGCAATCCGCGGCCACGACATGACCCCAGCCTGGACCCGCCGATGAGCATGAATCGACGTCAATTGCTGCGCGCCGCCGCCGCCCTTTCCCTGTACGGCCTGCCGGCCGCCGCCCTGCTGCGCACCGCGACCGCAGTCGCGGCAAGCGCGCCCGGGGTCGCTTTCGACTATGCCGCGCTCAAGGGCCAGGCCCGCTCGCTCGCGTCCAAGGCCTACGTCGAGCCGAAGAACGATCTGCCGCCGGCGCTCGACAACATCAGCTGGGACGACTACCAGAAGCTGCGCTTCGACCGCGGCCACGCGCTGTGGGCCAAGGAAGACCTGCCGTTCCGCGTCGAGATGTTCCACCCGGGCCTGTTCTTCAAGCATCCGGTGCAGATCTACGAAGTGGTCGACGGCATCGCGCGCCACATCGACTACAGCCCGGCGCAGTTCGATACCGCCGGCCTCAAGCTCGGCAAGCTGTCCAAGGATCTGGGCTACGCCGGCTTTCGCATCCATCACCAGTCCGACTGGCAGCGCGACATCGCTGCGTTTCTCGGCGCCTCGTACTTCCGCGCGGTCGGCTCCGAGAAGCAGTACGGCCTGTCGGCCCGCGGCCTGGCGATCGACACCGGCCTGCCGCGCCCTGAAGAGTTCCCGCGCTTCAGCGCATTCTGGATCGAACGCCCGAAGGCCGAGACCGGCAACGTGGTGATCTACGCCCTGCTCGATTCGCCGAGCGTGGCCGGCGCCTATCGCTTCACGCTGACACCGGGCGAAGTGCTGCTGATCGACGTCGACGCGGCGTTGTATCCGCGCCAGGAAATTGAGCGTCTCGGCATCGCGCCGCTGACCAGCATGTATCAGACCGGCGAGAACGATCGCCGCTATGACTACGATTTCCGCCCGGAGATTCACGACTCCGACGGCCTGTCGATGTGGACCGGCGGCGGCGAATGGATCTGGCGGCCGATCGTCAATCCGCGCGATGTGCGCGTCAATTCGTTCTTCGACAACAACCCGCGCGGCTTCGGCCTGCTGCAGCGCGACCGCAACTTCGACCATTACCAGGACGACGGCGTGTTCTACGACCGCCGCCCGAGCCTGTGGGTGGAACCGCGCGGCAACTGGGGGCCGGGTGCGGTGCAGCTGGTCGAGATTCCGACCGTCGACGAAACCTTCGACAACGTCGTTGCGTTCTGGAAGCCGGAACAGAAGCCGAAGGCCGGCGACGAGATGCTGTTCGGCTACCGCCTGCACTGGGGCGCCCAGCCGCCGGCAAAACCGGCACAGGCGACGACCCGCGACAGCCGCACCGGCCTGGGCGGTGTTGTCGGCCAGAAGCGTACGTATTTTTCCTGGCGCTTCGCGGTCGATTTCGCCGGCGGCGCGCTGGAACTGCTCGGCGCCAATGCCAAGGTCGAGGCCGTCGTCAGCGCCTCGCGCGGCCGCATCGAGCTGGTCTCGGCGCGTCCGCTGCACGCAATCAACGGCTACCGCGCCCTGTTCGACATCGTGCCGGACGACTCGCTGGAGCCGATCGACATCCGCCTGTTCCTGCGCAACGGCAAACAGGCGCTGAGCGAAACCTGGGTCTACCAGTGGGCACCGCCGCCGAAGGCCGAGCGCGCGGAGCAGCTCAAGCACGCGGATCGCTAAGCGCTAGCCTCTGCGCGGGTCTCTCGATACGCCGCGCGTTGCGCGGCACTCGAGACGAACGGGAGCTTTTGGGAATCCCCCATAAAACTCCGTTCGCATCGAGTGCCTGCGAAGCAGGTGTATCGAGATGCCGCAGAGGCTCTTCGGGGGCTACTCCGGCCGCCACGACGGCAGCAGGTCCGCCACCATCGGTGTCAGCGCTTCGCTGGCGATGAACTCGCAGGCAGCCTCGATATCGGTCGCGAGCACGCGGTCTTCGCCGAGGAACGCCACCCGCTCGCGCAGCGACAGCAGCACCGCCTGCAGCGGTTCCGAAGTCTGCAGCGGCGCGTGGAAATCGACGCCCTGCGCCGCCGCCAGCAATTCGATCGCGATGATGTAGCGCGTGTTCTCGCACATCTGCAGCAGACGCCGCGCGGCGAAGGTCGCCATGCTGACGTGATCTTCCTGGTTCGCCGAGGTCGGCAGGCTGTCGACACTGGCCGGATGCGCAAGCGACTTGTTCTCCGATGCCAAGGCCGCCGCAGTGACGTGCGCCATCATGAATCCGGAGTGGATACCGGCGTCGCGAATCAGAAAGGGCGGCAGACCGGACAGCGTCGAATCGATCAGCAGCGCGATGCGGCGCTCGGACAGCGCGCCGATTTCGGCGATCGCCAGCGCCAGCGTATCCGCCGCCAGCGCCACCGGCTCGGCGTGGAAGTTGCCGCCCGAGATCACTTCGTTGTCGCCGGCGAACACCAGCGGGTTGTCGGTCACCGCGTTGGCTTCGATCAGCAGCGTGCGCGCCGCATTGCGCAGCAGGTCGAGGCAGGCGCCCATGACCTGCGGCTGGCAGCGCAGGCTGTACGGGTCCTGCACGCGCTCGTCGTTGACGCGATGCGAGGCGCGAATCTCGCTGCCTTCGAGCAGACGCCGGTAGCCGGCGGCGACATCGATCTGCCCGGGCTGGCCGCGCAGCGCCTGGATGCGCGCGTCGAACGGCGCATCGGAGCCGCGCGCCGCGTCGACCGCCATCGCGCCGGACACGGTGGCCGCCGCGAACAGATCCTCGGCCTCGAACAGCGCGCGGATCGCCAGTGCGGTCGACACCTGCGTACCGTTGAGCAGCGCAAGACCTTCCTTGGGCGCGAGCGCCAATGGCTGCAGCCCGGCGTGCTTCAGGCCTTCGATGCCCGCTGCTTTCTCGCCATTGATCAGGACCTCTCCTTCACCCAGCAACACCAGGGTCAGATGCGCGAGTGGCGCCAGATCGCCGGACGCACCCACCGAGCCTTGCGCAGGAATCAGCGGCAGCACATCGGCGTTGTAGAGCGCGAGCAAGGCCTCGATGGTCTGCCGTCGCGCGCCGGATGCACCCCGCGCAAGGCTTGCGGCCTTCAGCGCAAGAATCAGCCGCACCGTCGCAGCATCAAGCGGCGCACCGACGCCGACGGCGTGCGAACGCACGAGATTGTGCTGCAGGCGATCGAGCTGGTCGTCGGCAATCTGCACCTTGGCGAGCTTGCCGAAGCCGGTATTAATGCCGTACGCCGGCTCACCGCGCGCAACGACCGCGGCGATGGTCCGCACCGAAGCTTCGACCGCCGGCCAGTGCAGATTATCGATCGACAGCTTCACGTGGCCGCCGATCAGGTGCCGCAGCTCGCTCAGCGTCAGCTTGCCCGGCCGCAGATGCCACTCAGCCATGGGAACGCTCCCCGACCACGGTGCACACAAGCCCTTGTGAGCCGCTCATCACGACCTCCATCCGCGCTCTCCTGCCCGCCTGCATCGCGACGCTCGATGGCGCCGTTCTTCGTCGCACTTCCGCAGCCTATTCAACCGGGGTCACAATGCGCTGTCATGAGTAGCTACCCCCTGTTCGATGCCTTTCCCGCACTGGGGATATTTCCTCAGGCCGGCCTGCTGCGCGGGCCCACGCCGCTGCAGCGGCTGTCCGATGCTGACGACATCTGGGTCAAGCGCGACGATCTCAGCGCGACCGATTACGGCGGCAACAAGATCCGCAAGCTCGATCTGCTGCTGGGCGCTGCGCGCGCGGATCGTCGGCACGACCTGATCACGTTCGGCTATTCGGGCTCGAATTTCGTCGCCGCCACCGCCTGGCACGGCCGCAAGCTCGGCCTGCGCACGCATGCCTTCCTGCTGCCGCAGGTCAATGCGCCGTATGTGGCCGACAACCTCGCCACCGCGCTGCACAGCGGCGCACAGCTCGGCGTCGGCCACAGCGAAGCGGCGGTTGCCGTGCGCGCGGCGGCTCGCAGCCTGCGCCTGACGCTGGCCGGCCGCGTGCCGCGCTGGATTCCGCCCGGCGGCTCGACCCCGCTCGGCGCGCTGGGCTTCGTCAACGCGGCGTTCGAACTGCGCGCGCAGATCGACGCCGGCGAGATGCCGGTACCGCAGCAATTGATCGTCGCCTTCAGCAGCATGGGCACGGTGGCCGGCCTGGCGATCGGCCTGGGCCTGGCGCAGTTGCCAACGCGGATCATCGCGGTTCAGGTCGTCGGCCCCGGCTTTGCGAGCGACGCCAAACTGCAAGCCCTGACCGGGCGCACGCTGGCCTTGCTGGATCGGATCGAGCCGGCCGCGGTACCGCCAAAAATCGCCGCGATCGAGATTCACAACGAATACTTTGGCAGCGGCTACGCGGTGCCAACCGCCGAGACCAGGGCCGCCATGCAGCGCTTCGAGGCGGCAACGGGCGCCTGCAGCGACAGCGCCTACTCCGGCAAGGCGCTGGCGGCGCTGTACGCGATGAAGGCCGCGGGCAACCTGCCTGGCCCGAGTCTTTACTGGCACACCTTCAACGCTCATGGCCGGCCGGCCACGGTCGCGCCGCTGCCGCCGGACCGGCTGAGGGGTTTCCTGCTGCCGCCGGATTGAACCGTCCGGCGTGCATGAACAAACGTTCATCCAGCAACCAGTTCGCTTGATCGGCGCAGTGCCCATAGTCACTGCATGCAAATCCGTACTCGGGCGACCGCGGTCGCCGGTAAACATCCCCTGCTCCTGCTGCTCCAGGCCGGCGTTGTCGCGCTGCTGGTGTGGGCTGCCGGCCGTCTGGTCCTGGCCGCGCAGTTTCCGTCGCGCGTCGCTGGCGAATTCACCGACGTGCTGGGCATCGGCCTGCGGGTGGACTTCATCACCCTCGGCTGGATGCTCAGCGTGCCGGTACTGCTGCTGCCGCTGGCCGCCTGGCCGCGCACGCAGGCACTGTGGACGCGCTTCGCGCGGCTGTGGCTGGCCGGCTTCATCCTCACCGCCTTGATCCTCGAGCTCAGTTCACCGTCCTTCGTCGGCGAGTACGAGCTGCGTCCGAATCATCTGGCACTCGATTACCTCGGCAATCTGCATGAGGTCGGCGGCATGCTGTGGGGGGCGTTCCGCACCTCGCTGCTCGTCGGCCTGGGCGCGCTGGCCGTCGGCCTGTACCTGATGCTGCGCTGGGTACGTTCCAGCGTGGTGCCGGCACCGCGCCGTCTCGGCCTGCTGTTGCTGTGGCCGCTGGCAATCGCGCTGACGACGCTGCTGATCCGCGGCACGCTCGACCATCGGCCGGCGAATCCGGCGCTGTTCGCGCGCTGGAGCGATTCGCTGGTCAACCAGATCGCGCTCAACAGCACCTACAGCATCGGCTATGCGGCGTACGCGCTGCGTCACGAACGCGACGTCGGCGAAATCTACGGCAAGCTGCCCGAAGCCGAGCTGCGCGCCTGGTTGCGACAGGATCCGCGCTACGTCAACGCGCCTGCAGCCACGCCGACGCTGCATCGCCTGCAGCCGACGCGCCAGCGCGCGCAGCCGCTGAATCTGGTGCTGGTCGTCGAAGAAAGCCTCGGCGCCGATTTCTCCGGCCGCCTCGGCGGCCGCGGTCTGACGCCCAACCTCGATCGCTGGGCGGATTCCGGCATCTGGTTCGAGTCGCTGTACGCGACCGGCACGCGCTCGGCGCGCGGCCTCGAAGCGATCGTCTCCGGATTCCCGCCTTCGCCGGCGCAGCCGGTGCTCAAGCGCGAGCGTGCGCAGACCAACTTCACGACCTTGGCCAGCGTGCTGCGCGACGCCGGCTATCGCACCGGTTTCACCTACGGCGGCGGCTCGCATTTCGACAACATGCGCGGCTTCTTCCTCGGCAACGGCTTCGATACCGTGTTCGACGAGCACGACTACGTCGATCCGAAATTCCGCGGCAGCTGGGGCGTCTCCGACGAAGACCTGTTCGACCAGACGCTCAAGCAGGTCGGCGCGATGCACGCGGAAGGCAAACCGTTTTTCCAGCTCGTCTTCACGTCGTCCAATCACACGCCGTTCGAATTTCCGCTCGGCCGCCTGCCCGCCGAGCATGACCAACCCGGCACGCTCGAAGGCGCGGTGCGCTACGCCGACCATGCGGTCGGCCAGTTCCTCGACGCGGCGCGCAAGGAGCCGTGGTTCGAATCGACCGTCGTCATGGTCGTTGCCGATCACGACATCCGCGTCTACGGCGATGACGTCGTTCCCTTGCCGCGCTTCCGCATTCCCGGCCTGATCGTCGGCGCCGACATTCCTGCAATGACGATCAAGAGCCTGGCCAGTCAGATCGATCTGGCGCCGACGCTGCTGTCGCTGATGGGCGTCGACGCCAATGTGCCGTTCCCAGGCTACGACCTCAGCGCGATGCTGCCCGAGTTCGGCGTGGCGGACGGCCGCCGGCCGCGCGCGCTGATGCAGTTCGACAATCGCTTCGCCTGGCTGGAGGGCGACAGTCTGTCGGTGTTGTACCCAGGCGGGCGCGCCGAAACCTGGCGCGTGAACCCTGCCGACCGCAGCCTGCTTGCCGCAGCGCCGTCCGACAGCGCCATGCGCAGCAACATGCTCGGCAAGGTCTCGCTGCCGGGCTGGCTCTACGATCACGGCGGCTACCGGGTTCCGCGGGTGGAACTTGCCGGGCCGGCGCAACACCATTCGACTTCTTCGTCCCCGCTGCAGCGCACTATGATGCCGCTGACGAAGGCCCGCCCCGATCCGCGCGCGGGTCATGGGGCGGACCATGCGGCTGCTGCTGATTGAAGACGACGAAGAGCAAGCACAGCTCGCACTGAAGGGCCTGACCGCGGCGGGTCATGTCGTCGATTGCAGCAACGGCGGTCGCGATGGCCTGTTTCGCGCCTGCGCCGCGCCCTACGACCTGCTGATCGTCGATCGCATGCTGCCGCAGATGGACGGCCTCGCCGTCATCGCGGCGCTACGCACCAGCGGCAATCGTACGCCGGTGCTGATCCTCTCCGCGCTGGGCCAGGTCGACGACCGGATTCGCGGCTTGAAGGCCGGCGGCGACGATTACCTGGTCAAACCCTACGCGCTGCCCGAACTGCTGGCGCGCATCGAAGCCATCGCCAGACGCAGCGGCGATACCCACGTGGCGCGCACGGTCCTGCGCTGCGACAACCTCGAACTGAACCGCCTGGCACGCACGGTGCACCGCGGCGGCCAGGCCATCGAGCTCAAGCCCCAGGAATTCCGCCTGCTCGAATACCTGATGCTGCACGCCGGCCAGGTCGTCACGCGGACAATGTTGCTCGAAGGCGTCTGGGATTATCAGTTCGATCCGCAGACCAACATCATCGACGTCCACATCTCCCGGCTGCGCGGCAAGATCGATCTGCCCGGCGGAAAGTCGCTGATCCAGACGGTGCGCGGCGCCGGTTACCTGTTCGGAGACGTCGGGTGAAGCTGCAGGGCAATCTGAAGATCGGCCTGGCGACGCAGCTGACCGCATTGCACGCGCTGATATTCGCGCTCGCCGCCGCCGGCGTCATCGCGCTGATCGTGACCCTGATCGAGAACGATCTGCGCCACGATATCGACGACGACGTGGTCGCCGAACTCGAGGTTCTCGTCGCCGACTACGAGATCGATGGACTGGAAGGCGTCAGCGGTTTCATCGACGTGCGCAGTAAGGTCATCCTCACCGATCACGGCCGCATCTACCGGCTCGAGGATCCACAGGGACGCCGGCTGGCCGGAAACTGGCCGACATGGCCCGAGGGGCTCGGCACCGACGGCCGCATCCTGCAGCTCGACAACCCCAAGCATTCGCCGTCGACGCAATGGCTGATCGCGGCGGCACGCCTGCCCGATGGCAGCCGCGTGCTCGCCGGCTTCGACACGATCGAGCACCGGATCGTCATGAACGACATCTACCGCACTGCCGGCATCGCGCTGCTGCTGGCCTTCGTGCTGTCGATCATCGCCGGCGCGCTGGTCAATCGCACGGCCTTGCGGCCGATTGCGATGATCCGCCGCAGCGCCGAACGCATCATCGACGGCGATCTCGATCACCGCATTCCGCAGCGCGGCTCCAGGGACGAGTTCGACGCGCTGACCGCGACGCTCAACCGCATGCTGGATCGCATCCAGGCATTGATCGAAGGCGTGCGCGGCACGACCGACGCCATCGCTCACGATCTGCGCTCGCCGCTGACCCGCCATCGCGCACGCCTCGAAGCGGCGCTGACCACCCCGCCGGCCGCTGCCGATCTCGCACCCTGGGTGCAGGAAAATCTGCGCGAAGTCGATCAGGTGCTCGGCAGCTTCCGTGCCTTGCTGCAGCTGGCGACGATCGAGTCCGGCGCACAGGCGCGCCAGTTCGTCTGCGTCGATCTCCGCATGCTCGCCAGCGATGCGGTTTCCCTGTACGAGGCCGAAGCCGCCGAGCAGCAGATGAATCTGCGCCTGCGCGGCCCGGATCAGCCAATCGTCATCCGGGGGGATCGCAACCTGCTGTTCCAGAGCACCATCAATCTGATCGACAACGCGGTGAAGTACGGCGTGCGCCGGCAGACCATCGACGTCAGCGTCGAGATTGCCGAAGACGAAGGACATCGCTGGGCCCTGCTCAGCGTGACCGACCAGGGGGCCGGCATTGCCACCGCTGATCGCGAGCGCATCTTCGATCGCATGGTCCGTGGCGACCAGGCACGCCACACGCCCGGCCACGGTCTCGGCCTGAGTCTGGTCCGCGCCGTGGCGCAGCTGCACGGCGGCAGCGTCAGCGCCGAACCCAGCATGCGCGGCGGCCATTTGCTGCTGCGATTGCCGATGACGGAATGAGCGTTCACGGCGGCAGCACCCTGCATGGGCGATACTGTCGCCACTCATGGATCTCAATTCTTCATTCGAATCGCTGACGCGGATCGGTTTCAACCAACGCCAGGTGCAGGCGCTGCAGGGCCTGCAGACCGCCGGGCTCGTTGGCCGCGTCGTCGCCGTGCATCGCGATCGTTTCGAAGTCGACGACGGCGAGACCCGCTTCAGCGCGATGCTCGCGCCACCGCTGGCGACCAAGCAACGCGACGGCAGCGATACCACCGTCGTCGGCGACTGGTGCCTGTGGGAAACGCCGTCCAGCGGCACGCCGCTGATCATGGCGCTGGCACCGCGCGAGACCCTGATCGCACGCGGGCGCGACAACGGCGAGCGACAGCCGCTGGTCTCCAACGTCGACACCGCCTTGCTCGTCATGGGCCTCGACGACAATTACAACCCGAACCGCCTAGAGCGTTTCCTTGCGCTCGTGCGCAGCGCAAGAATCTTTCCGGTCATCGTGCTGAGCAAGGCCGATCTGTGCCCGGAGCTCGATGCGCGGCTGGAGACCATTCGCAGCCTCGCCGGTGCGGACACACCGGTGTTTGCCGGCGACGTGCGCGATCCTGCACTGTGCGCGCAGCTCGCGCCGTGGCTGGAGCGCGGCCAGACGCTGGTGCTGCTCGGCTCCTCCGGCGTCGGCAAGTCCACGCTTGCCAATGCCCTGCTCGGCGATCAGAGCCAGGCGACCGGCGCGGTCAGCGAACTCGGTGCGCGCGGCCGTCATACGACGGTGGCGCGGCGCCTGCTGCGCCTGGGCGGCGGCGCCTGCCTGATCGATACGCCGGGCCTGCGCGAGTTGCAGCTGACCGGTGCCGAACAACTGCAGGAGTCGGGCTTCGAAGAGATTCACGCGCTCGCCGCCGGCTGCCGCTACAGCGATTGCCGCCATCTGAGCGAGCCCGGCTGCGCGGTGCGCGATGTCGTCGATCCGGCGCGTCTCGGCAACTTCCGCAAGCTGAGCGCCGAAGTCGCGCTCGCGCAACGCACGCAATTGCAGAAGCGCGACAAGAAGCAGCAGGACAAGGTCGTACAGAAATCGCTGCGCAAGCTGTACAAGGATCGCGACGAGAAATAGCACTCGTTGCAGCACCGGCCGCAGACTCAGGCTTCCTCCTCTTCCACGCACAGCGTCGCGACGCCCTCACGAATGAGTTCGGCGAGGCGCCGGGCACCGGGCCCGCTGGCGTCCTGCTGCGGCAGTATCAGATACAGCTCGGCAAAGCGCTCGCTGCCTTCGATGATTTCCAGCGCCTTGAGCTCACCGCGCGCCAGTTCGTCGCGGATGATGTTTTCCGCGTACCACGCAAAGCCGAGGCCGAGCGTCGCCGCGCGGATCGACGTCGCCTTGTTGGAAACGGTCCAGCGCTGTTCGGCACCGAGCCAGTTGTTGCCTTCGCGGGTGCGCTGCGTACCGGAGTCGCGGATCACCAGATGGCGATGACGCCGCAGGTCTTCGTAGCTGACCGGCCGGCCGAGCTGATGCAAGGGGTGTTGCGGCGCGGCGGCGCAGACGAAACGCATGCGGCGCAGCCGCGAGCCGCTGAAGCCGACCGGAATCCTTGAGGCGATCGCCACATCCGCGCGGCCCTCGAGCACGGCTTCGTCAGTGCCGCCGAGCACGGTCTCGTACAGCTCGATGCGGGTTTCCGGGCGTTCCGCGGCGAAGCGGTTGAGACAATCCAGCAACAGCCAGGTCGGAAAGATCGTCTCGACCGCGAGGCTCAGCTCCGGCTCCCAGCCCTGCGCGAGGTTCGTCGCCGCGCGTTCCAGGCGCGTCGCTTCTTCGAGCAGGGCCAGCCCGCGCCGGTACAGAACCTGCCCGGCTTCGGTCAGCACCGCCTTGCGGCCTTGAATCTCGAAAGCCTGAACGCCGAGCAGCGTCTGCAGCTTCTGCACCGCATAGGTCACCGCGGACTGGGACTTGTGCAGGGCCACGGCCGCCTGGGCATATCCGCCGGCATCGACGACGGCAATCAGCGCGCGCCACTGCTCAAGGCTGATCTTCGGACCGCTCATTATCTAATTATTGGATTGATTAGGCCGAAATATTGCGCTTTTTTATCTAATTCGACAATCGTTTAATGGCGTCACGCCCAAGGGCACCTCACCAACGGAGCACGCGCCATGAGTCACCCAGTTCCTACTCTCCTGCAGATCAACTCCAGCCTCTTCGCCGAAAACGGCCAGTCCTCGCAGCTCGCCCAGCAGGTCGTGGCCGCCTGGCAGCTCAAGCACCCGGATGGCCGCGTCGTCGTCCGCGATCTCGCCGCCCAGCCGCTGCCGCACCTGACCGCCGAACGTTTCCAGGCTTTCCTGACGAAGCCGGAAGAACGCAGCGCCGCCCAGCAGGCCGTTGCCGCCGAAAGCGACGCGCTGATCGAAGAACTGCGGACCGCCGATACCGTCGTCATCGGCCTGCCGATGTACAACTTCGGCATTCCGTCGACGCTCAAGGCCTGGTTCGATCACATCGCTCGCGCCGGTGTCACCTTCCGCTACACCGCGACCGGCCCGGAAGGCCTGCTCGGTGGCCGCAAGGTTTACGTGCTCGCCGCGCGCGGCGGCCGCTATCTGGGCACAAGCAAGGACTCGCAGAGCGGTCATGTTCGCGACTTCCTCGCTTTCCTCGGCATGAGCGACGTCGAGTTCGTTTACGCCGAAGGCCTCAATATGGGCGACGCGCCCCGCCGCGAGGCACTGGACGCCGCGCATACGCAGATCGACCGTCTTGCCGCCTGATCGCGGCTCCACATTCACCTCAAGGAAAAAATGCCATGAACAACACACTTGAAACCCTGAAGCCCTGGATCCTGCTCGCCGGCCGCCTCTTGATCGCGCTGATCTTCGTCGGTGCCGGCTGGTCGAAGATCGGCGGTTATGAAGGCACCCAGCAGTACATGCAGTCGGTCGGCGTGCCCGGCGCGCTGCTGCCGCTGGTGATCTTCGTCGAACTCGGCGGCGGCCTGGCCATCATCCTCGGCCTGCTGACGCGTCTCGCGGCGTTTGGCCTGGCGATCTTCAGCATCGTCTCGGCGGTGCTGTTCCACGGCGGCGCCGATCAGATTCAGCAGATCATGTTCATGAAGAACCTGGCGATGGCCGGCGGCTTCCTGTTCCTGGTTGCCCACGGCGCCGGCGCGATCAGCCTCGACGCCAAGCTGTTCAAGAAGTAGGTCTTCACCGCACACGCTCTATCACCCTGCGCGCCGCGAGGCCCGCAGTCACTGGAGAATCACATGTCCACTCGCAAGTTGAATCAGGTCATCCCCGGCGTCGAGACTTCGGACGGCGCCGGCGTCAAGCTGCGCCGCAGCGTCGGCTCCATGCCCGGCCTGCGCCTGGATCCGTTCCTGATGCTCGACGAGTTCGGCACCGAGAATCCGGACGACTACATCGCCGGCTTCCCGCCGCATCCGCACCGCGGCTTCGAAACCGTGACCTACATGATCGACGGCCACATGCGCCACGAAGATCATCTCGGCAATGTCGGCGAGCTGAAGAGCGGCGGCGTGCAGTGGATGACCGCCGGCCGCGGCGTGATCCACTCGGAGATGCCGCAGCAGGAAAGCGGCCGCATGCGCGGCTTTCAGCTGTGGATCAACTTGCCGGCCAAGGAAAAAATGAAGCCGGCCGGTTATCGCGACATTCCGGCGGATCAGATTCCGGTGGCGACGCTCGCCGACGGCAGCACGATCAAGGTCATTGCCGGCTATCCGCTGATCGATGGCCGCATCGTGAGCGGCCCGATCAATCCGCAGGCCGGCACGATGGCGACCGATCCGCTGTATCTCGACGTCCGCCTGCCAGCCGGTGCGCAACAGACGCTGCCAGTGCCGGCGGGGCACACCGCGCTGATCTACGTCTACGAAGGCGCGCTGGAAGTCGGCGGCGATGCGGCGCGCACACTGAACACCTATGCCGCCGGCGTGCTAGCCGATGGCGATGAAGTGCAGGTGCGCGCGCCGCAGGCAGACACGCGGTTTATCCTGATCGCCGGCAAGGCGCTGCATGAGCCGGTCGTCCAGTACGGTCCGTTCGTGATGAACACGCGCGAAGAGATCGAACAGGCGATCGATGACTACCGCCGCGGCAAGCTGGCTGCGTAGCTTGCCTCCCTCTCCCCGCAAGCGGGGAGAGGGAACCAATCACGGGAGATGCACGATGAGCAGCACCGATACCGCAGAGAATCCGAACCGCGCGCAGCCATGCGCGCGGCCCGCCTTGCAACGCATCGCCGCACGCGAGTCGGTGCTGGGCGAAGGCATGCGCATCCGCCGCGCGCTGCCGGCGCAGGTACGCAAGACGATCGGCGCCTGGGTCTTCCTCGATCATTTCGGCCCGCTCGACATCACGCACGGCGACGGCATGCGCGTCGGCCCGCATCCGCACACCGGCCTGCAGACCTTCACCTGGCCGATCTCCGGCGAAATCCTGCATCGCGACAGCCTCGGCTACGAGCAGCTGATCCGCCCTGGCCAGATCAACCTGATGACCGCCGGCCGCGGCATCTCGCATTCGGAGGAGTCGCCGTCCGAGCGCTCGCCGATCATGCACGGCGCGCAGCTGTGGATTGCACTGCCGGACAGTCATCGCGACATCGCGCCGGCGTTCGAGCACTACGCGGTCGTGCCATCGCTGGATCGCGACGGCTTTCGCATTACCCTGCTCGCCGGTGAATTCGGTGGGCTGACCTCAGCGGTCAAGGTCTACTCGCCGTTGCTCGGCCTCGAACTGCTGAGCGGCAAGGCCGCCAGCATCGAACTGCCACTGCGCCGCGACTTCGAGCACGGCGTGCTCGTGCTCGAAGGTTCGGTGACGTTCTGCGAGGAAACTGTCGGCCCTGGCGAGCTGCTGTATCTGCCGGTCGGCGCCGATGCCGCGTCGCTGACCAGCCACGGCGCTTCCCGCACGCTGCTGATCGGCGGCACGCCGTACACCGACGAGCTGCTGATCTGGTGGAACTTCATCGGCCGCAACAAGGCTGACATCGAACGCTTTACCGACGACTGGAACGCCGGCCGGGGCTTCGGTGAAGTGCACGGCTATCCGGGCAAGCCGCTGACCGCGCCGCCCGTTCCCTGGACGCGCAAGACCTGAAGGATCCGACCCATGAGAGAAATCGCCAGAGTTGAAGTCAGCGGCGGCAATGCGCCGTACAAGCAGGACATCCAGGCCGGTCGCCATGCACTGACGGCCGACGAACCTGCGAAGGCCGGCGGTGCCGATGCCGGCCCGGCGCCCTACCAGTTCATCCTCGCCGGCCTGGGCGCCTGCACCAGCATGACGCTATCCATGTACGCCGAGCGCAAGCAATGGAACATCGGCAAGCTGCATGTGGCACTGCAACTGAACAAGGATTCCGACGGCGTGGCCTCCATCGAACGCCAGCTCAGCAGCGATGCAGCGCTCAGCGACGAACAGTGGCAGCGCCTGCTGGAGATTGCCGAGAAGACGCCGGTGACACTGACGGTCAAGGCCGGTGCGAACATCACGACGAGACGCGCCTGAGCGGAGCCGCTTTCCCCTAAACTGCGCGGCATGATCTCCCTGACTCGCGCCACGCTGCGCCGTGGCGCCCGCACCCTGCTCGAAGACACGAGCTTCACGCTGTATGCCGGCTGGCATGTCGGCGTGGTCGGCCGCAACGGCACCGGCAAGTCGACCTTGTTCGCCGCCTTCATGGGCGAACTGCAGGCGGATCGCGGCGAGATCAGCGTGCCGCGCCATCTGACGATTGCGTCCGTCGCACAGGAAACCCCGGCGCTGGCGGATCCGGCCATCGAGTTTGTGCTCGATGGAGATGCCGAGCTGCGCGATCTGGAACGCCGTCTGGCACAGGCCGAAGCCGCGCACGACGCGTTGAAGATCGGCGCCTTGCACGAGCGTCTGAACACCATCGGCGGCTATGCGGCGCGCGCACGCGCCGGGCGTCTGCTGCATGGCCTGGGATTTTCCAGCGAGCAGCAGGATCAGCCGGTCGCAAGTTTCTCCGGCGGCTGGCGCATGCGCCTGAACCTGGCGCGCGCGCTGATGTGCCGCTCCGACCTGCTGCTGCTCGACGAACCGACCAATCATCTCGATCTTGATACCGTCATCTGGCTGCAGAGCTGGCTCGGAAACTATCCGGGCACGCTGCTGCTGATCTCGCACGACCGCGAATTTCTCGACGCAGTGACGACGCACACGCTGCACCTGGAGCACCTGTCGGCAGTGCTCTACACCGGCGGCTATTCCGCGTTCGAGCTGCAACGCGCCGAGAAGCTGCGCCTGCAGGCCGCGGCCTACGCCCAGCAGCAGGCGCGCGTTGCGCATCTGGAAAGCTTCATCCGCCGCTTCAAGGCCAAGGCGACCAAGGCGCGCCAGGCGCAGAGCCGCGTCAAAGCGCTGGAACGCATGGAGCTGGTCGCGCCGGCGCACTGGGATTCGGAGTTCTCGTTCGAATTCCCGGTGCCGGAGAAGCTGCCTTCGCCGCTGATCAAGTTCGACAAGGCTTCCGCCGGCTATCCGCAGCGCACCGTGCTCGGCAACCTGCGCCTGCAGATCGCGCCGGGCGACCGCATCGGCCTGCTCGGCGCGAACGGCGCCGGCAAATCAACGCTGGTGCGCACGCTGGCGGGCGAGCTGGCGCCACTCGGCGGCCAGGCTGTCCGCGCGCCGGATCTGCGCATCGGCTACTTCGCCCAGCATCAGCTGGAGTATCTCGATCCGCAGGCCTCGCCGGTGCTGCATCTGCGCCGGCTCAATCCGCTGGCGACCGAGCAGGCGATCCGCGATTTTCTCGGCGGCTTCAATTTCCGCGGCGATCGCGCCTTCGAGGCGGTCGCGCCGTTCTCCGGCGGTGAGAAGGCGCGCCTGGCACTGGCGATGGTCGTCTATCAGCAGCCGAATCTGCTGCTGCTCGACGAGCCGACCAACCACCTCGATCTCGACATGCGTCACGCGTTGGAGACGGCGCTGGCGGAGTACGCAGGCGCGGTCATCGTCGTCTCGCACGATCGTCATCTGCTGAGTGCCACCTGCGACGATTTCTGGCTCGTCGCCAACGGCAGCTGCGAACCTTTCGACGGAAACCTCGAGGATTACGCGCGCTGGCTGTCGAACCGCGACGACAACGGCGCGCGACCGCAGCGCGCGGTCGACGGGCCGAAGGAGCAGCGTCGCAGCGCCGCCCTCTCGCGCGAGCAGATCAAGCCGCTGCGCGATGCGGTGAAGAAACTCGACACGCAGATGGCGAAGCTGCAGCAGGACATCGCGAAGATCGACGCCAAACTCGCCGATCCGGCGCTCTACGCGACCGCAAAGCCGGGCGAGATCGCGCAGCTGCAGCGCGAGCAGCGCGAACTCAGCGGCCGCCTCGCGGCGGTCGAGGAAGAATGGCTCAGCGCCGCCGAAGCGCTGGAGACCGCGCAGGCGCCTTAAGCGCGACGACCGCTGGCGCGGCGCAGCGGCGCTGCCGGTGCATGAAATGCCTCGACGGCGCTGGGCGCGGCATCCAGTACATGCGGCGGCCGGGCACGGCGATGCACGCGATACATCTCGCGCACCCAGGCGATGCCGGGCCGCGCCTGCCAAGGGCAGGCCAGCGGCGCGAGCGCGTCGCGATATTCCGGATCGGAAAACACCGGATGCTCGTCCGGGCAGACCAGTGGCGCGAGGCGCGAAGCCGCGGTGATGTCCGCCACGCTCAGATGCGTGCCGACCAGATAGACCTTGCCGCTCTGAGCCTGACGGTCGAGTTCGCGCAGCGTGCGATCAACCACGCGCCGCGAATGTTCGATCAGCGCCGGCGTCAGACCGAGGCCGCGACGGAAGATGCGATGCAGCACCGGGTAGCCGATGCGCATCAGCGCGGCTTCGCCGAGGCTGGCATCCAGCGCCCACAGGCGCCGCACCAGCTCGGGGGATTCCAGCAAGGTGGCGTAGACGCAGCGCACGATGTGCGGTGCGATGTGATCGTAATGCGCCTCGACCTGCATCGCGGCAGCACGTTCTTCCGGATTCTGCGGAATCAACGGAAACGGCGCGCGATGCGTCTCGAGCCATTCGAGAATCCGTGTGCTGTCCTGGATCATGACCCCATCGGCCTGCAGGGTCGGCAGCGACACGCCCTGGCTGCCGCCGATGCTCAGCGAGCCGGCGTAGTGGAGGAAAGGCGTCAAGCGGTGTTCGCGGTAGTGCAGTCCCACCGCATCCAGCGCCCAGCGGATTTTCTCGCTCGATTGCGAGGCGGCGAAGGTATACAGCGTCATTGCCGGATCAGTCCCTGATCCCCTCTGCTGCGCGTGTGCGGTCATCCTGATCTCCGTGTGCCCTGACAGTTCGCCTACACCCCAACGGCGGCACCGTAGCGCCTGAAAGTGACAAGCAAACGTCGCGCCAAGACTGCGCGACAGGGCGTTTCATGCTGTTGTCCGGAGACGATAAACCCTGTCCGGCGAACCTTCGATGAACCGCGCACTGGTCAGCGCGAGGCATCCCGGCTAATGTCCGCGCCCTGGGGGCCTCGCAGGCCCTGCCAACCGCTCACGGGGGCTGTACGAGCGATCTCACCGCCAGCATTGCCGGCCTTGCCGTTCTGACCGCGTTGTTTGGCGCGGCCATGCTGCTGTTCCTGCTGCCGCGCGCACGGGCGCTGCGCGCTGGCCTGGAACGGGCCGGCGCTCGGCGCTGGGCGCCGCGGACGCTGGATTTCGCTGATCGCAGCGTCGCCGTGCGGGTCAGCACGCCGCCACGGCACAGTACGCCGCAACTCGTTTTCTCGACCCCGATCGCGCGCCTGCCGGCGCTGCAGATTCGCCGCCCAAGCCGGCTCGACCGTCTGGGGCAGCGCTGCGGCCTCGCCCGCGCAACCGGCAGCGGGGATGCCGCCTTCGATCGCCGCGCGCTGGTGAGTTGCAATTACCGGGAACTGGCGACGCTCTTGCTGCGCGAGCCGGCGATGCGCGATGCGATCCTGGCGCTGTTCGACGCAGGGGCCTGCGCGCTGCGTTTCGAGGACGGCGAGCTGAGCGCATGCTTCGAAGCCAGCGGCGATGCCGAGACGCTGCAGCGCACAATGCAGGAGCGCGCCGAACTGCTCGCGGCGCTGGCGCGCCAGCCGATGAGCATCATCGGCGCGCTGACGCCAATGACGCCGCTATGGCAGCTACGTCGTATGAGCTTGCTCATCGGTGGCGTGCTGCTACCGCTCGCCGCCATCGGCGCCTGCGTGGTCTTTCTCGACCGCTACGCGCCGCTGGACCTGCAGGCGCTGGTGTTCGATGCATTGAAGCTGGCCCCGCTGTGGGGGCTAGGCGCACTGGCCCCGGCGCTGCTCTGGCTGCGCGGCCATCCAGACAGCGCGCGACTGCTGCCGGCCGCGCTGCTCGCCAGCGGAATTGCCGCCGCGCCAGCAGCCATCGCCTTCAATCTCGTCCGCAACGGCGGCGACGCCGCTGCGGCACGCGACGCGGTGGTCGCGGTGACTGGCAGCGTCAAGCTGTCCGGCCCGCAGTCGCCGACCCTGCGCTGGTCGAGCACCGCCTTGCAGCGCCGCGGCCTGTTCGGCGCTCCGCATGCGCTGTCGACCCAGGTCAGCGAAGCGCAGTGGCAGTCAACGCCGATTGCCCGCGCGCGCCTGCACGCGCGCATCGCGCCGGGCGCCTTGGGGTATCCCTGGCTCGTCTCGGTCGCCGCCACCAGCGTGGCCGAAGACGATCGTATTGCCGCCGATCCGGGACCGACGCCGGCCGCGACAGCGCCGGAGATAGCGGGCACGGCGCTGCAACTGAGTTATCAACTGCGCCTGCCGGCGGAAAGCGGCGGCGACCTGCTCGCACAGGCCAAGGCCGACTACGCCGAGGGCAACCTGCCGATGGCCGGCCAGCGCCTCGATCAGGCCCTGGCACAGCTTGAGCGCGAAGCCGCGCCGCCAGCGGCGCGGGCGGACGCGCTCTGGCACCGCGCGATGGTCTACGCAAAGCTCGGTGCGCCGTTCGCCGTCCAGCAGGAGGCCGATGCGCGCGCCGCGCTGACGCTCGTCCCGGGCCACAGCGGGGCCACAGCGCTGCTCGACGACATCCTGATCAGCCGGCGCAGCTACGGCGAAGCACTGCACCTGTGGGAAGCGGTTCTCGCGCAGCAGCCGGGCTATCAGTTCGGCCATTACAAACGTGCGCAGCTGCTGGCGGCCACCGGCGCGCTCGTCGAGGCGCGCAACGAGGCTCAAGCAAGCTGCCGGCTCGGCGAACGCGCGGCCTGCGATCTTGCCGAAAGCTTCTGAGGCGGTGTGGCCGCGAGCCAAGGTCAGCCGTCTCGGTGCTCGCCGTCAAGGTAGAACCACGCGCCGTTCTCGCGAACGAAGCGGCTGACCTCGTGCAGGCGCACCGCGCTGCCGCCACCGATCCTGTAACGCGCCACGAATTCGACGATGCCCGCATCTTCGCTGCCTGGCTCGGCCCGCAGGATCTTGAGTCCCAGCCATTTCGTCGCAGGATCCAGATCAAGTTCCTCGACCGGCGGCCGCCGGCTCGGATGCCAGGTCACGAGCAGATACAGGGCCAGCCGCTGCACGTAGGCGCAGTACCGCGAACGCATCAGCGCCTCCGGCGTCGGCGCCAGCGCGCCGGCGTGATACGGCCCGCAGCAACCTGCGTATTCCAGCCCGGACTCGCAAGCACAGGCGTCGACCAGCGCCTTCACCTTCATCGGCCCGATCCGCGCTGCCAGACCAGGCAGCGATTGTTGGCGGGCATCGCGTAGTCCTCGATCAGCTGCAGGCCGATCCCTCGCGCGAGTGCATCGACTGCCTCGAAGTCGCGCACCGCCATATGCGGCCCCTGGCTGAGCAACCATTCGTCGAACTTCACGTTGCTTTCGCTGGTGTGCCGGCCGCCGTACTTGAACGGCCCGTACAGGATCAGGCGGCTGCCGTCGGCCAGCACCGCATCCAGCCCACGGAACATCTGCTCGACTTCGGACCAGCTCATGATGTGGATCGAGTTGGCGCAGAACACTGCGTCGTAGCGGTCCTCTGGCCAGGCGTCCGCGCTGACGTCCAAGGTCAGCGGCGCCGGTGTATTCGGCAGCCGCGCCTCGTCCAGCCACATCCGGATGCCGGGCAGATTCGCCGCCCGGTCCGAAGACTGCCAGCACAGATGCGGCAAAGCCTCGGCGAAATGCACCGCATGCTGTCCGGTGCCGCTACCGAGTTCGAGCACGCGCCGACAAGCCGCGAGCTGGAGGCGCAACACCTCGAGGATCGGCTCGCGATTGCGCTCGCAGGACGGCGAAAACGGCTTGTCGGCCACAGCGCCCTACCCCAGCGTAAACGCCAGCCCGGCGACACCGCGCCACAGGCACAGCAGGCCGAGCACCAGCACGAGAATGAACGTCAGTAGGGTGCCGTAGAAGCGGCCGAACTTCCATTTCTCGGTGTAGGACAGCGCGATGCCGTGCAGCACGCGCGCCACCACCAGCGTGACGCCCAGCGCATGCAGCATCCAGACCGGCGTCGCGCCGCCGACTTCGAGCAAAGCCATCATCAGCAGGATGAACGGCACGTACTCGGCGAAATTGCCGTGCCCGCGAATGCGCCGCAGCAGCGCGACGTCTTCGCCGTGTCCAAGGCTCACGCCATGGCCACGCTGCTGCACGACCCGCACGCTGAGCGCGAGAAACAGGATGGCCAGCAGGCCGGCATACAGCGGTGTGATGAACATGGTCAGCTCCCCCGGTGGTGTCGGTTCAGCCTACGTTGAGCCACCGCTGCTGACAATCCGCGCTTCCGGGCCGACGCGACGGCCAGTCTCAGCGGAGTGGTTCATGCAGATCTGGAAATCAGTCGGTCCGGCATTGGCGCTGCTTGTCGTCGCTTGCGGCGGCAGCAACGGCGGCGGCGACACGACACCGCCACCCGATCCGACGGTCGCGATTGTCGACGCCTTTCCTGAGCTGAGTTTCGACGAGCCGCTGATCTTCGCCAGCGCCCCCGGCGACAGCGACAATGTCTGGGTCGCGACTCGCGCCGGGCAGCTGTTCCGCTTCCGCAACAATGCGCAAACCGCGACGCCGACGCTGGTCCTCGACTTGCGCTCGCGCACCGAGGCCGACGGCGGCGAGCAGGGTTTGCTGGGCCTGGCCTTCGATCCGGGATATGCCAGCAATGGCCGCCTGTACATCAACCGTACGATCAATGCCGCGCAGGCGAGCGGCAACAGCGATGCGACATTGATTGCGCGATTCAGCCCCGGCGCCGGCGGCGCTCTGGCCACCGAGACGAAGCTGCTCGAGTTCGATCAGCCGGCCGACAATCACAACGGCGGCTGGCTTGGCTTCGGTCGCGACGGCCTGCTGTACATCGCCAGCGGCGATGGCGGCGGCAGCGGCGATCCGGACAACAACGCGCAGAATCTCGACAGCCTGTTCGGCAAGATTCTGCGCATCGATACCAACGGCGGCATCCCTTCCAGCAATCCGTTTGCCAACAGCGCCGGACAGCGCGGCGAGATCTGGGCCTATGGGCTGCGCAATCCGTTCCGCAACAGCTTCGATCGCTCGACCGGCGAGCTTTGGATTGCCGACGTCGGCCAGGGTGAGATCGAGGAGATCGATCTCGGCGAAGCCGGCGGCAACTACGGCTGGCGCAAGTACGAGGGAACGCAGGTCTATAACAACGGCGATCCGGTTCCGGCCGACGCGATTGCGCCGCTCTACGAATACGATCACGCCGGCGGCCGCTGCAGCATCACCGGCGGCTACGTCTATCGCGGCTCGGCGATTCCGGATCTGGTCGGGCGCTATGTGTTCGCCGACTTCTGCAGCCGCGAGGTCTGGGCGCTGCGTCGCGACGGCGATGCGGTCGCCGTCATTGAACTCGGCACGGTGCCGGGCCGGCCGTCGTCGTTTGGCGAAGACGCGAACGGCGAGCTCTACATCACGGCCTTCGACGGCAAGATCTACAAGATCGTGCCGTC
The DNA here is from genome assembly GCF_058783185.1 of Fontimonas sp. FW305-C-3. Taxonomy (NCBI): domain Bacteria; kingdom Pseudomonadati; phylum Pseudomonadota; class Gammaproteobacteria; order Nevskiales; family Nevskiaceae; genus Fontimonas; species Fontimonas sp. FW305-C-3. The sequence continues at coordinate 937,318 of NZ_JBYSYK010000001.1, read as the reverse complement.
ACCCTGAACGCATTCAGGCGCGAGCGGCGTTTGCGCTGATCAGCGAAGCCCAGCGCGGCATCAGGCTGGGCGCGAAGTCGTGGCCCATGCCGGCAATCAGCTCGAGCCGCGCATTGCGGATCAGCTGCGCGCTGCGCTGGCCGCAAGCCGGGCGCAGCAGCGGATCGGCAAGGCCGTGGACGATCTGGGTCGGCACGCGAATCTGCGGCAGCAGATCTTCGAAGCTGCCGGTGGAAAAAATGGCCTGGGTCTGACGCAGCACCCCGCGCGGACGGAAGGCGCGATCGTAGGAAACACCGGCAAGACGGCGACGGTATTCGATCGGCGTCGGAAATCCGGGACTGCCGACCCGGTTGAGCATTGCCGTCGAACGGCGGATGACCTGCTCGCGCGTCTTCGCCCGCGAGCCGATAGCCGCCATGCGCCACAGCACATCAAAACGTGCCGGCGGCAGCTTCGGATGATTGGTGCTCGACATGATGGAGTTCAGGCTCAGCACGCGCTGCGGATACCGCGCCGCGACGATCTGCGCAATCATGCCCCCCATCGAAGCGCCGACCAGATGCGCGCGCGGGATGCTCAGCGCATCGAGCAGCCCGACGGCGTCGTCGGCCATGTCATGCAGGCTGTAGTTCGGCTGCGAGGGGCGGCCCATGCGCGAGCGCAGCCAGTCTCCGGCCAGGCGCACCGGCAGACCGCGGTCGACTTCTGCCGACAGACCGGCGTCGCGGTTGTCGAAACGGATCACGCGGAAGCCGTTGGCAAGCAGTTGGCCGCAGAGCGCTTCCGGCCAATGAATCAATTGCCCGCCCAGGCCCATGACCAGCAACAAGGGTTCGCCCTGCTCCGGCCCAGCCATTTCGTAACTCAGTTGCAGGCCATTGACGCAGGCGCTGCCGGCGGACCAGCTTGGATTCATTGCAGTCGAATGTCGGATTCGTGAAATTTTTGTGAACGAACCGCGACACTAGCAGGCGCTGAAAATTTTAGTCACCTCGATTTTTCCGAGGCGCTGACGCTGTGATGAATGTGACAGCCGGTTAAGATTTATGACAAGCCTCATCAACAGCCTTTCCGGGACTCAAAGACATGCCTTCCTTCGATATCGTTTCCGAAGTCGACAAGCACGAGCTGACCAACGCGGTGGATCAGGCCAAGCGCGAGCTGACCAATCGCTTCGACTTTCGCGGCAGCGACGCCAGCTTTGCGCTGGATGATTTCGTCATCACGATGACCGCGCCGAACGACTTCCAGTTGCAGCAGATGCTCGACATCCTGCGTCCGCGACTCGCGGCGCGGCACATCGATCTGCGCTGTCTGGATATTGGCGAGCCGGAAGTGAACCTTTCGCAGGCGCGCCAGAAGATCACCGTCAAGCAGGGCATCGAGCAGGCACTGGGCAAGAAGGTCGTCGCCAAGATCAAGGAGGCCAAGCTCAAGGTCGAGGCGCAGATCCACGGCGACAAGCTGAAGGTGAGCGGCAAGAAGCGCGACGATCTGCAGGACACGATCGCCCTGCTGCGCAAGACCGAGTTCGATGTACCGCTGCAGTTCGAGAACTTCAGGGACTAGGCAAACGATTGGGGCTTGGCGCCCCGGCACTCAAACCTCGAGTGTCTCCTTGCACAGCGGGTAACGGCTGCAGCCCCAGTAGGGTTTGCCCGCATCGGGGCTATCGTCAGCGGCGCGCCGCACGTACATCATGCTGCCGCACTTCGGACAAGCCATGTAGGTCGAGGTGCCGGCCCGCTGCGGCGGTGGCCGTGGACGCGCCTTTACCGCTGACGCCTGCGCAGGCTGCGACTCGGCAGCCGCTGCGCGCTTCTTGAGCCCGCGGCCATAGGCCGACAGGCCCGCGAGCGCCACAAACAGCAAGGGCAGCAGGAACTGCAGCGCAGTCGCCAGCGTCTTGATGTAGTCCGCAGCGGTGGGTTGCTCGCTCGGCGCGATATTCATTGCAGCGAGTGCATGCAAGCCAAAGTACGCGCCCGCGGCCAGCGCCAGCGCCGCCCACCAAGGCAGCGCCGCTGCCTGTATCGCCACACCGCTCAGGGCGCCCTGCCCCTGTCCTCGTGCCACCGTTGTCTCCAGCTGATCCGGCCGGTCCGCGCAGCGGACGAGCCCCTTGCGGGCAATAGTGCCAGAGTGCCGTGCCGCTGAGCGACACTCCGGCGCCTGCCCTCTGCCGGCTATCGGCGCTTCAAGCCCAGTTGCGCAGCCAGCACCTTGTCGACCACACGGGTCGGCAGCAGACGCGGAATCGTCCAGTTCTTGAGATGCCCGGGCACCACTGGATAGCGCACCTTCGGCTTCGCCGCGGTCAGCGCCTCGAGCACGACGCCGGCGACGCGCTCGGGTGGAAATCCCTTGCGGCCTTCGACGAGGAAAAAGTCCATGAATTTCTGCATTGCCGGAAAGATCGGCAGATGTTGGTAGGGCGTCGAATCGACCTGCTCGGCCTTGTCCCAGATCGGCGTTGCGACATGCCCCGGCGCGACCATGACGACATCGATGCCGTAGAACATCAGCTCGCGGCGCAGGCTTTCCGAAAGGCCTTCGAGCGCATGTTTCGAAGCCACGTACGGGCCGACGAAGGGCGCGCCCATCTTGCCGGCGACCGAGGTGATGTTGACGATGCGGCCCGGCGTCCCGCTCAGGCTGTCATCCGTGCCCAGCAGCGGCAGGAACGCCTGCATGACGATCATCGGCCCGGTGATGTTGACCTCCAGCTGCTTGCGGAACTCGGCAATCGGCACATGCGTCAACGGCCCGCCGACGGCGATACCGGCGTTGTTGACCAGGCCTGCGAGACGCTGGCCCTTGAGCGCGGCACCGACCTGCGCCGCGGCCGAGTGGACCGCCGCCTCGTCGGTCACGTCGAACACGAGTGGGGTCAATGCGGCGCCGAGGCGGGCCTTGAGGGCATCGGCATCCGCCGGCTTGCGAACGCTGCCGAACACATGGAACCCCTGCGCGGCCAACGCGACAGAGATGGCGTATCCAATGCCGGTCGAAACGCCGGTGACGACAGCAGCTTTCATGAAAATCCCCGCCAGAAATCGAAGGCGGACAGCTTAGCGCTTACTTCTTTGCAGGCCTGCGCTGTCGACAGGAGATCGGAGTAGTTATAACATTAGTTATAAATCGATTGGAGCGCCGTGATGGAACTCAAGATCATTGCCGTCGGCAACTCGGCCGGCGTGTTGCTGCCCAAGGAGCTGCTCGCACGTCTGCGCGTCGAGAAAGGCGACACGCTGTACGTCGCCGAGACGCCGGATGGCATCAAGCTGATGCCGCACGATCCGCTGCTGGCTGCGCAGATGGAGGTTGCGGAGCGGGTGATGCGCAAGCGTCGCAATCTGCTCCACAAGCTGGCGGACAGCTGAAACGACGATGATCGTCTGGATCGAAAAAGCCCTGGTTCTGATGCTGCATGACCGGCAAATCGCCGAGCATGGCGGCAGCAGCGGCCTGCGCGACGATGGTCTGCTCGAGTCTGCGCTGGCGCGCCCGCAGCAACGTTATGCCTACGGCGAACCGCCGGCCGATCTCGCAGATCTGGCCGCCAGTCTGGCGCATGGGATTGCCAAGAATCATGCTTTCGTCGACGGCAACAAGCGCACTGCGATCGTCAGCTGCGAAACCTTCATCGAGCTGAATGGTGCATCGCTTGAAGCCAGCGATGAGGAGATTTATCCAGTCATTCTTGGCTTGGCCGACGGCGCCTTGAGCGAGATCGAATTCGCCACCTGGCTGCGCTCCCGCCTCAAGCTCGACCTGCAGGGCAGCGGTGTTCAGGAACGGCGCCCTGGCTATTCAGCCAAAACTTCCGCAAAAACAACAAAAGCCAGGAAATAGTCAGGCGCTGGCGGTAAGCTGGTTATATATGCAGCAGATCCTGCCCCTGATCGACGCAAAACCCATCGCCGACGGCCCGATGGCGGGGCTGTTTCACCCTGCGGTGGCGGGCTGGTTCACCGACACCTTCGGCGCGCCGACGCCGGTGCAGCAACAGGCCTGGCAGGCTACCGCGCGGCACCAGAACGCCTTGATCACCGCCCCGACCGGTTCGGGCAAGACACTCGCCGCATTTCTCGCGGCGATCAACGACCTTGTTGTCGAAGGCGTCGAGCGCGGACTGTCCGACGACGTTCACGTGCTCTACGTGTCGCCGCTCAAGGCGCTGTCGAACGACATCCAGAAGAATCTGCAGGCGCCGCTGGCCGGCATCTGCGCGCGCGTGAGGGCGATGGGCCTCGGAGAGCTGGCGATCCGCGACGCGGTGCGCACCGGCGACACCAGCACGTTCGAGCGCACACGGATGCGCCGCTCGCCGCCGCACATCCTCGTCACGACACCGGAATCGCTGTTCATCCTGCTGACCTCGGATTCCGGCCGCGCGATGCTGAAGACCACGCGCACCGTCATCGTCGACGAACTGCATGCGGTGGCCGGCAGCAAGCGCGGCGCGCATCTGGCGCTGTCGCTGGAGCGGCTCGACGCGCTGTGCGAACGGCCGCCGATCCGCATCGGCCTGTCGGCGACGCAGAAGCCGATCACGACGATGGCCGAGCTGTTGATGGGCGATGCCTCGCGCAGCTGCACGATCGTCGATGCCGGCCATCGGCGCCAGCGCGATATCGCGCTGGAAATGCCACGCTCCGCGCTCAGCGCGGTGATGGCCAATGAAGTCTGGGGCGAAATCTACGACCGCCTGGCGGAGCTGATCGATCAGCATCGCACGACACTGATCTTCGTCAACCAGCGCCGCATGGCCGAGCGCATCGCACGTCATCTGGCCGAGCGCATCGGCGAGGAACACGTCACCGCGCATCACGGCAGCCTCGCCCGCGAGCATCGCCTGCGTGCCGAGCAGCGCCTGAAGTCCGGTCAGCTCAAGGCGCTCGTCGCCACCGCCTCGCTGGAACTCGGCATCGATATCGGCGACATCGACCTGGTCTGCCAGATCGGTTCGCCACGCTCGATCAATGCCTTCCTGCAGCGCGTCGGCCGCGCCGGTCACGCCGTACGCGCGATTCCAAAAGGCCGGTTGTTCCCGTTGTCGATGGACGATCTCGCCGAGAGCGCCGCGCTGATCGACTGCGCGAATCGCGGCGAGCTCGATCACATCCATATCCCGCAGGCGCCGCTCGACGTGCTCGCCCAGCACATCGTCGCTGAAACCGCCTGCCAGGATTGGGCGCTGGAAGATCTGCATGCGCGGGTCGCACACACCCTGCCCTATCGCAGCCTGACGCTGGAACGCTTCACCGAGCTGGTGCAGATGCTCGCCGACGGCTACAGCACCAAGCGCGGACGCCGCGGCGCGCTGCTGCATTACGACGCGGTCAACCGGCGCATCCGCGGCCGCCGCGGCTCGAAGCTGGTGGCGGTCACCAACGCCGGCACGATTCCGGATCAGTTCGATTCCGATGTGGTGCTCGCGCCCGAGGATCTGCGCGTCGGCACGCTCAACGAAGACTTCGCGTTCGAGAGCCTGCCGGGCGACATCGTCCAGCTCGGCAATACCTCGTATCGCATCCTCAAGGTCGAGACCGGCCGCGTGATCGTCGAGGATGCCAAGGGGCAGCCGCCGAGCCTGCCGTTCTGGCTCGGCGAATCGCCCGGACGCAGCAATGAATTGTCGGTTGCCGTCTCGCGATTGCGCGCGGATGCGGATGCACTGCTTACCGGCGGCACGGTCGAAGACTGCCAGCGCTGGCTGCAGAACGACTACGGCCTGGACGCGGTCGCCGCACTGCAGCTGGCCAACTATCTGGCTGCGGCAAAGGCGGCGCTCGGTCTGCTGCCGACCCGCGAACGCTTCGTGTTCGAGCGCTTCTTCGACGAAGTCGGCGACACGCATCTGGTGATTCACGCGCCGCTGGGTTCGCGCGTGATGCGCGCCTGGGGCCTGGCGCTGCGCAAGCGCTTCTGCAAGCAATTCAACTTCGAATTGCAGGCGGCAGCGCTCGACGATTCCCTGGTGCTGTCGTTGGGCCCCACGCACAGCTTCCCGCTCGAAGAAGTCACACACTACCTGCACTCCAACACCGCACTGGACGTGCTGGTGCAGGCGATCCTGCAGGCGCCGATGTTCCCGACGCGCTGGCGCTGGGCTGCATCGGTGGCGCTTGCGATCTCGCGCAATCGCAACGGCAAGCGCGTACCGCCGCAGTTCCAGCGCTCGGATGCCGAAGACCTGCTGACGCATGCCTTCCCCGACGCCGTCGCCTGCCAGGACAACCTGCCCGGCCATCGCGACGTGCCGGACCATCCGCTGGTCCATCAGGCGCTCGACGACTGCCTGCATGAGGTGATGGACGCCGAAGGACTGCTGACGCAGCTGCGCCGCATCGAATCCGGCGAAGTGACGATTGTCTGCCGCGATCTGACCGCACCCTCCCCATTGTCGGAAGCGATCCTCAACGCGCGTCCCTACGCCTTCCTCGACGATGGCGCCGCCGAGGAGCGCCGCACGCTCGCGGTGAAGACGCGCGGCGTCTTCGAGCCGCAGACCGCCGGCGATCTCGGCCGTCTCGACGCCGATGCGATCCGCCGCGTGCAGCAGGAGATGCAGCCCGACCCGGCCAACGCCGACGAGCTGCACGATGCGCTGGTCGTCTACGGCTTTCTCACCGCGACCGAAATCGGGCCGTGGGCGCCAATGCTGCCGACGCTGCTTGCCGCGCGGCGTATCGCGCAATTGCAGACTCCGGCCGCGACGCTGTGGGTCGCCGCCGAACGCCTGCGCGAACTGCGCGCGGTATTGCCGCATGCCGAAGTGATCGGCGACGCACCGGCGCTGGGGGCCGACGTCGATCTCGATATCGCGCTGCGCGAGCTGATGCGCAGCCGCCTCGAACTGATCGGCCCGACGACCGAGCGCGAACTCGCCGAGCCCCTGGGCATCGATGTCGCCGCGATCTCTCAAGCCCTGCTGGCGCTGGAAGCGCAGGGCTACGTCATGCGCGGCAGCTTCTCGCAAGCCGGCGCCGCCGAATGGTGCGAGCGCCGCCGCCTGGCACGCATTCATCGCCTGACCCGCGACACGCGCCGCGCCGGCTTCGAGCCGGTGTCGCCGGCGGCTTTCATGCGCTTCCTGCTGGATTGGCAGGGGCTGAGCAGCGGCAGCCTGCGCGAAGGTCCGGTTGCACTCGAGGCCGTGCTGGCGCAGCTGCAGGGCTGCGCGATTGCCGCCGCCGCCTGGGAGGCCGATGTGCTGCCGGCGCGTCTGCGCGCTTACGACCCCGCTTGGCTGGATCAGCTGTGCGCGAGCGGTCGCGTGCTCTGGCAGCGTCTGCCGGGCACGAGCAGCGACGGCCGCAAGGCCGCCCCGGTGCGCGCGACGCCGATCATGCTGCTGCTGCGCGAACAGGCCGTGCACTGGCAGTCGGAGCCGGATCAGACGGCGGAGCTGAGCGCGGCGGCGGTCGCCGTACTCGAAGTGCTGCGCGAGCATGGTGCTTCATTCTTCGTTGAACTCGTCGCCGACAGCGGCGTGCTGCGCAGCCAGGTCGAATCGGCACTCGGCGAACTCGTCAGCCATGGCCTGATCACGGCGGATGGCTTTGCAGGCCTGCGCGCGCTGGTCGCACCCGCCGAACTCAAGGCACGCAGCCTGCGCCGCGGCGGCGTTCGCGCAGCGTTCCAGAATCTTGAAAGTGCCGGCCGCTGGTCGCTGGTGCATGCACGTCGCAAGACCGCACCGGCTTCCGACGACGTCCACGTCGAGGCTGTTGCCTGGACGCTGCTGCAGCGTTATGGCGTGCTGTTCCGCGGCCTGATCGAGCGTGAGGCGCGCCTGCCGCCGTGGCGCGAACTGCACTATTGCCTGCGCCGACTTGAAGCGCGTGGCGAGATTCGCGGCGGACGTTTTGTCAGCGGCTTTGCCGGCGAGCAATTCGCGCTGCTCGATGCCGCCAATGCACTGACCAGGCATCGCGAGGACCGCGATCAGGCCCTGATCGTGATCGCCGGCTGCGATCCCTTGAATCTCACCGGGGTCATCCTGCCCGGCGAGCGCGTGCCGGCCATGCCCGGACATCGCCTGCTGTTGCGCGGTGGCGTCCCGGTCGCCAGCCTCGTCGGCGGCGAAGTGCGAACGCTGATCGAGACCGATAGCGCGACGCAGTGGCAATGGCGCAATCGCCTGCTGCGCGGCAGCGGCGCGTTCGAAACCGACGGCGAGAGCATCAGCCCGCCGCTGCGCATGCCCGGCCGCGGCGCCGGACAGCGGCCGCGCTACTGAGTCAGCGGCGGACGATTCGAACGCGGCTCGGGCCGTTCCTGGCGTTCTTGCTGCGCGACGCGCTCCAGAGCCAGCGGTGATTCCACGAACAGCGAGCGCGTCGGGAACGCGAAGCCGACCCCGATCTCGGCAAAACCACGCAGCATCGCCAGATTGATCGCCTGCTGCGTGTCCATGTATTTGTTGAAATCCGGATCGGTCATCCAGAACACGACTTCGAAATCCAGCGAGGACTCGCCAAATTTCGCGAAGTGGACGCGATCGAAGCGCGTCATCGGCTGGTCCTCGATGATCTTCTTCACCAGCTTCAGCACCTGCTCGATCTGCTCGGCGCTGGTCTGATACGTCAGGCCGAACGCGAACACATTGCGCCGCTCGTACATGCGCTTGTAGTTGCGCAGCCGCGCCTTCAGCAAGTCGCTATTGGAAAACACGATCTGCTCGCCGCCGAGGCTGCGGATGCGCGTGGTCTTCAGACCGACATGTTCGACGCTACCCATGTAGTCGTCGACAATGACGAAATCGCCGATGACGAAGGGCTTGTCGATGACGATCGACAGGCTGGCGAACAGGTCGCCGAGGATGTTCTGCACAGCGAGCGCGACCGCGATGCCGCCGATGCCCAGGCCGGCGACCAATGCCGTGACGTCGATGCCGAGATTGTCGAGCGCGACCAGCAGCAGGATCGACCACAGCAGCACATGCGCGATGAAGCCGAGCGCGGCAAGGCTGGTCGTCGCGCCGATGTCATGCTGCTCGCTGCGCTTGCGATAACGGCCAAGCCAGAAGTCCATGGCCTTGCTGGCCCACAGGCCGACCTGCAGCAATGCTGCCGCGCCGGCGACGTACTTGAGCCAGGTCGCGGCCGGATCGGGCAGGTCCAGATAGCGCGTGCCGACGAACAGGCTGACGCCGAGGACGAGAATCTGGCGCGTGCTGCGCACGACCTCGACCAGTGCGTCGTCGAGGCTGTTGCTCGTGCGCTGCGCCAGCTTCGACAGACGGGCCAGGGCCAGGCTTTTGACGAGCGCGACGATCAGATTGATGGCCAACGCAACCGCAAGCGCGGTCATCCAGTCGGACAGGGGATTTTCCAATAACGGTGTCTGCAGATTCATGCGCATTCCCGAAGAGCAGTACGGGCGATGCCGGCAAGGCGGAGCAACGAAATGAAGCCGGCGCGAGGGCTGTCTTTTTAACCGCTGCTGCCTGACAGCCGAATGAACCGCCGGTTCCCGCTTAGAATGCAGCGGCGCGACCGGCTGATATTGCAAAGCGCCACGAGAACAAAATGAATGGAATTCTGAGCATCCTGATCCTGATCGCGGGCGCCGCCGGCCTCTTCTTCTGGCTAGGCCTGCGCCGCGGCAACCAGCTGCTGCGCCTCGAGCGCGCAGGCCAACCGACAACCGGACGCCTTTGCGCAAAAAACATGCTGACGCGGAAGGGTCAGACGACTTACACGCTGATTTATGAGTACGAGTCCGACAAGGGCATGCACCAGCGCAGCGTAGTGGTCAGTCAGAGCGAGTTCGACAGCGCGCAGGAAGGCGCGCTGCTCGATATGGTCTACCTGCCTGCCGACCCGCGCATCGTCGAGACGCGCGAGCGCATCGGCGAAGCGATCAGCGCGGCGCGCGCACGTCGCGGCAACATGCGGCGCCGCTGGGACGACTAATCCCTAGCGCAGCGAACGCCGCAGTGTTGCCAGGCCGCTGAAGGCCAGCAGCATCAACCAGCTCAGCGCGCCGCCACCCTTGTCTTCTTCGGAACCGGAATTTGCCGTCGCCAACGGCGTCGCGGTCGGACTCGTCGTCGGTGTAGCGGTCGCTACCGGGGTCGACGTTGGATTACCCGGCGTTGCGCCAGGCGTCATCGTCGGCATCGGCGTCGCGGTCGGCCAGTTCGTCACGTAAGGCGTCGGCACTGCAGAAGGACCGACGGTCGGCACTGGCGTTGGCGTTGCACTGCCCGTCGCGGTCGGTGTCGGCGTGGCACTCGGACTGGCCGTCGGCGTGCTGCTCGGCGTGGGTGTCGCGGTCGGTGTCGGGGTTGCGGTCGGCAGCGATTCGCAGGCATTGCCGATGCCGTCATTGTCGCTGTCCTGCTGCGTCGGATTGGCAATCGTCGGACAGTTGTCGAGCGGATTGACGACGCCGTCGCCGTCCGTATCGACCGGCCGGCCACCCGGATCGTTGGATGCAGGATATGGCAGCAGCGATGCGCAATAGATGAACGGATCGCCGTCCGGCGTCGCGCCGGTCGCCGCACCGCCGAACAGGTCCGGCAGGATCGGCGCGAGCGTATCCCAGTACAGCTTGCGCTCCTGGATGATCAGGCTCTGGAATTCGCAGTAGCCCAGTCCTTTCGCATTGAGCACCGTGCCCATGTTGAGATGGCCGAGCGCCTTGTTGACGACTTCCTTCTCTTCGAGCCCGGTCAGATCGCCCCACGCGATCTGCAGCCAGGGCACCAGCGGATTGATCGGCAGGCCGACAACATCGAACACGCCTTCGATCGGATCGTATTCTTCAATGCCGGGAATCCACGCGGCCTGCTCGAGCGCGCGGCGCAGGAACCAATTCGAAATGCTGTAGCCCTTGCCCTGCACCATCAGCGGCACGCCGGCAACCGTCTTGATGCCGCCGACATGCTTGACCAGCTGACGCGCACGCAGCAGCACTCTGGACGCGACACCGGCCGCACGCGGCGTCGAGAAGCTGGTGCCTGCGACGAACTCGTCGACGCCGCTCTCGCAATCCATGCAGTACGGCAGTGTCTGCGTATAGTCGGACACGAAATCCGGGAACAGGCCGGACAGCAGCGTGTCGCCTTCCGACGAACCTTCCTCGATGCCGCTGACGCCGATGCTCCACCAGGGACCGGCGCCCGCACGTGCCGGCGCGAGACCCGGGCCATTGCCCGCGGAGCTGAAATGCAGCTTGCCCAACTGGACGACCGCCTCGTAGGTATCGGCGAAGGCCCGCGTCTCCGGCAGCGGAATTCCGACAAGCGGGATCGAGACGCCGTAGCTGGTCGTGATGATGTCGACCTGCGGATTGAGGAACGCGAAGTCATGCGCCTCGTCGTTGCCGAGCGCGCCTTCGGTTTCGACGAACAGCAGGATCGCGTCCGGGTTGGCTGCCAGCACGGCAGCCGAAGTGCCGAGCCCGTGCGCCGACTTTGCGACGCCCGGCTTGAGCGTCTCGAAGCCCGCGCCGACAAACGACGTCGCAATGATGTTGGTGCCCTTGAAGTAATACAGCTCGCCCGGCTCGACGCGGTTCCAGAACTCGGCATCGGCGGCGAGATCGGCCGTCAGATTGCCGGTGCGCGTCAGCGTGACGACGTTCTCCGGCGGCACTCCGAGCGCCTCCAGGACTTCCTTGGTGACCGAAGACGGCACATTGCCGCCGTAGATCGGGCCGCCGGTATAGAACGCCGCGTGATACGGATTGATGGCCGAGTCGATGTCCGCGACGACGACGCGCGGCTGCAGCGGGGCGGAAGGAATGCCGTCGTACGGCGGCTTCACGACGACGGCGATGTTCGCGCGGGCACTGCCGCTGTACTCGACGGTGAAGCCGCCGGGATTGGTCGCAACAACCTGATAGGTCCCGGGAACGGCGTTGCTGACGGTCAAGGTCTCGAACGTCCCCGCCGCGCCTTCGCTGTCTGCCGTGCGCACCGTGCCATCCGGCAGCGTCACGCGTAGACCCAGATCGGCGTCGGCGTTGTTCCAGCCGATGCGAAACACCAGGGAGGTCGCCGTGCATTCGAGGGGCAGCGCGACGTTCCTGGCCGTGCTGGCGCCCGGCGTGTCGCCTTCGCCGCCGGGAGCGGTGCCTTCCCAGTTGTCGACGACCAGATTGTTGCCGGTCCCTAGCGAGCAGACCGCCTGTGCCGCACCGGTCGGCAGCATCAGCGCAATCAGCAGGAATGTTCGCAGCTGGCGATGTGCCAGCAGATGATCGAAGCCCAGCATGGTATTCCCCCCGGAACGTGCGCATTACCCCGCAAGCAGCGTACCAACCCCTAAGCGCGCGCTGTGCGTTGTGGTGCGCAACACTCTAGGCCCGCGGAACAGCCCGCCGCTACCGCAGGGGCGTTATGGCACGCCGGCAAGCACCAAGCTGGTGCATGACGCCGGCTGTCGAGGCCGGCGTCATTTCGGCAGCCCTGATCAGTCGTTGCGATAGATCTCGGCGCCGGCGCGGACGAACTCCGCCGATTTCTCGGCCATGCCCTTGGCGAGCGCCGCCTGCTCGTCGGCGCCGACCTTGGCCGCGTAGTCGCGGACGTCCTGGGTGATCTTCATCGAGCAGAAGTGCGGACCGCACATCGAGCAGAAATGCGCCTGCTTGGCGCCTTCCTGCGGCAGCGTCTCGTCATGGAATTCGCGCGCCTTTTCCGGGTCGAGGCCGAGGTTGAACTGGTCTTCCCAGCGGAACTCGAAGCGTGCCTTCGACAGCGCGTTGTCGCGCACCTGCGCGCCGGGATGGCCTTTGGCCAGATCCGCGGCATGTGCGGCGATCTTGTAGGTGATGATGCCTTCGCGCACGTCGTCCTTGTCCGGCAGGCCGAGATGCTCCTTGGGCGTGACGTAGCAGAGCATCGCGCAGCCGTACCAGCCGATGTTGGCGGCGCCGATGCCCGAGGTGATGTGGTCATAGCCCGGCGCGATATCGGTCGTCAGCGGTCCGAGCGTGTAGAACGGCGCCTCGAAGCAATGCTTGAGCTGCTCGTCCATGTTCTCCTTGATCATCTGCATCGGCACGTGGCCGGGGCCTTCGATCATGACCTGCACGTCGTGCTTCCAGGCGATCTTGGTCAGCTCGCCGAGCGTGTGCAGCTCACCGAACTGCGCATCGTCGTTGGCGTCGGCGATGCAGCCGGGACGCAGGCCGTCGCCGAGCGAGAACGACACGTCATAGGCCTTCATGATTTCGCAGATTTCCTCGAAATGCGTGTAGAGGAAATTCTCCTGGTGATGCGCGAGGCACCACTTGGCCATGATCGAGCCGCCGCGCGAGACGATGCCGGTGACGCGCTCGGCGGTCCAGGGGATGTAGCGCAGCAGCACGCCGGCGTGGATCGTGAAGTAGTCGACGCCCTGCTCGGCCTGTTCGATCAGCGTGTCGCGGAACAGCTCCCAGGTCAGCTCCTCGGCCTTGCCGTTGACCTTCTCCAGCGCCTGGTAGATCGGCACCGTGCCGATCGGCACCGGCGAGTTGCGCAGGATCCACTCGCGCGTTTCGTGAATGTTCTTGCCGGTCGACAGGTCCATCACCGTGTCGCCGCCCCAGCGCGTCGACCAGACCATCTTCTCGACTTCCTCGGCGATGCTCGACGTCACCGCCGAGTTGCCGATGTTGGCGTTGATCTTCACGCGGAAGTTGCGGCCGATGATCATCGGCTCCAGCTCCGGATGGTTGATGTTGGCCGGGATGATCGCGCGGCCTTCGGCGACTTCCTGGCGCACGAACTCGGCGGTGATCTCCTTGGGCAGGCGCGCGCCGAAGGCTTCGCCGCGATGCATGCGGCGCAGGTAGCCGGCCTTCTCGTACTCGGCGCGCAGTTCCTGCAGACGCGCGTTCTCGCGCACCGCGATGTACTCCATCTCCGGCGTGACAATGCCCTGGCGGGCGTAGTGCATCTGGCTGACGTTGGCGCCGGCCTTGGCCTTGCGCGGCGCGCGGATGTGCTCGAAGCGCAGCGCGCGCGTCGTATCGTCGGCGGCGCGGATGCGACCGAAGATCGAGCTCGGCCCCTTGAGCTGTTCGGTATCGCCGCGGGCTTCGATCCACTCGGCGCGCACCGGCGCGAGACCGGCGACGAGGTCGATCTGCACGTTCGGATCGGTATACGGACCCGAGGTGTCGTAGACCGTGACCGGCGCATTGGGCTCGAGGCCGTTGGCCGAGCGCGTCGCGGTCAGCGAGATCTCGCGCATCGGCACGCGCACGCCCTGCGCGCCTTCCACGTAGATCTTGCGGCTGCCCGGGAACGGCCGGCGGACATCGGCCGACAGTTCTTCGGCCTTGGAGAAAATCGTATCGGCAACTGCGCTCATGTCGAATCTCAGCAGGCGACGGGGGAGCGCTCACGCCAGCGGCAAGGCCCCTGGCTTTAAGCCTTCCCTCGCCACGGTGGTGGCCAGGTTCCAAGGGTTTGATCTCAGCCCGCATCCCGCGTGGGCACCCCCGGCTTGTGGCGGCTAGTGTAACGCCCCGCAGACGCGATGGCTTGGCGCACATTCACAGTGCATCGCCGGTCAAGTTTCAGGCAGTATCCGAGCGCCAGTTGCCCCACCGCATTTCGCACGGACACCCAGCCCCGATGACCGCAGGCCTGCTCACCACCGCGTTTCTGCCCCTTGCCCTGGGTTTCATCATGTTCGGCCTGGGCCTGACGCTGCGCGTCGGCGACTTCACCCGCGTGCTGGTCTATCCGCGCGCCGTGCTGGTGGGCCTGGGCTGCCAGGTCGTGCTGCTGCCGCTGGTCTGCGTCGGCGTCGCCCATGCCTTCGGCCTCGAGCCGGCACTCGCCGTGGGCCTGATGCTGCTCGCCGCCTCGCCCGGCGGCGTGACCGCGAATCTCTACAGCCATCTGTCGAACGGCGACGTGGCGCTGAACATCACGCTCACCGCGATCAACTCGGTGCTGGCGATCATCACGCTGCCGATCATCGTCAACCTGTCGATGCTGCATTTCATGGGCGAAGGCCAGGTGATCCCGCTGCAGTTCAGCAAGGTGCTGCAGCTGTTCACGATCGTGCTCGGCCCGGTCGCGATCGGCATGCTGCTCAACGCCAAGGCCAACGCGCTCACGCAGCGCCTGCTCAAGCCGGTGAAATGGCTGTCGATCATCTTCCTCGTCGCGATCGTCGGCCTGGTCTTCAGCAACGACCGCGAGAACATCGGCGCCTACTTCGCACTCGTCGGCGCCGCCTGCCTGGTCTTCAATCTCGCGAGCCTGGGCACCGGCTACTGGGTGCCGCGCCTGCTCAAGCTCGACGAACGCCAGTCCATCGCGATCGGCATGGAGATCGGCATTCACAACGGCACGCTGGCGATCGCCATCGCCCTGTCGCCGATGATGCTGAACAACCCGACGATGGCGATTCCCGCAGCGATCTACAGCCTGTTCATGTTCTTCACCGCGGCGCTGTTCGGCTGGTGGGTCAGCCGCCGCGCCCGTCCCACGACAACGGCATGAACCCAATGCGCAGAACCCGCCTGCTTGCCGCTTCGCTGATCGCCGTCGCCTGCGCAGGCTGCGCGACGCTCAATGAGTCCGACTGCCGCGCCGGCAACTGGCGCCAGCTGGGCTATGTCGACGGGCTCAAGGGGTATGCGAGTCCGCGCATCGCCGAGCATCAGAAGGCCTGTGCCGAGTACGGCATCGCGCCGGACACAACGGCCTGGCAGATCGGCTACACCGAGGGCCAGACGTTGTATTGCACCGCGGCCAACGGCTACATCGTCGGCCGCGACAACCAGGGCTATGCGGATGTCTGCCCGCCGAAGCTCGACGCAAAATTCCGCCCGGCTTATGAGGACGGCAAGCGCGTCGGCGCACTGCGCAGCCGCCTGGACAGCATCGACAGCGAGCTGGGCAATATCAGCTCGCGGCTCGCGGAAGACGACCGCCGTGCGCAGGAGTACATCGACGCGGTGCGCGGCGGCCACAAGCCGGCCAAGCGCCCCGAGCTGATCAGCCGCGACGAACGCTTCCAGCTGGAGCGCGACTTCAACCAGCTGAATGCCGATTATGCGAATGCCCGGCGCGAACTCGAGCGCCGCGATGCGGACTACAGCGCGAGCTATGACGTCGCGCCGCTGGAGCCGATCCGGCGCAACTAGGCTTTTGGAAAACCGCGCAGCACGAAGTACAGCGCGGTGTAGATGCGCGGCTCGACCATGATGCCGCGCTGCGCCTGTTCGGCGAGCCACGCATCGATCCGCGCCAGAGGCACCCGATGCACGGTGATGTCCTCTCCCTCGACGCCACCGCCGTCGTGCACACGCGTCAGCCCGCTGACGCGGATCAGATACAGCACTTCGCTGGTCAGGCCGGCGGCGACCGGACCGCTCAGCAGGATCTCGGCGCGCGCACCGCGGTAACCGGTTTCTTCCTCGAGTTCGCGAATCGCACTGTGCTCGATGGACTCGTCCTCGAAGCCGGCTTCGTCGCCGATCAGTCCGGCCGGCAATTCGATCGTGCGCCGCTGCAGCGGAATCCGGTATTGCTCGACCAGCAGCAGCTCGTCGTCATCGGTCACCGCCAGCACGAACGCCGCGGCGCGGCTGTTGACGCGGGCGACGTATTCCCAGTGGGCGTTGCGCAGCAGGCGCAGGAATTGGCCGTTGTGCAGCTCGCGAACCGTGTCGCTCATGCCGGTCGGGTCCAGAGTTCGTGACTGATCTTCGCGGTCTTGCCCTGGGTCAGCAACGGCAGCGCTGCCGCCAGCAGGCCAGGCGCCGCCTGGGTGAATGCGTAAGGCGGATTGACCACCAGCAGGCCGCAGGCGTGCATCTGGCCCTCGCTGGGCGCGCCGGTGTCGATCTGCAGGTCCATCGCCTCCTGCGTCAGCACCGAGCGCATGCGGCGCAGCCAGCGATCGGTCTGGTAACGCTGCTTGTGCGGGTACCAGATCGCGTAGGTGCCGTTGCTGAAACGCTTGAGCGCGGCCTGCACGAAGTCGGACACCGCCTCGAACTCGTCCGGGCGCTCGAACGGCGGATCGACCAGAACGAGGCCGCGCTTCTCGCGCGGCGGCAGCAGGGCGGCCGCCTCGTAGCCGTCGCGCTGGTGGATCGCGACCCGCGCATCGTCACCGACCGTGGCCCGCAGTTCGGCCGCGATGGCCGGCACCTTCTCGCAGACGATCAGGCGATCCTGCTCGCGCGCCATGCTCAGGGCCAGCAACGGGGAACCGGGGTAGTGACGCAGCGCATCGCCCGGATTGTTGCGCGCAATCAGCGCCAGGTAGCGCTCAAGGGCCGGCGGCCGTGCCGCCCAGAGCCTGGCAATGCCGGCCTGGGCTTCGCCGGTGCGCTGCGCGGCGGCGTCGCTGAGATCGTAGTCTCCGGCGCCGCCATGGGTTTCGAGATAGCACCAGGCCGCCGGCTTGGCGCTCAGCGCATCGAGCAGGCTGACCAGCAGGATGTGCTTGAAGACATCGGCGAAATTGCCGGCGTGATAGCGATGTTGGTAGTGCACCGAAGCATTATCCGCTGAGCCGCAAAAAAAAGACCGCGGTGAGCTGCTCCAATGAAGGAACGCGCGGCCGCGGTCGAATACTGTCCGGCCTAAGGGAGGGAAAGCGACCGGACTGCACATATTGTTACATCACGGGCTGGTATTTTTCGAGACGTGTGCGCAGGAAAGCTTGCCCGGGGCAGCGATCCGCTCACAAAATCCCCTACGTAACAGCCTGAAAAACGGCTTTGCCGCTGCTGCGGGCACGGAAAATGAGCAGCCCCTCAGGCGCGGACCCGGTCGGTGTTTTGCGGACGTCCGCCGCGCGGAATGGGCAAATAATCGTCACGCTGCCGCGCCGCACGCCGATGCCCGGACTACCCGTTTCGTGGTCTGGACGTCAGCGCCTCAGGCATGCCATAAGGACCGCCCCCTGGCTTTGCCAGAGACGCCAGACCAGAGCCCGAGGAGGCCGCGATGAGCAACGAGCAGATTCAGTCCATTCTCACCGAGACCCGCGTGTTCGAGCCCAAGCCGGACTTCGTCACCCGGGCGCGGCTGAATGCTGAACGCCTCGAAGCCCTGAACCAGGCGGCAGCGGCCGATCACAACGGCTTCTGGGCCGATCAGGCGCGCGCAAACCTGGGTTGGCAGACGCCGTTCAAGCAGGTGCTCGACGACAGCCAGGCGCCAAACTATCGCTGGTTCGCCGACGGGCGTCTGAATGTCTCGGCCAACTGCCTGGACCGCCACCTCGGCGAGCGCGGCAACAAGATCGCGATCCGCTTCGAGGGCGAGCGCGGCGATGTCCGCACCTACACCTACAAACAGCTGCACGCCGAAGTCTGCAAGCTGGCCAATGGCCTGAAGTCGCTGGGCATCGAGACCGGCGATCGCGTCGTCATCTACATGCCGATGGTGCCGGAAGCGGTGATTGCGATGCAGGCCTGCGCGCGCATCGGCGCGATTCATTCGGTCGTGTTCGGCGGCTTCTCGGCGAGTTCGCTGAAGGATCGCATCGAAGACGCCGGCGCGAAGCTGCTGATCACCGCCGACGGCGGCCATCGCGGCGGCACGATCGTCGAACTCAAGCAGGCCGCCGACGAAGCCCTTGCCATGGGCTGCGCCAGCATCGAGCACGTGATCGTCCTGAAGCGCACCGGACACGACATTCCGTTTGTGGGCAACCGCGTCCGCTGGTGGCACGAGCTGCTCGCCGACCAGAGCGAGCGCTGCGATCCGGTCTGGGTCGACGCCGAACATCCGCTGTTTCTGCTCTACACGTCGGGCTCCACCGGCAAACCCAAGGGCATCCAGCATTCCAGCGCCGGTTATCTGCTCGGTGCGACGGTGAGCACGCAGTGGGTCTTCGATCTGCGCGACGACGATGTGTTCTGGTGCACCGCCGACGTCGGCTGGATCACCGGCCACAGCTACGTCGCCTACGGCCCGCTGTCGGCCGGCGCAACGGTGATGATGTACGAAGGCACGCCGACGGTGCCCGATGCGGGCCGCTTCTGGAAGATCTGCGAAACCCACGGCGTGACGATCTTCTACACCGCGCCGACCGCGATCCGCGCGCTGATGAAGCTCGGCGAGGATTGGCCGCGCAAATACGACCTGTCGAAGCTGCGCCTGCTCGGCAGCGTCGGCGAGCCGATCAATCCGGAAGCCTGGATGTGGTACCACCGCGTCATCGGCAACGAGCGGCTGCCGATCGTCGATACCTGGTGGCAGACCGAAACCGGTAGCATCATGATCGCGCCGATTCCCGGCGCGGTGCCGACCAAGCCCGGCTCTTGCACCAAGCCGCTGCCTGGCATCGCGGTCGATGTCGTCGACGAATCGGGCGCGCTGGTGACCGGCAACCAGCAGGGCGGCTATCTGGTCATCAAGAAGCCCTGGCCGTCGATGCTGCGCACGATCTGGAACGACAACGCGCGCTACATCAAGACGTACTGGGAACAGTTCGGCAGCAAGTACTATGTCGCCGGCGATTCAACCCATCGCGACGAGGACGGCTATTACTGGATCATGGGGCGCGTCGACGACGTGCTGAACGTCTCCGGCCACCGCCTCGGCACGATGGAAGTCGAAAGCGCGCTGGTATCGCATCCGCGCATCGCCGAAGCCGCCGTCGTCGGCCGGCCGCACGACATCAAGGGCGAGAGCGTGTTCGCGTTCGTCATCTGCCGCGGCGAGCGCCCGACCGGCGCCGAAGCCGATGCACTGGTGAAGGAACTTCGCGATCACGTCGGCAAGCAGATCGGCGCGATTGCGAAGCCGGACGACATCCGCTTCGCAGACAACCTGCCGAAGACCCGCAGCGGCAAGATCATGCGCCGTCTGCTGCGCACGATCGCCAAGGGTGAGGAAATCACGCAGGACATCTCGACGCTGGAGAATCCGGCGATCGTTTCGCAGCTGGCGGGCAAGGCCTAATCCGCGCTTGTCGGTCCGGCACGACCTGAGCAGAATCGCTTCACGAAACCAGCGCCTCGAAAATGGCGAAACTGAAAATCTTGCACAAGGACAAGGTCAGCGAATGGCCTTTAGGTTCGTTCGTGCTGGCAATCGGCAGAGCGCCTCACAACAACATTGTCATTGATGAGCGGGCTGTGGCGCCTGAACATGCCGAGATCAGCTTTGCCCAAGGTCAGTACCTCTTAACCGATCTTGGCAGCAAAGCCGGCACACGCGTCAACGGCGTGACCATCAAACAGGCGACCCTCAGAGAGGGCGACCTGATTCAGGTTGGCTCCCTTGCGTTGCGGTTCCAGATGGATGCTGTCGCCGTCAGTGAGGCGAGCCCGACAGTTGCCGATGCGCCGCCAACTACAGCCGAGACCACGATGCTCGACGAACTGGTGGGTTCAATCCGCAATCATCGCGCACGCGAACTCACTGCGCGCGAACAGGCCATCGCACAAATACAGGTCGAATGGGAGTCGTGCCTCAAGCTCGCCGAGGAACTGCGGCTCAAGGTCGTGGGCGATCCGCGGATAAAGTATTTCGAGATCAATCGTCGCGCGAATGACGTAATGATCCGCATCCAGCGTCAGCCAGGCGGGCCACAGCGCATGATCACCGTGGCCCTGCGCCACCCCGACTATCCCGAGCACACGCTCAACGGCATCTGGTTGATCCGCACCGATGAGCCAGTGCGGTGCCTGCCGACCTCGCAGGAGATCGCGAACCATCTGGTTCGTGATCTGGCGTTCGCTCTGGCCTGAAGCGCGCCCCGGGCCGGGGCGCTTGCTCAACTCTGGCGCCGCGCCATGAACGCGACGCGTTCGAACAGATGCACATCGGCCTCGTTCTTCAGCAGCGCACCGTAGAGCGGCGGCAGCGATTTCTTGGTGCTGCTCTCGCGTAGCACGGCCGGATCGATATCTTCGGCGAGCAGCAGCTTGAGCCAGTCGAGCAGTTCGGAAGTCGACGGCTTCTTCTTCAGGCCCGGCAGTTCGCGCAGACCGAAGAAGGCTTCCATCGCTTCCTTGACCAGATTCTTCTTCAGGTCCGGGTAGTGGACGTCGACGATCTTCTGCATCGTTTCCTTGTCGGGGAAACGGATGTAGTGGAAGAAGCAGCGACGCAGGAAGGCGTCCGGCAGTTCCTTCTCGTTGTTCGAGGTGATGATGATGATCGGCCGGTTCTTGGCCTTGACCGTCTGGCGCGTCTCGTAGACGTAGAACTCCATCTGGTCGAGTTCGCGCAGCAGGTCGTTCGGGAACTCGATGTCGGCCTTGTCGATCTCGTCGATCAGCAGCACCGGGGCAACGTCCGACTCGAAGGCCTCCCACAGCTTGCCGCGGATGATGTAGTTGCTGATGTCCTTGACGCTCTCGTTGCCGAGCTGCGAGTCGCGCAGGCGCGAGACCGCGTCGTACTCGTAGAGGCCGTGCTGGGCCTTGGTCGTCGACTTGATCGCCCAGTCCAGGAACGGACGCTTCAGCGCCACGGAAATCTCGCGCGCCAGCTGGGTCTTGCCGGTACCGGGCTCGCCCTTGATCAGCAGCGGCCGCTGCAGCGTCACGGCGGCATTGACCGCCATCATCAGATCATCGGTGGCGACGTAGTTGTCGGTGCCTTCGAAGCGCACGGGAATTCCTTGGGCGATGGGAAAGGTCAGCAGTCTACCGAACCTAGCCTTGCGGCGGCGAGCCGCCTGCTAGTGGCGCAGCTTCGACGCGGCCTCGGCTTCCTTGGCGACCTGCTTGAGGAAATCGCCCGTGTTCATATTGGCCGGCTTGACCTGCGACCACAGTTTGCGGCCCCACAGCACGCCGGCGACGATCAAGGCAAAGACCGCGACCGGCCCGAACACGACGACGGCGATGGCCCCGCCGATGACGATCATCTGGATCTTGCGCTTGCTGAGGCCGTTCAACGTGTTTCGCGAACGCAGCAGCTGGTCGATGGCCGGCGTCGCGACACCCGCCTGATGGAGGCGTTCGCGGTCGTTGGAAAGGCGGGTTCCCAGGTTTTCCGAGCCGGCCTTCGGCACGCTGCGATTATCGATCAGCCCGCCCGGCAGCCGTCCCGCGGCTGTCGGGGCGGCGGGCGCCGCCGGCATGGCGGCGGCGGGTTTGACCGCCGCCACCTTGGTCGCCGCCGGCTTTGCCGCTGCGGCGGTATCTGGCTTGCGCGTCAGGTGCGCCGACTTCGCCTTCTGCGCCGCCAACCATTCCTGGTAACTCTGCGAAGGGCCCACCCCGTTGCCGCCGCTCGTGGCGCTGACGACGTTATCCCGGCTCGCCGCACCCTTGAACAGGATCAGCGCCAGCCGCGACAACGGCAGCAGCAGCACGCCTGCGGCCATTACGCACAAGGCCAGCGCGGCGAAGCCGCTCAGTTGCCAGATCCACAGACCGCCAAGCACACCCATGACGCCAAGCAATACCGCGGTGGTTTGCGTGACACGCCAGGCGAAGACGCAGAGGCCGATGCTCAGTCCGAGCAGGATGAAGCGGGTGACGACCTGCTCTGGAACGGTTGGCTGCGAAGACGCTACGTCGAGCACCGCCGGCAGCGCCAGCAACTCACCGCGGGCCTGGCCCAGGAAGCCGAGCGGATCGCGGCCGGCAGCGGCGAGCGCGAAGCCCAGCGCCGCCGTCATGTCGTTGATCCACCGCTGCGGATCGAGCGTGAGTTCGAAATTTTCGCCGCCGGTCACCGCTGGCGGCAGATCCTCGCTGTATTCGTCGATCAACTCCGGCGTACCGTCCGGGCCGAAGTGCGCGACGACCGCGAAGGGGTCGCCGCTTGCGCCGCCCTCCTCGCTCATCAGACCGACCATCACGGACTGGGCGGCATTGATGGCCGCCGTCGTCATGTCGACCTGCGCGGCGGTTGGCAGCAGCGTCTCGACAAGGACGGCTTCCGCCTCGGCGCGGCTCATGCGCGCCAGCAGCTTGCCGCCCGTCGCCAGGGCGGCGACGCCATCGGGAGCAAGCAGCAGCAAGGAACTTTGCTCGGCGCCGTCGCCGATGCGCCATTCGTACAGGGCGCGCAAGGCGTATTGTCCGGCAGGCTCGCCCTGCAGGTCGGCTACCGACAGCACAGCGATGCGCGCACCGCCGCTGTCGGCGACCTGCGAGAGCATCATCTCCATTGTCGGGATGAGCTCGGGGCCCATCACGCCGGCCGGATCGCTGACGTAGGTATCGAACGGCGGGATGTCCTGCTGCGCGTGGACAGCGAGGCTCGTTGCGGCCAACAGACCCGCTGCGATGAGGCTCAGACGCATGGAAAATCCCCGGACCGAAGGCTCAAGGATCATGTGCCGCCCCGCGCTGAACCACAAGGGAGCGGCAGCGCGCGCCCGCAGCCGGGCGCGCGCTGCGTCACAAACTCAGCCCTTGGCGCGGGCTTCGAGGGCCACGACCGCGGGCAGCGCCTTGCCTTCGAGGAACTCCAGGAACGCGCCGCCGCCGGTCGAGATGTAGCCAAGCTTGTCGGCGACGTGGAACTTGTCGATCGCCGCCAAGGTGTCGCCGCCGCCGGCCAGCGAGAACGCGCTGGAACTCGCGATCGCCTCGGCAATCGCCTTGGTGCCGCCGGCGAAGCTGTCGTACTCGAACACGCCGACCGGGCCGTTCCAGACGATCGTGCCGCAGTTCTTCAGCAGCGCCGCGAGCGTCTTGCGCGTCTTCGGGCCGATGTCGAGGATCATCTCGTCGTCTTCGACTTCGCTGACCGGCCGCACCTCCGCGTGCGCCTCGGCGGAGAACTCGCTGGCGACGACGACGTCTTCCGGCAGCGGGATATCGCCACCGCGCGCCTTGATCTTCGCGAGGATCGTCTTGGCGGTATCGAGCATGTCCTTCTCGTAGAGCGACTTGCCGATCTTGTAGCCGGCCGCGGCGAGGAAGGTGTTGGCGATGCCGCCGCCGATGATCAGCTGATCGGCCTTGTCGGCCAGCGTGTTGAGCAAATCCAGCTTGGTCGACACCTTGCTGCCACCGACGATGACCGCGAGCGGACGCTTCGGCGTCGCCAGGGCCTTGCCGAGCGCTTCAAGCTCGGCCGCCAGCAGCGGGCCGGCGCAGGCGACCGGCGCGAAGCGCGCGACGCCATGCGTGCTCGCCTCGGCGCGATGCGCGGTGCCGAAGGCATCCATCACGTAGATGTCGCACAGCGCCGCCATCTTTTTCGACAGTTCTTCGTTGTCGTCCTTCTCGCCCTTGAGGAAGCGCGTGTTCTCGCCGAGCACGATCTGGCCGGGCTGCAGGTCGATGCCGTCGATCCAGTTGGTCAGGATCGGCACGCTCTGGCCCAGGTGTTCGGCGAACCAGGTCGCGACCGGCGTCAGCGAGGCGTCCGGATCGAACTTGCCGGCCTTCGGGCGGCCGAGATGCGAAATCACCAGCACCGACGCGCCGCGCTCCAGCGCGAGCTTCAGCGTCGGCAGCGAGGCGCGCAGGCGTGCGTCCGAAGTGATCTTGCCGTTGGTCACCGGCACGTTGAGGTCCTGGCGGATCAGCAGGCGCTTGCCGGCGAGATCCAAGTCAGTCATGCGAAGTACGGTCATGGCTATCTGCTTTTGTGTGAGTAGAAATCGAAAGGCCCCGCGAGCGGGGCCTTCCGTTTGATGCTGTCGCTTACTTCGCCGCGATGACGCGGACCATTTCCAGGCACTTGTTGGAATAGCCCCACTCGTTGTCGTACCAGCTGACGAGCTTGACGAAGGTCTTGTCGAGCGCGATGCCGGCATCGGCGTCGAAGATCGAGGTGCGCGCGTCGCCGATGAAATCGGTCGCGACGACCTTGTCTTCCGTGTAGCCGAGGATGCCCTTGAGCGCGCCTTCCGACTGTGCCTTGATCTCGGCCTTGATCTCTTCGTAGCTGGCTTCCTTCTCCAGCTCGCAGGTCAGGTCGACGACCGAGACGTCGGAGGTCGGCACGCGGAACGACATGCCGGTCAGCTTCTTGTTGAGTTCCGGAATCACGACGCCGACAGCCTTGGCGGCACCGGTGCTCGACGGGATGATGTTCTCGAGGATACCGCGGCCGCCGCGCCAGTCCTTGCTGCTCGGGCCGTCGACGGTCTTCTGCGTCGCAGTGGCGGCGTGCACGGTCGTCATCAGGCCGCGCTTGATGCCCCACTTGTCGTTGATGACCTTGGCCAGCGGCGCGAGGCAGTTGGTCGTGCAGGACGCGTTGGAGACGATCGTCTGGCCGGCGTAGGTCTTGTGGTTGACGCCGTAGACGAACATCGGCGTGTCGTCCTTCGACGGCGCCGACAGCAGAACCTTCTTGGCGCCCGCATCGAGATGTTTCTGCGCGGTCGCCTTGTCGAGGAACAGGCCGGTCGACTCGATGACAACATCAGCGCCGACTTCGCCCCACTTGAGGTTGGCCGGGTCACGTTCCTGAGTCAGGCGAATCTTCTTGCCGTTGATGAACAGCGCGCCTTCCTTGACGGCGATCTCGCCCTTGAAGCGGCCGTGCACGGAGTCGTACTGCAGCATGTAGGCGAGGTAGTCCGGCTCGAGCAGATCGTTGATCGCGACGATCTCGATGTCGCTACCGAAATTCTGCACAGCGGCGCGAAGCACATTGCGACCGATGCGACCGAAGCCGTTGATGCCAACCTTGACTGCCATTTCAGACCATCCTCATTCAAGCAACCGGTGCAACGCGGCGCACCTGCCGTTCAAGCGCGGAGCCTATCGGCTCCGAAAAAAAGCGGGCCGTATCGACGCCTATTTTAGGCCAGAAGGCGCGCCGCGCTGGCCAGCACGGCTTCGGCGGTGACGCCGAGGTACTTGTAAACCTGAGCCGCCGGCGCGGATTCGCCGAAGCGGTCAACGCCGATGACTTCGCCGTCGAGGCCGACGAAGGCGCGCCAGTACAGCGTGATGCCGGCTTCGATCGCGATGCGCTTGCGCAGTGCGGAAGGCAGCACGGATTCGCGATAAGCGGCGTCCTGGGCAAGGAAAACTTCGGCGCAAGGCATCGACACCACGCGGACTCGGCGACCGCCATCGGCGAGCTGGCGGGCCGCCGCCATCGCGATTTCGACTTCCGAGCCGGTTGCGATCAGCAGCAGCTCGGGGTTGGCCGCAGACTCCCAGAGGACATAACCACCGCGACGGGCGTCCTTCAGGTGAGCTTCCGGATGTGCGTTCGGCACCAGGTTCTGACGCGACAGCGCGAGCGCACTCGGGCCATCGGCGCGACCGATCGCCTCGGTCCAGGCCACCGCCGTCTCGAAGGCGTCCGCCGGGCGCCACATGTGCATGCCCGGAATCAGGCGCAGCGACGAGACATGCTCGACGGCCTGGTGCGTCGGGCCGTCTTCGCCGAGGCCGATCGAGTCGTGCGTCAGCACGAAGATATTGCGCTGCTTCATCAGCGCCGCCATGCGCAGCGCGTTGCGGGCGTAATCGGAGAAGACCAGGAAGGTGCCGCCGAACGGAATCAGGCCGCCATGCAGCGCAACGCCGTTCATGATGGCCGACATGCCGAATTCGCGGACGCCGTAGTTCACGTAGTTGCCGGCCAGCGCGCCGCGACGCAGCGACTTGTGGCCCTTGAAGTCCGTGCAGTTGGATTCCGACAGGTCCGCCGAGCCGCCGAACAGTTCCGGTAGCTTCGCGGCGATGACGTCGAGCGCGGCCTTTGAAGCCTTGCGCGTCGCGTTCGGCTTGTCCTGCTTCGCGGTATCGGCGAGCAGCGCCGCCACGGTCTGGTTCCAGTCGGCCGGCAGCTCGCCGCGCATGCGACGCTCGAACTCGGCGGCGTCCTGCGGAAACGCCGCGGCATAGGCCTTGAAGCGGGCTGCCCAGTCGGCTTCACGCTTGGCGCCGGCGCTGCGTGCGTCCCAGGCGGTCTGTACCGCCGTCGGAATCTCGAACGGTGCCGCGCTCCAGCCGAGCTGCTCGCGCACCAACTTGATCTCGGCATCGCCCAGCGGCGCACCGTGGCACTTCTCTTTGCCCTGCAGGTTCGGCGAGCCGAAACCGATGATCGTCTTGCAGCAGATCAGCGTCGGCTTGTCGCCGGCCGTGCGGGCGGTTTCGATCGCCTTCTTGATCTCGTTGGGGTTGTGGCCGTCGACGTTGCGGATGACCTGCCAGCCGTAGGCTTCGAAGCGCGCCGGCGTGTCGTCGCGGAACCAGCCTTCGACCTCGCCGTCGATCGAGATGTTGTTGTCGTCGTACAGCGCGATCAGCTTGCCCAGGCCCAGCGTGCCGGCAAGCGAGCAGGCTTCGTGCGAAATGCCTTCCATCAGGCAGCCGTCACCGACGAACACATAGGTGTGATGGTCGACGATGTTGTGGTCGGCCTGATTGAAGCGGCTGGCGAGCACGCGCTCCGCCATCGCCATGCCAACCGCATTCGCCAAGCCCTGGCCGAGCGGGCCGGTCGTCGTCTCGACGCCCGGCGTCAGGCCATTTTCCGGATGGCCCGGCGTTTTCGAATGCAGCTGGCGGAAGTTCTTCAGCTCATCCAGCGGCAGGTCATAACCGGCCAGATGCAGCAGCGAATACAGCAGCATCGAGCCGTGGCCGTTGGAGACGACGAAACGGTCGCGGTTGACCCAAGCCGGATTGGCCGGGTTGTGGGACAGGAAGTCGTTCCACAGCACTTCGGCGATGTCCGCCATGCCCATCGGCATGCCGGGATGACCCGAATTGGCCTTCTGGACGGCGTCCATCGCGAGGACACGGATGGCGTTGGCCAGCTCGAAACGGGTCGGCATGAGGCTTTCCGGCAAGGGGAATGGGGGCGTTTGGGGCGCGTATTGTCCGGGTTTGGGCCACACGGGGCAACACTTCAAAGTGCACTACCCCGAACGCAGCAGATTGGGGCCTAGGGCCGCCAATCAATGGGCGTTCTTGGCAACCTTGAACCAGAGAATCTCGATCTCGGGCGAGTACGGGCTGGATTCGTATTTCAGGCGCAACAACTGGCCCGTTCCCGGATGCAGCCAGCGCGTACGCAGCTGGGGCTTCTTGTGCGGCGGGAACTGGATGACTTCATCGACGCGCAAGGCATCGCCCAGATAACCCGCCGTCGTCAGGTTTTCGACCGAGCAGCGCAGGCTTTCGGTCAGCTCCGGGAAATACTCGTTCGAGCCTTCGAAGCGGACATAGCGCAAACCGGGCATTGCCAGATGCGTGCGCCCGCGGCCGCAGTCCAGGCGGCGGTAGTCGAAGATCTGGCCGGCATCGATGCTCTCGGCAATATTGGTCCCGGGCAAACCACGCGTGTACAGGACGCGCGTATCGTCAACGACGATCGTCAGACCTTTCGCGCCGTACCAGGTTTCCAGAGAACCCGGCCCGATCATGCCGAGCAGGATCAACGCATCAAACTTGTTGCCAACCTGTACGTAGGCGTTGGCAAACGGCATTGCCGCCAGATTCGCGACGGCGGTGCCGGTCTGCGAGGGCATTTCGTCGGTGAAAAGCGGGCTTTCCGAGATCGCATTGAAGGTCCGGCAACCGACCAGCGATCCAGCCACCGCGAGGGCCATCAACACGCGCGATAGCACGACATTGCGCTTAGTCGACATAACCCTGTCTCGCGTTGTATTCGCCGACGATCTCGTACAGCGGACGACCGTCGTTGACCTTCTGACCGCCGTCGCGGGTCAGGAAGCGATACTGGAAGCCTGCTGCGCCACGCTCCGCACCGTCAAAAAGTTCGGAAAGCGGAATGCGCAGATAGATGCCCTTGTCGAACGATCCTTCACCGAATTCTTCAGACGAAACATTGGTCTTCGTCGCAAACGCGCCGATCACAAGACCGTTGTCGAACTCTCGCGAAATATCCAGGGTGGCGCCGACATCGCGGGCTAGATAGCGCCCCGCGCTGGCCTTGATGCGCAGTCCGTACAGCGGCGTGTCGTAGTAGACCGAAAAGTGTCCGGTCGCGACCCGATAATCGAGAAATTCGAAGCGCTGATCGTAATCACGCTGCACGACGTAATTGACGTCGACGCCATAGGCAAAGCGGCTCGATAGCGGGCGGTACAGAATCTCGCCGGCCACACCGCCATACATCGACTCAAAGATGCCCGCCGAAACCCGTCCGAACAGGTCCTTGCCCAGCGGAAAGACATAGTTCGCTTCCAGCGTATCGAGGTAGGGATTGCTGCCGGACGATTGGTAGAGCGCAAGCTGGCTGCGGACTTCCGGCAAGCTGCTGGAGTCGCGATAGACCGTTTCGTCCAGATTGCCCGCCACCTTGACGCCCAAGGTGCCGGTCAGGCTCAGGCCGCGGCTCAGCTGCAATGTCGCGAAAGGCTTCGCGGTCAGATCGCCGAGTACGAAGCCGTCGATACCGCCGATGTTCAATCTCAAGCCTGGCGAGACGCCCCAGGTCCAGGCCGGGTATTCGAGCAGCTCCGGATACGTTGCCTGAAGGCGCGGCGTCGAAGCCTGCGACCTGATCTCCACATTCGCGCGGAACTCGTCCGGAGAAATCCGTTCACGGGCCTCGGCGTCCAGCACCTCGCGGTCGGCGGTGAGACTCAGCACTTCCATGCCACCGGCGACCTCGATCACTTCGAGGCGCTTAGCCTCTTCAGGCATGTGCGCCAGCGTGGCACGACCGGCGGTGCGCAACACATCCACGCTCTCGTCCGAGACGCGATTGGTTTCCCAGAGACTTACAGTACCGGTCTGCGCATCGTAATTGGCCGCGTGCGGGATAACGTCATAGCGCTGCAGCATCTCAAGCCAATTCTTGGCACCCTCCGGCGTATCGAGCTTGGGACCTTTGGGCTGGTACTGCGGAATCAGCAGATGGCTCGCACCTTTGGGAACGAAGTGTTCGGACGGCTTTCTGTCACCACCGAAATTCGGGGCAAGGCCAATCTGGCCCATCACGGTGTCGCCGCGTATCACCGCCAAGCTGGCAAACCAACTGCCCGGCAGGCGATATCGCATGCCGACATTGACGCGCGACTTGACCTCAAGCGGTTCGGTGGACGGCTCGGCCGTGTAATCATTGCCGTCCAGCTCGAGCTGGACAGACCAGCGCGAATCTCGCGGCGCCCATTCAACGCCGCCGATAATGCTGGCACTGCGCCCGGCGAACCATTCGCTGAGCTCCGGGATGCCGCCCTGCTCGCTCGCTGGATCAAGCAGTTCGCGCTCGTCGTCGCGCACGCCGATCGCCGCAAAAGGATTGCGAATGTCTGCGTAGGTCCCGAAACGACCGAAGCCCAGGCCCAGCGTGAAGCCGAAATCGTAGTAGTGCTTTGTCGCGACCAGGGACTCCGAGGAGAACAGGCCAGTTCCGCCGAAATCGTTCAGCCCCAGCGCAATCGAAGGCCGCCAAGTCGACTCGGACAGAAGGCGAATCGCAACGTCGAAAGATTTGTCCTTGAACGACTGATCATTGACCTCGCTATAGCGGCGATTGGTGATCGCCACGTATCGCGCGCCGACGTGCAGCCAGTCCGCAGGTTGGGCCGACAGATAAAGCGTGTTATACGGCGGCGCGATGGAGACGCCCAGGCCCAATGTCCCCGTCTGCGGGAAAGCGGCTGTCGGGGTTGTGATCAGCGCCGGGTAACCGGAGGGTCCATGCACAACCGGTTGCGCTTCTGCAGCCGCAGTCATAGCGGCGAGACAAATCGCCACTGCAAACGAATTGCGTAAAAGCCTATTCACCACGCAGACAAACCGAATCAGGGGCAATCAGCGAGCCCGGAGGAACCATTGTCGGCCGATAACGCCAAGCGTCCAGTGCAAGCCCCAGCTGCCGACCATTGGGATAGTGCAGCACGAAGTTATCGACCCCTTCGCGATCTGCCTTGGGCAGCTGATCGACGTAGATGTCTGCTGCCGCTGCTGGGCTATGCTGCATGCGGACGATGGCGCCTTGCGCGGTGGCGACGTACACAACGCCGCTGCGAGCAGGCAGCGCGAGCAAATCACCGTCCTGCAGCAAGACGGGGCGAATTCCTGCCTCTCCGACAACGGCATCGCGCGCATCGATACGAATCAGCTGCCCGGAAAGCAGCTGGCGGATCGCGTCGGTGCGCTTTTCGAGTTTGGGATCATCCTGCATGAGCAGGCTGGCGTGACGCGCCGCCAGCGGGACGCAGTCCGATTTGTCGTTATTGCTTACGTCGGCGCGACGAAGCAAGAGTGTTCCCAGTCGATAACCGTCGCGGCTGGCCCCTGTGCTCGCGGCAAGCGCGTTCTGGATGGTCGCTTTGTCAGCCGGGAGCTTGACGGCGCCTGGGTTATCAACCGAGCCATCAAGCTGCACGGAAATGGTGCCGACACTGGCTGGGCGCTGCGAACGGACATCATCTGCCTGCGCATGAACAAGCGCCGGCACGCAACACAGTGCGGTGATCAGGAAAAGCCGCTTCGCATCCATTTGTGCGCACCAATCGAGGCTGCTGCTTGAATCTGATTTCAGGCCAATCAAAAACCTGTGCAGCCAATGACCGAGGCCAAAATGACTTTGATGG
The DNA here is from genome assembly GCF_058783185.1 of Fontimonas sp. FW305-C-3. Lineage (NCBI taxonomy): Bacteria > Pseudomonadati > Pseudomonadota > Gammaproteobacteria > Nevskiales > Nevskiaceae > Fontimonas > Fontimonas sp. FW305-C-3. Next base: position 905,918 of record NZ_JBYSYK010000001.1, on the reverse strand, counting down.
CGGTGGCCATCCTTGGGCACATCGATCAATGCGCCTCTGCACCACTAGCCACCCGCAGAACGAAAAAGAAAGGCTAGCCCGAGGGGCTAGCCTTTCCGATTTCTGCTGACGACTATCAGGTCGACGTCGTCGACGTCGTCGTGGTCGTCGGCGGAGTCGTCGGCGGAGCCGTCGGCGTCACCGTCGCCGTCGGCGTCGGTGGCAGCGTCGGGCCGCTGCTGTCGTCGTCATCGTCCAGGAAGTCGATGGTGACCAGCGTCAGACCCAGAACGCCGGCGACAATCGCCGTGATCTGCAGGGCCGACAGCGGACCACCGGCAACCGGTACGCCAACGGCGCTGGCGCCGGATTCCGTCACCACGTAGGTGCCCGGAACTTCAGCCGGCTTGAGGTACCCGGCCTTGACGGCGTCGGGGAGCGTCATGCCCAGCTTGTTGGAATACGCAACCGCCGCCGCCTGAGACAGCACGCCAGTCTGCTTCGCCTGGGCCATAGCCTGCGTGCTGGTCACAGCTGCCACGATCGGGCCGCCCGCAAGGCAAACCGCCAATGTCATCACAATAGCTTTGTTCACTGAAAACCCCGTAAAGATACCCGTGAAATTTTGCGGGCGAAGCACGGATCACTCGCCGCCCGGACAGTTATAAACGTATCCCCACCGAACAAATCTTAGCATATGCCGGCGAAAATATAGTGATCTACCACAAATTCTTATAGCTACTTTACAACAGTTTCCCGCTGAACAGTTGCTGACTCCAAAGGACGCAGCTTGACCAAATCCTGCGGCGCGCCGCCTCCGCCACCAAACCAGACCAGAAAATCGGCAAGTGCCGAGGCACCGACTGAATCCCGAGTCAGATAGCTCGCACCCACCGAATTCAAGACGGCCTCGGCAGTGGCGCGATACTCGACAGGTTCCGCGGCCCAGTAATCGGCCAAGGCCTTACCGGTTTCAATTTCCCTGACGACCTGCAACTCCGCTTCTGGGCTCGGATTTGCAGAGTCTGCCGGCAGCGCGGCGAAAGCTGTCTGCGCGCACAGGAGCGCTCCCAGTGAGAGGGCTCCGCGCATCGTCAATGCCAGCATTTCACCCGAATTTCGCAAAAGCGGCCCTCAAATCGACCCTACAACCTGCTCGCAGCCCATTTTGTCGCCCTGCTAGAATCGCGAAAGGCCCATGGCGCGCTGCAATCTAGTAGCTACCCACCTGTCCTGCTGCCGCGCTTCCCTGTCGTTCTATGGTGCCACCCCCCATGATTTTGAGTCAATTTCTGACCGTACTCTTCATCAGTTCAAGTTGCACAGCAGCGCTCATTTTTGCGGAGCGCTGGCATATCGGCCTGACGGGGGACACCGCAACCGAAGCTCGCCACAAGGTACATGCGGGAACCGTGCCAAGAGTGGGAGGTGTGTCGGTCTATGTTTCCGGGCTCACTGGCCTTGCCCTGCTGTCGCCAACGTTGCCCGATGTAACGGCAAAGATCCTGTGGATGCTCTGGGGCTGTCTGACGATCGTGTTCGTCACCGGCCTGATCGAAGATCTGACCCGCGCGGTATCGCCTGCGCTGCGCTATATCGCTGCGCTCGGCGCTGCACTGCTGTTCAGCATCGCCCACGATGGATACGGCATCTCCTCGGTTGGCATCACGCCGCTGGACACACCGTTGAATCTCTCCTGGATCAGGATCGGATTCTTTGCATTCGCGGTCGCCAGCCTCTCGCACGCCTTCAACTTGATCGACGGTCAGAACGGCCTGTGCGCCGGAGTGAGCATTCTCACGTTCGTGGCCCTCGCCATCACTGCGCAAAAAACCGGGCAACCGCCCCTGGCCCAGTTGAGCTGGATCATGGCTACGGCGAATCTTGGCTTCCTGATTTTCAATTTTCCCTTCGGACGCATCTTCATCGGTGATGGCGGCGCCTACTTCAACGGCGCGATCGCGGCCGTCATCACCGTGTTCGTCGTCCAGGGTGCCGGCGGCGCCTCACCTTGGCTTGCCATCCTGCTGCTGATTTATCCGGTATGGGAAACGCTCTTCTCGATGGCGCGCCGTTGGCATGCCGGCAGACCGTTCTATGTCGCGGACGATCGGCATCTGCACCACCTCGCGGCGCGCTCATTGCGTCAATTCGCCTCAAGCGGACGATCCTATGCGGCGCTGCCGGTGATTCTTCTCGTCGCTCCGTTTGTGCTGGCGGCACCGTATGTGCTCGCCAACACCGCCGCGATGATCGGCTTGGCCGCCGCGTTCGTCGCCGTCTATGGTGTTGCGTACTTCGCACTCAGCCGCGCATATCCAGAGCCGGCCGTAGAGTCTCGAAACCTCGGCGCACGGCGCAGGAAGCAAGGCTGATTACCGGCCAGCGGCTTCGCCTGAGCAGCGACATAATCAGCGTGTTTGCATAACCGACCGACGCCGCAGTAGATGAGGCTAGCCAGCGTAATCGTCACCTACAACCCGCCGAGCGGCTTGACCGATCGCGTTTGCTCGGTACTCGAGCAAACCGATTTCGCGGTGATTGTCGACAACGGGTCCGCAGGCGCACCCGACCTCGCCACCCTGCCGCCCAGCCTGTCCGATCGCGTGCAGGTCCTCCGCAATGCGCACAACGTCGGGCTGGCCGCCGCGCTCAATCAGGGCATTCTGCGTTGCATCGAACTCGGCGCTTCTCGAGCCCTGCTGCTTGATCACGACAGCACACTCGGACCAGGCTTGGTCAAAGCGCTTTGCGCGGCGGAATCCGGGCTTCCATCCAATACCAAGGTTGCGGCGCTAGTGCCGGCGATTCGATATGCCCACCCGAACATCGCATGCCGCTGGCCGTGTTCCTCGGGGCACTGGGGGCCGTTCTTTCATTTCGTCTACGCCTCCCGGCTCAGCGCGCCAACCGCGGTCGATCTGGCGATCGGATCCGGCATGCTGGTGGACGTGGAAGCTTGGGAACGACTGGGCCGCTTTGACGAGAGTCTGTTCATCGATCTGGTCGATACCGAGTTCTGCCTGCGCGCACGCAGGCAGGGGTATCAGATCATTGCGGCTCCGGGCACAGCGCTGCAGCACGAGCTGGGCGCCGTCACGCAGCGCCGGTTGCTCGGACTGCGGACATTTCCAACCCATCACAGCGCCACTCGTCACTACTACATCAACCGCAACCGGATCACGCTGGCGCGACGCTATGCCCGCGAATTTCCAGGCTGGATGGCCTACGAGCTTCTGGGCGCGATCAAGCTTGCGATCAAGGTGCTGCTGTTTGAAGCCGATCGCCCTGGCAAGCTACGCCACATGATTCGCGGAACTGCCGACGGCCTGCGCGGACGCTCCGGCCCCATTCCTTCGCGGAAATGACCGCATCGACCTCTCCGCCGATCTGGACCATCTCCGTCATCAGCCATGGTCACGGCGCCGGCATCCTGCGATGTGTCGAGGACATTCATCGCCTGCTGCGAGGCACCGCGCATCAGTTCGTGCTGACCTTCAACGCCGGAGAGGACGTCGGGTTTCTGGATCAGCTGCCGGATTCAGTTCGCTCCAGTGTCAGGATCATTCGAAACAAAATGCCGCGCGGCTTCGCCGCCAATCACAACGCCGCGCTCAAGGGCGCAGGCTCTCTGTTCGTGCTGGCCGCGGATCCCGATCTCGCCATCGAGCAGGACATCTTCAACGCGCTGCAATCCGAACTGCAGCGGCCGACGTGCGGCATCGTCGCGCCTTTGGCATACACCTCGGAAGGACGCGCCGACGACAACGGCCGGCGGCTCGCAACACCGTGGGCCGTTCTGTCGCGCGCGATCTTTGGTCGTCATGGCGATCTTCCGCCGGCCGACTGCAGGGCAAGTCGAGAAGTCGACTGGCTCGCCGGCCTGTTCCTCGCCATGCGAGCCGAGACCTTCGACGCCCTGAGCGGATTCGACGAGCGCTATTTCATGTACTGCGAGGACGTCGACCTCTGCCTGCGCGCGCGCCAGCTGGGCCTGACGATCCAGCAACGCTGCGATCTGCGCATCACGCACGATGCCAATCGCAAAACCCTCAAACGGCCACGGCACCTGTCATGGCACGTTGCCAGCCTGCTAAGGCTATGGCGCTCGCCTGCGTACCGCGCCGCCAAATCGTGACGGCGCGGCTCAGCCGCTAAAGAACTTCGCCTGCTTGCGCCACCTTACAGGCGCAATACCACGCCGGCCGACAGTGCCAGCTGGTAGATGACCTGGACGATTTCCTTCGAGAACTGGAAGTTCTTCGAATCGACCTTGGGCAGCACCATGATCTCGTCTCCCGGCATGACCCGGGCTGACATCAGCCAGCTGCCGCTGGTATCGATCATTTCGCCGCTCGGCCGGACCAGGAAGATGCGGCTTCCGCCGCCGGTCTGCGTGACACCGCCCGCCTGCTGCACGTAGTAGCCGACGGACTTCCCTTCCTGGTACACAAACGAATTGGGGAAGAACACCTCGCCCTGCACCGCAACGATGTTCGACTTGCGCGGAATCTCGATGACGTCGCGATCCTCAAGGTCGACGGACTTCGGATCGAACCCTTCGTGCATGACCAGGCGGCCGAGCGGCTCGATCTGACGCGCCCGGTCGACGAACTTGAGAACCAGCTCAGCCTCGCGCACGCGCAATTCGGATTCTTCAAGCGTGCCGGAACGGGCAGTCAGCGCGGCCTGCTCCAGACGACGCAGCATTTCTTCAAGCACTTCTTTCTGACGAGCCGCGAGGCTGCGACGATACAGGCGCACGCCCGATGCATTCGACAGAGACGTCAGCTTCACCTGCTTCAGCAGGTCATCCAGGGTCGACTCATACGGAAACACATACTGCCCGACGCCTTGATACTCGCCTTCGACGCTGGCAATGATGCTGCCGACCGGACGATCGGCCGAGACGATCACCTCGTCTCCCGAGTTGATCACCACCTCGTCGATTCCGTCGGCCAGCGCGTAATAGCTGGCCTCGCGCGCAGCTCCCTGGTTCTTGATGACGCGCACATGCGTCGCCGTGCCGTCCGGCGCCGCCAGCTGTAGCAACGCACTCAGGGTTGTCGATCGCTCGAACTCGAACTGCGTGGCGTGCTTGACCAGACCGCTGACCGTTGCCGTCGACTTGCGGGAACCGACAACGATCGTATCGCCATCGCGGAACTGCATCAGCGGCAGTGCGCCGCGAATGAGGAAGTCGTAAAGATTGACGTTCAGCACAATCTGGTCGCCGCGGCGCACTGCGATATCCAGGAAGCTGCCCGTCCGGGTGTCGATACCGCCGGCGCGGTCGAGGAAATGCAGAATCGAGTCCGATGCCCAGGCGCCGTACAGGCCCGGTGCGTTGACGTTGCCCGTCACAAAGACCTTGACGGGCTCTGCGTTGGCAAGCGACGCGTAAACGCCGACGCTGTCGCGGAAAACTCTCTTGACCTGCTCCGTGACGACGGCATTGAGGTTTTCGTTGCGCGTGTTGCTGACACTGACCGGGCCGACTTTCGGGACGAAAATATTGCCGTGCGAATCGACTTCCAGGCGCACGACGAGATCGAATGCACCCCACAGCTTGAGGTCGATCACATCGCCGACGCTGACCAGGTAGTCCGGGTTGAATCCCCGATAGGACTGCTGGGCGAAGTGGCCCCTGAACAGGGTCGCACCGAACACGGTTTCATCGACGTCGCGCTCGCCGTCGACTTTGGCCGGGGCCGGGGTCGCGCTCGGCGCAGGCGTCGAAGCCTCCTGCGAAGGACGGGACAGCTGCGTGCTCATTCCCGCCATGGGCGGCCGCGCACCAGTGGCTGCAGCAAACGCCGCATCCTGAGCCGCTGCAATGCCGGCGGCGGCCGACAGGGTGGCAACCGCAAAATACCTAATCACGGCGCTCATTCCCGATGATCCTCAATGGTTGCAATAATCAGACTGACCACGAAATAGCCCAGATTCAGAAACAGGAACACGGTCAGCGTCCAATACAGAATGCGCGGATACTCCGCTTCGTCCGACAGACTTGGACGATCGATCGAGACCAGCGATTTTACCTTGCGCACCGACTCCAGTCGCGTTGCCTCCAGGGTGGCCAAGGCCGTCTTGTAGACCTCAGTCGCCAACCGCACCGCGACATCCGCATCCTGATACTTGAGCATGAGGTCGTTCAGACCGCTGCCCTTGCGCCCGACGATGCGGCCGCGCTCCTGCTCAAGCTGCGCCTCCAGCGCACGAATGCGCTGCTGGACCGCGATCACGTCCGGGGCGGCGGGATTGAGAAATGCCGACAGGGTCTTGAGCTGAGTGCGCTGGGTGACCAGCTCGCCTTCCAGCTGGGCGACAATGACGCTCGCCGCCTCGGCTTCCTTCTCCGGACTCAGCACATCGTTGTCGCGCTGCAGGACGATCATGTCCTTCGATGCCTGCTTCAGGCGCTCATTGGCCTGCTCGACCTGTTCCTCGACAAACTTGAGCTGCTGCCGCGCGAGCTCCATGCTGACTTCGTTGACAAACTCCTCGCTGCGCGACACCAGCTTGTTGGCGATGTTCTGCGCATATTCCGGGTCGAACGCCGCGAACTCGACGGACAGGATCAACGACTGATCGTCAATCGTCACCGTCAGATGGTCGTTGTAGTACTCCAGAAAATCTTCCTTCGAAGCGTCACTCGCAAGCCGGCCGACCACGTCGAAAGTCGGCGCACTGAAATGCCCACGCAGGTCAAGCTCGGCGTCCAGGTACTCGAGCATCGTTCTGGACTTCATGAAGTCCTCGACCAGCAGGGCATCCTGCTTACTCTTGCCGCCGCCCATGCTGAGCAGACCGAGTGCCAGTTCGGCACCCGCACTCACCATCTGCGAGTCCTGCTCCACCATCACGTGAGCACGGCTGATGTATCCGTTTGTTGAAATCAACGCCAGGTAAAGCCACGCAAGCAACGTGGGCGCCAGCACCAGGCTGGCGTAGCGCCCGGTCCGGCCGGTCAGCGCATTGGGAATGTATTTCATGCTGCCTTTTGATCTCTCTGGTACTCGTCCAACGCCTGGCCGATCGAATCGTAGAACACCGGTCCGCTTCGCTTCATATACACACCCACCTCGCAGTCGCGCCTCAATTGCTCGAGGTTGTGGCTCACCATCACGATGCTCGCCCGCCCTTTCTTCTGATTGAAAGCCGCCTCGGCCTTGGCGCGAAACTTCTGATCGCCTACCGCCGTCAGCTCGTCGATCAGATAGTAGTCGTATTCAAAGGCCATGCTGATGGCAAATGCCAGGCGTGCGCGCATGCCGGATGAGTAGGTTTGCACCGGCTGCTCGATGAACGGACCGAGCTCCGCGAAATCGATGATGAACTTCATGCGCTCCGCTGAAGTCGCGGGGTCGTCGCCGTTGATCCGGCAGACGAAGCGCGCGTTGTCGCGACCGGAGATCGCGACAGCGAATCCGCCGCTAAGCCCGAGCGGCGGCGAAATGGTTCCGTCGGCGCGGATGCGCCCGGCGTCCGGCAGTTCCATGCCGCCGATCAAGCGCAGCAGCGTCGACTTGCCGACGCCGTTGCGCCCGACAATGCCGACATGCGTTCTCGCCGGCAGCTTCAGATTGAGATCACGGAATACGTGATAGCGGGTGAAGCCCTCCAGCGGGTAGGACTTTGAAACGCCTTCGATCGTGATCATCGCTAAATCAGGAGGTGCAGATAGCGCCGATAGGCCGCAAAGCCGATGAACTGCAGCACGAGGATCGAACCCCACAAAAAGACCCAGCTGGCCGGAGAGGTATAGCCGGACATGACGGCATCACGCGCCAAGTCGATCCCATGCAGGATGGGGTTCAGTGACAACAGCCAGCGGGCACTGGACGGAATCATCGTCATGGTGAAAAACGCCCCCGACACGAAAAACAGCGGGCGGGTCAGAATCGAGAGCACCCTGCGCACATCAGGGAAAACCGTGCCGAACACGTCGAAAACCAGGCCCAGGCTGATACCAAGCACAAACAGCGACAGCATCGACAGTGCCAGCTCCAGAAGATGCATCCGCGGCATCGCCTGACCGAACCACCACCAGCCGCCGAGGAAAACCAGCAGCACTCCGGTCATCATTAGCCCGTCGATCATCGCGCGGGCAAGCATGATGTCGATCGGCTTGATCTGCCGGTAGTTGAACAGTCCTTTCTGGTTGAGGCAGACGCCCTGGACACCGCTCAGCGCGTTCGAAAACAGGAAGTAGGGTACGGTTCCAAAGACGAAGAAAATAACCGGACTTTCGCCGTAAATCGTTTGCCCGCCGCCGCCCACAATCGTGTGCAGGCCGACCAGGATGGAGACCGTCGCGGCAGGCTCGACCAGCGCCCAGAAATAGCCCAGGCGCGCGCGACCGTAGCGGACCTTCAGCTCACGCAGGAGGAAGGCATTGACCGAAGTCAGGAACACCTCCCAGCTCGACCGCCCGTAGCGTCGTGGCGGCAGCGGGGGTATCAGCGGGACGGGCGTCGGCGGGGTATCTGCCATCAGCAGCTCACGGTGTGCCTTGGAAGCGCACTTTGGAGTAAGGGTTCGGCACAGGCATGAGCGGGCAAAAATATCGCTAGAATAAACAGGCGCAGAGCGTCGCTTGGACTAGTATACGCGCCCACGCTATCGAACCCGCCATGTCCCTGCTGAAGACCCGCCTGACGTCCGCCAAGGCCCTGTTGGGCCGCCTGCCCGCCGTTAGAACCTATCTCCGCGTACATGGCCTGCGTCTGACCCTGCTCCGCGCGTTCGACGAGGTGCTACGGGGTCGCAACCGCGGCGGCATTGTGGATGCAAACCGCTGGCTCAACAATGCCTCTGAACCTTCGCTGCGCCCACGGGTTGGACCGCAAGGCCTGCACCACCCCTCGGTCGCCATCATTGGCGCGCTGGATCTCCATCAGTGTCGGAAGTACAGGGTTCTGCAGAAGGCCGAGGAACTGGCCGCTCACGGCTGCCGGGCAGTCATTTCCAGCTATTTCGACGTCCCGCGCAGTTTCGACGCACTTCAACTCGCCACGGCTGTCATTTTCTATCGCGTTCCGGATGGCCCTCTGTTTCAGGCCTACGCCGATGAAGCCGCACGTCTCGGGCTGCCGATGGCCTACGACATTGATGACCCGCTGTTCTGCAAACCCGTCTATACGACCAATGCCAATCTGCTGACTCTGTCTCCGGCCGAGCGCACGCAGCTGGTCAACGATTGCAGCCATTACCTGTCGGCAATGCGGCGTTGCGATGCCGCCATCGTCAGCACGCCCGGCCTGGTAGCCGTGGCGGCGTCGTACCTGGACGGCAAGCCGGTCTATCTCTGGCGCAATGCGCTCGATGCTGAAACCCGCTCCATCAGCAAGGACGTCCTGGAGGGTGGAGTTCGCAACGGCGATGGTCTGCTCCGGATCGGTTACATGTCGGGGTCGCGCGCGCACGACCTCGATTTCAAGGTGATCTCCGGCGCGCTGGCACGCGTTCTCAGCGACTATCCGCATGTTCAACTCGTGATCGCAGGGCATTCCAGCGTTCCCGAACCGCTGCAGGCCTTTGGCCCGAGAATCGATGTTCGTCCTTTCTCCAATTACAGGGGCTATTTTCAAACGCTCTCCGAGGTCGACATCGTGGTCATTCCCTTGCTGGGAGACCCCTTCAATGCCTGCAAGAGTGCCATCCGCTACCTTGAGGCGGCGATCATGGAGAAGCCCTGCGTGGCGAGCACCGTCGGTGACTTTCTGAATCTCGTCGAGCATGGCAGGACCGGATATCTGGCGGAATCCGAGGCCGACTGGATTGCCAACCTTGGAAATCTGATCGAATCGGAGGACCGGCGCCGCAGCATGGGCCTCGCCGCGCGCCAGGATGTTCTCGCCCGACAGACCTCAGATGCAATCTCGGCGGGACTGGACCCAAACTTGTTGCAGACGATCACAGGTGCAGCCCGTGTCTAAACGCGTACTGCTCGTCAACGTTTATTTCGCGCCCAACAGCTTCGGCGGTGCCACCGTCGTCGCCGAGGAGATGGCGCAGCGACTCGCCGAACAGCATGGCTGGTCGGTCAGCGGCTTCACGTCCATGCGCGCCCCTGCGCTGCCCGACTACGTCATCCGCCGCTACCGTGCGCGCGCCACCGATGTGGTCGCCATCAGCCTGCCGGGCGCGCTGCGATACACCGAGGAATATCGGAATCCCCACGTACGGGCTCGGTTTGTCGAAGTGCTGGAAGCCTTCGCGCCGGACGTTGTTCACGTGCACTGCGTACAGACGCTCGGAGCAGATCTGCTGGATGCCGTTACTGAACGCAATATTCCGCTCGCGGTGACTTTGCACGACAGCTGGTGGCTGTGCGATCGCCAGTTCATGATCGATCGCCACGGTCAGCACTGCTTGCAGCGGACGATTTCGCAGGAGCGCTGCCACTACTGTGTCAACGACCACCGGGAAAGCCGGATTCGCAGCGAGTATCTGCGCGGGCAGCTAGGCCGGGCGGATGCGCTGCTGTTCCCGAGCAATTTCCAACGCGACCATTACATCAACAACGCCGCGGCACCGGAACGCTGCGTGGTCAACAAGAACGGTGTGTTGCCTCCCGCTGCCGGCTACCAACGCCGGCAAGCCGGCGGCGCTCCAGTGTTCGGCTTCATCGGCGGCCCGGGCGCTGTGAAGGGCGGCGATCTCATCGTCCGTGCGCTACAGCTGCTAGGCCGCAAGGACGTCCATCTCAAGGTCGTGGATGCCGCGCAGAATATCGGCTCCACCTGGGTAAACGCAGGCTACTGGAATGTTCCGTGCACGGTCGAGAATGTCCCCGCTTACAAGCAAGACAGCATTGACCAGTTCTTTGGATCGATAGACGTTCTTCTGTTCCCGTCACAAGCCAAGGAGAGCTTTGGCCTTACGGTCCGCGAGGCATTGCTGCGCGACGTCTGGGTCATTGCAACGGATGCCGGCGGTGCCGCCGAAGATCTCCGCGACGGTGAAAACGCGACGCTGATCCCGCTGGATGGCCAGCATCGCCTCCTTGCCGAAGCGATCGACGCCTGCATGCAGCGCACCGATTGGGCGGATTATCGGAATCCCCACAAATCAGCCATCACCACGCTGGATGACCAGGCCGCGCAACTGTCCGGAATCCTGAGCACCCTGGCTTCTCTTCCTCATTCTGCAACGCAATGACGACAACCCAGCTTCATCTGCATATCGGTCGCGCCAAGGTAAGTTCCACTGCCCTCCAGCACTTTCTTTGGGCCAATCGCGAATTGCTCGCGCAGCGAGGCGTCCTCTATCCAGAGACACCGATGGTGCACAACGCGTCGCACAAGCTGGCGCTGGTATTCCAGCCAGACCTGCATGACTACCGGCATGTGAATGGCACCAGCGCCGAGAAGGTTTACTCGGCGATGTTCGAGGAGGCCGATCGCCGCGGCCTGCAGCGGATCATCGCTTCCTCCGAAAATCTCTTCACCGTCGACCCCAAGAAAGTTGCGAAACAGCTCCCCAGCGGCTGCAAAACCAAGATCGTCTGCTATGTACGCCGCCAGGATGAGGTCCTGCTGTCGAGCTACGTACAGGAGCTCAAGACGGGCTTGATCCCCGGTGATGCCGATATCGAGGAGTACGCCAAACAACCGCTGCAGCTGACTTGGCTCGACTACGGGCCGGTTCTCGATGCTTGGGCGGACACGTTCGGCACCGAGAATATCGTCGTCCGCGTGTTCGAGAAGCAGCAGCTGCACAAGGCTTCCATTTTCGAGGATTTCCTGTCGGTCATCGGAGTCGACTCTTCTGGCATGGCGCCGCTCGAGCGCAGGCTCAATCCCAGCCCGGCACGCGATGTGCTCGACTTCATCAAGATCGTCAACGCGAGCCCCGAGATCGGCAAGAACCAGAAATTCGTGCTGCAGGTTGCCTTGACCCAGCTGTCGGAAACCATCGGCGCCGAGGGCCGGTATGCGCCGGGCACGATGATGTCCACCGCACTCAGAAAGCGCCTGATAGAACGCTTCCGGGATTCCAATGCAGCCGTGGCGCGCAAGTTCCTTGGCCGCAAGGATGGCGTTCTGTTTACGAACTTGAACATCAAGCAAGATTCGCAAGACCGGCCGTACACGGGACTGGAAGTCGAACGTTTTGCACGCATGGTCGCCGTATTGTTCGGCACGCAACAGCAGCGCATCGCGAACCTGCAGTTGCAGATCAACGAGCTGAAACGTCTAATGGAAAAATGAACCCAGCGACGCCAGCCGAGCAAGCAACCGAAGTCATGCCACGGCCCGGTGCTTCGCGCCGCAAGGCCATCATGGTTCTTGGGCCTCATCGATCGGGCACCAGCGTCATTACCCGCGCGTTACTTTGTTCGGGGGTCGATCTTGGCCAGCATTTGCTGGAGCCGAATGCCGACAACCCGAAAGGGTTCTTTGAGAATGCCAGGATCGTCGGATTCAACGACAGGCTGCTGAAGCAGCTGGATCGTTGTTGGGATTATGTGGCGCCCGTCGAGTGGGACGACTACATGGCCGGCATCGGTCATGAGTGGCTTGATGAGGCCGCCGAGCTGGTTCAGACGCAGTTCTCCGCGACGACGGATATCGCCATCAAGGATCCGCGACTCTGCTTGCTTGCGGCGTTCTGGGACCGGGTGCTGGAGGCGGCAGGCTTCGACGTGAAGTATGTCCTGGTTGCACGCCACCCGGTGGAAGCCGCGGAATCGCAGCGCAGCCGTTACATCAAGGATCCTCTCTTTCATCATGTCGGCGCGAACATCGCCGAAGGCGTTCTGCTCTGGGCCAATTACACGCAGGCTGCGCTCGGATTCCTCGCGGGAAAGCGCTTCGTCATGGCCGCCTACGCCGACTTCGTGGCGGAACCCGAGTCCGCGCTGCGTGCACTCGGTAGTGCGCTGAGTGCAGACCTGCCGGAACCGACCATTCGCGAATTTGTCGACGGGTTCCTCGACGAAACTCTGCAACGCCACAGCGCTGCTGTGTCCAACGTCGACGACGAGTTTGCCCCTTATGTAGGCGCATACCGGGCGCTCCTTGATCCGTCGCCCGACGCCGCGGCGCTGCATCGGGCGCTGCGCGGAGCCATGGCAGCGGATTCGCGCGTGCTGACGAGCATTTCGCGCAGCTATGTCCAGGCACGCCACGGCAACATCGAATCGCGCCTCGAACTCGTCAAGATGGGCAACATCATTGCCTATCAGGAATTCGCGCTCGCCCAAGCCAAGAAGCAGCTTGATGAGCGCGAAAGCCTACTCATCGCCGCCAAGGAGCAGTTCATCGCGGAGCGCATAGAGCGGGATCAACTCATGCTCAAATTGGCTGCCCACGAGGATCAGGCAGGCGTCGGCTCCAAAGAGGAGAAGCTCCGCCGTGCCGATCGCTGACCTGCTGCGCACGCGCCCGCGTCTCAGCGTCGTCGTCGCATTCCACAACATGCGTCGCGAGGCGCGACGTACGCTGCAAGCCCTGACCGTAGCGTATCAACGCGATGTGCGCATCGCCGATTACGAAGTCATCGTCGTCGACAGCCAGTCGACCGAACCGCTGGATTCTCAGTGGGTCGAATCGCTGCAGAGCAACTTTCGCTACCGCTTTGTCGAGTCCACAAGCCCGACACCCAACCGGGCGATGAACATCGGCATCGACATGGCAAGGGCAAGGTTGGTTTGCTGCATGATCGACGGCGCCCGCATCCCGTCGCCCGGCATCGTCGCCGGCATGCTGCGGGCAAGCGATGCCTTTGCGCCTGCTTACGTGATGTCCTTGGGCATGCACCTGGGCCCCAAGACACAGAACGAGTCGGTCTCGGATGGATACAACCAGACTGTCGAGGACGCGCTGCTCGCCACGGTGGACTGGCAGGCGGATGGCTACGAGCTGTTCCGCATTTCGACCGCGGCCGTGTCCTCTCAAGGCGGCTATTTCCAGCCGGTTGCCGAGACGAATTGCTTCGCCGCACCGAAGCGGGCCTTGCTTGAACTGGGCGGCTTCGACGAGCGGTTCGTCGAGCCCGGCGGCGGCCTGGTCAATCTGCATCTTCACAACCTGCTCGCCATGCATCCCCAGCTGCGACCGGTCATGCTGCTGGGAGAAGCCACCTTTCACCAGTTTCACGGTGGCGTGGCGACAAACACGCCCTCAGCCCAGTCGCCCTTCTCGCGATTCGCCGCCGAGTACGAGCGCATCGTCGGCCATCCCTTCCGCAAGCAATGGCGCGCGCCGTCCTACTTCGGACAGATGCCGGAATCCGCGCAGCGCTTTCTGAACATCAACCCCTAAGCGCGCGTCTAGGTCTGCTGGCGGAAGTGCCGGTAGAAGCTGAGGAACCGCCCGGCACCGCGCTCCAGATAGCGATGGCCAGTCAGAATCAGATCCGACGGCAGGATATCGACGCCAGCGACGGGGATCGCGTCCAGGCGTTCCTGCTTGCGGCCCACTGCGATCCAGGACTGCAAAGGATGCGGCCAGTCCAGCTTGCAGCCCACCAGCCCGGCCGCGTGAATCGCCTTCTCCATCGTCGCCCAGCTGAAACGATTGAAGCCTGGGTAGACCCATTCATCCTGGTATGCGTCGGCCTTGGCGTCGACGAACGTCGCAATCAACAGACCGTTCTCGTCGAGCGCCTGCGCGACTGATTTCATGCACGCCGCCAGCTGCGTGTAGCCGGTATGGCTGAAAATCGAATGCGCCATCATGTAATCGAACTGACGCCCGAATCCAGTCAGGTCGAAGTTGTCGTTATGCCGGAACTGCGGCTTCTTCAGCGCAATCTGGTCGCGGCCGACTTCCTTGTCGATCGCACTCTCGATCAGCCAGGGATTCGGCTCGATGCCGCAGTAGTGCTCCGGCGCGAGGTACGGCATGAACAGGCGACCGCCACGCAGGGCGCCACAGCCGATATCGAGCAGATAGTGCTGCTCGCGCATCCCGAGCATCGTCAGCAAGCTGAACTGCAGGGCGGCAACCTTATCGTAGTAATCGTCAGGCCCTACGTACGATCGATGGTCGCCAACCTCGGGCGCAACAGCGGCGCGATGTTCGACCATCCGTCCGCGTGCCGTTGCTCTCGCTGTCTCGATGTCCTTCGCGCTGACCTTCGGCAAATCATTCTCCGCGGAATCCCGAGTCACTGATGCCCCCTTGGAAAGCCATTTCTGAGCTTCCTTGCTGACCTGTCCATACAGGCGCGGTTGAACTGCGGACGGCGCATACGGAACGCCGAGAATCTTTTCGTATTGCTGCCGGTAGACCTGAATCTCGTTCGGCACATCGGCCGCCGGGCGATTGGTCATGATGCCGCCGTGAATCTGGTGGAAACTCGCTTCGCCGAGCAAAGTCAGCTGAGTCGTGTCCGGCAAATCCAGGGCGCGCTTGTAGAAATCCAGATTGAGGAAGCCGCCCCCCGGAAGATCGAAGCGCTCGTCGTAGCCGCCAAGCTCGTCATACAAGGCGCGCGACATGAAAAGCAGATTGCTTTCCGCCATCGGCGAGAGCCAACCACCCTGGCTCGAGCCGGCGGGCGCGCTGATGCCGAACAACCGATAGCCGTCCTGCTGCCACTGCGCCTTGTCCAGCAACTCGTCTTCGACGGCCTGGCAGTAACCTTTCGCGGGTGACTTGGTCTGGATGTCCGGCCCGAGGTGAAAGCCAATCGTCCCCGCCACTGCGCGCGGGAACGCCTCCAGACATTCAAGCGCGAGCTTGGCAACGCCCGGAGATGCAATGCGTGCGCCATCGATCAGGATGCCGATGTGCTTACCGCGCGAACGCGCGACGCCGCGGTTGATCGCATGCGCCGGCGACGGCGGCGCCTTGTCGATCCGCAGGTAGTGAAAATTCTCGCCAAAGCCCGCGACCATCGCCGGGTCCAGCGGCTGCGTGGAGCCATTGTCGACCGCAATGACTTCGAGGTCGCCGGCACTCAGATCGCGCTGGTACGCCAACGACAGCGAATGCAGTGTCCGCGGTGCTTCGCGATGCATGTTGTAGAACACCGCGACAATGGACAGCTTCGGCTGCCTGGCTTCCGTCTGACTCATTCCGCAATTTCCTGCAGTTGCGCATAGAGCGCGATGTCCTTCGCGCCGAGGCCATCGGCTGCACTGGCCTGGTGGCTGCGCAAGGACCCTGCGAAGAACTTGAAGCCATTCTGCGGCGCTTTCAGCCCCAGGCGCGTCGCGTTGGCTTCCAGCGCCGCGCGGTAGCGATCAGGCTCCCAGTCGAAACTGAGCAGGGCAAAGCCCAGCTCGCGCTGGTAGCGAAGCAAGCGCGTGTTGTACTCGCGCCAGATTTCGTAGCCACGCTCCATCGTGAACCCATTGCGGGCGCGCAGCGAAGCGGCGACCGCAGCAGGATGACGGAAGGTGCCGACAAAACGCAGGCCCGGCAGCGACTCGCGCCAGCCATCGAGGACCAGCAGGCTGCGTGGATCCTTGAAGCCCCAGGCTTCATTGGCCGGGAAGCCGGCAATCAGCGACTCGCGCTGCTGTTGCTGCTCCGCACTCCACGTTGGCGCCGCGGGCGGCATGTCCCAGCTCCCGCCGTTGTCGCGCAGCACGAGGTCATGCAGATCCATGATCGCGCGATTTTCGCGATTGCCGCGCGCGTTGGCGGGCGCGGCGGTGTTGACGTCGCCGAGGTGGAGTCCGGCTTCCTGCAAGCAGCCAGCGAGGCAGCTGGTGCCACTGCGGTGCATGCCAAGGATGGCAATCGGTGCCGCGGCACGCGGTGTTTCAGTCGTCATTGCGAGCCCGTTCTGGCCTCTTTCGCTGAGGCACTTTGTGTTGATGGATCTCAGGCGGTCCGCGTGAATTTCAGCATCTGCTGATTGCGCGGATGATCCCAATCGCCGATGAACTCGAACTTCCAAGGGGCGGAAGCCACGCAGAAGCTGAAGTCCTCAACACGATAGTGGTACGGATCTTCCGTCGGTGTGGTGCGGATGCCGCCACGTTCGTGGACCAGCGGCGCGCTCCAGTCATGACCGGGCGGAACGATGAAAGTCGTCGCATAGAACACACCGCCGACGGCAAAGTGCGGCGCGAGGCGCTCCAGACACAGGCGGATGTGATTCAGCGGCAGATGAGTGAACACCGACTGCGCGATGCCAACATCGAACTTGCGGCCGAAACCACCGATGTCGAAGTCGCCGTTCGCGGCAAGATTAGCGAGAGGCAGCTTGCCCTGCAGGCCGGCCGGAATGATTTCCCGTTCATAGCCGGTATCCAGCAGCTCCTGCGAAATGTCGATGCCGTAATAGCCCGCGCTATCGAGATAGTTCACCAGGTGAACGCCAGCGCGGAAACAGCCGCAGCCAACATCGACAAAGGCCGCGCCGCGCGGCAGGCCCTGCCGCAACAGGAAATCCAGCTGCAGCTTGCCGATCTCGTCCCACATTCCACCGACCCAGGCGCGGTGCTGGCCCTTTTGCACGGCCTCATGCGCCTTGCTCGCGTCGTAGTACTTGTTGATGTGCTTTTCCATGGAAGCAGGCTCAATAAACGAAATGGCCCCGGAAACCGGGGCCACATTATCCATCAAAGCCGGAGAAACTTACTTCGGCTCGACGAACCACCACTGGCCGTCGACCTTGACCCAGGTTTCGTGCTGCCAGCTGGACAGCTCGATGCCTGCAGCGCCTGCCAGCGCCCGGCTCGTGATGAAAAGCAGCGTCGTTACCTTGGCTGTGTTCGGATCATCTGCGGCAATCTTGATTTCCTGGGCTTCTGCCCGATTGCGCGAAATCTGCATCGCATACTGACCATTCAGATGTCGCTGGTCGTGCGTCTTCCGATACGCAGGCGTCGCAAACGAATAGACCTTAGGGAGATCGAATTCGATCAAGCCCAGCCAGCGTTCCTGCGAGCGCTTCAGCACTGCTTTCTGCTCTGGACTCAGCGTCGACTCGTCGATTTTCTTGGAGGTATCGGTCGAGATCGGCAGGGTATACATACCGACATCGTCGACAGGACCGCTACTTTTCTTCCCGGCCGGCGTCGCTTTCGGCGCCGGGCTTGGCGCAGCGTTGGCAGCGGTCGACGTGCCAATGACGGCTCCAAGCGCCAGGATCGATAGCGCAGCAGTGACTTGAAGGCGTCGGGTGAAAGAGGACAGCTTCAGCATGTTTCAATTCTCGTCTGTTCGGATTTCTGGGGCAGGGGGACTGCAGCTTGAAAGTAGTCAGACAGTCGGGGAGGCTGCCGGTTCCTGACGCACCACCAACGTCATGGCTGCGGAGTGGGCTCGGGGTTGGGAGCTGCCTCAGGACTTGGCGCGGCAGAGGCCGCACCAGCCGGCGTCTCCATCACACGCCCAGGCGTGGGTCCAACGGGCTTGAAGACGCCGGTCGGCGCCAATTCATCAATGCGCTGCTGCACCAGCTTGCCGATCTCGTCGACATTCACCGTGTCCGGATCCGGATAGGCCAGACCACGGCGAGTCTGCAGGGCGCTGAAACGCATCTCCGCGACGATCTTGGCTTTCAGCTGCTCCTCGACTTCCTCGTAGTTCAATTGCCGGGACGGCTCCAGTCCTGTCAGCTTGATCAGGTGCACTCCATATTCCGTAGTCACCGGCTCACTAATATCGCCGACAGCCTTCAGCGCAAAGCCGGCATCCTCGAAGTCGCGCACAAGTTTGCCATCACGAACCACCCAGCCCAGATCGCCTCCCTTCTTGGCGCTGCCCTGGTCCTGCGAATTTTCACGCGCAAACTTTGCGAAATCGCTTCCCGACCTGAGCGTCTTCAAGGCGTCCTCGACGCGCTCCGGGAGGAGCTTCACCTTGCAAGGACAGCCTTGCATCTTGGTCAGGAGCACATGAGCCAGGCGACGACGCTCCGGCGTGACCAGCTTCTTTTTGTCGCGTTCGTAGCGCTCTTGCGCGAGGGTCTTTAGGGTTTCGGCATCCGGCGCTTCGACCGCGCTGCCGACCCGCTCCATCAGTGCGGTGGTCAGAACCCGGCGCCGGGCTTCAACCAAGGTAGCTGCGACCACCGGATCCTTTTCGAGCCCTTCCGCAACGGCCTGTTCGGTCAGCTCGGAAGTGGCGTGCAGATTCATTGCCAAATCCAAGCGCTTGCCCGGATCTGCCTTTAGCTCGAGCAAATCCTGAGGCGTTTTGGTCTGGAGGAACAATGCGTATTCGCCTTGTTCCATGGTCAATCCTTTCGACTGGCTCACCACGACATCACTTTTAGGTGACATTCCCGCACAGGCGGAAAGGGTGAGTCCGGTTGCTACGGCAACAACACACTGAACAATGCTGCCGGTCCGCGAATGAGATTTCTGAGGTTTCATCGAGTCAATAACAAAAGTGGCGGAAAAACCGAGGCGGCACACTAGCAAACGCCTCCTCGGGACAACAAGTAGAACGCTCGCCATGAGATTCGTTCCACAAAAAACGGCCCATAAAAAACATGCCCCGGTTTCCCGGGGCATGTTCTTGACTCTCACTGGTGCGCCCCGAGGGGCACACAGCAGCTTCAGCTTACTGCTGGATCGTACGAGCGTACGAGTGATCGGCGGCAGCAGCGTAGTTCTTCTGCGCGTTGTCCGGCAGGACGAGCGACTTGAAGTTCACGCCGATGACCGGCAGACCACGCAGACCGATGACCGACGGATCCGGCGCGTTGCCGAGGCCGAGAACCGCACCCGAGAAGGTGTCGAGGTTCAGCGACATCCAGCCGAAGGTCTGACCCTTCGCGTCGGTCGTGATCAGGTTCTTGGTCGGCACGACCAGGCGGTTCAGCGCATCGCCGAGGACCGTCGGGATGTTGCCCGCGCGATCTTCGAAGTTGATGACGGTCGTTTCGTAGCAGAGCTGGTCAACAACGGTCGGGACCGGCAGGCTCGGCGAGAACACCGGCTCTTCCTCGTCTGCACCTTCGTTGCCCTGCTCAGCGCGGTCACGCAGGTCGAAAGCAACCTGGTTGCAAGCCTTGGCCGTCGGGCGGCTGTTCGGCGTGGTCTGCGCAAAGCGCGTCTGGTACGGAGCGTACGGAACGTTATCAACGTTAGCATCGGTATCGAAGTCGACGCCGTTGTCGCCGGTGTCGTCAGCAACGCCGTAGACAGCCTCATCACGACCCTTGACCGGGATGATGTTGATGTCCAGCGCACCCGGGGCAACGTCCTTCGTGATGACCTGGAACTGAGCGCCAACACCCTGATCGACGTAGAACGCCTTCGTCGGCTGGGTCACAACCCAATCCGTCGACACGCCCAGAGCCGGGTTGACCGACCAGTCGTTGATGATGGCCGAACGCTGAATCGTCAGGCTGAGGGCATCTACGCCGCGCAGACCTTCCGTGGTGTTGCCGTACTGGGCGAAGCGCCAGTTCGGAACGATCGGGTTGACGCTGGCCGAAATGTCCTGCGGGTCATACCAGCCATTGGCAACGGCCGGGTAGGCATCGTTCAGCGTCGGTTCCAAGAAGGCATCCGGCTGCTGAGCGGTGATCAGGTTGCGGCAGCTGCCGCCAGCGACGCCAAGACCTGCGACCGGATCATCACCAGCGTTGCAATCGTCACCCGATTCACCATCCGGGCACCAGTTGGTCAGCGTGCCCGTACCCAGAAGGTCGGAATCACGCTCAATGCCGCGATGCAGCGTGCAGAGATCGTCATCGAACGGCTGGACCAGACCCTGGAGCTGGTTCGGGAACGTGCCCGTACCATTGCCCGGGTTGTAGAAGTTAGCCCAGGTCGTTGCCGAGTAGCCGACTTCCACGCCCTTGTCGATGTTGAGCAGGGCGAAGTTGAACTTCAGCGCGTTGATCGGCTCACCGAACTGACGTGCGGTGTTCGCGATGTTGGCATCGAGGAATGCCGAACGAACCGTCGGGCAGTCGTGATTTTCGATGGCGTAACCAACGTCGTTGGCGCGGCGAGCGGTAATGCCAGCAGCGTTGTAGGCGGCCGCATCTGCGAAGTCGTTCAGAGTGTCGTCAGCATAACCTTCGACGATGAACTCGATGTAGCCTTCCTTGAGACGGTCAACGGTCTGGATACCGCCGTCATCGTTGCTGTCGCCAGCATAGTCGAGGCCGCTGAAGCCACCGACGCCACCGCCCATCGAGACGGCCTGGCCGGCAGCGATGTTCGGGATGGTGCAGGTGATCAGGCCGTCGTTGTTCGGCGAGTCAACGTTGACGAATTCCGGGGTGCCGTTCGCGTTTTCACGGACGACGCCGACGAAGGTGTCGAGGGCCGACAGGGCAACCGTGAAGTCGAACACGTCGCGGCTGTTCAGGGCTTCGTGGAAGCGGACCTTGACGACGACCGGAACGTTCTGGGTGTTAACCAGATTGATCAGCGTCTGCCAGCCGTCACGGCTGGTGTAATACGGGGCAATGGCGACTTCGCCGATGCCATCCGTCGACAGATTCACTGCCGAGGCGTTGTGCGAGAAGAGCGCACCCGCGACGGCAGCTACTGCTGCTGTGCTGCGAAGAAATCTCATGACTTAGTAACTCCCAAAGGTTGATGAGCCTGGATGATCGTTCCAACTAGCCGCAGGTGCCAGGGTAACCGCTTACAGAGCATCCACAGCGAATTTTACCACCGAAACGCAGAGACTGCTATCCACACGGATAGAAATCCCGTAATGCCGGAAGCTTGCATCTGTCTTAAAACGTTGCGTCTACCCCTCCCTGCGAGACAGCTTTTCAGAACCATGCATCGAGGCCCCGCGACGAATGCGGCAAGCGCCGGGCTGGAAAGTACGCTGGCACTGTTTTGCTGTCAAGCACATCTCGTGTCGTTTGTGAAGTTGATGCGCACTGGCGCACATCCGCCCTTGCGCATACCCCCTGTTTGAGGCCCCTGCGGCTGCCCGCCAAAGCATCGACCACCCAAGTACCACGACAGTGCATTCGCAAGGATCGTGCCTGCGCCAGCTTGAAGCATGGGCAGGCACGCAACCCTTACCGAGCCGCGGCTTGCGACCGGGCGACACGCCACTTCAGCTCGAAAGGTTCGCGGCGGCGCTCTCCGCCGATGCTGGGCCAGATCAGGCTGTGCTCGACGTCCTCGGCGGCCGGCTTGCTGTAGTCGCAGACGCCGTCCGGGAAGATTTCGGCCAGCGCGGCCAGCTGCCCTTCGTTGAGCGCGCCGGCGTATTCGGCCGGATCGATCGGGCGCAGCTGGCAACGGATGTTGTCGTCGGTCATCGGCATGCCGGCGACCATGCGCGGCGTGCGGGTAACCGGCAGCGCCAGCGAGCAGACGCCAATACCGCTGCCGTCGTTGTTATAGAACTCGGGCAGGTCAACGCGCAGCGGCACATCGATGTCGAAGGCCGGGAAAGCGTCGTAGAGCGGGCCCAGCTGGGGCAGCAACGGCAGCTGGGCGAGACCCAGCGGCAGCAGGATGGCATCGGGCAGCTCCAGACGGCCGCCGATGGTGCCGAAGACGCAGCGGTCCGCTGCAGCCGCAGGCTTGGCGGCAATCACGGCCTGCGTATGGTCGCCGCCGTACTCGGGCTGGATGGCCTCCAGACTTTCCAGCCACTGCTCCATGACCGGATAGCCGTCGGCCTGGGTCACGACGCCGCGCCACAGGCCCTGCGTGTCCTTCTGCCCACTGTGCTGCTCCAGGCGCGAGCGAATGATGAAGGGGCGTACCGCCTCATGGATGTTGGCGACCGGGATCAGGTCGAGGTACGGCGCGTGGTCGAGCACCGGCGTCTCGGCGAGCGCACCGCGACCGAGCACACCGCCGATCAGGTAGCCGACGCGCGCCAGTTCGCTGTCCATGCGCATGCGTTCGTTGATGTACTTGCCGTCGATGCTGAAGCCGCCGATGTTGCGATTGACGTCAAGAAATTCCTCGGCGCTGATCTCGCCGCTACGCAGAGCGTCGAGGCCATACTGCACGCCGGTGTTGTCGAGCGGCCGCTTCGCAAAGCCGGTGCGGCTGTCCTTGCCGAAGATGTTGATGTTGGCGTCCTGCACCGTGCAGCGCACACCCTTCAGATTCGGGCCGCGTTCGTCGGTCGTTTCCGGACCGCGGTAGCGCATCTCTTCGGGGACGGCGCCACAGCCAACTTCCGGGTTCAGCAGATCGAGGAAGGCATCGACCCAGGACTGGCAGATCGCGTTGAGCGGGTTGCCAACCAGGAGGTTATGGCCGTTGACCGCCGCCCGCTTGCCGACGCTCCAGTTGAGCGGGCTGTTCTCGTAGTAGTGCTGCAGCAGGCCGCAGTCCGCCACTGTCATCGCCGTCGTCAGGATGTCCGCGAAGGAGGCGGTCGGCATCGCACCGTCGAGCAGGCCCGGCGCGCTGTTGGCGGCGTTGTACTGCTGCAGCGCGGCGCCGGAGCCGTTGGTGCCAATGACGAAACGCACCGGCCCGTAGTGATCGGTGATGTATTCCTTGGTCAGCATGGTGGTTTCCATGCTGATCATCGGATTGCAGTGATTGCCGTAGGCGCTGAGCGTATTGTGGACGATCAGATCGCCCTTGCCGAGACGATCGGCGATGCCGACCAGGTTGACCAGCAGGTTGTCGGCCGAGAATTCCGCGAGTTCCAGCGCACCAAGCACGATGTTCGGATCGCTCTTGCCCTGCTGGTAACCGACGCCGCAGGACTCGCCGAAGACGTAGTACACGCTGCGATCCCACTGCGTCGCCGCAAACGGCGCATCCGGACCGCGGGCGGCCGGGTCGTCCAGCACCGACATGCGCGCGATGCCGCGGTTGATCGTCGCGGACTCCACGCGCACGACGAACGGCACGGCGCGACCGTCCTTGGTCTCCGTCATGATCACGTCTGACGGATACGGCGCGTAGGGATCCGCAAGCTCGACGAAACCAAGCGTCTGCAGCGAGCGGTAGTACCACTTGTACTGCGTCTCGAATGTGCAGTTCTCGTCGAGCGGCTCGCCCAGCCCTGCATCGACGCTGCGGCAAATGAACGGCGTCTGGTGCGGACCAGAGATCACCGGACCGGAAATCGGGTAATTGGTGACCGCGAGATTGGCCGTGCGCACGCCCGCATCGCCCGTCACCGTCGCGGAGAGCTGGTTGCGACCCAGCCTCAGGCCGGTCACCAGACCGCGGATATCCCCGCCTTCGACGCGCTGGAAGACGGCGCTGATATCGACGCCGTTGCGCGTCACCGCGTAGCTGTCGCTGTCGGAAAGGCCGCGCAGCGCGACGAGGACGTCTCCATCGGTCACAGTGTCCGGCAGCGTCGAGAGCGTGATGATCTCGAACTCGCCGCTCGCGAGGGCCGGTGTCTTCAACGTATGGAAATCGGCGTCGACCGGGTTGCTGGTCGTGCCGCTACCGCCGCCACCTGCACTGCCGTTGACCGGCTCGCTGCTGCCGCAGCCTGCCAGCGCCAATGCACTGAATGCCGCCGCAGCCAGAAGCTGCAAGGAATGCCTGCTTTTCATCTGATCCCCCAGATCGCTGTTCCGAGTCCGGCGCCGGATTCATGTCCGATGCCTGCCGTTTTTTCAGCGTTTATTACAGCACGATGACCTACGCAGCGCTGTAGTTATTCTGTAGGGCCTGACTGGCGTTACGGCTCGCCTTGCTCGCCGGAAAAGTGTGTCCGGGTTGCCCGATAGAGCAGATACACGGCCCAAGGGAAAGCCAGCATCCACCAGCCCATCGCCTCGCCCAGAGGCAAGGCTTCCCTGAGTTCGTCGTAGCGCTGCTGCCAGATCCAGACGAACGCCGCGATGAACCCCCACTGCAGCTGGGTGGACGCAGCCCACAGCAGGCGTTTGATCCGCGAAGCGCGCCGCGAAAACAGGATCAGAATTGCCGGCGCCACCATCGCCAGCGCGGCGAGGAAACGCAGCCAGAACGAATCGGTCAGCAACCAGTGCGAGTCCAAGGGGTCAGGCCCATTTGATGCCGCAGCCCATGCTTGGCCGCTGCTTCTTGTTGGGCAGATCGCCGCCCAGCAGGGCATCGAGCGCCGCACGCAGATCTTCGCCGGTCACCGGCACGTCGTTGCCCGGGGTCGCGCCATCGAAGCGGCCGCGGTAGCGCAGCTGGTGCAGGCCGTCGAACAGGTAAAAGTCCGGCGTGCAGGACGCTTCGTAGTCCTTGGCAACGGCCTGGGTCCGGTCGTACAGATAGGGAAAGGGGTACTGCAGCTCCAACGCAACCTCAAGCATGTGCTCCGGACCGTCTTCCGGATAGCGGACCGCGTCATTGCTGGAGATGGCCACAAACCCGACGCCGCGCGGCTGGTAGGCCTTGGCCAGACGCACCAATTCGGCATTGATGTGCTTCACATAAGGGCAATGATTGCAGATGAACATCAAGACCAGCGGCTTATCCACCGCCAGCTGCACCAAGCTGATGCTGTGACCGCTGACGACGTCGGGGAGGGTGAAATCCGGCGCCATCGTGCCAAGGGCGACCATCTTTGAAGCCATCAGAGCCATGAGTGTCTGCCGTCGGGTAGATCGGAGCAGTGTAGTCGGGCAGGTCCGCCGTGGCACCCGGCCGCTGGCTGTCCGGGACCAGCTTGTTTACAATATCCGTCTATCCGTATGGACAGATAGGTGCTTACCCGCCAAGCGGGCGGCGCCCCTGCCCTTTAAGCTGCCCGTCCCCCGTCCAATCCTTGTTTCGTCCATCTTGAGGGCCACGCCGTGAGCCAGTACCTGTTTACCTCCGAGTCCGTTTCCGAAGGCCATCCGGACAAGGTTGCCGACCAGATTTCCGACGCCGTTCTCGACGCGATCATCGCGCAGGACAAGAAGGCCCGCGTTGCCTGCGAAACCATGGTGAAGACCGGCGTTGCGATCGTCGCCGGCGAAATCACGACGAATGCCTGGGTCGACCTCGAGCAGCTGGTCCGCAAGGTGATTGTCGACATCGGCTACGACAACAGCGACGTCGGCTTCGACGGCGCCACCTGCGGCATCCTCAACATCATCGGCAAGCAGTCGCCCGACATCGCGATGGGCGTCGACGGCACGAAGAAGAAGGAAAAGGCTGCCGAAGACATCGGCGCCGGCGACCAGGGCCTGATGTTCGGCTACGCCTGCGACGAGACCAAGGAACTGATGCCGGCGCCGATCTACTACAGCCATCGCCTCGTCGAGCAGCAGGCCAAGATCCGCAAGGCCAAGAAGGGCGGCCTGCCCTGGCTGCGTCCGGATGCGAAGTCGCAGGTCACGCTGCGCTACGAGAACAACGTCGCGGTCGGCGTCGATGCCGTCGTGCTGTCGACCCAGCACTCGCCGGACATCAAGCTCAAGGATCTGCGCGAAGCGGTGATGGAATCCATCATCAAGCCAGTGATCCCGGCGAAGTGGATCACCAAGACCACCAAGTTCCACATCAACCCGACCGGCAACTTCGTCATCGGCGGCCCGGTCGGCGACTGCGGCCTGACCGGTCGCAAGATCATCGTCGACTCGTACGGCGGCTGGGCCCGTCACGGTGGCGGCGCGTTCTCCGGCAAGGATCCGTCCAAGGTTGATCGCAGCGCTGCGTACGCTGCGCGCTACGTCGCAAAGAACCTCGTCGCCGCGGGTCTGGCGAAGCGCATCGAAGTGCAGGTCAGCTACGCGATCGGCGTTGCCGAACCGACCTCGATCTTCGTCACCAGCTTCGGTACCGGCACCGTCAGCGATGCCGCGCTGGAACAGCTGGTTCGCAAGAACTTCGACCTGCGTCCGGGCGGCATCATCAAGATGCTCGACCTGATCCACCCGATGTACCAGGCCACCGCCAGCTACGGCCACTTCGGCCGCGCGCCTTACGACGTCAAGCTCGCCAACGGCGAGTCCTTCACCGCGTTCTCGTGGGAAAAGACCGACAAGGCCGAGCTGCTGAAGAGCGCTGCGAAGAAGCTCAAGTAAGCTTTTCCGCATCGGCAAAAAAGCCGTCGCAAGACGGCTTTTTTGTGGGCGCTCGTCAGCGAGCGCTAGCCCTCGCCAAGATTCGTCGGCAATTCCGGCGGCCTTGCTGCGAGATGGCGGTCCAGCAAATCCCGCAGCGCCGCGCGTTCGCCGCTCAGGCTCGGCTCAGCGGCGAGGTTGCGCACTTCGCCGGGATCCGCTTCCAGGTCAAACAGCATTTCGGCATCGCTGTGCGGATGACGAATGTACTTGTACGGCCCCTGGCGAATCGACGGATAGCCGATCGAGGCGCCGCAATACACCGCCCTGCCCCGCGCGTGGGCATCTCCGCGCAAGGTTGGAGATAGATCGAAGGAGTCCAGCCCGGCATGGCCAGAAACACCTGCCGCGCTGAGCGCCGTCGCAACCCAATCGAAGCTCTGCGTGGGCTCGGAGATGCGGCGCGGTCCAGCCACACCGCTTCCGGCGCAGATGAAAGGGACCTTCGCCAGATCGTCGAAGGGCACCCAAGGCACCTTGCCAAGCAGACCGCGATGGCCGCCGTAGTCGCCATGATCCGACGTGAAGAAGACGAGGCTGTCGTCGAGATCGACGTGCGAAAGAATCTCACCCATTGCGCGGTCGATCTGATGGATCAACGCGCGGATATGGTCATGCGTGCGCCGCACCGCCTGCGGATCGACAGCGGACGCCAGCCGCGGACGGAAGCGCCCCTTGTACTCGGAGCGGCGCAGGAAGGGCGCCAGGTTTTCCGTTTCGCGATAGTCCCCGGTCGGCAGTCTGGCCTCGTCGTTCGCGTACATCGACGCGTACGGCTCGGGCGGATCGTAGGGCGCATGCGGGTGCGGAAAGGACACGATCAACAGCAGCGGCCGATCCTGCGATCGGTTCTTCAGGTACTCGACCGTCTGATCGCGAACCCAGCCCGTCGGGTGATAGCGCTCTTCCAGCGGAAACGCCACCGCCGTGTTGGCGGCGGTAAATGCGCGCGCCTCCTTCGTCAGGCTCGGCCCGAACATATGCGTCACATGATAGTCGGCGTAGCCCTGCCAGAGCAGCCAGGTGTGGTAGTCGTCAATCGCGTTGCGACCGTGATTCCAGCCGTAGCTCGGCAGATGTTCGCAGGTCCGCATGGTCGTGAAGCCATGCTCGGAACGGATCGGATTGAGATGCATCTTGCCGATCAGCGCCGTGTCGTAACCGGCGGCGCGCAAGGCTCTCGCGATCGTCCAATGCCCTTCCTTGAGCGACATGCCGACCTGCGTCTCGGCGCGATGCGGTGCCAGCCCTGTGAGCAGCGAAGTCCGCGCCGGCACGCAGACCGTGGCTGCGCTATAGGCGTTGTCGAATACGACGCCGCGTTGGGCGAGCGCATCGAGAGTCGGCGTCTGGTAGTAGCCACCGCTGGCGAATCCGAGCTGGTCGGATCGCTGCTGGTCGGTCATGAACAGAACAATATTGGGCCGGCGCATAGTCGCTGGATTCTATAGGACGGCCCGTACCGGGCCGAGGCAATGTCAGCTCAGGATTCGCTGCCCAGCATCTCGCGCAGCGCAGCGACGACCGCTGCCGCACCAGGCACATCGCTGACGGTCGAGCCGGCGTCGTTGAGCGCCGACCATTCCGGCTGTGCTCGACAACGCAGCACGGCGCTGCGCAATGCTGCCGACGGCCAACCCTGGACGACGCCTCGCGCATCAGCCGGACGCAGCGGTGCGCGACTGGCGTGCCCTCGGCGCAGCAGTGCGTTAAGCAATTGCAGCTGACGCGCGGCGAGCAGAGCCAGGGTGACCTCTTCCAGCGCGTGCTCCTGATAACCCCGCAGCCGATCGAGCCAGGGCCGGCCGAAGCTGCGCACGCCGCTCCAGCCGGCGCCCAGCGTGGCACCGAGCAAAGTCGCCGCCCCCAGACTCATGCCGCCGACTGCGGCATCGACGGCAAGACCGGCGGCGCCGCCGGCAATGGCAGCGGAACCGGCGCGGACGCCGAAATGGCGCAGGGTTTCCGGGTCGAACAAATCCGCCCCCCAACGCCGCTGCTCAAGCGGCAGCGCCGGCGGCTGCCAGGTCTGCAAGTCAAAATGGAACAGCTCGAGCAGATCATCTATGCAGCGCTGCTCGGCAGCGGCGATGCGCGCGCGCAGCTGGGCCGCAGGCGCTTCCACCGGCGCTTCAAGCGCCGCCTGCACGCGCAAACCGGCGGCATCGACCAGCAACGCAGCAATGCGCCGGCAGGCGGCGTCGATCAACGCCTCGCGCTGGTTGCGACGTTCTCGTTGCAGGATGGCAATGTCATTGCGGCGCGCTTCGAGCAACACCGCAAGTTTCTCGAATACCCGGCGCTCGGCCGCATAATCGAACACCACCGTGTCGAACTCAGCGAGCACATGCAGGCCCACTCGCGCCAGATGCTGCTTCCACTGCGCTGCGTCGGCTCCTGCGTCGGCAATGAAGTTGAGTACCGGCATCAAGGGGCGGCCACAGGCGCCGAGCAGTCGCAACTCATCGCGGTGCTTGGCCAGCACCGGCTCACGCGCGTCGATCACATACAGCGCGGCGTCGCTCCTCAACAGCTGACGCAACACCTTGGCTTCCTGCTCGTAGCGACCCTGTCCGTGATCGCCGGCGAGAAATGCTTCGATCCTCGCCACCGGATCCGGGGCATCGGCATATTGCGCGTCAATCAGCTCGGTAAGTCCGCTCGCGTCTTCCAGCCCCGGCGTGTCGTAGAGCGCAAGACGCTCCGCCCCTTCGGCGAGCAAGGCAACGCCGCGCACATCGCGCGTGGTTGCCGAACGCGGCGAGACCTCACCGAACTCCGCATCGCGCGTCAGCGTGCGCAGCAGCGAGGTCTTGCCGGTGTTGGTATGACCAACCACGGCGATCTGAACCGGGCCGCTCGGCGGCACCGCTTTGCCTGCTGCATTCATCGCGGGATTCTCATGACGACTCCGCCGGCGGGTCCCAGGTCAGCACCTGCGCCTGAGCGCGCGCAGCGAGCGCGCGCCAGTCGATCAGGCGCTGTTCGCATTCCAGCGTGCCGCGCGCATGGAGTTGGCTGTAGCCCGTGAGCACCAGGAACGTCGGCGCCTCGGCCGCGGCATGCAGCGCTGTCAGATGACGCTCGACGCCACGATCCGGCGACATCGTCGCACGCACCAGCACCACCAGCGCCTGCGCCGCCTCTTCCCGCAGAGCCTCAAGCTGCGCTGCGCGGGTTGCCGCATCGTCGGCATTGCCAAGCCAGATCCATTCGACACCAGCCGGTGCCGGAGGTGCCGCGCTGCGACCATCAATCCAGCCTGCGTGCACCCGGCCTTGCGGCCAGTTCGCTGGCGACGGCGGCAGCGATTCAGCCTTTGCGTGATCTGTGGCTGGCGCGGCATCGATCACCCCGAGCGCGCGGTGTTCAGGCATCAGGCGTTGGCGCAGTCGCGCATAGCCAGGCCGACGCGGATCGGGCGTCAACGCGGCCAGCGCGCGCAGCAGCAACAGCAGGCAGACCATGAGCGCGAACACGCGCGGCACGACGGCGTAGCCGAACACCGCCGCAAGCAGCCACTGCGACCAATGCTGGCGATCACTGGCGCTGACGATGGCGTCGGCGTGCAGGCCGTCCAGCGGCACACCGAACGCGGCTGGCACTGTCGACAGAAGATGCGCGACATGGGCAACGGTGTCGGCACTGAGCAGCGTCGTGGCCCAGCTCAACTCGTAGGCGCGAACGCTCAGCAACACCGCCAGCGTCGCCAGTGCGCTGAGGCTG
Organism: Fontimonas sp. FW305-C-3; assembly: GCF_058783185.1. Classification (NCBI taxonomy): domain Bacteria; kingdom Pseudomonadati; phylum Pseudomonadota; class Gammaproteobacteria; order Nevskiales; family Nevskiaceae; genus Fontimonas; species Fontimonas sp. FW305-C-3. Next base: position 875,342 of record NZ_JBYSYK010000001.1, on the reverse strand, counting down.
AAGCTCAGCCAGGCGCCGTGAGCCAACGCAGCCAGCAGCCAGCGGCCAATGCGGCCGCCGGCCAGCAGACTCATGGCTTCGCCCATCGCTTGCGCGGAGGAATGCGCATCTGCCTCGAAGCCCCCCGGCCCGCGACGCGACATTCGCAGGGCCAGCCATCGCCAAGCATCGCGCAGGTGTGCGGCGAGGCCGGGCGCCAGACGCGCGAAGCCCAGCTGCAGCAGCAGCCACAGCAACAAGGTCAGCAGATTGGCGCCAACCAGAGCGACCAGTACCAGCGGCAAACTGGCGGGCGTCGTGGCGGCCAGTGCGGCCGATGTCGCGGCGATGCCGGACAGCACGCTGAACAGCAACAGCACGAACGCCACCAGCCGTACGCTGCGCAACGAGCGCAGCAGCGCCAGACGCAGTGCAGGCGCTTCGGGTAGCGCACTCGCTCGGGTCACGATGCGCTGCGCCAAACTGCCGCCCGCACCACGCGCTGCGGCATCGGCTTCCGGCGTGTACGGCGGGTGGCCGGCAGCTTCCTCGCGCTGACGGATCAACTCGGCCAGCAGGCGCTCGGTGAGCGTCGCGGCGCTCATAGTCCGCACCAGCGGCGGGCTGTAGGCGGGAAAGTCATGGCGCCATGGTCGCATGCAGGCGGTGCAGCGGGCGATGCCCTGCCTTCGCGTAACTTCATTCGGTCCAAAAAAGCCGCCGATAACGGCGGCCTTTCATGAATCCGCATCTGAATCAGAAGTCCATCGCGAACGAGAGCGTAACGCCACTCCGACATTGGCCTGCAACTCCGGCACGCCGACGGCTTCATTGCCGTCGTTGGTGCCGCCCTGGGTCTTCACCAGCTCAGCATCCAGCAGGGTTACGCCGCCCAGCACGCGCAGTCCGCCGACGGGCTCACCGGAGGCGCTGACTTCGACACCCTGATTGCGCTGCTCACCATCCGAGTTCACGGTGCTGCCGTCAAAGCGTGAGCTCGACTGCGTAGTGCGGAACAGCGCCAATGTCGCGCCGAGCTGGCCGTACTTGCCGCCGACTTCGACCTGCTTGGCTTTGAACGGCTCCAGCCTCGTTCAAGCACCTCCATTGTGTCAGCGACGGCGACGCTTGAAGTTGCGGTCGAAACGGGCGGACGATCGCCACGCCCGTTATCGAGAATCATTATTGTTAACGAGCTGCCGAAGCGTCAATTTCTGGCGTCCTGAGGCATATCCCTATATCCGCATAAGCGGATATAATCAGGTCAAAGCCCGCGAGGGGCGCTGCGACCGTCGATCCAGGACGGCCAGGCTCGCTGGTTGTTCAATCTGCAACGGCGCCCGTTCCTGACATTCACACTAGGAGCGATCGCATGAACGCTGTTCTGAAACCGACGACGACCGATTACAAGGTCCGTGATATCTCGCTGGCCGAGTTCGGCCGCAAGCGCATCCGCATGGCCGAAGAAGAAATGCCCGGCCTGATGAGCATCCGCGCCAAGTACGCGCCGCTGCAGCCGCTCAAGGGCGTGCGCCTGACCGGCTCGCTGCACATGACCAAGGAAACCGCCGTGCTGCTCGAGACGCTCGGCGCGCTGGGCGCCTCGGTGCGTTGGGCCTCGTGCAACATCTTCTCGACCTCCGACGATGCCGCGGCCGCAGTCGCCGCCGCCGGCACGCCGGTGTTCGCCTGGAAGGGCGAGACGCTCGAGGAGTACTGGGATCTGGCGCTGGACAGCGTCACCCACACCCTGCCGGATGGCACGCTGACCGGCCCCGAGCTGGTCGTCGACGACGGCGGCGACGTCACGCTGCTGATCCACAAGGGTTACGAGCTGGAACTCGGTTCGGACTGGGTCAACACGCCGTCCGACAACCACGAAGTCAAGGTCATCAAGGATCTGCTCAAGCGCGTCGCCAAGGAGCGTCCGGGCTTCTGGACCCGCGTGGTCAAGGACTGGCGCGGCGTCTCGGAGGAGACGACCACGGGCGTGCATCGCCTGTACCAGATGATGGAAGCCGGCAAGCTGCTGGTGCCCGCCATCAACGTCAACGACTCGGTCACCAAGTCCAAGTTTGACAACCTCTACGGCTGCCGCGAATCGCTGGCCGACGGTATCAAGCGCGCCACCGATCTGATGATCGCCGGCAAGGTTGCTGTGGTCTGCGGCTACGGCGACGTCGGCAAGGGCTCGGCGCACTCGCTGCGCGGCCTCGGCGCCCGTGTGATCGTCACGGAAATCGACCCCATCAACGCGCTGCAGGCGGCGATGGAAGGCTTCCAGGTCGACACCGTCGAAGACACGCTCGGCCTCGCCGACATCTACGTCACGACGACCGGCAACAAGGACATCATCACCCTCGAGCACATGAAGGCGATGAAGCACAACGCGCTGGTCTGCAACATCGGCCACTTCGACAACGAGATCCAGATGGATCGTCTGAACAGCGCCGAAGGCGTCGTCAAGATGAACATCAAGCCGCAGGTCGACCACTACACCTTCGCCAACGGCAAGAGCATCTACATCCTCGCCGAAGGCCGCCTGGTGAACCTCGGTTGCGCCAACGGCCATCCGGCGTTCGTGATGAGCAACTCGTTCTCGAACCAGACGCTCGCGCAGATCGACCTGTGGAAGAACAAGGACAAATACGAGAAGACGGTCTACCGTCTGCCGAAGAAGCTCGACGAAGAAGTGGCTGCGCTGCATCTGGCGCAGATCGGCGTGAAGCTGACCAAGCTGACCGCCGACCAGGCCGCATACCTCGGCGTGCCGGTCGAAGGCCCGTACAAGCCGGACCACTACCGCTACTAAGCGGCATGTAGCTGTGCTATCAGGGCGGCGGGAGCATCGGTTCCCGCCGCCTTTTTTGAAGGACCGCGATGAAAATCCATCACCTCAACTGCGGCTCGATGTGCCCGCATGGCCGACGCCTGATGCAGGGTGAAGGCGGCTGGCTCGAATCCGCACGGATCGTCTGCCATTGCTGGCTGATCGAAGGCCGCAACGGGCTCACGCTGGTCGATACCGGCCTCGGCACCGCGCAGGTTGCGGGCATGGTGCATGGCCATCTCAAGGCACTGATGCGCCCGACGCTGAGCTACGCGGAAACCGCGCTGGCACAGATCGAGGCGTTGGGTTTCGCTGCTGCCGACGTGCGCAACATCGTGCTGACGCATCTGGATTTCGATCACGCCGGCGCGCTCGCCGACTTTGCGCAGGCCACGGTGCATGTGCACGCTCCCGAACTCGCCGCGGCGCAGTCACCCGAGACCCTGATCGAGAAGCAGCGTTACGAAGCTCGCCTGTGGGCGCATGGGCCGAAATGGCAAACCCACACGACCGCCGGCGAACGCTGGAACGGCTTCGATGCGGTGCGCGCGCTGGGCGACGGCGACGATGAAATCCTGCTCGTGCCGCTCAAGGGTCACACGCGCGGACATACCGGCGTGGCCGCGAAGGATGGCGACGGCTGGCGCCTGCACTGCGGCGACGCCTACTTCTTTCACACCGAAGTCGAGGCCGAGCCACACTGCCCGCCCGGCCTCAATGTGTTTCAAACGCTGCTCGCCGTCGACAATACGGCGCGCAAGAACAATCAGGCCCGCCTCGTCGCGCTCAACGCGCAGGGCGGGATCACGCTCAACAGTGCGCACTGCCCGCACGAACTCGCCCGCGCCACGGGCCGGACTTCATGAACGCTCAGACCGTCACGTTTTCCTTCGAACTGTTTCCGCCGCGCACTCCCGCTGGCGTCGAAAAGCTGCCCGCCATCGTTGCCCAGCTGGCGGCGGCACAGCCGTCGTTCTTCTCGGTGACTTACGGCGCCGGCGGCTCGGACCAGGACGGCACCTATGAAACCGTCTCGATGACGGCGCGCACCACCGGCATCGAAGCCGCGCCGCACCTGACCTGCATCGGCTCGACGCGGGCGAAGATCGCCGAGCTGCTGCAGCGCTACCGCGACGCCGGCGTGCGCCGCATCGTCACGCTGCGCGGCGATCTGCCGGCGACGGCGATCAGCACCGGCGCGCCGGGCGAGCTGCGCTACGCGAACGAGCTGGTGTCGTTCATCCGCGAAACGCATGGCGATCATTTCAAGATCGAGGTCGCGGCGTATCCGGAAACCCATCCGCAGGCTGCCAATCCCGACGCCGATTTCGAGGCCTTCAAGCGCAAGGTCGAGGCCGGTGCGCACGGCGCCGTGACGCAGTACTTCTACAACGCCGACAGCTATTTCGATTTCGTCGAGCGCTGCACGAAAACCGGCATCAGCGTGCCGATCGTCGCCGGCATCATGCCGATCACCAATCACGCCCAGCTGACGCGCTTCTCGGCAGCCTGCGGCGCGGAGATTCCGCGCTGGATCCGTCTGCGCCTCGAGCAGTACCAGGACGACAAGCAGGCGCTGCAGGATTTCGGCGTCGACGTCGTGTCGCGCCTGTGCCGCACGCTGCTCGACGGCGGTGCGCCCGGCCTGCACTTCTACACGCTGAACCAGGCCGAGCCGACGCTGCGTCTGTGGAAGAACCTGTCGCTGCCGCTGCAGCTCGGCGGAAACTGAGGTGATCCTCGTCGCGCTCGCCTGCTTTGCCGGCGCGGCCTTCGCGCTCTTCTGGCTGGAGGAGCGCCTGCATCATCTGACGTACAGCGATATCGCGCAGGTCTGGGTCGAGTCTTTCCTGCTGCCGCTGTGCCGGGTCTTCGCGCTGATGCTGTTGATGCTGCTCGCCTACCCGAGCCTGTTCGGTCGCACCGATCTGCCGCCGCTGCAGGAGATCGTGTTTGGTGTCGATGGACGCTTCGATCATCTGATCAATGTCCTGTTCATCGCCGGCCTGCTGCTGCCGGCGATCCCCGGCGCGCGCAAGCTCGCCGGCCTCGTGCTGCCGCTGCAGGGCATGGCCGGCGTGGCCATGCTGTTCTCCTGGCTCGCCCAGACCCTGCAAGTGCACGCTCGGCTGCTGCCAAGCACCGGGCAATGGATGACGCTGGCCGTGCTGAGCACCATTGCGATGCTCGCGTCGTGGCTGCTGACACGCGCGGTCGAAGACCCGACCCGCCGGCAGGATCTCTACGACCTGCTGCTGCTCTGTTTCCAGGCGCCGACGCTGCTGGTCTACGGCAGAATGCTCGGCCAGCAGATCAATTGAGGGAGCTTGGCTTTTTACGATGCAGATGAGCCCCGCCACGCTGCTGCACCTGCTCGACTACGCCGGCGTCGCCGTGTTCGGCGTGTCGGGCGCACTGGCGGCCGGGCGCAAATCGCTGGATCTGCTCGGCGTCGTCGTCATTGGCATCGTCACCGCGACCGGCGGCGGCACGCTGCGCGATCTGCTGCTCGACCGCACGGTGTTCTGGATCACCGATCCGGGCTATCTGGTCACAATCATCGTCGCCTCGCTGCTGACGGTGATCTACACGCGCTACCGGCGGCCGCCCGACAAGGCGCTGCAGTTCGCCGACGCACTCGGGCTCGCGCTGTTCGCCATGGCCGGAGCGCAGATCGCTGAATCGAGCGGCGCGGGAAACCTGATCGCCGTTGTCATGGGCACGATCACCGGCGTCTTCGGCGGCGTGCTGCGCGACGTTCTTTGCGCAGAGATTCCGATGATCCTGCGCAAGGGCAACATCTACGCCACCGCCGCGATTGCCGGCTGCTCGGCCTACGTTGTGCTGCAGGATGCGGGCATCGCGCGCACCTGGGCGGCCGGCACCGGTATGCTGATCATCGTTACGCTGCGTCTCGCCGCCATCGTCTGGAATTTGTCCCTGCCCGTTTTTTCGTTGACCGAACCGCCCGACCGCCGATGAATCCGCAACCGCCGCGCCAGCCCCCCAGCCTTGAGCCGACATCGACGACGCCGCGCGCGCCCGATCTGTTCGCACCTCAACGCGAGCGCAAGCCGCAGTCCGAATCCTTCCTGGCACCGGAGCCGCCCAAACCGCCGAAGTCCGCGAAAGCAGCGAAGCCGCCGCGGCCGCCGCGCTCGTTCGCCAGCATCCTGCTGTGGATCATCGTCATCCCGCTGGCGCTGATCATCGTGCCGGTGCTGATCCTGCGCTGGGCCCCCGTGCCGACAACGGCATTCATGTTGCAAAGCCCGAGCAAGCCGGTGCATTACGACTGGGTGCCGGCCGAGCTCATTGCGCCCGCGATGCGCAAAGCCGTCGTCGCCGCCGAGGACCAGAAATTCTTCCAGCATCGCGGCTTCGATCTCGAAGCGATCGACAAGGCGCGCGAGCACAACCAGCGCAGCAGCAAGAAGCGCGGCGCATCGTCGATCAGCCAGCAGACTGCGAAGAACCTGTTCCTGTGGTCGGGCGGCGGCTATTTCCGCAAGGGCATCGAAGCCGGCATGACGGTCGTCATCGAGACGCTGTGGTCGAAGGATCGCATTCTCGAGGTCTATCTCAACGTCGCCGAATTCGGCCCCGGCGTGTACGGCGTCGAAGCCGCCGCGCAGCGTTTCTTCGGCAAGCCGGCGCTCTACCTGACGGCCGACCAGTGCGCGCGACTTGCCGCCGTGCTGCCGAGCCCGCGGCGCTGGAATGTCACCAATCCCGGCCCCTATGTCAGCAAGCGCGCCCAGTGGATCCTGCGTCAGATGGGCGCCGGCGGACGCCGCCCCGCGATCACCGAGGGCGATCCGTCGCTGCCGCCGGGCACCGAGATGCCGGCCGGCGATCCCGAGCCCGAGCTGCCGCCCGAACTGGATCCGGACTCCGACGATGTGTACATCGGCGACCCGCTGGACGAAGAACCGGCGGAGCCGACCGAAGCCGAACCGGAAATCTACAGCGGCAAGACGGTCGGCGATCGCATCAACACCAAGGGCGACGACGCTGATGTGCGCACGCGCGCGCTGAAGTCCAGCGACGAGTGGAGCGCCAAGCCGGTGCCGATCGATGAAAACACGCCGCTGCCGGGCAGCGCGCCGACAGAGCCTTCGCCGACGCCCTGAGCGAAGGCGCCAAGCGAATCTGGACAGCGCGTTCGCCGGTTGCGGCGGCTTCGCCGCGGCCTGGAGCTACCGATACATCGTCAGCGGCGCCTGCTCCAGGGTTGCAGGGGCATGGCGCGCGAAAGCGCAGACCCTCAAGGTGGACGGCGCAACGAGCAGCGCGCATCGACATGTTGCCGAGTTGCACCGGAATCTCGACCGGCATCGATCGCCGCCGTCTTGAGGGCCAAGCAGGCCTGCAAACGCATCAAAAGCCCCGAAAAGCCCTCCCTGCTCCATTGCGAGCGCAGAGGCTGCGCAAAAGCTGTGATTTTTTATAGGACAATGTTCGTTACCATTTTCGAGTTTCTACATTAAGTAAATCCTCTAAGCACTGCTTTAAAAAGAGAAAGACGAACTTGCACACAATCACTGTGGATAACTGTGTGCACAGCAGGCCCTCGAGGCCGGCAAAACCCAGCAACGACGCGGGTTTCAGCGTTTCTACGGTTTTGTGACCACTCTGATTTATCGTTTTAAATCAATGCATTATTCTCTGAGTACAAGCTTTCTTCGGAAAAACATTGCTGCAGCAAGGATTCCGCAGGTACACGCACCAGCGTTGTGCATAAGCGCTGGACCCGCATGATGCTTGCGCGCGAAAGTCAAGCACGCCCTAGCCGCAGAAATTCTCCAGGCCAACCTCGTGCCGCACGGTGCGCCGTACAATTCGCGCCATGATTTCCAGCCACGATTCGTCCGCTGTCCCCGGCAGCCGCCCCCAGGTTCTGTGCATTTCCGGACACGATCCCTCAGGGGGCGCCGGCATCCAGGCCGACATCGAAGCGGTGGCGGCGCAGGGCGCACATGCGCTGGGGGTCATCACGTCCCTGACGACGCAGAACACCCGCAACGTGTCGCGGGTCAAACCGATTGCGCCCAGCCTGCTGCAGGAACAGCTCGAAACCCTGCTCGAAGACTGTCCGATCCACGCGATCAAGCTCGGCCTGCTGGGTAGTGCCGAACAGGTCCGGCCGATCCGCTGGATCATCGAGCAGTGCCGCGTGCCGGTGGTCATCGACCCGGTGCTGCGCGCCGGCGGCGGCGCCTCGCTGGCCAGCGCGGAAACCACGGTCGCACTGCTCGATCACCTGCTCGCGCTCGCCACCGTCATCACACCCAACGCCGCCGAGGCGCGCGCGCTGGTACCCGCGGCGCGGACCCTCGACGAGGCCGGCCAGGGCCTGCTGGCGACCGGCTGCGCGCAGGTGCTGATCACCGGCGGCGACGAGCAGACTGCTGAGGTCGAGAACCGCTGGTACCGGGCGGACGCGCCGCCGCAGGTGTTTCGCTGGGCGCGTATTCCGATGGGCTTCCACGGCGCCGGCTGCACGCTGGCATCAACACTGGCCGCCCGGCTCGCGCTGGGCGAGCGCGATGAAACCGCGGTGCTCAATGCGCAGCGTTACGTGCAGGCGTCTCTGCAACGCGCGCTGCGCGTCGGCCAGGGCCGGGCGATTCCCGGGCGTATCGAGTCCCGCCCGATTGCATGAGCGGCAGCCTCCAAACCCCGCCGTTGCGCGGGCTGTACGCCATCACGCCGGAACATCTGGTCCGCGCCCCCGAACGCCTACTGCCCGCGGTGCGCGCTGCGCTGGGCGCCGGCATCGCGCTGCTGCAGTATCGCGACAAGTGGAATCCGCCGGCGCAACGCGAAGCGCAGGCGCGCGAGTTGCTGGCATTGTGTCGCGAGTTCGCCACACCGCTGATCATCAACGACGACAGCGCGCTCGCGGCGCGGGTCGGCGCCGCCGGCGTGCATCTGGGCCATAGCGACGGCGCCATCGACGCGGCACGCACGCTGCTGGGCCCGGCCGCGCTGATCGGCGCCACCTGCGGCAACTCCGTCGAACGCGCCCAGGGCGCCATCGACTCGGGCGCCAGCTATGTCGCCTTCGGACGTTTCTTTGTCTCCCGCAGCAAGCCGGATGCGCCGCCGGCCGATCTGCAGACCTTGCAGTCGGCGCGCAGAACGCTGGCCGTGCCGGTCTGCGCCATCGGCGGCGTCACGCCTGCCAACGCCGCGGAACTGATTGCCGCCGGTGCCGATCTGATCGCCGCGATCGGCGGCGTTTTCGGCCATGCCGGCGATACCGTGCATGACGTGGCAGCCGCGGTGCATGCGTATGGCCGCTGCTTCGAGTCGGCATAATGAGCGAACGCGGGCGCCGTGATCATTGTCTGAACCCTTGTCTCACTCCCGTCATCTTCCGCGCCCCATAAAGAACACCACGATGAGCCAGCGTTCCGAAGAGCTATTTGCGCGTGCGCAGCAGACCATTCCCGGCGGCGTAAATTCGCCGGTGCGCGCGTTTCGCGCAGTGGGCGGCACGCCGCGCTTCATCACCGGTGCGAACGGTGCCTGGCTGACCGACGCGGACGGCAAGCGCTACGTCGACTATGTCGGGTCCTGGGGACCGATGATCCTCGGCCACCAGCAGCAGGCGGTCACCGCGGCGCTGCGCGCGCAGCTGAAGATCGGCGTGTCCTACGGCGCGCCGACCGAGCTCGAGATCGAGATGGCGGAACTGCTGTGCGCGCGCGTGCCAGGCATGGACATGGTGCGCATGTGCAACAGCGGCACTGAAGCGACGATGTCGGCGTTGCGCCTCGCCCGCGGCCACACCGGTCGCGATTACATCCTGAAATTCGAAGGCTGCTACCACGGCCACGGCGACGCGCTGCTGGTCAAGGCCGGCTCGGGGCTGCTGACCTTCGGCGTGCCGACTTCGCCGGGCGTTCCCGCGGATCTCGCCAAGTACACGCTGACCGCGCAGTTCAACGACCTGGATTCCGCGCGCGCACTGTTCGATGCACACCGCGACCAGATCGCCGCGATCATCGTCGAGCCGGTCGCCGGCAACATGAACTGCGTACCGCCGAGCGCCGGTTTTCTTGAAGGCCTGCGCAGCCTCTGCGACGAGCACGGCAGCGTGCTGATTTTCGATGAAGTGATGACCGGCTTCCGCGTCGGCCCGCGCGGCGCGTCGGGTCTGTACGGCGTCACGCCGGATCTGACGACACTCGGCAAGATCATCGGCGGCGGTCTGCCGGTCGGGGCCTTCGGCGGCCGGCGCGCGATCATGAACAAGCTCGCACCGATCGGTCCGGTCTATCAGGCGGGCACCCTGTCCGGCAATCCGCTGGCCATGTCGGCCGGCATCGCGTTGCTGCGTCAGCTCGACAATCCCGCGCTCTACGCGGCACTGGAAAAGACCACCGCCGAATTGCTCGCCGGGCTGCGCACCGCAGCGGCGCAGGCCGGCGTCGGTTTCACGACGACGCAGGTCGGCAGCATGTTCGGCCTGTACTTCACCCGCGCGGACGCGCCGCAGTCCTTCGCCGAAGTGATGCGTTGCGACGCCGCGATCTTCGGCCGCTTCTTCCACGCGATGCTCGATCGCGGCGTCTACCTCGCGCCGTCGGCATTCGAAGCCGGCTTTGTCTCCGCCGCGCACGGCGCCGAGGAAATCCGCCTGACCTTTGCCGCCGCCAGCGAAGCCTTCGCCCTGATCGCATGATCGCTGCGCTGCAGGCCTGCCTGGACTGGATCACGCTGCATCCGCAGTGGTCGCTGCTGCTGCTGTTCGCGACCGCGCTACTCGATGCAATCTTCATCGTCGGCGCCTTCGTGCCGGCCGGCATCGTGCTGTTTGCCGGCGGTGCACTGGTCGCGCTGGGATCGATCGAACTGTGGCAGGCGGTCGTTGCCGCCGCAGCCGGTGCCGTCGGCGGCGACGGCCTGTCGTTCTGGCTGGGCCGGCGCTATGGCGAGCACCTGTTCGCCAACCGCGTGCTCAACCGCTATCCCGATCTGCTGACCAATGGCCGCAAGTTCTTCGCCCGCTATGGCGCGATGAGCGTCGCGATGGCGCGCTTCCTCGGGCCGATGCGCGCGATTGTGCCGGCGCTCGGCGGCGCCTCGGGCCTGGGCACTGTCGGCTTTCTGGTGGCCGACAGCATCGCGGCGACGCTGTGGGCTTTCGCTTTCATCCTGCCGGGCGTCGCATTCGGTGCGTCGCTGGGTCTGGCCTCCGAAGTCGCCGGCCGCCTCGCCTTGTTGCTGCTCGCACTGCTGGTCACCGTCGCCTGCATGATCTGGCTGACCGCCATCGTCAGCCGCGCCGTGCAGCACCGTGCCGAAGATTGGGTTGGCCAGATGCTCGACTGGAGCCGGCGCCATCGCCGCCTCGGCAAATTCGGCGCCGCGCTGGCCGACCCGGAGCAGCCGGAAACCCCGGTATTGGCCGGCCTCGCGCTGCTGTTGCTGGTCATCAGTGCGCTGTGGTTGTGGCTATGGGCCGGCGCGGCGTTGCACGAACATCCGTCCGCACTGGATGCCGCGATCTTCCAGTGGATGCGCGATCTCCATACGCCATGGGGCCTCGAACTCGCGCATCACCTGCTGCAGCTCGGCCACTGGACCGTCTACGGGCCGATGTCGCTGGTCATGCTGGTCTATCTGCTGTTCCTGCGCCGCACACGCGCCGCTGCGCACTGGGCGGCCGCGCTTGCCTTCGGCGCGCTGCTGTCGCTGGGTCTGTACCTGGTTCCGACGCTGCCGGCGCCCTACACCTTCTTCGGCACCACGCCGCCGCACGGCCACATCGGTCGCGACCTGGTGATTGCGACGGTGATCTACAGCTTCCTGCCGATGTTCCTGGCGCCCGATCGCAGGCCGCGTCTGCGCAGCGTGCTGCGCGCCGCCGCCGTGACCATCCTGACCGTGGTCCTGCTGGCGCGGCTTTATCTCGGCGTGCAATGGGCCAGCGTCTCGGTGTTCTCGATCATCGTCGGCCTGATCTGGTCCGCGCTGCTCGGCCTCGGCTATCGCCGGCATGGACAGGAGCTGTTACCGGGACGCCAGCTGATGCTGCCGCTGCTTGCGGTGTTCGTCCTGTCGTTGAGTCTCGCCTGGTCCGTGCCGGAACCCAGCCGTGCAAGCGCGGCTCCGCCGCGCGAAATCAGCACCGCGCAGTGGATGGACGGCGCCTGGCGCGACATGTCGCACAGCCGCATCGACATCGCCGGCCGCGACAAGCAGCCGCTGTCGGTGCAATGGGCCGGCTCGCTCGACGAAATCACCAGGAGCCTGCTCGATGCAGGCTGGATTGCGCCGCCGAGCCTCAACCCCCTTCATACGTTGCGCTGGCTGACCGGCACGACCAGCGTCGCCGAGCTGCCGGTGTTGCCGCAGGTGCATGCCGGCCGTCATCCGGCGCTGAGTCTCTACCATGTCAGCGACGAGAGTCACGCCGAGCTGCTGCGCCTGTGGCCGACGCGACTGCAACTTGATGACGGCCGCCGCGTATGGCTCGGCTCGATCAGCCGCGTCGAGGCGCGCACGGTATACCGGATGTTCCGTTATCCGATCGGCATTGCCCCGGTCGCCGATCCGCAGACGGCCCTGACCGCGATGCCCAATCTCCAGTGGAACCGGCGCGGCGAGGTCTGGCTGTTATCCTTCGCACCACGGCCGGTGCAACCGTAAAGCACCCAGACCTCATCTTCCCGGCCTCATACGTCCTGTAGCTCCATGTCCGACAGCGGAATGCTTGGCAAACTTCGTGCTCGCCTGAACAAGGGCGACTCCTGGCTGACGCGCGACATCGGCACGCTGTTCCGCGGCGATCAGCTCGGTCCCGATGCGCTGGAGGAGATCGAGACGCGCCTGCTGATGGCGGACGCTGGCGTCGAAGCGACCGCATGGCTGATGCAGCGCCTGCAGTCGGAGGTTGGCGCCGGCCGCGTGCGCAATGCGCAGCAGCTGCGCGCCGTGCTGAAGGCCGCGCTGCTGGAGTTGCTGGCACCGGTCTCCAAGCCGCTGAAGATTCCCGACTTCATCCGCCCCTACATTCTGTTCGTTGCCGGCGTGAACGGCGTCGGCAAGACGACGACGATCGGCAAGCTGGCGCTGCGCCTCAAGCGCGAGGGCAAGAGCGTGCTGCTCGCCGCCGGCGATACCTTCCGCGCCGCCGCGACCGAACAGCTGCGCACCTGGTCCGAACGCGCCGACGTGCCGATCCTGTCGCAGGGCGAAGGCGCGGATTCCGCCAGCGTGATCTTCGACGCCGTGCAGTCGGCGAAGGCGCGCGGCATCGACGTCGTCATCGCCGATACCGCCGGGCGCCTGCATACGCAGGCGCATCTGATGGACGAGCTGCGCAAGATCAAGCGTGTCGTCCAGAAGCATGATCCCTACGCACCGCATGAGGTGCTGCTCGTCGTCGATGCGACCACCGGCGGCAATGCGCTGGTGCAGGCCGTACAGTTCCACGAGGCCATCGGCCTGACCGGTATCGCGATCACCAAGTTGGACGGCACCGCCAAGGGCGGTATCCTGCTGGCTATCGCGCGGCGCATGGCGCTGCCGGTGCGCTTCATCGGCATCGGCGAAGCGGTCGAAGATCTGCAGGTCTTCGACGCCGAAGCATTTGCAGACGCACTCATCGGGGGATGACGTTCGTGACCTGTCAGGCTGTGGCGACATCCATCTGCGGACCTGAGCGCGCGCGATGACCGAGCTCATCCGCTTCGATCAGGTCAGCTACCGCTATCCCGGCGGCCAGGACGTCCTCAGCGACGTCGGCTTCTCGATCGCGCAGGGCGAGATGGTCTACGTCACCGGGCCCAGCGGCGCCGGCAAGACCACGTTGCTGCGCCTGATCGCCGTGCTGTGCCGCGCCAACCGCGGGCAGATTCTCGTCATGGGTCAGAACCTGTCGGCGCTCAAGCCGCGCCGCGTGCCGGCGTTTCGCCAGCGCATCGGCATGGTGTTCCAGAATTTCAACCTGCTGCACGACCGCACGGTGTTCGATAACGTCGCGCTGCCGTTGGTCATCCGCGGCTATTCGCACGAGGACGTCGGCCGTCGCGTACGCGCTGCCCTCGACTCGGTCGGCCTGCTGAAGAAGGAGCGCGTGCTGCCGCTGACGCTGTCCGGCGGCGAGCAGCAGCGCGTCGGCATCGCCCGCGCGATCGTCACCAAGCCGGCATTGATCCTCGCCGACGAGCCGACCGGCAATCTCGATCCGGAAATGGCGCTCGAGGTCATGCGCGGCTTCCAGCGCTTCAACGATGCCGGCGTCACCGTGATGATCGCGACGCACGCGATCGACCTGATCGATGCGCTGCCGCATCGGATCATTCACCTCGAACACGGCCACATCACCGACAAGCGCCCGACCGCCGCCTCGCACCTGAAGGGAGGCCACCCGCATGGCCTTCGTTGAAGCGGGGCTCGACCGGCCGAACTGGCTGACGCGCTGGGTGCAGGAGCATCTGCGCGTGCTGCTGTTCTCGCTCGGCAAGATCGTGCGCACGCCGTTGGCGGCAATGCTGACGGCGATGGTCATCGGCATTGCGCTCGCGTTACCCGCCGGGCTTTATGTCGCGGTCAACAATCTGTCGACGGTCAGCTACTCCTGGCAGGAGTCGCTGCAGCTGTCGCTGTTCCTCAAGGACACGGTGTCGGCCGAACGCGGCGCGGCGCTGGCGCGCGACATCGGCAACGAGCCGGGCGTCGCGCGGACCCAGTTCATCTCGCGCGAACAGTCGCTCGCCGAATTCCGCGAGCTGTCCGGTTTCGGCGATGCATTGGATCTGCTGCAGGGCAATCCGCTGCCGGCGGTGATTTCGGTCAGTCCGCAGCGCGGCCAGTCCAAGGCAGAAGTGCAGACCTTGCTGGACCGTCTGTCCAAGCTCAGCGAAGTCGAACTCGCGAAGCTCGACCAGCAATGGCTGGAACGCCTATACGCCCTGCTGGCGATCGCCGAACGCGCGGTCGGCATCATCGCGCTGCTGCTCGGCCTCGCGGTGATGGTGATCATCGGCAACACGATCCGCCTCGACATCGAAAGCCGGCGCGAGGAGATCGAGGTCATGAAGCTGATCGGCGCGCCCGGCAGCTTCGTGCGGCGGCCTTTCCTCTACAGCGGCTTCTGGTTCGGTCTCGGCGGTGGCGTGCTGGCCTGGATTCTGGTCGGCGTCGGCACCGGCATGCTGGCGGAACCCAGTGCCCAACTGGCCGCTCTCTATGGCAGCGATTACCGGATCAGCGGCCTGAGTCTTCGGGACGGTTTGTCCCTGGTGGGCGCCGGTATCGTCCTCGGCTGGGCCGGGGCGTTTCTGACCGTCAGCCGGCGTCTCGCCCAGATCGAACCCAAGTAAAGCAACTTATTGTTTTATTTATGTTTGCTGGACAAGGATAGCGGAGGTTCAGGCATATCCTTATGGCAGTTTCAAGCAAGCCCCATCGGCACGGAACTTTGCGCAATACTTAGCACTCCATTTACCCGAGTGCTAATATTTTGCACATGGGAGACGTAAAGATGAGTACCGCGACGAGCTTGGCGCTGCGACAGCCGACGGGCCTGGTTCCCCTCACCGGAAACCTGGATGCCTACATCGCGCACGTCAATCAGATTCCCGCCCTGGACGCCGATGCCGAGCGCGAGCTGGCCGAGAAGCTGACGGCCGAGCAGGATCTGGGCGCCGCCCAGAAGCTGGTGCTGTCCAACCTGCGCCACGTCGTTCATATCGCCCGTGGCTACATGGGCTACGGCCTGCCGCTGGCCGACCTCATCCAGGAAGGCAACATCGGCCTGATGAAGGCGGTCAAGCGCTTCGACCCCGGCGTCGGCGTGCGCCTGATTTCCTTCGCGGTGCATTGGATCAAGGCGGAAATTCACGAGTACGTGCTGAAGAACTGGCGCATCGTGAAGATCGCGACGACCAAGGCGCAGCGCAAGCTGTTCTTCAACCTGCGCTCGGCCAAGCGCGGCCTCGGCTGGCTCAACCTAGAGCAGGCCAACGCCATCGCCGCCGATCTCAAGGTCAAGCCGGAAGAAGTGCTGCAGATGGAAGCCCGCCTCAGCGGCCACGACGTGTCGTTCAGCGCGACGCCGAGCGACGACGACGACGGTCACTACATGCCTGAGGATTATCTCAGCGACGGGCATGACGAGATCGCCGATATCGAACAGGCCGAGTGGCAGGATTCGCGCGAAGCGCTGATGCGCGAGGCACTGCTGTCGCTCGACGATCGCGCTCGCGACATCCTTCAGCGTCGCTGGCTCAGCGACGGCGAGAAGACCGGTCTGCAGGAACTCGCCGACGAGTACGGCGTGTCTGCCGAACGCATCCGCCAGATCGAAGCCGCCGCGATGAAGAAGCTGCGCAAGGCGATCGAAGTCGAAGCCTGATTGGCCGCTGCAACAAAAAAGCCCGCGCAAGCGGGCTTTTTCATGGGCGCTGCCCGATTAAAAACCGATCAGCGGCGCGACATAGTGATCGACCAGCAGCAGCGTGAATATCCCCATCAGATAAACAATCGAATAGCCGAAGGTGCGCATCGGCAGGCCGGCAACCGGCCACCATTTCAGGCGCAGTGCGTAGTACAGGAACACACCGTCAAGGATCAGCGCGCCGACCAGATACAGCCAGCCGGACATGCCCATCGCGAACGGCAGCACGGTCACGGCCGTCAGCAGCACGGTGTACAGCAGCACCTGCGTGCGCGTGAACTCGATGCCGTGCGTGACCGGCAGCATCGGGATATCGGCCTTCGCGTAGTCGTCGCGACGGTCGATCGCCAGCGCCCAGAAATGCGGCGGCGTCCAGATGAAGATGATCGCGAACAGGATCAGTGCATGGGCGTGAATTTCGCCGGTCACGGCGACCCAGCCGAGTACCGGCGGCGCTGCACCGGCGGCGCCGCCGATGACGATGTTCTGCGGCGTCGCACGCTTCAGGTAAAGCGTATAGATGCCGGCATAGCCGATAAGCGTGAACTGCGTCAGCACCGCGGTCAGCGGGTTGACGAGGAACCACAGCACCGCAAAGCCGACAAGCCCGAGGAGGGTCGCGAAGGCAATCGATTCGGTCATCGACAAACGCCCGGTGACCAGCGGACGGCCGCAGGTGCGCGCCATGCGCGCATCGATGTTGCGATCAATGATCTGATTCACCGCGGCTGCGGAAGCAGCCTGCAGGGCGATGCCGAGCGTGCCCCACAGCAGCGCAGCAAGCGGCGGCAGGCCGGGGACCGCGAGGAACATGCCGACAACCGCGGTGAACACGATCAGCATGACCACGCGCGGCTTGCACAGCTCGTAGTACTCGTTGAGCAATGAGCTGGGCTGCTCGCCTGGCGTCTTGGTCTTGCTCACGTCAGCGTCGACTCCATGCGGCATGGTTCAGCGAGATCATCACCGCGAGCAGGATGGCCGCTCCGGCGTTGTGCGCGGCAGCCAGCAGCAGCGGCAGCTGGAAGAACACGACGCTGATGCCGATCGTGACCTGCAGCGCTAATGCCGCGATCACGGCAACGCCGAACAGGCGCCAGCGTCGCGACTGTCCGCGCTTCAGCAGAGAGATCCCAAGCAGCAGCAGCGCAACGGTCACGACGACGGCACCGACGCGATGGAAGTGGTGAATCGTCACGCGCGCACGCGCATCGAGAATGCCGTACTCGTAGTTGATGCCCAGCCCGTGCCACAGCGTATAGGCAGTCGGGATATCGGTCTGCGGCCAGAAGCTGCCATGACAGGTCGGCAGATCCGGGCAGGCCAGCGCCGCGTAGTTGGTGCTGGTCCAGCCGCCGAGGAAGATCTGCAGCACCAGCAACAGCAGGCCCAGCGTGGCGAACAGACGGATGCGCGGCGGCGCGGCGGCGACATCGTCGGCTGCGTCGGTGCGCAGATCGTTCTGGAAGGCAAACGACGCGTGACGCTCGCTGCGATAAGCGCGTTCCGAAACGGTTGGGGTGTCTGGCTTCGCCGCGGCGACGGCGCGCGACGACCAGTACAGCCACAGCAGCATCGCAAACGTCGTCATGCCGCCGAGCAGATGCCCGGTCACCACCAGCGGCTTGAGCTGCCAGGTCACCGTCCACATGCCGAGAATGCCCTGGAAGATCACCATGGCAACCAGCAGCCATGGCAGGAATCGCGGCACGCCCTGCTTGCGCAGGCGCAGCGACAGCACCGCGAGCGCGACGATCAGCAAGCCGAGCGTCGATGCCAGATAGCGGTGGATCATCTCCTTCCAGCCCTTGTGCGCCTCGACCGGACGCTCGGGATAAGCGGCGTTCGCAGCAGCGACATGCTGCTCGTCGCTGGGCACCGTCAGATGGCCATAGCAGCCCGGCCAGTCGGGACAGCCGAGGCCGGCGTCGGACAGACGCACGTAGGCGCCGAACACAATGACGCAGAAGCACAGCAGCAGCGTCAGCAGGTTGAGAGTACGGAACAGGGGCATGGCATCCGGGACGGCAGCGGCAGGGTGCGGAGGGGCGGCCTCAGCGCGCGCGCATTTTAGCCGAGCGCGGCTTTATCCGATCTGCGAGATGCGCAGCAGCCGCTTGATGTCCTTGAGGATGCCCTTGTACTCGGCATCGGCCGGGTAAACCATCAGCCAGTTGCCAAGGGGATCGACCAGATACAGCGCCTGCGCATCCTGGCCGCCGAAGAAGCGCCGGTAGTCCGCCTCGACCGTGTCGGACAGGAAGACCAGATCGGGATGGTTGGCCTTCAGCTCGGCCTCGGCCGCCGCAGCGTCGGCTGGCGTCGCCGCGATATACACGCGCTGCACGCGCAGACGCTTTTCGTTGAGCAGGGTGCGGATCTGGCGAATCTCGATCAGCTTCGCCGAGCAGGTCGGGTCGCAACTGCCGTTGCCCAGATAGACGAAGCTCCACTTGCCGCGCAGGGCGCCGGGACCGGCGCTGTGGCCCGCGACATCGAACAGTTCCGCGGTCGGAATCGGCCGCGCGGGCTCGACCAGCTGGCCGTAGTTGACGTGCCCTTGAGGCCGCCAGTCCGGCGCAAAGAAATAGAGGACGATTGCGGCAAACAGCGGCGCAAAGAAGAGGGCTGCCAGCAGCACGAGCTGCAGGCGACCGCGGCCAGGGGTTTGAGTCATGTTTTAGGTTTGAAACTGAAGCGTATGAACAGCACCAGCAATACTACTGCAAACAGGAACCACTGCCCGGCATAACCGTAGTGCTTGGTCGGCGACATCTCCGGCCCGCTCGACCACTCACGCACAAAGCCGCCCTCGGCTTCGGCCGACAGCAGCAGCAAACCGACCGTGGTCGACTGCCCATACAGGCAGCGCAGATCCTCGATCGTCGGATACTGGACGATGCGCGGCCAGGGACCTTCGGCGCAATTGTTCACATCGGTACGCATGCCCGGCACCGGGAAGGTCCGGAAATACCCGCTGACGTTCTGCACACCGGCCGGAGCCGGCAGCGGCGGCAGCTGCGAACGGTCGCCGCTGGCCGGAATCCAGCCGCGATCGACCATCAGGATTCCGCCGCCCTCGGCGAGCCGCATCGGCGTCCAGACGCGATAACCGGGCGTGCTGTCGTGGCTTTGCCCATCGAGCAGCAACTGCTTTTCCGCTTCGTAGGTGCCGCTGGTCTGCGCGGTCTCGACCACGCCTTCCTCAGCCCAGCTGCCGGCGGAAATCGCGCGCGGCGTCTTGGCGGCTGCCTTGTCGAAGCGCTGAATGATTTCGGCTTTTTCCATGCCGCGCTGCAGCTGCCAGGCGCCGAGCGTGCAGAACAGACCGCAGATCACCAAGGTTCCGATCGCCGCCCAAAGGTTCGGCTTGAATGCCTTGTCGCTCATTTCAAATCCCCCGATTCGCACACGTTACCGGCGCTCTCACCGGCCGCCGCCCCGTCCCGGAGGCTATGATGCACCCAAATTCCTGCCCTGTCGCCGCTGCCGCATGTTCGCCAAAGTCATCATCGTCGTTCTTCTGCTTGCAATTCTGACCTCGCTGATGACCAGCATGGTATTCCTGGTCCGCGACCGTTCGGATCGCAAGCGCACGCTGACCGGGCTCAAGGTTCGCGTCGCGCTGTCGATCACGCTGATCCTGTTCGTGCTGCTGTCCTGGCATCAGGGCTGGATCCAACCTCACGCGATGATGCGCACACCGCTGCCGACGCCTTCAGCGGCACCGTAGGCCGAAATTGAGGCAATAAAAAAGGCGGCCAGTGGCCGCCTTTTTTCGTCTGCCTGGCTTAGATCCAGTAGACGACGATGAACAGGCCGATCCAGACCACGTCCACGAAGTGCCAGTACCAGGCCACGCCTTCGAAACCGAAATGCGATTCCGGCTTGAAGTGGCCCTTCATCAGACGCAGCGTGATGATGATCAGCATCAGCGTACCGAGCGTCACGTGCATGCCGTGGAAGCCGGTGAGCATGAAGAACGTCGAACCGTAGATGCCCGAACCCATGGTCAGGTTCAGCTCGTTGTAGGCCTCCATGTACTCATGGACCTGGAAGTACAGGAAGGTCGCGCCGAGGGCGACGGTGGCCCACATCCAGACGATGCAAGCCGTGCGCTTGCCTTCTTTCAGGGCGTGGTGGGCAAGCGTGATCGTGACGCCCGAGGTCAGCAGCAGCAGCGTGTTGACGAGCGGGACGCTGAACGCCGGGATGGTTTCGAAGTCGCCGCCGAGCGCCGCCGGACCGTTTGACGGCCACACGGCTTCAAAGGCCGGCCACAGGTTGATATGGGTCGACAGCTTGGCGCCCTCACCGGCGAGCCAGGGCAGCGACAGGCCACGGGCATAGAACAGCGCGCCGAAGAAGGCGGCGAAGAACATGACCTCGGAGAAGATGAACCAGGACATGCCCCAGCGGTAGGTCCGATCGACCTGCGCGCCGTAGAGGCCGCCTTCGCTCTCGCGGGCAATGCCGCGGAACCACAGGTAGATGATGACGAACGAACCGAGCGCACCGATCCAGATCGGCGCCGGGCCGACGTGGTTGTCCTCGAGGAAGCCGGACACGCCGACCAGCAGCGCGACCAGGAAGACGGTCAGTGCGAACGGCCAGACGCTCGGGGCCGGGACAAAGTAGCGGTCATTGCTATGAGCGGCGGGGCTACCCATTTTCTGCTCCTAAAGCCTTAATCAATTCTGCTTCATGGCGACGTCCGAGACGCCGAAAAACGTATAGGACAACGTGACGCGATCGATAAACGTCGGCAGTTCCGGGTCTATCGTGAACACCACCGGCATCTTCTTTTCCTCACCAGCCTTGAAGGTCTGGTTGTTGAAGCAGAAGCATTCGGTCTTCTTCAGATACTTCGCGGCATCCCAGGGCGCCACCTGCGGAACCGCCTGTGCAACCAGATCGTGACCTTCGGTGTTGGTCGCGAAAAAATTCACCGTCGTCATCTGTCCCGGATGCACCGCGACACTCGACTGCTCCGGATGAAATTTCCAGTTCCTGCCGCCGTTGACCGTCGTCGTGAACTCGACCGTCACGGTGCGGCTGGTATCCACCGTCATCGCAGCGGCTTCTGCCGAAACAGCCTCCAGTGCGACCTTGCCGTTGAGGCCGAAGGCCTCGCACATCATTTCGTACAGCGGCACCAGCGCGAAGCCGAAGCCGAACATCCCCGCCGTCAGCGCCAGCAGCTGCACCAGATGCAGCTTGCTGCGGCCGATCACGAGTGCGTCACCTTGTAGACGAAACCGCCAAGAATGATGAACGCCAGCAGCACATGCACCGCGAACAGGATGCGGTTGTTGCGGCTGCGCTGCTGCTCGTCAATCTTGGCGGGTGCGTTCATGGCTTCGCTCATGCAAAGAACTTAGTGCTTCTTGTGCTCGTCATGCACCGCGGTCGACTCGGACTCCGGCAGCGGCGGCGGATCTTCGAAGGTGTGGTACGGCGCCGGCGAGGCAACCGTCCATTCCAGACCGTGCGCGCCTTCCCAGACACGGTTCGGTAGATCGCGCTTGCGACCGCCCCAGCCGTAGCAGCTGGCGAGCATGTTGTAGATGAAGATGAACTGCGCGAGGAAGAAGCCGAACGCGCCGACCGTCGACCAGACGTTGAAGTCGGTGAACTGCACCGCGTAGTCGGGAACGCGGCGCTGCATGCCGGCCAAACCCGAGAAGTGCTGCGGGAAGAACGTCAGGTTGATGAAGATCGTCGACAGCCAGAAGTGGGTCTTGCCGAGGAATTCGTTGTACATGCGACCGGTCCACTTCGGGATCCAGTAGTACACGGCGGCGATGATCGAGAACACCGCGCCCGGCACCAGCACGTAGTGGAAGTGCGCAACGACGAAGTAGGTGTCGTGGTACTGGAAGTCGACCGGGGTGATCGCGAGCATCAGACCCGAGAAGCCGCCGATCGAGAACAGGAACACAAAGCCGAGCGCGAACAGCATCGGCGTCTCGAAGGTCATCGAGCCGCGCCACATCGTCGCAACCCAGTTGAACACCTTCACGCCGGTCGGCACCGCGATCAGCATCGTCGCGAACATGAAGAACAGCTCGCCGGCGAGCGGCATGCCGACCGTGAACATGTGGTGCGCCCAGACGATGAACGACAGGAACGCAATCGACGCGGTGGCGTACACCATCGAGTCATAGCCGAACAGCGACTTGCGGGCGAAGGTCGGGATGATCGTGCTGACGATACCGAACGCCGGCAGAATCATGATGTAGACCTCGGGGTGACCGAAGAACCAGAAGATGTGCTGGAACATCACCGGGTCGCCGCCACCCGCCGCCGAGAAGAAGCTGGTGTGGAAGTACTTGTCGGTCAGCAGCATCGTCACCGCGCCGGCGAGCACCGGCATGACCGCGATCAGCAGGTACGCCGTGATCAGCCAGGTCCAGACGAACAGCGGCATCTTCAGCAGCGACATGCCCGGCGTGCGCATGTTGAGGATCGTCACGACGACGTTGATCGCGCCGGTGATCGACGAGATACCCATCAAGTGCACGGCGAAGATCAGGAACGGGAAGGCATTGCCGGTCTGCAGCACGAGGGGCGGATACATCGTCCAGCCGCCGGCCGGCGCGCCGCCCGGCATCAGCAGCGTACCGATCAGCATCGTGAAGGCGAACGGCAGGATCCAGAAGCCCCAGTTGTTGACGCGCGGCAGCGCGAGGTCGGAGCAGCCGATCATCATCGGCACCATCCAGTTCGCAAGGCCGACGAAGCCCGGCATGACGCCGCCGAAGATCATCACCAGCGCGTGCATCGTCGTCATCTGGTTGAAGAACTCAGGATCGACGAACTGCAGGCCCGGATGGAACAGCTCGGCACGGATCACCAGCGACATCAGGCCGCCGATGAAGAACATCGTGAACGAGAAGAACAGGTACAGCGTACCCAGGTCCTTGTGGTTGGTCGTCTTGATCCAGCGCATGATCCCCTTGTCGGGGCCATGGTGATCGTCGTGACCGTGGTGGTCAGCGTGGTCGGCGTGGTCGGCGTGTGCGTGCGTGTGGGCCATTTGAATGAACTCCGGAATCTGCTGTTTCAGCGCCGAGCGGCGACCTGGGCGGGTTGAACAACACCACTGCTATGGCCCCAAGCGTTGCGGGTATAGGTGATGGCCGCGGCGATTTCGACATCTGACAGCTGGCTCAGCGGCGGCATCAGATTCTTGCCCTTGAGCACTTGATCGATCTGGTGGGCCGGATCGCTGTTCGTGACCCACTGGCTCTTGACCAGCGACGGGAACGTCGGCGCCAGGCCTTCGCCGTTGGCCTGGTGGCAGGCGGCGCAGTTGGCCTTGTAGGCGGTCTCGCCCTTGGCGATCAGCTCCTCCTTGCTGAGGCCGGCAGCGGCGGCTTCGGCCGGCTTGGCTTCTTCAGCGGCAGCCGGGGCAGCTTCGGCGGGAGCGGCGGCTTCAACGGCAGCCGGTGCGGCGGCAGCGGTCGCCGGAGCGGCTTCGCCACCCTTCTGCTGGGCAAGCCAGGCGTTGTATTCGGCTTCCGGCAGCGCCTTGACGACGATCGGCATGTAGCCGTGGTCGCGGCCGCAGAGTTCGGCGCAGACGCCGCGGTAGGTGCCCGGCTGGTCGATCTTGGTCCACATTTCGTTGATGTAGCCCGGGATCGCGTCCTTCTTCACCGCCAGTTCGGCAACCCACCAGGCGTGGATCACGTCGTTCGAGGTCAGCAGGAAGCGGATGCGCTTGCCGACCGGCAGCACCAGCGGATTGTCGACGTCGACCAGATAGTTCGGCACCTGGGTCACGTCGACGCCGGACTTCAGCTGACGCGCCTTGTTCGATTCGGCGGAGAGCGTCGAGAAGAAGCTGACGTCCTCGCCCATGTATTCGTACTGCCACTTCCACTGGTAGCCGGTGATCTTGATGGTCATGTCGGCACCGCGGGTGTCTTCCATGCGGATCAGCGTCTTCGCGGCCGGAATCGCGATCGCGATCAGGATGACGAAGGGCAGCGTGGTCCAGATGATTTCGACCAGGGTCGACTCATGGAAGTCGGCCGGCTTCGGGTGCTTGGAACGGCGATGGAAGATGATCGACCAGATCATCACGCCGAACACCACCACCGCGATCGCCACGCAGATCCAGAAGATGTCCATGTGCAGGCCATGGACTTCGCGGCTGATCTCGGTCACGCCGGTCGGCACGTTGTAGCCGCCGCTGGTGTCCGTGTACGCCTGCGCAGCCATCGCCGCGAGTGCTGCACCGGTACCTGCCGCCAGCCTGGACAGCCATCCCTTCATCGACATCATCAATCTCCCAAAGGCAACTCGTACACGGGCAGTTGCCCGTCGCTACCGGCCCCGTGATCCGCCGGCAGGTATCTGCAAAGTCCAACGCGCGCCAGCCACCGCACGCGATCCTCTCATTCCAATTTGGTCAAGCCTTGACCACCAGCCTGCCCCGCTGCGCTGCCCCGGCGCTTTTCAGCGCTGCACGGCATCCTCAAGACCGCCTTGCCGACGTCGCATCGCAAAGTGGCCCCGCCGCAAAAACATGCGGCAAGACAAGTACTTGGCTGCAACGCGAAGCTTGGACCGGCGACGAGACCCGACGCACCCGCCAAAAGGGGGCGGTCAGAGCCGCGGAATTGTAGTCCATGGCTGGAAAGCCACGCAAAGCCGATTTCGGGTAGCGACGCCGGATTTTTCTGGGCCGTGACGGGAACGGCGCCGATCGCCCGCATCCAATCGCGGGATTACTGCATATAGAGTCTGACGCCAGAACCTTTTGCAGCTGGCAATCCCCAGGACTGATCGATGAACCGACGTCAACTGCTCACCCTCCTCGGCGCCGCCGCTGGCTTCGGCCTCGCCGCGCCTCGCTGGGCACATGCCGGCGAACAGAAGCTCGGTGCGCTCGGACTGCCGGCCGGCCACTGGAAGCCGCTGGTCAGCGAGGCGGCCTACGGCGTGCTCTTCAACGAAGACACCGAACGCGCCGGCAGCAGTCCACTCAATCGCGAGAAGCGCGACGGCAGCTTCCTCTGCGCCGCCTGCCTGCAACCGCTGTTCAGCGCGAAGGCGAAATACGACTCCGGCACCGGCTGGCCCAGCTTCTGGAAACCGCTGGACGGCGCCATCGCGACGAAGCGCGACTTCAAGCTGATCATCCCGCGCACCGAGTATCACTGTGCGCGCTGCGGCGGCCACCAGGGACATGTATTCGATGACGGCCCGCAGCCTACCGGCCTGCGCTATTGCAACAACGGCGTCGCGCTGCAGTTTGTCGCCGCCGGCGAGCCGCTGCCGCAGCTGCGTTCATAAGGCGCCTTCCGCGCTACGCGATGCGCAATCCCTTGCGCTATCGTTGCGGCCTGAGAATTTCGGGCGCCATCGGCGCCTCGATGAATGGCCAGGCAAGGAGCGCATCAATGACGAACAGGGTTTCGATCTGGACTCGGCTGTTGCCGTTGCTGCTGTCCACCGCAGTGCTCGGCGCCTGCGCCGGCGCGCCGACGCAGCCACTGCCGGTGCCGGACCCGCCCGTGCAGGTCGAACGGTTTCTCGGACGCTGGTATGTGATCGCCAACATTCCGTACTTCTTCGAGCGCGGCAAGGTCGGCACCTACGTCGAGTACCACCCGCGCAAGGACGGTCGGATCCAGGACCTCTACTTCTATCGCGACGAGGAACTCAGCGCGCCGCTGGAGAGCAACGAGGGCGTTGCCGAAGTGGTCGACAAGAAAACCGGCGCCGCCTGGCGTGCGCAGTTCCTGTGGCCGCTGTGGTTCGGCTTCAACATCCTCTACGTCGATGCCGACTACCAGACTGCGCTGGTCGGCCATCCGGATCGCGGGCTAGGCTGGATCTACGCACGCACGCCGCAGATCGACGCGGAACGGCTCGAGGCGATGTTCAAGCGCCTGGAAGCTGCCGGCTACAAGCGCGAAGAGTTCGTGATGATTCCGCAGCTGCCCGCTGCGGGCGCGGCACCGAAGTAAGCGCTACAGGAAATCCGCAACGCTCAGCGCCGCGGCGGCGGCGCTGACATCCGCGCCTGCAGGCACAATGCCGCACAAGGGTGCCGGCATCCGCGCCTTCAACGTCTCGACGTTGTCCTGCCAGTTCTCCTGCTGCGGCGGCAGGACGTTGGCGACCCAGCCCGCGAGCCGCGTACGACGCAGGATCGCATCCGCGCTCAGCAAGGCATGGTTGATGCAGCCCAGACGCATGCCGACGACCAGCAGCACCGGCCACTGGCGGGCGGCGACCCAGTCATCGAAACCCAGCTGATCGCCCAGCGGCACGCGCCAGCCGCCGGCACCTTCGACCACGATGCGTTGATGCTGCTGCGCAAGTGCAACGTACCCTCCGGTCAGCATCAGCGGATCGATCGAAAGACCGATCTGCCGTGCGGCGAGGTGTGGTGCAATGGCCGGCTCCAGCGCGACCGGATTGACCGCCGCATACGCCAGTCCCGGACTCGATTCGGCGAGCAAGGCCCGCGCATCGTCGTTGCGCAAACCCTCGCTGCTGCGCTCACAGCCGGAAGCAACCGGTTTGTATCCCGCTGCGCTGAATCCGCGCGCACGCGCCTGCCGCAGCAACGCGCAGCTGATCAGGGTCTTGCCGACGCCGGTATCGGTGCCGGTCACGAACAGCGTGCTGCTCGCGACGGCAGCCGCATTGAAATCCGACTTAGCCACGCAGCGCCGCGGCAAGCGCCTCGACGAGGCGATCGATCTGCTCGTCGTCGTGCGCGGCAGACAGCGTGATGCGCAGACGCGAAGTCCCCAGCGGCACCGTCGGCGGACGGATAGCCGCGACCCAGATGCCGGCGTCGAGCAGCTTGCGCGACAGCGCGAGCGTGGGCTCTTCCGGACCGATGATCAGCGGCTGGATCGCGGTGTTCGAATCGCCGAGCGGAATCGCCAGCTGCGCGCAGGCACTGCGCAAGCGCCGGATGTTGTGCTGCAGGCGCGCGCGGCGCTGTGCACCTTCTTCGCCGGCGACGATCGCCAACGCGGCGCGTGCAGCGGCCGCGATGGACGGCGGCGGCGCGGTCGAGAAGACCCAGCTGCGCGCGCGCTGGATCAGGTACTCGATCAGGTTGTCGCTGCCGGCCACGAAGGCGCCGGCAGCACCGAGCGACTTACCCAGGGTGGCGACGTAGACCGGCACATCGTCATTGCCAAGCCCGACCGCTTCCAAGGCGCCACGCCCCTGCCGACCGAGCACGCCGAAGCCGTGCGCGTCGTCGATCATCAGACTCGCGCCGCCCGCCGCACACAGCGCGGCCAATTCCGGCAGCGGCGCGATATCGCCGTCCATGCTGAACACGCCGTCGGTGACGACCAGCGTCTCGCCACTGCGCGGCTGCGCGAGCGCTTCGGCGTAATGGTCGACACTCGCATGCGCAACGCGCCGATAGTTCGCGCCGCAAAGGCGCCCGCCGTCGATGAGCGACGCATGATTGAGTTCATCGGCGATCAGCGTGTCGCCCTTGCCGAGCAGCGCACGCAACACACCGAGGTTGACCGCCCAGCCGCTGGAAAACAGCAAGGCACGCGGACGTCCGGTGAATGCCGCGAGCGCTTCTTCCAGCGCGCGGTGTTCGCGGTTGTAGCCGGAGACCAGGGCAGCAGCGCCGCTGCCGGTGCCGGACGTCGCCAGCGCGGCGCTCGCGGCGGCGGCGATGCGCGGATCGCTCGCGAGGCCGAGATAGTCGTTGCTGCAGAAGTTCAGGCACTGGCGGCCATCGACCGTGATGGCAACCGCGTGCGCGCCATCGACTTCGCGGCGCACGCGATACAGCTGCGCGTCGCGCAGTCGCTCAAGCTTCGCGCCCAGCCGGTCGTCGAGACGCCGCTCCGGGCTCGCCGCGCCGGGCGCGGTTGCGACCATCAGTCGTTGCAGCAGGCCGCCTGCGCGAGCGGCGCGGCAGCAAGCGCAGGCGGCGGGCAACAGGCGCCAGCGTGTTCGTGTTCGTGTTCGTGTTCGTGCGCATGCTCATGCGCAGGACCGTGGACATTGCCCGGCTTGCCGCCTTCGGCCTGAATGCCGAGGCGCGCGAGCAGCGCGCGATCCTTCTCGTTCTGCGGATTATGCGTCGTCAGCAGCTTGTCGCCGTAGAAGATCGAGTTGGCGCCGGCGAAGAAACATAGCGCCTGCATCTCGTCGGTCATCGCCGTGCGGCCTGCCGACAGACGCACCTGGGTCTTCGGCATCAGCACGCGCGCCACAGCGATCGTGCGGACGAACTCGATCGGGTTGAGTTCTTCGGCGCCCTTGAGCGGCGTACCTTCGACCTGCACGAGGTTGTTGATCGGCACGCTGTCTGGATGCGCCGGCAGCGTCGCCAGCTGGCGCAGCAGCTCGGCGCGATCGGTTTCCTGCTCGCCCATGCCGACGATGCCGCCGCAGCAGGTCTTCATGCCGGCCTTGCGGACGTTCTCCAGCGTGTCGAGACGATCCTGATAGGTGCGCGTCGTGATGATCTTGCCGTAGAACTCGGGCGAGGTATCGAGATTGTGGTTGTAGTAATCGAGACCGGCGTCGGCAAGACGCTGCGCCTGATGCTCCTTGAGCATGCCGAGCGTCATGCAGCTCTCCATGCCGAGCGACTTCACTTCACGAACCATCGCCTCGATCTTGTCGAGATCGCGATCCTTCGGCGAACGCCAGGCCGCGCCCATGCAGAAGCGCGTCGCGCCGTTGGCTTTGGCATCGCGCGCCGCTTCAACGACCGCATCGACTTCCATCAGCGGATCTTTCTTCAAACCGGTTTCAAAGCGCACCGACTGCGGGCAATACGAGCAGTCTTCCGGACAGGCCCCTGTCTTGATCGACAGCAGCGTCGACAGCTGCACGGTGTTCGGCTTGTGATGTTCGCGATGCAGCGTGTGCGCGCGGAACAGCAGATCGTTGAACGGCAGTTCGAACAGCGCCTGCACCTCGGCGCGCGTCCAGTCGTGGCGAACTTCAGCTTGCGACATCACAGACTCCGGAGCACGCCCGTCAGGTGTGCTTATTTATTGAATAAAATAATTTAAATACAGAATTAGGCTCATCTTCGAGCCCGCTGGCGACGCGCAATGTGCATTGCCCTGCGCAGGGATGTCAACCAAACTGCCGACGTCATGGTTTACAACTTCGCCCGCGGGCTTCTCGACACCCTGCTGCCGCTGCGCTGCCGGTGCTGCGCGGTCGCGTTGGATGAGGGACAACTCTGCGCCGATTGCAGCGCCGCCCTGCCCTGGAATTCGAACGCCTGCCGGCAATGCGCGCTACCGCTGGCGGCCAGCGAGCTGTGCCCGCAATGCCTGCAAAAGCCGCCCGCATTCGACAGCAGCCGCGCCGCATTCCGGCTGCAGGCGCCGGTCCAGCAAGCAATTCACGCGCTGAAGTACCACGCCGATTTTGCCCAGGCACACTGGCTAGCAACGCAGATGCTGCAGCCCCTGCAGTCGCGCGATGACGATCTGCCGTCGCTGCTGATTCCCGTCCCCTTGCACCCCTGGCGGTTGATGCGCCGTGGCTACAACCAGGCGGCTGAGATCGGTCGCCATCTGGCCAGCATGCTGAAACTGCGAATGGATTCGGGCCTGGCGCGGCGCCTGCGGCAGACCGAGGACCAGATCGGTCAGAGCGCGGTCGCCCGCCGGCGCAACATGCGCGGCGCCTTCACGGTCGACGCGGACCTGTCCGGCATGCACATCGCCCTGATCGACGATGTCATGACAACCGGCGCGACGTTCAATGAACTGGCGCGCGCCTGCCGGCGCGCAGGCGCTCAACGCATCGAGGCCTGGGCCGTCGCGCGCACACCTTAGTCGCGTTGCGCGGCCCTGGCTGCCGCCGGCATCTGGCGATCAAGAAAATCCAGCGCCGCATTCACTGCGCGACCATCGAACACGAACGTCGCGATATGGCCGAGCCCGTGAATCAGAAACAGCTCGGACGGCGCGCCCACCTTGCCCAGGGCGGCGTACATTTGTTCCGAGTAACCAGGCCAGACGATCAGATCCCAGGTGCCGTGGTAGAAAAATCCGGGAGGATCATCGGCGCTGACCTGTAGCAACGGCGAAGCCTCGCGGTAGCGATCCTTCATCGCCGCGACATCACCGCCCATGAAAGCCTTCACCAGATCGCTGTCCGAGGCGCGCACCATATCTGCGGGAATGCCGCCAGCGACCAATGCATTGGGCCGCTGCTCCGCAGGCGCGCTTTGCGTCGCGACCAACGCCGCCAGATGCGCACCCGCGGAATAGCCCCAGACCGCGACGCGCGATGGATCGAGGTTCTTTTCTGCGGCATGCGCACGCACCCAGGCGATCGCGGCGCGGACATCTTCCACCGCCGCCGGATACGGATCGGCCGGCGCGAGGCGATAGTCGATATTGAGCACCGCATAGCCGCGCTGCGCCGCTGTCTCGGCAATGCCATCCATCTCGCCGCGCTCGCCGCGCCGCCAGCCACCGCCGTGGACCAGCACGATGACCGGCGCTGCCGCGACATCTTTCGGCAAGAACAGGTCCGCGTACTGAGGTGATTTTTGCGCTGGCGCGGTGTAGGTCAGCTTGTCGCTGCGCTGAAAATCGTGCTTTGCATGATCGCGCGTCACAGCGCCCGCGGGCTGACCGGTGTGAGTGACACAGCCGGCGAACAGCAGACTGCTCAGCAGCAACTGGAGTTTCAGACGGAACGACATCAGTTCGGCTCTCGATCGGGTGTCCAACCATTACGGGAAGAACAGCGGTCCGGATGCCGCTCAGCCTCGCGAAAGACCGTAGTCGACGGCGAGCCCGATGAAGATCGCCAGTCCGAACCAGTTGTTGTTGATGAACGCGCGGAAGCACGCCGCAGGCTCGCGGTCACGCGTGATCCACTGCTGGTAGACCATCAGCCAGGCCGCGACCGCGATCCCGGCGAAGAACGCCCACCCGCGCCCGGTATTGAGGCCCAACTGGATCAGCAACAACAGCGCCGCGCCCTGCAACAGTGCAATGAACAGACGATCGTGGCGGCCAAACAGAATCGCCGAAGACTTCACGCCGATCTTCAGATCATCCGCGCGATCGACCATCGCATACCAGGTGTCGTAAGCGATCACCCAACAGACGTTGGCCGCCATCAACGGCAGCACCTGCGCCCAGTTCACCGTGTGATTCACCGCGGCATACGCCATCGGAATGCCCCACGAGAACGCCAGCCCAAGCACCGCCTGCGGCATGCTGAAGAAGCGCTTGAAGAACGGATACCCCGCCGCGAGCAGCACCGCAGGCACGGCCAGAATCAGGCATAGCGTGTTCTTCAGCGAAGTCAGCAGGCCAAAGGCGATCAATGCCACGGCGACGAACAGGCGCACTGCCTCCTCGGGCGTCACTCGACCCGCCGCCAATGGCCGGTCCTTCGTGCGCGCAACGAGCGGATCGACATCGCGATCCGCGAAATCGTTGATCGCACAGCCGGCGGAACGCATCAGCACAGTACCGACGACGAAGACCAGCAGCACATGCAGATTCGGCAGACCTTCCGCGGCGAACCACAGCGCCCACAGCGTCGGCCACAGCAGCAGGTAGATGCCGATCGGTCGATCGACACGCATGAGAAGGAGATAGTCGCGAAACTTGCTGGTCAGCATCGTCATGTTGGCGATTTTAGAAGTTCACACCTGCGCGTAGCGTTCCGGATCACCGACCCAGCGTGCAATCAGAGCACGCGCGCGTTGCGGTTGCTCGACGAGCCATTGATCAGCGAGCTGCTGCAGTGGCGGCACCAGCGCGGCATCGCGCACGGGATCGGCGAGCTTCATGCCGATGTCGCCGGTCTGGCGGCGGCCGAGCAGTTCGCCGGGGCCGCGCAGTTCGAGGTCGCGCTGGGCGATCGCGAAGCCGTCGGTCGTCGAGCGCAGGGTTTCGAGGCGTGCGCGTGCCATGTCGCCGAGCGGCGCCTGGTACAGCAGCACGCATTGGCTGGATTGGCTGCCGCGGCCGACACGGCCACGCAGCTGGTGCAGCTGCGAGAGACCGAGGCGTTCGGCATTCTCGATGACCATGATGCTGGCGTTGGGTACGTCGACGCCGACTTCGATCACTGTCGTTGCGACGAGCAGCTGGGTTTGGCCCTGCTTGAACGCGCGCATCTGCGCGTCTTTCTCGTCGGACTTGAGCCGGCCATGGACGAGGCCGACCTGCAGCGTGGGCAAGTCGTTGCGCAGACGCGCCGTGGTGGCCTCGGCGGCTTCCGCATCGAGTTCCTCCGACTCTTCGATCAGCGTGCAGACCCAATAGACCTGCCGCCCTTGCGCGCAGGCTTCTGCAATTCGCGCCAGCACTTCGTCGCGTCGTTCGTTGGAAACGACAACCGTCGTCACTGGCGTGCGGCCCGGCGGCAGTTCGTCAATGACCGAGACATCAAGGTCGGCATAGATCGATTGCGCCAGCGTGCGCGGGATGGGTGTGGCCGACATGATCAGCTGATGCGGTATGCGGGCGCCGCCTTTCTCGCGCAGTGCAAGCCGTTGCTGGACGCCAAAGCGGTGCTGTTCGTCGACGACGGCCAGCGCCAGACCGCCGTAGGCAACCTGCTCTTGCAGCAAGGCGTGGGTGCCGACTGCGATGGCCGGCTGCTTCGACGCCAGCGTCGCCAGCACGCGTTCGCGCTCCGCCTTCTTGACGCGGTTGGCGAGGAACAGCGGCTCGATGCCGAGCGGCGCAAACCAGGCCAGCAGCGTGCGCAGATGCTGCTCGGCCAGCAGCTCGGTGGGCGCCACCATCACGGCCTGCAAGCCAGCACGCTGTGCAGCGAGCAACGCGGCGGCGGCAATGACGGTCTTGCCCGAGCCGACATCGCCTTGCACGAGGCGCAGCATCGGTCGCTGGCCGGCCAGATCGCTGACGACTTCGGCGAGCACGCGGTGTTGCGCGCCGGTCGGCTGGAACGGCAGCACCGATCGCAGATCCGCGACTGCAGCCGCACCCTCGGCGAGCCGCGCCGCCGGCCGGGAACGCAGACGGCTGCGCAACAAGCGCATGCCGAGCTGATGTGCCAGCAGTTCTTCGCGGACGAGGCGGCGCTGCGCCGGGTGACTGTGCGCCAGCAGGGCGCTCGCGTCGCCATCGCTGGCGGGTTGATGGATCAGGCGCAGCGCATCGAGCGTCGGCGGCCCATCGAGGCCGGGAAGCTGCATCGCCAGCTCGGCATCGCCAGACGCGACCTGCAGCGCCTGCGCAATCAGACTGCGCAGGCGAATCTGCGTGATGCCGGTCGTCAACGGGTAGATCGCGGCGAGATGCTGGTCCGGCTGCAGCTCCGCCGGATCGTCGGCGACGCGATACTGCGGATGCACCATCTCCGCGCCGGCAGTGCCGATACGCACCGTGCCGTAGGCCTGCATCCAGCGACCGATGCTCAGGTTCTGGCGCTGCGCATCGTTGAAGTGAAAGAAGCGCAGCAGCAGCACGCGGCCGCCATCGTCGAGCACGACGCGCAAGGTGCGCCGCCCGCCGAAGCGGACGTCAGCGGCGGCGATCCGCGCACAGACCAGCACGTCCTGATCCGTCTTCAACTGCGCGAACGGTGTGTGCTGGCGACGATCCTCGTAGCGCAGCGGCAGGTGAAACAGCAGGTCGCGGACGAGGCGCAGATTCAGCGCGCGCAGGCGTTGCGCCACTGCCGGTCCCGCACCTTTCAGATACGTCAGCTCGGTATCCAGCGTCAGCGGCGGACGCGCTCCCGGCTTGCTGGTGCGGACGGCAGGCAAATGGAGCTAGCCCAGCACCAGCACGCCGTCGGCTTCGACGCGGGCACCCTTGGGCAGGCTGGCGACACCGATCGCGGCGCGCGCCGGATAAGGCTGAGTGAAGTACTCGGCCATGATCTGGTTCACCGTCGCAAAGTTCGCGAGGTCGGTCAGAAAGATGTTGAGCTTGGCGATGCCGGCCAGAGAACCGCCGGCCGCTTCGCAGACGGCGCGCAGATTGCCGAACACCTGGTGGATCTCTTCTTCGATCGTCGCGTTGCGCAGCGTCATCGTCACCGGATCAAGTGGAATCTGGCCGGACAGGTAGACGGTATCGCCGCACTGCACGGCCTGGGAGTAGGTGCCGATCGCCGCGGGGGCGCGGTCGGTCTGGATGATTTTTCGGGTCATAAGAAATGTTGCCGGCTGCGATGTTCTTGGGGCTGCAAGCCTAGCATTGCCGCCGCCGGAATGACCTCGGTGAAATCCCCAATCGCGGGAACCTGCCTAGTCGCGGTAGACGCGCTCGACGCCTTCGATGCGACGGATGCGCCGCAGCACGCGTGCCAGATGGACGCGGCTGCGCACGGTGATCAGGAAGCGCATTTCCATCGCCTCGCCGCCGGCGCGGTCCGGCATCTGGACGTTCTCGATCGATGCTTCGGCGTTGGAGATTTCCGCGGTGATGCGTGCAAGCAGGCCGCGCTTGTTGTGCGCCTTCATGCGCACTTCGGAAACGTAGTCGCCCTGCACCTTGTCCGACCAGGCCAGCGGCACCCAGTCCTGCGGCCTGCCCTTGACGTGCTTGCACTCGAAGCGATGCACGACGATGCCGCGACCGACATTGACATAACCACGGATGCTGTCGCCCGGCAGCGGGTGGCAGCAGCGCGCGTAATCGAGCACGAGACCTTCGGTGCCTTCGATTGCCAATGCGGCGGCGCCGCCGACCGTGCTGCCTTCTTCGCCCTTGGGCAAGAAGTGGCGAGCCACCAGCGCAGCGAGACGCTGGCCGCTGCCGACTGCGACATACAGCTCTTCGACATCGTTGAGCTTCTGCGCCGCCAGCACCGGCGCGAGCAGCGCCTCGTCCTTCAGCACGGCGGCCGGCACCGACAGCTCGCGCAAGGCGATCTCCAGCAGACGGCGGCCTAGGCGCACGGCTTCGTCCTCGTGCTGGAGGCGCAGGAAGTTGCGCACGGCGGAGCGCGCCTTCGCCGTCTTGACGAAGTTCAGCCATGCGGCATTGGGCCGCGCGTGGCGCGCGGTGATGATCTGCACGGTCTGGCCGTTGCTGAGCAGGCTGTTGAGCGGCTCAAGCTGGCCGTCGAGGCGCGCGGCAACGCAGTGATCGCCCAGTTCCGAATGCACGGCGTAGGCAAAATCGACCGGCGTCGCGCCTTTCGGCAGACGACGGATCTCGCCCTTGGGGGTAAAGACATACACCTCGTCGGGATAGAGGTCGACCTTGACGTTCTCGACGAAGTCCATCGGACTTGCCGAGCCGAAATCGTCGAACAGACCGGCGACCCACTCGCGCACGCGGGCCTGCGGCGCGGCACTGCCATCGCGCGCGCCCTGCTTGTACTGCCAGTGCGCGGCGATGCCCGCCTCGGCGACGTGGTGCATGTCGCGCGTGCGGATCTGTACTTCGATCTTGTGCCCGCCGGGGCCGACGCAGGCCGTGTGCAGCGACTGGTAACCGTTGCGCTTGGAGTTGGCGATGTAGTCGTCGAACTCCTGCGGCACCGGCTTGTAGACGTGGTGCACGACGCCGAGCGCGCGATAGCAGTCGTCGACCTTGTTGACGATGACGCGGAAGCCGAGCAGGTCCATGACCTTCAACAGCTTGAGCTTCTTGCGCAGCATCTTCTGGTAGATGCTGTACATGTTCTTCTGGCGGCCGACGACGCTGGCGCCGATGCCTTCCTCGCGCAGCGTGGTCGACAGCTTCTGCTCGACTTCGCGGATCAGCCGCTTGGTGTCGCCGAGCTGCGCATTGACCGACTGCTGCAGCACCGAATAGCGCTTCGGATACAGCGCTTCGAAGGACAGGTCTTCGAGTTCGGTACGGATGAAATAGATGCCGAGACGCTGCGCGATCGGCGCATAGATATCCAGCGTCTCGCGCGCGATGCGGCGGCGCTTGTCGGGCGCGACGTGATCGAGCGTGCGCATGTTGTGCAGGCGATCGGCGAGCTTGACGAGGATCACGCGCAGATCCTTGGTCATCGCCATCAGCAGCTTGCGGAAGCTGTGCGCCTGCATCTCGGCGCGCGTGTGGCCTTCGATGCGCGTGACCTTGCTGACGCCGTCGACCAGCTCGGCAACCTCTTCGCCGAATTCCAGCGCCAGCGATTCCTTGGACACGCCGGTGTCTTCGATGACGTCGTGCAAGATCGCCGCCATCAGCGTCGTCTGATCCATGCGCATTTCGGCGAGGATGCGGGCGACCGCCAGCGGGTGATAAACGTACGGCTCGCCGGAGGTGCGGCGCTGACCGTCGTGCACGCCAGTCGCAAATTCCGCGGCGCGGCGGACCTCGGCGACCTGGGTTTCCGGCAGATAGCCGTCAAGCAAACGGCACAGCGCGTCGACGCCAAACGCACGCTCGACCCGCTGCGTGCGAATCGCGTTGCCAATGCGCTGCATGACCGTCATTTCCATGCCCAGAGTATAGGCCGACGGGACTCAGCTTCGCGTCAGGCAGGCACCGAAAAAACCGTCCGTGTCGTGACGATGCGGGAACAACTGCAATTCAGCGCCCGGCAGCTCGACGCCGGCACGCGCCAGCACCGTGGAGGCATCGGCCCGATGGAAATCCGGATGCGCCGCCAGGAACGCCGCGACAACTTCCTGATTCTCGGCCGGCAGCAGACTGCAGGTTGCATAGATCAGGCGCCCGCCGGGGCGCACCAGCTGCGCGGCACTGCTCAGGATCTGCCCCTGCAATTGCGCCCGCGCGGCAAGATCCAGGGATTTCAGGCGTGCTTCCGGTTGACGACGCCAGGTGCCGCTGCCCGAGCAGGGTGCGTCGACCAGCACCGCATCGAAATAGCCGTTCAGCGCATCGGCGTTCCCCGCATCGAGCGCCTGCACCCGCACACAGGTGATGCCGGCGCGTTCTAGGCGCGGCACCAGCCGCTGCAAGCGCTGGGCTTCGCTGTCCATCGCCCACAGCTCGCCGCGATCCTGCATCTGCGCCGCCAGTGCCAGGGTTTTGCCACCGGCGCCGGCGCAGTAGTCGGCAATTTTCTCGCCGGGTTGCGCGCCGACCAGCAAGGCCAGCATCTGGCTGCCCTGATCCTGCGGCTCGATCCACCCTTCGCGATGCGCCCTGGAGTTCTGCAGGGCCGCGCGCTTGTGCAGGCGCAGGCCATTGGGCACCCGCTTCAACGGCTCCGCTTCAAGACCGTCTTCGCTCAATGCGGCCATGGCCGCTGCCGGCGTTGCCCGAAGCGTGTTGACGCGCAGGTCGACCGCCGCCTGGCCCTGCAGCGCGACGCCGAGTTGCTCCGCCTCCACCGGACCTAGATGCTGGCTCCAGATCGCGTAGATCTGATCCGGCACATTGCTGCGTTCGGCCGGCGTCAGGGTCGTGGCGTCGAAAGCGGCCAGCCTCGCGGCCAATGCGTCTACATTGTCGAGGCCAAGCCGCTGCAGCCCGGCGACATCAATCTGGCTGTTTTCCAGCGCGAGCAAAGCGCAGCAATTCGCCGCACTGGCGTCGCCGGCGATGCGCTGCAGCCGGCGCAGATCGCGCAGCACGCCGTAGACCAGATCGCTGACGATCGCGCGGTCGCGGCCGCCCATCTGCTTGCGTTGGCGGAACTCATGCTGCAGCAGGCGATCCGCCGCACGGCCTTCGGCGATCACGCTGGCCAGCACCTCGACGGCCAGCTGCCACTGGGCCGGATAAATCCGCCGTGGCTGGGGGACAGCAGATGACCGTTCGTCGGCTCGCATATACAAGGTATTGTGCCCGGACTTGGCCGGTGACACTATCAGTCGTGGTTGGCGGACTGTGGGCACGGGGCTTTCAGCGCCACCATTCATTTGTCCATTGCGGAGGTCAACATGGCTGCCAAGAAAGCGACGAAGAAGGCTGCAAAGAAGACAACCAAGAAGAAGTAAGGCTCGCACCAACAAGCTAGAAGCACTTACTGAGCGGCAGTCCCGGAAGGGGCTGCCGCTTTTTCGTGGGCGCTTGCCGCACCGCGTGCGGACGGTGCTAGATTCAGCGTTCCCCCACACGCCGCCGCCACGATGAGCCAGCTCACTGCGCTAGTAGTCGATGACTCCCGCTCCGCCCGCTTCGCCCTGCGCAAATCGCTGGAGAGCCATGGCTTCGCGACCGACGCCACCGACAGCGCGCGCGCCGCCTACGAATGGCTGGATACGCAGACACCGGATCTGATCTTTCTCGATCACGTCATGCCCGGCGAAGACGGCCTCGAAGCGTTGCGGCAGATCAAGGCGAACCCGAAGACCGCGGCGATCCCGGTGATCATCTGCTCGTCGAACGATGGTGCCGATTTCATCAGTGAAGCGCGCGGCCACGGCGCGCTGGACGTCCTGCAAAAACCGCCGACGCCGCAGCAGCTGCAGCGCGTGCTGCAGCATGTGGAGCCGGAAATCAGCGAACCCAGACCGGCGGCGAAGACCAAGCTGGCCGCCGCCGCATCCGCGGCGGTGTCCGCGGTGACTTCAGCGGTGTCGTCGGCGGTCAGTTCCGCGGTTGCGGCAACCCAGCCGGCGGCGAGCGCCGCAAGCGGCGATCTCGGTGCGGAACTGGCGCGCATCCAGGCCCAGCATCAGACCGAGCTGGCCGCGCTGCGCGAGCACTTCGATTCGGAGTTGAAAGCCCTGCGCGAGCAGCTTGGC
Source organism: Fontimonas sp. FW305-C-3 (assembly GCF_058783185.1). Classification (NCBI taxonomy): domain Bacteria; kingdom Pseudomonadati; phylum Pseudomonadota; class Gammaproteobacteria; order Nevskiales; family Nevskiaceae; genus Fontimonas; species Fontimonas sp. FW305-C-3. The sequence goes on along the minus strand of NZ_JBYSYK010000001.1, from coordinate 836,507 downwards.
AAGGACATCAAGGCCGTTCAGGCCAAGGCGCGCGACGAGGCCGTCGCCCAGCTGCGCGAGGCCCTGTTGAAAGCGCTCAAGTAGAGCGCAGCGTCGCAACGAGCAGCAGCGCCCAGCCGATCAAAAACAGCAGACCGCCGAGCGGCGTGATCGCGCCGAGCACGCGCACGCCGGACAGCGCCAGTGCATAAAGGCTGCCGGAAAACAGCAGCACACCGCCGGCAAAACAGGCGGCGGAGCTGTTGAGCAGGGTCGAACTCGCGCCCTGCCTCAGCAGCAGGCCGACGCCGACCAGCGCCAGCGCATGGAACATCTGGTATTCGACGGCGGTTTTCCATACGCCGAGCATGTCGGCACTCAAGCGCGTGCGCAGCGCATGCGCGCCGAAGGCGCCCAGGCCGACACCGAGAAAGCCATAAAGCGCGCCGAGCGCGATGCTGATTTGCGATGCGGACAGACTCATTTGCGCGTCTCGACAACCCGGAAGCAGATACCGGCAGACTGCAGGCGATCGATCAGGGCGTTGCCCATTGCGGTCGCCGGCGTGATGACGCCCGACGTGCGCGGCAGTTTGTCCTGCGCGAGGCACAGCGCGGACTCGGCGAGCATCTTCGCGGTCTCGGTGTAGCCCGGATCGCCGCCGCTGACTTCGCAGCGCACCTCGCGACCGCCGCCGTGGCCGAGGAAGCTGACCTTGAACCAGCCTTTCGCGCGCGTCGCGGCGCTGGGGCCGTCGCCCGGTTTGCGCAGCGCCAGCAGGCGCTTGCGTGTCACCGCGAACTGGCTGCCGGCGACTGCAACGCCGACGCCGCCGACCAGCTGCGCAACACCGGTGAGTTTCTTGACCTGCACGAAGTGGCCGTAACGGAAGTCCGGCCCATAGCGTTCACTCGCCGCGGCACTGCGACGGACGATCTGCGGATCGATCGTCGGTAGCGGCAAGGTCCAGGTGCCCAGGGCCTTGATGTAGCGCAGACCGTGACGAATCGAACCGATGCGACGGTCGACCGGCCAGCCCTCTTCGCGACGGCGCGCCTGGCTGACCTTGTAAGACTCGGCCATGCGAGACATCGCGCCGACCGCGGAGTGCAGCGTGCCGCCGGAGAACTGACCGCCCGCACGCACAAAACCTTCGACACGCAGAGGCACGCCGGCGGGCAACTGCTGCACGGTGTACCAGGCGCCAAGATCGTGGGGAATGCTGTCGAAGCCGCAGCAGTTGACGATGCGCGCGCCGCTGGTACGCGCCTGGTCGTGGTAGCGCAGCCACATGCGATCGACGAACTCGGGTTCGCCGGTCAGATCGACATAGTCGGTGCCGGCCTTCGCGCAGGCCGCCACCAGCGGCTCGCCATACTGCAGATACGGGCCGACGGTGGTGATAATGACGCGCGTCGCCTCGGCAAGGCGGCGCATCGAATCGGCATCGTCGGTATCGGCGATCACCAGCGGCAGTTCGCGGCAGGCCGCGTTGGAATCGGTCAGGCGTGCGCGCAGCAGCTTGAGCTTGTCGATATTGCGCCCGGCGACCGCCCAGCGCAGATCGCTGCCGCCGTGACGCGCCAGGTACTCCGCCGTCAGCTGGCCGGTAAACCCGCTGGCGCCGAAGACGATGATGTCGAATTCCCGCGTCTTGACCATTGACTGCACCACATTCCTCTCCGGGGCGGCGATGATACCGCGTCGCCGATCGGCGCTTGTCAGGGCTTGATCGCGTCGAACTGCTCGCGCAACCGCTCGACGCGCTTGCGGTTCTCGGCGAGATCGTAGAAACCGAAGCGGCTCGCCGCCCGAACGTGGATGACGCGCTCTTCGTTGGCGAAGCGCAACTCCAGATCGTCGACGTAACGCATCTTCGGCGTCGTGAACTTGACGTGGATGTAGTCGATCCGCGAATCCTCGATTTCTGCGGTCGGCATCTCGCGGATCAGCTTGAGCAGCGCGAGGCGCGCGGCGTTCGCATCGCCTGGGTAGGTCAATGGCTCGATATAGAAATCGGTGCCCGGCATCTGCGAGGTCACGCAGCTCGGACGATCGCAAGGGGCCAGGTTTTCGTCGATCGGGCGCAGCTCCGACGTCGTCGTACAGGCCGACACCCCCACCGCGACGCTAGCGATCAAACCCGCGACGACCCGTTTCCACATCCGTAACCCTCCCGTTTTCCAGACGCACGATGCGCATCAACTGATTGCTGCCGAAGTTATAGACCCACTCTTCCCGGAACACCGGCGCACCGCTGTTGCCGTAGTCGCGCAGGTCCGAGCGCCAGCGCCGGTCGTGGTGCGGATTGGCATGCAGCACATAGTCCGCCGTTTTCGTCAGCGGCTCGCCGCAGTGCTCCAGCAAGCGGTACTTACTATCGCCGACCGTGATGTCACCCATGCTGCATTTGCTGCGGCCACGCGGCGCGAAGCCGTAGCCTTCGGTGCCGATGCGGTCGATCTTGCCGTTGCGGATACGCACTACGCGCAGCAGCTGGCTGGAGCCGAGGTTGTAAGTCCATTCCTCGGTCGGCGCCACATAGCCGAGCACGGTACCGCCAGGCGGCGCCCAGACGTCGCGGAAATCCGGTTCGCCGCAAATCGCCAGCAATTCCGCGCTCAGCATGCCCTCGCTGACCAGCTTCGAGCCGCAGCGGATCGACGGGCCGGCCTGCGCGGGCGGCGGCACCAGCAGCAGCGCGCCAAGCATCAGGCTCAGCCCGCCGAGGAGACGGGTACGGATTTGGCGGCGGTCGTTCATGGAGGCAGCACTATACGTCGCGGAAATCCCGAAGGAGAGGCCTGTTAGGCTATGAGCCCGGGCTGAACCTTGCGTGATCCCACGCGGTCTACCTGCACACGTTCCACCGACCGAATCGATGATTTCGACCCATACCCGCGCATTGCTCGGGGCCGCCTCGGTCCTGTTGGCCGCCCTGATTCCAGCCTTCCACAGCGCCACGGCCGCCGCCGAGCCGACGCGCAGCGCGGAGGTCGAGGTCGAACTGATCGCCGAGGGCCGCAGCCTGCAGGCCGGCGAGAACTGGGTCGCGCTGCGCGTGCTGCCGAATCCGGGCTGGCATGTCTACTGGCGCAATCCGGGCGACTCCGGCATCCCGACCAAGCTCGAGTGGACCCTGCCCGACGGGGTCAGCGCCGGCGCAATCCACTGGCCCTTTCCGCATGCCGAACGCCTCGGCGATCTGACCAATTACGGCTACAGCGGCGAAGTACTGCATCTGGTGCCGATCAACCTCGCCAGCGGCGCCAGCGGTGGCCCGCTGAGGCTGCAGGCGAAGGCAAGCTGGCTGGCCTGCAAGGACGTCTGCATTCCCGGCAAGGCGGAGCTGAGCCTCACCCTGCCGGTGACGGCCAAGGCCGAGATCGACCCGGACTGGGCGCCGTCCTTCGCCAAGGCGCGCAACGAACTGCCGAAGCTGGCACGCGACTGGCCCGCGCAGTTTGCGATCGCCGATGGCAGCATCAGCCTGGGCCTGCAGAGCAGCGAACTCGACGGTGCGGACGCGGTGGCGTTCTTTCCGTTCGCCAACGACCTGGTCAATCACGCCGCAGCGCAGCGCCAGGCGACGGACGCCGGCACCTTCCGCCTGAGCCAGGCGCTGAGCGCGTACTACGTCGAGGCACCCGCCAGCGTCGATGGCGTCCTCGTCATCGAGCGCGGCGGCAAATCCCAGGCGTGGGAGATTTCCGCCCAGCCCGGCGCCGTCGAGATGGTCCCCGGCGGCGAAGAGCCCGCGCGCAACGCCCACGGCGGCATCGGCGTCGGGATCGCGCCGGAACTGACGGACCTCGGCGAGACACCGCCCGCCACGGCGCCGCCCGCGCTGGCGCTGGTGCTGCTGTTGGCGCTGGTCGGCGGCCTGATCCTGAACCTGATGCCTTGCGTGTTCCCGGTGCTGTCGCTCAAGGCGCTGGCGCTCGTGCGTCATACCGACAGCGCTGAAGGGGCGAAGGAACGCCGTCGACAGACCTATGCGTACACCGTTGGCGTCGTGCTGTCCTGCGTCGCGATCGCCGCCGCCATGCTCGGCCTGCGCAGCGCGGGCGAGGCCGTCGGCTGGGGCTTCCAGCTGCAGTCGCCGGCGTTTGTCGCACTGATGGCCTACGTCATCTTCGCGCTCGGCCTGTCGCTGTCCGGCGTCGTCCACTTCGGCATGGGTGCGATGAACCTCGGCAGCGATCTGGCGCAGCGCCCGGGGCTGGCCGGCTCGTTCTTCACCGGCGTGCTCGCGGTTGTGGTCGCCAGCCCCTGCACCGCGCCGTTCATGGGCACCGCGCTCGGCTATGCGATCACGCAGCCGCCGGCCGTCTCACTGCTGGTGTTCGCCACGCTGGGCCTAGGTCTCGCGCTGCCGTTCCTGCTGCTCGGCTGGTTCCCGGCGCTCGCGCGCTGGCTGCCGCGTCCCGGCGCCTGGATGGAACAGTTCAAGCAGTTCATGGCCTTCCCGCTGTATTTGACCGTGGTCTGGCTGCTGTGGGTGCTGAGCCGGCAGACCGACGCGCAGGCCGCGGCGCAGGTCATGCTCGGCCTGGTCGCGATCGCCTTTGCATTGTGGCTGTGGCACCGGACCGGCTGGTTCTCGCGCCTGCTGAAGCTGGCGGCGCTGGCGGCGGCGGTCGCGCTGCTGTTCCTGCTGTCGGCTCGCCCGCAGACCGCCGTTACCGCGCAGGACAATAGCTGGTCGACCGAGCGCGTCGCTGCGCTGCGTGCCGAAGGCCGGACGATCTTTGTCGACTTCACGGCCGACTGGTGCCTGAGCTGCAAGGTCAACGAGCGCACGACTTTGCACAGCACGCGCGTCCAAAATGCCTTCTCCGAACGTAATGTCGCATCACTGGTCGGCGATTGGACAAGCGCCGATCCGCTGATCACTGCCGAACTGGCGCGCTTCGGCCGCAACGGCGTACCGCTGTACCTGGTTTATGTGAACGGCGGCGAGCCGAAAGTGCTGCCGCAACTGCTGACCCCCGACATCGTCATCGACGCGCTGGATTGACGCGGCGCACACCGGAGCCCCCCATGCGAATCCTGTCTTCCCTCGCCCTCGCCGCCAGCCTGCTCAGCGGTACCGCTTATGCGGCCGCCACCGTCGGCCAGCCGGCACCGGCATTCAGCGCCGCCAACAGCGACGGCGGCACGACAAAACTTGCAGACCTGAAAGGAAAGTACGTCGTTCTTGAATGGACCAACGACGGCTGCCCGTTCGTTCAGAAGCATTACAACTCCAACAACATGCAGAGCCTGCAGAAGGAAGCGACCGACAAGGGCGCCGTCTGGCTCTCAGTGATCTCCTCGGCTCCGGGCAAGCAGGGCAATGTCAACGGCAAGGGCGCCAATGCCCTGACCGCCAGCCGCAACGCTCATCCGAGCCAGGTGCTGCTGGATCCCGCCGGCGACCTCGGCCATCTCTACGGCGCCAAGACCACGCCCCACATGTTCGTCATCAATCCGGAAGGCAAGCTGATCTATGCCGGCGGCATCGACAGCATCGCCAGCGCCGACGCCGAAGACATCGCCAAGGCCACGCCCTACGTCAGGGTCGCCCTGACCGAAGCGATGGCCGGCAAGCCGGTCACTCAGGCCGTCACCACTCCTTACGGCTGTTCGGTAAAATACTGACCAGGTCGTCCATCAGAGGCGGCTGCATAGACGTTTGGGACTGCGCTGTACTTTCTGGAGATTCAGTCAATGTTGGAATCCCGCATGAGCGTTGGACGCGCCGTCGGCGCCGTCCTGGCCACGCTCGCGGCCGCATGCTCTTTACCTGCTGCCGCGCTGTCTTTCCTGCCCTGGGAAAACGTACGAATCACGTACCAGGCTTTCGAGTTCGGCGGCATCACGCGCAACGTCGCGATCCTTGCGCCGGCGAATCCGCGCAACAACGCGCCGGCCGTCGTCGTGCTGCATTTCAATCTCGGCACCGGTCCGTCGATGGCGAACCTCACCGAAGTCGGCGAGTTCGCCCGCGATCACGGCGCCTACGTGATCATGCCGGAAGCCGCTGACCAGACCTGGGCGCATGTGCCAGGCGGCACCGATACCACCGACGACGTCGGTTTCCTGTCGGCGCTGATCACCGACTATGTCGATCGCTACAACATCGACGCCAAGCGGGTCTACATGACCGGCTATTCGCAGGGCGGCAACATGAGCCTGCGCTTCGCTTGCGAACATCCGGAGCAGGTCGCCGCGATCGCACCGGTCGCGGCGACGATGCGTAACTCGCTAGCGCGCGAATGCACGACCACCACGCCGACGCCGGTCGTCTACTTCAACGGCACTGCCGACAAGCAGGTGCCCTATGGCCCCGGCCTTCCGGCGCTGATCCGCGATCTCACGCTGGTCGGCAGCCTGGGCGCGCAGGATGCCGCCAAGTTCTGGGCCGAGAAGAACGGCTGCACCGGCAACGCGATCCGCACCGATCTGCCGGTGCCGATCAAGGACGGCACCGAGCTGTACGTCGACAACTACGAGACCTGCCCGCCGAACACCGGCGTGACGCAGTACACGATCGTCAACGGCGGCCACACCTGGCCGGGCGCACTCGACTTCGTCCCGGTCGCCGGCATCACCTCGCAGAATCTCCGCGCGAACGACGCCATGTGGCAGTTCTTCGAGAGGTTCACCCGATGAGCACGCAGAAGACGATGCAAACCCGCATGAACAGCACGATGACCCTGCGTCTGCGCACGCTTGCCGCCCTGACCGCCGCCGCGCTGCTCAGCGTTGCCTGCGGCGGTAGCGGTGATTCTTCCAGCGGTGGTGGTGGCGGTGGCGGCGGCGGCGGCGGCAGCGGCCAAGACGTTGGCGCCGTCAACGTCTTCAAGACCGGCGACCAGCAGCGCCCGGTCGTCGCGAGCAATCGCGCCGGCAAGGCGGTGATTGTCTGGGAGAGCATGGGCCAGGACGGCAATCACCTCGGCATCTTCGGGCGCCGCGTCGAGAATGGCGCGCTGGTCGGCGACGAGTTCCAGATCAATACCTACACCGACAGCCGCCAGAGTTTCCCGACGGCGGCGATGGACGCCGCGGGCAACTTCGTCGTTGCCTGGCGCAGCTCGTTGCAGGGCAGCCCCGGCGGCACGATCTACGCGCAGCGCTTCGCGGCGGACGGCAGCCGCCTCGGCGGCGAGTTCCTCGTCGGCCCCGACAACTCCAATCGCGACTCGCAGTCCGAGCCGCAGATGGCGATGGATAGCAGCGGTCGGTTCATGATCGCCTGGAGCAATCGCGAACTGGGCGTGCTTGCCGAGCAGCTCGGCCAGAACCAGCTCGAAGAGCGCTGGCTGGAAATCCGCAGCTACAACTCGGACGGCACACCGCGCATTCCGCCGACCCGCACGACAAACAACACGGACGACCAGTTCCCGCGTGCGCCGCGCATCGGCATGGACGCCGACAGCAATGTCGTCCTGGTCTGGGCCAGCGCCGGCGCCGGCACCAACATGCGCGCGCAGCACTTCGATCTCGACGGCAACGCGCTCTCGCCGGCCTACACGGTGAACGCCGTGTCGGCTGCCGTCGGCGTCGATCTGGCGACCGTCGCCGTCGCACCGGATGGCAGCTTCGCCGTGGCCTGGGAGGGTTATACCTTCGGTTATGCGCCGGTCGGCATCATCGTGCGCCGTTACTCCGGTCCGCAGGCCGCGTTGGGCGAGGAACACATCGTGTCTTCGCCGGCCAAGGGCTTGGTCGAGCGCAACTCGATCGCGCTGGACGCCAATGGCGATCTGGTCGTTGCCGCGCATGCCAACGATCGCGTCTACCTCGCGGTGGAACATGCCGACGGCAGCGTCAGCGGCACGATCAATGTCAGCGGTGGCGGCTTCCCGGCGCTGTTCCCGAACGTTGCGATTATCAACGCCGGCCAGGTGTTGGTGGCCTGGCAGAACCTGGGTCAGGACGGCGACGGCCGCGGCATCCGCGCCCGCACGCTGGCGATTCCGTAAGCGATCCACGCTTCGTCCAAGCCGGATGCCCGCAGGGGTATCCGGCTTTTTTGTTGACGCGTTCGCCGCCGGCGGCTCGCCGCTTCGACGACGAGGTTCCACGCTGGCCTGAGTGATGTTCCGGCAAGACCTGCCGGATCGGCCCGCGCAAAATGTGGCGATAATGCCGGGCCGCGCCGCTGACTCGCGCGCGGCATTCTCCAACCCGATCCCGTACCGACGTCACCCTCGCCTCGAACCCATGATCCGACTGGCCTTGCACGGCGGCGCCGGCGAACTCGCCGCCGACCAGACCGACACTCGCGAGCAGCGCGCGGCACTGCGCCGGATCGCCGAGCAGGGGCGACGCATGCTGCAGGACGGCGCGAGCAGCATCGAGACCGTCGAGCGCATGGTCGTCGAACTGGAAGATTGCCCGCTGTTCAATGCCGGCATCGGTGCGGTGCTCAACAGCCGCGGTGAGGTCGAACTCGATGCCGCGATCATGTCCGGCGTCGATCGCGCATCGGGCGCCGTCGCTGGCGTCACGCGCGCACGCAGTCCGATCCGCCTCGCGCGCGCCGTCATGGAGCGCACGCCGCATGTGTTCTTCATGGGCCCCGGCGCGGACGAGCTGAATCGCGAACTCGGCCTGCAGGATGTGCCGCCGGAGAGCTTCATCACCGAGCAGCGCGTCGAGCAGCTGCGGATGGCACGCGAGCATGGCGTCATCGTGCTCGATCACGACAGTTCGTTCGGCACTGTCGGCGCCGTCGCCCGCGATGCACACGGCCATCTGGCCGCGGCGACGAGCACCGGCGGACTCACCAACAAGCATCCGGGCCGCGTCGGCGATACACCGCTGGTGGGCGTCGGCACCTTCGCCGACGACCGCAGCGTAGCGCTGTCCTGCACAGGCACCGGCGAGGCCTTCATCCGTGCCGGCTTCGGGCTAGAAGTGCATGCGCGGCTGAGCTATTGCGGCTGGGATCTGCAGCGCGCCTGCGGCGAAGCGCTGGCCGAAGTGCAGCAATACGGCGGCCGCGGCGGCTGCATCGCCATCGATCATGAAGGCCATATCAGCCTGCCGTTCAATTCCAGCGCGATGTTCCGCGCCTGGATGGGCGTGGACGGCAATATCTACGTCGGCGTCGGCGCCGAGGACAGCTAGCGGCTAGCTGAGCGCGTAGTGCGCCTGCGGCTCGACAAAGCCCTTCAGCGCAAGGCCGGGGCGAATCTGCACCGGCGTCTCAGTCGCCAGCTCCAGCGTCCGGGCATCGATCAGGATTTCGCCGTTGACCGCCTGCTCGCAGAGCCGGCAAGCCAGGTTCACCGCCGAACCGACCGCGGTGTATTCAAGCCGCGACGATGAACCGATCACGCCCACCGTGACGGTGCCTGTCGCAATGCCCAGACCGATGCCGAGCGGATAGCCGGGACGGCTCCAGTGCTGGACCAGTTCGATGCCGACCGTGCGGATGCGCGCCGCGAGTTCGACGCTGCGCTGCGCGTGATACGGCACGGTGAGCGGCGCGCCGACCAGCATCAGGATGCCGTCACCGGCAAAGTCCTTGATCGTCGCGCCGACGCTCGCCACTTCGCCACCGACCACGTCGTAGTACTCGCGGAGCACCTCGAGCACCTGCGCCGATGGATGCGCCGCTGCATACGCGGTGAAGCCGCGCAGGTCGCAGACGACGACGCTGATCTCGCGCTGGTTCTCACGCATGGCCTGATCGAGCCCGCGCTCGGACACCAGCCGCGCTACCTGCGGCGACAGGAAGCGCGACATGAACTGGCCGCGTTGACCTTGCAGCACGTGGTAGTGGACCGCGCCGATCAGGAAGATCAGCTCACCGAGTACGACCGACAGTGCCGAAGCCTGCAACGGCAGCACAAATCCGGCGACCAGGAACGGCGTTGCGATCGCCATCGCGATCACGCGTGTCGCCTCGCCGCGATCTGGCCGGCGATTGAGCATCAACAGAATGCCGGCCAATCCGCAGAACATGGCCAGCAGGATCGGCCCCATGAACAGCCAGAAGCCGAAAGACAGCAGCAGTTGCGGATTATTGGCGGCGCGGATGAATTCCGCATGACGAACTTCCGGCCACAGCACGGAGAACAGACCGTATAGCAGCGAAACGACCTGACCGACACGCAATGCCCTGTCGCCGCCGCGTGTATTGAGCTCCGGCGCCGCCGGCACGGTGCGACGTACGCGCAGGATCCATTCGAGGATGCAGATCATTGACAGCGTTTCCGGAATCGCGAGCCAGCCGAACCACGGCAAGACCTGCGGGAACTGCTCGATCAGCACGACGTTGACGTAGATCGAGATGCCCATGAAGGCGAATCCCGCAGCCAATGCGCGCGACGACGGCGTGTGCCGATCCGCCGAAACGAACGCGATCGCCAAACCCAGTGCGATCAGCGAAACCAGAATGTGCGCAGTCAGTTCCACACCAGGCTCAGGCGGCCCGCGCGACATCCGACAGGGTCGACCCGTCGGTCGGAATGCCTGGATCCTGCTCGAACAGCTGCTCGAGTTCCTTGGCTGCATCCTGCGCGGACTGCATGATCAGGCCCTGATCGTTGTTCAGCGCCTGCTGCCGCAGCAGCAGCGCCTCGTCGTGCTCGCGGAAGGTATCTACCGCGCGCTTTGCCTGCTGTTCGTCTTCGCCAAGCGCCACCAGAATTCCGCGCGACATCTCCAGCGACGAGTGGAAGCTGCGCCGCGTGACATCGGCGATGCCCAGGTCCATCAGCCGCAGCGCATGCTGGCGGTTGACCGCCACGGCGAAGATTCGCACATGCGGAAAGTGCTGGCGGACGACCCGCGCGACATGCAATGACGCTTCCATGTCGGGGATCGACAGCACGAACAGCCGGGCTTTGCCGACGTGCGCAGCCTGCAGCAGTTCGACGCGGCTGGCGTCGCCGTAATAGATCTTGCTGCCGAAGCGGCGCACGAAGTCGACCTGCTCGGAATCCTTGTCGAGCACCGTGAATGCGATCCGCTTGACGCGCAGCAGGCGACCGATGATCTGACCGACAGGGCCAAAGCCGGCGATGACCACGCCGCCGGGAACGGCATCGATCGTGTCGTACGGAGCCGGCGTTCGCGAAAGGGTGAAGCGCGCCTGCAGCGCATACAGCGCCGGCGTCGCGATCATCGACAATGTGACGACAACAACCAGACGTGCCGACAGCTCCGCGCTCATCACGCCTGCCGCCACTGCGGCGCCGAACAGCACGAAGGCAAACTCACCGCCCTGCGGCAGCGCGCAGGCAAACGCCCGCGCATCCGCTGGCTGCAGGCGCGCGACGCGCGCAAGCCCATAAAGCACCGCCATCTTGATCAGCAGCAGGCCGGCGGCCATGCCGAGCAGGATGTGCGGATCGGCAATCAGCTGCCGGACGTCGGCGGACATGCCGACCGAGATGAAGAACAAGCCGAGCAGCAGCCCCTTGAATGGCTCGATATCGGCCTGCAGTTCGTGCCGGTATTCCGATTCCGACAACAGTACGCCGGCGAGGAATGCACCGAGCGACATCGACAGGCCGACCGCGTCCATCGCGAGCGCCGTGCCAATCACGATCAACAGCGAGGCCGCCGTGAACAGCTCGGGCGTGTTCGCCGCGGCGACTGCGCGCATCGCCGGACGCACGACGAACCGTCCGCCGAAGATGACTGCCGCAAAGACACCGAGCATCTTGACCGCTTCGGTCCAGTGCGTGCCGCCCAAACCTTGCCCGGTCTCTTCGCGCGCCAGCAGCGGCACCAGGGCGAGCAGCGGAATCACCGCGAGATCCTGGAACAGCAGGGTCGCGAACGCGGCGCGGCCGTGATGTGTGTTGAGCGTCTTGCGCTCGGCGAGCATCTGCAGCACGAAGGCCGTCGACGACATTGCGAGACCAAAGCCGATGATCATCGCGGTCTGCCAGTTCACCGTGAACAGCATCGTTGCGATCATCAACAGTGCGCCGCTGATCATGACCTGTGCGCCGCCAAGACCGAACACCATGTGGCGCAAGGTCCACAGACGACTCGGCTGCAGCTCGAGTCCGATGATGAACATCAACAGCACCACACCGAACTCTGCGAAGTGCATGACCGACTCGACTTCGCTGATCAGACCGAGGCCCGAAGGCCCGATCACGATTCCCGCTGCGAGATAGCCGAGTACCGCGCCCATTTTCAGGCGTTGGAACAACGGAACGAAGAGAACGGCGGCAGCCAGAAACAGCGCGACGGCGGTCAGCATGGTGCGGACTCGATCAGGAAGATCATCGTAAAATGTCCATTAAATCAATAAATTAGACAATATATGTGATGAATCTGTTGAAGATATGAGCGGCATACAAGACAATCATCGCGTTTCAAAACATAAACAGTTATTTGAACTTGCGGCGGTTGTTCACACATGGACGAACACAGCAAGTCCGAACGCATCTTACAACTGGTGCAGAAGCACGGAGTTCTGCGACCCAAGGACCTCGTACCTTTCGGCATTCAGGCGGAGTATCTGCGTCGGCTTTGTGATCGAGGATTGCTGAAGAAATTAGGTCGCGGCAGTTATGTCGCGGCAGGATCCCGCTTGTCGTCCGATTTGTCGCTCGCCATCGTCGCTCGCGCCGTCCCCAATGGGGTGATTTGCCTGGAGTCCGCGCTCGCATTCCATGGGCTGACCGCCAGCGACATGGAAGAAGTCAGCGTCGCGATCGAGCGTCGCGCGGCGAAACCCCGCGTCGACTTTCCGGAGATCCGCGTAGCACGCCTGGGCGGCGACGCATTCACCGAAGGGATCGAGACGCATGTGATCAATCACGTGAAGGTCGATATCTACAGCCTCGAAAAGACGCTCGCCGACCTGTTCAAGTTCCGCAACAAGATCGGCCCGCACATCGCCGTCGATGCGCTGCGCTCCGCACTTTCGGAGCGCGACATCAACATGCGCAAGCTTTGGCACTATGCTCGCGCCTGTCGCGTTGAACGTGTGATGAAACCCTATGTCGATGCCCTGCTGCCGACCTAAGCCCCGCTCCTTCGTTTCCGGCGTTGCGCTGCTGTTCCTGCTGCCGGGCCTGGTCCAGGCCGAAGATGCCGCTGAATCTGCTGCCGAACCCCGCGCTCCGGTCAGCGAAGCACAGACCGACATCTCCGCGCCGCGCGAACGCAGCGCCTTCGAGAACCTGCGCCGCAGCTCCGACACCTTCACGCTGGTCAGCGAAACCGAGGGACTGTCGTTTCATCGCCCGCTATTCATGCTGCCGGCGACCTGGTCGCCGGAATACAGCAGCGAAAAGACCGAGGTGGTGTTCCAGATCAGCCTCAAGCAACGGCTGTTCAATCGCAACATCTTCTTCGCCTACAACCAGAAGTCGTTCTGGCAGCTGTACGACGGCGACAATTCGCGGCCGTTTCGCGAGACGAACTACAGCCCGGAACTCTTCTATCGCTGGAAACCGCAGTTCGGCTTCCTGCCAGGGCTGGGCTTCGACGGCGGCGTGGACCATGAGTCGAACGGCAAGGAGCTGCCGGCCTCACGCAGCTGGAACCGCATCGTCGGCGCGATCTATCACGAGAGCCCGACCCAGCTGGTTCACCTGAAGCTGTGGTATCGCGTGCCTGAGGACAAGAATCGCGCCGAGGACGATCCCAAGCGCGATGACAACCCGGACATCTACAAGTACTACGGCTATGGCGAGCTGCGCCTGCAACAGATGCTGTTCGGCGAGTCGCGCCATCTGGCGGCACTGATGCTGCGCGGCAACCCGAGCACCGGCAAGGGCGCCGTCGAGTTCAATTACAGCCTGCCGTTCGCCGAGTACGCCTACGTCAATCTCTACGTCTGGCACGGCTACGGCGAGAGCCTGGCCGACTACAACCAGAGCACGACGCGTGTGGGGCTCGGCTTCATGCTGGCCCGCTAGCCGCACGTCACAGGCCGGTAAACAAAAAGGGCGCCAGAGGCGCCCTTTTTCGCAGCTTCGGCAACTGCCTGAAACTTAGGCTGCAACCTCAGCCGGTGCCGCAGCAGCCTGAGCCGGACGGTCAACCAGTTCGACATAGGCCATCGGGGCATCGTCGCCGGCGCGGAAACCGCACTTGAGGATGCGCAGGTAGCCGCCCGGGCGCGCCTTGTAGCGCGGACCGAGGTCGGTGAAGAGCTTGGCGACCGCTTCCTTGTCGCGCAGACGCGCGAAGGCAATGCGGCGGTTGGCGACCGAGTCATCCTTGGCGCGAGTGATCAGCGGCTCGGCCAGACGGCGCAGTTCCTTGGCCTTGGGCACGGTGGTCTTGATCAGCTCATGCTTGAACAGAGCGATCGCGATCGCCTGCATGGTCTGCTTGCGGTGGGCGCTGGTACGGCCGAACGTACGGCCCGACATTTTATGACGCATGACTTGTTTTCCTGATGATTCGCTTTAGCGCTGCTTACTTAGACCGAAACCTTGGGCGACGACCAGTTCTCAAGCTTCATACCAAGTTCAAGCTCGTGGGTCTTGAGCGATTCCTTGATTTCGTTGAGCGACTTCTTGCCGAGGTTCGGGGTCTTCATCAGCTCCATCTCGGTGCGCTGCACCAGATCGCCGATGTAATAGATGTTTTCCGCCTTGAGGCAGTTGGCCGAACGCACGGTCAGTTCCAGATCGTCGATCGGACGGAACAGGATCGGCGAGAGCTCCTTCTTGCCCGGGACGGCGGCAGACTGGGCGGCTTCAGCTTCAAGATCGACGAAAACCGACAGCTGGTCGCGCAGGATACGCGCGGACAGGCGGACGGCTTCGGCGGCATCCACGCTGCCATTGGTGTCGACGTCGAGGATCAGCTTGTCGAGGTCGGTGCGCTGCGCAACGCGCGCGCGCTCGACGCTGTAGCTGACGCGGCGGACCGGGCTGTACGAAGCATCGAGCTTCAGCACGCCGATGCCGCGGCCATCTTCCTCGCGGGCTGCGCTGACCGCCGGCACATAGCCGCGACCGCGCGTGACCTTGAGAGTCATGTTCAGCTTGCCGCCGGTCAGGTGCGCGAGCACCAGATCCGGATTGACGATTTCGACGTCATGATCCAGCGCGATGTCGCCGGCGGTGACCACGCCCTGGCCCGATTTCTCGAGGCGCAGCGTGGCTTCTTCGCGGGCGTTCAGACGCACCGCAATGTTCTTGATGTTGAGCAGGATGTCGAGGACGTCTTCCTGCACGCCTTCGATCGCGCTGTACTCGTGCACCACGCCTTCGATCTGGACTTCGGTGATCGCGGCGCCCGGGATCGACGACAGCAGGATGCGGCGCAGCGCATTACCCAGGGTGTGGCCGAAACCACGCTCCATCGGCTCCAACGTGACGCTGGAACGATTCGGTGAAAGGGCTTCCACCTCGATCTGACGCGGCTTGAGCAGGTCGGCGACTACGTTCTGCATGAATAACCTCGCAATAAGCGAAAAACGTACTGCCGGTTAAGCCGCGCAAAGCGCTGACTTGAACCGGCAGCTCATTGCCCCCTTGCGGGCGGCAATAAAATTACTTCGAGTACAACTCGACGACGAGCTGTTCGTTGATGTCCGGCAGGATCTGGTCGCGCGTCGGAACCGACTTGAAGGTGCCCTTCAGGCCCTTCTCATCGACGTCGACCCAATCCGGCAGGCCGATCTGCGAAGCGATCGACAGCGACTCAGCGATGCGCGACTGGCTGCGGGCAGCCTCGCGGATCTCGACGACGTCACCGACCTGAACCTGGTAGGACGGGATGTTGACCGGCTTGCCGTTGACCAGCACGCCCTTGTGACCGACCAGCTGACGGGCCTCGGCGCGGGTGCGCGAGAAACCCATGCGGTACACGGTGTTGTCCAGACGCTGCTCGAGGAGCTGCAACAGGATCAAACCCGTCGAACCCTTCTTGTGCGCGGCCTTCTTGTAGTAGTTGAGGAACTGACGCTCGAGCACGCCGTACATCTGCTTGAGCTTCTGCTTCTCGCGCAGCTGCAGCGCGTAGTCCGACAGACGGGTCTTGGCAGCGCCATGCTGGCCAGGACGCGTTTCCATGTTGCACTTGCTGTCGGTGGCGCGGGCGCGCGACTTCAGCAGCAGGTCGGTGCCGGCGCGGCGGGACAGCTTGCACTTGGGGCCGATATAACGAGCCATTTCTAGTTCCTCGCCTTAGACGCGGCGACGCTTGGCGGCACGGCAGCCGTTATGCGGCAGCGGCGTGACGTCCGTGATGTTGGTGACCTTGAAGCCCGCAGCGTTGAGCGCGCGGACGGCCGACTCGCGACCCGGGCCGGGGCCCTTGACGCGCACTTCGACGCTCTTCACGCCATGCTCGGCCGCAGCCTGAGCAGCCTTGTCGGCGGCAACCTGGGCAGCGAACGGGGTGGACTTGCGCGAACCCTTGAAGCCAGCGGCGCCCGCCGTGCTCCAGGAGAGCGTGTTGCCCTGCCGATCGGTGATCAGGATGATCGTGTTGTTGAAGGAAGCATGAATATGCGCCACCGCATCGGTGACGTTCTTCTTGCTCTTCTTGCGCTTCGCCGTGTTAGCAGCTGCAGGTGTGGCCATGAGTGGTGTCCGAAAATCCTATTACGCTTTCTTCTTGCCGGCGATCGACGCGCGGCGCGGGCCCTTGCGGGTACGTGCATTGGTGCGAGTGCGCTGACCACGCACCGGCAGACCACGACGGTGACGCTGGCCGCGGTAGCAGCCCAGGTCGATCAGACGCTTGATGCTCATCGACACTTCGCGGCGCAGGTCGCCTTCGACGATGTACTTGCCGATCTCGGTACGCAGCTTGTCGAGCTCACCTTCGGTGAGCGTACGGATCTGCACGGTCGGGTCGATGCCCGTGGCCCCGCAGATCTTCTTGGCGCGCGTAGCGCCGATACCGTAGATCGACTGGAGGGCGATAACGGTGTGCTTGCGATCCGGGATGTTGACGCCCGCGATACGTGCCATAGTGAAAACCTCAGCTCAAACCCGCGCAGAAAAGCCGGGCATTGTAGTGAATCTTGGTGAATCCAGCAATCTGCTGGGATTCGATGGGAGTTTTAGCCCTGGCGCTGCTTGTGGCGCGGATCGGTGCACAGCACCCGAACGACGCCGCTACGACGGACTACTTTGCAGTTCCGGCACATCTTCTTGACCGAAGTTCTGACTTTCATTGCTGCAACCTCATGAGGTAATCGAGACGGAGGACCAGGGCCTTAACGGCTGCCGGCCGGACCGTCCAAGGTTTTCAAATTGGCCTTCTTCAGCAGGCCTTCGTACTGATGCGACATCAGGTGCGCCTGCAACTGCGCCATGAAGTCCATCACGACCACCACGGTGATCAGCAGCGAGGTACCGCCAAAGTAGAACGGGATGCTCGGCACGAAGGACCGCAGGATCTCGGGGGCCAGACAGACCGCCAGGATGTAGATCGAGCCGATCACCGTCAGGCGCGTCAGCACCTGGTCGATGTAGCGCGCCGTCATCGCACCCGGACGCACGCCCGGAACGAAAGCACCAGACTTCTTGAGGTTCTCCGCGGTTTCGCGCGAATCGAACACCAGAGCCGTATAGAAGAAGCAGAAGAATACGATCAGCAGGCCGTACAGCAGCGTGTAGAGGGGCTGCCCCGGCGCCAGTGCGTTGGAGATCCGCTGCAGGACGCCGCCGCTGCCTTCGTCGCCGAAGAACTGCACCAGCGAGGCCGGGAAGAGGATCAGCGAGGATGCGAAGATCGGCGGGATCACGCCCGACATGTTGATCTTCAGCGGCAGATGCTGGGTCTGCGCGGCAAACACCTTGCGGCCCTGCTGACGACGTGCGTGATGAACCGGGATGCGGCGCTGGGCGCGTTCGACGAACACGACGCCCCAGGTGACCGCAACGACCAGCAGCAGCACCGCGATGACCGTGAACGCGCTGATCGAACCCTCGCTGACCAGCTGGGCGGTCGAGGCCAGCGCGCGCGGGAAGCCCGCGACGATGCCAGCGAAGATGATCATCGAGATACCGTTGCCGATGCCGCGCTCGGTGATCTGCTCACCCAGCCACATCAGGAACATCGTGCCGGTCACCAGGCTCACCGTCGCGGTGAACAGGAACGCGAAGCCCGGCGATACCGACATGCCCGAGTTCTGCAGCGCGATCGCGGCGCCGGCCGACTGGAAGATCGCCAGGCCCAGGGTGCCGTAACGCGTGTACTTGGTGATCGTGCGACGGCCCGATTCGCCTTCCTTCTTCAGCTCCTTCAGCTGAGGAACAACGGTCGTCATCAGCTGCACGATGATGCTCGCCGAGATGTACGGCATCACACCCAGCGTGAAGATCGACAGGCGCTCGAGCGCACCGCCCGAGAACATGTTGAACATGTCGAGGATGGTGCCGCGGCTCTGGCCGAACAGCGAAGCCAGCTGCGCCGGATCGATACCCGGAACCGGGATGTAGCTGCCGATGCGGAACACAATGATGGCGCCCAGCAGGAAGAGCAGGCGATCTTTGACTTCGCCTACTTTGCTGAGGTCCGGCATCATCGAGCCGCCCGGCGTTCCTGGTGTCTTGGCCATCGGTTCTGGAGGTCGTTACTGTTGGAGAACGGTCTGCAGCTTACTCGGCGATGCTGCCGCCGACGGAAGTGATCGCTTCGCGGGCGCCCTTGGTGACGAGCACGCCCTTGAGCGACACCTTGCGGGTCAGCTCGCCGGACTTGATCACCTTCGCAGTCTGCGCGCGGGCCGAGATGATGCCTTCAGCCTTGAGGATCGCGATATCGATCTCCTCGGCCTTCATCTTCTGCAGCTCCGACAGACGCACTTCAGCGGTCAGGCCCTCGAGCGGCGAATTGAAGCCGCGCTTCGGCAGACGACGCTGAATCGGCATCTGGCCGCCTTCAAAGCCGAGCTTGTTGAAGCCGCCCTTGCGCGCGTGCTGACCCTTGTGACCGCGGCCTGCAGTCTTGCCGAGGCCCGAGCCGATACCGCGACCGACGCGGGTCTTGGCGGTCTTGGCGCCCTTGGCAGGCTTGATGGTGTTGAATTTCATCTCAGACTTCCTCGACCTTGAGCAGGTACCACGCCTTGCGCACCATGCCCATGTTCTCGGGCGTGGCAGCGATCACGACGCTCTGATGCATGCGGGTCAGGCCGAGGCCGTGCACGCTGTCCTTGTGCGTCTTCAGCTTCTTGATGAGGCTGCGCACCAGGGTGACCTTGATCTGTTTGACGTCAGTCATGTTCCTTGTCTCGATTAGCCCAGGATTTCTTCGAGGGTCTTGCCACGCTTGGCGGCAATCTCGGCGGGCATGTTCAGGCCGGTCAGCGCGTCCATCGTGGCGCGAACCAGGTTGATCGGGTTGCGCGAACCGAAGGACTTGGCGAGCACGTTCTGCACACCGGCCACTTCGAACACAGCGCGCATCGCACCGCCGGCGATCACGCCGGTACCTTCCGAAGCCGGGCGCAGGAAGACCTTCGAGGCGCCATGGCGGCCCCAGATCTCGTGCTGCACGGTCGAATCACGCAGCTGCACCGAAACCATGCTCTTGCGAGCCTGTTCCATCGCCTTCGAGATCGCAGCCGGCACTTCGCGCGCCTTGCCGTAACCGAAACCGACGCGGCCGGCGCCATCGCCAACGACCGTCAGCGCAGTAAAGGCGAACTGCTTACCGCCCTTGACCGTCTTCGAGACGCGGTTGACGGTGATCAGCTTCTCTTTGAGATCGCTGCCCTGCGAATCGTCGTAGTTCATGTGGTTTGCCATTTCTTAGAACTCCAGGCCGGCTTCACGCGCGGCATCAGCCAGCGCCTTGATGCGACCATGAAACTGGAAGCCGCTGCGATCAAACGCAACCTTGGTGATGCCCTTGGCCTTGGCGCGCTCCGCAATCGTGGCGCCAATCTTCTTGGCGGCTTCGACGTTGCTCGTGGCCTTCAGGCCGGCAGCCAGATCCTTCTCGACCGTCGAGGCGGCAACCAGCGTCTGCGAAGCGTCCGGCGCGATGATCTGCGCATAGATGTGCTGCGAAGTGCGGTGCACGGAGAGGCGGTGAGCGCCGAGCTCACGGATGTGAGCGCGGGTCTTGCGCGCGCGGCGCAGTCGGGTTTCATTCTTGTCTTTCATTGCCAAATGCTCTTTGGTTTTGAGGCTTGAAAAGTGCTGCGCGCTTTGGTGGGTTTTAGGCCCACCAGTCTACGCAGCACCGTATGCGTGTGGACTGCTTACTTCTTCTTCGCTTCCTTCATGACAACCTTCTCGTCGGAGTAGCGAACGCCCTTGCCCTTGTACGGCTCAGGCGGACGGAAGCGACGGATGTCGGAAGCAACCTGACCCACCATCTTCTTGTCCGCGCCCTTGACGATGATTTCCGTCTGGGTAGGGGTTTCGACAGTGATGCCGGCGGGAATCGGATACTCAACCGGGTGCGAGAAGCCGAGGCTGAGGTTCAGCTTCGGGCCTGCCGCGGCAGCGCGGTAGCCGACGCCGACCAGGTTGAGCTTGCGCACATAACCGGTCGACACGCCAACCACAGCGTTGTTGAGAATGGCGCGCGCCGTACCGGCGGCCATGCCATTGCTCTTGATGGAATCGGCATTGATCGTGGCCACGCCGGCGTCGACGTCGATCTTGACGTTGCGCGGAATCGTGACGGTGACCGAAGCCTTGGCACCCTTGACGGTGATCTGGCCGTCGACGGCAGAAATCTGCACGCCGGCGGGCAAGGTGATCGGCATTTTACCTACGCGGGACATTGCTCGATCTCCTTAGGCAACGATGCAGATGATTTCGCCGCCCTGGCCGCTCGCGCGAGCCTGACGGTCGCTGACGACGCCGCTCGGGGTCGACACAATGGCCACGCCCAGGCCGCCCTGCACTTTCGGCAGTTCGTCCTTGCCGCGGTACACGCGCAGCGCCGGACGCGAAATGCGTTCGATGCTCGCGATGACCGGCTTGCCGCCGTAGTACTTCAGCGTCAGGGTGATGGTCTTCTTCACGCCCTCGGTGCTCACCGAGAAGTCGGCGATGTAGCCTTCGCTCTTGAGAACGGCGGCAATCGACTCCTTGACCTTCGAGGAAGGCGACACGATCTGCTTCTTACGGGCGCTCTGCCCGTTGCGGATACGCGTCAGAAAGTCGGCAATAGGATCAGTCATGCTCATGTTTGCTAAACCTCTTACCAGCTCGCCAGCTTCAGGCCGGGAATCTCACCGCGCATCGCGGCCTCACGCAACTTGTTGCGACCCAGCTTGAACTTCTTGTACACGCCACGCGGGCGGCCGGTCAGAGCGCAGCGCGTGCGCTGACGCGTCTTGCTGGAATCGCGCGGCATCTTCTGCAGCGCAACGACAGCCTTGTCCTTTTCCTCGGCACTCGCCGTAACGCTGCTGATCAGCGTCTTCAGCTTGGCGCGCTTCTTGGCGTAGCGCTTGTTGAGTTCGGCGCGGGTCTTTTCGCGCTCGATCATGCTGGTCTTGGCCATGGGATCGCCTTACTTGCGGAACGGGAAGCGGAATGCTTCGAGGAGGGCCTTGCCCTGCTCGTCCGTCTTCGCGGTGGTGGTGATGGTGATGTTCATGCCGCGCATCGCGTCAACCTTGTCGTACTCGATTTCCGGAAAAATGATCTGTTCCGTGATACCGAAGTTGAAGTTGCCGCGACCGTCGAAGCCACGTGCCGGGATGCCGCGGAAGTCGCGGATACGCGGCAGAGCGACGCTGATCAGGCGCTCCAGGAATTCGTACATGCGCTCGCCGCGCAGCGTGACCTTGACGCCGACCGGGTAGTTCTCGCGAACCTTGAACGCCGCGATAGCGATACGGGTCTTCGTCACCACCGGCTTCTGGCCGGCGATCGCGGTCATGTCGGCCACGGCGTTCTCGATGATCTTGCGATCCGAGGTCGCTTCGCCCACGCCCATGTTGAGCGTGATCTTCGAGATGCGCGGGACTTCCATCACGCCGACGCCCAGCTTGGACTGGAGGGCCGGGGAGATCTTCTCGCGGTAATGCGTCTGCAGATTAGCTGTCATGGTCGACTCTTAACCGTCCACCAGCGCTTTGGTGGATTTGAAAAAACGTACCTTGCGGTCGCCTTCCGTGCGGATGCCGACGCGATCGGCCTTGCCGGCCTTGGCGTTCCACAGCGCAACGTTGGAGATGTCGATCGGCATTTCCTTCTCGACAACGCCACCGGCAACACCGGCATTCGGGTTCGGCTTCTGATGCTTCTTGGCAATGTTGATGCCTTCAACCATCAGATGACCGGAAGCAAGCACTTGCGTGACCTTGCCGCGACGGCCCTTGTCCTTGCCCGTGATGACGACGACTTCGTCGTCCTTGCGAATCTTGTTCATGGCTTTCGCTCTCTTACAGCACTTCAGGTGCCAGCGACACGATCTTCATGAAACGGTCGCGCAGTTCGCGCGTCACCGGTCCGAAGATACGGGTGCCCAGCGGTTCCAGCTTGGTCGACACCAGCACGGCGGCGTTCGAGTCGAAGCGGATCACCGAACCATCGGCGCGCTTGATCGGGAACTTGGTGCGCACGACAACGGCGTCATGCACTTCGCCCTTCTTGACCTTGCCGCGCGGGATTGCGTCCTTGATCGTGACTTTGATCAGATCGCCCACGCCGGCGTAACGGCGGTAGGTCGAACCCTTGACCTGGATCACCTGCATCAGGCGCGCGCCGCTGTTGTCGGCAGCCACCAGAAACGATTCTTGCTGAAGCATGGCTTAGGCTCCCTGCTGCTGTTGCAGTGCGCTGGCCTGTTCCAGCACTTCGACGAGGCAGAAGTGCTTGGTGGCCGACAGCGGACGGGTCTCGACGATCGCAACCAGGTCGCCCTCGTTGCAGACGTTGTTTTCGTCATGCGCACGCAGCTTGGTCGAACGGCGCAGCATCTTGCCGTACACCGGGTGGCGCTCCTTGCGCTCGACCAGGACCGTGATGGTCTTGTCGGCCTTGTTGCTGACGACGCGGCCGACGATGCGGCGCTTGGCTTTGGTCTGTTCTTCGCTCATGACGCGGACACCGTGTTCTTGGCCTGCTGAGCCACGACAGTCTTCAGACGGGCAATCTTCTTGCGCACGTCGCGGACCAGATGGGACTGACCACCCTGGCCCGTCGCCTGCTGCATGCGCAGATTGAACTGCTCCTTGCGCAAGGCTTCGAGTTCAGTGGCAAGGCCCGCAGCGTCTTTGGCGCGGAGGGACTTTGTATATTCCTGAGCTTTCATTACATGATCGTCCGGTTAACGAACGTGGTCTTCACCGGCAGCTTCGCTGAAGCGAGACGGAATGCCTCGCGCGCGGTGACTTCATCCACACCTTCCATTTCGTAGAGCACTTTGCCCGGCTGAACCTTGGCAACCCAGTACTCGACGTTGCCCTTACCGGAGCCCATGCGGACTTCGAGAGGCTTCTTGGTGACCGGCACGTCCGGGAAGATGCGGATCCACACCTTGCCACCGCGCTTGATGTAGCGCGTGATGACTCGGCGCGCCGCTTCGATCTGGCGTGCGGTGATACGACCACGCTCGGTGGTCTTCAGGCCCCACTCGCCGAAGCTGACCTTGTTGCCGGTCAGCGCCATGCCAGTGTTGGTGCCTTTACGTTGCTTGCGAAACTTTGTGCGCTTGGGCTGCAGCATTGCAGTCTTCTCCGTCGTTTAGGCCGAAACGGCCTCGGCGGCTTCATTCCGGTTCGTCTGGGCGTCGAACACTTCGCCCGTGAACACCCACACCTTGACGCCGATGATGCCGTACTGCGTCCGCGCTTCGCCCGTCGAATAATCGATGTGGGCGCGCAGCGTGTGAAGCGGCACGCGACCTTCGCGATACCACTCCGTGCGGGCGATTTCGGCGCCGTTCAGACGGCCACCGACCTGAATCTTGATGCCGCCGGCGCCGATGCGCATAGCGTTCTGCACGGCGCGCTTCATTGCGCGGCGGAACATGATGCGGCGCTCGAGCTGCTGAGCAACGCCATCGGCGATCAGCTTGGCGTCGAGCTCCGGCTTGCGGATTTCTTCGACCGACAGATGCACCGAATCAGTCTTGAGGCCCATGATCTTGGCCACTTCCTGCTTCAGCTTCTCGATGTCTTCGCCTTTCTTGCCGATGACAATGCCGGGGCGCGCCGTGTGAATCGTCACGCGGGCGGACTTGGAAGGACGGTCGATCTGGATGCGCGAGACCGATGCCTGGGCGAGCTTCTTCACAAGGTACTGGCGAACCGCCATGTCCTTGAGCAGAGTTTCGCCGTAGGCGCTGCGCTCGGCGTACCAGTTCGAAGTCCACTTCGTGCTGATACCGAGGCGAAAACCGTTCGGATTGACTTTATGACCCATGGTTCTCTCTTGCAGTTGACGTCGACGGCTTAGTGGCCGTCAGACACCCTGATCGTGATGTGGCTGGTCGGCTTGACGATGCGGTCAGCACGGCCCTTCGCGCGCGGCATGATGCGCTTGAGGACCGGCCCCTGGTCGATGAAGATCTCTGCGACCTTCAACTCATCGACATCGGCGCCATGATTGTTCTCGGCGTTGGCAATCGCGGATTCCAGAACCTTGCGGATCAGGCCAGCCGGCTTGCGCGTCGAAAACTTCAAAATGTTCAGAGCTTCGTCAACCTTCTTGCCGCGAACCAGATCAGCAATCACGCGGCCCTTCTTGGGCGACAGACGAACGAACTTCAAAACGGCTTGAGTCTGCATGGCTGATCCTTACTTGGAAGCCTTGTCGGCCGCGTGACCCTTGAAGGTCCGCGTCGGCGCAAATTCGCCGAGCTTGTGGCCAACCATGTTGTCGGTAACGAACACCGGCATGTGCTGCTTGCCGTTGTGCACCTGGATCGTCAGACCGACGAAATCAGGCGTGATCATGGAACGGCGCGACCAGGTCTTGATCGGACGCTTGACCCGCTGCGACTGCATATCTTCCACCTTCTTGGCGATATGGTGGTCGACGAACGGGCCCTTCTTAACGGAACGTGGCATGGCCTAGTGTCCTGCTTACTTCTTCGAATGGCGGCTACGCACGATGAACTGCTGCGTGCGCTTGTTATTGCGGGTCTTGAGGCCCTTGGCCTGCTGACCCCAGGGGCTGACCGGATGCGGATTACCCTGACCGGAACGGCCTTCACCACCACCATGCGGATGGTCGACCGGGTTCATGACGACACCGCGGACGGTCGGACGGATGCCCAGCCAACGCTTGGCACCGGCCTTGCCGAATTGGCGCAGGTTGTGCTCGTTGTTGCTGACTTCGCCGATGGCGGCGCGGCACTCGGCCAGCACCTTGCGCATTTCACCGGAGCGCAGGCGCAGCGAGACATACTCGCCATCGCGGGCGACCAGCTGCACGGCGGCGCCGGCGGAGCGCGCAATCTGCGCACCCTTGCCCGGACGCATCTCGACGCAGTGGATCGTCGAACCCAGCGGGATGTTGCGCATCGGCAGCACGTTGCCCGGCTTGATCGGCGCGTCGGAACCCGACTGCACCGTGTCGCCTTCGGCGAGGCCACGCGAAGCAATGATGTAGGTGCGCTCGCCGTCGGCGTAGCACAGCAGCGCGATGTGAGCAGAACGGTTCGGATCGTATTCGATGCGCTCAACCTTGGCCGGGATACCGTCCTTGGCGCGCTTGAAATCGACGACGCGATAGTGCTGCTTGTGACCACCACCCTTGTGGCGGGTGGTGATGTGACCGTTGTTGTTACGGCCACCGTTACGCTTCTGCTTCTCGAGCAGCGGGGCGTGCGGTTCGCCCTTCCACAGACCCGGGGTGACCACTTTGACAACGTGGCGGGTACCCGGTGATGTCGGCCGCAGCTTGACCAATGGCATGGTCTTGTCCTCTTAGTTCGCGCCGCCGGCCAGGAAGTCGATTTCCTGACCCTGGGCGAGCGTGACGTAAGCCTTCTTCCAATCCGAACGACGGCCGATGGACTGGCCGAAACGCTTGGTCTTGCCCTTCACGTTGCTCGTGCGAACTTCTTCAACCTTGACGCTGAAGAGCTTTTCGACGGCAAGCTTGATTTCGGGCTTCTCGGCATCGCGGAGCACCTTGAACACGGCGGTATTCGACTTTTCAGCCGCGCGCGTGCCCTTTTCGGAGATCACCGGTCCGAGGATCACCTGATGCAGGCGATCAACTGCTGACTTGTACTTGCTCATTGCAGCCAGGCCTCCAGCTTCTTGACCGCATCAGCCGTCATCAGCACTTTCTTGTGGCTGAGCAGCGTGACCGGGTTGATCGCCTCGACGTCGCACACGGCAACATGCGGGATGTTGCGGGCGGAGAGGAACAGGTTCTTGTCCAGTTCGCCGGTGACGATCAGGATGTCGTTGGCTTCGAGCTTGGCGAGCTGCGTGCTCAGGCTCTTGGTCTTGACGGCATCGACCGTGAAGGTCTCGGCAACGATCAGATGGCCCTGACGGGTCAGTTCGGCAACGATCGAACGGATGGCGCCGCGGTACATCTTGCGGTTGACCTTCTGCGAGAAATCGCGCGGAACTGCAGCGAAGGTCTTGCCGCCGCCACGCCACAGGGGCGAGCGGATGGAGCCGGCGCGTGCGCGGCCGGTGCCCTTCTGCTTCCAGGGCTTCTTGCCGCCGCCGGAAACCATCGCCTTGCTCTTCTGCGCCTTGGTGCCGGCGCGACCGCCCGCCAGGTACGCCGTGACGACCTGGTGGATCAGGGGTTCGTTGTAGTCGACCCCGAAGATAGCGTCGGAAACGCTGAGTTTGGCGGTGCTGTTATGTAGTTGAATATCCATAGCCGTTTTTCCCCAGTGAGCCTTATGCCTTCACCGTGGGGCGCACGATGACTTCGCCATTCGTAGCGCCCGGCACAGCCCCCTTGACCAACAGGAGGTTGCGTTCGTTATCAATCTTGACCAGGTCAAGGTTCAGCGCCGTCACATGGTCAGAACCCATGTGGCCGCCCATCTTCTTGCCCTTGAATACGCGACCCGGACTCTGACGCTGACCGATAGAACCCGGCGAACGATGCGAGAGCGAGTTACCGTGGCTGGCGCGACCGCCACCAAAGTTCCAGCGCTTCTGCACACCCGCCGTGCCCTTACCCTTGGAGACGCCGCTGACGTCGACAGCCTTTACGCCGTCAAAACGCTCAACCTTGATCTCCGAACCCAGCTGCAGGTCTTCGCCTTCGTTATCTTCGAGGCGGATTTCCCAGACACTGCGACCGGCGGCAACGCCAGCCTTCTTGAAGTGACCTGCCTGAGCCTTGGTGACATGGCTGGCCTTCACTTCACCGACGGCGACCTGTACAGCGCGGTAGCCATCGTTCTCAACAGTCTTGACCTGAGACACGCGGTTAGGCGTGCACTCGATTACGGTCACCGGAATGGCAGCCCCGGCATCGGTGAAGATGCGGGTCATGCCGACCTTGCGGCCCACAATTGCGATCGTCATGTCAGTCTCCTTAGCTCAGCGAGATCTGAACTTCGACGCCCGCGGGGAGGTCGAGTTTGGAGAGCGCGTCCACGGTCTTTTCCGTGGGATCGACGATCTGCATGAGCCGCTTGTGCGTGCGGATTTCGTACTGGTCACGCGCGTCCTTGTCGACGTGCGGCGATACCAGGATGGTGAAGCGTTCCTTGCGCGTGGGCAGCGGGATGGGCCCGCGCACGACGGCGCCGGTACGCTTCGCGGTTTCAACGATCTCTCGAGCCGACTTGTCAATCAGTCGGTGGTCGAAAGCCTTGAGCCGGATGCGAATAGATTGGCTTGTCGCGGCCATGCTGTGTCTTCCGGATTAAAGAGCGTGGAGCAAAAGGGGCGCGAATTCTATTCGCGCCCCGGATAAATGTAAAGCCCTAAGGCTTAACTTTGTTACTTACGGAGCCAGAATCTTCGTGACGACGCCGGCGCCGACGGTACGACCGCCTTCACGGATGGCGAAACGAACACCCTCTTCCATGGCGATCGGGTTGATCAGCTCAACCGTCATCTGAACGTTGTCGCCCGGCATCACCATTTCCTGCGCGAACTCGATCGAGCCCGTCACGTCCGTGGTGCGGAAGTAGAACTGCGGACGGTAACCCTTGAAGAACGGCGTGTGACGACCGCCCTCTTCCTTGGTCAGAACGTACACTTCGCCGTTGAACTTGCCGTGCGGCTTGATGCTGCCCGGCTTGCACAGAACCTGGCCGCGCTCGACGTCTTCCTTCTTCGTGCCGCGCAGCAGGATGCCCACGTTGTCGCCCGCCTGGCCCTGGTCGAGCAGCTTGCGGAACATTTCAACGCCAGTGACGATCGTCTTGGCGGTGTCGCGGATGCCGACGATTTCGACTTCTTCGCCAACCTTGACGATGCCGCGCTCGATACGGCCGGTGACCACCGTGCCGCGGCCCGAGATCGAGAACACGTCTTCGATCGGCAGCAGGAAGGCCTTGTCGGTCTCGCGCTGCGGTTCCGGAATCCAGGTGTCGATCGCGTTGTACAGCTCTTCGAGCTTGGCAACCCAGGCGGCGTCGCCGGCAATGGCCTTGGTGGCCGAGCCGCGGATGACCGGGGTGTTGTCGCCGTCGAAACCGTACTTCGACAGCAGGTCGCGCACTTCCATCTCGACCAGGTCCAGAAGCTCAGCGTCTTCCACCAGATCGCACTTGTTCAGCCACACCACGATCTTCGGAACGTTGACCTGCTTGGCCAGCAGGACGTGCTCGCGGGTCTGCGGCATCGGGCCGTCAACCGCCGACACGACCAGGATCGCGCCGTCCATCTGCGCGGCGCCCGTGATCATGTTCTTCACGAAGTCCGCGTGTCCCGGGCAGTCGACGTGCGCGTAGTGACGGTTCGCGGTTTCGTATTCAACGTGCGACGTCGCGATCGTCAGGATCTTCGTCGCGTCGCGACGGCCCTGCGATTCCGATGCCTTCGCAACCTGGTCATACGGAACGTAGTTCGTGCCGTACTTGTCCGCCGACACCTTCGTCAGCGCCGCCGTCGTCGTCGTCTTGCCGTGGTCAACGTGGCCAATCGTTCCCACGTTCACGTGCGGCTTGTTGCGTTGAAACTTTTCCTTCGACATTGTCGCTTCCTCTACAGATGCTGGGGTCGTTCAGACCACCGGGTGGTTTGGATACTTTGCTTAGGACTTCTTGGTCAGCGTGGCGATCACGTTCGCCGGCGCTTCCTGGTACTTCTTGAATTCCATCGTGTAGGTTGCGCGACCCTGGCTCTGCGAGCGCAGCGAGGTCGAGTAACCGAACATCTCGGAGAGCGGCACCTCGGCGCGGATAACCTTGGCGCCGTAGTTATCGTCCATGCCGAGGATCATGCCGCGACGACGGTTGAGGTCGCCCATGACATCGCCCATGTAGTCTTCCGGCGTTTCGACTTCAACGCCCATGATCGGCTCGAGGATGACCGGCTTGGCCTTCTGGCAGCCGTCCTTGAACGCCATCGACGAAGCGACGCGGAACGCGATTTCGCTGGAGTCGACGTCGTGGTACGAACCATCGAACAGGGTGATCTTGACGTCCACGACCGGATAACCGGCGAGCACGCCGCTCTTGATCGCGTCCTTCAGGCCCTTGTCGACGCCCGGGATGAATTCCTTGGGAATCGCGCCGCCAACGATGCCGTTGACGAACTCGTAGCCCTTGCCCGGTTCCTGCGGCTCGATGCGGAGCCAGACGTGACCGAACTGGCCCTTACCGCCGGACTGCTTGGCGTACTTGCCTTCCTGCTCGACCGAGGTACGGATGGTTTCGCGGTAAGCCACCTGCGGCGCACCGACGTTGGCTTCCACGCCGTACTCGCGCTTCATGCGGTCGACGAGAATTTCGAGGTGCAGCTCGCCCATGCCGGACATGATGGTCTGGCCGGTTTCCTCGTCGGTGAAGACGCGGAACGAGGGATCTTCCTGAGCGAGACGCGACAGCGCGACGCCCATCTTTTCCTGGTCGGCCTTGGTCTTCGGCTCGACGGCCTGGCTGATGACCGGCTCCGGGAACACCATGCGCTCGAGGACGACCGGCTGCTTGAGGTCGGCCAGCGTGGTGCCGGTGAAGACGTCCTTGAGGCCGACGCAGGCGGCGATATCGCCGGCGCGCACTTCGTCGATCGCCTGCTGCTCGTTGGCGTGCATCTGCACCAGACGGCCGATGCGCTCGTTCTTGCCGTTACGCGAGTTGTAGACCGAGTCGCCCTGCTTGAGGGTGCCCGAGTACACGCGGATAAAGGTCAGCGCGCCGACGTACTTGTCGGTCATGATCTTGAACGCCAGCGCCGAGAACGGCTCGTCGTCGTTCGCCTTGCGCGCGATCAGGGTGTCGTAATCGTCGACATCGTGCGCATCGAGCGCCGGGACGTCGGTCGGGGCCGGCAGATACTCGACGACCGCGTCGAGCATGGCCTGCACGCCCTTGTTCTTGAACGCCGAGCCGCACAGCATCGGGAAGATTTCGAGCGCAAGGGTACGCTGACGCA
The DNA here is from genome assembly GCF_058783185.1 of Fontimonas sp. FW305-C-3. Taxonomy (NCBI): domain Bacteria; kingdom Pseudomonadati; phylum Pseudomonadota; class Gammaproteobacteria; order Nevskiales; family Nevskiaceae; genus Fontimonas; species Fontimonas sp. FW305-C-3. Next base: position 806,134 of record NZ_JBYSYK010000001.1, on the reverse strand, counting down.
GCGCGCCCTTGATCTCTTCCTCGGACAGGTCGCCCTGTTCGAGATACTTGTTCATCAGGTCTTCGCTGGCTTCCGCCGCGGCTTCGACCATGTTCTCGCGCCACTTCTTGGCGGTCTCGACCAGCTCGGCCGGGATCTCGCCATAGGTGAACGTCGCGCCCTTGTCGGCTTCGCTCCAGATGATCGCCTTCATCTTGACGAGATCGACGACGCCCTGGAAGTTGTCTTCCGCGCCGATCGGAATCTGGATCGGCACCGGGTTGGCGCGGAGCTTTTCCTTGATCTGCTTGACGACCTTGAAGAAGTCGGCGCCGGTGCGGTCCATCTTGTTGACGAACGCAAGGCGCGGGACCTTGTACTTGGTGGCCTGGCGCCACACGGTCTCGGACTGCGGCTGCACGCCGCCGACGGCGCAGTACAGCATGCACGCGCCATCGAGCACGCGCATGGAGCGTTCGACTTCGATCGTGAAGTCAACGTGTCCCGGGGTGTCGATGATGTTGATGCGGTGCTGGTCGAACTGGTTGCCCATGCCCTTCCAGAACGTCGTCACGGCAGCCGACGTGATGGTGATGCCGCGCTCCTGCTCCTGTTCCATCCAGTCCGTCGTCGCGGCACCGTTGTGCACTTCGCCGAGCTTGTGGTTGATACCGGTGTAGAACAGGACGCGCTCGGTCGTGGTGGTCTTGCCGGCGTCGATGTGCGCGGAGATACCGATGTTGCGGTAGCGCTCGATAGGGGTCGTGCGTGCCATTTTGGGACTCTTTTAAGAACGAAACGCCGCCCGGATGGGCGGCGGCGCGCTAAACAATGTGATGGGCTTGCCGGAAGCAGGCTTACCAGCGGAAGTGCGAGAACGCCTTGTTGGCTTCCGCCATCTTGTGCGTGTCTTCGCGCTTCTTGACCGCGGCACCGCGGTTTTCGGCGGCATCCATCAGCTCGCCGGCCAGGCGGTTTTCCATGCCCTGCTCGCCACGCTTGAGCGCGGCGTCGATGACCCAGCGCATGGCCAGGGTCGTGCGGCGGCTGGCGCGGACTTCGACCGGCACCTGATAGGTCGCACCACCGACGCGGCGGGACTTGACCTCGACCATCGGCGCGACGTTGTCGAACGCGCTCTGCAGGTATTCCGCCGGAGCGTCGACCTTCTTCTTGTCGGCAACCTGGCCCAGCGCGCCGTAAACGATCTTTTCAGCAACAGCCTTCTTGCCGTCTTCCATCACCATGTTGACGAACTTGGAGACGAGCTGGCTCTTGTACTTCGGATCCGGCAGAACCTTGCGGATTTCTGGCTTACGACGACGCGACATGATGAATTCCTTGTTGGGTCTTCAGGCGCAGAAAATCTGCGCCTTACTCGGGCAAATGCCCGTCTTACTTCTTCTTTGCTGCAGCAGCCGCGCCTTCCTTCGGGCGCTTGGCGCCGTACTTGGAACGGCTCTGGCGGCGCTTGTCGATACCCGCGCAGTCCAGCGCACCGCGAACGGTGTGGTAGCGGACACCGGGAAGATCTTTTACGCGACCGCCGCGAATCATGACGACGGAGTGCTCCTGCAGGTTGTGGCCTTCGCCACCGATGTAGGAGATGACTTCGAAACCGTTCGTCAGACGCACCTTGCACACCTTACGGAGCGCCGAGTTCGGCTTCTTCGGGGTGGTGGTGTAAACGCGGGTGCAGACACCGCGCTTCTGAGGCGAGCCAGTGAGCGCCGGCACCTTGCTCTTGGGGACAAGAGTGCTGCGACCGTTGCGCACTAACTGATTGACTGTTGGCACGTTATGAACTTCCCAGCTTGACAAAGAAAAGACGCACCCTCAGCAGAGGGCCGTCGGGAAAGGGCGCGCATCATATAGGCCGGCGCAAGTGGAGTCAACGGCCATTCCCTGGCGTCGGGCTCACTTTGCGACGATCCGATGAGGCTGATGGGCCCGCTCGCGGAACCGGCCACCTGGCCTGTCCCGATCCTGCAAAAAACAGGACCCCGGCGAACCGGGGTCCCTTGTTCAGAGACCGCTCCGGCCTTATTCGCCGGCGCTTTCTTCTTCCGATTCGCTGCCGCGGCTACTGCTCGCCTCGGCTTCATCGCCGTCGACGGCCAGCGAACGGGTCGCCAGACGCTCGCCCGAGTTCGCCTCGAAGCTGCCGGTGCTGCGCAGCGCGGACGCCTGCAGCTCGGCCAGCAGGTTGCCGCCGCGCGACTTGCGGCGCTGGTCGTGATAAGCCAGACCGGTACCGGCCGGGATCAGACGACCGACGATGACGTTCTCCTTCAGGCCGCGCAGCTCGTCGCGCGAACCGCGCACCGAGGCTTCCGTGAGCACGCGGGTGGTCTCCTGGAACGAGGCCGCCGAGATGAACGACTCGGTCGACAGCGAAGCCTTGGTGATACCCAGCAGCTGTCGGTCGTAGCGCGCCGCGCGCTCGCCCTTGCCTTCGAGACGCTTGTTCTCGGCCAGCACCTGGAAGATTTCGACCTGCTCGCCCTGGAGGAACTTGCTGTCGCCAGTTTCGGTGATTTCAACCTTGCGCAGCATCTGACGAACGATCGTCTCGATGTGCTTGTCGTTGATCTTCACGCCCTGCAGGCGATAGACGTCCTGGATTTCCTTGACGAGGTAGTTCGCCAGTGCGACGACGCCCTGCAGGCGCAGGATGTCGTGCGGGCTCGGCTCGCCGTCGGAGATGATTTCGCCGCGCTCGACGGATTCACCTTCGAACACGCGGATGTCGATCCACTTCGGCACCAGGATTTCGACTTCTTCGCCGTCGGCCTGGACGATCTTGATGCGCTGCTTGCCCTTGGTCGCGGTACCGAACTTGATCGTGCCCGAGGTTTCGGCGAGAACCGCCGGTTCCTTCGGCTTGCGCGCTTCGAAGAGGTCGGCGACGCGCGGCAGACCGCCCGTGATGTCGCGCGACTTCGAGGCTTCCTGCGGGATACGCGCGATCGTGCCACCGACCTTCACTTCGTCGCCGTCTTCAACGGTGACGATGGCCTTCGGCGGCAGGGTGTACGCGGCCGGAATGTCGGTGCCGGCAAACGTCAGCTGCTTGCCCTTGGCATCGACCAGCATGATCGTCGGCTTGAGGTCCTTGGCCGCCGAACCACGGGTCTTCGGATCGGTGATGACCAGCGTTGCAACGCCGGTCAGCGGATCGGTTTCGCGGGTCACGGTCAGGCCTTCGGTGAAGTCCTGGAACTTCACGAAACCGCCGAGCTCGGTGACGATCGGGTGAGTGTGCGGATCCCACTTGGCCAGACGCTGGCCGCCGTTCACTTCGTCGCCTTCCTTGACCAGGATGGTTGCGCCGTAAGGAATCTTGTAACGCTCGCGCTCGCGACCGTTGGCGTCGATCAGGCCGATTTCACCGGAGCGGCTGACCGCCACCAGATGACCTTCGACGTTCTTGACCGATTTGATGTTGTGCACGCGCACCGTACCGGCAGCACGGGCGTCGATGCCGTCGGCCGAAGCCGCACGCGAAGCCGCACCACCGACGTGGAAGGTACGCATCGTCAGCTGCGTGCCCGGCTCACCGATCGACTGCGCGGCGATGACGCCGACCGCTTCGCCGATGTTGACGCGATGGCCACGGGCCAGATCGCGACCGTAGCAGTTGGCGCAGACGCCGAACGGCAGTTCGCAGGTGATCGGCGAACGCACCCAGATCTCGTCGATCGAGTTGCGCTCCAGCGTGTCGGCCCAGGCTTCGTCGATGATCGTGCCGGCCGGGATCGCGACTTCGTCGGTGCCCGGCTTGTACGCATCGCGCTGGATCACGCGACCCAGCACGCGATCGCGCAGCGCTTCGAGGACGTCGCCGCCTTCGACGATCGGCATCATCAGCAGACCCTGATCGGTGCCGCAGTCTTCGCCGATGACGACCATGTCCTGCGCAACGTCGACCAGACGGCGCGTCAGGTAACCCGAGTTCGCGGTCTTCAAGGCCGTGTCGGCCAGACCCTTACGAGCACCGTGGGTCGAGATGAAGTACTGCAGAACGTTCAGACCTTCGCGGAAGTTCGCGGTGATCGGCGTCTCGATGATCGAGCCGTCCGGCTTGGCCATCAGGCCGCGCATACCGGCGAGCTGACGAATCTGCGCCTGCGAACCGCGGGCGCCGGAGTCGGCCATCATGAACACCGAGTTGAAGGACGCCTGCTCGACGACCTTGCCTTCCTTGTTCGTGACCTTTTCCTTGCCGATCTTGGTCATCATCGCCTTGGCGACGTCGTCGTTCGCACGCGACCAGATGTCGATGACGCGGTTCTTGCGCTCGCCGCCGGTCGTCAGACCCTGGTTGTACTCGACGTCGACTTCCTTGACCTTGGCTTCCGCCGCTTCAAGGATGCCGGCCTTCTCTTCCGGAATGATGATGTCGTCGAGGCAGAAGCTGATGCCCGCCTTGGTCGACATGCGGAAACCGGTGTACATCATCTGGTCGGCGAAGATCACCGTGTCCTTCGTGCCGGAGCGACGATAGACGTAGTTGATGACGCGCGAGATTTCCTTCTTGGTCAGCGTCTTGTTGACGACCGCGAACGGCACGCCTTCGGGCACGACTTCCGACAGCAGCGCGCGACCGGTGGTCGTTTCGACCAGGTGATAGACCGCTTCGCCGGCTTCGGTCCAGTCGTGCAGACGGACCTTGATCTTGGCCTGCAGATCGACCTGACGGTTCTCGTAAGCGCGATGCACTTCGGAAACGTCGGAGAAGATCATGCCTTCGCCGAGCGCACCGACGCGCTCACGCGACAGCCAGTACAGACCGAGCACGACGTCCTGCGACGGCACGATGATCGGATCGCCCGACGCCGGCGACAGGATGTTGTTGGTCGACATCATCAGCACGCGCGCTTCGAGCTGGGCTTCCAGCGAGAGCGGGACGTGGACGGCCATCTGGTCGCCGTCGAAGTCGGCGTTGAACGCCGTGCAGACCAGCGGATGCAGCTGGATCGCCTTGCCTTCGATGAGGATCGGCTCGAACGCCTGGATGCCGAGACGGTGCAGGGTCGGTGCGCGGTTGAGCAGCACCGGATGTTCCTTGATGCACTCTTCGAGCGAATCCCAGACCTGGGCTTCCTCGCGCTCGACCATCTTCTTGGCGGCCTTGATCGTGGTCGCGATGCCCAGACGCTGCAGGCGCGAGAACACGAACGGCTTGAACAGCTCGAGCGCCATCTTCTTCGGCAGACCGCACTGGTGCAGCTTCAGCGTCGGGCCGACCACGATGACCGAACGGCCGGAGTAGTCGACGCGCTTGCCGAGCAGGTTCTGGCGGAAGCGGCCCTGCTTGCCCTTGATCATGTCGGCGAGCGACTTGAGCGGGCGCTTGTTGGTGCCGGTGATCGCACGGCCACGGCGGCCGTTGTCGATCAGCGCGTCAACCGATTCCTGCAGCATGCGCTTTTCGTTGCGGACGATGATGTCCGGCGCGGTCAGCTCGAGCAGGCGCTTGAGACGGTTGTTGCGATTGATGACGCGGCGGTACAGATCGTTGAGATCCGAGGTCGCGAAGCGGCCGCCATCGAGCGGCACGAGCGGACGCAGGTCCGGCGGCAGCACCGGCAGCACCGTCATGATCATCCACTCCGGACGGTTGTTGGAGTGGATGAAGTACTCGATCAGCTTCAGGCGCTTGGCCAGCTTCTTGATCTTGGTTTCCGAATTCGTCGAGTTCAGCTCTTCGCGCAGGCGAACGGCTTCCGACGGCAGGTCGATGTTCTTCAGCAGGTCATGGACCGCTTCGGCGCCCATGCGGGCATCGAACTCGTCGCCATATTCCTCGACGGAGTTCAGATAGTCTTCTTCGGTCAGCAGCTGGCCACGCTCGAGCGAGGTCAGGCCCGGATCGACGACGATGTGTGCTTCGAAGTACAGCACGCGTTCGATGGCGCGCAGCGGCATATCGAGCAGCAGGCCGATACGCGACGGCAGCGACTTGAGGAACCAGATGTGGGCAACCGGCGACGCGAGGTCAATATGCCCCATGCGCTCGCGGCGCACCTTCTGCACGGTGACTTCAACGCCGCACTTCTCGCAGACGACGCCGCGATGCTTGAGGCGCTTGTACTTGCCGCACAGGCACTCGTAATCCTTGATCGGTCCGAAGATCTTGGCGCAGAACAGGCCGTCGCGCTCAGGCTTGAACGTGCGGTAGTTGATCGTCTCAGGCTTCTTGACCTCACCGTACGACCAGGAACGGATGACCTCGGGCGAGGACAGGCCGATCTTGATGGCGTCGAAGTCTTCCTGCTCTTCGGGATTGCGGATCAGATTGAACAAATCTTTCATGGGTGACTCCTGATGCTGCTCGGCTAGACGGTGGTTTGACAGCTCGCGGCTGAAGGCAAAGCCTTCAGCCGCCCAGCGCCAGCCTTATTGGTTCTGTTCCAGTTCGATGTTCAGACCGATCGAGCGGATTTCCTTCACGAGAACGTTGAAGGATTCCGGCATACCGGCCACCATGCGGTGGTCGCCATCGACGATCGACTTGTACATGCGCGTGCGGCCATTGGTGTCGTCGGACTTCACCGTCAGCATTTCCTGCAGGGTGTACGCCGCGCCATAGGCTTCCAGCGCCCAGACTTCCATCTCACCGAAGCGCTGACCGCCGAACTGCGCCTTACCACCCAGCGGCTGCTGTGTGACGAGGCTGTACGGACCGGTCGAACGCGCGTGCATCTTGTCGTCGACGAGGTGGTTGAGCTTGAGCATGTACATGTAGCCGACCGTGACCTTGCGCGAGAACTCCTCGCCGGTACGGCCGTCGGTCAGCTGCGCCTGGCCGGTCTGCGGCAGGCCGGCGAGTTCGAGCATCTGCTTGATCTCGCTTTCGACCGCGCCGTCGAACACCGGCGTTGCGATCGGCACACCGCCGGTCAAGTTCTTCGCCATCGTGATGACTTCCTGGTCGCTGAAGTCGTCCATCGCCACCGAGGCGACACCGTTGCCGGTCTTGTTGTAGACCTGGTCGAGGAACTTGCGCAATTCACCGACGGCGTTCTGCTGCTGCAGCATGCCATCGATCTTCTTGCCGATGCCCTTGGCTGCCCAGCCCAGATGGACTTCGAGCAGCTGACCGATGTTCATACGCGAAGGCACGCCCAGCGGGTTGAGCACGATGTCGACCGGCGTACCGTCCGCCATGTGCGGCATGTCCTCGACCGGGACGATCATCGAGATGACGCCCTTGTTACCGTGACGGCCGGCCATCTTGTCGCCCGGCTGGATGCGGCGCTTCACGGCCAGGTAGACCTTGACCATCTTCAGCACGCCCGGCGAGAGCTCGTCGCCCGACTGGATCTTGCGCTTCTTGTCCTCGAAACGCTTGTCGAACTCCGAACGCATGTCCTTGAGCTGCTTATTGGCAGCTTCCAGCAGGTTCTGCGCGGCGTCGTCGGCCAGGCGGATCTCGAACCACTTGTCGCGCTCGACCGAATCCAGGTACTCGGCGTCGATCTTGGCGCCCTTCTTCAGCTTGTTCGGGCCGCCGTCGGCCGCCTTGCCGAGCAGGATCTTGCGCAGACGATCGTAGATATCGTCCTCGAAGATGCGCTGCTGGTCGGCCAAGTCCTTGCGGACCTGCGCCAGTTCGCTTTCTTCGATCGCCAGCGCGCGCTTGTCCTTTTTGACGCCTTCGCGGGTGAACACGCGGACGTCGATGACGGTACCGTCCATGCCGGCCGGCACGCGCAGCGAGGTGTCCTTCACGTCGGAAGCCTTCTCGCCGAAGATCGCGCGGAGCAGCTTCTCTTCCGGCGTCAGCTGGGTCTCGCCCTTCGGCGTGACCTTGCCGCACAGCAGATCGCCCGCCTTCACTTCCGCACCGATGTAGACGATGCCGGATTCGTCGAGCTTGCGCAGCGCGGCTTCGTTGACGTTCGGGATGTCGGCCGAGATGTCTTCCGGTCCGAGCTTGGTTTCACGCGCGACGCAGGTCAGCTCTTCGATGTGGATCGTCGTGAAACGATCTTCCTCGACGACGCGCTCCGAGATCAGGATCGAGTCTTCGAAGTTGTAGCCGTTCCAGGGCATGAACGCGATCAGCATGTTCTGGCCGAGGGCCAGCTCACCGAGATCGGTCGACGGACCATCGGCCACCACGTCGCCGCGCGCGATGCGGTCGCCCGGACGCACGATCGGCTTCTGGTTGATGCAGGTGTTCTGGTTCGAGCGGATGTACTTGACGAGGTTGTAGATGTCGACGCCGGCTTCGCCCGCGGTCGTCTCGTCGTCGTTGACGCGCACGACGATACGCGCAGCGTCGACCTTCTCGACGACACCGCCACGCTTGGCCTGGATTGCGTTGCCGGAGTCGACGGCGACGCGGCGCTCGACACCGGTACCGACCAGCGGCTTTTCGCTGCGCAGCGTCGGGACGGCCTGGCGCTGCATGTTCGAGCCCATGAGGGCACGGTTGGCGTCGTCATGCTCAAGGAACGGAATCAGTGCGGCGGCAACCGACACGATCTGGCGCGGCGAAACGTCCATGTACTGGACATTGGCCGGACCCATCATCGTGAATTCGTTCTGGAAGCGGACCGAAACCAGATCCGACTTGAACTTGCCCTTGGCATCCAGCTCCGAGTTCGCCTGCGCGATCACGTAGCGGCCTTCTTCGATCGCCGACAGGTATTCGACGTCCTGCGTGACACGGCCGTCGACGACCTTGCGATAGGCAGTTTCGAGGAAGCCGTAGTCGTTGGTCCGCGCGTAGCAGGCCAGCGAGTTGATCAGACCGATGTTCGGGCCTTCCGGCGTCTCAATCGGGCAGACGCGGCCGTAGTGGGTCGGATGCACGTCGCGGACTTCGAAGCCGGCGCGCTCACGCGTCAAGCCGCCCGGTCCGAGGGCCGACACGCGACGCTTGTGCGTGACTTCCGACAGCGGGTTGTTCTGGTCCATGAACTGCGACAGCTGCGACGAACCGAAGAACTCCTTGATCGCCGCCGAAACCGGCTTGGCGTTGATCAGATCCTGCGGGGTCAGGTTCTCGGCTTCGGCCAGCGCCAGACGCTCGCGCACGGCGCGCTCGACGCGCACCAGGCCGGTGCGGAACACGTTCTCGGCCATTTCGCCGACCGCACGGATGCGGCGGTTGCCGAGATGGTCGATGTCGTCGGTGTGCTGCTCGCCGTTGCGGATCGCGATGATCTCGCGGACGACTTCGATGATGTCCGAATGCTCGCGGCCGAACTTGGCAAACAGGCCCTTCGAGAATTCATCGTTGAACTTGGAGAACAGCTCACCGTCGTACACCACGCCCGGACCTTCGACAGCGTCACGGCGCAGACGGCGATTGAACTTCATGCGGCCGACGGCGGACAGGTCGTACTTCTCCGGCGAGAAGAACATGCCGTGGAACAGCGTCTCGGCGGCGTCCTTGGTCGGCGGTTCGCCGGGGCGCATCATGCGATAGATTTCGACCAGCGCCTCGAGCTTGTTCTTGGTGCCGTCGATGTTCAGCGTCGTCGAGATGTACGGCCCCTTGTCGACGTCGTTGACGTACAGGGTCGGCACTTCGGCCACGCCGGATTCGCGCAGCTTGGCCAGCAGGTTGGCCGTCATCTCGGTGTTGGCGGTGGCGATGACTTCACCAGTGCCCTTGGCGACCAGATCACGCGCGATGATCTTGCCTTCGAGATAGTTGTCCGGCACATGCAGGCGCTTGAGGCCGGCGTCGGCAATCAGCTTGATGTGGCGAGCGGTGATCAGCTTGCCCTGCTCGACCAGCATCTTGGTGCCGTCGGTGATGTCGAACTGCGCCTTCTCGCCCTTGAGGCGTTCCGGCACCAGTTCCATGCTCGCGCCGTCGGCATCGAGGCGGAACAGGTTCTGCTCGTGGAACATCGCGAGCATCTGTTCGTTGTTGTAGCCGAGCGCACGCAGTACCACCGTCACCGGCAGTTTGCGGCGACGGTCGATACGCGCGAACAGGTTGTCCTTCGGGTCGAACTCGAAGTCCAGCCAGGAGCCGCGGTACGGAATGATGCGGGCGCTGTACAGCAGCTTGCCGGAGCTGTGCGTCTTGCCCTTGTCGTGATCGAAGAACACGCCGGGCGAACGGTGCAGCTGCGAAACGACAACGCGCTCGGTACCGTTGATGATGAAGGTGCCGTGGTCGGTCATGAGCGGCACTTCGCCGAGATAGACCTCCTGCTCACGGACGTCCTTGACGCGCTTTTCCTTCGACTCGCGATCGAAGATCACCAGGCGCACGGTGACCTTCAGCGGTGCAGCGTAGGTCATGCCACGGACGCGGCATTCCTTCTCGTCGAACGTCGGCTCGTCGAAGCGATACTTGACGAACTCCAGCGCCGCGGCGCCGTTGTACGACGACATCGGGAACACGGACTTGAACGAGGCCTGCAAGCCCGCGTCGCGGCGCTTGGAAGGTTGGGCCTCCGCCTGCAGGAAGTGGCGGTAGGAATCGATCTGCGTCGACAGCAGATACGGGATTTCCAGCGTTTCCTTCAGCTTGCTGAAGTCCTTGCGGATGCGCTTCTTCTCGGTAAACGAGTAGGCCATGGCGTGCGTTACCTCTGTGTACAGCTTGGGGATTCGGGAATCGGGAATCGTGTCGCCGGCATCAAGCCCGCGAGATCACGATTCCCCATTGCCGCTTCCAGCAAGACATCTAACGAAACGCGCAAACCCTGGCCGGAGAGGTCTCCGGCCAGGCTTTGCACAGCGAAAGCAAGGCGATGCAATGCCTTACTTGAGGGCGGCCGTAGCGCCAGCCTCTTCCAGCTTCTTCTTCATGTCGTCGGCAGTCTTCTTGTCGACGCCTTCCTTGACGGTCTGCGGTGCGCCTTCGACCAGGTCCTTGGCTTCCTTCAGACCCAGGCCGGTCAGCTCGCGCACGACCTTGATGATGCCGACCTTCTTCGCGGCGTCGAAGCCGGAGAGAATGACGGTGAACTCGGTCTGCTCTTCAGCAGCCGGGCCAGCGGCGGCGGCCGGGCCGGCAGCAGCAGCGACCGGGGCGGCGGCGGTGACGCCGAACTTGTCTTCCATCATCTTGACCAGGTCGACGACGTCCATCACGGACATCTTCGAGATCGCGTCAAGAATTTCTTCTTTCGTTGCCATGTTTCAAATGCTCCAATAAAGTGTGTAAAGCCTAGCTTTGGAAACTAGTCTCTGAATACGGAATCAATGTGCTTACGCGGCGCCCTTCTGATCGGCAACGGCCTTGACCGTGCGAACAAACTGGGCGGTAGGCTCGGCCAAAGTGCGAACGAACTTGCTGATCGGCGCCTGCAGCGTACCCATGAGGATCGACAGAGCCTGATCCTTGGTGGGCAACGTTGCGAGCCTGTCGAGATCCTTGGCACCGTACAGCTTGCCTCCGACCGCAACGGCCTTGACGACCATCACTTCGTTTGCCTTGACGAAATCCTTCATCAGGCGGCCAACCGCACCCGGATCCTCGAGCGAGAAACCGAGCACCAGCGGACCGACCAGCGCAGGGGACAGGCACTCGAACTCGGTACCCGCCACCGCCCGCTTGGCCAGCGTGTTCTTGACGACATGCAGATAGACGCCGTTTGCACGGGCCTTTGCACGCAGTTCGTCGAACTTGCCGGCCGACAGGCCGCGATACTCGGTTGCAACAGCCGAGAGCGCGCGCTTGGCGACTTCATTGACTTCCGCAACCAGGACCTTCTTGTCATCCAGCTTGAGAGCCATCAGAACTCCTAGTCGCTACTTCCATAAAAGGGCTGCAGCCTTACGGCTCGCCCACCTTTACGGTGTTTCCACCGTCTGCGTATGCGGCCTTGCGGCCTTTAATCTCCGGGCCGATCTGTTTCCAGGAGCCCTTGCCACATACGGTCTTTGACGTGGGGCTTTCGCCACACTTCAAATGCGTTGGCGCGGCGCGAGGGGATGCCTCACGCCGCGCCGAAATACTTATTCCGGCAACGAACCGACGTCGACGCGCAGGCCGGGGCCCATCGTCGAGGACAGCGTGACCTTCTTGATGTAGATGCCCTTCGACGTCGACGGCTTGGCCTTGCGGATATCGCGCACGACGGCGATCAGGTTTTCCTTGATCTTGCCGGCATCGAACGAGGCGGAGCCGACCGAGCAATGCACGATGCCGGCCTTGTCGGTGCGGAACTTGGCCATACCGGCCTTGGCGTTCTTGACCGCAGTGGCGACATCCGGGGTGACCGTGCCGGTCTTCGGGTTCGGCATCAGGCCGCGAGGACCGAGCACCTGACCGAGCGCACCGACGACGCGCATCGCGGCCGGTTCGGCAATGACCACCTGATAGTTCAGATCGCCACCCTTCATCGCAGCGGCGAGGTCGTCCATACCGACAGCGTCGGCACCGGCAGCCTTGGCTTCTTCAGCCTTGGCGCCCTGGGCGAACACCGCAACGCGCACGCTCTTGCCCGAGCCATGCGGCAGAACCGTCGAACCACGGACGTTCTGATCCGACTTCTTGGCATCGATGCCGAGGTTGATCGACATGTCGACCGACTCGGAGAACTTGGCGGTCGCGCATTCCTTGAGCAGGGCAATCGCCTGATCGAGATCGTAGACCTTGCCTTCCTTCGCCTTGGCGTCGATGGCTTTCTGACGCTTGCTGATCTTTGCCATGGCTTACTTCTCCACCACATCAACGCCCATGCTGCGGGCGGAACCGGCGATCATCAGGCAGGCGGCATCGAGGCTGCCGGCGTTGAGATCTTCCATCTTCAGCTTGGCAATCTCGGCAATCTGAGCGCGCGTGATCTTGCCGACCTTCTTGGTGTTCGGCGTTGCCGAACCCGAGGCCAGACCAATGGCCTTCTTGATCAGCACGGACGCCGGCGGCGTCTTGGTGATGAAGGTGAAGCTCTTGTCCGAATAGACCGTGATGACGACCGGCGTGGCGATGCCCGGCTCCATCTTCTGGGTCGCGGCGTTGAATTCTTTGCAGAACGCCATGATGTTGACGCCGGCTTGACCGAGCGCCGGACCGACCGGCGGAGCCGGGTTGGCCTTACCTGCAGGGATCTGCAGTTTGATGTAGGCCGTGACTTTCTTTGCCATGGTTTACTCCAGGTGGGTACAAGCGCCTTGCGGCTCCCCGTGTGTGACGTGAAGACGCCCGCGCTTGCGCGGGCTGTCCTTCACCCTTTCTCGACTTGCGAGAATTCCAGCTCGACGGGCGTCGAACGCCCGAAGATCAGAACCGCCACACGCAGGCGGTTCTTGTCGTAATTGACTTCCTCGACGACGCCATTGAAGTCCGCGAACGGACCTTCCTTGACGCGGACCGCTTCGCCCGGCTCGAACAGCGTCTTCGGACGCGGCTTCTCGACCGACTCGGTCACGCGGTTGAGGATCTTCTCGGCTTCCTTGTCGGTGATCGGTGCCGGCTTGTCCGGCGTCCCACCGATGAAACCCATGACCTTGGGCGTCGACTTGACCAGATGCCAGGTGTCTTCGTTCATTTCCATCTGAACGAGCACGTAGCCCGGGAAGAACTTGCGCTCCGTGGTGCGCTTGACGCCATCCTTGATCTCGACGACTTCTTCGGTCGGGACGAGGATTTCACCGAACTGCTCCTGCAGCCCGGCGCGGCCGATGCGCTCGCGCATCGCCTTCATCACACTGTTCTCGTACTGCGAGTACGCGTGCACGACATACCAACGCATGGCCATGGGTTAAGCCCCCCGTCCAGTCAGTATCTCGACGCCCCAAAGCAGCAGAGAATCCAGACCCCAGAGCAACAGGGCCATGATCAGCACGACAACCGCAATCATCAGGGTTGCCTGCAGGCTTTCCTGGCGGGTCGGCCAGACGACTTTACGCAGCTCGGTGCGCGAGCCGGTGACGTAACCCCACAGCGTCCGGCCGAGCACCGTCTGATAGGCGATCGCGAGTGAAGCCGCGAAGCTGCCGAGCAGGATCAGGGTGCGAATCAGCGCGTTGAACTGGGTTTCGTAGAAATAAAACGCAAACATTCCGCCGAGCAAAAGCAGGGCAGAAAGACCTAACAGAGCCGTATCCCGATGAGGGGAAACGGCTTTATGTTCACTGGTTTGAACGTCCATGAACTCGTTCCGCACCGCGATCGCATCCGCACGGGTGGCAGGGCGGGAGGGTTTCGAACCCCCAACCTGCGGTTTTGGAGACCGCCGCTCTACCAGTTGAGCTACCGCCCTAGCGCTTGCGTACCGCGGGAAAGCCAAAAAGGGGCGCGGATTCTATTGAATCCGCGCCCGCCTGTCAAAGAAAGGCTTGATTGCGAACGCGATCAGGGGGCCAGAATCTTCGTGACGACGCCGGCGCCGACGGTACGACCGCCTTCACGGATGGCGAAACGAACACCCTCTTCCATGGCGATCGGGTTGATCAGCTCAACCGTCATCTGAACGTTGTCGCCCGGCATCACCATTTCCTGCGCGAACTCGATCGAGCCCGTCACGTCCGTGGTGCGGAAGTAGAACTGCGGACGGTAACCCTTGAAGAACGGCGTGTGACGACCGCCCTCTTCCTTGGTCAGAACGTACACTTCGCCGTTGAACTTGCCGTGCGGCTTGATGCTGCCCGGCTTGCACAGAACCTGGCCGCGCTCGACGTCTTCCTTCTTCGTGCCGCGCAGCAGGATGCCCACGTTGTCGCCCGCCTGGCCCTGGTCGAGCAGCTTGCGGAACATTTCAACGCCAGTGACGATCGTCTTGGCGGTGTCGCGGATGCCGACGATTTCGACTTCTTCGCCAACCTTGACGATGCCGCGCTCGATACGGCCGGTGACCACCGTGCCGCGGCCCGAGATCGAGAACACGTCTTCGATCGGCAGCAGGAAGGCCTTGTCGGTCTCGCGCTGCGGTTCCGGAATCCAGGTGTCGATCGCGTTGTACAGCTCTTCGAGCTTGGCAACCCAGGCGGCGTCGCCGGCAATGGCCTTGGTGGCCGAGCCGCGGATGACCGGGGTGTTGTCGCCGTCGAAACCGTACTTCGACAGCAGGTCGCGCACTTCCATCTCGACCAGGTCCAGAAGCTCAGCGTCTTCCACCAGATCGCACTTGTTCAGCCACACCACGATCTTCGGAACGTTGACCTGCTTGGCCAGCAGGACGTGCTCGCGGGTCTGCGGCATCGGGCCGTCAACCGCCGACACGACCAGGATCGCGCCGTCCATCTGCGCGGCGCCCGTGATCATGTTCTTCACGAAGTCCGCGTGTCCCGGGCAGTCGACGTGCGCGTAGTGACGGTTCGCGGTTTCGTATTCAACGTGCGACGTCGCGATCGTCAGGATCTTCGTCGCGTCGCGACGGCCCTGCGATTCCGATGCCTTCGCAACCTGGTCATACGGAACGTAGTTCGTGCCGTACTTGTCCGCCGACACCTTCGTCAGCGCCGCCGTCGTCGTCGTCTTGCCGTGGTCAACGTGGCCAATCGTTCCCACGTTCACGTGCGGCTTGTTGCGTTGAAACTTTTCCTTCGACATGTCTCAGGCTCCGTCTATTTGAATCGCGTGGCTACACGCGTGAATCACGTGGATGAAAAAACTTAAAAACAGCCAAAGACCCCAGGGATGCCCCTGAAGTCTTTCTAAATCTGGTGCCCACCATCGGAATCGAACCCGCGGTGATGCCTTGGCATCGGCGCCTATCGAACGACCCCTCGGGGTCATCGGTTCGAGGCCGATGCGGCGCAACCTTGCCGCTGAAACTGGTGCCCACCATCGGAATCGAACCGATGACCTCACCCTTACCAAGGGTGTGCTCTACCGACTGAGCTAGGTGGGCGGATGAACCGCTTGTGCAGCGCTCTCTACTACTGGATCCCCGCCTACGCAGGGATACCGCTACGCGGTAACTGGAGCGGGTGAAGGGAATCGAACCCTCGTCATAAGCTTGGAAGGCTTCTGCTCTACCATTGAGCTACACCCGCTTCACTCGCTACCTTTACTGCCCGCCGGCCCAGGGCCGTCGCGCATTACCGAATTTTTTGGTGGAGAGAGGTGGATTCGAACCACCGTAGGCATAAGCCAGCAGATTTACAGTCTGCCCTCGTTGGCCGCTTGAGTATCTCTCCTCCGGGTGCCTTTCAGGCCACAGGCCCGCAAGGAGCCGCGTATTCTCGTGATTGACCCCCGCCGAGTCAAGGAAATCGCCGAGAATTTCGCGTTGCGACCCTGCCGTGCGTACCGGCCTTCGTTTATGACTGCCTTGTTACTTTGAGCGGTGGTCAGAAATACGCCAGCCCATCAAAGCTTTAGGCCGAAGCCCGGCTAGGTTCCGCGCGGCTTGGCGCGACGGGTCGGCGCTGCGGCGAGCGGATCATCCGGCCAGGGATGGCGCGGATAGCGGCCCCGCAGATCCTTGCGCACATCGGCATAGCTGCCCGCCCAGAAGCCGGCCAGGTCGCCGGTCACTGCAATCGGGCGCTGGGCCGGCGACAGCAGATGCAGCACAACGGCGATGCGCCCATCGTTCACCGTCGGCGTCTGCACGCAGCCGAACATCTCCTGCAGCTTGACCGACAGGGTCGGCGCCTCGGGCGGTCGGTATTCCAGGCGGATGCGCGAGCCGGTCGGCACTTCCAGATGGGTGGGCGCCAGCCGGTTCAGCGCCTGCTGCTGCGCATAGTCGAGTTGGGCGAGCAGGATCGAAGCCATGTCGAGGCGCGCCAGATGGTCGCGCCGGGTGATACCGATCAGATGCGGCAACAGCCAATCCTCGAGGGTTGCCAGCAGCGCGTCGTCACGCAGATCCGGCCAGGCTTCCTGCGGCCGCCACAGGCGCAAAGATTCGACCCGCGCGCGCCATTGCTCAGCGGCCTCGTTCCAGGGCAGGCAATGCAGGCCGATGCTGCGCACGCCTTCGAGCATCGCACGCGCGGCTGCGTCGGGCTCCGGCGTGCGCAGCGGTTTGCGCTCCAGCAACAGCGATCCAAGACTGAGCGTGCGCTCCGCAGTCACCGCCTCGGTCTGCGCATCCCAGACCACCCGACTTTCTTCGCGCAGCGCGTCGGCGTGATCGCGGCGCAGATCCTCGACATCCAGCACCGCCGCCTGGCGAATCCGCCGGATCGCCGCCGTGCCGCGAAACTCCGTCTCGACGCTCCAATGCGCAATCGCGAGCCACTCGCGGGTCGCCAGCGCATCGGTTTCGGCCATGCGGGCTTCGCCGCCATCGGCGCACTGGAACGCCACTTCGCGCAGGCCCCGATGACCGGGCCGGCGCCGCGCAATGCGCTCCGGATACGCCCAGGCGACGACGCGGCCAACCGCATCGGCGTCGAGTTTCGCGCCCGCCGGATCGGAACCCTCGCTGATCGCACGCAGCATCTGTTTCGCCGAGTCGTTGACCCGCCGCTGCGCCGCGGGCTCGGCGCGCTGCTTGATGTATCGCTCGACCGCCTCGGCAAGATCGATCTGTCCGGAGCCCTTCTCGTCCAGCACCGCGGCGGTCCAGGCGGCGAGCGCGCCGAAACCCGCTGCCTGCGCACGCAACAACATATGTGCGCGCCGCGGCGGGGTCGGCAGGCGCGCCAGTTCGCGGCCATGCGCGGTGATGCGCAGTCCGGCATCGATCGCACCGAGCTCCTGCAGGCGCTCCTGTGCATAGCTCCAGGCATTCGCGGGCGGCGCATCCATCAGCGCGAGCGTCTGCGGATCGCTGATGCCCCAGGCCGCAAGCTCCAATGCAAAACGGCTGAGGTCGACGACCAGAATCTGCGCGCTGTCGTGTGCGGCGAGGACGCCGTGCTGCTCGCGCGTCCAGAGGCGATAGCAGTGGCCAGGCCCGAGGCGCCCGGCGCGACCCGCACGTTGATCCGCGGAGGCTCGCGAGATGCGTTCGGTATCGAGACGGTCCGCGCCTGCGCCCAGATCGAAGCGCGCAACCCGGACCAGGCCGCCGTCGACGACGGTCGTCACGCCCTCCACCGTCAGGCTCGTCTGTGCAATGTTCGTCGCGAGGATGACTTTGCGCCGGCCCTGCGGGTCCGGCTGCAGCGCGGCATCCTGCTCGCGCGAGGACAGCTCGCCATACAACGGCATCAGCGCAACGGTTGAAGTCAGGCCAGCCAACGCTGCCTGCGCAGCACGGATTTCCCGCGCACCCGGCAGGAAGGCCAGCACGTCGCCCTGCTGCTCGCGCAGCGCGAGGCTGACGGCCTGGGCAACCGCGGCGCCATGCGGCAGATCCGCACGCGGCGCCAGATACTGGATCTCGACCGGATACATCTTGCCACTGCTGCTGATCACCGGCGCGCCGCCGAGCAGCGCACTGACGCGCTCGGTGTCGAGGGTTGCCGACATCACCAGCACGCGCAAATCCGGCTTGAGCGCGGCGCGTGCATCCAGCGTCAGCGCCAAGGTGAGATCGGCATCGAGACTGCGCTCGTGAAACTCGTCGAAGATGACGAGGCCAACGCCCGGCAACTCGGGATCCGCCTGCAGCCGCCGCGCGAGCAGACCTTCCGTCACGACCTCAATGCGCGTGCTTGCCGATATCTTGCGCTCGAAGCGGATCTGATAGCCGACCGTCTCGCCGACGCTCTCGCCGAGCAGGCTCGCCATGCGCGCCGCCGCCGCGCGCGCCGCGACGCGACGCGGCTCAAGCACCAGGATGCGCTGCCCGCGCAGCCAGGGTTCGTCGAGCAGCGCGAGCGGAACGATGGTGGTCTTGCCCGAACCCGGCGGCGCCGCGAGCACCGCGCAACCCTCGGCCAGCGCGCTACGCAGGCGCGGCAGCGCTTCGGCGACGGGAAGATCGAGCAGTGGGCGGGGCTTCGCGGCGAACATGCGCCGCGAAGTCTAGCCCGACCCAGCTATCGCGCGATCAAATCAGTCGACAAGCACCGCGCCATCCCTGCATTCGAGCGCCATCATGTGAATGTCGGTCTGGCCGACCTGAAGTCCCAGCAGGCTTTGCAGCAGCGGCGTCAGGATTCGAGTGCCGAGAGCGTCGAGAACAGGCTTGAGCAGATCCATCAAGGTGCCCAGCAGCACGATCAGAGCATTGGAAGGGGCGCTCGCCGACGGCGCGCTCAGCGAGTTTGCGATCTCGCCAACACAGCCCGCATTGGATCCGTAGTTGAAGATCCCCAGAAGTCCCCCTCCTGTGCAGTTATTTCCGAGCAGCCCCTGAACGATGCCGCCCAGAAGACTTCCAACCGTGTTCAGAAGGCCGCTCACCAGGCCGCCGACACTGTTGAGGATGCCAGCCAGATTCAGGGTCAGCACCGAATCGAGCAATCCGACGACGGGATTGAGCAACGCAGTGGCCAGAAACCCCTGAAGCCCGGTGGCGGCGCCGCTGATCTGCTGCTGGACTACCGCGAGGTTGTTGCGCCGGCATTGGCGGCCCGCAGCCAAACCGCCGCAGGCATTGCCGCCGGCGCTGTTCCAGAGATCGTTGGCAACGGAGTTCCTTTGCGTTGCATTCATCGGGGGGTTGGTATTCAGCGCCTGGCCCAGCAACGCCGCGAGCAGTGCGTCGGTCAGGTCGCTGACGGTACTCCCGAGGTCGAGATTGCCATTGACGGTGTCCTTTTGCGCCGCAGCGAGGACGACATTGTCGTCGGTGGCGAGCGCATCCACATCCAGGTGCGTCGTCAGCCCGATCAGGCCGGTGCCGAGCAGATTGACGTCGAGCAGCCGCTTGTCGGCGAGGCCGACGTCGCAGCTCGCGCTGGTCGAGAAAATCGTGTCCGGATTGATGTTGCCGACGCAGATCTTGGCAATCTGCGCATCGACCGCGATGTCGGCGCAATCCTCCCCACCGGGGCATTGGGGCGGCGCGCTTTCACTCTTCAAGGCCGGTGTGCACAACTCCTCGACGGTCCCCTTGGCGGCTGCGAGATCGATCACCAACGGTAGATCGACGTTGATTTGCGTTCCCAGCAGCCCCAGCAATCCGCCGACGCCGCCGAGCAGATCGTTGGTATCCAGCTTGATGTGCGCGTATACCCGCGTCTGCGCGGAATACGCGGTCGTGCCCACGCCGCCGATGCCGATGGACGGCGGCTCGACCACGCCGACCTTGACCGCCAGATCGGCACCCACCAGCGGACCCAAGGCGCCGAGGCTGCTTGCAACCACATCGATACCGCGCCCCGAAGTGGCGATGCTGATCGCCGTACTGACCAGACCGAGCGCATCCAGACCCACGTTCAAGGCCGCATCGACCGGCGATGTGATCGCAGCAAACAGTCCGTTGCCGCCGGCGCCGGAACCCAGCGGCAGGGCGATGTCGTTGACGTTCGGTATCTTGAGTGGCACGCGCAGCGCCTGCAGCAACTGTGCATTCAGTCCCAGCAACTCGTTGCGCCCCGCGACTGTCGCCACGGCATCGAGCAGTTGGCCGAGCGAGACCTGTTCGGCGGAAAGCAGGGCATTGAAGTCGGCAATGTCCAGATCCGCGCTGACCGGAATCCCAAGCGCTTCGAGCAAACCGGCCGGCGTGATCGTCACTCCGGCGAGGCCGTTGTAGCTCACCAGATTGAGCCCGGTATTGATGCCGACCGCGCTCAGCACGCCGCCGACCACCGAGGGGCCGCCCAGATTGGCCAGCCTGGTGCCGACCGAAAACACGGCGACCGGATCACCGCTGGTTGCCATGCCTTCGGCAGCCAGCAGGGTCGTCTGCGAGTTTCCGGCGAGCCGGAGGAGGAAGCGCGGCGGCGTACCGGTGATGCGGACGCGCACCGCGTTGGTCCCTTCCGTGCAACCGGCGGAGAATCTGGGGCTGGCCTGCCGCGTCCAGCCACCCGTCTCGACATTGGGCGCATCGTGCGCGAGGCCGCCGATATTGCTTTCGACATTGTCGATCGCGGCATTGATCGCCGTATTGCATCCCTGCGCCAGCCGCCGGGCACCTGCCATCGCGCCGAGATCGGCCGCCTTCTGATATTCGCGCTTGTAGTAGTACAGGAACCCGATGTCGGCGAGCGTCAGCGTGATCACGATGACGCTGAGCGCGATAGCGGCGAAAGCCATGATGGCGCCGCGCTGACGATGCGGTGGAGCCAATGGAATCTGTCTCATGCCGGTCCCCGATCAGAGCTGCGCGATCGCGCAGCCAGTGAGGGTCTGCGGCATCCAACCGTCCATGCTGCCAACCAGCGGCAACCGGATCGGCGGCAAGATCCGCACCTGGGAATACGGGAAAGCGACGCGCACGCGCAGCGCTCCCGTTGCCGCCCCGCCGCTGCCGCCGCAAGTGCCCTCGTCGACCGTGACCTGCGACAGCACGTTGTCCTGCAGCCAGGTCTCGCGCGCTTCGAAATCGCCGAGCCCCAGCGGAGTGATGATCGACTGCGCGAGCGAGTTGATGACTTCCAGCCTGATGCCGTCCTTGACCGGCTCGGGCACCGTTGCGGAGCTGCCGATGCCTTGAATCGAACCGAGCGCGCGGGCGCCATCCGCTGCCGCGCGCGACAAGGTCATCTGCGTATAGAAAACGCTGCCGAACGCGACCAGCCCGTAAACGATAAGCAGGAAAATCGGCAGTACGAGCGCGAACTCCGTCGCTGCGCCGCCGCGTTGCGGGTGCAGCGCGCCGATAGGGGCCTTCATGACGACAACGTCCGGCCGTCGAGCAGCAAGCGCGCCTGCGCACTGAGCCGCGCCGGGGTAATGAGGCCGAAGCCGAGCGCCTGCGGCACGAAGGGGCTCGCTGCATAGTCGTAGGTGATGGTCACCACAATCTGACAGCTCGACGTGAAATCGCTGCCGCAGTCCGGCGGCGTGCCCGGCGCGCAGTTTGCAGCGCTGCAGCTCACCACCGTTTCGGAACCCACATCGCCGGCGCAATCGAGGCCGACGCGGCAGATGCGCGAGGTCACCGCAATCGGATTGATACCCGGCCGCAGGCTCATCCAGCGCGACTGCGTGGTGGCGGCCGCATGCGCCGCAATCAGGCGCGCGGCGTACTGATGCTGTTTCTTTTGATCGGCCGTGCAGGTCCCGCCGTACGCCTGGGCGCAGCTTTGGTCCGGGTAATGCAGCGCTGCGCGGACGCCGTCTTCGGCGGCATGCTGCAGGCTCATGCGCAGGAGGAAGATCAGGCCGTAGGTCAATGCGCCATAGAACGCCAGGAACATCAACGGCAGCACCAGCGCGAACTCGACCGCAGTTGCCCCATCCTGAGACCGGGGCTTCGAACTGTCAGTGATCTTGCGCATCGTCGGACCCCGCGTGGCTGATGCTGGCGGCGCCACTCACCGGAATCCGGGGCGACGACGAATGCATCCTGCATTGCGGGACAAGATGGACGGATTTGGCCGGCACAATAGCCGCCGTCCGCCCAGCGGGCTCGGTCAGCCGACGAGTTGCCTCGTCCTACCGTTCGTCGCCGATCAACGGTCGGTAGCGGCGGCCAGCAGGCCTTCCAGAACCAGATTCGGCCGATGCTCCCAGCCGGCGCCCAGATGTGGCAGCAACAGTATCGCGTCGCCCCCGGTGATCAGACGCCGCGCCGCCGGCCCGGCAGTCGCGCAGGCTCTATCGATAGCACCGAGGCAGGCCAGCATTGCGCCCTGACGGACGCAGCCTTCAGTCTCGAACCCCAGGCCACCGCTGTACGGCGCGGTCATGTCGCGCGTCGCAAAGCGGGTGTTGCCGAGCACCGCGCGCTGCTGGGTCTGCAGGCCGGCGGCGATGATGCCGCCTTGATGCAGGCCGGCGCCGTCGATGTTGTCGATTGTCAGCGCGGTACCGGCGTCAACCACGCAGGCGGCGCCGCGATGACTCGCCCAGGCGGCGATCATCACCAGCCAGCGATCGACACCCAGCCGCTCCGGTTCTGCGTAAGCGTTCCGCAGTTCTCCCCATTGCGCGCTGCTGCGCGCGAAGTTCGGTCGCCGCGCGTAGCGTCGGAATAGCGCGGCGCTCAGTGCTTCTTCGTGGGCGGTGCCGGTCACATGCGCCACCCAGATCGCATCGGCCACAGCAACAGGCAATGTCGCAACCGCCGCCGCCGGATCGCCACCGTGGGCGATGGCGCCCGTTTCGCCCATCCGGCCGGCCCGCACGGCCGCCCATTTCAGGCGCGAGTTGCCGACGTCGAGCAGCAGCATGACTGCGCTCATGGCAGCACCCGCAGGCGCACTTCGCCGGAATGCAGCACCTGCCGCTGGCCGTTGACGTCGACCAGCAAGGCGCCGTCGGCGTCGACGCCGCAGGCCACGGCATCGAACTCGCGTTCGTTCTGCGTCACGCGCACGCCGCGACCGCGACTGAGATCGAGCGCATTCCACTCGGCAAGCAGCGGTGCGAAACCGCTGTACGAGAACGCCGCCAGCATCTCGACCAACTCGCGCAGCAGGCGTGCCGCCAGTTCATTGCGCGAAACGATCGGCAGACCGCGCTCCTGCAGCAGCTGGTTGAGGCTCGCCCAGGGTTGGTCGACGGCAGTCGCCTGTTCGGCCTGCAGCGAAACGTTGATACCCACGCCAACGATCACCCGGCAGGCACTGCCGCTCTCGCCGCGATGCTCGAGCAGGATGCCGCCGAGCTTGCGACCGCCGACAAGAATGTCGTTCGGCCATTTGAGGCCGATGTCGTCGATACCGCAGCCGCGGATGACCCGCGCGCAGATCACGCCCACGGCGAGCGGCAGCGTCGTCAGCTGGCGTGGCATGGCGTCGAAAGACCAGGCGAGCGACAGCGCCAGTTGAGAGCCAAAAGGCGTTAGCCATTGGCGACCGCGCCGGCCGCGGCCGGCGGTCTGGAACTCGGCGAGCAGGGCCTGCGGATCCGACTGCGTCGGCGTTTCGACGATGCGCGTGCTGGTGGAATCGAGGACGGCCTGCACGTCGACGCGCAGCGCCTTGCCCAGCGCCGCCTGCAAGGTTGCGGAGTCCAGCCGATCGATCGGCATTGCGAGGCGGTAGCCGAGTCCCTGCCGCGCTTCGATGACGAGCTGCCAATCCTTCAGGCGTTCGATGCGCTTGGCGAGCGCAGCGCGGCTGATGCCGAAGTCCGCGGCGAGCGCTTCGCCCGACTGCCATTCGCCATTGGCGAGCCGGTCGACCAGCGCCAGCTGCTCGTCCTGACTCAGCGACTGAGCCATCGACCCAGCACCCGTGCTTTCTCGAAACGATGCTCGGTACCCGACAGCAGGCGCTGGATGTTTTCCCGATGCTTCCAGACGACCAGCAATGCCATCGCGAGCGTGAACGCGCCGGCACTCGACCAGAATCCGAACTCGGTGAAGCAGCTGACATGCAGCAGGGCGACCAATGCGCCGACGATCGTCGCGAGGCTGACGTAGCCGCTCAGCATCACGACGAGCACGAAGGCGGCGAGCATCCACAGCAGTGAACTCGTCAGCAGCGCGCCGAACACGCCGGCAAGCGTGGCCACGCCCTTGCCGCCGCGAAAGCGGGCGAATACCGGGTAGCAGTGGCCCAGGGCAACCGCGACGCCGCAGACATAGGCCTGATCGGTGCGGCCGAGCAAAGGCTCGGCCAGCGTCGGCAGCTTCGGAACGAGCAGCGTCGCGACGACGCCCTTGAGCACATCGATCAGCAACACGCCCAACGCGAACTTCGCACCTTGGGTGCGCAGTGCATTGGTCGCACCGATGTTGCCGCTGCCTTGCGCGCGCAGATCGACGCCGCCGCGCAGCGCGCCGATGACACTGCCGCCCATGACGGTACCGATCAGATAAGCGAGGGTGGTTTGCAGGATCGTGTCGATCATCGTGCGCTCAGGTCCCGAGCCATTGGCGGCGCCGCTCGACCCGCTCGGCATCGGCATCGGCGATCACGCTCAGCACCCAGGTATCGGCCGGGCTTGCCGCGGCGCGCAGTGACAGCGCCATCAATTCATCGTCGCGAAACACATGCAGCTCCACGCAGTCGCCCGGCGCCAGCTGCGCCTGGGCATTCGCCCAGTTTGCACTGCCGACGCGCAGGCCGTTGAGCGCCAGAATCTGGTCGCCCGCATGGACACCGGCAGCGGCAGCCGGGCCGCCGCTGATGACGGTCGCGACGCGGGTGTCGCCGGGGCGCAGCGTCAGGCCCAGCCAACTCTGCGGCGCGCGTCCCTCGGCGCGGCCGCCGATGTCCTGTTCGCCAATACGAGTCCGGCGTTCGGCGCGGATGCCGAAGGCGGCGAGCAACTCGACCAGCGGAAGTTCTTCCGTCGAGCGCAGCGCGCGATCGAAGAACTCGCGCAGATCGAGTCCGGAGATTTCCTGGGCGAGCGCTTCAAGCCCGCCTTCGTGCACCGGCAGTTCGCTGCGGCCCCAGCGCTGCCAGGCCGCGCGCATGACATCGTCGAGCGTGACGCTTGAGCGCAGACGCAGTGTCAGGTCGAGGCACAGACCGACCAGCGCGCCCTTGACGTAATAACTGACCGTCGCGTTCGGGCTGTTCTCGTCGGGCTGGTAGTACTTGATCCAGGCTTCGTAGCTGGCGTCGGCCAGCGTCTGCACGCGATGGCCCGGCGCGCGATCGACGCGCGTCGCATTCTGCGCGAGCAGATCCAGATAGACCGCAGGTTCAAGCAGGCCGGCACGCAGCAGGAAAAGGTCGTCGTAGTACGACGTCAGACCTTCGTAATGCCACAGGTCGGCGCTGTAGGCCTCGGCGCCCAGGTCCGACTCGGCAAAGCGCTGCGCGGTGATGCGCTTGACGTTCCACAGGTGGAAGTACTCGTGACTGCACAGTCCCAGGAACTCGCGATACTCCCTGGATTGCGCGCTGTCGCCAACGCGCGGGAAGCTGCGGCGCCCGGTGATCAATGCGGTCGAGCTGCGGTGCTCCAGCCCGCCGTAGCCGCTGCCGACGACATTGGTCAGGAACAGATACTGATCCAGCGCCGGCTCCTGGCCGAACAGCTCGCGTTCGACATGACAGATCTTCGCGAGATCGCCGGCAACGCGCGTGCGATCCAGCTCGCAGCGCCCGGACAGCACCAGTGCATGCGGAATGCCATCGACATCGAAGTCGATGCGGTCATAGGCCGCCATCTCGACCGGATGATCGATCAGCGCTTCGTAATTCTGCGCGCGGTAGCGACCAAAACCGCGCGCGTCGACCTCGACGACGTCCAGCGTGGTCGCGAGTTTCCAGTCGCTGCAGGCCGCATCCGCAGGCGGCGCGATCTCGACCTCGAAGCCTCCGTTCTCGAAACCTTGCGGGCAGTAGAACAACGAGCTGCCGTTGAAGAATCCGCGGGATAGATCGAGATAGGCCTTGCGCACCGACTGATCGAAGGCATGCACGCTGTAGACCAGCTGCAACTCACCGCTGACTGGCGCGCAGCGCAGTGTGCGCTTGTCGAGGCGTTCGATCGCAACGGCTTCTCCATTGCATTCGGCGCGGATGCTGATGATGTGCTTGGCGAAGTCGCGTACCAGATAGCTGCCGCGCAGCCAGGATGGCAGCCTGAAAACCTGCCCCTGCGGATTCGGTGCGGCTAGCGTGCAACGCACGTCGAACCGATGTTCGCGCGGCTCTGCGGGGGTGACCAGATAGCGAACGGCGCTCATGGACTTACGGAGCCTTGAGGAAGATCGGATTGCCGATCGTCGTGCGCGAGCTCAGGTCGCGCGTCTCGATGCGCCAGGCGGTGCCGAGCGGGCCTTCGTTGAGCGCAAGACGCGAGACCTGGCGCGAGTGGGTGAATGGATCGGAAGTGATCGGCACGATCTGCACGATCAGACCATTGCGCAGATAGTGCAGCAACTGCCCCTGCCCGCCGGTCACGGTGACTTCCACGCTTGCGCTGTCGCCGTCGGCAAGCGTCAGCGTGTCGCCGAAGATGCCGCTGCTGCCGTCCGGTGCGGTGGCGTGGAATTCCAGCGCAGGACTGCGTTCGACGCCGCGCGTCCGCACGTAGGCATGGCCGGCCTTGATGGCGGCCGTCAGCGCCGGCCGCGACAGATTCTCGGCGTAGACCGCCGTCACAGAGTTGCCATAGCCGCGCCGCTCGCGCTCGGCGTCATCCGGTTCGACGCCTTTGGAATCGGAACCGGACACACCCGTGATGCGGTGACCTTCCTTGAGCTTTTGGTCCCACAGCAGCAGCGCCGTGGTCATGAACGGATTCTCGATCTCCAGTGCCGGAATCGGGATGCCGAGGTCGCCCGCCGTCGCCATCACCGGGCCGTTGAGGATCTCGATCGTGTCGACCGCGTCCCAGTCGATCTCATCGCCCAGCGTGAATTCGCAACCGCGACAGAAATTTGCAAACACCGGGCCGGGGAAACTTGTCGGGTGATTGATCTGGAACAGCGCGCCTGCCGCTTTCGCCTCGCGCTGGATATCGCCGAGATTGACGTCCTCGAAGCCATGCCGGTATTCGAGCACCGATGGTGTCTCGCCATGCGTCGTCGCGTGGCCGAAGTAGGTGATGATCTCGCGCCCGGGAACGATCAGCAGATCAGGATTCGCGCGCTGCACCGCGCCGAGCGTGCGCCAGTGCGCGCCGGTGACGTACTCGGTGACCATCAGGAAGTCGAGCTGGACGGCGCGTGCCTGCGCGATGAAGGCGTCCCAGTCCGGCGCGTTCGGATTGGAATGATAGGCGTGCATGTGGAAGTCGCCGTGATACCAGCCGGCTGCGGCGCGCGCGACATGCGTTGCGTCGACCGGATCGTTCGCCGGCGTCGCGCTGCTGCCGGCGGATTTGCATTCGACCTTCAGCGTCCATTCGGCACCGCCCGGCGAAACCGCCGCGATACCCAGCTCGGCATACCAGACTCCGGCTTGAATGGCGCCCGGGAAGTAGCCCCGCTCGGCCTGCCCGGCTTCGATGAAGACCGGCCCGTGATCCTGATCGATACGCCCCTGGCGCGACCCCGACCAGCCCCGGAAGCCGTCGACACTGCGATAGCCATGGTTGTCCCACAGCCCCAGATCGAGCGTCGTCGAAGTCAGCGGCGTCGGCGGCAGGACGCCGGATTCGCTCCAGCCGTACGACAACTCGACGCGCCGCGTACCGGCCGGCACGACAAAGGGTTTCATCTCGTAGGTCTTGGCGTCGGCGCCGCCGACCTCGCCGGTAAACTCGATGGGGCCGCCGTCGAGCGTGCACAGCGGCGCATCGGGCGGCACCGGCACCGACGGCGCCCCATCGCCGCCGCCACAGGCGGACAGGCCCAGGCTCAGCACGGCAGCAAGCAGCAACGGGGCAGAATTTTTCATGCGCCATTCTACTGCGCGAAGTGAGCGGTTTCGGTGCATGACGCTTTGGTTATGCTAGGGCCATGGAAATCACACCCCACCTGTCGCTGCGTTCCCATCTCTTCCGCCAGGTCGTGCGCTGGCTGATCGTGCCCTGCATCAGCGGCACCGCGCCGGTGGTACAGCGCCGCGCACGCCTCGAGACGATCATGCGCCTGGCGCGGCTGCCGCTGCCGGGCGGAACCCAGGTCGAGCCGACGACTTTTCGCGGTGTCCCCGGCGAATGGGTGCGCAACCTGCGGAGCAAGCCGCGGCGCACGGTGTTGTATCTGCATGGCGGCGCCTATGCGATCGGCTCTCCGAGCGTCTATCGCGAATACATGGCACAGCTGGCACGGCAATGGCAGGCGCAGATTGCGGTCATCGACTACCGCCTGGCGCCGGAACACCCGTTTCCGGCCGCACTGGACGATGCGATCGCGGCCTACCAGTCGCTGCTGGAATCCGGCATCGCGGCGAGCGATCTGGTGATTTCCGGAGACTCGGCCGGCGGCGGCCTGACGCTGGCCTGCGCGCTCAAGGCACGCGAACTGGGCCTGCCGCTGCCGGGTGCGCTGGTCGTCGTCGCGCCCTGGGTCGATATGACCGTTTCCGGCGATTCCGCCAAGGAAAAAGCCCGCGACGACATGCTCGTCACCGTCCGCATCAAGGCCTCCGCCAGCGACTATCTGGGCGGCGCCGCGCCGACCACGCCGCTGGCCTCCCCGCTGCACGCCGACCTGCGCGGCCTGCCGCCGACGCTGATCCAGGTCACCGACACCGAAATTCTCTATAGCGACGCGCTGCGCCTCGACGCGGCCCTGCGCAACGCCGGTGGGCGCAGCGAGCTGCGCGTCTGGAAAGGCCTGTGGCACGTCTGGCCACTGTTCGCCGGCAAGCTGCCCGAGGCGGATGCGGCCGTGCGCGAGGCCGCGGCCTTTCTCGACGGCGGCCAGGAATGACCTACAGCCGCTGGCGCGATACCGGACAGCATTTCGAATTCAAGTCGCACTCGCTGTTCTATCAGCGTCATGGCCAAGGCAGCATCGCGCTGCTGCTGATTCACGGCTTCCCCACCGCCTCTTGGGACTGGGAGCCGATCTGGCCAACCCTGTGCGAACGGTTTGAACACGTGCTCGCGCCCGACTTGCTCGGCTTCGGCCATTCGGCAAAGCCGCTGCGGCACCGCTACTCGCTGCTCGAACAGGCCGATCTCTGCGAAGCGCTGCTGCAACAGCAGGGCGTCAGCGAAGTGCACATCCTCGCCCACGACTACGGCGTCAGCGTGGCCCAGGAACTGCTCGCCCGTCACCAGGAACGTGGTGGCCAGGGCCTGCAGTTGCGGTCGGTGGTGTTGCTCAACGGCGGTCTGTTCCCGGAAACCCACCGCGCGACCCGCGGCCAGAAGTGGCTGCGCAGTCCGGCGGGCCCGCTCTTGGCGCGCTTCATCCGCGAACGCAGCTTTGGCCGCGCACTGGCCGCGGTCTTCGGCCCCAAGACCCAGCCGTCGCCCATCGAACTGCATGACTTCTGGCAGCTGGCGAGCAGCAATCACGGCATCCGCCTGATGCCGCGCCTGCTGCGCTACATCAGCGAGCGGCGCCTGCACCGCGAGCGCTGGGTGGGCGCCCTGATCCGGAGCGAAATCCCGATCCGCCTCATCAACGGTCCGGTCGATCCGGTCTCCGGCGAGCACATGGTCAAACGCTACGCGGAGCTGGTGCCCAAGCCCGACATCGTGTCGCTGCCCGGCATCGGCCATTACCCGCAGGTCGAGGCGCCGGATCGGGTACTGCGGGCGTTTCTGGAATTCCATCGCCGCCGACGCAGTCACGACCGCTGATCCCCCGGTTTGGGTGAATTGGCGACCGATGCCGGCTGTCGCTATGCTCAGCCGCACCGCAGCAGCCGCACAGGCGCACGCCGTCCATGAGCGAATCCACCATCGTCAGCGAATCGGGCGCCGTCAGCCAGTTTCCTGATCGCGTGCCTGAACGGATCGGCAAGTACGAAGTCCACGACGAAGTCGGCCGCGGCGCCTGCGGCGTCGTCTATCGCGGCTTCGATCCGTTCGTGCAGCGCGATGTCGCACTCAAGGTCGCACTGGCCGACGCCAAGGGCGACAAGACCGCGCAGCAGCGCACCTTCTTCGCCGAGGCGCGCGCCGCCGGCATGCTGCAGCATCCGAACATCGTTTCGCTCTATGACGCCGGCGTCGAGGGCGATCTCAGCTATATCGTCATGGAGTTCATCGCCGGCGAGACCTTGCTAAGCCTGTGCCGGCCGCGCGCCGAGCGCGCGCCGCTGGATCAGGTGATCGAGCTCGGCTTCAAATGCGCCAAGGCGCTCGATTACGCACACGGCAAGGGCGTCCTGCATCGCGACATCAAGCCCGGCAACATCATGCTGATGCCGGACGGCACGCCCAAGCTGATGGACTTCTCGATCGCCGAGATCCTCAATACCGAGCCGACCGGCCCGCGCAGCGTCGTCGGCTCGCCGCTGTACATGTCGCCAGAACAGATCCAGCGCCAGACGCTGGGGCCGACCAGCGACCTGTATTCGCTCGGCGCCGTGCTGTTCCAGCTGATCGCTGGAGCGCCGCCGTTCTCCAATCCGGAAATCCCGCTGCTGTTCCGTGCCATCCGCGAGCAGCCGGCGCCGCGGCTGCGCGAAGTGCGCGCGGACGTGCCGCCAGCGCTGTCCGAAATCGTCGAGCGGCTGCTGAGCAAGCTGCCCGACCAGCGGTTTGCTTCGGGCCAGGAACTGGCTTCGGCGCTGCTGCGCCTGCAGGAGCAACAGCGCAGCAGCAACGCGCAGAACAGCCGCCGCGATTCGCGCGATGCGATCCGCCGCCTGCACTTCTTCAATGGCTTCAGCGATGAGCAGATCGACGAGATTCTCAACGCCAGCATGATCATGACCTACGCCCAGGGCGAAACCCTGGTGCGTGAAGGCGACGTCGACAACGCCTTCTTCATCATCGCCCGCGGCAGCGCGGACGTTCTCAAGGGCGGCAAGCTGATCAGCCGCCTCGACAAGGGCGACTGCGTCGGCGAGATCGCCTTCCTGACGGCTGCGCGGCGCACCGCCACGGTGGTCGCCGCCACCGGAATGATGGCGCTGAAGATCAACGCCACCCTGCTGGGCGAGGTTTCCCGCGAGTGCCAGCTGAGCTTCTACAAGGTCTTCGCGGAGACGCTGATCTACCGTCTGTCGCTGACCAGTGCCAAACTATCGGCGGCGGTCGGCTGATTCGTGAAGTAAATCACGGGTCTGGCGACCAAAAACAAGACTTGCGCGGAATGTGTGCTTTTGTGCTGTTTTCGTTCAGTCAAGACTCAGCGCATCGGCATAGATTTGCCGCCACAGGCACGGAAAGTTGCCTGGACATCCACCAGGGAAGCATCAACCATGAAAACTCAATCGCTACTGTCTCTGCTCACGGCCGCCACGCTCGCTCTGAGTCTGGGTGCCTGCTCGCCGCAGGCGCCGTCGGACGAAGCAGCGGCCAGCGCCTCCGCCGAACCGACCGTGGAACCCACGGCAACGCCGGAACCGACGCCGCCGCCGGTCAGCGCGGCAGAGTTGGAGCGCCAGCGCATCGCCCGCGAGGAACGCGCCCGTGAGCGCGAGCGCGATCGTGCCGAACGTGAACGTGCGGAAGCAGCAGCGCGAATCTGTCAGGACTGCGGCACGATTGTCGCGATCACGCCCATCAAGGAAAAGGGCTCCGGCTCGGGCGCCGGCGCAGTCGCAGGTGCGGTCGCCGGCGGCGTCGCCGGTCACCAGTTCGGCAGCGGTCGCGGCAACGATGCGGCGACGGTCGCCGGCGCGGTCCTCGGCGCTCTGGCCGGCAACGAGGTCGAGAAGCGCGTCCGTGCGAAGGAGACCTACGACGTCGCGATCAACATGGACAACGGCAGCCAGCGGACGATCAACATCCCCGCCCTCGGCGGCCTGAGCGTCGGTACCGCAGTCCGCGTCAACGGCGACGCGATCTCCCTGCGTTAATCCGCCAAGCTGGCCCCAGACCCCGCAGCGTTCGCGCTGCGGGGTTTTTGTTTGCGCGTCGGTTTGGCTACCCTATCGCCCCTTTTGGCGCCCCTTTTGGCGCCCCCATCTTCCGAGGCAGTCCCATGCCGCATCCCATCAAGGTTCTGGTCATCGGCAGCGGCGGCCGCGAACATGCGCTGTCCTGGAAGCTCGCGCAGTCGCCACGGGTGGCCGAAGTGCTGGTGGCACCGGGCAATGCCGGCACCGCGCGCGAAGCGCGCTGCCGCAATGTCGACATCGCCGTCGAGGACATCGCCGGGCTGCTGGCACTGGCACAGCGCGAGAAAGTGGATTTCACCGTCGTCGGTCCTGAAGCGCCGCTGGCGCTCGGCGTCGTCGACACCTTCGAGGCCGCGGGCCTGCGCGTCTTCGGGCCGCGCAAGAATGCCGCCCAGCTTGAGGCCTCGAAAGCCTTCACCAAGGATTTCCTCGAGCGCCACAAGATTCCGACCGCGCAGTACCGCGTGTTCAGCGAGATCGATCCGGCGCTGGCCTACATCGCCGAGCGCGGCGCGCCGATCGTCGTCAAGGCGGACGGCCTGGCGGCCGGCAAGGGCGTCATTGTCGCGATGAGCGTCGCCGAGGCGCAGACCGCGGTGCGCGACATGCTCGGCGGGTCGATGTTCGGCCAGGCCGGCGCGCGCGTCGTCATCGAGGATTTCCTGCAGGGCGAAGAAGCCAGCTTCATCGTCGTCGCCAGCAGCACCGCCGGCAAGATCCAGTACGTCGCGATGGCGACCAGCCAGGATCACAAGCGCATCGGCGACGGCGATACCGGCCCCAACACCGGCGGCATGGGCGCCTACTCGCCGGCACCGGTCGTCACCGACGAAGTCCACCAGCGCGCCTGCCGTGAAGTCATTGAGCCGACGCTCAAGGGCATGGCCGCCGAAGGCGCCCCGTTCAGCGGCTTCCTGTATGCCGGCCTGATGATCGATGCGCAGGGCGCGCCGCGCGTGATCGAGTTCAACGTGCGCATGGGCGATCCGGAAACCCAGCCGATCATGGCGCGCCTGGATTCCGATCTGCTTGAACTGCTCGAAGCCGCCGTCGACGGCCGCCTCGACCAGATCACGCCGCGCTGGTCGCCGCAGCCGGCGCTGGGCGTCGTGCTCGCCGCGGGCGGCTATCCCGGCACGGTGCGCAAGAACGACGCGATCAGCGGCCTGGATGCCGATCTCGGCCGCGCCAAGGTCTTCCACGCCGGCACCGCAGAGCGCGAAGGCAAGGTCGTCACCAGCGGCGGCCGCGTGCTGTGCGTCGTTGCCCGCGGCGATACGGTGCGCGAAGCGCAGAAGGCGGTCTATGCGGCGGTCGACCAGATCAGCTGGGAAGGCATGCAGGCGCGCCGCGACATCGGTTATCGCGCGGTTGCGCGCGAGGATGCGCGCCACTCGTAGCCCGGGTGCAACCCGGGTTTCACCCGGGCTACGAGTGGCGCAAGCACGAGTACACAACGAAAAAGGGCGCCGATGGCGCCCTTTTTCGTTGCAGCAGACCCTTAATTGCGCTTCATCGAATCGAAGAACGCCGCATTGGTCTTGGTCTGCTTCATGCGGTCGATCAGCAGCTCGACGGCCGCCAGTTCGTCCATTTCATGCAGCAGCTTGCGCAGGATCCAGACCTTGTTGAGATCGCCTGGCTCCATCATCAGCTCTTCCTTGCGCGTACCGGAGCGGTTGATGTTGATCGCCGGGAAGACGCGCTTTTCGGCGATACGGCGCTCCAGATGGAGCTCCATGTTGCCGGTGCCCTTGAACTCTTCGTAGATGACCTCGTCCATCTTCGAGCCGGTCTCGACCAGCGCGGTGGCGATGATCGTCAGCGAGCCGCCTTCCTCGATGTTGCGCGCGGCACCGAAGAAGCGCTTCGGCTTCTGCAGCGCATTGGCGTCGACACCGCCCGTCAGCACCTTGCCCGAGGACGGCGCAACGGTGTTGTAGGCGCGCGCGAGGCGGGTGATCGAGTCGAGCAGGATGACGACATCGCGCTTGTGCTCGACGAGGCGCTTGGCCTTCTCGATGACCATTTCGGCGACCTGCACGTGGCGGGCGGCCGGTTCGTCGAAGGTCGAGGCGACGACTTCGCCGCGCACCGTGCGCTGCATGTCGGTGACTTCTTCCGGACGCTCGTCGATCAGCAGGACGATGAGATACACGTCCGGGTAATTGGCGGCGATCGACTGTGCGATGTTCTGCAGCATGATCGTCTTGCCGGCCTTCGGCGGCGACACGATCAGGCCGCGCTGGCCTTTGCCGAAGGGTGCAACGAGGTCGATGATGCGCGCCGTGATGTCCTCGGTCGTGCCGTTGCCGCGTTCCATCTTCAGCTGTTCGTCGGCGAACAGCGGCGTCAGGTTCTCGAAGTTGACCTTCTTCTTGCTGACTTCCGGCAGCTCGTAGTTGATCGTGTCGACCTTGAGCAGCGCGAAGTAGCGTTCGCTTTCCTTCGGCGAGCGCACGCGTCCGGCGATGGTGTCACCGGTGCGCAGCGCGAAGCGGCGGATCTGGCTCGGCGAGATGTAGACGTCGTCCGGACCGGCCAGATAGGAGCTGTCTGGGCCGCGCAGGAAGCCGTAGCCGTCCGACATGATTTCCAGCACGCCATCCGTGTGGATATGGTCGCCGCGGCGCGCCGCGGCGCGCAGCAGGGAAACGACCAGATCGTGCTTCTTGGCGCGCGCGATGTTGTCGAGGCCCTGCTCCTCCGCCATCCGCAGCAACTCGGCGGCGGTGCGGCGCTTGAGGTCGGAAACCCGGACGATCTGCGCCGGTTCGCCATTGCGCAGCTGGGCGGAGGCAGCGTCTTCGCTGCCTTCGTCCTCGTCGCCGTCGGCGGTGACCGCTACGGCCTTGCGCCGGACCGGTGCGCCGCCTTCGGCCAAGGCGACTGCCTCGGCCTCGGCGGCTGCCATCTCCTCATCGAGGGCGCTGTCATCCGGAAAACCGTTGGCGGCGTTGTTACCGCCACCGGAATTGGCGTTGTTGCCGCCGCCACCGTTGCGATTCTTGCCGGAGTGAAAGCGACGACGATGTTTCATGGCCACTGGAGATTTTTTAGGCGACGTTGATGTGCGGAGTCACGAAAGCCGCCAGCTGCGCCTTGGCCACTGCACCGACCTGGGTCGCGACCGGCGCACCGTTCTTGAAGAGAATCAGCGTCGGGATGCCGCGCACGCCCAGTGCTGCCGGGGTTGCCGGGTTTTCGTCGACGTTGATCTTGACGACCTTGAGCTTGCCGGCGTTTTCGCCCGCAACCTGGTCGAGGATCGGCGCAATCATGCGGCAGGGGCCGCACCATTCCGCCCAGAAATCGACCAGGACCGGCTGCGCCGAACTGGCCTGCTTGACGTCCTGCTCGAAGCTGGCGTCAGTGACCGCTGAGATGTTTTCGCTCATGAAATGAACCTCGGGGACTCGTCTGGGGTTAGGCTGGAACTGCGGGGAAGTACCCGCTCAGTCCGTAATGGGGCCTGGAGGAACACCCTCAAGCCGCGCAAAAAAATCGACAGAACGTTATGATTTTTTGGATCGGGGAATTACTGCGGGCTGAGACAGCGGCGCCAGTTCAAGATTCGCCGTGCAGCCATGGAGGCTCTATTTGAGCCGATCCGCCGGATCCTTGCAAGAGCAGCGATCCCCCTCATTGTCAGCCAGCTCATGCAACCCAGCCATCTTTCCGACGTCCGCTTCAGCGATCTTGACCTTCATCCGCAGCTACTGGCGGGCCTCGAACAGCTGGGATACACCCACTGCACGCCCATCCAGGCGGCGACCCTGCCGCGCGCCCTTAAGGGGGAGGATCTGGCGGGCCAGGCGCAGACCGGCACCGGCAAATCCGCCGCGTTCCTGCTGGCGACCATGCAGTGGCTGCTGACCCATCCGCGCAAACCGGAGGACGACAGCAAGCAGCCGCGCGCCTTCATCCTGGCGCCCACCCGCGAACTGGCGGTGCAGATCCACAAGGACGCGATGGAACTGTCGGCCAAGACCGACCTGCGCCTGACGGTCTGCTACGGCGGCGCCGGCTACGAGGCGCAGCGCAGCAGCATCGAGGGCGGCGTCGACATCCTGATCGGCACGCCGGGGCGTCTGATCGACTACTTCAAGCAGCACACCTACACACTCAAGCAGATCGAGGTGCTGGTGCTCGACGAGGCCGACCGGATGTTCGATCTGGGCTTCATCGACGACATCCGCTATCTGATCCGCAAGATGCCGCCGCCGCCGCAGCGTCGGAACTATCTGTTCTCGGCCACCCTGTCGCATCGCGTGCTGGAGCTCGCCTACGAGCACATGAACAGCCCGCAGAAGGTCGAGATCGAGCCCGAGCAGGTCACGGCGGACCGCGTGACCCAGGCGATGCTGCACGTCGCCAATGACGAGAAGATGCCGCTGCTGGTCGGCCTGCTGCGCGAGCGCAAGGTGGCCCGCGTGATGGTCTTCATCAACACCAAGCGCGAAGCCGAGGATGTCGAACGCGGACTGCGCGCGAATGGGTTCGAGGCCAGCGTGCTGTCCGGCGATGTCTCACAGGGCACGCGCCTGCGCCTGCTCGAGGACTTCAAGAGCGGCAAGCTGCCGATCCTGGTCGCGACCGACGTCGCCGCGCGCGGGCTGCATATTCCCGGCGTGGATCTGGTCATCAACTACGACCTGCCGCAGGACGCCGAGGATTACGTCCATCGCATCGGCCGTACCGCGCGCGCCGGCGCCGCGGGCGACGCAATCTCGTTCTGCTGCGAAACCTGGGTCTATTCGCTGCCGGACATCGAGCGCTACATCGGCAACCGCATCCCGACGCTGGAGGGCGGCCATGATCTGATCGCGGCCGATTACATCAAACCGCCGCGCGACCCCAACCGGCGTCATCGCAGTGGCGGCGGTGGTGGCAGCGGGCGTGGCGGCCCGCGTCGGGGTGGCGGCGGCGGCGGACGCTCGCGCGGCCGGCGCTAGGGCTTCAGATCGGCGAGGGTCAGCACCGAGCTGACCCCGCTCAGCTCGCGGATGGGTTGGGTGCTGTCGGGCTTGCGGACGCCGACCACCTGCCGGATGCCGAATAGCACGGCGGCGTCGAGCACCGGCTGGCTGTCGTCGACGAACAGCGCGCGCGACGGATCAAACGGATGTGCCGCCAGCGCGCCCTGCCAGAAGCGCTGATCCTCTTTCGGCGCGCCGAAATCGTGGGAACAGATCACTTCGTCGAACAGCGGCCGCAGGCCGGTGTGTTCGAGCTTGAGCTGCCAGCTGTCGCGGTGCGCATTGGTCGCCATCCACAGCTTGCGCCCCGAAGCGCGCACCGCGTGCAGGAAGTCCACCGCGCCGGGAATCGGCCCGATCCGCGCGCGGCATTCGCGCTTGAGCTCGGCCATGTTGATACCGGTGACGCGCGACCAGTGGTCGGTGCAATACCAGGGCAGCGTGTGGCGGATCGATTCGAACTCGGGTCGCAGGATTTCATGCGCCCGCTCCAGCGTCAGCCGGTTTTTCTCGGCGTAGCGCTGCGGGACCAGCTCGCCCCAGAAATAGTTGTCGTACGCGAGGTCGAGGATGGTGCCGTCCATGTCGAGAATGACCCACTCGACGGCGGCCCAGTCCACCCGCGCATTCGCGGCTGCATCAGCCGTACGGATGAAAGGAGAATTCATGGCCCGCGTATCATACGGCCTCGCGTTTCCGCCCTTCACCCCCCGTGACAGGTTTCCACCAAGGTTGATTTCACCGTGAGCTCACTCGTCACCGCTGCCCTGCTCGACTCCATCATTGCGCTGTCCCGCGAAGCCGGCGCCCGCATCATGGAGGTCTACAACTCCGACATCGCCGTCACGCACAAGGAAGACCGCTCGCCGCTGACCCAGGCAGACCTCGCCGCGCACCGTGCGATCGTCGCCGGGCTCGCCCAGCTGACGCCGGACATCCCGGTGCTGTCGGAAGAAGGCGCGGATACACCATACGCAACGCGCAGCAGCTGGACGCGCTACTGGATCGTCGATCCGCTCGACGGCACCAAGGAATTCATCAAGCGCAACAACGAATTCACCGTCAACATCGCGTTGATCGAACAGCACGAGCCGGTGCTCGGCGTCGTCTACGCGCCGGCACTGGACGTGACGTATGCCGGTGCGCGCGGCCTCGGCGCGCTGCGCGAGCGCAACGGCGTTCGCGAGAAGATCACGACGCGCCGATGCGCTGACACGCCCTTCTTCGTCGTCAGCCGCTCGCACCGCGACGAACTGCTCGACGCGCTGCTCGCCAAGCTCCCGGCGCACGAAGCGGTCAGCACCGGCAGCTCGCTGAAGTTCTGCCTCGTTGCCACCGGCGAAGCCGATCTGTACCCGCGCACCGGCCCGACGTCCGAGTGGGACACCGCGGCCGGTCAGTGCGTTGCCGAATGCGCTGGCGCCGAAGTGCTGAAGCTGCCAGAGCTGACGCCACTGCGCTACAACGAGAAGGAATCGCTGCTGAACCCCGGCTTTGTCGTCATCGGCGACCGCCGCCGCGGCTGGCGCGAGCAGATGCTCGCCGCGGGCTGAAATGGCCGCACTGGCTTATCGCAGCCGGGTTGCCGCCGCGCTTGCCGCGCTGGGCATCCCGGCCGATTGGCCGACGCAACGCGAGCTGCCGCTGGTCATCGAGGCGCGCCGCCTGACGCCGGTGGGCCTGGGCACGGACGGCCGTGACAAGCTGCTCAGCTACAGCGCCGCGCGCGCCTGGCGCGCGATGCTGGCGCAGGCCACGGTCGACGGCATCGATCTGCAGCTGGTTTCGGCTTTCCGCAGCGTCGAATTCCAGACCGCGCTGATCGGCGCCAAGCTGCAGCGCGGCATGGCGCTCGACGAAGTGCTGAAGATCAATGCGCCGCCGGGCTACAGCGAACACCACAGCGGCCAGGCGCTGGATCTGGGCACCTCAAACTGCGCGGCGCTCGATGAAGCCTTTGAACAGACGGAAGCCTTCGCCTGGCTGAGCAGCCATGCGGCGCGGTTCGGCTTTTCGCTGTCCTATCCGCGCGGCAACCGGCAGGGGTTTCTCTACGAGCCCTGGCACTGGCGCTTCGGCGCTTCGCCCTTCCCCGCAGCCCGGGTGAAACCCGGGGTGCTGAGCGATTAACGAGGGCGGGTCCCGGGTTGCACCCGGGCTACGCGCTTTCCCGCGCTACGTTGCTACAGCTTCACCTCGGCGAAGCTGCGCGCCTGCGCATGGCTTGGCGCTGCGACCGCCTTTTCGTCGCGCAGCAGCTGGCAGGTTTGCATGCCCGCTTCGCGCGCGGCATCCAGTTCGGCACCGATATCCGACAGGAACAGCACCTCGGCCGCCGGCAGGCCCAGCTCCTCGAGAATGCGCCGGTAGGCCTGGGCTTCGCGCTTCGCGCCGATGCGGGTATCGAAATAGCCGGAGAACAGCGGCATCAGATCGCCGTGATCGCTGTGACCGAAGATCAGCTGCTGGGCTTCGACCGAACCCGAGGAATACACGTACAGCTTCTTGCCGGCCGCGTGCCACTGGCGCAGATACTCCGGCGTGTCGGCATAGACGTGGCCCTTGAGCTCGCCAGCCTCGTAGCCCTGCTTCCAGACCATGCCCTGCAAGGCCTTGAGCGGCGTGATCTTGCGGTCCTCGGCCATCCACTGGTCGAGGACATCGGCGGCCGCATCGAGCGACAGCGTGTCGTGGACCTCGCGCTCGATGTCGGCGAGCAGCTGCTGCACGCGATCGTCGCCGGCCTGCGCGCGCAGAAACGTGCGCATGTGCGCCCGCGCGTAGGGAAACAGCGCCTGGTGCACGAAGTCGATCGAGGACGTCGTGCCTTCGATGTCGGTGACGATGGCCTTGATCATTTACGCGGCGGCTTCAAAGAGAGGAAAGCGCTCGGCGATCTTGTCGCCGGTGAAGTTGCCGACCCAGCCGTCGGCGATCCGGAAGAAGCGGATCGCCTTGAAGTTGGGCTGCGGCCCCATGTCGAACCAGTGCGTCGTGTCGGCCGGCAGGTTGATCAGATCGCCCTTGGTGCAGACGGTCATGAACACCTTGCCGTTCTTGCGGATGTAGAACGCGCCGGCGCCGTCGACGAAGAAGCGTGTCTCGAAATCCGAATGCGTATGCTCGGAAAGAAACTTGCCGCGTGCGACCTGCGCGTCCGGATGCTGCGGATGCATGCTGACCACATCGACGGTGACGTAGTTGAAACGCGCGTTGAGCCGCGCGATCTCGTCGGCATAGGCCGCCTTGACCTCGTCCGGCGTCGCGGTGGCGCTCAGCGGCTGGTTGGCTTCCCAGCGCTCGAAATCGACGCCGATGCTGGCGAGCTGGTCGCGGATGTCGGCGAACTCGGTATAGGTCGCCAGCGGTCTGGAGGGATCTTTGTCTGCGTAAACCGTCAGAGTCGTCATCGTTTGGCTTCCCAAGTGCTAGCGATGGGCTAGCGATTGCGGCGAGCTTGCAGCTCGCACTCGAACATGAATTCCAGCGCTTCGACGCGCCAGCGCGCCTGCGCGACATTGTCGCCCCAGGCGTAAAGACCGTGTCCGCGGATCACGTAGGCGGCGGCGCTGGCCTGCTTGCGCAGCTGCGCGTCGACCGTCGCGGCGAGCCGCGCGATGTCCTGGTCGTTCTCGAAGACCGGCACGTCGATGCTCGTATCGTGAGTGGCGATGCCCGGCAGGACTTTCAATAGCTCGTAGCCGCTCAGGCGGATCGCGTCATGCTGCATCGACAGCACGGTGTTGGCGATCGAGTGCGTATGCAGCACCGACCCGATGCCGGCCTGCATGCGGTACAGCTGGCAATGCAGCAGCGTTTCGTAGGAGGCCTTGCGCGGGCTGTCGATCGGCTTGCCGTCGAAGTCGGCGACCAGGAAATCCGCCGGCATCAGCTCGCCCTTATGACAGCCGGATGCGGTAATCAGCATCGTCGCGGCATCGAGGCGCGCCGAGAAATTGCCGCCGGTCGCCGGCACCCAGCCCCGCTGGTGAAACAGCTGGCCGGCGCCGATCAACGCGTCGATATGGTGTTGGTTGCTGTTCACGGCGGATGTCATACCAAAAATAGTGCGGCCAGACCAAGAAAAATGAAGAAGCCCATGCTGTCGGTCGTCGCCGTCAGCACGATGCTCGAACCCATGACGGGATCGCGCCCCATGCGCTGCAGCACGATGGGCGCGAGCACGCCGACCAGCGCCGCGGTGAGCATGTTGAGCGCCAGCGCGGCCGCGATGACCGCCGACAGACTGACATCCCTGTAGATCAGGAACGTGACAGCGCCGAGCACCGTGCCCCAGGCCAGCCCGTTGATTGCGTTGATGACGAGCTCGCGCCCGAGCAGGCGCCGGACCTGAGACGCGCCCATCGGATTCAGCGCAAGCCCGCGAATCACCAGCGCCACGGCCTGGTTGCCGGTGTTGCCGCCGATGCTGGCGACGATCGGCATCAGCGCCGCCAGCGCGACCAGCGCGGTGATGATGCCTTCAAAGGCGCCGATCACCCGCGAAGCGAAGAACGCTGTCAGCAGGTTGATCGCCAGCCATGGCCAGCGGCGCCGGGCACTCGCCCCCAGCGGCGCGAACAGATCCTCGTCCTCGGCGGTCAGGCCGACCTCGCGCAGGGTCTCGGTCTGGGCGCGTTCATTGATCTCGTCGACAACGGTATCGACCGTCACCCAGCCGACGACCTGCTGATGCAGATTGACGACCGGCGCCGAGATCAGATCGTATTTCTCGAACGCGGAGATCGCATCCGCAGCCGAATCGTCGGTGAAGAAATAGGTCGGCTCCTTGATCATCTGCTCGCTGACCAGTTGCTCCGGTTCGCCGAACAGCAGCCTGTCGAGCTTGAGCGCACCGCGCAGGACATTGTTGCGATCGACGACGATCAGCTGGTCGGTATGCTTCGGCAGCTCCTTGCGCCGCCGCAGCAGGCGCAGGACGGCTTCGAGCGACGTGTCCTCGCGGATCGTCGTGAACTCGATGTCCATCAGCGCACCGACCGTCCCTTCGGGGAACGACAGCACGGTGCGTACTTCGATCTGGTCGTCGCGATCGAGACGTTCGACGACCGACTGCCGCAGCTCCTCCGGCAGGCTGCCGACCAGATCGGCGATGTCGTCGGAATCCAGCGCGCGGACGACGGCCGAAATCTCGTCCGGAGACATGCCCACGACGATCGAGCGGCGCACGATGTCGGAGGCTTCGAGGAGGATCGCGCCGCGCTTCTCGGGGCGGACCAGCGCCCAGGCCATCTCGCGCGCATCCGGCGCGAGGTTCTCCAGCACGAACGCGATGTCGGCCGGGTGAAAGCTGCTCAGGCGCTGGGCCAGCGCGGCCTGATGCTGGCGCTCGACCAGCTGGGTGACAACGTCCTGGTTGCGATTTTCCGAGCGCGACACCAGCGAGGTTTCCACCGCCTGGCGCGACAGGAGCTCGATCACCTGAGCCCGGACCTGCTCCAGGTGGCGATGATGCGGTCTGGCTTCGTCAACTTCTGACATGACGGGCACCGGCTGGGTCCGCGGGCTGCCCCGCAGCAAGTTCGCCGAAATGCAAAGGGGCCGCGTAAAGCGGCCCCGGATGCACTGAACGGCGAACCGTTCTAGATCACTTGATCTTGGCTTCCTTGAACTCGACGTGCTTGCGCACAACCGGGTCGTACTTCTTCATCAAGAATTTGTCCGGCGTGTTCTTGCGGTTCTTGGTGGTGGTGTAGAAGTAGCCGGTGTCAGCCGTCGACACGAGGCGAATCTTTTCAACGTCTTTCTTTCTTGCCATGGCTAGCTCCTAAGCTCAGAACTTTTCGCCGCGAGCGCGCAGCTCGGCAACGATGACTTCAAGGCCCTTCTTGTCGATGGTACGCATGCCGTTGGCGGACACGCGGAGG
This sequence comes from Fontimonas sp. FW305-C-3, assembly GCF_058783185.1. Classification (NCBI taxonomy): domain Bacteria; kingdom Pseudomonadati; phylum Pseudomonadota; class Gammaproteobacteria; order Nevskiales; family Nevskiaceae; genus Fontimonas; species Fontimonas sp. FW305-C-3. The sequence continues at coordinate 763,074 of NZ_JBYSYK010000001.1, read as the reverse complement.
CTGATGAAGCGCTTTTCCGACTCAAGCCAGAAACGATGCTTGTGCAGGTTCGGTTCGAAACGACGGCGAACGCGATTGTTGGCGTGCGACACCGTGTTGCCGGTGATCGGCCGCTTGCCGGTGACCTGACAGACTTTGGACATGACAGCAAACCCCAGATAAAGACCCGCACGCGGGCCAGAAAAACTTCAGGAATACAGGTATCAGGCGACCATGGCCACCCAAAAGGGGCGCAATTGTGCCAGCCCGCCCCCGCCAGAGCAAGGCCCCATGGCGATTTTTGGGCCGGAGCGGCCGCCGTGCGGCGGATCACAGCGGGCAAGCCGCTGATCTGTTCGTCCTCCGGTGAGGGGCATAGTCTAAGGGCATGGCTCTGCCGCCCCAACCGTCAGCCCCCGCGCGCCAGCTGCTGCTGGCCGCCGGCCGCCGCCTGGCCGCCGCGCACCGCCGGCGCGCCGAGCTGACCCGCGCGGTGGTCTGCGAGCAGGCCGGCGTCAGCCCCGAAGCGTTCGCCGCGCTATACACCTCGGACGAAGCCTTCCATTGCGATCTGCTCGCCGCCTTGCTCGACGATCTGCGCGACACGATCGCGCGCGCCACGGCCGGGATGCCGGCCGGCATCCCGCGCCTGAAGATGAGCATCGAAACCTATCTCGAAGCCCAGGCGCGTCAGCCGACGCTGTGCGAGCTGCGCGACAACCTGCATTTCTACAGCGACGGCATCGAGGCCCTGACTCGCCATCGCAGCGGCTTCGAAATGATGGTCGCACTCGAGCTGAAGGCCTCGAACTGGCCCGAGCACCAGGCGGCGGGTCCGCTACTGGCGGCGGCGATCGTCGAAGTTGCTCGCGCCGAGCGCCAGGACGAACAACCGATGCCCGGCCTGCGCCAGACCCTTTACCGCTATCTCGATCACCTGCCGCCATGAATCCCCAGCGACGGGCACTGATCGACGCCGGTTCACAGCTGGCCGCTGGCGTGCCGCTCGCCGAACTCAGTGCGCGACGGCTGTGCACGCAAGCTGCCGTCGAGGAGCCGGTCTTTCAGGCTCATTTCAGCGGCCTGACAGACTATCTGGTCGCGCTGCAGCAGGATTTCATGGACCGCCTGCGCGCCAAGATCGTCGGCGTGACGACCGGCGTCCCCGCCGGCATCCGCCGCACCGAGCTCGCGGCGGAAACCTATCTCAGCGCCTGCCTCGCCGAACGCGCTTTGCGCGCCTGGCTGATCGAAGCCCGGGCGCGGCCGGATGTACTCGCCGGCCTGCGCCGGCAGAATCACATTTACTGGATCCTGATCGGCATCGAATTCGAAGCCCTCGGCTGGCCGTATCCGCGCGCGGCGGCCCGGCTTTACCTGACGATGCTCAACGAAGCCTCGGTCATCGAAAATCGTGCTGGCCAGCCCTCGCCACCGCTGCGGCTGACGATCCGCAACTTCCTGCGCTACGGCAACGTGGCCGATTAGAGCCAGCCGCGCTCGGCGAAGCTGACCGGCGCACCATCGCCGATCACTAGGTGATCAAGCACGCGGATATCGACGAGCGCCAGCGCCTGCTGCAGACGTTCGGTCAGCAGGCGATCCGCGGCGCTGGGTTCGGCGACGCCGCTCGGATGGTTATTCGCGAAGATCACCGCCGCCGCATTGCGCCGCAACGCTGCCTTGACGACCTCACGCGGGTAGACGGCCGCCCCATCGAGCGTGCCGCGGCTGATTTCCTCGCAGGCCAGCACGCGGTGCTGGCTGTCGAGAAACAGCAGCGCAAACACCTCGTGCTCGCGATCCCGTAGCCGGGCGCGCAGATAGTCGCCGGCGTCGCGCGGACTGCCCAGCGGCGCGCCGCTCTGCAGCACTTCCGCCAGGTGGCGCCGGGCGATTTCCAGCACAGCCTGCAACTGCACGTACTTGGCCTCGCCCAGCCCGCGCGCGGCGCAGAAGGCCTCGCCGTCGGCGGCGAGCAGCTTGCGCAGGCCGCCGAAGCGCGCAATCAGATCGCGTGCCAGGTCGACCGCGGTCATGCCCTGCACACCGGTGCGCAAGAAGATCGCCAGCAGCTCGGCGTCGCTGAGCGCGGCGGCGCCCTGGGCCAGCAGTTTCTCGCGCGGACGCTCGGCCAGCGGCCAATCCGTGATTGCCATGATTCCTCCCGCGGGGGCTTTATGGATTTATGCAGGCTGCTCGGCCCGCGGTCCCCTCGCGGCGCTAGAATGCCGCCATGCAGAATTCCAGCACAAGCCTCAGGGGCCGCCGCATCCTGCTCGGCGTCAGCGGCGGCATCGCTGCCTACAAGGCGGCCGATCTCGTGCGCCGCCTCAAGGAAGTCGGCGCCGACGTGCAGGTTGTCGCCACCGAGAACGCGCTGCGTTTCGTCGGCGCGCAAACCTTCCAGGCGGTTTCCGGCAATGCCGTGCGCAGCAGCCTGTGGGATGAATCCGCCGAAGCGGCGATGGGCCATATCGAGCTCGCGCGCTGGCCGGATCTGGTGTTGATCGCGCCGGCCAGCGCCAACACGATCGCGCGCCTCGCACTGGGCCAGGCCGACGATCTGCTCAGCACGCTGTGCCTCGCCACCGACCGCCCGATCGCGATTGCGCCGGCGATGAACCGCCTGATGTGGGCCAATCCGGCGACGCAAACCAATGTGCAGACGCTGCGCCAGCGCGGCGTGCAGATTCTCGGCCCCGGCAGCGGCGAACAGGCCTGCGGAGAAACCGGCGACGGCCGCATGCTCGAACCGACGCAGATCCGCGACGCCGTCGCCGCCCTGCTCGCTGCGCCCGCCAGCGGACCGCTGAGCGGCGTGCGCGTCGTGCTGACCGCCGGGCCGACACGCGAGGCGATCGATCCGGTGCGCTTCGTCACCAATCGCTCGTCCGGCAAGATGGGCTATGCGCTCGCTACAGCGCTGCGCGCACTCGGGGCCGAAGTCACGCTGGTGTCCGGCCCGACTTCCCTGCCCGCGCCCGCCGACGTGCAAAGGATCGACGTCGAAACAGCGGCGCAGATGCTCGCCGCGACGCGCGACGCGGTAACCGGCGCGCAGATTCTGGTGGGCGCTGCTGCGGTCGCCGACTATCGCGTCGAGGAGCCGCCGGCGCAGAAGATCAAGAAGAAGTCGGAGACGCTCGATCTGAAGCTGATCAAGAATCCGGACATCCTCGCCGAGTTGCGCGGCGCGCATCCCGCGCTGTTCATCGTCGGCTTCGCCGCCGAAACCGAGAAGCTCGCCGAGCATGCGCGCGACAAGTTGACGCGCAAGAAGCTCGACATGATCGCGGCCAACTGGGTCGGCAACGGCAAGGCTTTCGATCAGGACGACAATGCGCTGCAGGTGTTCTGGAACGGCGGCGAACAGGAACTCGCCCACGCACCGAAGCCGGCGCTCGCGCGCGAACTCGCGGCACTGATCGCGGCACGCTACCAGGCTCGCTGAACCCTCTTATTGCTCGCGCCGCGCCTGCGGCGCCCGACCGTTGTGACCATGAAAAAGAACATCCAGCTGAAGATTCTCGATCCGCGCATCGGCAAGCAACTGCCGCTGCCAGCCTATGCGACCGATGGCTCGGCCGGCCTCGACCTGCGCGCCGTGCTCGACGCGCCGCTGACGCTGGAGCCCGGCGCGACGACGCTGATCAAGACCGGCTTGGCGATCTATATCGCCGATCCGAATCTCGCCGCGGTGATCCTGCCGCGCTCGGGCCTGGGCCATAAGCACGGCATCGTGCTCGGCAATCTGGTCGGCCTGATCGATTCCGACTACCAGGGCGAACTGATGGTTTCGTGCTGGAATCGCGGCCAGACGGCGTTCGTCATCGAGCCCGGTGAGCGCATTGCGCAACTGGTGCTGGTGCCGGTCGTACAGGCCGCATTCGAGATCGTCGACAGCTTCCACGCCAGCGAGCGCGGCGCCGGCGGTTTCGGCAGCACCGGCAAGCACTGAACGGAACCCGAACATCCAGGGACAATGAACATGCCGATCGACCTGACCAACGCCCAGAACATCGCCCGCGTACTGACCGAAGCGCTGCCGTACATCCGCCGCTTCGCGGGCAAGACCATCGTCGTCAAGTACGGCGGCAATGCGATGAAGGACGACACGATGATCGCGTCGTTCGCGCGCGATGTCGTGCTGATGAAAGCCGTCGGCATGAATCCGGTCGTGGTGCATGGCGCCGGCCCGCAGATCGGCGCGCATCTCGAGCGCCTCGGCAAGAAGAGCGAGTTCATCGAAGGCATGCGCGTCACCGACGACGAGACGATGGATGTGGTCGAGATGATGCTCGGCGGCCTCGTCAACAAGGCGGTCGTCAGCGCGCTGAACCAGCAGGGCGGCCGCGCCGTCGGCCTGACCGGCAAGGACGGCGGCCTGATCCGCGCGCGCAAGATGCTGCTCAAGAGCGGCCACGACATCGGCCAGGTCGGCGAAGTCGAGAAGATCGACCCGCGCGTCATCAATCATCTGGAGGCCGGCGGCTTCATTCCGGTCATCGCGCCGGTCGGCGCCGGCGAGCATGGCGAGGCCTACAACATCAACGCCGATGTGGCGGCCGGCAAGATCGCCGCCGTGCTGCAAGCCGAGAAGATCATCTTCCTGACCAACGCCCCGGGCGTGCTCGACAAGCAGAACCAGATTCTCACCGGGCTGACGGTGCCGCAGGTCGAGGACCTGATCCTCGACGGCACGATTCACGGCGGCATGGTGCCGAAGGTGCGTTACGCGCTCGACTCGGTCAACAGCGGCGTGAAATCGGCGCACATCATCGACGGCCGCGTCGAACATTCCGTGCTGCTCGAACTGTTCACCGATGCGGGCATCGGCACGCTGATCCGCGGTTAGGGCGTTGCGCTCGCGGCAGGCGCCGCAGTCGCCACGGGAGATGCGGTTCCCGCGCTTGGCGGCGTTGCCTTGCCGCCATCCGGGTCCGCGCTGTTCTCGGTGAGCTCGCGATAACGGCGGATGTCGTAGTCGAACTTCTCGACGATGCCTTTGCGCTCGATTTTCAGCGTCTCGACGGCGCGCGAATTGTTGCCCAAGGTCGCCTTGAACTCATCGAGCTGCCGGGTCAGTTTGACCGGCACTTTCTTGTTCGGATTCTTGTTCTGGAAATCGGAAACCTGCTGCTCCAGCTGGGCGATGCCCGTGTGATTGTCGACCAGCGATTTCTCGGCCAGCTTCAGGCGTCCATCCAGCGTCGCCAGCCGATCGTCGCGTGTGCGCTGCAAATCCTTGACGCTGGAGAACGTCGACTGCAGAAAGCGATCGTAGGCGGCCGCTTCCTCGAGCCGCTTGCGCTTGGCGGCCAGTTCTACGGCGCGCTTGGTCTCTTCGGCAACTTCTTCGGGCGTCTTCTGCCGCGGCAGGGTGCGAACCACCTGGCCCTTGTTGTCGTAGACCTCGCGCTCCTGCTTGGCGTACTCGGGCGGAACGCGGTCGCCGCAGGCGCGCCGGCCATCGGCCTCGTCCCAGCAGACGATTGTTCCTGCCAACGCTGCGACCGGCGCACTGCCAAACCACAACGCAGTCAACGCGCTGAATGCCACCAGCCCCCGACGCACAACCATCACCTTACCTCCTGAAGAAAGCGGCAGCCCCCCAGCCACCGCGCGTGACGCCTACTCTATGCCGAATGCCGCCAGCCGTGCAGCGGTCAGATGCAGTATCGCGCCTGATAGTCGCGAATGGCGCTGACGACACTGGCGTCGACGACCTTGTTTCGACTCAGGTACTCCATCAGCGTCTGCACGGTCACCAGCGGAATCACTCGGATACCGCTGTCGTGCTCCATTTCCTGAACGGCCGAACGCCCGCTGGCGCCCTTCTCCTGTCGATCCAAAGCAATCAGTGCGCCAACCGGCTCGGCACCAGCGGCACGCAGCATCGCCACCGCTTCGCGCAGCGCGGTGCCGGCCGTCAGCACGTCGTCGACGATGACAATCCGGCCTTTCGGCGGCCCGCCGACCAAGGTGCCGCCTTCGCCGTGATCCTTGGCTTCCTTGCGGTTGTAGGCGTAGGGCAGATCCCGACCCTGCTCCGCCAGCGCCAGGGCGACCGAAGTCACCAGCGGAATGCCCTTGTAGGCCGGCCCGAACAGGCCGTCGAACTCAAGACCCGAGGCGGCCAGCGACTGCGCGTAAGCCTGGCCGAGCCGGCGCATCGCCGCGCCGCTGGAAATCTGCCCCAGATTGAAGAAGTACGGACTGATCCGACCGGATTTGAGGGTGAACTGGCCGAACTTGAGGACGCCGTGCTGGAGAGCCAGTTCGAGAAACGCGGTCTGATAGTCGTGCATGGATCTGGGTTGCGATCAGTGGAAATATGCAGCCGGCGCGAGGCGCCGATACCATGCGCATTATCGCCCAGACTGCTCGACTCCCGATGCGCATTGTTTCGCTGAATTGCAACGGTATCCGCTCCGCCGCCCGCAAGGGCCTGTTCGACTGGCTGCCCAAGCAGAACCTCGACGTGCTGTGCCTGCAGGAGACCAAGGCGCAGATCGCCGATCTGCAGGACGACCCGACCTTCTTCCCGCAAGGTTGGTCCGTGCAATTCCGCGACGCCCAGAAGAAGGGCTATTCCGGCACCGCGATCTATTCGCGCAAAAAGCCTGACGCGGTGCTCGATACGCTCGGCAATGACGAGTTCGATGGCGAAGGCCGCTATGTCGAGGCGCGCTTCGGCACGCTGTCGGTGGTTTCCCTATATCTGCCTTCAGGCTCGTCCGGACCGGAACGTCAGGAAAGCAAGGACCGCTTCCTCGCGTTCTTCCTGCCCAAGCTGCGCGAATGGCGCGGCAATGGCCGCGACTATGTGATCTGCGGTGACTGGAACATCGCCCACCGCAACATCGATCTGAAGAACTGGAAGTCCAACCAGAAGAACTCCGGCTTCCTGCCGCACGAACGCGCCTGGCTCGATGTTCTGTTCGGCGACACGAAGGAACACGGCTGGATCGACGCCTACCGCACGCTGCATCCGACGCATGAGGGCGAGGCTTACACCTGGTGGTCGAACCGCGGCCAGGCCTGGGCCAACAACGTCGGGTGGCGCATCGACTACCAGATCATCTCGCCGAGCCTGCGCGCCAAGCTCAAGTCGGCCAGCGTCTACAAGGACGAACGCTTTTCGGATCACGCGCCGCTGACGATCGACTATGCCAAGTGAGGCCGTGACAGGCCGCGGCTGGCTCGAAACGCTGCGGCTCTACGCGCAGCCGCGTCCGCTGGCGATGCTGTTCCTCGGCTTTTCCGCCGGCCTGCCGTTCCTGCTCGTGTTCAGCACGCTGTCGGCGTGGCTGCGCGAAGCCGGCATCGACCGCGCGACGATCGGCCTGCTGTCCTGGGTCGGCCTGGCGTATTCGTTCAAGCTGGTCTGGGCGCCGATCGTCGATCGCGTCTCGCTGCCGCTGCTAACCCGCCTGTTCGGCCGCCGGCGCAGCTGGATGCTGCTCGCCCAGTTCGCGCTCGTCGTCGGCCTTGCGGCGATGGCGCACGGCGATCCGAAAGCGCATCTGTTCGCGCTGGCGACGCTCGCGGTCTGCGTGGCCTTCGCGAGTGCGACGCAGGACATCGCGATCGACGCCTGGCGCATCGAGTCCGCGCCGGTCGACATGCAGGGCACGATGGCGGCGACCTACCAGCTCGGCTATCGCATCGGCCTGCTGATGGCGACGGCCGGTGCGTTGTGGCTCGCCGGCGAATTCGACTGGCGCACTGCGTACCTGTCGATGGCCGCGTTGGTCGGCCTTGGCGTGCTGACCACGCTGCTGATCCCGGAACCGAGCGTGCCGGTCAGCGCGGCGACCGCCGAACAGGAACGCCGCGTCGTCGCCTTCATGGTCGAAAAGGCGCACTGGCCGGCGCCGCTGCGCCGTGCCGGCGGCTGGTTCGTCGGCGCCGTGGTCTGTCCGCTCGTCGATTTCTTCGCCCGCAACGGCACGCGCACCGGCGTGCTGATCCTCGCGTTCATCGGCACCTTCCGGCTGACCGACTACACGATGGGCGTCATGGCCAATCCGTTCTATCTCGACGTCGGCTACACGCTGCAGGAGATCGCGATCGTCGCCAAGGGCTACGGCCTTGCGGCGTCGATCATCGGCGTCATCGTCGGCGGCTTCGGCGTCGCCAAGCTCGGCCTGATCCGAGCCCTGATCGTCGGCGGCATCCTCGTGATCCTGTCGAACCTGTCGTTCGCGACACTCGCCTTCAGCGACGACCCCGGCCTGCTCGGCCTCGGCCTGGTCGTCAGCGCCGACAACTTTGCCTACAACTTCGCGGGTACCGCGTTCATCGCCTACCTGTCAGGCCTGACCAACACCGCGTACACGGCGACGCAGTACGCGTTGTTCTCGTCGCTGTTCTCGCTGCCCGGCAAGCTGCTGATGGGCGCCTCGGGCTTCGTCGTCGACGGCTTCGGCTATCCGGCGTTCTTCGTCTACACCTCGGCACTCGGCATTCCGTCGCTGCTGCTCGTTGTGTGGCTGTCGAAGCGAGTACCGCTGCAGCGCTGACCTCAGGCGGCGATGGCCTGCACACCATGCAGGCGACGGAACACCTCGGCAAAGCGCCGGGCGATGTCATTGCCGTCCGGCACATCCCAGGCGCGGCCATAAACCGGCAGCTTCAGGCGATCGATGTTGTCGGCGCGGCCGGCATGCTGCGCGCCGAGCAGCTTGAGGTGGCGGATGATGCGTTCGTTGTCGCTCGAAACGTCGTAGTAGAACGTGCGGATGCCATTCGCCTGCGCGTTCAAGTGCAGGCAGGCCTGCAGCACAAAACCGGCACCGCGGCCCTGATACTCGTTGGTGATCGTGATCGCGACGTCCGCCGCCGCAGGTTCGCCGACGATGCGGTTGTAGCGCGCGACGCCGATGCCCGGCTCGTCGGGCTTTTCCAGATTCAGCGCGCCCCAAGCAACGTGGTCGCGGCCATCGGCCGCCGTCAGACGCTCCAGCAGATCGTCGCTGAGCTCGGCCATGTCGTCGTCAATCCCCGGCAGGCGCCGGCGACGGACCAGCTGCGTCATCTGCCGGAAGCCTTCGCGCAGGCGCGGCGCGTCATCCTTGCGGATCGGCCGCAGCAGAATCGGCAGGCCGTCATCCAGCTCGAAACGGAAAGCGGAAGGCAGCGTCGGACGGCGGATTGCGCTGAACAGCATCTTCGGACCTCCGGGTTTGAATCAAGGATTCGGATCAGAGCTTGTGCTGATCGATCAGATCGGCCGCGCTGTCCCAATGACCATGCCCGGAGCCGAGATCCTCGCGCTCGATGCCGTAGTCCTCGGCCTCGATATCGAGCGCCCCGGAATAGTCCTCCGGCGCCGCGCATCGGTTGGCGAGCATCTGCGTCCAGGCTTCGAACTCGATTTCCTCGAGCGTGCCGTCGTAGTGCTGCACCAGAACGATCTCGGCCTTGGCATCCACGCCGACGATTTCGAAGGGATCGCTGTCGGTCCTGAACCATTGGCCAACGGCGATATCGCTGATCCACTCTGCCATCGCTGATCTCCCGCGCAATCCTGCGCATCGCGTGCTGCGCTAGCGCAACACGTAAGCCTTGTTCTACGCCGCTGCCGCGGCGACGACAAGCACCAGCACGAGGCATTTCCCGCAAGCAACTGAAACGCCGGAAATTCGCCTGTGCGCGCCGCGAGATGCGGCGCGGGAAATCATGGACAGGGAATGGTGTACCGCGCGTGAATCGCCTCGATGGCCTTGTAGACCTCGGCGGACAATTCCAGCTTGCTGCTGTCGATGTTGCTGCGCAGTTGCTCCAGCGAGGTGGCGCCCACGATGTTCGACACGCAGAACGGCCGGCTGTTGACGTAGGCCAGTGCCATCTGCGCCGTGTCGAGGCCGTGGCGTTTCGCCAGCGCAACGTATTCGGCAACGGCGGCGGCGGCATGATCGCCGTTGTAGCGCGAGAAGCGCTTGAACAGCGTCAATCTCGCGGCCGGCGGCCACGCGCCATTCAGATACTTGCCGGACAGCGTGCCGAAGGCCAGCGGCGAATAAGCGAGCAAGCCGATCTGCTCGCGGTGCGCATATTCGGCGAGGCCGACTTCGTAACTGCGATTGAGCAGGCTGTATGGATTCTGCACCGACTCGACGCGCGGCAATCCGCGCTCGCGATGCAAACGCAGATACTCGGCGAGGCCCCACGGCGTCTCGTTGGAAATGCCGATGTGACGCACCTTGCCTTGCTTCACCAGCTCGCCCAGCGCAGCCAGCGTCTCTTCGATCGCCGCGCCACCGTCACCGCTGTCGTGATGCGTATAGCCCAGCTGACCGAAATAGTTGGTCGGCCGCTGCGGCCAGTGCACCTGATACAGATCGATGACGTCGGTCTGCAGCCGCTGCAGGCTCGTGTCGCAGGCGGCAAGCACCTGCGCGCGATCCAGCTTCGGCCCGCCACGCAGGTACGGGAACATGCCGGGACCGATGACCTTGGTCGCGAGGACGATGTCCTTGCGCTTGCCGGTCTTCTTGAACCACGTCCCGATGTAGCTTTCGGTGCGGCCCTGCGTCTCGGCCTTCGGCGGCACCGGATACATCTCGGCGGTATCGAAGAAGTTGATGCCGGACGCCACCGCCATGTCCATCTGCGCGTGCGCTTCGGCTTCGCTGTTCTGCTCGCCCCAGGTCATCGTGCCGAGGCAGATTGCGCTGACGTTCAGGCCGGTGCGGCCCAGCGGACGGTATTGCATGCGGAAAATCCCTAAATCGTGCTGCGGATGGCGTCGCGGCGCGCGACAAGTTCGGCGACTGCGGGCTTCAGAATCAGCTCCAGCGCGCGCTCCTGTTGCAGCCCCGGCACGACAACCGTCTGTGGATGCGACAGGAAGGAGCCGGGCAACTCGCGCAGCATCAGGTCGAAGTCAGCACGCACGCGCGACTTGTCGTTGAAGTGCACGACAACCAGGCTTTCTTCCGGCGTCGGAATCTCGCGCGCATCGAGCGGATTACTGGTATCCACCAGCGGCACGCGCTGAAAGTTGATGTCGGTCCGCGAATACTGCGGCACGATGAAATCGACGTAGTCCGGCATGCGGCGCAGGATCGTGCGGCGGACTTCTTCGGGCTGATAGCCGCGCTCACCGGTATCGCGGCGAATCTTCTGGATCCATTCCAGATTGATCACCGGCACAACGCCGATCAGCAGGTCGATATGGCGGGCGATATTGACGTCTTCTCCGACATAGCCGCCATGCAGACCTTCGTAGAACAGCAGATCGGTCGGCGTCGGCAGGCGCTCCCATTCGGTGAACGTGCCGACTGGCTGGCCGAATGCCGCGGCCTCGTCTTCCTTGTGCAGGTAGTGGCGCGTGGTACCCGTACCGGCATCGCCGTACTCGCGCAGCAGCTGCTCGAGACGCTCCAGCAGATTCGCCGAGGGACCGAATAGCGAAAAATTCTCGCCGCGGATGCGCGAGCGCTCCAGCGTGCGTCGCAGCTGCTCGCGGTCGTAGGCGTGGAAGGCATCGCCTTCGACCAGCGCCGATTTCAGGCGCAGATCGTCAAACACGCGGGTGAACGCCTTCACCGCCGTGCTGGTGCCAGCGCCACTGGATCCGGTAATGCCGACGATCGGGTGTTGGACAGACAAGGTATTTGACGAAAAATGCAGGCTTCGGGCCTTAGGAGGTTACCGAACTCTTCGGCACCGCGATATGTCGGCGCCGCTCAAAAATCTGCCAACTGCTCAGATTTTCAGATAAGCGAGGTCGAAAACCGCGTGTCCGAGACGCTCGCCGCGCTTCTCGAACTTGGTTTTCAGCCGGGTTTCGGGACGCGGCACGTACGTGCCGTCCGGCGACTGGTTGCGCAAACCGGGTTCGGCGTTGAGCACCGCGACCATGTGTTCCGCGTAAGGCGCCCAATCGGTCGCCAGCGACAGCAGGCCGCCGGGCTTGAGGCGCGACAAGGCCAGCTGCACGAACTCCGGCTGGATCAGACGCCGCTTGTTGTGCTTCTTCTTGTGCCAGGGGTCCGGAAACTGGATGACGATCTCGTCCAGGCAGTCCGGCGGCAGCCAGTCGCGCAGGACCTCGACGGCATCGTGGCAGGCCACGCGCAGATTCCCGCGGCCGGCGAGCTGCGCGTGATTCATGACGCGGCCGACGCCGGGCCGGTGTACTTCGACGCCGATGAAATCGTGCTGCGGCTCGCCGCTGACCCGGCTCGCCAGGTAATCGCCCATGCCGAAACCGATCTCGAAGATCAGCGGCGCGCTACGGCCAAACAGTGTCTCGGGCTGCAGCGGCGCAACCGGCGCTTCCAGCCCATAGCGCGGCCACAGTTCGGCCATCGCGCGTTGCTGTCCATCGGTCATGCGACCTTCGCGGCGCACGAAAGAGCGAATCCGCCGGAGCCGCATCTCGACGTCGCTGTCGGGCTTGCCGGATTCAGTCATGCCCGCGCATCCAGTTGGCCACTGCGCGGCTCTCTGCGTCGCCGAGCACGGCAAGATTGGCAATGACCTTGGCGCGATCCGCTGCCGTCTTGTTCTGGTTCATCTTGAACTTGCCGTCAACGCGCTGCAGCGGAATGCGAAAGGTCACCAATGCGCCGAGAAGGGCCTCGAGCCGGCCGGCATCCAGCGAGCGCGTCCAGGGCGACGGCAGGCCGGATTCAAAATGCGCGGTGAGCTCGTCGATCATCGCCAGCTTGGCCTCGCGTTCTTCGACCAGCACCGGCACACCCTGCGCGTGCACTGTTGCGTAGTTCCAGGTCGGCACCTCGCGCGCCGGCTGCTCGTACCAGCCCGGCGAGATATAGGCATGCGGTCCGTGAAAAACGGCGACCGTCCGGCCACTGGAAAACACCTGCCAATGCGGGTTGGCGCGCGCCATGTGCCCGCTGAGCACGCCGGACTCGCCGCCGGGCGACCACAGCAGCGGCAGGTGGGTAATGTGCGGCTCGCCATCGGCGGCCGTCGTCACCAGCGTGGCGAACGGCCGCGCCGCGATCAGCGTCAGCGATGGCTGCAGCGACGGCGCAACAAAAGCCTTGGGCGTGTACAGCGCCATCGCCGCTTAGAACGGCAGGCCTTCGGTCGGCGACGACGCGCTGGCGAAACGCCGGCGCGGCATGCGACCGGCGCGGAACGCCTCGCGGCCGGCTTCGATCGCCTTTCGCATTGCGCTGGCCATCAGCACCGGGTTCTTCGCTTCGGCGATGGCGGTGTTCATCAGCACGCCGTCGCAACCCAGTTCCATGGCGATCGCGGCGTCGGACGCGGTGCCGACGCCGGCGTCGACAATGATCGGCACCTTGGCCTGCTCGACGATGGTCAGGATGTTGTAACGGTTCTGGATGCCCAGGCCCGAGCCGATCGGCGCGGCCAGCGGCATCACCGCGACGCAGCCCATGTCTTCGAGGCGCTTGCAGATGATCGGATCATCGCTGGTATAGACCATGACCTTGAAGCCGTCGGCGATCAGAATCTTCGCCGCTTCCAGCGTCGCCGGCACGTCCGGATACAGGGTCTTGGCGTCGCCGAGCACTTCGAGCTTGACGAGATCATGGCCGTCGAGCAGCTCACGTGCGAGGCGGCAGGTGCGCACCGCGTCTTCCACCGTATAGCAGCCGGCGGTGTTCGGCAGGATCGTGTACTTCGACGGCGGAATCACGTCGAGCAGATTCGGCTCGTTCGGATTCTGGCCGATGTTGGCGCGGCGGATCGCCACCGTGACGACCTCGGCACCGCTGGCTTCGATCGCCCGGCCGGTCTCATCGAGATCCTTGTACTTGCCGGTACCGACCAGCAGGCGCGACCGGAATGTGCGGCCGGCAACTTGCAGCGTATCTTCCACCCGAATCTCCAGATCGATGCACCACGGATCGGCAGGCGGCGGTGGCACGCAGTGATCCGGGGGATGCGCGACAGGCCCCGATCGGGGTCTGCTCACAAGAGGGTTGGAGCGGGCGATGGGAATCGAACCCACGCTAGAAGCTTGGGAAGCTTCAGTTCTACCATTAAACTACGCCCGCACCGCGAGGCCGCATTGTATTCCATGCCCGCCCGCCTGACTCAATCGATCTCCCGCCCGGCCCCATGCAAATCATCGTCAATGGCGAATCCCGCACGCTGACCCAGGCCCTGAGCCTGGTCGAACTGCTGGAGCAGCTGCACATGGGCGAACGCCGTGTCGCCATCGAACTCAACGGCGAGATCGTGCCGCGTTCGCGGCATGGGTCAACAACCGTTGCGGACGGCGACAAGTTACTGATCGTCCAGGCCATCGGCGGCGGCTAGGACCGCAGCCAGCCGCCGTTAATCTGCGCGCCGGTCTGGAGCCGTTACACTGGCGATCTCCCCTTTTTGTACGGATGTCGCTCGATCATGGCCAAGCCGCTCAAGATCTTCCTGATCATCTTCGGCGTGTTGTTCGCATTGCTGCTCGCCGCAGTGATCGCCTTGCCGATGTTTTTCGACCCCAACAATTTCCGCCAGCAGATCTCCGAGATCGTCCATGACGAGACCGGCCGTCAGTTCGAGGTCGGCAATATCGAGCTGCGCGTGTTCCCCTGGCTGCGCGTGGAGGTCACCGACGCCAAGCTTGGCAATGCCGAGGGCTTCGGCAGCGAGCCGTTCGCGGCGGTTCACCAGATGGGCGTCGGCATCGAACTGCTGCCGCTGCTACGCGACAAGCAGGCCAAGATCAGCGGCATCACGCTCGACGGCATGCGCCTCAACCTCGCGGTCAACAAGGAAGGCATCAACAACTGGCAGGACATCAGCGCCCATCGCGAGCAGCTCGAGCGCGACAAGCCGAAGGACGAACCAAAAGCCGAAGGCGAGGCCAGTTTCAAGCTCGAAGACATCAACATCGACGGCATCGAGATCAGCGATGCGGTGATCCGCTACAGCGATGCCAAGGCCGGCAAGGCCTACGCGATCGAGCCGCTGGATCTCGACATCGGCAGCATCACGCCGGGCGAGCCGTTCGACGTCGAGTTGTCGCTGAAGACGACGTCCGAGGCGCCGAAGGCGGCCTTCGAGCTCAAGCTCAATGCCAACGTCTCGCCGGATCTGGAAACCCAGATCGTCACGCTCAAGGATCCGGATATCCGTTTCAAGCTGAAGATGCAGGATCCGGCCATCGAGACCGAGGGCGGTCTGACGGCGCAGGTCCGCGCCGACATGAAGCAGGGTCAGTTCAGCATCGACGCGCTCAAGCTCAAGGCGACCGCCACCGGCGATACGCTGCCGGGCGGCAAGCAGACCGTCGCGCTCGACAGCGCCGTCCGCTACGACCAGAAGCAGGGCAGCTTCGAACTGAAGGACGCGCGCATCGACGCCGCCGGCGCGGTGATCACGACGTCGATCAAGGGCGAAGGACTCAACGGCGAACAGCCGAAGCTGTCCGGACCGATCAAGATCGCAACGTTCTCGCCGCGCGATCTGATGAAACTGCTCGGCATCGAAGCGCCGCAGACCGCCGATCCCAAGGTGCTGAGCAAGGCCGATCTTTCCGCGCAGTACAGCGGCAGCTTCAAGACCGCCGCGCTGCGCGATCTCAAGATCACGCTGGACGATACGACACTGACCGGTCAGATCGCCGTCACCGACTTCGCGACCCAGGCCCTGGACCTCGCGCTGAAGGTCGATGCGATCAACGCGGACCGCTATCTGCCGCCGAAGACCGAAGAGAAAACGCCCGCCGCGGAACCCGGCCCGGCCAGCGACGTCAATGCCATCAAGCTGCCGACCGAAGCGCTCGACAAGCTCAACGCCGAAGGCACGATCGACATCGCCAAGCTGACGATCAACAAGCTGCAGCTGGCCGACGTCCGCCTGCAGCTGGGGGGAAAGGGCACGCAGGCCAAGACCCAGGACCTCAGCGCCAAGCTCTATGGCGGCAGCGTCAACCTGAGCAACCGCTATAACGGCGGCGGCACCCCGGCATTCGCGCTGAAAACCAATCTGACCGCACTCAACGCGGCGCCCTTTCTCGCCGATCTGCTGGGAAAGGACTACGTCAGCGGCCTGGGCAGCTTCAACATTGACGTGACCAGCCGCGGCACGACCGTTGGCGATATCCGCAAGGCGCTCAACGGCACGATCTCGTTCAAGGCGGAACAGGGCGCGGTCAAGGGCTTCAATCTCGGTCAGATCCTGCGTACCGGCGAAGCGCTGCTGCAAGGACAGCCGGCGCCGAAAGCGTCCAACGAACCGCTGGAAACCGATTTCGCCGCACTCAGCGGCAGCGCCAACATCGTCAATGGCGTGCTCAACACCTCCGATCTCGCTGCCGCGAGTCCAGCCTTTCGCCTGGCCGGCAGCGGCTCGATCGATCTCGTCAACGAGACCATCAACTTTCTCGCCAAACCCACGGTGGTCGAAACCAGCAAGGGCCAGGGCGGCAAGGGCCTGGATCAGCTCAAGGGCCTGACGGTGCCGATCGAGCTGAGCGGCAACCTGTTCAAGCCCAAGTACAAGCTGCGCCTCGACGAAGTCGCCAAGAACGCCGCGAAGGACAAACTCAAGGAAAAGCTGGCTGAAGAGCTCGACCTGCCCAAGGGCGAAAACAGCGAGCAGCAGATCAAGGAAAAGATCAACGAGAAGCTCGGCGACCTGATCTTCGGCAAGAAGAAGAAAGGCGCTGCGCCAGCCACCGACGCAGGCGCCGCAGCGGCGCCCGCCGCCGAGGCGACCGCGACACCCGCACCGGCAGCGCCTACGCAGTGAGGCGCGGCTGCGCACTGATCCTGGCGGCCTGGCTGATGCCGGCACAGGCCGCCAGCATTGATTCCCTCGACATCACGCACAGCGGCTCTCGCTACCGGATGCAGCTGGCCGCGACGCTCGATGCGCCGATGGCGAAAAGCTTCGCCGTGTTCGAGGATTTCGCGAACCTGCCGAAGATCAACGACGCCATCGAATCTGCCGAGCTGCTGCCGGCGGCCTCCGCCGATCGGCGCCGGCTCAAGACCCGTGTCCGCGTCTGCGTCTGGTTCTTCTGCGCACGGCTGAACCAGGTGCAGGACATCCGCACGATCGTCGGCGACAAACTGGCGCAGATGGATGCGGACGTCATCCCGGCGCTGAGCAACCTGCGTTACGGCCGCGCGCAGTGGCAGATGCGTCCCTGCGCGGCGCACACCTGTCTGCGCTTCGAAGCCGAAGTGGAACCGGACTTCTGGGTGCCGCCGGTCATCGGCCCCTGGGCGATTGCCCGCGCAATGCGCCGAGAAGCCATCACGACCGCCAACGGCATCGAACGCCTCGCCCGCTCCACGCCATGACTGCGCCATTCGCAACGCGCCTGCTGAGCTGGTTCGACCAGCATGGGCGCCATGACCTTCCCTGGCAGCACCCGCGCGAGCCGTATCGCGTCTGGCTGTCGGAAATCATGCTGCAGCAGACGCAGGTGACGACGGTCATCCGCTACTTCGAGCGCTTCCTGCAGAAATTCCCGACCGTCGCGGCGCTGGCCGCCGCGCCGATCGACGACGTGCTCGCGCTATGGGCCGGCCTCGGCTACTACGCCCGCGCGCGCAACCTGCACCGCTGCGCGCAGCAAATCGTTGCCGAGCATGGCGGCGAGTTTCCGCAGACCGTCGAAGCGCTCACGGATCTGCCCGGCATCGGTCGCTCGACCGCCGGCGCCATCCTCGCTCAGGCGCATGGCGCGCGCGTGCCGATCCTCGACGGCAACGTCCGCCGCGTCCTCGCGCGCCATGCCGCCATTCCCGGCTGGCCGGGCGAAACCGCCGTGCAGCACCGCCTCTGGACGCTGTCGGAAGCGCTGCTCCCGGAAACGCGCCTGGCCGACTACACGCAGGCGCTGATGGATCTGGGCGCCACCATCTGCACAACGCGCAAACCGCGCTGCGGCGAGTGCCCGGTGTCCGCCGACTGCGCAGCGCTCGCACAGAATGCCGTCGCCCAGTTCCCGCAACCGAAGCCGAAGAAGTCGCGACCACAACGCGCCGTGCGCGTATTGCTCGCGCGCAACAGCGCGGGCGAACTGCTGCTGGAACGACGCCCACCGCTGGGCATCTGGGGCGGCCTGTGGTGCCCGCCATTGCTCGACGATGCGCGCCTCGCCAGCGGCGAGTGGGCCGACGCCATGCTCGCCTCCGTAGCGTCGCAGGAGGCCCTGCCGCCGATGCATCACGCCTTCACGCACTTCGACCTGACCCTGCAGCCCGTGCAAGTGCAGTTCGATCCGCCACCGCAGCTCAACGAGCCGGACCAGCGGCGCTGGGTTAACCTAAGCAAACTCGCCGCGCTGGGTCTGCCCGCGCCGATCCGCAAGCTACTCACTCCCGCCGACTGAAGAATCCATGAGCCGTACCGTCCACTGCATCAAGCTCAAGACCGACGCTGAAGGCCTCGATCGCCCGCCGATGCCCGGCTCGCTCGGCCAGCGCGTGTTCGAGAACGTCTCCAAGCAGGCCTGGCAGGAATGGGTCGCGCACCAGACGCGCCTGATCAACGAATATCGCCTCGTGCTGTCCGACGCCTCCGCGCGCAAGTTCCTCAGCGAGGAAATGGACCGCTACTTCTTCGGCGACGGCAAGACCTCCGAAACCGGCTACGTACCGCCCAGGCCCGCATCGGAATAAGCCCCCGTCGCGGCGCGATTTCCCTTGACTTGCCAGGGTCGCGCCGCTTTAATACCGCGCTCCTTCACCCGGCCTTCCGTTTCCGGGTACGCGCGACGCGCAAAAGGCCGGGTAGCTCAGTCGGTAGAGCAGGGGATTGAAAATCCCCGTGTCGGCGGTTCGATTCCGTCCCCGGCCACCACTTTCCCCGTCAAGTGGGCCGGAGACTGAATGACTTCTGCGCCCCACATCTAGCCGAAGCTCGGCTCCTCCCCGGAAACCTGAGGGGGCGTCGGGGCCTCACGAGGAGGGGTCGGGCGCATCGTATAGTTGTCGTTCACGCGCTCCACGTCCTCTTTAGTCGCAAAAACCTTTTGCCCTCCTGCCCCGCCCGCATGGGCGTGCGCATAGTGGTGATGTGCGGTCTTGGTTGAGATGTGCCCGGCCAGCGCAGCAATTTCTACTCGCGAGACCCCAGCCCTCTTCAACGTAGCGATGAACCGATGGCGCATCGTATAGAGCGTGATGCGCCGCCGCTGTCCATAGGTCCGTCGCATCGCTTTCCTGTAGGCGATATTGATCGTGTCGACCCAGTACGCATACGTTGATTCACATTCGTTGACATATGCGGGCAGCTGCCACGGGTCTTCAAAGATGCGCTCGTCCCGCCGCTCCTTGGCCTCGATTATCTCGTAATGTCGGTCGATCTTCGCCCTCGATCGCATGGCGTCCATATTGTCCGCGTGCAATGCTTTTCCTGCTTCGCGGATCGCCACTTCCATCCTGCTCTTGAATGCTTTCCAGCTGGACGCGTTTTTCGCTGCGAGGATGATGAGTTTTTGAATCAGGCGGATCTCACTGCGGATCAAGCCCGGGCAGAGAATCGTACGGTAGGGTCCATGGGCCCGGTCGTTCGAATACTTGGCATTCAGCACTACGACCGCAAAGACTTTCTGATCCTTGGGACCCAGCCATGTCCAGATGGCATTGGGCCATTCGCACGGCCTCAGCCCGATCAACTCCGTGCCCCTGAGGTAGTCCGCGCCATGTTTGCAGGGGTCCGCGCGCCATACCAAATCAGGGTTGCTGCGCGAGTTCAGCTTGCTGAGGAGGCCAGCAAGCAGTGCACTCGTCACAATTTTCGCCTTAAAGCCAGAGGCGCGAATCGGCAAGTTCTTGTCTGCGTGCCACGGCCAGTTCGCATCCGCCGATTTTTTGAAACCGTCGGCCCAGCCAATTTGCTGGTAGTCATGAATCAGCACGAAACGAATGGCGCGGCGCAAAAAGCGGCAGGAAGACTTCGCCAACCGCCGCGCTTCAACTGTGGCGAAGCTGTCGAGTTCAGGCAGGGTCTGAACTGTGAGCGGGCGACCGCCCAAAGCTTTTGCGATGAAATTGTGCCCGCGGGTGCGATATTCCACCTCCGTTTTCTTCTCCCTTGTTGTGTCTTTCTTGCCAAGTCCATGAGTTGCTGCTGCCATCGATGTGCTCCCACTGTGTGTGTGAGTCCATCATCTGGCGTCTGCGGAGTTCGCCGCCTTATTACAGGCTGCGCCCCGGGGCTGGCGAAATCCATGATCAAGGCTTAGCAAACATTGCAAGGTAGGGGCGACCCGGCGCGGCTCAAAAAGGTAAAGGCAATTACCGCCGATGTTGTGGTATGCGCACTATTTGCACCCGGGAAAATTCTTGCCTGATAGGGCCGGCACTCTTGTCAGGCTCTCAGAAACCAGCCTCTCACTACTGCCAAGTGAAATTGAGTTGCGAGGCACTCCCCCGGCATCTGGCCCCCGAAGCGGCGTCACGGCTCCACCAACAGAGTGGACGGGCACTTCGGGAAACTTCACTGGTTCCAGCTGGATTCGACTCGCTCGCTCCAGGGTTCTGGTGCAATGCGACGAATTCTTCCTAAGCCTGATTTTCGGGTAGATCTTATTGAGCGCACCCATCACGCGGACGCTCAGCATGAAACGCACAAGAAAGCCGGATAAGCCAGAAGCTTCAGACCATCTTGCACTGTCCATCGAAATGCCAGTGGTTCTCTCCTCGAGGGTCGGCGCTTACTCTAGCTCTGCGGCATCGCTGCTCCACGACGCGGAAGGCCTGACATTTCGCCAAGCCCTGATTTTGTATGAAGAGCTGATTACTCCCACAAAGAAGGGAGCTCGCGAGGAAAGATGCGTTATTCGGGTGCTTCGCACCTTCGCCGTTCACATGCTGGACCTGAAGCTCACCGAGATCCGGCCAAAGCACATTGCCACGTACCGGAATATCCGCCGGCAAAGTCCAAGCATCCGCACCTACAGAAATGGCAGCAAGGTCCTGGGCCAGACGCCCAAAGACGCGACCATCCGGAAGGAGCTCTGCCTCGTTAGTGACGTTTTTCGAAAGGCTCAGCTCGAATGGGGACTGGAGGGAATGTCGAACCCCGTCGTCGCCGGAGTACGGCCCAAGGCGGCGCGTGGCCGAGTGCGCCGTCTACTGGATGAGGAGCGAGCACTTGTCTTCGCCGCAGCTCGTGAGTACGAAAAATCCGAGTTCGCATCTGTTCCAATCTATGCCGTCGTCGAGTTGGCGGTTGAAACCGCAATGCGACTGGGCGAGCTGGCTTCAATGCGTTGGCAGGACGTGGACTTCGATCGTTGCTACGTTCAACTGCAGACATCAAAGAACGGCGAGGCACGAGCGGTCCCGCTTAAACCTCGCGCCGTGGAAATTCTGCGTTCGCTGAAGCCAAAGCGGGCCGGCCCCGTCTTCGACTGTGAGTCCGAATCCATTCGAACAGCGTGGAATCGCGTGCGTCGCCGCTCCGGCATTCAGAATTTTCGATTTCACGACCTGAGGCACGAGGCCATCAGCGATCTGATCGAGAATGCTGATCGCTACGGGCTCAGCCTGCCAGAGGTCATGTTCGTTTCTGGGCACAAGACACTGGCCATGGTTACTCGGTACTACCACGCTCTAGCGCCGCGCATCGCGAAGAAGCTGGCGCGCTAACTAGCCGTTTTCACCTTCAGTGGACGCGACTTGTTAGGCAAATGCACGCGGCCATTGAACTTCTGCAGTTCAACTTGAAAGCGAGGTCGATCAAATGAAAATCAAAGTGGGTGATGTTGTGCAACTCAAGAGCGGAGGCGGTCCGAAAATGACCGTTTCTCGTGTTTATCTTCCCGATCCGGACTTTGCATACATTGAGGAGTACAACCCGCCGGACCGGGTTCTCTGCATCTGGCATGAGAACGACGCTTTGCAGTCTCGGAAGTTCGTGACTGAAACGTTGATGGTCTGCAGCGATAGCTAGGCATCGATGGAACCGCCTCGGCGCCCGGATAGACTCGGGCGCTGAGGTCACCGCGGATGAAGCCATTGATTTGAAGCGCGCTACGCACATCTACAATCGCCGCTGAGTTTCTTCCATAAGTGCAACGGGAGAAACTGATAACGCCCTGGCAATGCGGGCTACCGCATCCAAGCTAGGAGACACGAGACCTCGTTCCACTCGACTAAGGTAGCTGGACGATGTCCCTGCTGCATGGGCGACGTCCTCCAGAGATAGTCGCGCGCGCGTGCGCTCAATCCGGACGTTCAGTCCGAAAATCTCCCGCAACTCCGGTGAGTTCGCCTTGCGCTTAACCATGCGCGAAGCCTGTGCGGGCAACTAGAAGCTGTACATTCCTTATTTGATAAAATTTTTGCCATATATGATAAAAATGTGCTTCTATCGATCAACCATTTCGCCCTTTCGGCGGCGATGACATAAAACTGGAGGGGGAAACTTCATGATGCAGAGAGCCGCGATCTTGGCCTGCCTCGCTTTGACAGCCTGCAATCAAGGCACCGGAGCGCCGACTGAGTCACCAGAACCAACCGCAACGCCGAGCGCAACTACCTCGCCAACGGGAACGCCCACGATAGCGCCGACGGCTACTCCGACATCCGGGCCAACGGCGACCCCTACTGCAATAGCCACACCGACTGCGCCCATAGTCACAACTACGCCTCGTCCCACAGCTACAGCGACATCCACGGCCACCCCCACCGCTACGGCGACCACAACGCCGATGCCAACATCGACCCCGACCGCCACGGCGACGGCGACGGCGACGGCGACACCTACTGCCACTCCCACCCCGACCGCCACGGCGACGCCGACTGCCACTCCATCGGTCACGCCGACTCCCACCCCCACCCCTACCCCGGCAGTGGTTGCAACCATCGGCCGTGCCCGGCTACAGGGCTATGCCTTGGCCTATGGCTGCAACCAAGCTCTCGACTGCACCGGCGACGCCAACGGTGCCCGGTCCGACATCGACCAACCCGTCGCAGTCGCGGGGAGCACGGTGGGTGCAACCCTAGGGCCGCTGGCGATCGACAACGCCTCGGCACAAAGCGGGTCCAGCATTCAGGTGCCTGCGAACACCACCACCCCGTTCTCAATCACTATCAATTGCGCATCGGCGCTGACGGCGAACTATGTACCTGCCGAGGAGCGCTTGACCCGCGCCGACCAGACGGCATGGATCCACTTCGCCATCAACAACCCCGCTGGTGCGAGCTATAGCATCTCGACGCCGGGGCCATCAGGAACAATTACTGATGGTGGGCAGGTGGGTGGGGGTGGCGCGCCGCTGCGAGACACGACACATGGAATCAGCGTCTTCGTCGTGGCCTCCGACCCGGGGGCCAACGCCATCCCACCCGCAGGGCAACCGTTCGGAAACACCTTCGACATTTTCAGCGCCACACCACCCCAGGCTGCTTATGCGCTGAAGCACGGCGCCCCCACCCCCACCTACCGAGGTGGCTCCAATGCGTTTCCGGCCGGCGAGCTCGGGAGCGCAACCGGCGTCCTCCCCCAGGGCGAGTACACCATTGGTCTGCTCTGCATGGCCGAATCGGAGTCCAAGGAAGTGGGGGCCTACACCTATGGCGGATCGATCTCATACCAGTCGGGAGTCACGGTGACGATCGATGCGGTGCCGTAGTGAAGGAGCGGGGCAAATGTTCGCCCCCACCCCTACCTGACCCTACAAGAGCCCTGAATGTCCGACTTCCCCGTGGTGTGCGTCACCCGCACGCTGACTCTCATCTCGATTGACGAGCAGCATCTCACACACCTCGCCGGGGGTGGGGGCGGCGGGCAGCTGTTCGCCGGGCACGGCAAAGTCGTGGTTCACGACATCCAGAGCCAGACCCGGCAAAAACAGGTGGTGTGGTTCAGAGACGCTACTGGTAGGGAAACCTCCAGGACGCTCTACAACATCGACCTGCAGGGTCGCCCTGGGCACACCTTCGTGGAGTACGAACTCCAGCTGGACGGGCACGACGACAAGCCCTGGAAATACATCAATCAGACGACCGGTGCGACCTTTCAGGTCTACACCGTCATTGATCTAGGTCTCGAGTGGGGCCTACTTCTGAACCTGTGGGAGGCCAAGGGCGGACACATGCTCATCGGTGCCTTCTTCGGATTCTTCCTGAATATTCCATTTGCATGGCTGCTGATGCAGATGTCCCACGGACTGGGGCTGATCTCCTATGTATTCGGTGGCCCCATTCTGGGTGCGATTGGGCTGCCGATGCTGATGCATTCGCGGATCAATTCGAAGCGCATCGGCGCCTATGACCGGCTCAAGAAAGCCGTCGAAGCCGCGCTGACAAACCCGAGGTCGGCGTGAACGCTTCGACGTCTTCTCACCGAGGTCTTTTCCTATGCTGATCCACGCAACCCTGGCACCCGCAGTGGAGGCCGCGTCCATCGAGATGGTGGAGTGGCTGCAAAACAGTGGGGCCACCGATCACAACATCTCCAGCGGTGCGGGCGAATCGATGACCGTCCAGGTGTGCGTGCACGAGGCACCAGAGATCTTCGCGAGCCTGAAAATCAGGAGCGCGGTCGTTCAGATTACGCGCCTGTCAGACCGAGGCATCACCTTCCTCATTTCCAAAGAGCGCGCTGAAACTGCAAACGCCCCGATCGACGGCGATGTGTACGTCTTTTGCCCCATGAGCAATGTGGCCTACCTGCTCCTGTAGTGCAGGCGTCCCCTGCCAAGCCGGCGCCGTGGCCTCAGCGCAGGCCAGGACAAGCAAGTAAGTGCCCCCGCCTTGAAATCTGGAGGTCGGTTTGGAGTCAGGGCGATTGACGATGGATTCGATTGACTCCTCCCTTGCCTAAAAGCAATGAACGATGCTCTCGGACCAGGGGCTCGCACATCTCACAAACGGTCAGCCACCAGCTATTGAACAAAACGCTGGTCCCAATTCCGTTGCGCCCGCCACAAAGGCAGCAGGTTTGCAGACTAGCCGCCTCTAGCATGCGAATAGCGGCCCTGAGCTCAGGGGTCTGCGTACTCATACTCTCAGCGCGACCGGCGTAGTAAAGCCGCAGTCCGGCATCTTTCTCTTTTATCTGGCGCCAGAAACTGTGCGGAGCGCCATGAGCAAGAACCTTGCAGCCCTCGACGACCAAATAATGCCACCCATCCGGCCAGGAGTAGTTCCAGTACTCGGAAGGGAACTGACGAGGGTAGAGCGCCTTGAGCTCGGCAACGTTTGTCGCTTCGCTCGCATAGATATTGCCAGGGTGCGGCGGAGACTGCGATTCCGCATTGAGACTACCCATTCGTTGGATCATCAATATCCAAGCAGCTTGAAAGCTGCCCTCCGCTTCTCCTCGGCGAGCGCCTCGATCTCCTTGGCTTGCTGAATCTCCTTACGCGTAGGCCGCAGATCGGGCGGCACCGGCTCTGGATCCGGCAAAGGCAGCGGCCCCCAGACCTCGTCTTCCGCTCGACCCACCTGCCAGTACTTGCGCGCGGCAGGATCGACCATGGTCAGCCGGCCCTTGAAATCTTTCACATGGAAACCTGCACCCGTGTCGATCCACAGGATGTTTCCCCGCCCACGCGGCAAGGAGTCTGAGGTCACGCTGTGACCTGCGATCACCAGATCAATCCCCTTGATGGGCTGAAGATTGCGCCATGCGGACACCTTGCGATCCACGCCTAGTTCGGAAGGCGATTTTTCGCGGAGCAAGGCGTCGGCGATGTACCGCGATCGCCCCCAAATCGCGCTTGAAGAGTTCGTCGGCAGCCAATCGTTTGTCGAATCGCCCGGGCCTGAGCGGACCTTTGACATGCGCTCCCAATTCAAACCAGGCCGCACCTCGGCATGCACCAGTCCGACCCGAAAGCCATTGTTGTACTTGATCTCCCCAGTGAGCGGCATCTGACGAATCATGCAGCGATAGAGATAAGCCGACGTCTCATCCAGATTATTTGCCCAATCGCCGCCGTTACGGCGCCACACTCGATCCGTCTCCCAGCTTGATCCTGCATCGAGCATCATCGCCTCGTGATTGCCCAGCAGGGACATTCTCCCGCGCGTACGCGCGAACCAGTCGAGCACCTTGCGACTGTCCGGTCCGCGATCGATCAGATCGCCCAAGGCGAAAACAAAGTCATCGTCCTCTTTGTAATTGGCGACGCTCAGCAGTCTTTGAAACATCTCGAACTCGCCGTGGATGTCGCCGACGACGAGCACACGTTCCACTTTGCGATGAGCAATCCAACGCAGTTTGTAATGCCCGGGCGATTCGAGCATGTCAGTCCCCGAACTCGAAGATGCCGCTCACTCGAAATCCAGCAGTCCGCTCGCGCGGATACCCGAGCTGATTTGACGTCACGCAGACGCCATTGACCTGCGCTTCGACATTGCTGTGAGTGTGTCCATGGATCCACAGCTTCACCGGCGGCCTGATCAGGCGATCGAGGTTCGAGTGGAACGAGGCGTTGCTGATGCTGCCCTTGTACACCGGGCTTGCCGTCGCTTCCGTGGGAGCGAAGTGCGTGACGACCAGGACAGGGCGGTCCGCAGCCGCGATCTGCTGATCGAGCCAGGCCGCACTCTGCTCAAACACCTTCACCGTTCGCTCAGTCGTGAGGACGCTCTCGTCCGCCAGGCGAATGACGCGGTAGTCATTCATCGCGTTGCGGGCCCACTCTTCCGCTTCCCGGGCTCGCTCCTCGCCAAGCAGCTTGAAGTCCGTCCACAGCGTGCAGCCCAGGATTCGAATGCCGAGGATGTCGAGCGCATCGCGTTCGAGGACGCGAACATTGCTGCCGTGCGCGGCCGCCTTGCACTCATCGACCAACGTGTCGAACGCGTGGCCATAGAACTCATGGTTTCCGAGGACATAAACCACCGGCACATGAGGAAACGCCACCCTCGCCCATTTCACACCCCTAACACCGAGCGCGATGTCGCCCGCGAGCACGACCAAATCCTCTTCGCCACGCACTCTCAGCCGCGAAGCGTCGGGGCCAAATTCAAGATGCAAATCGGAGTAGACGCGGATCTTCACGGTCCACGCTCCTCGGGGTGATTCCGAAAATCTCGGATCAACGATTCGCAGGCCTGGCATGCGACGTGAATCCAGCCGGAGTGCTCAACCTGTCTGCCGGGACCGTGCTTTCCCCCGCAAGCCATGCAAGTCGTCTTGCTTGCTGTTTCGAGCCGACGCAGACGGTTGTCGAGCTCGATGATCTTGGGCGACCTGTCGATCCTGTCTGCGAATCCGGAGAGCAAGCCATCTGGCGTGCGGATATCAAGGCGCAACGTGCTCGTACGGTACAGCCGAAGCTGACCATACTTTTCCTTGATCTGATCCCACGACTCCTCGGGTGCCGTTGCTGCAAGTGATGCAGATGCACCGCCAACCAGCCAATCCCAGCCGTTGGGCCAGAAGTAGCACCAGTCCTCGAGCGGGAACTGCTGAGGATGCTTTGCTCTCAAGCTTGAGAGGTTCTTATGTCTTTGGCTATAGACGTCGCCGGGATGAGGATCCCGTGAATTCGGCTGCTGTTCGTCTGCCATGCGCAGGCTCCAGAAATACCATGTGTGGTACCCGGGACCGGATTTGAACCGGCAACCTGTCGCTAATCTGGCGAAGCGGTCCCGAAGGGACCGGTCGGCTTATAAGGCCGCTGCTCTACCGTTGAGCTACCCGGGCAAGGTCATACGCGCGATGCAACGCGCATATACCGCCGGGTATGAGGAAGCTGTTCGTGAAAATCGCCATGCCGTCATGTTGCGCGCGCACGGATATCGAAGTCAATGCATCGGCACATCGGCGATACCGCACACGATTCAGCGCAACCTGCTGACGACTCAAAGCTGTGTGCACATAATTCAGCGTAGCCCTCCAGGATCCGGCGCCAGATGCACACGATTCAGCGTCAGCGCTGGATGTGCTCGGGATCGACGCCGGGCGACGATCTCCCACGTCATGGGGATTCGAAATTCGCGTGTCGACCTCCGACCGAAAGGAGCGCCGAGTCCTCAGGGAGCCCGCAGCAGCTCAAAATCTATTGGCAGCCCGGTCCGTTCCGCCAATTTGGCGCTACCGCACTAAGAAAGCCTTGATCGCTCTCACGATATGAGCCTCAGACCGTATACGATTGCTCATGCTTGACCTACCGCGTCTGCAACCGAGAACTTTTCCGGCACCGTTTCGTGGGCGCAAGAGACGGGGCAAACGATAAGATGAAGTTAGTTCTCTCTCGGAAGGGTTTTGACTCCAGCTATGGCGGAATGCCAAGCCCCATTTTGCCTGACGGGACACTGCTGCCACTTCCAATTCCGAGCAACCACGATCGTGCGACCTTCCGTGAACTGTACGTTCCTGGCATTGAACTAGACCGTGTGTTGCGCGACCTCAGCGGTGGAATGCATGGTCTGGACTCCACAATTCATCTGGATCCTGAACTGGAGCATCCAAATTCTGCGCGCGAGTTGGGCTGGCGCCCCACACTCGGGCAAACCGGCACGGCACAAAGCCATCTCGCGGAAAACGGCATCTCGAAAGATGACGTCTTTCTTTTCTTTGGGTGGTTCCGCGAAATCGAATTGCACGGTGGCCGATGGCGCTACGCCAGGAATGCACCTCACCTGCATGTAATGTTTGGCTGGATTGAAGTGGACGAAGTACTACCCATTGTGCGCAACCGCGATGGCTGTCTCCGATCCTTTCCTTGGGTATCCAGCCATGCGCACGTCGCTCGCCCAGAGCACTACACCGACGAGAGAAACACGCTGTACGTTTGTTCGCCGACGTCGAGATTTTCATCTCGCGCGAAATTCGGAGGCGGACGTTTTCCAACGTACAATGAGAACCTTCGACTATCCAAGCAGGGAGCTACCCGCAGCGTGTGGTCTTTGCCGCTTTGGTTTCACCCCGGCGGAAACCGGACACCGCTGTCGTATCACGGAAAGCTTGACCGTTGGAAACCAGACGGCAACAGGGTCACTCTGAGCTCAGTCGCCAAAGGCCAGGAGTTCGTCCTCGATTGCTCGCAGTACCCGCAGGCCGATCAGTGGGTCACCGCCATAATTCAGGCGTCGACGTGAGTTTGTATCTCGTCTATCTGCGCCGACCTCAAGGCGCAGCCGATCGACGCAACGACCCCTTTTGGGAATTCGGATCCTTTGGCATTACTGGATGCCATGGGAAAAATCTACTGCACACTCTGCGATCGCCACTCCGAGCAGGCGATCAACTTGCCTTCTTGCAGGGTGGAATCGGTGAAGTTAGGGTCACGGGGCTTACTCCTCCGATCTCAACTCGGCAACTTCAGGGGCGCATGTATGCATCTTGGGACAGGAACTATCGACCTTGTCCATTTGAGGTGGCACCGCTATTGATAGACAACAACAATCGAACCAACTTCCCTGCCATTCACGAGATGCTGTCCGGGATAAATCGGACGACGCCATGCGCAAAGGCCGGTAGCCTCTTTCGGGCACGCACAGCGCCTATTGAGGGAGCGCTATCTGAGCAACTTCGAACATTCTTCTCGTTGAAGCAGCCTCGTATAAGACTGTATCTTGATGCAGTGGCGTCATCCGACGATCCTTGGCACAAGCGAGCGGTTGCTCAGGGTTGGGGCAGCCGGTCGGAACGATCAGATGAGTACAGCCGCGTCGGCGGGTCCATTGGGTCTTTTCGGGGTGGAGCGAAACGAACCTGCCGATGAAGATCGCAAGAAAAGGCGCCTATCGCAGCTCGACGTTTCCGTCTCGGGCTTTTGATAGATAGGTACGCACAACCCACTGCAGTGTGCTGCCGCCTGGGCACAGCGAAGACTGAGGGCTATCTTATGGACGTCAATCCACTATGGTGATGACCGACGCCACAATTCGGAACGAAGTCCGTGACGAGCATGCGGCCCTCGGATTCGAGATGCCGTTCAACCAAAGCGAAATGTCCTCGCCGTTGCGGTTCTCTTCTCCAGGGCACAACTGCCAGCCGAACTCACGGGCCTCTTCTTCAAAGCCGGTGCAAAATATTTCGAAGCAGGAGCGACAGAAGCCGACATCCCAACAGCTCATATAGGGGGAATCGATGTCGCCGGAAATAAATTCGAATCCGAAGCTACCGCAAAGATCTGGTGGGGGCGGGTTCGGCAGCGCCTGAAGCAGGCCGTGTATGGTCTGGATTGCGGTGCGCTGCTCAGCCGTGCATTCCGGCTGAGCCAACAACCAGGTCGCCAGTTGCAATGCCCCCAGAATCAGCGGCTGATCGGACGCACGAATCCGGTAGGGTTCGGTGGTCTTTCGACAGGTTCTTTCTGTCACCATTGCACGCCTCGCCAAGCTTCAGTCCGTGGGCGGCGCCGGAGTCGGAGCCATGTCCAGGATCAGTTGATAGAGCTTGGCAGCAGCCGCCATTGTGTTCCCGAGACGGGGTACGTTTTCCAGGAAGTTGGCGATCGCATACTCCATGGGTTTCGTGGGACTCACAGGCACCATCTGCCATCCCTCTGCAAGTCCGGCATTGAGCACATCCCGAACCCGAGCGAGCCACTGATCCAGATCGAACGAGATAACTCCCGCCCTCCTCATCGCGACTCCAGCGTCACCGCCCGACGCTTCAAGAAGCTCGCTAATCAGCGCAACCGCCGCCGCACCTCGAGAATCTGGCCGAGGAAGGCGTCGCGTTTGCGCCGCTGAAATAACCATATCGAGATTGCGCTGAAGAATATCGTTCGTGCACTGCAACGATCTCACTTCATCCCTCAGGGAGCTCAGTTCTTCGCGTTCCGCGTTCTCCCTCTCCTTCAACATCCGTAGCCTCGGAACGGCGCAATGCATTGGCTCGGGCTTCTCTACATCACTGTCTTCAGGATTCATGGCACCCTCAAATCAATCTTTCGTTGAAGACGGCCGTTTCTGGGTGGGCAGGAAAATCACTGCGCACAGGACTCACTCGCGATAGATCGTCATTTCCCCCACATGTATTTCGGGGCCATCGGGTAAAAAGGGGGCGATCGCCATCGCCTTTCGATCGAAGGCAACGCAGTGGTCGTTCACTATCGCCGTCAGCAAGCTCTCCGGGGTCGTGCACAGGTGAACCGTTCGCTCGCAGTCACCGCAGAAGCGGACGTTCGGCCGGTCAGTCGGCGCCAGCGCGTCCCACGTCTGGTCGCACCGAAACTTGAAGCGGCAATTGCGAATCACCTGCGGCTCCATTTCCATCGATCCACCCTGGAATTCAGTCACCGCTGCAGGATAGACCCACCCAGGCTCAAATCATGAGCCTGGGCTACGCATCACCACCCTTGCGGATCCCGGCCCGCAGGCATGGCGACACGGGGATATTGGTTCCCCGGCGCTCCTGCTTAGACGGCTGAAATCAGCCCAATTCAGCCTGACGGGCTTCCAAAATCATCGCCTATAAGCGGACATTTCTCAGCTTCGAATCTGAGATCACTTCCGTAGCGCCCCATGTCGATCCAGAATGGGACTTCCCCGAACATCGGTCCTGCCGCACGATGAGTTACGACCCTCAATCTGGAGTGCTCAGAAGCGGAGTTGCCCCCCCTGCTTCAGAGCAATCAGCTCCCGTGTGAGTCCGCGCAATGAATGACGACCCACGCCCGATCTGGAAGCGCCCCCGCCCTGCAGGCGCAGGCAATAAAAGCCCGCTTACACCGCACCAGAGCGAGGCTGCGCGTCAACGCGCGAAAGCTGCCGGTCGTCGCTATCCCAATCTTGTCGACAATCTGTGGGCGACCCGCCACGTTGCTCGCGAACCTGGTGACGTGATCCGTGACGATAGTCCGCTCGTACCGGATTCGTGAGCTCGGTGTAACACTACACATCGCTGGCCTTCAGCGACGCAGATGTGAAGATTTCCAATACTGGCAGTACCGCTTCTAGAGTCGGTACTTCTTGATCTTGTAGAAGATCGATCGCTCACTAATCTGCAATAGCTGTGCGGCCTTTGTCTTGTTTCCATTCGCCTGTTGCATTGCTTCGACGATCATTCTTGTTTCCAATGCTTCGACGGCGGGGTCGAGGCGCAGATCAGCGCTTACGCTCATACCACTTGGCGTTTCTGAGACAGGCTCCGCCTCCGCATCGTTGGCGAGATGATGCAGGTCTACCGTGCGACCACCGCTAAGAATTAATGCTCGCTCCATGGCGTTAGCCAGCTCGCGGACGTTGCCCGGCCAAAGATGAAGTTGCAGGTACTCCAGGGCCGCTGAAGTCAGCGGCGGAGACGGCGGGGTTCCCACGGCGAAAGTGGCAACGAAGTGACGCGCAAGTGCGACGATGTCGTCCCTGCGTTCTCGCAGCGGCGGCAAATCCATCGCGAACACATTGAGGCGATAGAACAGATCCTCGCGCAGTCGCCCATCCGCGATCGCCTGCCGCGGCCTGCGATTGCTCGCGGCAATGACCCGCACATCGAGGGATATCGTCTCGTTGCCGCCGAGTCGCTCCACTTGCCCTTCCTGGAGGACGCGCAGCAGCTTGGCCTGCAGCGCGATCGGCATCTCTGTGATCTCATCGAGAAAGATCGTGCCGTTCTGCGCAAGCTCAAACTTTCCCACGCGTTCCTTGATGGCGCCGGTGAACGCACCCTTCTCATGGCCGAACAGCTCGCTCTCCAGCATCTCTGCAGGAATGGCCGCGCAGTTCACCGGTACGAACAGTTCCTCTTTACGATCGGATGCCCGATGGATGGCGCGGGCCACGACTTCCTTCCCGGTACCTGTTTCTCCGGTGAGCAGCACATTCGCTCTCGTCGGCGCGACCTGCTGAATCTGCCGGCGAATCTGCTGCATCACAACGCTGTCGCCGACAAGGCCATGCCAGTGACGATCCACTTCCTCGCGCAAGAAGTCATTTCTCTGCAAAAGCGCCTGCGCGTTGAATACCCGGCTGATGGCAAGGTCAAGAGTTTCCACATCGAAGGGTCGCAGCAAGTAGTCACAAGCGCCGAGCCGCATCGCTTCCACGGCCGACTCAATGGTGCCCTGCGCGGTGATCATGATCAGCGGAACGGTGTTGCCTGCGTGCCGCAGCTGGCGCAGCAGCTCGATGCCGTTCATGTCCGGCATGCGCAAGTCGCTGATGACGAGGTCGGCGGGATTCTCGGCGAGATGTTCAAAAGCCTCGCGACCATTGGCCGCGGCCCAGGTCTTATAGCCTTGCCGCGCCAGCATGATTTCGAGCACGCGACGCATGTTGGGTTCGTCATCGACGACGAGCACGCGACGGGCACGTTGCTGGGCTGCGTTGCTCATTGAGCGATGCCTTCCTTCAATTTCATCGGCAAGCTGATCCTGAATAGAGCACCGCCGAGCGCACTCGATTCAGCGACGACATCGCCGCCATGGTTGCGAATGATCGTCCGAACCACCGCCAGACCCAGGCCAAGCCCGCCCTCGCGCTTGTAGACGAACGGCTCGAACAGCTGGCCGCGCAGGTCTTCCGCGATGCCGGGCCCGTTGTCGGCAATCTCGACAATCAACCGCTGTGGCTCTTCACGGGTTGTGACCTCGATATGTCCGCCGCGCGGCAGTATCTGCATGGCGTTCATCATCAGATTCAACAGTGCCTGGGTGATCTGCTCCGGATCGCAGTCGAGCATCGCATGCGTGGCGAGCGTCACAATTCGAACCTGGATGCCACGGTCGCGCATCTGCGCCGACAGCAACATCGTGGTGTGGGCAATCAGCCCATGCAGGTCCGTCGGCACGCGAGCCAAGGGACGGGTGCGGGTACTGTCGAGCATCGAGCTGACCAGGCGATTCAACCGCTCCGTCTCACTGCTGATGATCTGCAGCAGTTCCTTGCCCTCACCGCTGAGGCCGGATTCGCCGCTCAGCACTTGCGCGGACGACTTCAGGATGCCGAGAGGCGTGCGAACCTCATGTGCGAGCAGTGCCGTGATTTCGCCCAGGGCCGCGAGCTTCGATGCCTGCGTCAGCGTGCGCTGAGATTGTTGAAGATCTTCGACCATGCGCGTGAAGCTGCGCGTCAACTCGCCGACTTCGCCGGGTCCTTCTGCGGGTGGGAGTGGCGCCGGGCCGGGTTGCAGATAGCGGCGGGTGAATTCCGTCAGGGCAATGATCGGCCGCGAGATCACGCCAGCGATCCACAGCGAGACCAGCACGACCACCGCCGCAAGCGCGGCCATAAGCCCTGCAAAGACCCACGCCATACGTTGAACCGGCGCCATCGCGTCGGCTCGCGATTGCAGCAGTACGAACGTCCAGCCGGTTCCGCCGAATCGATCGAATCCCTGCGATCGCTGATAGCCCGCGATGACCGGTCCGTCGAAACCGGGAACGTGATCGCGAGTCTCGATCGTCGCGTCGGCAACGAGCGGACGCCAGCCTTCGGCGGGATTCCCATGGGTGATGCCCTTGGCGCGCAGCGCGCTCGAAGCCGCGGCAACGCGGCCGTCGGCATCGATCAAAAGCACTTGACGGGTCTGCGTTGCCGACCGATCAAGAACGGCCTCAATCTGCCGCCAGTCCACTTCAAGGACCAGCGTCCCGATCACCTGCTCCGTGATCAGCGAGGCGATGTCACTGCGCAGGGTCAGACTCGGGGTTGCCGCAGACATCGGCTGCGGATGATGCAGCGTGACGCGTTCGTTGGGCAGCGATGCATCCATCCAATGCGGCGGAAGATGCAAAGTCTGGCCGATCGCCAGCGGACGGCTGGACGCGACGACGCGACCCTGCGGGTCCAGCGCATGAATGTCGATGTAGATACCGCCGTGATGTTCCTTGGTCTCGGCCAGGAATCGGGACAGGCGCTTGTCGACGTCGCCCAGCCGCAGGTCCTCCATGACTTCGAGGTGATTCCAGGTCGTCGCATTGAGCAGGCGCTCGAACAACTGCTCGTCGATCTCTGCGGATACCGCTGCAGCGGACAATTCTAGGTTGTGGCGGATCTCGGCAAGCAGCGCATCACGACCGCTAACAAAGGCAAGCAAGGTCAGCACGGCAGCCGGCACGAGGCTGACCAGCAGAAACGCGATGACGAGAATGCGACGTATGCTCACGCGGCGGTCGAACGACGATTTAGACTGCTGGCCATGAAACGACGGTATCTGATGCTGAAACGATGAACGCCATCATAGCGGGCGCTACGCGGGCTATTCGGTTGGGCATGGGTATCGGATTGGCGATGCTGTTGGCGGCCGGGCCAGCGGCGGCCGAAGAGGTCGATGACGCAGGCGTCGACCAGCCCCCTGCTGCGGAGCGATACCAGCTCGGGCATGGCTTCGCTCTGGGCGACAGCGGATTCCGGCTCGGTGGCTATGGCGTGGCTGGTGCCAGGGAAACGACCGGGGAACCCGATTGGGAGGCCGCCATTGAGTCTCTGAGTGCCTTTGTCTGGTGGGACGGCGATAGCGCCTGGCGCTTCTTTGCCGAACTGGAAATAGAAGACGTTCTCATCGCGCGACCGGGCGAGATCAGTACGACCGACGATCTTGAGTTGCTGGTGGAACGGCTGCATGTCGACTACGCCTGGCGCGACGCCGCAAAACTGCGCCTCGGCAAGTTCCTCACTCCGGTCGGGCGCTGGAATCTGATCCACGCCGCGCCGCTAGTCTGGACCAGCTCGCGACCGTTGATCACCGAAAGCACCTTCCCGACCAACGCAACGGGCGCGATGGTCTACGGTCTTCTGGAGACGCCCGTCGGCAGCGTCGACTATTCACTGTACGCATCACCCGGCGAGGAACTGTTCCGCGTCGATGACGAGGAGACGTTCAACGAGGCCTATGGCGGGCATGTCGGCCTGTCGCCGGTGCCGACCTTCAAGATCGGCCTTTCG
Source organism: Fontimonas sp. FW305-C-3 (assembly GCF_058783185.1). Lineage (NCBI taxonomy): Bacteria > Pseudomonadati > Pseudomonadota > Gammaproteobacteria > Nevskiales > Nevskiaceae > Fontimonas > Fontimonas sp. FW305-C-3. Next base: position 727,378 of record NZ_JBYSYK010000001.1, on the reverse strand, counting down.
TTCGTCGATTTCGAGCTGGCCGACGACAACAACCAGCGTCGCAAGCTCTACGCCGGGGACTTTCACTGGTCGTATAACCGCTTCGAGCTGACGGGCGAGTACGCCTATCGGGTCACTAGCTTGAGACAGGGCTCGGGCGATGAACACGGCGGCTACCTGCAGTTCGTCGCGCCGCTGACCGAAAAGCTCTACGGCGTGGCGCGCTACGAGCAGTTCGAGAACTCGGGAACGGACAGCAATCTTGAACTCTATCTGGCCGGCCTGACGTACCGCTGGAAACCTGCAGTTGTGCTCAAGAGCGAGTACAGCGACGCCCAGGAGAACGACATCGGCTTCGTCGATGGCTGGCGTGCGTCGATCGCGGTGCTGTTCTAACCGGCGCCGGCAATGTTCCGAATCAACCGAACTGCACGTTGGGCTGCCGCATCAGCTGCGCTCGTCATGCTGGCCACAGGCACCGCCCTGACGGCTGCCGAACCGCTCGCGGTCGTCGTTTCCACGCAGCGCCCGATGGAGGTTATCGAGGCGGACACCCTCGCGCTGATCTACCTTCGCAAGAAGCAACAATGGCACGACGGGCGTCGCATCCAACCCGTCAACCTGCCGACCAGCGATCCGATGCGTCGACAGTTCTCCGATGCGGTGCTGGAGCTGGAAGCCCATGCGCTCGACGACTACTGGAACGAGCAGTACTTCCACGGCGTCATGCCGCCCCATGTCGTGCAATCGCCTGCCGCCATGGCGCGCTTCGTCGCCCAGACCGAAGGCGCCATCGGGTATCTGCGGTACTGCGAGGTGCCCACGACGCTGCGCACCGTGTTCGTTGTGATGCCCGACGGTCAGATGCGCAGTCCTGCTCAAGCTGAGGTCAGCTGTCCGATCACGACATCGGACCGCACGTCGGAGTAGCAGCAGGCTGCAAAAATTGTCGACAGAACCTGCGGCCGCACGCCGGATTGCGGGATTTTGACGCCTGACAGTTTCGCGCAGAGTTCGATACAACCTCATAGAGATCAGTTGCTTATCTGTCGCCCCGCGCGGCTTGGCACTAGCGGCCTCGGACTTGCGTGATTGCTCCCAACACCCCGCAGCGGGGTGAGGAGCAAGCCCTTGATCCAAGCGCAGACCGCCGTATCCGCCCGTACCGCAGCCCCTCCACCGGCGGCTTCCCAGCTGTTCCTGCACGAAGCCGATGAAGCCACGCGACCGCTGTACTCGCGGTTCATTGCTCAGCGATTCGCCGAAGCCTACGGCGCCAAGCTCTACCATTTTCTACCCCGGCTCTTCGGCTTGCATGAAGCCAGCGGTCGTCTGGTCGCCGCGTTCGGGCTCAACGACGCGGCCCGGGGCCCAATGTTTGTTCAGCACTACTTCGACCAGCAAGTCGTCGAAGCAGTCCGCGGGCACGTCGGTCGTGCGGTGCCGGCAGCCCAGCTCGCGGAGATCGGCAATCTCGCCGGGGCCACTCCGGGAGCCCTGCGCCAGCTGATCCCAGTGCTGACTGGATTTCTCCATGACCAGGGCTACACCTGGCTGCTGTTCACTGGCTCGGCTCGGCTTCGCAATGGATTTAACCGGCTGGGTTTGCCGCTGCGAGTGATCGCCGAAGCCAGTGAACAGTGCCTGCCGCAAGCCGAACGCGGACTTTGGGGAGCGTACTACCAGCATTCGCCAGCCGTCATGCTGGGGGACGTCAGAGGCGGATACACCTATCTTCGCAAGCTCGCACGCTCGCCCCTCGGGATCGACGGCGCGTTGGCCGAAGTCAGCCGGGTCGGCGTGCCATGAGCCGAGTTATCGCTTCTATTCTCGAGCACGCACGCACGCAGGGCGACTCGATCGCCTTGGAAAGCGGGAGCAGGCAACTCGACTACAGCGCGCTGGACACTGCAGTTCGCGAGCTGGCGACGCAACTCCGGCAGGCCCGCGCACGGACCGTTGGCCTGTACGCAGACAACAGCATTGCCTGGGCGCTGGCCGACCTCGCATGTCTTGCAGCTGGCCTGCGCGTCGTACCGATTCCGTTGTTCTTCACCCCAGCACAAACGCGTCATGCGTTGGCTTCGTCAGGTGCAGATGCCATTCTCGCGCACCCGCTACTGCCGGAAACCTGGGACAGCCTGACGAGCCCGACATTTCTGCATGCCGCTGGCGCCACCCTTGCGCTGCATCGCATTGCGATCAGGTCAGCCACCGTGCCCGAAGGCACGCGGAAGATTACCTACACGTCGGGAACTACTGGCGCACCGAAAGGTGTATGTCTGGCTCTGGACTCGATGGAAGCCGTAGCCGAGTCACTGTGCGACGCCACCGGCGCCAATGCGCAGGATCGTCATCTCTGCGCGCTTCCGCTGCCAACCCTGCTGGAGAACATCGGCGGCTTGTATGCGCCGCTGCTCGCCGGAGCGACCGTGTGCCTGCGCAGCTCCGCCGACGTGGGACTGCAGGGCGCATCGGGTTTCGATCCGCGGCGATGCCTGGAGGCGATCCGCGACAGTCGTGCGACGACGCTCATTCTCGTCCCCGAGCTGCTGCATGCGCTGGTTCGCGCCATCGAAGCGGGCGTGCCGGCTCCTTCATCTCTCCGCTTCGTTGCAGTGGGCGGTGCCCCGGTCGCCCCGCGCCTGCTTGCCTCAGCCAGGCGACTCGGCCTGCCGGTGTATGAGGGTTACGGACTGTCTGAGTGCTCATCTGTCGTCGCACTCAACACCTCGCGAGCGGCGCGATTAGGCTCTGTGGGTCGACCTCTCCCGCATCTGCGCGTCCGCATCGGCAGTGGTGGCGAGATCCTGGTAAGCGGAAACGCCTACATCGGATATGTCGGCGAGACGCCGCGCGATCCGAGCGAAGCGGTGGCAACCGGTGATCTGGGGCATCTCGACGAGGACGGCTTTCTGCACATCACCGGCCGTCGCAAGAACATGTTCATCACCGCCTTCGGCCGCAATGTGGCGCCGGAGTGGGTCGAGCGCGAACTGTGCCTGCACCCGGCGATTGCGCAAGTCGCGGTGTTCGGCGAAGCGCGGCCGTGGAATGTCGCGGTCGTCGTGCCGCAGCCTGGTGCGGACCCCGATGTGATCGCACTCGCGATCATCCAATGCAACCAGGAGCTTCCCGACTACGCGCGCGTCTCGCGCTGGCTGCTCGCAGATCAACCGTTTTCCCCAGCAAACGATCAGGCCACACCCAACGGACGCTTGCGCCGCCTCCAGATCGAATCTCACTACCGTCACCGGATCGAAGCCCTTTATGAAGAGTCTTGCGATGTCATTTCATGACGAACTGCTGACCGCCACGCGCGGTGAGCGCGAAGCGCTGCTGTCCTTGCCTCTGTTTGACAATGCGCTTGCGGGCCGCGTCACCCGGTCAATGTACATCGACTTCCTGACTCAGGCGTATCACCACGTCAAGCACACGGTGCCGCTGATGATGGCCTGCGGCGCCCGTCTGACCGACGACTACGAATGGCTGCGCGCTCACATCGTGCACTACATCGAGGACGAGTACGGCCATCACGAGTGGGTACTCAATGACATTGCTGCTGCCGGCGGCGATCGTGAAGCCGCGCGTCGGAGCACTCCGGCGGCGCCGACGCAGATGATGGTGGTGTACGCCTACGACCTCATCGCACGCGGCAATCCGGTTGGATTCTTCGGCATGGTCTTGGTTCTTGAGGGCACGAGCGTTGCGCTCGCCTCCGCGGCAGCGGACAAGCTGGCGACTTCGCTTCAGCTGCCGAAGAAGGCGTTCAGCTATCTGAACAGCCATGGCGCGCTCGACATCGAGCACGTCGACTTCTTTCGCAAGCTCGTCGACGGCTTCGAACTCGAATCGGACCGGCAGGCCGTCATCGCCGCCGGCCGTCACTTCTATCGCCTCTATGGCGACATCTTCCGCCACATTCACCAGGAGCACGCCTCGTGCGAATTGAAGAAAGCTGCATCGTTCTAACCGGAGCCAGTGGCGGTATTGGACGCGCCGCAGCACGTGCATTAGCAAAGAAGGGCGCTCGGCTATTCCTCTGCGCCAGAGATGAAACTGCACTCAACATTCTCTGCGACGACCTGCGCGCTCTAGGCGCGCAAGCTACCGCAGTCATCGCCGATTTCAATGATCGGGATGCGGCTGCCAGTGCTATAGCCGGCGTGATCGCGCACGCCGGCCGCATCGACATGCTGATTAACTGCGCCGGCACATCGCACTTCGGCGTCTTCGAGGAGACTCCCGACGAGGAGATGGAGCGGATGCTCCGAATCAACGTTCTCGCACCGATGCGCCTGATGCGCGCAGCGATTCCGTACATGAAACAACGTCGGGCTGGCTTGATCGTCAATGTCGGATCGATCTTCGGCTCGATCGCCTTTCCATGCTTCGCTGCGTACTCGGCAACCAAGTTCGCCTTGCGTGGCCTTTCGGAAGCGATCCGCCGAGAACTTCACGGCAGCGGCGTTGGCGTTCTGTACTTTGCACCACGGTACACGCGTACGGCACTCAACGCCGGTGCGGTCAGCGAGATGGCCCAGGCCGTCGCGATGAACCAGGACGAGCCGGAAAGCGTCGCACAGGCGCTTGTCGCGGCGCTCGAACGCAACCTGTCCGAACGCTATCTCGGTTGGCCGGAAAAGCTGTTTGTTCGCATCAACGCCTGGTTCCCGCGTGTTGTCGACGCCGCGCTGCGCCGCCAGACCCAGCAGATGCTGCCCTACGCGCTGCAGCGTGTGGGCTGATTTCTCAGGTTGCCATTACGGAGATTTCCATGAACCGCTTGTTCACGTTTGCTGCAGTCCCGCTGCTCGGCCTGCTCTTCAGTACCGCCGCACTGGCCGATGCGCTGAATGACGACATTCTCCAGTTGCAGCACGCTTGGGCCGCCGCCTATTACCACGCCCCTGGTGATGATCAGGAGGATATGTTCGAGACCTTGGTTCAGAACGCCGAGCAGACCACCAGCCGGCACTCCGGCCAGGCGGAGCCTTTGATCTGGCAGGCCATCATCCTGAGCAGCTACGCCAAGGTGCAAGGCGGACTGGGCGCTTTGGGTTCGGTCAAGAAGGCGCGGGAGTTGCTGCTGTCTGCCGAGAAGATCAATCCGAATGCGCTCGATGGATCGATCTACACCTCGCTCGGTAGCCTGTACGCCAAAGTCCCTGGATGGCCTATCGGTTTCGGTGACAAGAAGCAGGCTCGCAAATACCTCGACAAGGCCCTGGCTTTGAATCCAGACGGCATTGATCCGAACTTCTTTTACGGCGAGTTGCTGCTCGATCAGGGCGACAAGGTTTCAGCAGTCACCTATCTGAACAAGGCGTTGGCGGCGCCGCCGCGACCGAATCGCGAGGACGCCGACTCCGGTCGGCGCGAAGAGATCAAAGCGATGCTTGCGCAGGCGCAGCGATCATGACTTTCCTTTGAAAGGGCTTCGATCATGTCCATGATTCGCAGACTTGCCGCGTCGGCCGTGCTGCTGTTCATCAGCACGGTCGACGCGGCTGCCGGTACAGCGCCTGAACTCCCGCCTATCGCCGCAGGGGAGATCACATACGTCGACTTCTGGGCCTCGTGGTGTACGCCCTGCGCCCAGTCGTTCCCCTGGCTCAATCAGATGCAGAAGAAATACACGAGCCGAGGCTTGCGCGTCGTCGGCGTTGGTGTGGACACCGACGAGAAGAACGCGAACCGATTTCTCTCGGCACACCCAGCGCAATTTTCGATTGTTCTGGATCCACAGGGACAGCTGGCCGAGCGCTTCAAGGCTCAAGGCATGCCGTATTCGGTGATTCTCGATTCGGCCGGCACTGTGTTGCACAGCCATGTGGGGTTCGATTCTGGCCTGGTCGATGAGTACGAGAAAGCCATTGAAGCCGCTTTGGCGGCAAAAGGAGAGCAGAGATGAGAGCGATCTTTCTGACACTTGCGGTGATAGGCCTCGCCGGGTGCTCAAGTCTGGGGGCGAAGCCGTGGCAACGCGAAGCACTTGCCCGCGCCGACATGAATCCGGATGCCGAGCCGCTACGTGCCGCACTCGACGATCACATCTACTTCAGCAAGGAGGCTGCCAGCGGCGGCCGCGGCTTCGGCGGCGGCGGCTGTGGTTGCAACTGACATGAGCCAGAAGATCAGATCCATCGGCGCTGCGGCGTGCGCTCTGCTCGGCACGACGGGCCCGGCGCAGGCCGAGCCGGCAAAGTGGGAAATCGACACCGCTACGCTGATCTACAGCGAGACCGATCGAGTCTCACTGGTCGAACCGGTCATTGCTCTGCGTAGAAACTGGGGCGAGCGTAGCCTGGGCGCACGGCTGACCCTGGATGCCCTGACGGGTCCTTCCCCGAGTGGCGCGACGCCGGCATCGACACCGCAGACGTTCACTGGCGCTTCGGGCGGAGGCGACACGTACTCCGCCAGTCCCGGAGAGATCCCTATAGACGACGCCTTCCGCGATACCCGCGTGGCGCTTGCACTCGACTACACGGCACCGCTATTTGCCGGCTGGTCAGCCAACTACGGGGTCAACTTCTCGAAGGAGTATGACTATCAATCGATGGGCGCTTCGCTGCGCGCCACCCGCGACTTCAACCAGCACAACACGACGCTGTCGGCGGGAATAGCCTACGCACTCGATACCATCGAAGCGGTCGGGTCCGTGCCGGTTCCGCTTGCGGTCATACAGCGTCGTTACGGCGAGGATGACAGCGACGGTGAAGATCGGTCCGTGCGCGAGTCGAGCGACGACAAGAATGTCGGAGACCTGCTGGTCGGTGTGACACAGGTCATCGATCCGCACAGCCTCCTGCGTCTGAACCTGGTGTTCAGCCAATCGAGCGGCTATCTCAACGACCCCTACAAGATCGTTTCGGTTGTCGGCACGGATGGCGAACCGCTGCGCTACGTTCGTGAGAGTCGACCGGACTCGCGCACCAAGACCGGCGTTTTCACCGAGTATCTGCGCGACTTCAGTGGCGACACATTCAAGATCAGCTACCGGTTTCTTTCCGACGACTGGGGAACCGACAGTCATACGCTGGAAGCTTCATATCGACTGCCTTTCGGCGGCAGCAACTACATCGAGCCGCAACTCCGCTATACGATGCAGAGCGCCGCTGATTTCTATCGTGTGGCCTTGTTCGACGGTGAGGAGCAGACCGTGCAGCACGTCAGTGCCGACTACCGCTTGGGAGAGATGACTGCCTGGACGGCCGGCGTGCAACTCGGGCGCAAACTGCAAAGCGGCTCTGACATCAGTCTTCGTCTGGCTTACTACGTGCAGACGCCGAAGGATGATGCAGTTCCAGCCCAAGCGGCCGCAGGCCTCGCGAAGTTTGGCGAACTCGTCCCCGACACCCAGGCCATCATGGCGACATTCGGCTATCGATTCGACCTGTGATCGAACACGCCCCCCAGGTTCTGACCGGAAGCACTGGATCCCGATTGGCGGGGTTCAGGGCAATGGCCAGCCCCTGGGAAGTCCAGGTCGCCGGCGCTGCCGACGATGAGCTCGCGCGTGTCGCCGAAGTGGTTGCTGAGGAAGTGAGGCGAATCGAGCACAAGTACAGTCGCTATCGAAATGACGGGGTCGTTCATCAGATCAATGCATCGAACGGCTCGGCAGTTGACGTCGATGAAGAAACCGCAAGGATTCTGGACTATGCCGGACAGCTTTGGGAGTTGAGTGATGGGCTGTTCGACATCACGACAGGGGCACTTCGTCGCGTCTGGACGTTCGATCGCAGTGATCGGATTCCCAGCGGAGCCGCCGTCGAAGCCGCGCTTCAGCACGTTGGCTGGGGCAAGCTCCATTGGGATCGACGCAGCATTCGGCTTCCTGAAGGCATGGAAATCGACTTTGGAGGTATCGGGAAGGAGTACGCTGTTGATCGGGCATTACTGCTCGCACAACAAGCGACCGATAAGCCAATCTTGGTCAACGGCGGCGGCGATATCGCGGCCAGTGCGGCGCCAGCGTCCGATCAGATCTGGCGAATCGGTGTTGCCAGCAGCACCGGCGAAGCAACCCCCATGCTGAAGCTGCAGCATGGTGCTGCCGCGACGAGCGGTGACGCCTATCGCTACCTCCTAAAGGATGGCGTGCGCTATAGCCACGTCCTGAGCCCAAAGACGGGGTGGCCCGTCCCCGATGCACCCCGCAGTGTGACTGTGCTCGCTCCGACCTGCAGTGAGGCAGGGAGTCATTCGACGATCGCGCTGCTACATGGCAAATCTGCTGAGAGTTACCTCGATTCAGTAGGTGTTGCTCACTGGGTTGAGCGCTCCAGCTAGAACATAGGGACTAACCGACCAGCTTCCCCAAAAGCAGCCGCTCGCGACCGTCTGCATCTGGCACATTGCCGACGGATCTGGCACCCGCGGGGACTCGAAATCCCCGTGTCGGGCCTCCGCTCACAGCAGCACCTCGCCCAGATGGACATGACGCCCGACAGCAAAATGCTTGGTAGGATGACGATACCTAACTTCGACCAAAATGCAGGATGCCAAGTAGCCAGCAGGTCACACATAGCCTCAGCATTAAAAAGCTTAAAGGGCTTTCGTCACTCGACGAAATTCGATTTGATGAGAAACCTCTGACAGCGATCTTGGGGCCAAATGGATGTGGCAAGTCAACGATTCTTCATGCCCTAGCCTGCTGCTATAAGCCGATTGGAAATACGGATCAACAGAATTGGCGATTCCGGGATTTTTTCACGCCTACTACTGACTCAACATGGACAGGAAGCTCGTTAGAGATGGTCCATTCCCACCGGAACGGTACCGAGCAAGCTTCGAACGTTAAAACCGAGTATTGCAAAAACGCTGGGCGCTGGTCTCCTCGTTATGCGAACCGGCCGGAGCGCCATGTGCGCTTTATCGGCATCAAAACTTGCGTGCCACGCATTGAAGAGGAGACGTATACCTCCGCTATCAACTATCAAACCGAAGCTCACGCTGACTCCGACCTCATAATGGCCAAGATGGCGGCAGTCTTCAATCGTGCGTACAGCGAGTTGAACATTCACAAGGCCCACGCTGGACGCCAGTATCCCGGCCTTGCTCTGAATGGGACCCGATACTCGGCTCTCGCAATGGGGGCCGGTGAGCAGCGCGTACTGGAGATCCTGTCGGCGGTTTTCAATTCTCCGAAGCACGGACTCATCTTGATCGATGAAATCGATCTGTTGCTACATACCGCTGCGCTGGCGAGTTTGATTCGTATTATTTTCCAACGCGCGCAGGACAAGTCGCTGCAGATAATATTCACGACTCACAGAGAAGCGATCCTTGAACAGAAGGACATGGTGAGCATCAAGCACATTCACACCGTCAGGACTGCCACCCCGAAAACCTACTGCTTCTCGAACACCAAGCCAGACGCACTAAGACGGCTGACTGGAAACCAGGAAAGGCCCCTCGAGATTTTCGTGGAAGACGAGATGGCTCTCGCCATCGTCGAACATGAGCTTTTCAGACTCGGAATGAAGCGAGCAGCGAACATAACCCCATACGGAGCGGCAACTAACTGCTTTACGTTGGCGGCCGGTCTGATACTGTCTGGAGGACATGACGTTAATAGTCAGCTGTTTCTACTCGATGGTGATCTCTATGTGACCCCAGATCAGCAACTGGAACGAGCAAATTCCGTACTAAGCGGGACAGAATCCTATGCTGCCTCTCGACGACAAACCTGCCTCGGGGGAATCAGAAAGCTCTGCGCTCAGCCAGGCACACCGGCAGCACCCGAAGCTCAACTTCATAAGATGATCCGCGATTTACCGAAGGGCAAGGACGACGGCACCAACGAAATAATCGATCTTGCAACAGGAATCGAAGCAGTCAGCGATACCCACTCGCTGATCGAGCTCATTGTTCTTACGCTCAATGTGCACCGCCCCGTAGGTTTGAGCGCCATTATCAAGGTGGCGTCTCTATCACCGCTTTGGGAAGCCTACGTCGCGGAATTACGTGCCTGGCTAGTGGCTCGAAGGCCTCAAGTCGTTGAAGAGTTGCCGACGAATGTAACAATCGCAGCGGAGCCTTCCATTGCCGGATAGCTTTTGACTCCGCGCTTGCTTAGCCGGCCTTGGGGTGACCGACTATTGCAAGCGCGCAGCCCGTACCACGCAGGCGTCCATTGCCCGATCTCAGTCGGGAGTGCCCGTTTGCTCAATCCGTTGCAGCGCCCCGCTTGACCATCTAAGACCATCGCGACTCTCCGCATTGGCGAACCCCTCTACCGCCAAGGTCAATCGCTGCCTCATGACATCGATCTTTACCGGGTCTGTTTTAACTGAAAGGTGGTGTCGTTCCTTTTTCCCGAGAAAGTATGCAATTCGCTCGGCGTTCGCCCCGCTTGGATGGGGCAGCCCTTCAAGTACACGCAGGGGAGTAAGAACACCCTGAGAGACAAGCCACGAGAGAGCTTCAGATGGTACAGGGCCGAGCGGGACAAATACTGCATGGGGCAGTGCCTTCGCGAGCGCGCTGAAGTGCTTCAACAACATCTGGCGTAAAAGCGGGTGCTTTAGCGGGCTGGGTTTTCCATTGTAATTTTCACCAGCAGCGAACACGGGATACTGAAGAACAGATGTCGTCTGCAGAAGGTGGCGTGCCCCCTCGAAAAGCTCCCCACATGAGCGCAACTGAAGCCACTTTTGAATTCCGATTCTGTCAAGTAAATGGATCAAATTTTTTCTCGTAGCCCCCGAGAACGCTCCGATCCGCTTCGCCCTCTGTATTACCTCTGCGGCACTGACACCTTCCATGATTGCCCGTTGAGCCTCTCTCAGCGCATCGTGAGCCTGCACTTTCCCTGGAGTGATTCCCACAAGTACTAGTCGCGCATCCGGGTTAATCCACTCGAAAGGTGCGTAGTGGACTGATAGAACACCCTCCTCGGCAATAAGAAGCGACTTCGCCTGCGGGTTTCCTTGATAGGCTGCGATTTTTGACTCGTACTTCTCGAACATCGAAAGATTCATGGATTGATTTCTCGTCGAGCCGCGTGGTGCCTGCGATATTTACAGCGACCCAAGGGGATACGAAATCTCCGTGTCAGTCAGGGGCGGAGCGCGGGTCGCCTTGATCAACGCACTAGGCAAGTAGTAGTCGATGCAGTCGGCCAATTTGCAGAATCATCCGAACTGCAAGTACGGTGGTAGGTTATCTAGGTCGACAATAACTGTCGTATCAGGAAAGTTCTCTGCCGAGCCATAAAGCTGTTGACCCGCACGGTTCGGGACTTCGAAACAGAAGTCGAAATGCCCCTGTTGCACCGCCTGCTTGGCTCGTCCCAATAGAGCACCGAGATCCGCTTCAAATTTCCCATCGGATCTAGATCGCAGGGTTGCGAGTACGCGATTAGGTGCGCCGGTCCGAACTCCGCCCAAGGGCGTCGAGCCCGTGTGTCCGCGTAGGCGATCCAACTCATACCGCAGATGCTCGCTCTCTCGCTGCTTTAGGCCTCCGCCAATGACAGCCGCGCTCGCGACTTGTGCAGCCACCACAAATGCATCGATCTCGTCTTTCGTCAAAGGCTTTAGTGCGACCCCATACTTGTCCAAGCCCGAAAGCTCACCGGCATGGTCGTTGAATGTCGCCATCCTATGGACTAGACAGTGCCGGTGCTCCGATGTCGCGGCATAAACTCGGCAGAGAGCAGCCCAAACCGCCGCGTCGTTCGTCAAGATCGTTTTCTCACCGCTCCCGTCCGTTGCTGCCTTCACCTTCGCAGCAATCGTCCACCCCTCCTTCTTATCCTGCTTTATGGCTGCCCGGCACATCGACAGCTCAAGGAGCAGGTCGATAATCTTCCATGCGGCGCCGAAGAGAAACGGCATTGCGGCCGACCTCAGCTGAGCTTTGCCTCGTTCCGAAGTCGACGCATGGCTGACGATCCCCAAGACGACAGGGTCTCCGTCTTTTTGCCATTTCCGAAGATCAATCTCACCACCGACCCCACTTGTTCCGAGAGGTCGGAAGCTATCGATCATATAGCGCTCCAGGCCCGTGCTATCAGCATAGTCTTCCGTGCTTTCGATCATTTCCCTTTACCCTTCTACGCAGTCGCGTGTACCAACGCTATCTAGCAATCGGATTACTTGGATTGTAGTACTTAGAAGCCGCCCTCTTCCGGATTCGACAAAATGCAGCAGGTAACCACAGTTGCTCCGCCGACGTGTACGACGATTCATAGCTCTTCCACGGTTAGGAGTCACCGGTCGAGAGGAGACGGCTCTCGCCTATGCTGGAAGTCTGCGGATGCAGTCTTTTAAAGACTCGATGTCAAAATCGCCACCCTCTTGCACCGGCGATCGTAATGTTCGACCAGAACGCCGACACCCCAGATGCGCTGGACCGCCTATTGGAGTGACGTTAGCTTCTCGGCTCGCCGGCTACTCCGGTCAACCTATCGCTTGCGCGCTCTCTTAGCCTGACTGCTGAAGCTGCGGATGAGAAATCCGCATGTCGCTATAACACTACTGCCACATGCAACGTTATTCTGTGGGTCAGTATTGAGGAGGTCCTGTGGCAATCGGAAAGAGCATTCGTATATACCTCTCGGATGGCGCGGTCAGCGGGATTCGCCACGGCGAGATCGTGAACTGGACCGGACAGGCAATAGCATGCCCACGCGCCAGAATCCCAGAACTAAAGGAATGGCAAGAAAGCCAGCGGCCCGGGGTCTATTTTCTCGTTGGGCTTGACGAGGAAACTGGCCAGGAAGCGGTCTACATAGGCGAAGCTGAAGTCGTGCGAGAGCGACTCATCAACCATGTTGCCGGGAAGGGCTTTTGGAGCGAAGCCATAGCCTTTACAAGTAAAGATGACAATCTAACAAAAGGCCACGTGAAGTACCTTGAATCCAGGTTGATCACACTCGCTCTCGCGGCAGGCAGATACAAATCCTCAAACTCTGTTTCCCCTCAGCTATCGTCTCTACCACGGGCTGACCGGGACGCAATGGAGGAGTTTCTGGATGGCATTAGAACGTTACTAGGCGTACTAGGTCACAAAGTTCTCGAGCCCCTGGTAACCAGCCCGGCGACAGTGAAAGCGGGCGTTGAGAAGAACAATCAGAGCATCCCCGTGCAATCTGCGACCCCCTCATCCACTGGGGTTTTGCTGCTACAGATGAATGTCGCGGGCATTCAGGGGACCGCAATTCGGAGTGATGAAGGCCTTGTCGTGCTTAAGGGATCGATGGCCGCTCTGACCGCTCAGTCAAGTCTGTCTAACGGCTATGCAGCCACGAGAGATAGATTGATTCAAGAAGGAGCTCTCGCTTCCAATGGGAAAGCGTATCTCTTCTCCAGAGATTGCCTTTTTTCCAGCGCCTCGCAGGCAGCAGCAATATGCGTGGGATACCCGATTAACGGCCGTGAAGCGTGGAGAACGTCTGACGGCACGACCCTTAAGAAGCTAGAAGAAAAAATGGCGACATCTGGCGGCTCCCCTACGGCCGGCGCCTAAGATGCCAAACAATTTTTTGCAATGATTCGAGGCTTTGCCCCTAGCACCCGGAGAGGAAATCCCCGTGTCGACCATCGGCCCCGAGGCTATCGGGTGCGACCCAAAATTCGGACCAAATACCGACACTAGCGAATGTGCGGATCGAGCCTGGCCAGGGCGGCTTGTGTGCATTTCCCTGCGCGTCCGGAGTAATGTTACCGAACAAAACGGGGCTATAGTCTAGTCGACCTATTCGGGGGCGTTGATAGAACGATTTGTTGCTGTTCGACTTGAAAGTACACGTGGGGAGCGCGCTCAAGTTATGAAGTTGCGTGGAATACGGTAGCAGTACGCTTGCTGTTGGCAAACGTGGGAGGTAAGTCGTGGAGAAAATCGTTGGATTTGTCGCCTACGCATCGCGCCCCAAAGAGGCCGTCAATTGCCTTCAAGAAGGAATCCGTATTGCGAACTCAACGGGAGGGTGTTTCTTCACCGGCTGGGAGGAGAATGACATTGCAGGCCGCCCCCTAACTGCGCCAATTTTCGAGGGCCTCCGCGAGACAAATCTGTTAGTCGCGGACATAACATCGTTAAACTTTAACGTCACTTTTGAGATCGGATACGCGATCGGCGTAGGGCGGCGCGTATACCTTGTACGCAACAAAGATTTCACGATTGATTCGGACCGAATTAATAAGATCGGCATCTTCGATACTCTGGGATATGAGAGTTACGACTCTCCGAAAAGTCTGGCCAGATTGATTTCTAGCATCAAAGACTTGAACCCCATTAACACAATTACTCCCCTCAACGGCACAACTCCAGCCTATATTCTGGAAACACCCGGCCAAGGGCATGTGATGACGCATATAAAGTCGCGCGTCAAAAAAGCGCGTCTTTTTTTCAGAAGTTTCACTCCAACAGAGGACTTGCGTCTCTCTGCCAGCGATGCAATTCACCATGTGGCTGCTTCGTATGGAGTGATAGTTCCATTAATCACTCCTGGAATGGCAGATTTTGAGGTTCACAACATCCGCGCAGCATTCGTATGTGGCCTCAGCTTGGGTTTCGAAAAAGCCACATTGATACTGCAAAGCCAGGAAGCACCCAACGCTCCGCTGGATGTCCGTGATTTTGTTAAGCGGTATGCCCGTCCAGAAGATATTACTGAGCACATACATCAGTTCTCGCTTTCTGTGTATGAAGCGATGCAGGCCGGAACAACTGCAGCCCTGCCATTACAGAATGCTCTTGGCTCTCTTAGCGTAGGAGATCCAATGGCAGAAAATGAGTTTCAGACTCTAGGTAGCTACTACCTGCAGACTGACGAGTTCAATAGAGCGACGCGGGGTGAGGTTAATTTAATTGTTGGCCGCAAAGGAACTGGCAAGACCGCACTCTTTGCACAACTGCGAGACCACAAACGGTCCGACAGGTCGAATGTCGTTGTCGATTTACGTCCTGAGGGCTACCAACTATTAAAGCTTAAGGAAGAAGTGCTGGATTTTCTGACTGCTGGGGCCAAGCATCATCTCGTGACCGCATTTTGGGAATTCTTGCTCTATTCCGAGATCGCATACAAGGTTCTAGATAAGGACGCAGATTTACACCTCCGTGATCATGATCTGTATGCGCCATATAGCGCGCTCAAAAAGGCGTATCACGGACCAGCCGTTTCTGAAGGAGACTTCTCCGAACGGCTATTGCGCCTATCGGACAGCATCACTTCTGACTTCAGGGCGCGATACGGCAATGTTGATTCGAAGCGACTTACCGCTGATGAAGTAACGGCGTTTCTTCATTCTCGAGATATTCGCTCGGTTAAGGAGCAGTTACTGTCTTACTTGAAGCACAAGAACGAGGTCTGGTTGCTTTTCGACAACTTAGACAAGGGCTGGTCAACGCACGGGGTTACAAGTGGTGACGTAACGATCCTCCGTTGTCTTATAGATGCCGCTCGAAAGGTGCAACGCGATCTCGTCAAAGGTCGAATTGATTTTCACGCGCTTGTGTTCGTGAGAAACGATGTCTATCAGCTCCTCATGGATGAATCTGCCGATTTCGGCAAGGAGTCTCGTGCAACATTAGATTGGAGCGATCCAGATCTCCTGAGATCAATGCTTTGCAAGAGACTGCGTCAAGCACCCCAACTTGCAGATATGCCATTTGACGCGATATGGCAAACACTATGCGTTTCTCACTATCAGGGGGAAGAGACTTCGCAATTGATGATCGATCGATCCTTGATGCGACCTCGTTACTTGTTGAAGCTCTTCAACGCATGCCGCGGCTTCGCCGTAAACCTTCAGCATGACAAGATCAATGAGCACGACATCGAACGCGGTCTATATGCGTTTTCGAATGACCTTCTCGTTGATGCGGATCATGAGCTGACAGATATCGAGCCATCGGCGAAACGGCTTATCTACCAGTTTCTTGGGGAAAGAAGTACGTTCACACCAGATGATCTGACCGTTCTATTTGAAATGCACGGCATAGTTACCGATCGCGTTCAACCGGTAATTGACTTTCTTTTGTACTACGGATTCCTGGGAATTCGATATCAATCTGACGATGTTCAGTACATTTATGATGTGGGATACAACATGGAGATACTTAAGACGAGAGTGACAAAAAATCGGCAAGCGATTATTTATGCGCTGCACCCTTCTTTCTGGCCGGCACTGAAAGTTTCATAGCGGTCATGCGTGATCGCGGATACCACGACGAGAAGTGGGCACAGCGCAGTTCGTTACAAGACGTCAATCAGATTCATTAGAAACAGCGGCGACCACTCAGCGGGGCCGCTCAGAACGGGGATGCGAAATCTCCGTGTCGGCAACAGCGACGTGTGCCCCTCGCCAGCCCGAGATGCAGCCGAGGCATGCACGCAAATCCAATGATCTACCTAGGGCAGCTTCGGAAGCCCATTCTTTTCGCTATGTTGCTTGACTGCTAGTGCCAAGAGGCTGAGGCGCGACGTTGCCTTATACCCAGAGGCAATTGATAGCCCCCCAAAGAATGGGTATACGGTTACAGATATAAGCGCTCGCATAGCCCCGCATGCAACATCTGGAGAGCAGGGTTGATGACCTTGATACTGCGGGATTAGCAGAAAAATTATAGTGGTGCCTATGAACATGACAGTCACAAGTATTGCGCGGCACCACCCCACGACTAGATAGCTTGGATTTTCTGCAAGCGCTGCCACCAGTAGCAACTGCTGCTGCTTTCTTGCTTCTGCACGAGCCTTCAGCCGACTCGACAGCCCGCCCATCAAACGAGCGATCCAGTCCTTGATAAATCCTGCAACTACACTTACTACGATCCCAGCAAACACAACGCTGAACCACCATTCAGGGTCGCTGACTTGATCTGCTAGCCAGGTCATTTTCCCGCTCCCAATAACCCCAAGACCACGTTAACCGCCGAACTGCGGGACTTCTGGGCGACGGTCCATAGACATCTTCTAGCCGATTGCCCCGCCAGGTATCTTTCTGAGCCCGGTTCCTCCACCAGAGTTATATCGCTGCGGCCAACTCTGAAGCAAGGAGCAGGCCGCTTATCAACACCAGTCGCTAGAGACGGTCCGCCACTCGTAACACTGCCATGTCGGCATTAGAACCGCGACTGGACAAGCCCGTGCCACGGTTCCGAGTAACTTTCCGGCAACTCCTACCAGGCCCGGCATCTACACGGGCCACTGTCCAAACTGCACAACACTTCTGAAGGCCACTATCCCAACGAGATTATCAGTATCTCTACGTTTGTCGCGCACCTACGAAATGCCCTGCCTGCACCTTGAATAATGAAGTTGCAAATCTCAGACGGCGACTCTAACTTCAGAAGCTTTTGTCATTTCCCCCACATGCGCGAGGACGGGCAGCAAGCTGACTAGGAGCACTAGGCCATTGAATGACTGTAAAGTGCGTAGTTGATATCTTGGGGGCGATCAGGGGGATCTATGCCAAGGGAATTGACGCAAGCAATTGAGAAAGCCTATGCGGAACGTACCGATCTGCTCGTATTGGCCCTCACCGGAAGAACCGGCAGCGGTTGCACAACGACTGCCAACGCATTAGCAAAACCGATCGGGGCGCTTTCCGTCACTAAGTCTGGCCTGAGCCCAATTGAGAGCAGAAAGTTCGACATTTGCTTGAGCTTCGCCAAAGCTCAATGGGTGCCCTTTAAGGTCCTTACCGTATCAACTGTAATTTTTAGCTTCCTGCTTCAAGAAAACAGAAAGGACATTGAAATTTTTCTGGGGAAGCTAAAGGGATCGAAGCCAATTCAATCGATACCCACCATATGTGACCAACTTGATGAGTTAAGAGGGCACGAAAACTATGGCGCATTCTCTCGACTAGTCGGCGCAGGGCACGACGAGGAAGCTGCCGCAGATGCGTGGCTTTTTTACTCGGGCCCCCTAAGCGATGCGTTGCCAAAGCTTCGAGCTTCCCTCGGCTCCGCCACTTACGCCTCTACGTTCCAAACCTTCGGTGACAATATCCGCAAAAGCGGCTCCGCGATCAATACTTCAATTGATCCATCTCAGCTGTTCACTCTCATAACTAGAGTCAAGCGGCTCGCCAAGGCGGCTTGCCGCGACGATCGTCGCAGAAACATTTCCAGCACTCGAGTCGCGATTGACGCAGTACGAAACCCACTTGAGCTTGTCTACCTCCGGGATCAATTCGCAGCATTCTTCGCTATAGCTGTCACTACGAAGGACGAGAATCGTCAGCTACGACTTTCTGATTCTGGAATGGCGAAACGCGACATTGAATCTCTCGACAACAGAGAGTACTCAAAAAAATCTCTCGGAAGCTACGACACATTTGTTTCACAGAATTTGCAGGAATGCATTCAAAAATCTGACCTGTTTATTCATAACAATGGACGCCCTGATGAGATCGAACTCAGCAAGTCTCAACTGCATCAGCAGCTAATCCGCTATGTCGCGCTCATCCTCAGGCCGGGACTTGTCACTCCCACGGCAGATGAACGCTGCATGCAGTTGGCGTTTGTGGCAAAGCTAAACAGCGGATGCATTTCCAGGCAGGTAGGTGCCGCAGTTACGGACTCTCATTTTTCCATAAAAGCTGTGGGTTGGAACGACGTACCACGCGGCCAAGTTTCATGTGTTCTCAGAGATGCCAGCACGCTTCTAAATGAGCGAGACGAGCTCGCTTTCAGTCACTACGAAGAAACCGATACGAAGTTTCGCACTTACATCGCCAAGGAGTTTGCAAATGCAAACCCCTTGAAAGTTTCTTCCGGATTAAATTGCCCTTTCTGCTTCAAGGATGCCTACAACGCGGTAACTGACAAGGAAAATCAGGTTCACACGCGAGCGCTTCATGCGGAAGAAAATGCATTCATGCAGCTCGCGAAGTACGGCAATAGTGGAATATCAGGTGGTCAGCTATACACCACAGCAAGCCCTTGCGAGTTGTGCTCAAAGAAGGCTTACCAGCTTGGCATCACCGAGATCATCTATGTCGACCCATATCCAGGAATATCCTCGACACATATTCTCGCCGCCGGCGATCACAACCTTCGGCCGAAACTGAGATTGTTTGGTGGAGCTGTCGGACACGCATACCATCGACTTTACGAGTCTGTTCTCCCAATTAAGGATGAGTTCAAAGCTCGTCTTAGGGATGACCCTCCCGCCACGCTGCTTTAGATTCAACTACGTGGCTCACCGCGCCGAGGCCAATAGGCATGTCGCAGCGAGTCGAGTTCTGCAAGATTTTGGAGCCACTGAAGGTGGCGTAATCGATCGAGGCTGCTCGCGCGTTCACTTTGCGTGGATGCATCTAGTTAAAAGCTCGGTCTCGCCTTTGCCGACTTCGGAGCACGGAGTTTTCGCAAGCTTTGAACAAGCTCATTGTTAGCTGAGAATCCGCACGGGCAGGACGTCGGCTAACACCTCACATCGAATCGATTTTCGCCAAAGTTCGGCGCCGAAAAGTTCCGATGCGAACGAGTTCTCGAATCAAGACTGGCGCAGCGTAGGATTAAGTTCGCCCCCTCTTGAACAGCTTTATATCTGTTTCTGATGGGTCATAGCTAACCTGAGTAGCACTTAACAAGTGACAACCATTCACGCTGGCAAGTTGCGTTTCGTGAACTGAGTTCTGGCGGCCGTGACCGCCTCGTGGTACGGCTGTAAGATTGCCGCAGAAACCGGAGCCGCGAGCAATCCTGGCTGCGTGCACACTGCGTGAACCCGATGATTCTGAAAAAGAGGTAGGACATGCCTGCAACGGACTACATTAGAGCGAACGCGATGGAGCTTGATCGTGTCCTGTCCGCGAAAGAGCTCTATCACGTACCGATCTTCCAGAGACCTTACGTCTGGAGCCGCCCAACGATAGATGCTCTTTTCGAGAACATCCAGGAGATCGACCTTGCAGTGGAGGATGACACCCATTTCATTGGAGCTATCTTCGTGGCCGATCGTAGCCATGGCGGAGCCGGCCGCCCCCGTGAGTACTGGCTCATCGACGGCCAGCAACGCATAACCACCCTATATTTGATGCTCCTCCACCTAGCAGTGCTCGCCGCGAAGGCGGAAGAGCAGATGCTGGTCAACAAGGTCGAACGATATTTGTTCGAGCAGCTGCCGGACTCGACCCGACAGCCACGCTTAATGCCAACCGTGGCCGACAGTCGACAGTTTCGAGACGCGCTTCTGACGTATACGGCTACGAACAAGATCAACCTTCCGCCCGACAGTGGCGGCAAGGAAGGCTACATGTCAAAGGCGTTCGCACACATCAGAAAGCGGGTTAGCTCCATGGTATTGGAGCAAAGCAGGTTCAACTTGGCTCGTGCAGAGGAACTCTTTCGGAAGCTGCTTGAGCGATTAATTGTGGTGAATATCTCGCTCAGTGATTCTGACGATCCAACCCAGGTATTTCACACTCTCAATGCGACCGGACAAAAATTGGAGATTGTTGACTTGGCGCGAAACGAGATCTTTCGAAGGCTCAAAGATGACACCGAGTACACCAAATCCCGCGCAGTCTACGACGCTCATTGGCAGCCCTTAGAACGGCGATTCGAGACCTCTGATCTTTTCAATGACTACTTTTTCCCCTATGCCCTAGCAGCTAAGCCAACGGCGAAGGCGTCGAAATTATTGCCGGCACTTCGTGAACAGTGGACCAACGATACGCCGGAAGCAATCATCTCAAAACTTGAGGCGCACGCGGGTGTGTACTTGGCGTTCAACTCAAGCAACGCAGCAGAACTGACCGGTCTGAGGCTCGAACCGATATTGCAGGCGATGTTTTTTCGTCTCAGGAGAATGGGCTCGGGCCTCCCTTCCAGCACCTACCCGTTTCTCTTCAATCTCCACGCCGCGTGGCTAGCGAAAACCATAAGCTCGGAGACCTATCTCGCCAATCTGCAACTGTTGGAATCGTTCCTAATTCGACGCTTCTTTGCCGGGTATGAGCCGACCGGCCTTCACGCCGTTTTCAAGGGAATGTGGAAGGAGACCTTAGGCGCTCCTGCGAGATTCGTCGATGTGATCACCAAGAGCAGGACTATCGATTTCCCAGATGATGGGGAGTTTAAAAGGAATGTCGCGGAACGTAGTCTCTACGGCCGCAGTCTGGCTACGTATGTCGTTATGGAGTACGAACGCTCCTTTACGGACGGGGACACCATTTCTGACGACTTTCAGGCACGCGAGCTGGTCACCCTCGACCATGTAATGCCGCAGACCCTTGGCGACGGCTGGAGCGTGAAGAGCGATGAACACGTCGCTTTGGTGGACGTCTGGGCGAACCTCGTCCCCCTCAGCCGCAACGCCAACTCCCAGAAGAGAAACGCGCCGTGGATTGTAGTTCGAGACTTCTATCGCAACGATGCTATGTTCAAGTCGGCACGAGCCTGTGGAACGTCCGAGAATTGGGATGCAAAGGCAATTAGGGCCCGAGCGCAGATACTCGCTTCTTGGGCAGTCCAGCGCTGGCCAAAGGCCGTTCTAAGCAGTGAAGCGGCACTTCAAGCCTCGAGTGGTAATGCTCCGTCAAGGGACAATGGCTAGTCGGGCGCTTGGGGAGCTCGTCCAGCAACTGCGGCGCAGAAATCTCGAGCGCGTCCTGCTCTGGGGCAGCACGCCGGAATTGTCCGCCCTCGCCCATGAAGACTGGGCCGGATTCGAGTATCGCGCTTGTTATGGGATCAGAGATGAGACGAGCGGCTTTTGGCATCCTTCCCCAGCACCTGAGGTCGCTGAGTGGGACTGCGGACTTGTCGTCGTTATCGGATCTGGGAAGGAAAACCTGATTGCCGACCTGGCTCATTGCATCGAACGAGCTCGCTACGGCGCTGTCCTAGTGGTTGAGTTAGACACGAACTCGCTCCAGACATCGTCAGGCCGCAGTGCCCTTGACCTGCTCTCGAAACACCCGCTACGCCTTTACTCCGGCACTTTGACGGAAACGATTTTAGGCGAAGAACGGGTCGTCGTCGTTTGCAGGAAGCTCTCCCTCGAGGAGCAGTCAGCGCCAATCACTAACGTTCTGGCCTCTGAGGGAGATCAAACCGCACTGAGTAGAATCGCCACGGCGGCGGCAATCGGTTCAGATCTCAGTGCAAACGGACTCACCCGAGGTTGCATAGTGCCCTGGCTAGCTCTGTTCATGCCGGTTGTGACCCGCGAGTGGATTGACATGTCCGTTTTCGGAGCCCGCTCGAACGCAGAGGTAGTCGCACTCGGTGCTCACTGCATCTTACGGGCACTTAAGAACTCAGATGAAGTGGTAGAATGCCGCGAGAGTCAGGCGCTCATCATTCATGCGGCGCGGGGTGTTGTCCGAATCGCCGGAACGATAGGTGCTGACGAGACATTTGACGGTGGATGGCACGCAATCGAACTCGAGTCCTCGAGTTTCACACTTCGATTCCTAGAAAGAGCTTTGCTGAGCCCGCCGGCAGGTCTAGGGTTTCACGCCGCGACGCGTAACGCTTCCCGGCTTGTCGACGCTCTGAGATTGTGGCCGCTAGCGCTCATTTCCGAAGCGCGGCAATCGTATGTCGTCGATGGATATGCTACGGCAGAAGCGATCAAGAACAGTTTAGATGCGCTTCATGATCGATTGCCGGATCAGACCAAATCCCTTTGGGGCACCGAGGGGCAGAGCCGACCAGCTTTAGCTGAACTCAAGGATGTTGACCGGATACTGGCGTCCAAGGCAGCCGACTCGATTGAGAGTTCGATCAGTGAGCGGATCGAGTCGCTTCCAGCGCCGCTCGCCGCGATTCTTTGCGCATGGCAAGTCAGTTTAGATACCAAAGAGCGCATGGAGCTGTTGCTTCACTTCTTTGAAGCCGCGCTCATTCTTCACGCGACGTGGCTACTTAGCGGGTTCTACTCCGAGTCGCTGTCTTCGCGAGTGAATCATTTGGCAACTGACGAGAGTGGAAAGAACCCACTTATCGCGCGAGCATCGATCGGCACTTGGCGGTATATCATTGACAAGTACGCCTCGGAGGTTCGCGACGCATGCGCTCGCGAGTCAAAAGGGGATGTGAATAAAGCGGACGCGATTCGGTCTGGCTTCGCTGATCGATCGCTGCTGATCCCTCAAACGCTTTCGAATCAAGAACTGGCAATAGTATTCGCCAGAGCAAACGAGTTAAGAAACGAGAAAACCGGGCACGGCGGGCATCTCACCAATGCCGACATCGAAGGTGCCAACCGTCAGCTCGACAATATTCTCTGCGAGTATCTGCAGCTTACGCGTGCGATGTGGAGTGTCACGAGACTGGTCTCCGTTGGAGCAATGTCGTTGACTCGCGGAAAGTACGCACTAAGTTGCAACGTGTTGCGCGGTAGCAAATTGAGCGAGCCGCTAGTGCTGTCACTGGAAAAACCAGTCGAATCCAACTCGCTTGCGCTCTACGCAGACGACGAGGCCACGTGCCTGAGTCTGCTTCCGCTGCTGAGGATAGTTCCCCGCGCCGGCTCAACGGTAGGAGACTGTAGTTTCTATGCACGCACAGAGCGCGACGGCGTCGCAAGATACGTGTTCTATCATCCAACCGAGCAATCGCTAGCACCACTTGACGTCGTCGACAGTTGGGGGCCGCAATCGCCCTTGCAACGTCTCGCTTTCGGTCCCATCTAGGGCCTCGCGCGCTGCCGATCGATCTGGAGCGAACAACTCATTCCGGAATTCATCTCATCAGCCATGCATCCTGATCGAAATTATTTGAATCCAATCAAAGCTAACTCTAGGCATTCTTGCAGTCGTCGATCGGGAGAGGCGACCCGAACGGCGTAGCGCTTATTCTGGGTCAATTTCCTCTTGCTCAGCGACTTCGTCGGGCGCAACAGGGAGTTGGCCTGTTTCGACGCGTATCGTAGCGTTGAAGTCTTCAATTTTCCCGATCTCGATCCCAATCATTAGGAGCGGGCATGGCTTTCCCTGGGCTCGTTCATGCACACGAACGCTGAGCTTGTTCCAGTGAGTGGTCGCTGCCCCGAATTTGTGAGCAGAAAGTATGGCGCCGGCCGCTTGCCCCAAAGTCACTCCTCGCTCCATACGGCGCCTTATTTGAATCTTTTGCTTTGCCGTACATTCGATGTCATCAAGTGAGCGAATGCCTGAATAATGTTCGATGAATACCTCGGGCAACCTTTCCTGAAGAGTACGACCGCGCGTAATAATGATTCCGGCGCTGATATAGCCGATCTGATGTAGCTTGCGGAAATTTTCGAGGTCGCGATCAAAGAATGGATCCTTATTGTTCCATTCGATTTCGAGTGCGATGCGCCCGCCTTCGAAGGCTTTTAAATGATCGATTTCGTGCGACTCCGAAGGCAGCTCGACCCTGTCGACAATATGCTCCTGGCGGACATTCTTTTTCTGCCAGCCTATTTCCGATAGCGCGTTTCGTAACCGCTGAGTAATCGTGGTCTCGCCGCCGCCGCTCTGGATTACCTCCCGCTTCTGAATCTTGAAGGGCGCCAGTACAGCTGCAAGCTCGTCCAAGGCGAGCGGCATGTCGTGCGAAAGGATGGCTCCAGCATGATGTGTCGCCTCTAAGTGCAGACCTGGAATTGCGGTAAGCCTACGCATTTTGGTTACTTTCTATCCACTTTCCGCAGGAATTAGAGCTCAGCTTTGCTGACGTTGCCAGCACTGAGGCGGATAGCATATTCTGGGGATACACGCTGTGCATCCACTGTGACCACACATGAATGAAGCAGGGCTCCGAATTCGAGTCGATGCGGTACTTCGTGATGCATTCGTTCGCGCCTGCCGAGAGAACGATACGACTGCGTCTCGGGTAGTGCGTGAAGCGATGCGGGCGTATATCGATCAATACCAGAAGGCGCTGCAGGGTGAGCTCCCCCTGCTGACGGCGACGACGGGCCCAAGGGGAGGCCGCAGATGAAAACCGTGCTGGATTTCTACAGCGGTGTCGGTGGCTGGTCGATCGGATTCCGCTTGGCAGGGATTAAGGTTCAAGAGTCCTTCGAGTGGTGGACGACGGCGCTGGATACCTACAACTGCAATTTCGGTCTGAGCACATCGCCTGCAGACATTCGGAAGCTGGATATCAAGTCACTTCCGGATCGCGCGGACTACATCGTGGGAAGCCCGCCATGCACTCAATTTTCGTATTCGAATCGCGGCGGTAGAGGCGACATTGAGGATGGCCTTGTCGATATCCGGCGCTTCCTGGATATCGTCGAGCGGCTCAAGCCTCGATGCTGGGCAATGGAGAACGTGCCGCGGGTAGCGCAAATCCTGACAGCAGAACTAAAACCGGGGGGTTCGTTATCGCGCTACGCGAAGCTGTTCTCCGTCATTACCGTGGTGAAGATGGAGGAGTTCGGCCTGCCTCAACGTCGGCGCCGCATGCTCGCAGGCAATTTTGATGAGCAGCTGCTGATGAGCTACCGCGATGGGCAGCCCACGAGAACCCTGGGCGGCGTAGTTAAGGCACTGTCCTCTGAGCTCGTTCGCGACCCGATCTACGGCATCGAGTTGCCGCGCGACACTGTCTCGGGATTGGAACGGGAGGCGCCGCTTTCGGCCGAAGAGGCGCGCATGAACCGGGAGGCTAAGGAATACCATCCGATTTACAACGTCATGGCCTTTCCCGACCCCCTCGGCAAGCCGTCTCGCACAGTTACGGCTACGTGCACGCGTGTATCGCGCGAGAGCATAGTGATTGCCGACCCGCGGAAGTCTAAGGCAGTGCGTCGGCTCTCTGTGCGCGAGCGCGCTTCCCTTCAGGGATTTCCGATCACCTACGAGTTCCATGGCGACTCCCACTCGGATCGGCTAAAGATGGTGGGGAACGCAATCCCCCCAGTCATGACGTACTTTTTGGCGCACTGCTTTCGTGGAACACGGCCGGGCAAGATTCCTGCATTTGAGACGCTCGAGGCACGACTACCGAAGCCGAAGCAAAAGGCATCGCCTATGGCTCCGGATAAGGTGGGGAGCCGATACTCTAAAACACGAAAATTCCAAGCAGCGCTTCCAGGGCTCCGATTCGGAAGCGGCATGCGATTTGAGTTGTCCAATGCGTCCGATGGGGACGGCATGCGATGGGATGTCCGCTTCTTCTTCGGTGCTTCCAAGAAGTACCGCCAGATCGAACTTGATCGCCGAGTGATCGATCAGATAAAGAAGCATTCATCCTGGTCATCTCTGTCGGAGTCATTTCGACAGTCGAGTGAAATTGTTGATCACGTATTGAGTCGGACTGAGAGTGCGCTGCTGCAAGCTGTATGGACTCGCAAAGCAGAAGGCATGACTCCTTACGAGGTAGTAGACGAGCTCGGACGCGCCGCGGACCTGATTGTTAAGGCCGCCGCCGATCTGAAACAGGTCTGGATCGCGAATCTCGTGGCACAACTGGCGACCGGCGGGCAGTCTGAGACACTTTCGGCTGTGAGCAAGAAATTTTATCAGTACGATTCGCGTGTACTGGCGGGCCTCTTGGTCGGGGCTTATTTCAACGTCGCCTGCAGTCAGCAACGCGAGCAGTCGCCCCCATTAAAGCGTCAAGCTCCCGGCTAATAGCATGCCAATGCTTCCTGCAACTTTGCACTGCCCGCGAGGACGCTTGGGTGCGTTATAAAATTCATAGCTACCGACACGCGGAAGAGATTCTTACCAACAAGAAGTACCGCAACGCCTGGAGTGAGATTCGCGGCATTCTTGAGAGTGCGCCATCGTTTGAGTATCGCGGCAAGAGTGAATCAAATGCTGGCCTGCACGTCGTGCAGCAATTGTTGAACACCTACTTCGATCGTGTTTTCGTAGTCGATAAAGGTTGGCAATACCATCCGCCCGCGACCGGAATCAAGGGTTCGGCGCTGAAGGCAGACTTTCGAAAACAGTTCGCGGGCCTTCGCATTCAGACGGAAGTGCAGTTTGGAAACATGAGCCGTTGGTATAGCGACATCTTCAAGTTTCAGACCGCTTATTCTCAGTCTCTCATCGATTTCGGCCTCTCGGTCGTTCCGATGGCGGCTTTTGCACAGAGGATCGATTCAAACGTCGCGAACCATGAGCGCGCCGTTCGGGAACTGGAGGCCGCAAAGTTCTCGATCACGCTACCCATCCTTCTGGTGGGCATCGAGCCAAGCGAAAGTACTAGCGTTTTTGATGTAACGCAGTGCAGCTTCCCTACTATCAAATCGATTACCGGAAAGGGCATGGAGGCCAACCGATACAGGATCGTGCATGCCGCCATGACAGGTACGTCTATGCGGCGAGTAACTAAGGCCAGCCCCACCGGAACCATGGCGAAAGATGTCTAGGCTGCGACCTTCAATCGCGATTATCAAACCGCTTTAATAAGTTACTAATAGGAGTTGGAGGCACTCGCGCTGGGCTGCCGACACGGGGATTTTGGCTCCCCGACAGATCGATGCAAACCTGCCGCGCAGCGACCCACGCCCTCGAGCGCTCGCCACTGCACCTGCCCTGTTACCCCCTTTTGAAGCAGCGCACGGCTGATCGCAAGGGGCGCAGATTCGCTGCCCCGCCTAGTCATCTGCCAGAGATTCGAATCTCTGCCCCAGATCGTCGAGCAGCGCACGCACCGACGGCAACATTCCCCGCTTGGACGGATAAACGGCGTGAATGACGTGCTGCTTGGGCGCCCAGCCATGCACGGGGCGCAGCAGACGCCCCGCATTCACATCCTCGATCACCATCAGTGTTGGCAGTTGCACGATGCCGACGCCGGCAATGGCAGCACTGCGCAGCGCAACCATGTCGTCGGTCACCATGCGCGGATGATGATGGATTGCTGCATCCGCGCCGTCTGGCCCGAATAGCCGCCAGACGTGATCCGGCTGCGCGGGACCAAGGTCCAGGCTGGGTAGCCGGCTGAGTTCCGCGGGGGTGCTCACCGGCCCGTAACGCTCGAGCAGCGCCGGACTCGCGACCAGACACTGGCTTTGCTGCGCGAATACCTTGAGTACCAGATCGCTGTCTTCCAGCGGCGGGTAGCGGACACGGATCGCGATATCGATGGATTCCGCAATCACGTCGACGCGGCGATTGGTCGCCTCCAGATGTATATCGACGCGCGGATTCGCGACCATGAAGTCCGCCAGCATCGTGCTGACGCGCGCATGCAGCAGTGCGACGGGACAGCTCAGGCGAACCACGCCGCGCGGCTCGGAACGCGTCAGGTCGACGGCGTCCTGCGCGGCTTCCGCTTCCACCAGCATCGCCTTGCAGTGCGCGAAGTAGGCCTGGCCGACGTCGGTCACGGAAAACCGGCGCGACGAGCGCTGGATGAGGCGCACACCAAGCCGCTCTTCGAGCAGCGCGATGCGTCGGCTCAGCTTGGATTTTGGCTGCCCCAGGGCCCGGCCGGCCGCCGCGAAACCGCCGTGTTCGACGACCTGAGCGAAGAAATAAAGGTCATTCAGGTCTTGCATGTTGAAGTGCCTTATCGTTCTCTTAATAGAACGCTGAGTATACAAACTCGCATCTATCGCGATGATCGTTCCGATTCTAATGTATCGCTCATCACACGAGCCTCATCGAGGCTCCCAGATTGGAGAAGGACGATGAAGAAGATTCTCGGCGTCTACAGCACCCCAGGCCGGCATTGGGTCGGCGACGGCTTCCCCGTGCGTTCGCTGTTCTCCTACCAGAACCAGGGCGAGCAGCTGAGCCCGTTCCTGCTGCTCGACTATGCCGGGCCGGCGGCTTTCGCCCCTACCCCGTATCGTCGTGGTGTCGGCGAGCATCCGCACCGCGGATTCGAAACCGTGACCATCGTCTATCAAGGCGAGCTCGAGCACCGCGATTCCACCGGCGCAGGTGGCCGCATCGGCGCAGGCGATGTGCAGTGGATGACCGCGGGCTCGGGAATCCTCCACGAGGAGTTCCATTCCGAAACGTTCGCGCGCAGCGGCGGCACGCTGGAGATGGTGCAACTCTGGGTCAACCTGCCGGCGAAGGACAAGATGACGACGCCGGGATATCAGACCCTGCTGGCGGGCGAGATTCCCAGTGTCGACCTTCCGGACAACGCGGGCCGCGTCCGCGTGATTGCGGGCGAGTACGACGGACACAAGGGCCCTGCACGGACCTTCAGCCCGATGGATGTCTGGGATCTTCGCCTTCAGCCGCGCGCCATGGTTCGCCTGCCGGTTGCTGAAGGCCGCACGCTGGCGCTGGTGGTCCTGCGCGGCACAGTGGAGATCAACGGCACCGAGATTGCGCGTGAAGGGCAACTGATCGTGCTGGATCGCGAAGCCGCGGATGTCCTCGTGGAAGCCAACAACGAGGTCTCCCTGCTGTTACTCAGTGGCGAACCACTGAACGAACCCATCCGCGGTTATGGGCCGTTCGTGATGAACAGCGATGCCGAGATCGCCGAAGCGATCGAAGACTTCAACAGCGGCAGCTTCGGCAGGATCGCGGCGGCAGCTGCGTAGAGAAATCGCCTCGGGACTGCAAAAGTCCCGAGGTTTCTTATCGGCGGGAGCGCCTGACGGGCAATCGATCGTCGTCCTTATGCGATATACCGGATACTAGTGGTCCCCCCGGCTACTTCCAAAACGACTCATGTCCGATATTGCAGTCTTGCTGAAGAGCGAAATCATTCGCCTGTCCAAAAAAGTTATTCGTCAGCATGTGGGTCCACTGCGGACAGCAAGCACCTCACAACGTCGTCAGCTGGCACAACTGCGCAAGCAAGTGCTAGCGCTGCAGAAGGAGGTGGCCGCACTGAGGAGAAACAACGCAGCTGCCAAGCCATCGAAGGCAGCCGCGGACAGCGGCACCAAGCTTCGCTTCGTCGCCAAGGGATTTAAGACCCTGCGCGCGCGCCTGGCGCTCAGCGCCGAGGACACCGCCAAGATTCTGGGCGTCAGCGGGCAAACCATCTTTAACTGGGAACAAGGCCGCACCAGGCCGCGTGCAGATCAGCTGGCTGCCATTGCGGCGCTGCGCCAGATGGGCAAACGCGAAGCGACGTCGCGTTTGGCCGAGATTGCAGGGAAGCCGAAGCGCAAGGGAGACTAAGCGCAATCTGGATAGTCTGCATCCGGCAGCGTTTCAACGACTGAGAATGGACATCGCCGACAGGAGTTTCTTCATGCTTCGACATTCCGCATTGGCCATCTCGCTTCTGATTTTCTCTGCCGCGGTGCACGCGGCAGAAACACCCTCCTGCGCGCAGGACGCAATCTCCCGCGCCACGCCCTTGCTGACGCTGCACTTCGGCGAGGGAGACCGGATCTCGATTGCCGACGAGGCCAAGGAACTGCCGTCGATTCGCAACCCCGCCAACCCCAAACAGAAATTTTCCGTATACGAGGTTTGGGGTTACATCTACAAAGGCGAGTACCGCATGCGCTTCATCTACTACGCATCTCCGGTTTCCGGCTGCGTGCTGATGGGGCAGGAAATACTGGAGATCGCAAAGCTATGAGTTCCAGACAGGATGTCCTGCTCGCCCAGATGACTCAGCAACTGGATGCGGTGGAAGCCGAGATGCGGCGGATAGGCTACTGGTCGAGTTCACCACCCGAACTGCTGGGCAAGATCCGCTCCTATCTTGAAGCTCCCTCGTTCGAGCTTTGGCTTCAGCAAGTGTTTCTGCCGAGAGCGCGCGAGTCAATCGCGACCCGCAGCCTCCCGAAAGACAGCTCAGTAGGTGTGATGGCAATGCGCCAGTTCGACTATCAGTCGCACGTACCGGAAGCTCAGAATCTGGTCCAGATGCTCAGCAGCTTCGATACACTGATCAGGGACTACAGCAGTCTTGAGGCTAGCGGCTGACCGTCCGCTCCACAGCAAACTCCTGCGGCGTTTCGACAACGGGCAGCACTTCGACTTCAGACGCAGACGCTCTGGGTTTTACCGCGCCCCTGGCCCTGATCCGATTGACGCCAAGGCTGAGGCTCAAATCTTTCTTGTTGGCAACCAGCCTTTCGATGATCTGCGCGCGCAGGCGCACCGCGTTGAATTCCGGATCAAGCGGATCGGCCGACACCGTAAGACCCGGAACGAACTTCCGCCAATGTCTGTCGACCCAAAGGTGCGGCGTGCTCTCACAGTCGCCGCGTCCGGCGAGCAGGAACAGATCATCCTTGTAGACGATGCCCTGCGCGATTCCGGTTTCTAGATAATCGAGTACAGCGTCGGCATAAGCCGAAGCCAGCTTCTTAGTATTCATGTTGCCCCCCAACTCTCTTCCCTGAGAGAGTGCCCGACTATATCAGCAACACGCGACAATCCAAGAGCGCCGCTGTTCAGCGCCGCGACGGACAACTCCGCTAACTTAGCCGCGACGTTCAGGCGTGCAATGGAGAGCCGGCGATGGACAAGCGCAAACGCTTTGGATTCTTTGACCGTTTTGCGGACGGCGCCAATCGGGTGTTCGGCACATCGCCTGCGTTCGTCGTGGCGGCGGTCGCTGTCGTCGTCTGGGGGTTGCTTGGCCCCGTCTTCGATTACGGCGAGACCTGGCAACTGACCGTCAATACCGGCACGACGATCGTCACCTTCCTGATGGTCTTCCTGATCCAGCATTCGCAGAACAAGGCAACGCAAGCCTTGCACCTCAAGCTCAACGAGTTGCTGGCCTCGCATCACGAGGCCAGCAATCATCTGATCAATATCGAAGATCTCAGCGAGGAAGAACTCGAAACGCTGCATCGGTTCTATCAACGCCTCAGCGATGAGGCCGAAGGAGCCGGTCCGCTCAAACAGACCCATTCACTGGACGAAGCCAAGCAGCGTGGCGCTTCCAAGAAGCAGGCCATACGCACACGCTCCACCGCCAAGCGGAGTACGCGCACCAAAGAATGACGCGTCTCGCGGGAATCCAGGCATGTCGCTTGCTGCGATTTTCCACCGTCCGGACCCTCCTAGCGGTGTCCGCATTCTGCGAAGTCGACACCTTCACAAAGCCAGCTGCTGACTCGATGGGTGGCGCGCATGAATTTGAAAAACAAGAGCCTCCTGCTGGTCAGGACGACGGTGAAAGCCTGGAGCGACGACTATGCGCAAAGCATGGGCGCGGCGCTTGCCTACTACACGACATTCTCGATCGCGCCGATGCTGCTGCTGGTGATCTCGATCGCCGGTCTGGTCTTCGGCGATGAAGCCGCTCGGGGCGAGATCGCCGGTCAACTCGACAACCTGCTTGGCGCACAAGGCGCATTGGCGGTCCAGTCACTACTGGAAAGCGTCAATCAGCCGGCCGACGGATTCATCGCGAGCCTGATCGGCGCCGCGCTCGTGCTGCTTGGTGCCACGACTGTATTCGGCGAATTGCAGGATGCTCTGGACCGCATCTGGCGCACGCCACTTGAGAGACGGCCCGGCGGACTCTGGACGCTGCTCCGCTCGCGGCTCCTTTCCTTCGGCATGATTCTCGGCATCGGATTCATCCTGATGGTGTCGCTGATCTTCAGTGCCGCGCTTTCGGCCATCGGCAAATGGTGGGCCCCTTGGTTCGTCGGCTGGGAAACGGTTGCGGACGTTTTCAACATCGCTTTCGGTTTCGCCTTGACGACAGGCATGTTCGCGATGATCTACAAGATCATGCCGCGCGTGAAAATCCGCTGGAGCGAGGTCTGGATCGGCGCCGCGCTGACTGCATTGCTGTTCACGATCGGCAAGGTGCTGATCGGCATCTACATTGGCCGCAGCGCGGTCGCGACCGGCTTTGGTGCCGCCGGGTCTCTGGTCGCTCTGCTGGTCTGGGTGTACTACTCGGCGCAGATTTTTCTGATGGGTGCAGAGTTCACCTGGGCGTATTCGCACATCTTCGGTTCGCGCCAGCACGAGAGAACCTCGATCGACGCCGGCAACCCCCATCCGCTTGCGAGTCGCTAAGCGACCGCTGAGCGGTTTCAAAAAAGGAGATTGACGATGGCCGGGAAATCCCTAACCCCTGCACAGCAGCTCGCTGCCAAGGGGCACTGCCCCTTCCCGGGCGAAAGTGCCGAGTACCGCGAAGCCCGCAGGGCGCTGCTGGCGGAGGAAATCGAGTTCCGCCGACACATGACTCGCCTAGCGGAGCAACGGCAGGCACTGCCGCCGGGGCCGCTGATTCCGAACCACTACCGGTTCAAGGACGAAAATGCGTTCGAGGTTGGACTAGCCGACCTGTTCGGCGACAAAGACACGCTCGTCACCTATTTCTGGATGTATGGCCCGCAACGCGACCGCCCATGTCCGATGTGCACGAATTGGTTGGGCTCAGTCAATGGCAATGCGATGGACATCAAGCAGCGTGTCGCGCTGAAGATACTCGGCCGCAGCCCGGTGAGCCGGCAATTCCAGTTCGCGCAGGAGCGCGGCTGGCGCGATCTCGACTTTGTGCAGACGGTCGGCGACGACTACGCCAGGGATCTGGGCCTGCTCAATGACGATGGATCGGAGAATCCCGCATTGACGGTCTTCCGCCGGCACGCCGACGGCATTCGCCTGTTCTGGGCGAGCGAGATGACGCGAGAGATGGCCGATCCGGATCAGGATCCGCGCGATGCGCCGGACATTGCGTCGCTATGGTCGATTCTGGACCTGACGCCCGCAGGCCGCGCGAAGAATTGGTATCCGAAATTGCGGTACTGACGTTTACTGCATTGCGCAGGTGTCGAGCGTCTCCGCAAGATCCTTGCGATCCACGCCGAACAGCATGCGGATGGCCTTCTGGCTCGCGAAGTACCGCGTCGGCCCCTCCTCCAGCAGCCCATCCTTTCTGAGCCGGAATACCTGCTCGGAGCACGCCATCGGCGGGTGTTCGTCCAAAGCAAGCTGGATCAGCAAATGTTGATCGTCGGGCGCAAGTGCGAAAGGCTGGCGGTGCTTGTCCATAAGCAATCGAGTCAATGATTCTGGTGGGGCGCGATGACGGCGCGCCGTGAACGCAAATGCGTTCACGGCGGGCGGCTCGATCAGCGAGGGCGCTACCTTGATGTTTCGAGACTGACGCTTGGCTGAACACCATCGGACATGACAATGACAATGAGACCCGACTTATTCTGGATCGGCGATATCGCGCCGCATCGACTGGCGATCATGCCGCGCCCCCGCGCCGGCGATTGGCTTTTGGACGAGATCCTTGGCTATCGCAGGATGGGAATTTCCGTCGTCGTATCCCTGCTGGAAGCGCATGAGGTTCAGGAGCTGGACTTGACCGAGGAGCCTGCGCTTTGCGAGCGGCATGGGCTTGTGTTCATCTCGCACCCCATCGCCGACCGCGGCGTGCCATCATCGGCCAGCGCGACGATGCAGCTGGCTGCGGGCCTCGGAGACATGCTGAGAACCGGAAGCGGCGTTACGATTCATTGCCGCGCAGGCATCGGCCGCAGCGGTCTGCTCGCCGCCTGTGTCCTGGCGGAGCTTGGCGTCGAGCCCGCCAGGGCATTCCGCCTGCTCGGTGCCGCACGGCGCGTCCCGGTACCGGATACGACCGCCCAGGAGGAATGGGTGTACAGGCACAGCCGCGCGCGGCGCCCAGCTTGAAGCGTGACAACACGAATACCGGAGAGGTCCATGTCCGCAGACGTACTTTCATTCTGGTTCGAGGAGATCGATCCGAAATCCTGGTGGGCCGCCGACCCGGCGTTCGATGAAATCGTGCGCCGGCGTTTTGCGAGCACGCTTCGCAGCGCGGCGCAGGGAGAGCTGTTCCCGTGGCGGGAGACACATCGCGGCCGGCTTGCCGAGATCATCGTTCTCGATCAGTTCTCGCGGAACATTCATCGCGGCTCGGCATTGGCATTCGCGCAGGATCCGATGGCGCTCGCCTTGGCGCAAGAGGCGATTTCGTGCGATGCGCATCTCGGACTGTCGCCAGGCGAACGGGGCTTCATGTTTCTGCCATACATGCATAGCGAATCCATGGTGATCCACGGAGTCGCCGAAGCGCTCTACCGGGAACACGGCCTGAAGGAAAACTACGACTTCGAACTCCGCCACAAGGCCATCATTGCCCGCTTCGGCCGATATCCGCATCGCAACGGGATTCTCGGCCGTGCGTCGACGCCGGAGGAGCTGGAGTTCCTCAAGCAGCCCGGATCGAGCTTCTGAGCGGAACTGCTATAGGTTTTTTTCCGGCTTCTGCCGGTATCCGTCGGCACGCGTTGAGGCAATAATCGCAGCCCTCGAACAGCTGCCGACGAGCATGACGTCATGAAGGCCCTGCGCCTGTGCGGATTCCTGTTGCTGACCCTCACGCAGCCGCTGCATGCGGCCGGCGACGACATGCGGGACCGTCTGAAGGCCTGCGCCACGTGTCATGGTGACAATGGAGTGTCCTCCCAGGAAGGCTACAGCCCCTCCATTGCCGGGAAGCCGGCCGGCTATCTGTATCAACAATTGCTCAATTTTCGCGAGGGTCGCCGGCATCACGCCGTCATGCAGCAGCTGCTGGCGTGGCTGTCCGACGACTATCTGCGCAACATCGCCGCCTGGTACAGCGCGCAGAACGCCGCGCCGCCGTTTCCACCGCAGGCGCTCGCCGCCTCGACGATCGAGCTCGGGCGTCGATTGGTCGAAACGGGCGATCCCGCACGCGGCGTTCCGGCCTGCAGCGCCTGCCACGGCGCCGAGCTATTAGGTGTGCAGCCTTCGATACCTGGCCTGCTCGGGCTCGGTCACGACTACCTGCGCGCGCAGCTCGGCGCATGGCGCAGTGGCGTCCGCGCCGCGCGAACACCGGACTGCATGGGGCAGATCGCCCAGCGTCTTGAGATTGCGGAGATCGATGCGGTCACCGCATGGATCTCCAGCCGCCCGGTGCCTGAGCCGCACGCACCCGCCGCGGCGCTGGCTGCCCCCCTGCCGATCGAATGCGGGGGCGTGCCATGAAACGCAGAACGGTCCTGCTGGTCGCCACAACCTTGACGCTGATCGCGATCGCGGCGCTGTGGCTTGCGCGCCCCGAGCTCTCCGAGCACTTTGCCGCACAGCCGGCTGCTGCGCGCGAAGCTGCCGACTCGCCCGAGCTGATCGAACGCGGCCGCTATCTTGCGCGAGCGGGAAACTGCATCGCCTGCCATACCCAGCTTGGCCAGCCGGAGTATGCCGGCGGCCGTGCTATCGCCACCCCGTTCGGCACGGTATTCAGCAGCAATCTGACGCCGGATCTGGAAACCGGTCTCGGCACATGGACCGCCGATGACTTCTGGCGCGCCATGCACTACGGAAAGTCGCGCGATGGGCGCCGCCTCAGCCCGGCATTCCCATACACCAACTACACGCTCGTCACTCGCCCGGATGCGGACGCCCTCTTCGCCTTTCTGAAAACCCTGCCACCGGTCCGCCGCCAGCGAGTAGACGCGGACATGCGTTTCCCATTCGACACCCAGGCAGCGCTGCTGGTCTGGCGCGCGATGTATTTTCGCCCCGGCGAATTCGTCGAGAGCCCGCAGCGAGATGCGCAATGGAATCGCGGCGCCTATCTGGTCGAGGGCCTCGGACACTGCAATGCCTGCCATACGACACGCACTCCTCTCGGCGGCCTTGACAGCGCGGCGGCCTATGCTGGTGGGCCGATCCCGATGCTCGGCTGGGATGCGCTTCCCCTCGCGCGCGAAGAAGCCGTGACGGACAACGAGCTTGCGGACATGCGTAGTCTTCTGATGACGGGCACTTCAGATCGCGCCGTCGCCAGTGGACCGATGGCGGAAGTGGTTTTTCACAGCACGCAGTATCTTGATGAGCGCGATATCGCCGCAATGCTGGACTACATCGCATCGCTGCCCGCGCATCCTGCGCGCGAGGTGCGCCAGCTGCGCGTGACGGAGCGCGAGAAGCAACTGCTGCTCGAAGCCGGGGCACCGCTGTATCGCGAGCATTGCGCCGCCTGCCATGGCGATCAGGGCGAGGGCAAGGCGGACCGATACCCGGCGCTCGCGGGCAATCGCGTCGTCACCGCGGATTCCGCACGCAACGCAATCCAGCTCGTCGTCGACGGCGGCTTCGGCCCGAGCACGGCCGGCAATCCGCAGCCCTATGGCATGCCGCCATTCGGCCACAAGCTCAGCGACCGCGAAATTGCCGCTGTGCTGAGCTACGTGCGAAATGCTTGGGGAAATACCGCGGCTGCGGTGTCTGAACGCGAAGTCGAACGGCACTGATCGGACTACCCGAGCTGTTGATCCGGCATCGATTCGGGATTAGGGTTGAATCTGCTGCGCGCAGGACAGATATACGGAAGATGGCGACCGGCTGGGCCAATGAAGGCGCGGTACTCGAACAGATCGATGCAACGATCAAGGATGCCGTTGCGCGCGCCCGCAGCACGCTGCCGACAGGGCCAAGCCTGAGCCATTGCGCCGAATGCGAGGACGAAATTCCGCAAGGCCGCCGTCAGGCGATTCCCGGCGTCAGGCTTTGCGTGCAGTGCCAGGAAGCGCAGGACCGCGCGACGACGCCCTTCAGCGGCTACAACCGCAGCGGCAGCAAGGACAGCCAGCTGCGCTGAGCCCGGCGGCGACTGCCCCGCCACTCAAACCGTTGCGCGAGCGAATCGACCGGGCGGCTGGCCGACGTGGCGGCTGAATGCGGTACTGAACGCACTTGCCGAGCCATAGCCCACCCGCTCCGCAATCTCGGCGAGGCCGGCATTTTCGCGACGCAGCATGTCCTTCGCGAGCGCCATCCGCCAGGCCAGCAGGTATTCCATCGGCGCCAGGCCGACAGTCCGCGTAAAGCGCTCGAAGAACGCCGAGCGCGAAAGCGCCGCTTTCCTGGCGAGTTGCGGCACGGTCCAGGCCCGCGAGGGATTGCCATGCATCTGCCGCATGGCCTGCGCGATGCGTGCATCGGCCAGGCCGCGCAGCAAACCCGGCGATGTGTCCTCGCCGACCGTCGACCTCAATGCTTCGATCAGCAGCACCTCGACCAGGCGCGCGAGCACCAGCTCGCGACCCGATCGCTGCTCGCGCGATTCCTCGCCCACCAGACGCACGAGCACCGACAGGCGTTCGGCATCGCGGACGTGGATCAGCGCCGGCAGCAGCGAAACCAGCAACGCGGCGTCGGGTGAGGCGAAGACAAAGTAGCCGCCCAGCAGGCGCACATCCGGCCTTCCGCCGCGGGTGCCATGGCGGACGTCTCCCTGCGGGGTCGGCGTCAGCTTGGGATCGACCGGCGTCGGCATGACCGGTTCGAAGCCCGACATCGTGAACCCCGGTGTCGCGGGCAGCAGCACAAAATCGCCAGCCTGCAGGGTGATCGGATCCTCGCCGTCGACCGCAAGCCGGCAGCTGCCTTCCAGCACGGCGCAGAAGCTTGGCTGCTCGAACGCCGTGTAACGAACGCCCCAGCGTCCGGCCCCGCTGATGCCCTTGGAGAAAACCGCCGCGGGCTTCAGCAACGCGATGACCTCGGATAAAGGATCTGCCATTCCTGGACTACTGATAATTAAATAAGGACTATTCATTGTAGTTCGTCCTTACTATGGCCGCTATCGTGCTCTCCACTGCAACCCCAACGGAGATCACCATGAAGACTGTACTCATCACCGGCTGCTCGTCAGGCTACGGCCTGGAAACCGCGCGCTATTTCCATGCGAAGGGCTGGGATGTCATCGCGACCATGCGCAAGCCCCGCGAAGACCTGCTGCCGCATTCGGCGCGGATGCGAATCCTGGCGCTGGATGTCGGCAATCCGCAAAGCATCGCTGCCGCACTGGAGGCCAGCGGCCCGATCGACGTGCTCGTCAACAATGCGGGAGTCGGCCTGTTCGGCGCCTTTGAAGCGACGCCCATCGAAACGGTTCGAGAAGTCTTCGAGACCAACACCTTCGGCGTCATGGCGATGACACAGGCCGTCATCCCCGCTTTCCGTGCACGGCGCACTGGCGTGATCGTCAACGTCACGTCCAGTGCCACGCTGGCGCCGATGCCGCTGGTCGCGGTGTACACCGCCAGCAAGACGGCCATTCAGGGTTTCACGGCGTCACTGGCCCATGAACTCGAAACGCATCAGGTGCGCGTGAAGCTCGTGGAACCCGGCTACGCGCCGACGACGCGGTTCACCGAAAACGGCCGCTCGCGCATGGAAGGCCTGATCCCGGACAGCTATGCGGCGTATGCGCAGTCGGTGTACGCATCGATGACGCAGCTGACCGCGTTCACGACCGAGGCCGACGTTGCCGAAACGGTGTGGCGCGCAGCGATCGACGAAAGCGGACAGCTCCACTATCCCGCGGGAGCGGATGCCGTCGCGCTGGCGCGGGCCCGCTAAGCCGGCGTCAGTGGCGCGGTGCCGCGCGTCAGCGCGCAGATCGGCACGGGCTCGTCGAAGCCCTTGAGCGATTCGGGAGTGCGCTCCGCGATGACGATCGCCGCATCGTCGGCCAGTTGTTCGGCGATGCGGCGGTCTGCCAGCACTTCACCATCCTCGGCGCGTGCGCAGAGGCGCGCGGCGAGGTTGACCGGATTGCCGATCGCGACATACTCCAGGCGCCCCGCTCCACGAATGGCGCCGACCGTCGTTTCGCCGCTGGCGACGCCGACGCCCAAGCCAAGTTGCGCTTCGGGCGCCGCCGCCAGCAGGCTGGGCCGCGCGTGCGTCACGAGCTCAAGGGCCAGCTGCGCGGCGCGCTGCACATGATCCTTCATCGACAGCGGAGCGCCGAGCAGGATCAGCACGCCGTCGCCCGCGATGTCCTTGATCGTGCCGCCGTGCCGCGCGGCGACCTCGCCGACCAGAGCGTAGTAGCGCTCGAGCACTTCGGCCACCCGTTCGCTGTCGCAACTGCGCGCAAAAGCGGTGAAACCGCGCAGATCGCAGGCCACTACGCTGAGCTGTCGGCGCTCACGTCGCAGCAGCCGGTCGAGTCCTTCCGCACGCACTTCACGCGCGACCTGCGGCGACAGGAACTGGCCGAGGAAGCTGCCGCGCCGGCTCTGGATGACCAGATAACGCACCGCCCCTGCGAGGAAGATCAGCAGGCCGATCGTCAGGGTGACGGGGATCAGTGGATCGGCCACGAGCAAACCGGCGAGCAGAAACGGAGCGGCCCACAACAGCGCACGCAGACGCGCAAGCTCGGCGCGGTCGATCCGCATGAAGCGCAGCAGGATGATGGCGATCGTCGCGCACAGCATGCCGCTGCCGAGCACCGGCGCGAAGACCGCGAACTCGACTGCGCGTACGTTGATGACGCCCGGCACGTCCACCAGCGCCTGCTCGGGAAACAGGACGACATAGCCGATCGACAGTCCGCCGTAGATCACCACGAGCAGCTGCGCCACGCGGAACAGCACATCGGCGGCGACGCGACCGCGCGACTGCGCGGTCTGGCCGATCCGGCGCCCCCATTCGACGCCGGCGAGGATCGCGGCAACCTTGAGCATCACCATCAGCGTTGCCGTCGCGACTCCGCCGGCGTCGTTCCACGCGATGACGCGCCCGAGCATCAACGCGCCCGCGATCGCCAGCAGACAGAGCACCAGCGCGCGCGTGCTGCGCCCAGCCCAATCTCCGGCAACGAGGATCAGCGCGGTGCCGGCCATCGTCATGGCGACGATCAGATGAGCGGAATCAAAAGCGTCCACGAATAGCTCTATTGCTGCGAAGCCTGGTAGCGATCGACGCCATCGGCGCCGCGGCTGCGGGTGATCTGCCCGCGCAGCTTCAGATAGTTGAGATGCGCGAGTGCCTCGCCGGTCGCCAGGCCGAGCAGTTCATCGCCGTCGATCGGCCGCCGGTACAGCGCCTCGAAGACGTCGATGACCCGCTTCGGCTCGCTGAGCAGCGCCTGCAATTTTTCCAGCGAGCGCTCATGCCCGGCGATCAGCGCATCCAGCCGTGCGTGCATGCCGCGGAATGGCAGGTTGTGGGCCGGCAATACCAGAAGATCGTCCGGCAATGCGGCCTTGATCGCCGCGAGAGACGACAGCCAGTCGCCGAGTGGATCGCCTTCCGGCTCGGTCGGAAATACCGAGACGTTCGAACTGATGTTCGGCAACACCTGATCGCCGGAAATCAGCAGCTTCAGTTCCGGGCAGTGCAGGCACAGATGCTCGGGCGAATGGCCATTGCCGACGACGGCATGCCACTGGCGGCCGCCGATCTCGAGAACTTCGCCGTGCGTCACGCGCCGGTAGCTGTCGGGCAACGCATAGACGCCGCGGCCGAAATCGCCGAAGCGTGCTTTGTAGTGCTCCAGAGTCGTCGCGTTCCAGCCGGCGGCGCGATAGAAGTCCAGCGCGTCGGCCGGCGCTTCGCGGCCGGTGTCGGCGACCAGCATGCGGCAGATGATGTACTCAAGGCGCGTGATCCACAGCTTGCAGGCAAAGCGGCGCGTCAACCAACCCGCCATGCCGATGTGGTCCGGATGCATGTGCGTGCAGATCACGCGCGTCACCGGCAGGCCGCCGAGCGGTCCGGCAAAGGCCTTGTCCCAGGCTTTCGCGGTGTCGCGGCTCTGCATGCCGGTATCCACCAGCGCCCAGCCGTCGCCGTCGCGCAGGGCCCAGACGTTGATGTGGTCGAGCGCAAACGGCAGCGGCATGCGCAGCCACATCACGCCGTCGGCAATCTGCTGAACGCCGCCGGGTTCGGGGGCGGTGTCGTAGGGGAAGCTCAATGCGGCTTTGTGGGGATCGGCGGTCATGCTCGCGGGGTTCTTCCTTGCCGCACGGTGCGGCACCGTGCATCGCTGGGTATTCCGGGAGCATACCGCGCGCCGGCTCGTCGGCGAGCGCGACCGGCACGAGTCGGGCGACACCGATCCCCCGCCGGTTGACGCGCGCCGCAATTGGCGCGAGCGTAGCCATCCAATCTTCGAGGAGATCCGCATGCTTTCGAGAATCTCGCTGGGAATGAGCGCCGCGCTGCTCGTCAGTGCCTGCAACAACACGGACTTCTCGCTCGACCCCGGCACCGGCACCGGCCCGACTGTCGAGATCGAAATCGACTTCGATACCGACCGTGGATGGAGCGGCGGCCAGTCGGACTACTCGGCCGCGACAGCGCCAACCGATGTGCTGTTCCAGCAGGGCGCCGCGCTGCCGAGTCCGTTCAATGGAAGCGGACTGTATTCCGCGGGCACGAACCGCAGCGACGATCTGTTCCTGTATGCGAAGAAGAAGTACGTGGGCCTGAATCCGAATAGCCTCTATCGTCTCGCGTTCGAGCTGCGGATTCTGACCGACGTGGCGTCGGGTTGCGTCGGTGTCGGCGGATCGCCGGGCGAATCCGTCACCGTCAAGGCCGGCGCCAGCAGCGTCGAACCGGTGACTGTCGTGACGGCCGGCGAGTACCGAATGAACATCGACAAGGGCGAGCAGACCCAGTCCGGCGACGACGGCCTGGCGATCGGCAACCTTGCGAACTCGCGGACCGACTGCGCGGAGGGCGGCTTCGAGATCAAGACGCTGCGCAGTGACGAGCCGCTGCTGGCCGAGACCGATGCGGACGGCGCGCTGTGGATCTTCTTCGGAATCGATTCCGGATTCGAAGCGGGCAGCGAGCTGTACTACGTCGACGCCACGGTCGCCGCGACGCCGCTCTGAACTACTGCGCTGCGGTCTGAATCGGCTTGGCCGCGGACTCGCAGCCCAGCGTTGCCGGTGTACCGGCCCACGCCGCGGTCTCGGCGTAGGCATAAAGGTACTGGTGGCCGCGCAACGTATCGATCAGCGGCTTGGCGATCTCGGCGCGGACAGCCGGGCAGCCGTAGCTGCGCCCGAGACGGCCGGAGGTCTTGATGAAACCTTCACTGACGTAATCGGCGCCGTGCATGACGATCGCGCGATCGTAGGCGCGATCGTTGATGCCGGGCTCGAGACCCTTCAGGCGCAGGGAATATCCGTTGGCGCCGGTGTAGGGATCCAGTGTTTCAAAAAGTCCGAGGCTCGACGTATAGCTCTCGTTGACGTTGGAAAACTTTGAAGCGAGTGCGTCACCCGATCCGCGCCCATGCGCGACATGCTCGTGGAACAGGACTTCGCCTGTCGCCAGATCAAGCACCCACAAGCGCCGCTCGGTCGACGGCAGTCGGAAGTCGATCAGGCCCAGCCGCTGTGCGCGTGGGTGTCCTTTTTCCTCGGCGCAAGCGACGGCTTCGAGTCCCTTGCGCAGCACCTCTGCATCAAGCCCCGAGTCCTGCAACGCGGCAAGCCGCTCGTCGGCTACGCGCGCAGGACCGCCGGCGTGTGCGCCTGAGGCAACAAGAAAGCCGCAGGCGAGAACGGCACGCCGGAAAGCGATCAGCATCAAGTCGGGAATCCTCTACGAATGGGCGCGCCGCGCCAGCCCAGGCCGGCGGCCGATTAATCGAACGTACATGCAGGCGCAGGCTAGCTAAAGCGAATTCCCGCGACCAGTGCGGGACGACGAACGGTCAGGTGCAAAATGCTGAAAACAGGGATCGCCGCATTGCTCGCAGTCGTGCTGAGCGGATGCGGTATCGGACAACCGCAGGCCGAAAAAAGTTCGGCTGTCGCGCAAGGGCCGATCGCTCAGGCAATTCGCAATGAGTTGGCCTCGCGCACCAGCATCCCGATGCGCAGGCCGCATTCTGCAATGGACCGGGCATTGGAGGCGCTCTACGCGAGCCGCGGTTACCTGGCCTTGTGGAATGACCCTGCCGCGCTCGCAGCATTGATGGGGCCAGGCTTTGAGGCCTTGAGCGAGGACGGATTGCGCGCTGCGTCCTATGCGCTGGAGGACTGGTCGGATCGTCGTCGCGCGGTCTACGCTGACGGTGTCGATGCAAAGGAACGTGCGAGTTTCGATCTGCAGATCAGCCGGCGATATCTGCGCGCGCTGTCGAACGTCGCCTACGGCAAGGTTGACCCTGCCAATGTCGGAACCCTGTGGGAAACAGCGCCCGCCGCGATCGACCAACGTGTCGCGATGCCCTGGGTCGCGCTTGCCGCGCAGGCCGGCACCGTGCGTAGCGCCTTTGCACAGGCACGCCCGACTGCTCCGGTGTATGAACAGCTGCGTTCGGCATTGGCCCTGCAAAATGCAAACCCGCAGAAGAGCGCGCAGCTGCGCGTCAACCTCGAGCGGACACGTTGGCTGTATCAGGATTTGCCGTCGTCGTACGTGCTGGTCGATATCGCCAGCTATCGCGTGCGTTACCAGCGCCCCGGCGGCGAAGTCTGGGAGAGCAAAGTCGTCGTCGGCCGGCCCTACCGCGAGACGCCGGCGTTCCGCTCACAGATCGACAAGCTGACCGTGAACCCGTCGTGGACCGTGCCGCCGACCATCTTCGAGAAGGACGTGGCCCCCAAGGCACGGCGCGACCCTGCCGCAACACTGGAGAAAAAGCATCTGCGCGCGATCGACGGTCAGGGTCGCGAAGTGCCGCTGGACTCCATCGACTGGAGCGATTCGCGCAGCGTGATCCTGCGCCAGGACCCGGGTCCGGAGAATCCGCTGGGCCAGGTGAAGATTTCCTTCGACAATCCGTACCAGGTCTACCTGCATGACACGCCGAGCCGCGCGCTGTTCGAGGAAGATGCACGCGCCAACAGCAGCGGCTGCATCCGCGTCGAGAACGTGCTTGAGCTCGCCCGGCTGCTGCTCGAAGACAGCGGAACCACGGCGGATCTG
Organism: Fontimonas sp. FW305-C-3; assembly: GCF_058783185.1. Classification (NCBI taxonomy): domain Bacteria; kingdom Pseudomonadati; phylum Pseudomonadota; class Gammaproteobacteria; order Nevskiales; family Nevskiaceae; genus Fontimonas; species Fontimonas sp. FW305-C-3. The sequence goes on along the minus strand of NZ_JBYSYK010000001.1, from coordinate 682,880 downwards.
CAGCAGCTCGTGAAAGACGGCAAGACCAAGGAGATCAAGCTGAGCCGCGAAATTCCCGTGTTGCTGCACTACTCGACGGTGGACGTGTCCCCCGACGGTGAAGTCGTGTTCCAGAAAGACATCTACGACCGCGATCCGGCGCTGCTCGAAGCACTCGACAAGACCTGAGGCGCGAAGGGTTCACTCGCCCGGCTGCAATTCCATCGCACCGATATCGCATCGCGCGACGCCGTCGGCATCGCCATCCTGGGGGCGCGCAAACGCGCGCTGGTCTCCGGCACTGCAGTAGGCGGGGTCGCCTGCATCGATCAGCGGCTGCCGCGGCCGATGAACCGGCGTCGGTCCGCCGAGATAGCGCAGATGTTCGAGCCACTCGATGAAGACACGACGGTCATCGACGTATTTCATGCCGTTGCAGTTGCCTGAACCCATGGCCGTGTAGGTCTGCGTGAAATCCTCGTCGTCACCGCGATTGTCGCAGTTGCTGCCGCTGTTGTAGTAACGGTCGTTGCCGTCCTGCGAGTAATTGCCGGCCACCAGCGCGTTGCGCATCCGGGTCTTGCCGGTATTCAGATAGCCACCGCCGTTGTTGTTGGCGATCGTGGTGTTGGCGACGAACGCAGAGGGCCGGACTTCGGCCTCCGCCTCTCGAATGGAACCGTTGGCAATCGCGCCACGCGCACCGTCATGGCCGTTGTCGCTTAGCGTGCTGTTGAAGATCGCCAGCGAGCCGCCGTCGCGGTTCGCGATGGCGCCACCCTCGCCGCCGCCGGGATCGTTATCGCCGAAGAAGCTGCGGTCGATCCGTGCCTGCCCGAGGTTGTACAAACCGGCCCCGTAGCCGTCCGCGTCGTCGAGACCGGTGACGTTGTCGCGGATCAGCGTGTCGTAGACGTAGAGCTGGGCGCCGACATTGTTGAAGATGCCTCCGCCGCGACCGCCGGTCAGGGTCTGGTCGTCACGCGCGAGATTGCCGTCGACCTTGCCGAGCAGAATGCGCAGCTCCCCCGCGTTCCAGAGTCCGCCGCCTTCGACCACGCCGTCATAATCTGGCAGCACCCGGTTGCCGATGATCCAGCTGCGCCGCAGCGTCAGCTTGCCGGCGTTGTAGATCGAGCCGCCGCGGCCTTCCGCAATTCCATTGCGCAGCGTCAGATCGGCCAGTTCGACGACCGCATCGCGGCCGATCTCGAAGTGGCGGTTCGTGCCATTGGCGTCGATGGTGCTACGCCCGGGCAGCCCGCGGATCGCGAGTTCGTCACCGATGAACAGATCACTGTCGCGCGGGCCGGAGACCTCGACCGTCAGCCGGTAGTGGGAATGCTTGAGCCGGATCACGTCGGCGCCGGCGTGCGCATTCGCCGCGACGATCGCTTCGCGCAATGAACAATCCGCATCGCAGACGCCATCGTTGCTGTCGATGGCCTTGCTGACCGTATAGGTGTCGGCGAACGCAGCGCCTGCCAACAACGAAAGTCCACAACCCAGAAGCAGGCGCATGAGCATGTACCCCCGATGATGTTGAGTGCCGATACCCGCGCATCGTCGGGCATCGCTCATCGCAGCATCGGAAATCGCATCTGAACGCGCGCTGTCACCAGCAAGCCGCGTTCCCGCCATGCAGTTATGCGTGACTGCCCAGCAGTAGGCGGCGCACGTCACCGTGCGCGCGATAGGTCGCTGCGAGCACATAAATCAGCGTGAACAAGCCCCCCATCGCAGCGCCGAGCGCGCAGAGCAGGCCCACCCGCTTCGACGGCTCGCGCCAGTAGATCCAGATTGCAATCGGCACGACATGCAGCAAGAAGTCCGTATAGAACGACGCGCGCCAGGCATGCGTGAAATCGCTGAAGAAGACCATGCCGCCATCGGCGCCCAGCGAGCTGACGGCCCATGCCGTTATGCCGGCGAGCAGCAGCCAGCCGAGAATCAGATATCCGCGCAGCAGGTTCATGAAACGGCCTCCCCCAAGTGGAGATTCGATTCTAGATGCGCAAGGCTCGCCAAACCGCGAGGCTCAGCTGCAGACACTTCGGTCATCGGCGCCGGGCAAGAAGAAGCTCGGGATCACGAAAGGAATCGCGGCGCGGAGCCCGCATCAGAAATCCCGGAGCTTCCGATCTCCGCTCAAGCGCAGAAACAAAAACGCCGCCGCAGGCGTGAGCCTGCGGCGGCGGATTTTGAAGCTTGAAACTTAGTTTGCCGGGGCGGCCGTCGGCTCGGCGGTCGGCATAGCGTCGGCCGGAGCAGCTTCAGCCGGGGCAGCTTCGACCGGAGCAGCTTCGGCGGTCGGCGCAACTTCAACCGGAGCGGCTTCGACGGCCGGGGTGGCAACCGGCGCAGCTTCTTCCTTCTTGCCGCAACCAACCAGCAGCAGCGAAGAGGCCAGCAGGGCAGCAGCGGTCGTGGAAATCAGCTTCATAACTCGACTCCTAAAAGATGTGGAATGTGGCGCACTAGGATACGCCAACTCGAGGATTTTCGGGCTTTTTGCTGCACGCACGATTAATCGCCGCCGGTCACTTCCGGCAGACATAGAAAAATCAATAACTTGGCGCCCATGCAGGCCGCACTCGGTAAATTCGACAGCCGGCCCGCCGAATAGTTCTGGCCCGGAGATTGTCGAAAAACGCGGCGCCGAACCGGCCTTTTTCAGTGCTCGGCGCCCGGCTTGCGCGGCATCCCAGCCTGCATGACCCGGTCGGTCCAGGCGATACCGATTGCCGAGGCGATGAAAGCCATGTGGATGATGGTCTGCCACATCACGCCAGCCTCGGTCGTGGTCGTGCAGCGCACCCCGGCGGCCACCGTCGCGCAGACCGGCAAAGCGCCCAGCGAGCCCGCCTCGATGAAGGTCTTCAGCAGATGGATCGAGGAGATGCCGATGATCGCCATCGCCAGTTTGACCTTGAGGACGGAGGCATTCACGTGCGACAGCCATTCCGGCTGATCCGGGTGCCCCTGCAGGCCGAGCCGCGACACGAAGGTTTCGTAGCCGCCGACGATGACCATGACCAGCAGGTTGGAGATCATGACGACATCGATCAGCGCCAGCACGATCAGCATGATCTGCTGCTCGGTCAGCGTGAATGCCGCGGCGACCAGATGCCACAGCTCCTTGACGAACAGAATGACGTAGACCGCCTGCGCAAAGATCAACCCGACATAGAGCGGCAACTGCAGCCAGCGAGAGGAGAAAATCAGCGCCGGCAGGGGGCTGAGCGGCTTGTTGTTCGGGATCTGCGACATGGGGCTTTCTTGAATGGGCGGTCAGTGGGCCGCGCGATCTTAGCAAGTCCAGATGTCGCTACGCTGCGCTGCCGCGCAGGTCAGGGCGCCGGCGGCGCGCTCCCGGCAAAAAGCGCCTTGGCGGCCTCGGAATTGATGTCCAGCACCAGCGTCGAGGTTGCGATGAACTTGGTCTTGCTCATTTTCCAGCCGGCCGCGCTTCGCACGTACTCGTCTTCGTAATACCCGCCGAGCTGGGTCAGTGTGCGGTCACGCGTATTGATCAGGAAGTAGTGCAGGCTCCAGGTCCCGCGCGCCAGCTCGGCCGAAATCCGCTCGATCTGCGGATTCGCGCCATGGTGCATTTCGACCATGTAGTCGTGGCAGCCGACGTCGGTGAATACCTTGACCAGCGCATCGGCCGTATCGAAGCGGCCGACCACGCCATAGTCGATGTCGACCTTGCCGTCGGCGAAACAGCCAAGCATCGTTGCCGGATCCTTGCGGTCGCAGCTGAACAGGTAGCGCGCCTTGAGCTGGCGGATCGCTTCGATATCTTCGAGGGCTTGCAGGCGGGCGGACAGGTCGGTCGACATCTCGGGATCTTCGTTCTGGGCTGTAGCTCCGCAGTTGACCGCAGGCGCCCTGCACTTGAATCCTCCATATGGCTGAGGCCTACTGCAAACAGATGAAGCTGGGCTTGCCCCCCCGGGGCTACCTTGCCTAATCAGCAGTAACAGGTGTCCGGCGGGGTGTCCGGCACTTCAACAGGCGAACGGACGATTCGCCGCGTTACTGGGGCGGTCGATGCGAGAACGGGGGTTCACATGACATGGCGTAAGTTGCTGCCGGTAGTGGCGGCCTTGCTGGCAATCGCCGCCATTGGCGTGCTCGTTTTCCTGGTCAGCAAGACGCAGGCGGTCGACAACGCCCTGCACCTGAAGCGCTTGGCCAACATCCGCGTCATCGACGCCCTCGATGTCGGCCTCAACCGTGCCGTCACCCAGGTCGGCGTCAGCACCATGGCCAACATCGCCGACGAGCGCGCGGCGACCACGTCCCGGCTGGGCGAGTCTCTGGATGCGCTCGAACAGGGAGACGCCTCGCTGCGCGGCATCACGCCGGCGCTTGATACAGCGCTCGACCAGTTCCTCGACACGATTGAATCGAAGTTCGAACTCGCCTTCGATTTCGAAGCGCGCAACATCCTGGTCAACCAGCGTCTGATCGCCGGACTGGACGCCGTGCCCATCGTCGCCGATGCGCTGCTGCAGACGCTCAAGCCTGCAGATGCCGACGCACTGCGCGGCGTGCTGGGCCAGTTGAAGAACGAAATCACCAGCTTTGCGGTCGTGCAGACGCCGACCAACGAAGACCGTATCCACACGCTGCTGACGCAGATCGGTGAAACCCTGGCACAGCAGCCCGAACCGGTGCAGGCCGCGGTGCAGACGCTGCGCTCGCGCAGCAACGACGTCATCGCCGACAAGAAGGAACTGGTCGCGCGCGTCACCGAATTCCTCGCCAAGCCGACGGCCCCGCAACTGAAGGCGGTCGAAGGCGCCTACATGAGCTGGCATGGCGGACAGGTGGCGGTCGTCAACCAGTACCGTCTGCTGCTGTCCGGTTACGCGGCGATCCTGCTACTGATCTTGGCCTGGCTCGGCATCCGCCTGCGGCGCAGCTACCGCCAACTTGATATCGCCAACGCCAAGCTGTCGCGCGCCAACGAAAACCTTGAAGCCAAGGTGGAGCGGCGCACCCAGGCTCTCAGCAAGGCGCTGAACGACCTGCAGTCTTCGCAGGCGCAGCTGGTGCAGTCCGAGAAGATGGCCTCGCTCGGCCAGATGGTGGCCGGCGTCGCGCATGAGATCAATACGCCGCTGGGCTATGCGCGCAGCAACGCCAGCATCGTCCGCACCTCGCTGTCCGAGATTCGCGGGCTGGTGCTCGCACAGTCGCATGCACTGCGGCTGATGACCGGCGAAGAAGCCACCGACGAAGAGGTCGCGGAGGCGCTGACGACGGCGCAGAACCTGGCCGACTCCATCAATGCCGACGAGTTGGCCGGCGAGCTCGATGGACTGCTGGGAGACGCCGACCACGGCCTGCTGCAGATCGCCGAACTGGTGGCCGGTCTCAAGGATTTCTCGCGAGTCGACCGTTCCCGCCACGACCTGTTCAACGTCAACGACGGCCTCGAGTCCGCGCTGAAGATCTGCAACAACCAGCTCAAGACCCGGGTGGAGGTCGTCAAGGAGTACGGCGACCTGCCGCAGATCCAGTGCTCGCCGTCGCAGCTGAACCAGGTCTTCCTGAACCTGTTCACCAACGCCGCCCAGGCCATCGCCGACACCGGGCGGATCTATATCCAGACCGTTGCCCAGGGCGACAAGGTCGCGATCCGCATCCTGGACAACGGCAGCGGCATGCCGGAAAGCGTCCGCGCCCGCATTTTCGAGCCCTTTTTCACGACCAAGGCGGTCGGCCAGGGTACCGGCTTGGGCCTCTCGATCGTCTTCCGTATCATTGAAGACCACGGGGGCACAATCGAGGTACGCTCAGCACCTGGGGAAGGTACCGAGTTCAAGATTGTCCTGCCGGTCCGGCAGAAAACCAAAACCCTGGCGTCTGCAGCGGCAACCGCCGCCGCAGATGCCACTGCATAAAAGCTGAATGGAGTAGCAGCATGACTGAGACCGTCAAAGCACGAGTGCTTTTTGTCGACGACGAACCGCGCGTCCTCACCACGATGCGGATGCTGTTCCGCAGTCAGTACGAGGTGCATATCGCCGACAGCGGCGCGATGGCGCTGGCCTTCCTCAAGAACAACGCCGTTGACGTCATCGTCAGCGACCAGCGCATGCCGGGCATGACCGGCATCGAGATGCTGCGCACCGCGCGCGAGCTGAACCCGAACGCGATGCGCATTCTGCTCACCGGCTACTCGGATCTGAACGCGATCATCGGCTCGATCAACGAAGGCGAGATCTTCCGCTTCGTCAACAAGCCCTGGTCGAATGAAGAGCTGAGCGCGACCGTCGCCCGCGCCGTGACCGCCGCACGGACCAGCGCCGCCGTCACCGCCACGCCGGAAGCACCCGCTCCGGAACGCAGCGGGCCGACGCCGGGCGTGCTGGTGCTCGACGACGACTCGGCAGTGCCGCCGCAGATCCAGGCCATCCTCGGCCCGGACTTCCGCGTGGTCGGTGCGACCAACATGGATGAGGCCGTCGACATGCTCGAACGCGAGCGCATCGGTGTCGTCATCTCCGACACGATGGTGCAGGACAATCCAGTGCTGAACCTGATCAGCACCCTCAAGCAGCATCATCCGGAACTGGTCTCGGTGATCCTGACCAATCGCGCCGATGCCGGCACCGCGATCGATCTGATCAACCAAGGGCAGATCTACCGCTTCATCACCAAGCCGCTGCACGACAGCCAGTGCAAGATCACGGTCAACTCGGCGTTGCGCCAGCATCAGCGTCTCGCGCAGAGCCCCGAGCTGCAGCAGCGCTACGAAGTTGCGCCGCCTCCGGTGCCGCCACCGGTTGAATCGCAGAACGGCAAGCTGGTCGATCGCATCCGCGGCCTGCGCGGCGTGGTCAAGCGCTGGGTGTAACGATCCGATCCTGTCGCCCGGCCTCTCCTACAAACAGGTGAAGCCGGGCGCTGCGCTGGCCCCTAGTGTGTGAGCTCCGCAACTGGAGCCGGGCATGTCGCAGCACAGCAAGATCGAAGATGAGGTCAACAGCGGCGCGCTGTGGTCGCAGTTCTGCGACAACCTCAAGCAGGCCGGCCAGCAGATCCTGCGTCCGGAAGCAGCCGCCTCGACACTCGATCGCGCCGAAGGCTGGCGTTACCTGACACGCCTGCTGCGCATCGGCCTCGAGATGCATCTCGAGTTTGCCGATCCCGATTTTCCCGGCTTCTTCGCGCCCTCGCACGAGACCGGCAAGATCGGCGCCGACAATCCGGACAACCTGTACCTGATGGCGCGCATCAACGGCCGCAACGAGTACGTGATCCGCGGCGAGCGCGGCAGCGTGTCGTACCTGAGCTTCGGCAGCCAGAAGGGCGGCTACGAAACCGACGGCAAGATGGAGCAGACCGGCTTCCTCGATGCCAAGGATGTGCAGCTCGATGCCGATGGCCGCTTCGAGATCGTCGTCAGCGCAACGCCGCAGCCGCGCAACTGGCTGCGCATCGATGCGGACGCCAACGCGATCATCGTGCGCCAGACTTTCCTCGATCGTTACAGCGAGCAGCCGGCACAGATGCGCATCGCGCGCCGCAACAGCGACGCCAAACCTGAAGTGCTTAGCGCCGAACGCATACATACCGGCCTGACGCGCACCGCCGGCTTCGTGCAGGGCACCGCTGGCGTGTTTGCGAACTGGGCGCAGGGCTATCTGCCGCACGTCAACCAGCTGCCGCCGGCGAACCAGGCGGTATGCCAGGCCGCGGGCGGCGATCCGAACATCTTCTACTACCACTCGGCCTGGGCGCTGCAGGACGACGAGGCACTGATCATTCATGTGCCGCGCGTGCCCGAATGCCGCTTCTGGAATCTGCAGATCAACAACTGGTGGATGGAGTCGCTGGACTACCGCTACCACCGCATCCATCACAACAAGCATTCGAGCCGTGTCGACGCCGATGGCGGCGTGACGCTGGTGCTCGCGGCCCGCAATCCCGGCCATCCGAACTGGCTGACGACCGATGGCCACAGCCGCGGCACGATGTGCTGGCGCTGGGTCGGTGCCAGCGAACACATTCACCCGCAGACGCGGGTCGTCAAACTGAACGACTGGATCAAGGAAACGAAATGAGCAGTTCCGCAAACCCGGCACCGCGCCGCTTCGATTCGGAAGCCCTGCTCGCCGACGCGCGCAGCGCCGCCGGCGGGCTGTCCGACTTCGGCGATCCGACGTTTCGCGAAGGCCTTAACCGGCTCTGCGCTGCGCTCGACGCCGAAGCCCAGCTCAGCGACATGGGCGCGGCGATCATGCGCCAGAAACTCGTCACGCAGCTGACCAATCGCCTACGCATCGAGGATTACTTCACGCGCTATCCGGAGATCGCCAAGGAAGTCATCGAAGCGCCGATCGTCATCGTCGGCCTGCCGCGCACCGGCACGACCAAGCTGCACCGCCTGCTGTCGCGCGATCCACGCTTCTACTGGATGACGTTCTGGGAATCGCAGTTCCCGGTGCCGTTTCCGAACGAGACGCTGCAGGAACCCAGCGCGCGCATTCACGAAGGCCGCGCGCTGTGCGACATGATGACGACGGCGATGCCCAAGCTCGTCGCGATGCATCCGATGGTCGCCGACGAGGCCGACGAAGAAGTGATGCTGACCGAGCACTCGTTCATGTCGGCGTTCAATGCCTACGCGAACATCCCCGGCTACATGCGCTGGCTCGATGCGCAGGACCAGACGCCGGTCTACGAATATCTGCGCCGCGGCCTGCAGTTCCTGCAGTGGCAGAAGCGCCAACGCGGCGTCACCGCCGGCCGCTGGGTGCTCAAGGCACCGCATCACCTGTTGCGTATGCACCTGCTGTTGAAGGTCTTCCCCGGCGCGAAGGTCATCCTCACGCACCGCGATCCGCTGCAGAGCATTCCATCGATCTCCAGCTTCATCCACACGCTATGGTGCATCTACAGCGAGAAAGCCAGCGAGAAAGCGGCCGGCGCGGAATGGAGCGAGCTGATGCAACGCGCGCTCGATCACACCGACAAGGTGCGCGCCTCCGCGCCGTCGCAGTTCCTCGACGTGCAGTTCCGCGACACCGTGAAGAAGCCGATGGACGTCGTTCGCGACATCTACCGCTGGCTCGGCCTCGACCTGCCGGCTGCCGCCGAACAGGCGATGCGCCAGTGGCTTGCCGAGGACGAGAAGTCGCACCAGGGCGGTCACGACTACACGGCGGAGCAGTTTGGTCTTTCAGACACGCAGATCCGCCGCGACTTCGCCGCGTATCGCGCGAAGCACATCGAATCACAGAACAGCTAAGCACCACTTTTACGAGGAGAAGCACATGCTGCTGAAGGACAAGGTCGTCATCGTTTCCGGCATCGGCCCGGGCCTGGGCGTCAAGCTTGCCGTCGAGGCCGCCCGCGAAGGCGCGCGTGCCGTCGCCTGCGGCGCCCGCTCGGCGGAGAAGCTCGACGACGCCGAGAAGCGCATCCGCGAAGTGAACCCGAACTGCAAGGTGCTCAAGCAGGTCACCGACATCACCGACCGCGCGCAGTGCGACGCGCTGGTCGCGGCGACGATCAAGGCCTTCGGCCGCATCGACGCGCTGGTCAACAGCGCGTTCTTCCACGGCGACATGGACTACGTCTCGAACGCCAACCTCGACAGCTGGGGCGCCGTGCTCGGCACCAACCTGATCGGCACACTGAAGCTGACGCAGGCCACGCTGCCGCAGATGAAGGCGCAGGGCGGCGGCGCGATCGTCATGATCAACACGATGGCGGCACGCACGCCACCGCCGCTCGGCGAAGCCGGCTATGCGGCGTCTAAGGCCGCACTCGCCAACGCTGCGAAGTATCTCGCCAAGGAAGTCGGCCCGGACAACATCCGCGTCAACACGATCCACATGGGCTGGATGTGGGGCGCGCCGGTCGAAGGCTATTTCCAGTGGCAGTCGCAGGAAACCAAGGTGCCGATGGAGACGCTGAAGAAGACGATCTCCGACACGATCCCGCTGCGCCGCATCCCGACCGATGACGAATGCGCGCGCGCCGCGCTGTTCCTGGTGTCGGACTACGCCAGCGCCGTCACCGGCGCAGCGCTGGATGCGAACGGCGGCGCGTACATGCCGTAAGGCCCTTGCACCAGGCCGCTGCAGCAGAAAGCCCCGAGCGATCGGGGCTTTTTTGCGAGCTCAGCGCGCCTCGCTGAGCATGTCGGACAGGCGATAGACTTCGAGGACATGCTTGGCCATCGCATCGGCCAGCACCTGCTCTGTCATCAGCACCAGCCCGACGCCCTCGCGCTCGAGAAGCGCGCGCTCTTCCTCGCTATGCGTGCGCACGACGGTGTCGATGTCCGGGCTCATCTTGCGCGCCGCTTCGAGAATCCGGCGCGAATGGAAGGCATCGGAGACCGCCAGCACGAGCAGTTTGCAGTGCGGCAGCCGGGCCTGCGTCAGCACCTCCGGCAGCGCGGCATCGCCGCTGACGGTGAACAGGCGCTTCTTGCGCAGGCGGGCGACATGCTCGCGGTTGTTGTCGATCACGACGAACGGCACGCCCGACTGCAGCAGCGCCTTGCTCAAGGCACGCCCGACCCGGCCGTAGCCGACCAGCACGACGTGATCGTGGAGGCCGTCGAGCGCGGGATCGACATCCGCGCCGCGCAGCCTGGCCTGTCCGAGCCGCCCCAGCCAGGCCAGGCGCCGGTTGCCTTCGACGATGCGCTCCAGCGGCTGGATCAGCTTGAACAGCAGCGGATTGAGCGCAATGGACAGCAGGGCGCCGCAGAGAATCAGGTTCTGCGCCTCGGAACTGAGGATGCCGAGCTGCACGCCGAGCGCCGCGATGATGAAAGAGAACTCGCCGATCTGCGCGAGGCTGACCGCGACCGTCACCGCCGTCTTCAGCGGATAGCCGAACAGCAGCACGATCAGCACGGCCGCCAGCGACTTGCCGATCACGACGACGCCGAGGACTGCGAGCACCTGCATGGGGCGTTCGACCAGGATCGCCGGGTCGAACAGCATGCCGACCGAGACGAAGAAGAGCACCGTGAAGATGTTCTGCAACGGCACCGACTCGGCGGCGATGCGCCCGCTCAGCTTCGACTCGTTGACGATGACACCGGCGAAGAACGCGCCGAGCGCGAACGAGACGCCGAACAGCTGGGCCGAGCCATAGGCAATGCCCAGCGACGCGCAGACGACGAACAGCGTCAGCAGCTCGCGGAAGCCGGTGTGCGCGATCTGCGCGAACAGCCACGGGAAGACGCGCACGCCAACGACGTACATCAACATGAAGAACAGGCCGATCTTGCCGAACACGACCGCCAGATGCTGCAGCGGCACCCACAGGTCCGTCGCGGCGCCGTCGGAAGTTGCGGTGAACTCGACGGCGACCGGCAACAGCACCAGCGCGACGACCATCGCCAGGTCTTCGACCACCAGCCAGCCGATCGCGATGCGCCCGTTCAGCGAATCCAGCTTGCCGACCTGCTCCAGCGCGCGCAGCAGCACCACGGTGCTGGCCACCGACAGCGAAAGGCCGAAGCAGATGCCCGCCGCCAGCGACCAGCCCCAGACATGGGCAATGCCGACGCCGATGCCGGTCGCCACCAGGATCTGTGCGACCGCGCCGGGGATCGCGATGCGCCGCACCTCCATCAGGTCCTGGATGGAGAAATGCATGCCGACGCCGAACATCAGCAGGATCACGCCGATCTCTGACAGCTGGGCGGCGAGATCGCGGTCAGCGACGAAGCCCGGCGTGAATGGGCCAACCAGAATGCCGGCCACCAGGTAGCCGATGATCGGCGGCACCTTCAGGCGCGCGGCCACGGCGCCGCCGAACAGCGCCATGCCAAGCGCCATTGCGAGGGTCGAGATCAGCTGGGTCTGGTGCAGCATACGGCGGCGTCCCATGCGTGCATGGGCGCCAGCTTAACGTCATTGCTGCAGATTCGTACTCCGCGGTAACAACCCGCGCGAGCCGCTCAGGGCTGCTTTTCCTTGCCCTGCCACAGGGCATTGGCCGAGCTGTCGTCGACAACGCCAAGCAAGCGATTGAGCATCGTCTTGAGCACGGCGGCATCGCCGGCATCAAGGCGCTCCAGCACCTGCGACTCGACGCCCTTGGCGACCGCAATCAGGCGCAGCGCCAGCGCGCGACCGCTGTCGGTCAGCTCGTAGCCGCTGCCGCTGGCATCGCTGATGTGATGGGCGAAGCCACGCTGCACCAGCGCGTCGAGCGCACGCTGCCAGTTCTCGTCGGCAACGCCGGCCATGCCTTCGGCGATCTGCCCCTCGCTCAGCAGCGGACGCAGCGTCAGCGTCGACAGGACGTAGAACTCCATGTCCTGCAGCCCCTCGCGATCGAGCAAGGGGCGGATCTGCGCGAAGAAGCGGAAATGGCTGCGGCCCAGCAGGTAGCCGAGGAAGTCCTCACCGAAACTGCCGGCCAGGTGCGCGCTGCGCGGCTTGAGATCGGCCGGGTCACGCCGCGTGGCGTGCGCGTACTTGCCGCCGTGGAACACCAGCGGCGCGGTTTCGTCGCGCTTGAACGCGAGCACTTCGCCGATGAAGATCAGGTGATCGCCGCCCTGGTACTGCGAGGCGGTGCGGCATTCGAAGCGTGCGGCGCAACCCTTGAGCAGCGGAATGTCGCCGACGCCGGTCTCGATATCGACGCCGGCAAACTTGTCGATACCGCGCTTGGCGAAGCGGCCCGACAGCTCTTCCTGATCGGTCGCCAGCACATGCACCGCCCAATGCTGGGCGCTGCGGAAGGCATCGAGGCTGTTGGAGTTGTTCGCCAGGCTCCACAGCACCAGCGGCGGATCCAGCGACACCGAGTTGAAGCTGTTGACGGTCAGCCCCAGCGGCGTGCCGTCGGCAGCGCGCGTCGTGATGATCGTCACGCCGGTGGCGAAGGTTCCGAGCGCCTTGCGGAACTCCATTGCATCAAATGCCGCTGTTGCGCTCATAGGCCTTGCTTGCTGCGTGAGCGCGGCCGTCGTCGCGACGGCCGCGCATGAGGTGTGCCGATGTTACAGGTTGTACTTGATCGTGAACGTGGCGTATTCGCGATCGGCCACCGGGTTGGACGGGATCGGGCTGTCCTTGACCTTGGCATCCGGATCGCCGAGGAACCAGTTGTAACCGAGAGCGAATTCGAGGTTCTGCAGATACTGCGCCGTGACCGACAGGCCGATGCGCATGTCGTCCTCACCGAACAGCGAACCGAACGCGCCGGCAGTGGATGCATAGCCTCGTGCCGCATGGGCAAATGCCACTGGCGTGCCGATGTCCCAGCCCGGGAAGACGTTGCGGCCCTTGGGCAGCATCAGGACCTGATAAGCCCAGGCCATCTTGTCGTAGAACAGCGTGGTGCCGTCGCCGCGCGGGACCTGGCCGTTCTTCGCTTCGATCGGATCGACCTCGTCGACATACAGGTAGCTCACCTCGGAAACGATCGCGACTTCGTCGAAGATCAGGAAGTCCGGATTGGTGACGAACAACGACGAGACGTTGCCCTGGAAGGTTTCCGCGCGGGTGAACACCGGGCTCAGCACGCCGGAGATTTCCGCCGCCGCCGAGACGTCGACGCCCTTACGGTACATCAGGTCGCCGCCGACGTTGAGGCCGAACAAGGTCGTCGACCAGCTCGCCGCGTACATCTCGATATCGCCAAAGTATTTGACGTTGTACGACACCGGCACCGACTGGTTGATCAGCGCCGTCGTCAGTTCCTGCCCCAGCAACTCGCCGATGTAGGCGAAACCGAAGTTCAGGTTCACCGTCGGATTGTGGTTGTGATAGCGGATGTAGTACGCGCCGACCGAAGTCGCATCGGTCACCTGCAGCTTCGCACCGACGCCCCACTGGCCGTCCTTGCCCGGCAGAATGTCTGGCTCACGCACGGTGTTGATCGTGCGCGGCGCGTTGAGCAACGGGCCGCCGATGCCCCCACCGAGCTGACACGCAGCGCTCAGGTCGAGACCAAGGCCGGGAATCGGCACATTGAGCAGGCCCGGGCAATTGTCGGCATATGCCGGATTGCCGGAACCATAGGCCAGCTCCGCACCAGGGCCGACGACATCCGCCACCGAGAAGAAGTCACCGACCGGGAACACCTCCGTCGGCTTGTATTCGAGCTGGTAATAGCCCATTAGCGAGAAGTCGAAGCCGAAGGCGATCGTTGCGGCAATCTGGTTGGTCGGCAGCAGGATCTCCTTGATCTCCGCGCCAGGGACGAAGGCCTTCGTCGCGTCGTTCGGACCCTGTGCGGCGACGATGCCCGGGAAGAACAGGCTCTCACCCCAGGCAACGAGCTGGCTACCGAAACGGATGTTCATCGCGACGTCGTCGGTCACGTAGAAATCCGCGTAGACGTAGGACTCAAGCAGGCGCGAGCGCTCGCCGTTGTAGTACTCGGCGCTCTCGCTGAACTCGTTGAACGCGCAAGTCTGGGGATTGTTCGAACACTCGAAGGTATTCGGGCCGTAATCGTTCAGATTGTCCGGGTCGACCGGATCGCGGGCGTTCTCGTCGTGAAACACCCAGTCGTAGAAGCCGGTGCCGCTGACGACCGCGCCGAAGTTTTCGTACTTGAGCTGCACTTCATAGAAGGCGCTCAGGCGGTTGTTGATCGGATCCCACTGCTTGAAGTTGCGATCGCCATCGTCGAGGTTGATCGTCGTCGGCAGGCCGGTGTGGGTGAAGCCGGCAACCTGGTACTGGTTCGGCAGCACCGCGGCCTGGAAAGGATCGACCGGGCCGTTGATCAGCTGACCCGCCGCATCCTGCGCGCGCACCGCGAGGCTGTAAGTCGTCGTGATCTTGTAGCTGCCGTCGATACCGAAAAGATCGAAGGAACCGGCCCAGGCCGGGCTGTGCATCAAGGCTGCGCCGACTGCGAGGGCACCGAGACGCCCCAAACCTGCCCGCCGCGCACGCACCGTCTTCTCCGCTGCTCGCCGCACCATGCTCTTATCCCCTCTTATCTTTATGGATGTACCCCATGCCCACCGTAGTTTGGCGGGACCTGGCAAGCATCACCCGAATTGAGTAGGGGTAGCCGTCCACAGCGGGGCCGCCGGCGCTGTGCCGGCGGCCCGTGCTGCAGTGCGATTGCGGCGAGTCTGAACAGGCCTCAGTAGGTGTACTTCACGGTGAACGCGGCGTAGTCACGATCGGCGTACGGACGCTCCTTCATGTCCGGTCTGCCCAGGAAGGCGTTCACGCTCAACCCCAGGGTCAGTGCCTGCAGGCGGGTGAAGTTGAGCCCGACGCTGAACCGGCGATCGTTGTCGCCCATCAGGGCGCCCAGGCCCGAAGCGAAGGCCGAATGGCCATCGCCGATGCCGGCGTAGCTGATCGGCACCTGCAGGTCCCAGCCGGAAACGATGTTCTTGTAGTCGACCAGCGCGAGGAAGGAATAGCCCCAGGCATCCTTCGAATTGGTCAGCTCCTTCGAACAACTGGTCGGCCCGCAAGCTTCGTCGACTTCATCGACATGCACGTAGCCGAGTTCGCCAACCAGCGTGAACGAATCCCAGATCGGGCTCGGGCCGATCACGTACAGGCCCGATAGCAGGCCCTGCATGACCTTGGCGCGCGTCGGCGTCGGCACCGGGCCGAGCAGGCCGCCGTCGACATCGACGAGCACGTCGATGCCATCGCGGTACAGCAGTTCGCCGCCGATGTTGGCGCCGAACAGCGAGGTCGAGAAGCTCATCGCGGTGAGATCGATGCCGTCGAAGTAACGGATGTTGTAGGTCACCGGGACCTGCAGGCCGAGCACGGCCGTGGTCAGCGGCGGCCCGCCGCCGATGCCCGGCAGCAGCACCGCGTAACCGTAGTTCTGCACCGGTGCCGGTGTCGTGTTGTGGTAGCGCAGGCGATACAGGCCCAGCGTCGTGTTCGACGTGACCTGGTACTTCACGCCGAGACCCCACTGGCCGTGGTCGCTGGGCTCCTGATCCGGACCGCGCACGACGTTGAGGTAGCGCGGCGTGTTCGGCTGCGGAATCAGGTTCAGCGGCAGGTTCGCGTCCGGCAGGATGGGATCGAGCAGATTCAGCACATTGCCGAGCAGGCCCGTCACAGCCTCGGTCGGCAGCTGCGGTGCGAGCAGGTCGACGACCAGCTGCAGCGTCTCCGGCAGATCGTCCGACAGCAGATTGATGTCGGTCAGGTTGCCGAGGAACAGCGGGTTCTCGATGCCCCAGATGAACTGCGCGCCGGGGCCGACGACGTCCGCCACCGAGAAGAATTCACCGACCGGGTTCAGTTCCACCGGCTTGAATTCGAGCTTGTACTGGGCGAGGAAGGTCAGATCGGCATTGAAGGAATACTGCAGCGAAACCTGGTTGACCGGCAGCAGGATGCTCTTGACGTCCGCGCCCGGCACCGAAGCCTTTGTCGCGTCCGCCGGCGACTGCGCGAGTGCCACGCCGGAGAAGAACAGGCTCTCGCCCCAGGCCGCGATATGGCGGCCGACGCGCAGGTTGAGCGCGCCCTCGTCGCCGACGTACCAGGAACCGTAGGCGTAGGCGTCCAGCAGGCGTGCGCGACGGCCGGCGTTGTACTGCGCCGCGTCGCTGAACTCGTCGACATTGCCCTCGAACGGGAACTGCGGATCGCCTTCGGTGCGGTTGAGCGTGTCGGCCGAGGTGTTGTCGTTGCGGCGGCGGTAGGCACCGTCGTAGAAGGCATCGCCACGCAGCAGCAGGCCGTAGTCGTCCTTCTTGAAGTGCACTTCGCCGAGCAGGCTCAGGCGGTTGTTGACGATCGAGCCCTTGGCGAAATTGCGGTCGCCATCGTCGTAGTTGTTCGACTCCGGAAACTTGAGGAAGTCGGGAATCGGGATTTCCGCGCTCGGCGGCGTATCGATGATGCCGGCATGCGGATCGCGCAGGCGCACGCCCACGGCGTACGTGCCCTGCAGCTGATAGTCGGTCTCGACGCCGAACAGCGTAGTCGAGCCGGCAGTCGCCGTGCCGCTTGCCGTTACCGCCACGATTCCTAGGATGGGCGCGATGCCCGCGGTCAGTCGCCGTGCGTCGGCGTTCCCGGTCTTCAACGTCATTATTCGGCGTCCCTGCGTCTATCAGCGGCCGATGCTAGGGACTGCCGGCAACATGGTCGTCATCCAAGAGGATGAATCCGGCGGACAACTCGCTACGCAATTTCGTATTGTTTTGGTCAGCGGTTTCCTACACAGTGATGCGGCTGCCCAGACAGTCAAGATAAGCGAGAGGGGAACACCATGCAGTATCTGAGTCCGATCGACGCCGCATTCCTGCGCATGGAGTCGCCGCGCACACCGATGCACGTCGGCGCGATGATGACCTTCAAGCTGCCGGAGAAGGCGCCGCGCGACTATCTGCAGCGGCTGCTCAAGCGCATGCGCCAGCATCCGTTCATGCCGGAGCCTTTCGGCAGCAAGCTGTCGCGCACGCGCTTCTCGAAACTGGCGCCGGCCTGGATCGATGCGAATGTCGACATGGACTATCACCTGCGCCATTCGGCGCTGCCGTATCCGGGCGGCGAGCGCGAGCTGGGCATCCTCGTCGCGCGTCTGCATTCGCATCCGCTGGATCTCTCCAAGCCGCTGTGGGAAGCCCACATCATCGAAGGCCTCGAGAACAATCGCTTCGCGATCTACTTCAAGGCGCATCATTGCGCGATCGACGGCATGGGCGCCATGCGCATGGTGCAGCGCTGGCTGTCGCTGGACCCGAACGACACGCGAGCCGAAGGCCCCTGGGTCGTCGCCGCCAAGCCGCCGCGCGAGAAAGCGGCGAAACCGAAGGACAGCTTCGCCACACGCCTGCAGAAGCCGATCAAGTTCGCCGGCGGCCAGATCCGTTCGCTGAGCGACCTGACCGGCGCGCTGATCAAGATGAGCCAGGGCGAAGACAGCGGTACGCGCGCCGCACTGGCGACGCCGCGCAGTCGCTTCAATGTGGCGATCGGCCAGCAGCGCCGCCTCGGCACGCAGATCCTCAGTCTCGCGCGGGTCAAGGCCATTGCCGCCGCCGCAGATGTCAGCACCAATGACGTGCTGATGGGCATCTGCGGCGGCGCGATCCATCGCTACCTCAAGGAAAACGGCGACCTGCCGGACCGCTCGCTGCTCGCCTCGGTGCCGATGGGCCTCGCCCGGCCCGACGGCAAGACCGGCAATGCCGTTGCCGGCTTCGTCTGCCCGCTCGGCACGCATCTCAGCAGTCCCGGCGATCGCCTGCAGATGATCCGCCGCGTCAGCCTGCGCGCCAAGGAAGAACTCAGCGCAATGTCGCCGACCGCGCTGAGCCAGTTCGCGCTGCTCGGTCTGTCTCCGCTGATCCTCGGCCAGATGGCCGGCGTGCTGCCGAAGCTGCCGCCGTTCTTCAACTTCGTCGTCTCCAACGTGGTGCTGTCCAAGCAGCCGCTGTACCTGATGGGCGCGGAGCTGGAGGCGATGTATCCGGTGTCGTTCCTGTTCGACGGCTATGCGCTGAACATCACGCTGGTCGGCTATTGCGACCGCGTTGCGGTCGGCTTCCTCGGCGACCGCGAGGCAATCCCGAGTCTGCAGCGTCTGGCGCTGTACAGCGCCGATGCGCTGGAGGAACTCGAACGCGCGGTCGGCATCGCACCGCCGGCCAAGGCCAGCAACCCCACAGCGAAGAGAGCGCGGCCTGCCTCCCCGAAGAAGACCGCGAAAGCCAAGGCCGGCAGTTAAGGTGTCAGCCATCGGCGGATGCGACGATTGAACCATTGCCTCCGGAGAGCAGCGCAGTCATGAACAGAATGGCGATCAAGCTGGTGGCGCTCGGCATCGCCGCCACGTTGGCGGGCTGCAATAACGGCGACGACAAGGCCGAAATCCGCTGCGAGACCGCGACGACGGTTGCGCCACCGATCAACCAGGCATTCAACGTGCAGGTCGGCGACAGCGTTGTCGTCGATGGCGGATTGCAGCTGCAGTTCGTCGCGGTCGACAACGATTCGCGCTGCCCTACCGACGTCCAGTGCGTCACCGCCGGCAGCGCCGTGCTGAGCCTGCGCGCGCAGGCCTATGATCGCGATGAAAAGAGCTTCACCTTGGAGTCCGGCGCGGACACGTCGGAAACCATCGCGTTCGACAACGGCTTCTATCAGCTCGAACTCAATGGCGTTGAGCCGCAACCCATCTCCAGCAAGGAGATTGCGGCCGACGGCTATTGCGCGACATTCACCGTCGTCAAAGCGCTGGAGTAAAACTCAGCGCTGCTGCGGAAACGCCTTGCCGATCGCGTTGAGCACCGCGGCCAGCCGCAACAGGCCCGAAGGCGCGATGGACTTGCCGGTGTTGAGAAAGGCCACCGAGATGTCGCGCTGCGGATCGGCCCAGGCGAGCACCGAGACAAACCCGAGATGCCCGAAGGCCTGGCCGCAATGCGGCCCGAACAGGCCGAAGGGTTCCTCGCCGAGCATGAAGCCCGAAGAAAAACGCATCGGCGCGCGCAGGGTGCCGTCCCACTGGATACGCCCGACCGGCTGGATGGCCTCGTGCACGGTTTCGCGGCGCAGGACCCTGCGGCCTTCGTACTCGCCACCGTTGAGCAGCATCTGGAACACGCGGCTTGCTTCGTCTGCAGTCGCGTAGATGTTGCCGGCCGGCACGACCGAGGCCAGAAACGCATCGGTGTTCGACGCCGCGATGGCCGCATCGAAATCGACGCCAACGATGTTGCGCACGTAGCGCGCCAGCGGTCCGAAGGGCTTGGGCCCGGTCATCCAGTGATTCGGCGCGTCGTCGCGGCGGCGATCCGGCAGGCCGTACGTCAGGTGCGTGCAGCCAAGCGGCTCGGCAATCCACTGGCGCAGCGCATCGCGCAGATCGAGCCCGCTGACGCGGCGGACGATCTCGCCGACGATGTAGCCGGCGGTCAGCGCGTGATACGCCTGGCGCTCGAAATGCGGATCGAAGGGCTTCGCCGCGCACAGCAGTTGCACCGCGCGATCCCAGTCGCGCAACAGTTCCGGCGTTGGCTCCACATCCGGAATCGCCGGCACACCGGCGCGATGCGACAGCAGATGGCGGATCGTCACGCGGTTCTTGCCGTGGGCGGCGAACTCCGGCACGTAATCGATGACCAGATCGTCGAGGCGCAGCTTGCCGTCTTCGGCGAGCTTGTGGATCAGCAAGGCGCTGACCGACTTCGACGCCGAGAACAGGCACAGCGGCGCATCCGGCGACAGCGGCACCAGCGGTCCACGTTCGCCCGGGCCGTTGCCGCGCAGGCAGCCGATCGCACGCTTCATGACGATGCGGCCGCGATGGCGGATGACCAGCGTCATCGCCGGCTGCAATCCGGTGCGGTACAGCCGCTCCGTCGCCTGCCAGATCGCGTCGATCGCCTTGGGCCGCAGATCCAGTTCGCGCGGATCGCATTCGGCGTCGCGGTCGATCTGGGTCATCGCCGCGAGCCTGCGCGGCACGGCGACGCGGGTACGGCGACCAAACGGCAACGACACCGGCAGACTCAGCATGCGGACTCCCCTTGTTGTTTTTACCGATTCCGCAAGCCGCTGGTTCAGGCAACCAGCGTCTTCATCGCGACACTCTCGTCCGCCAGCTGCGCCGGGTCGATGACCGCGCCGGCGGCCACCATCTTCTTGGCGAACATGAAATCCTGCGGTCGGCTGATCGCATCGGCCGCGATGACGCGGCCTTCCTTGAGATAGAACACCGCGAAGTTGCGCTGCGTGGCCGGATCCCCACGCAGGACCATCTGGTCGTAGCCGGCGGACACGCCGACCATCTGCAGCTTGAGATCGTACTGATCGGACCAGAACCACGGCACGTTCTGGTAGGCCTCGTTCTTGCCCATGATGTTGCGTGCCGCGGCGCGGCCCTGTTCCATCGCGTTCTGCACCGACTCGAGGCGCACGCGACGGCCGAGGAAGTCGCTGGGATGATTGGTGCAATCGCCAGCGGCGAAGATGAACGGATCGTCGGTGCGTGCGAACTGGTCGACGACGATGCCGTTGTCGACCGTGAGTTCGGCGGCAATCGCCAGCTCGACATTCGGAATCAGGCCGATGCCGACAACCACGAAGTCCGTATCCAGCGCGCTGCCGTCGCCCAAACGCACACGCTCGACGACGCCGTCGCCTTCGAAGCCGCTGACCTGGACGCCGGTGCGCAGGTCGACACCGGCCTCACGATGCATGCGCTCGAAGAAGGCCGACACTTCCGGGCAGGTCACGCGCGCGAGCACGCGCGGCAGACCTTCCAGCACGGTGACCTTGAGGCCCTGCTTGAGCAGGACCGCCGCCGCTTCAAGGCCGATGAAGCCGCCGCCAACAATGGCAACGCGCTTGCCCGGCTCGCACTGCGTGCGAATCTTCTGCACGTCGGTGATCGAGCGGAACAGGAAGATGTTCTGCAGATCCGCACCGGCTACCGGCATCGGGCGCGGCCGGCCACCGGTGGCGAACACGAGGTGGTCGTAGGCCAGCGTCGTGCCATCGGTCAGCGCGACGGTCTTCGCCGCGCGATCGACATGCGCAACCGCCATGCCGCCGCGATACTCGATGTTGGCCTTTTCCAGGCTCGCCGCCTGCATCGTGTACAGCTGCTCTTCGGTCATCGTCCCGGCCAGATAGGCCTTGGACAGCGGCGGGCGCTTGTACGGCAGGAATGCTTCGTCGCCGAAGATGATGACTCGACCGTCGAAGCCGAGCTTGCGCAGTTCCGACGCCACTTCGCCGCCGGCCTGGCCGCCACCGACGATGACGACCGTCTTGGAAGAAACCTCGTTCATGGGGATACGTCTCGATAAAACAGCGTTGAACTCAATGAAGTGTCCAGCACGCCGTTGTGCCTGACCTCAACCATTTGCAGCAGAACAGAACCGCAGAGTGGGCTGAACGGTGTGGAGCCCACCGTCGGCAGCCTGCCGACGGGCTTCGCCATGCTCAGCCCATCCTACGGTGTCGGAGTCGCCGGAACCGCGCCTTGCGCATAAGGCTTGAGCGGCGGCTCGCCGTCGGCGGGGTGCAGCTGCGGCAGGCCGTTGGCCGGCTCCTCGCGCAGCGCCGAGAGCAGCCCCTGCACCGCCTGCGGCGCGACGATCTGCTCGGGCACGATCGGCGCGAGACCGCAGAGGCCGGAGCCGCCGGCACGCAGAACATTCGCCGGGCCTTCGTGCTCGAGCGCGTCGATGACGAGATCGAAGGTCAGCCGGTCGGTCAGGCCGATCGTCACGTGATCGACGATGCGGCCGGCGCAAACGTCCTGCAGCAGGATGTTGGCGACTTGCGGATTCTCCTGGCCGAATTCCAGCGCTGCGGTCGGTACCGGCTCGACCGGTCGCACCAGTTCGTCCATCGCGGTGTAGATCGCCGAATACGAGATGTCGCCCGGCGTTTCGTCGCCGGCATTGGTCGCCGCCATGAACTTCGAATCCGGCGCGAGCTGGTAAACCACTTCAGGCACCAGCCCCACTGCGGTGAGGATCGGGAACACACCGCCGAGCGTCACCTGCTCGGTGCCGTGATTCGGTCCGGCGAGCAGCACGAAGTCGTCGACCGCATTGCGCGCCGAGGCCCACCACTTGATCGCCCAGCGCGGCACGGCGACGCCCTGGCTGTGACCGATGACGGCGACCTTGCGGCCGGTCTCCGCATGCATGCGGCGCAATGCGTAGACGATGTACTCGGCGGACACCTGCATGTCGCCCAGGCCGCGGTCCGGATAGGTCACCGTGCAGACGTCGTAGCCGCGCTCGGCGAGCAGCGGCAGGTATGTCCAGTTGTACTGCTCGAAGCCCGCCGTGAACGTGCCGTGCACCAGCAGCACGGCAGGCTTGTCGGGATGGGTGAAATCCGTGCAGCGCAGCGACTTCTCCAGCAGGGCGGCGTCGGTTTCCAAGGCGGGCTCATCGGCCGAAACCGGCACCTCGACCGCAACCTGGCTTTCATCGCCGCAGCTGATCAACGCCAGTGCCGACACCAACGCCGTCAGCGCCAGCAACAGCGTTCCCCTGGCCAACAAAACCTTACGCATCATTCGCCCCGCTCACCCCGATAAACCGCCCAGTTCTTCTCCGTCTCCTGCAAGCGCACCTCATGCAACAGGGCGCCGAAGCGGGCGTGCAACACATTCCAGAACAACACGGCCAGATTCTCGACCGTCGGATTCAAGCCTTTGCACAGCACCGAATCGTGATTCAGATGCCGGTGATCGACATCGTCGAGAATCAGATCGCGCGTCGCGTCGCGCATCTCGGTGAGATTGACGACGACGCCGGTCTGCGGATCGATGGTCCCGCGCAGCGTCACTTCCAGCACATAGTTGTGGCCGTGGCCGTAGTCATGCGCGCAAGGGCCGAACAGCGCGCGGTTCTCGGCATCGCTGAGCGATGTCGACCACAGCCGATGCCCCGCGCAGAACGTCTCGCGGCGGGTCAGGTAGACAATCGGTGCGTCAGTCGTCATTGCAGTGAATTTCTACGGTCGTGCCGTTCATCACGCCGGACTGCGTGCGATCGAGCAGATATTCCACCGTCGGCGCGACCTGCTCCGGCGTCGTCGACGGTTTCAGGCCAAGTGCGGCAATCATGTCGGTATGCATCGCGCCCGGTGCGATCGCGTTGACGCGGATCCCGTAAGGCCTGCCTTCCAGCGCCAGCGCCTCGGTCATGCCGACGACCGCATGCTTGGACGTGGCGTAGGCGCCAAACCCGGAATAGCGCTGCATGCCGCGCAGGCCGCCGAGCGAGCTGACATTGACGATGTCGCCCGCAAGGCCGGCATCGCGCCACAGCCGCATCGCCGACTGACAGGCATGGAAAGTCCCGCCGACATTGATCGCCATGACCTCGGCGAAACGCTGCGGCGTCAGCTGCTCCCAGACATCGCCGCGGCCCATGATCGCCGCGCTGCAGACCAGCGCATCCGGCTTGAAGGCGCTGATGGCCGCATTGACGGCATCGGCATCACTGACATCGAGCGTCGTCGCCTCGACGGCCGGCCCCAGCTCCGCCGCCAGCACCTGCAGCGGTTCGCGGCGCCGGCCGGCGATACCGACCCGCCAGCCCGCGGATGCCAGGCGCCGCGCCACCGCCGCGCCCAGCCCGCTGCCGCCGCCAGTGATGAACACGGCGCGGCGCGGTGACGCTTGGGGGGCGGGCTGCAAACTCATGGCGCCTATTGTCGCATGGCGGTCATCTTCGCCGCCTGCTGTTTCGGCGGTTCCGCGACCCAGCGCCTAGCTTGAGAGCGCAAGCCTGATTTCGTCGAGAATCTTCGGATCGTCGATCGTCGCCGGCACCGAATAGGGCTGGCCGTCCGCAATCGAGCGCATCGTCGCACGCAGGACCTTGCCGGAGCGGGTCTTGGGCAGGCGCTGGACGATCAGCGCGCGCTTGAACGCGGCGACCGCGCCGATCTGCTCGCGGACCCGGCCGACCAGTTCCTGCGTGATCGTTTCGACCGGCCGCTGCACGCCGGACTTCAGCACGATCAGACCGACCGGAATCTGCCCCTTGAGCGCATCCGCCGCGCCGATGACCGCACACTCGGCGACATCCGGATGGCCGCACAGCACTTCTTCCATCGCGCCGGTGGACAGACGATGGCCGGCGACGTTGATGATGTCGTCGATGCGCGACATCACCCAGCAATAGCCGTCGGCATCGATGTAGCCGGCGTCGCCGGCGAGGTAATAGCCGGGATAGCGCGACAGGTAGTTGTCGACATAGCCCTGCTGGTTGTTCCACATCGTCGTCAGCGTGCCTGGCGGCAGCGGCAGCTTGATCGCGAGGTTGCCGATCTCGTCGGCGGCGACCTGCTTGCCACTCTCATCGAGCACCTGGATGTCGAAGCCCGGCACCGGCACGCTGGCCGAGCCCGGCTTGACCGGCATCGGCGTCAGGCCCTGGCAGTTGGCGATCGCCGGCCAGCCAAGTTCGGTCTGCCACCAGTGATCGACGACCGGCACGCCGAGCATCGTCTGCGCCCAGACGATCGTGTCCGGATCGCTGCGCTCGCCGGCGAGGTACAGCGTCTCCAGGCAGGAGAGGTCGTAGTGCTTCAGCAATTCGCCGCGTGGGTCTTCCTTCTTGATCGCGCGAAACGCAGTCGGCGCGGTGAAGAAGGCCTTGACCTTGTGCTCGGCGATGACGCGCCAGAACGCGCCGGCATCCGGCGTGCCGACCGGCTTGCCTTCGTAGAGGATCGTCGTGCAGCCAGCGAGCAGCGGGCCGTAGACGATGTAGGAATGGCCGACGACCCAACCGACATCCGACGCCGCCCAGAACACATCGCCGACGCCGACCTTGTAGACCGCCTTCATCGAATAGCTGAGCGCGACCGCATGGCCGCCATGATCGCGGACGACGCCCTTGGGCTTGCCGGTCGTGCCGGAGGTATAGAGCACGTAGAGCGGATCGGTCGCGGCAAGCTGCGCGCATGGCGCCGGCTGCACGCCGGCCTGCGCGGCATTCCACTCGAGGTCGCGGCCCGGCGTCAGCGCCGCCGTGACCTGCGGGCGCTGCAGCACGATGCAATGCGCCGGCTTGTGGGCCGCCAGCTCGATCGCCTGATCGACCAGCGGCTTGTACTCGATGACGCGACCCGGCTCGATGCCGCAGGACGCGCAGATGACCAATACGGGTTCCGCGGCGTCGATACGCTTCGCCAGTTCCGGCGCGGCGAAGCCGCCGAACACGACCGAATGCACCGCGCCGATGCGCGCGCAGGCCAGCATCGCGATCGCCGCCTCCGGCACCATCGGCATGTAGATCACGACGCGCTCGCCGGCCTTGACGCCGAGCTTCTGCATCGCCCCGGCGAACAGCGCGACCGCATCGCGCAGTTCGCGATAGCTGTATTTGCGCTGCTGCTGCGTCAGCGGACTGTCGTAGATCAGCGCGGCCTGTTCGCCGCGGCCGGCCTCGATGTGACGATCGAGCGCGTTGTAGCAGGTGTTGAACTGCGCGCCGGCAAACCATTGCGGCGCGGCGGGCTGCGTCGTGTCGAGCACCGCACCCCAGCGCCGGTCCCAATGCAGCGTCTCCGCCTGCTCGGCCCAGAAGCCGGCCGGGTCCTGAAGCGATCGACGGTATTCGTCGTGATAGCGCGTCATCGTCCTCTCCTCGTGCCGGCGATGATCAGTTGAGCTTGAGGTGCTGCCGCATGAAGGCGACGATGTCCTGCCGGACGTCACGCGCTTCCTTGAACAGCATCAGGAACAGCGGGAAGGCATGCGGCAAGCGCGGCCAGATCTCGCAGCGCACATCGACGCCGGCCGCCTTCGCGCGACGCGCGAACAGCGTCGCATCGTCGAGCAGCACTTCGGCGTCGGTCGCGATGATCAGCATCGGCGGAAAATCGGTGCAGTCGGCATATAGCGGCGACAGTTCCGGATCGGACGCGTCCCAGTTGCCGGCGTACATCTCGTCGACGCGCTGCAGCGCCGCGACCGGCAGGATCGCATCGCGCTTCTTCAGCATCGGCCGCGATGGCGGCGAATGGATGCGGCCCATCTCGGTGGCCGGCGAAATCGGCACCGCGCAGGTCGGCATCGGCCAGCCTTGTTTGCGGATGCGCTGCAGCGTGCCAAGCAGCAGGTTGCCGCCAGCGGATTCGCCGGCGATGACGATGCGATCCGCGCGGAAGCCCAGGTCGAGCAGCACGCGATAGGAGCGCTCGCAGTCGTCCAACGCGAACGGAAAATGATTGCGCGGCGCGAGACGGTAGTCCGGCACGAAGGCATGGCCGCCGATTTTGGCGGCGAGGTGCGCCGCCATCTCCAGCTGCGCGGTCGGCGCGGCCGGCAGGATGAACGCGCCGCCGTGCAGATACAGCAGCACCGGCTTGCTGGTGTCGCGCAGATCGCCGAACACATGGCCAGGCACCTGGCCGACGACGGTGTACTCCAGCGGCAGGCCATGCGTGTTGGGGCACTTCATGCTCATCGTCAGCAGCTGGATCTTGGCGATCTTCTCGTCAGAACCGCGGACCGCGCGCGCCAGCATCGGGCGCAGCACTGTCTTCAGCACCCAGCAGAAGAAGCGGCTGCGCAGGCTGATCTTGACGTCCTTGTAGACGATCAGGCCTGCGGCAGGGGCAAGCAGCAACGGCTGGGTCATGGCGATACACGAAAAGTTCGGGGACGCGCAGTGTAGGCCAGCCATCGGCATTCGCGTCATCCGTCCGGGCGAGTGTCGCAGCGCGGGAAACCCCGCTGGCGCAATAATTGTTCGTTCGTATAATATTGCGCCGTGACCCGCCCTAGGACCGCCAAGCCAACGCGCAAGTCCACCCAGGCCCGCCGGCCCGGGCGACCCTCCGGCGTGGCCGCGACGACGACCGATCAGCGCGAGCGCCTGCTCGATGCCGCGGTCCTTCACTACGCCTCGCAGGGCATCGCCAACGCCAACCTGCGCACGATCGCCGCCGCGGCGGAGGTCACGCCGGCACTGATCGGCTACTACTTCGGCAGCAAGGAAGCCCTGCTCGAGGCCGTCATCGAAAACCGCCTGCTGCCGGCGATCGACGAACTGCGCAGCGCCTTGATGGCGGCCGGCAGCGAGGTCGATACGCTCGCCGCCAGCTTCGTCCAGGCCGTGCATACGCTCGTCCAGCGCCGCCCTTGGCTGCCGGCGCTGTGGATCCGCGAAATCGTCACCGAAGGCGGCGCGCTGCGCGCGCTGATGCTCGCCAGCGTGGCGCCGCAGATTCCGCGCGCGGTCGCCGCACGACTTGCCAGCGCGCAGTCGCGCGGCCGGCTCAATCCGAAACTCGATCCGCGCCTGCTGGTCGTGTCGCTGATCGGCCTGACGTTGATGCCGCTCGCCACCGCGTCGATCTGGCGCCAGATCTTCGATGCCTCCGACATCGACGATCAGGCCTTGCAAGCCCACACCCTCGCCCTGCTGCAGCGTGCCCTGGAGTATCCGCATGCGCCCTAGATTCCGGATTGCCGACGCGCGCCCGCTGTCGTTCGCGCTGCTCGTTCTCATGAGCCTGAGCAGCTGCACATCGGAACCGCCGCCCTTGCTCGGCACCCTTGAGTGGGACCGCGTCGCGGTCCTCGCCGAAGCCGCCGAGCCGGTCATGTCCTGGTCGGTGGCCGAAGGCGATCTGGTCGCGGCGGATGCGGTACTGCTGACCCTCGACACCCGCCGCGCCGATGCCAGCCTCGCACAGGCGCAAGCCGGCCTGCAGCAGGCGCAGGCGCGCTTTGCGGAACTGAGCAACGGCGCGCGCCCAGAGGCGATCAGCGCCGCACAGGCCGCGCTCGAAAGTGCGCGCGCGGCCCAGCGCGACGCAGAGAGCGACTACGCACGCACCGTCGACCTGCGCAAGCGCGAGGTCGTCGCACGCTCGTCGCTTGATCGCGCCACCGCCGCGCGCGACCAGAGCCGCGCCAACAGCGCCGCCGCCCAGGCGCAGCTGGAAGAACTGACGCACGGCACGCGCGCCGAGCAGCTGGAGCAGGTCGCGGCACAGCTCGCGGCGGCACAGGCCAGCATGCAGTCCGCACAGCTGCAGCGCGATCGGCTGATCGTCCGCGCGCCGCGCGCCGGCCGCGTCGATGCGCTGCCGTTCAAGCCGGGCGATCAGCCGCCGCTGGGCGCCAGTGTCGTCAGCCTGCTGGTCGGCGATGCGCCGTATGCGCGCGTCTTCGTGCCCGCCACCCAGCGTGCCGCGCTCGAACCCGGCATGGCGATGCAGGTCGAGATCGAGGGCATCGAAGCACCGCGCCGCGCCGTCGTGCGCAGCATCGCCAGCGAGCCCGGCTTCACGCCGTACTACGCGCTGACGGGCGACGACGCCAGCCGCCTGGCCTATCGCGCCGAACTGCTGCTGGGCGGCGACGGCAACAGCAAGCTGCCGGCTGGTCTGCCGGTTCAGGCCAGACGCAGTGACGACGATGGCCAACACTGACGACGCCACCGTCATCCGCGCGCAGAACCTGAGCAAGCGCTTCGGCGATCACCTCGCGGTCGATCAGCTCAATCTCAACGTCCGCCGCGGCGAGGTCTACGGTTTTCTCGGGCCGAATGGCTCGGGCAAGTCGACGACGATCCGCATGCTGTGCGGTCTGTTGCTGCCGAGCGGCGGCGACATCACGGTGCTGGGTCACCGAATTCCGGAAGATGCCGAGGCGCTGAAGCGGCGCATCGGTTACATGACGCAGCGCTTCTCGCTGTACGAAGACCTCAGCGTGCTGGAGAACCTCGACTTTCTCGCGGCGGTTCACGGACTGCCGCGCGCCGAGACACGCACGCGCATCGATGAGCTGCTGACGCACTACCACCTGCGCGAGTTGCGCGATCAGCTGGCCGGCACGATGAGCGGCGGCCAGAAGCAGCGGCTCGCACTGGCGGGCGCAGTGCTGCACAAGCCCGACCTGCTGCTGCTCGACGAACCGACGAGCGCAGTCGACCCGCAGTCGCGTCGCGACTTCTGGGATTCACTGTTCGAGCTCGCCGATGCCGGCACGACGGTGCTGGTCTCGACGCACTACATGGACGAGGCCGAACGCTGCACGCGGCTGGCGATCCTCGATCACGGCCAGCTCGTCGCCGACGGCAGCCCGCACGAACTGATCAGCGAGCTGCCCGGCCGCACGCTGCTCGTCGAGAACGATCGCCCGCGCGAGACCCATCGCGCGCTGCAGAGCTTGCCCGGCATTCTGGCGACCGCGCAGATCGGCCTGTCGCTGCGCGTACTCGCAGTGGGCGACAACGACATCGAGGCGAGCATCCGCGAGCATCTGCGCAAGGCCGGCATCGATGGCCGGATCAGCGCGGCGACACCAAATCTCGAAGACGTCTTCGTCGCCGCCACGCGGCGCGAAGCGCGGGAGAAGGCGCAATGAACCTGCGCAGACTCGGCGCCATCGTCCTCAAGGAGTTGCGACAGCTGCGGCGCGACAAGCTGACCTTCGGCATGATCGTCGGCATTCCGATCATGGAACTGGTGATGTTCGGCTACGCGATCAACATGGACGTGCGTCATCTCGACGCCGCCGTGCTCGATCAGGCCAACACGGCGCGCTCGCGCGAGCTGATCGCCGGTATCTCGGCGACGCAGGTCATGAATCTGCAGACAAGATTGTCGGCGCCGGCGCAGATCGACGACCTGATGCGCGAAGGCCGCATCAGTGCCGCGCTGGTAATCCCGGCGGATTTCGAGGCGCGTCTTGAGCGTCGCGACCGGCCGGCGATGCAGATCGTCGTCGATGGCTCCGATCAGGTCGTGCAAGCCGCTGCGCGCCAGCTCGCCGCGTATCCGGTCTACGGCAGCGCCGGCTGGACGCGGCACGTGTCGGGTGTCGAGGTCGTCAATCTCTACAACCCCGCGCGCATCGCGCCATTCAACACAGTTCCCGGTCTCGTCGGCGTGATCCTGACGATGACGATGGTGCTGTTCACGTCGGTGGCTCTGGTCCGCGAACGCGAACGCGGCAATCTGGAAATGCTGATCGCGACGCCGGTCTCGCCGTGGGAGCTGACGATCGGCAAGGTGCTGCCCTTCATCGGCATCGGTCTGCTGCAGACGACGGTGATCCTGCTGATGGGCCTGCTGCTGTTCGGCGTACCGGTGCGCGGCTCGCTGCTTGCGCTCTACACCGCATCGCTGGTGTTCATCGTCGCCAGCCTGTCGCTCGGCGTGCTGCTGTCGACCTTCGCCCGCACGCAGTTCCAGGCGATGCAGATGACGATGATGACCTTCCTGCCGCAGATCCTGCTGTCGGGCTTCATGTTCCCGTTCGCCGGCATGCCGAAGCTCGCGCAGTGGATCGCCGAAGGCATGCCGCTGACGCATTTCCTGCGCCTGGTGCGCGGCATCATGCTGCGCGGCGCGAGCCTCGCCGATCTGTGGCCGCCGCTTGCGGCGTTGACGGCCTTCGTCGTCGTCGCGCTGGTGGTCGCGGTGTCACGCGTGCATAAACGGCTCGACTGACGCCCCTTACTCCCTCTCCCCGTTTGACGGGGAGAGGGTTGGGGTGAGGGGCGGCTTTTCGGGTCGGCACAATGAGCCGCATTGGCGCCCGCCTGCCCCTCACCCTGCCCTCTCCCCGCACGCGGGGAGAGGGAAACTCACTTCGCGGCGCTCTCCGGCTTCGCCGCCGCGAGTTCCTTCTTCAGATCATGCGAACGCTGGATCACGTACTGGTGGATCGCCTCGACGTCTTCCGGCGTCAGCATGTCGGAGAAGCTCGGCATGCCCTTCTGCGCGAACGCTCCGGCGAGGATGCCGGAAAAGATCTTGTGTTTCTCGGCCGACAGATAACGCAGGTCCGGCAGCTCGCTGCCGGCGATGACGCTGAGACCGTGGCAGACACCGCAGACGCCGTTGTACAGATCGCGCCCCTTGGCAATCGTCGCCGCATCCGCGGTCACCGGCGGCAGCTCGCCGAGCTCGACCAGCTTGTTCTGCGGTGCCGGCAGCTGCGCGGTGCCGCCGAGCCTGTAGGTCAGGATGCGCGCCTCGGGCTGTACCTTGACGACGTTCGACAGGCCGCCAAGCGCGAGCGGGAACGCGCCGCCCCAGCCGGCCGCGACGCTGACGTACTGCACGCCGTCGATCTCGTAGCTCATCGGCCCGGCCATCACGCCGCTGTTCGCCGCGGTCTCCCACAGCTTGCCGCCCTTGGCGGCGTCGTAGGCGACAAAGCGGCCGTCGGCGGTGCCCTGGAACACCAGACCGCCGGCGGTCGGCAGCGTGCCGCCGTTCCAGATCGTCACGTAGTCCTGACGCCAGACTTCCTTCTTCGCGACCGGATCCCAGGCAACGAGATGGCCGCTGTACAGACCCTGCACGCCGGCCATCTCCGCCGGGTTCTCCGGCAGCGTCAGCGGCTTGGCGCCAAGGTGCCAGCGGCCCTTGCCGGCGTACTTCTGATCGTTGTCCGGCTCGTACAACGCCGGCGCGACCTGCATCGGGATGTAGACCAGGCCGGTCTGCGGGCTGAACGACATCGGCTGCCAGTTGTGCGCGCCGAGCGGCCCCGGAAACACCAGCTTCGGGCCGGTGGTCCAGTCGCCATCGGCGGTCTCGACCGGGCGGCCGGTCTTCATGTCGACATGCGACGCCCAGTTCGCGGTCGAGTACTTGTCTGCCGACAGCAGCTCGCCGGTCGCGCGGTCGATGACGTAGAAGAACGCGTTCTTCGGCGCCTGCATGATGACCTTGCGCGGCTTGCCGTCGATCTGCAGCTCCGCGAGGATCAGGCTCTGCGTTGCGGTGTAGTCCCAGCTCTCGCCGGGCGTGGTCTGGTAGTGCCAGACGTACTCGCCGCTGTCCGGCTTGACTGCGACGATCGACGACAGGAACAGGTTGTCGCCCTTGCCGTCGCTGCGCGCCTTGCGGTTCCAGGTCGAGCCGTTGCCGACGCCGAAGTAAAGCAGGTCGAGTTCGGCGTCATAGGCCATCGAATCCCACACCGTACCGCCGCCGCCGAGCTTCCAGTACTGCTCGCCGAACCAGGTCTTCTGCGCCATCTCCATCGCCTTGCTCTCCGGCGGATTCGCCGGATCGCCAGGCACCGTGAAGAAGCGCCAGGCCAGCTTGCCGGTCTCGGCGTCGTAGGCGCCGAGGTAACCGCGCACGCCGAGTTCGGCGCCACCGTTGCCGATGATGACTTTGCCCTTCACGACGCGCGGCGCACCGGTGATCGTGTAGCTGCGCGTGCGGTCGATGATCGTGTCGGTTTCCCAGACCTTGGCACCGCTCTTCGCGTCGAGCGCCACGAGGCGGCCGTCATAGACGCCGACGTAGACCTTGCCGTTCCACACCGCGACACCGCGGTTGGCAACGCCGCAGCAACCGTTGCGGCCGAAATCGCGCGAGACCTGCGGATCGTATTTCCACAGTTCCTTGCCACTGACAGGATCGAGCGCGGAGACGATCGAGAACGCGCCGGTCACGTACATCACGCCGTCGACGACGATCGGCGTCGCCTCGGCGGCGCGATCGACATCGAGCTTGTAGGTCCAGGCAAGACCGAGCTTGGCGACGTTGTCCTTGTTGATCGAACCCAGCGGGCTGAAACGCTGCTCGCTGTAGTTGCGACCGTAGCTCATCCAGCTGCCCGGCTCGCTGTCCGCCGCGGTCAGGCGCGCGGCGTCGACCTTGGCAACCGGGGTCTCGGCAGCCGCCGGCGGTGGTGCGGCCTGCGTGTCGGATTTGGGCTTGCAGGCGCCGAGCGCCAGAACGACGACCACGGGCAACAACAGCGGCAGATGCCGCATCGGGCTCTTCATTGTTCGTGCCTCCTCCAGAGGTGCGTGAGCGGTCGCCCCGGCAAAGGTGACGCCGCGTTCAGAGTCTACTCCGCCGTCGCGCCG
Organism: Fontimonas sp. FW305-C-3; assembly: GCF_058783185.1. Classification (NCBI taxonomy): domain Bacteria; kingdom Pseudomonadati; phylum Pseudomonadota; class Gammaproteobacteria; order Nevskiales; family Nevskiaceae; genus Fontimonas; species Fontimonas sp. FW305-C-3. The sequence goes on along the minus strand of NZ_JBYSYK010000001.1, from coordinate 649,600 downwards.
CCGCACCTACCCGGCCGGGGATCGCCCCGCCGCAGCCCGGACCTGCCGCTCGCGGACCGCCATGAACAGCGCCATCGCGAACGCGAAGCTGGTGATCAGGCTCATGACGAAGTAGAACCAGCCGACACGCATACCGCTGCGCCGCGCGTCGATGATCGTCCACATCGGGAACAGCAGCAGGTTGGCAAAGATCAGATCCTGTCCGCCCGAGGCCGATGCCGGATTGACGAACAGCAGCGTGGTCCAATGCCACCAGCCGACCTGATCGCCGTAGCCGCGCATGTACTGGAAGTTGAAGTACCAGCCAATGACCAGCGCAGGCAGCGCGATCAGGTAGCAAGCGCACTCGAACGCCGAGCCGCGTGTCGCGCGGTACAGATCGCGGTTGAGCCAGAACACGGCTGCAATCGACAACAGCCCGATCGACACATAGAAGATTTCCGACCCCGACATGAACGTTCCCCCGATCGCCCGATGAAGCGCCAGTCTAGGCTCGCTGCGGGGCCGATCCTCGGCAGTTCGGACGAGGGTCCGGTTTCAGGCAGGCCGCATAGTGTGAATCCACCGCATCCCGGAGCTGGGACCATGACTGAAGCCGCGCCGACGCTGCGCATCGAAGCACGCGATGCGATCGAGATCGTCACGCTGGATCGCGCGGATGCCCTCAACGTGCTCGATCCCGACACGGTCGAATCGCTGATCGCCTACTTCGAGGCGTTGCCGCAACGATTGCAGGTGCGCGTCGTGATCTTCCGCAGCGCCGGCAAGCACTTCTGCGCCGGCGCCGATCTGGGCTCGCAAGCCTTTGCTGCCGGCGATGCCGGTCGCGCGCACCGGCAGGATCATGTGCAGCGCCGCTACGCGCGGATGATCCAGCTGATCCGCAGCTGCCCACAGCCGGTGATCATGCTGATCCAGGGCGCGGCCTGCGGCGCCGGCTTCTCGCTCGCACTGGCCGCCGACGTGCGCTACGCAACGCCGGACGCGCGGATGAATGCCGCCTACCTGCGCATCGGCCTCGGCGGCTGCGACATGGGCTCGGGCTATCTGCTGCCGCGGCTCGTTGGACTGTCGGTCGCATCGGAGCTGTTGCTCAGCGGTCGTTTCATCGACGCCGCGCGCGCGAAGGCCGTCGGCCTGGTCAGCGACGTGATTGCCGCCGAGCAACTGCTTGATACCGCGCTCGCGCTCGCCGGCGATATGCTCAAGGCCTCACCGCTCGGCCTGCGGATGACCAAGGAAAGCCTCAACGCGCTCGTCGACGCACCAAGCCTCGACACCGCGCTGATGATCGAGAACCGTCAGCAGGTGATGCTGACGGAAACTGCGGATCACCAGGAAGCGGTCGCGGCATTTCGTGACAAGCGCGCGCCGCAGTATCGGGATCGCTGAGCACTCAGCCGCGCTTCGCGCAATCCATCAGCTGTTGCGCATAGGCCGGCGCAGTCGGCTCGTGCATGAAATAGGCATAGACCTCGGTCCATGACGTCGCCGAGATGCGCTCGACCCAGCGCTCCAGGTCGGCCTGCTCGTAATTCTCCAGCCGCAGACGCAGATAGCCCCAGTCCGTCGTCTCGACCAGCGGCGGCGGCGCATGGTCCTCGCGTTCGCTCAGGCACAGCGCGACGCCCTGCGAACGCAACAGCGCGTAGATCTCGTCACAGAACCAGGTGTCGTTGCGAAACTCGAAGGCGGCGCGACGATCTGTCGGTAGCAACTGCAGAAAGTCGCGCAGGCGCGGAGCGTCTTTCTTAAGATACGGCGGCAGCTGGAAGAACAAGGGTCCACACTTGTCGCCGAGCGCGGCGGTGTTCGTGCAGAACTGCGCGAGCAGGTCCGCCGACTCCGGCCGCAACGGCGTCACGTGGGTGATCTGCTTCGGCGCCTTGACGGCGAAACAGAAGTCCTCCGGCACCGTCGCCGCCCACTTCTCGAACTGCGCCGCGCCCGGCAAGCGATAGAAGCTGGCATTGAGTTCAACCGTCGGCAGGCGTTCGCTGTAATAGGCCAGCATCGCGTCAGGTCGGATCTTCTGCGGATAGAACGCGCCCTTCCATTCCTTGAAGGAATAACCGCTCGCGCCTGCCCGCAGCCTCTGCTTCATGGCTGGTTTGTTACATCCGGAACACGCCATACCGCGGATCGCCGATCGGCGTGTTCAGCGCCGCCGAGATCGAGATGCCGAGCGCGTTGCGGGTGTCGATCGGGTCGAGCATGCCGTCGTCCCAGATCTCGGAGGTTGTGTAGTACGCGCTCTGCTTGCGCTTGAACTCGCCGAGCACCGGGTCGCGGATCGCGTCGATGTCGGCCTGCGTCAGCTTCTTGCCCTGCTTGGCGAGCTGACGGATCTTGACGTCGGCGAGCGTGTTCGCGGCCTGCTCGGCACCCATCACGCTGATCTGCGAATGCGGCCAGGAGAACAGGAAGCGCGAGTCGAAGGCGCGGCCGCTCATGCCGTAGTTGCCGGCGCCGAAGGAGCCGTGGCACATCACGGTGAACTTCGGCACTTCGCAGTTCGACACCGCCATGATCATCTTGGCGCCGTCCTTGGTGATGCCGCGGCGCTCGTATTCGCGGCCGACCATGAAGCCGGTGATGTTCTGCAGGAACAGGATCGGCACGCGGCCCTGGTTGCAGAGCTCGATGAAGTGCGCGCCCTTGAGCGAGCTGTCGTTGAACAGCACGCCGTTGTTGGCAAGGATGCCGATCTTGTAGCCCCACAGGTGCGCGTAGCCGCAGATCAGGGTCTTGCCGTAGTTCGGCTGGTACTCGTGGAAGCGCGAGCCGTCGACCAGGCGCGCGATGACTTCGCGCATGTCGAACTGCGCCTTGATGTCGCGCGGCAGCACGCCGTACAGCTCGCTGCCGTCGTAGTACGGCGCTTCCGGCTGCTGCCATTCGATGTGCGACTTCTGCGGACGCTTGAACTGCGCGACGATGTCGCGCGCGATCGCGATCGCCTCCTCTTCGCTGCCGGCCGGATAGTCGGCAGTGCCGGACACGCTGGTGTGCATGTCGCAGCCGCCGAGCTCGTCGACCGTGACGTCTTCACCGGTCGCCGCTTTCACGAGCGGTGGGCCGGCGAGGAAGATCGCACCGGTGCCGCGAACGATCACGTTGTAGTCCGACAGACCCGGCACGTACGCGCCGCCCGCCGTGCAGTGGCCGAGCACGACCGACACCTGCTGCACACCCATCTTCGACAGCATGCACTGGTTACGGAAGATGCGGCCGGCCATGTACTTGTCGGCGAACAGATCGGCCTGCAGCGGCAGGAAGCCGCCAGCCGAATCGCAGAGATGAACCACCGGCAGGCGGTTCTCAATCGCGATGTCGAGCGCGCGCACAGTCTTCTTGACCGTCAGCGGATACCAAGCGCCGCCCTTGACCGACGCATCGCCGGCATTGATGACGACCTCGCGGCCCGAAACGATGCCGATGCCCGTCACGCAGGCCGCACCCGGCACGTCGCCATCATAGGCATCGTTCGCGGCGAGCGACGAGAACTCGAGGAACGGCGTGCCCGGATCGAGCAGCAACTGCAGACGTTCACGCACCAGCAGCTTCTTCTGGTCGCGCAGGCGGTCGATGTCGCGCTGCGGACGCTGGTGGCGAACCTTGTCCTGCTTTTCCTTGAACTCCTCGGCAAGCCGACGGTTGTGCTCGAGGTTCGCCTGGAAATCCGCGGAGGCGGTGTTCAACTTCGATTCGATGCGCTTCACTTCTTGGCCTCCAGCGGTTCCAGACTCAGCAGCAGTGCATCGCGATCGAAGGTCTGGCCCTTGTCGTAGGTCACCGCGGCGATCACGCCGTCGCGCGGCGCGGCGATCGTCGTTTCCATCTTCATGCTTTCCATCACCAGCAGGTTCTGGCCCTTCGTCACCGCGTCGCCGGCCTTGACCGAAACGCTGACGATGCTGCCCGGCATCGGCGCACGGATGTTGTCCTCCGCGCTGCCGCCGCCCGCCGCGGCCAGGCGATCGAGCGGATGCTGGTAGCGCAATTGATACGCCTCGCCGTCGAGATGCACGAAGACATCGTCGCCGCGCGTCGCGATGACGACTTCGACATGGCGCTCGCCGATGGTCAGCCAGGCGCGGCCATCGGCGCCGGTCTTGAGGTCGATGTCGAGCAGCTGGTCGCCGAGGTGCAGGCGATACGCCGTCGCGGAGCGCGACAGTTCGACGTTATGGACGTCGTCACCAAGTTTGAATGCGTGGTGCATTAGTTTCTCCAGCCGCCCATCGCCGCGTGCATGTCAGGCACGGCATCGGCCACGTCACGCATCGGCCGCGTGCTCAGGCCCGCCGCGCCGAGCAGCGCCTGCAGCGTTTCCGCCGGCAATGCCGGCTCGGCCGCGATCTGCGGATTCGCATCGAGGAAGCCGGTGTGCACATCGCCGGCGACAAACGCCGGATGCGCGATCAGCCGGCGCAGGAACGCGGTGTTGGTCTTGCAGCCGAGCAGCACGGTGTCGCGCAGGGCCTTGTCGGCTTTCGCGATCGCGTCGTTGCGGTCGCTGCCGCGGATGATCAGCTTGGCGATCATCGGATCGAACGCCGAGGTCACCTCGCCACCCTGCAGCACGCCGCTGTCCCAGCGCACGCCTTCGCCCTGCGGCGGATGCAGCACGAGGATCGGGCCGGTCGTCGGCGTATAGCCGCGCGCGGCATCTTCGGCGTAGATGCGGAACTCGATCGAGTGTCCAGACGATTTCACATCGGCCTGCGCGTAGCCGAGCTTCTCGCCAGCGGCGACGCGCAGCTGCTGCAGCACCAGATCGATGCCGGTGATTTCTTCGGTCACCGGATGCTCGACCTGCAGGCGCGTGTTCATTTCGAGGAAGTAGAACTCACCGCCCTGGCCGAAGATGAACTCCACGGTGCCGGCGTTGCGGTAGTTCAGTGCGCGGGCAATGCCGGCTGCGGTTTCGCAGATCTTCTCGCGCAGCGCGGCGTCGAGCGCCGGCGACGGCGTCTCTTCGACGATCTTCTGGAAACGGCGCTGCACCGAGCACTCGCGCTCGAACACATGCACGACATTGCCCTGGCCATCGCCGAGAACCTGCACCTCGATGTGGCGCGGGTTCTCGATGTAGCGCTCGCAGTACAGACGGCCGTCGCCGAAGTACCGCTGGCCTTCACTGCGGCCGCGCTCGATTTCCTGTTCGAGGATCGCGAGGTCGCGGACGATGCGCATGCCCTTGCCGCCGCCACCGGCGGACGGCTTGATCAGCAGCGGCGCGCCGACCTTGCGCGAGCGTTCGACGAAGGTTTTCGGATCGTCATCCTCGATCGCGCTCGGCGCGACCGGGAAACCGGCTTTCTCGACGTAGTTGCGCGCACGCACCTTGTCGCCCATCAGGTCGATCTGCTCCGGCGTCGGGCCGATGAAGCGGATGCCCGCCGCCTCGACCGCTGCGCAGAACCCCTTGTTCTCGGACAGGAAGCCGTAGCCGGGATGGATCGCACCGGCGCCGCTGGCCTTCGCGGCAGCAATGATCTGCGCACCATCGAGATAGGCGGCGACTGGCGTGCTGCCGGTGATCTCGATCGCCTGGTCGGCCATCTTGACCGCGAGCGTGCCGCGATCGGCGGCGTGGTAGACGACGACGCCCTTCAGGCCGAGCTTCTTCACCGTGCGCAGCACGCGCACCGCGATCTCGCCGCGGTTGGCGATCAGCACGGTCTTGAACGGCCAGCTCGCTGTGTCCGGCAGGCGCTGCGTTGGGGATGTTGTTTCCTGGCTCATGCTTGAACCTTGTGGTTTGTGTGCTTTGTAGTGATGGACGGACTCATGCCTTCGCAGAGAACGGCGACGATCTGGTCGGCGATCGCGTCGATGTTGAGATCGCCACGACCGCAGACATAGTTCCAGCTGTGATGTTCGATGCCGCCGTAGACCATCGCGCGCATCAGACCCGATGGAATGTCGCTGCGGAACTCGCCGGCCTTCACGCCCTGCTCGATGACATCGACGAGCAGCTGCGTATAGCGGCGGTTCAAGCCATGCAGCACGGTGCCGCGGTAGTCATGCTCCGACTGCACTTCGCGGAACATCAGGCGGCACAGCAACGGGTACTCACGCACCGTGCGCAGATGGCGCCAGACCAGCAGATGCAGGCGCGCACGATGGCCGGTGACGCCGGCAAGTTCGCGCGAGTAGTCGCCGAACATCTCCTCGTACCAGTGTTCGAGCACCTGCAGCAGCAGCTCGCGCTTGGTTGCGAAGTACTTGTACAGCAGACCTTCGACGCAACCGACGCGCGCGGCAATCTCCGCCATCGCGACCGCTTCGTAACCTTTCTCGCAGAACAGGTCACGCGCGGCGATACGGATCGCGTCGATGCGATCCTCGCGCGCGAGGCGCGGCGCGTGCGTCCGCTGCGGCTTGCGCGCCACGCTCAGACCAGCCCCGCCGGTACGCGGAGCGGGAAGTCCATCAGCACCTGCGCCAGCATCTTGCCCTGCGGGTCGTAGCGCAGCGAGGCCACACCGCCGCCGCCGAGCGCGCTGTGCATCAAGAAGTTGAAGCCGCTGAGGCCGGGAATCTCGAAACGTTCGACCTTGCCTTCGACGAAGTGCGCGAAGTATTGCTTCACCGCATCGGCGGTGAGCTGCTCGCGCAGGATCTGGACATATTCCGGCTTGCGGGCGAGAACGCCGATGTTCGCCGAGTTGCCCTTGTCGCCGGAGCGGCCATAGGCGAGCTTGATGAGCGGGACTGTTGTGCTTCCCTCTCCCGCTTGCGGGAGAGGGATCGAGGGAGAGGGCGGCGGCGCCGTTCCGCCGATGGCATCGACGGCCCTCTCCCCTGGCCCCTCTCCCGCAAGCGGGAGAGGGGAACTGAATGCGGCGCCATCGACCTCGATCCGCACGTTCGACTTCGGCACCAGGCACGAAAACAGCCGCACCAGCGGTGCCGGTGTCGGCCGGCCACCGGCGAAGCCGGTGATGCTCTGCACCATCGCCGTCGCCGGCGGAATGAACTCGCGGCCGAAGATTTCCAACGCGGCCTTGTCGGCGTGCTGCACCGAAATCTTCAGCACGACTTCGCGCGTATCTCGGCGGCGCGCGTTCGCGCCCCAGTTCGCCTCGCTGCCGAGCACTTCGACATCGGTGCGCTGGTAGTCGGCAAGACCGCGCTCGGCAAACATCCGCCGCGTGCGCTTGAGGATTGCCGCCGCCACCGCTTCGGCCTTGCGCACCGCGTCGACGCCGCCAATCATCATTGTCGACGAGCAGCGGAAGCCGTCCTGGTAGGTCGCGGAAACCTTGTAGCTGTCGCTCGGTGCACGACCGCGCGCACCAGTGACTTCAACCTGATGCGCACTCAGCTGCTTGAGCTGCAACTGGCTCCAGTCGCAGCTGACATCCGGCAGCAGATAGGCCGTCGGATCGCCGATTTCGTAGACGATCTGCTCGGCGACGGTTTCGACCGTCACGCGGCCGCCGGTGTTCGCCGGCTTGGTCGTGATGAAGCTGCCATCCGGCTTGCAGATCGCAATCGGGAAACCCATGCGATCCCAATCCTCGACAACCGCTTCCCAATCGGTCGACACGCCGCCAGTCGCCTGCGCACCGCATTCGATGACATGGCCGGCGAGGCTGCCGGCCGACAGCTTGTCGTACTCCTGCGCCTGCCAGCCGAATTCGTGGATCAGCGGACCGAGCACGATCGCGCTGTCGACGCAGCGGCCGGTCAGCACGATGTCGGCGCCGCCCGCGAGGGCCTGCGCGATCGGGAACGCACCGAGATAGGCGTTCATGCTCCACAGCTTGGCCGGCATCGCGTCGCCGCTGAACATCTCCTTCACGTCGGCGAAGTCGGCTGCACGCGGCAGCAGATCATCGCCGGTGACGATGGAGATCTTCAGCTCGACGCCGAGCGCCTTGAGCTTCTCTTCGATCGCCGCCTTGCAGGCCTGCGGATTGACGCCGCCGGCATTGGTGACGAGCTTGATGTTCTGCTGCTTGATCTTCGCGGCGAGGCTGGCGACCACGCCGGGAAAGTCCGTTGCGTAACCAGCATTCGGATCCTTCGCGCGCGCCTTGGCGAGCAGCGACATCGTGATCTCGGCCAGATAGTCGAGCACGAGGTAGTCGATCTCGCCGGAATTCACGAGCTGCTTGGGGCCTTCGGCGGAATCGCCCCAGAAACCGGCGCCGCAGCCGATGCGAACCTGGTCGCGCATGGATCAGTTGCCCGTCCAGTTCGGCGTGCGCTTTTCCTGGAACGCCGCCATGCCTTCCTTGGCGTCCTCGGTGCTCGACATCACCGGCACCATGGCCTGCGCAAACTCGAGCGCCTCGCGCAGCGACATGTCGCGCGTCGCGTTGAAGGCCTGCTTGCCGAGGCGGATCGCGGTCGGCGACTTGTCGACGGTGCGCGCCAGCAGCCAGTCGAGCTTGGTGTCGAGTTCGGCGCGCGGCACGACGTAGTTGAGCACGCCCCACTCCAATGCTTCGGCGGCGCTGAATTGCTCGCCGGTGATGCACATCTCCTGCAGCTTGCGCGGCGGCAGCACGCGGATCATGTACGGCAGGATCATCATCGGCGTCAGGCCGATCTTCGATTCGGTCGTGCCGATGCGGATGTCGTCGGCGGCGATCGCCATGTCGCAGGCGCACAGCAGGCCGAAGCCGCCCGCCATCGTGTGGCCGTTGACGCGCGCGATGACCGGCAGCGGGCATTCCTGCAGCAGCTTGAACAGATCGACGATGTAGTGCTTCGGCCGCGCGAAGTCGACCGCGAACGCAAAACCCTTGACGCCCTTGGCCAGATCCGCACCGGCGCAGAAGGCCTTGTCGCCGGCGCCGGTGATGACGACCGCACGCGCACCGCCATCGATCGCCTCGCGAACGCCGCGGGCGATGGTCTTGACGACCTCTTCATTGAGCGCGTTGCGGCGCTCCTCGCGATTGATGATGATCCATTGCGCGAGGCCACGGCGCTCGATCAGGACGGGTTCGCTCATCGAAGAAGCTCCTGCGGAAATGCAAAAAAGAGGGTGCCCGCAACGGACTGCGGGACAATGAACCGAGCCTAGCCCGATCGTGGTGAGTATGACTCACCCATTTAGGTGAGGTCACTCCGGCGATGCTTTCGGCGTGCTAGTTTCGCGGCTCCCCGCCCACCGCCGCAGGAAGCGACGCATGCAGCTGCATTGGAGTCTGGTCGTACGCCGACACCCGTCGGCCTTCCTGCTCGGCACGCAGTTGCTGAGCCTGGTGCTGTTCCCGCTGTTCGATGGCCGGCCCAATGGCCGCACGATCTTCGGCGCCTTCGGCATCGCGGTGCTGATGCTGTCGGTGGCGGCGATCCGCCGCAGCCCCTTGCCGAATTGGCCCGCCTGGCTGCTCGCGGGTCCGGCGCTGATCTGTGCCCTGCTCGCCGGCACGCTGGACAACTCGACGCTGCTGCTGGCCGCGTTGCCCTTCGAAGTGCTGCTCTACTTCTATACCGCCACCAGCCTGATCGCCTACATGATGGCCGATCAGCGCGTGACCTCCGACGAGTTGTTCGCCGCCGGCGCCACCTTCACGCTGCTCGCCTGGGGCTTCGCCTACGCGTTCCTGCTATGCCAGGAACTCTACCCGGGCAGCTTCGCCGGCTTCATCGAGCCGGAGCGGCCGCGCCGCTGGATCGAACTGCTGTTCCTCAGTTTCACGACGCTGTCCGCGGTCGGCCTTGGCGACGTGCTGCCGGTCTCGTCGCCGGCGCGCGTGCTGGTGATGCTCGAACAGTTCGCCGGCGTCGGCTATGTTGCCGTCGTCGTCTCGCGCCTGATCGGCCTGACGATCCTGCGCAACCGCAATCCCGATGGAAGCGAGCCCCGCTGATGCAAGACACGCCGATGCAGAACAAGACACGCGACCAGCAGCTCGACGAACTGCTCGACAAGCAGGCGATCTACGAACTCCTGAATGCCTACGCCAATGCGGCGGACCGCCACGACTTCGACAAGATGCGCTCGCTGTATCACGAGGACGCGATCGACGACCACGGCCATTTCTCCAATGGCCCGGCGATGGAGTTCATCGACAAGCTGCCGGCGATCCAGGCCGGTATGGCGATCCTCCATCACAACGTGACGACGGTGAACATCAAGCTCGACGGCGATCGCGGCGAGGGTGAGGTCTACATCCTCGCGTTCCACAAGGTTAAGGACGAGGGCGAAGGCTTCGACGTGCTGATCGGCGGCCGCTACTTCGACAGGTACGAAAAGCGCGCCGGCGTGTGGAAGTTCAGCCATCGCGCGATCGTCGCGGACTGGGCGTATCCCGCCACGCCATCGGCCGTACGGCTTGACCATCCCTTCCTGGCGGGCGCGCACATCGGCGTCCCGGGACCGGCCGATCCTTCGTACAAGTTCTTCTCGCTGCTCAAGCGCGGCGAACGCTAGACCTGCGAATGCTGCCGTACCTGATCGCCAACGCCGAGGAACTCGCCCTGTGGGTGCGGCAACCGGCGACGATGCCGTCGCTGTCCGCGCTGGACGACGCGGTCTGCCTGCTGGTCGATGCCAACGACGCGCCGCCCGACGAACTTCAAAGTCCGGTCAGGCGCCTGCTGCGCAGCCTGCCATGCCCGGTCATCGCGCTCGGCTCGGCGGATACGATGCTCGCGCACGCCTGCGATACCTGCGTGGATAACCTGGCGGCCGCCGCGCCGCTGCTGGCGAACATCGAACGCTGCCCGCGCGCGGCGACGGTCCTGGTGCAGCTGTTGCGCATCAGCGAAGGCATGAACCTTGAGGACGCGCTGGTCGCCGAGTCGCTCGCCTACGCCACGCTGCAGTCCGGCGCCGAGTTCCGCCGCTGGCTGGCGTTGGACGAAGGCGGCCCGGCGCCGCTGATCAGCGACGAGGGCCCGGCCGTGCTGATCGCGCGCGACGGCGCGCGGCTGCAGCTGCAGCTCAACCGCGCTTCCAACCGCAACGGCATGTCGGTGGAGATGCGCGACGCATTGTGCGAAGCATTGCAGCTGATTGTCGGCGACGACACGATCCGCGACGTTCAGCTGTCCGCGCTCGGCAAGTGTTTCTCGACCGGCGGCGATCTCAGCGAGTTCGGCTCCGCGCCGGACACGGCCACCGCTCATCTGGTGCGCAGCGTCGCGCTGCCGGGGCGCCTGCTGGCGCGCTGCGCCGCGCGCGTGACCGTCACGGTTCATGGCGCCTGCATCGGCAGCGGCATCGAGTTTCCGGCCTTTGCCGGCATCGTCGAGGCCCGGCCCAACGCCTGGTTCCAGCTGCCGGAGCTCAAGTACGGGCTGATCCCCGGCGCCGGCGGCTGCATCAGCATTGCGCGCCGGATCGGGCGGCAGCGGACCGCCTGGATGGCCCTTTCCGGGGAAGTCGTCAAGGCCAGAACCGCCCTGACCTGGGGCCTGGTCGACCGCGTGCTAAGCTGATGTTTCTGCGGCTGGGACCCAAAAAATTACGACCTAGATCCCGACGCAGCTGACCAGTTTGGCGTTGGCGGAAGGGCCGGGACAGAGTTCGTGGATAGCTTCGACATAGGCGCTGCCGCGACAAGCGCGCAGCCGGATCAGCGCCTCAGCAAAACGCTGGAAGCGCGTTTTCGCGCTCACCATCGGCGCCGCTATCGCGCGCCGCGCGCCTGGCTGTATCTGATCTTTGCACTCGCCTTTGGCTTCTCGCCGATCAGCAATGGTCTGCTGTTCACGATCTCGCCGGAGGTCTTCCCGATCGTCCGGCTGATCTCGTCGTATCTCGTCGCGCCGCTCAACCTGATCGCTTTCGCCACACTGCTGTTCAACGCACCCCGCGCCATCTCGGGCGTGGTGCAGACCGCGGCAGCCGTCGCCGCCGTCAGCTGCGCGCTGTGGATGCGCGATCTCGATCGCGCCGGATCGATGGATTATCCGATCCATCTGCTCGGCATCATCATCGTCGCCCTCGCGGTATTCGGCGGCTACAGCTGGCAGCGCGTGCTGTTCGGCACCGCGCTCTTCTCGGGCGCCGACATCTGGAACGCGCTGCGCAGTGGACCGCACGATCCGGCCGAGATCGTCGATCTCTACGGCCTGGTGCTGATGGCGGTGATCGCGGTGACGGCGGCCTATACGCTGGAGCGTCTGGCGCGGCTGGCCTGGCTGTACAGCCGGCGCGCCTCGCACCTGGCGCGCACCGATTCGCTGACGAGCCTCGCGCGCCGTCAGGAATTCAATCGCATCTTCCCGCGCATGCTGGCCGACGCCGAGCGCGAGCAGAAGACGGTCGCGGTCGTGCTGCTCGATGTGGATCATTTCAAGAGCATCAACGACGGCTACGGCCATCTGGTCGGCGACGAAGTGCTGCGCACGCTCGGCACGACCTTGCGCAGCGAACCGAAGCGGCACCCCTCGGATCTGGTCGTCCGCTTCGGCGGAGAGGAGGTGCTGTTCGCCTGGTACGACATCGACGAGCGCACGGCGAAGCAACGCGCCGAACAGGTGCTCGAACACATCCGCCAGATGGACATCTCGCTGTCGGAACAGGCCGTGCCCCTGAAGGTCACCGCCAGCGCCGGACTCACCTGGCTGATTCCGACCGCGCAGACCACGCCCGCCATCATCGTCAACGCAGCCGACGAACTGCTTTACGCCGCAAAGGACAAGGGCCGCGACAATGTCATGGCCAAACCCTTTGAGTTCCCCGTGGCGTGAACTTTCTCGCGCATCTGCTGATTGCGCGGCGCACGCAGACTTCGGAAGCGGGCGCCATTCTGGGAGACGTCGTTCGCGGTGCCGATCTGTCGGCCTACCCGGCCGAGATCGAGCGCGGCATCCGCATTCATCGGCGCATCGACGCGCTGACCGATCGCCACCCGCTGCTGCAGGCGCATCGGCAGGGCTTTTCCGCCGCCTCGCGAAGATACTCCGGCATCGTCCTCGATCTCGCCGGCGACTATGCGCTCGCGCAGGACTGGGCGCGCTACAGCGAGGAAAGCCTGCCGGCGTTCTGCACGCGCAGCGCAGTGGCAGTGGCGGCCAGCGCGACCTGGTTCGAGCAGGCCGGCGGCAGGCCGCCGCAGGCGGCGAGCTTCGCCGAGTTGCTGCGCTCCTACGGCACCGTCGACGGCATCGAGCGGGCGCTGCGCCGCACATCGACGCGTCTGACCGAGCCGGCGGCATTGCTGGCGGCCGCGGACGGCTGGCCGGCACATGCACGGCAACTGCGCGATGAGATGGCGCAGATTCTCGACGATGTGATCGCCGGCCTGGGCGACCTGTTGGCGCGCTGAAGCGTCTTAGGGCGCGATCGCGTCCATCAACTTCGGCAGGGCCCAGGCGAAGGCGTCTCGGTAGTACGGCCAGTCATGGAAGCCGGGCCCGTAGAAATTCGTCTCGTGCTCGACGCCCGCCTGCGCCAGCGCTGCGGCAAACGACAGGTTCATCACGTACAGCAGCGGCTCGATCGCGTACAGCTCAGGCGAGCCGAGCTCGTCGTGCGGGCCGCCCGGCAGGCCGTTGCCGGAGCTCAGGTAGATTTTCATGCCCGCGAGGCCGTCGATGTGCGTACCCGGATCGTGGGCCTGCCACATCGGGAAGTTGGTGACCGGATCGCCCCATACCGGGCCCTGGGGCAGACCCAGCAGCGATGCGACCGCCGCGCTGCCGCGGTCGAGCACGAGGAAATCGACCGCGCCGGAGAAACCGGCCGCCGCCTGGAACAGCCCCGGCCGCAGTGCCGAGTAGTACATCGCGCCGTGGCCGCCCATCGACGGGCCGGCAACGGCACGGTGGCCTTCGCCCAGCACGCGCAGGCGCTGTTCGACATACGGCATCATCACATCGAGATGGTAGGTCTCCCACTGGTATTCGCCGCTGTCCCAGTTCGTGTACCAGCCGGGGTTGCCGCCACCGCCGTCCGGCATCACCGCGATGACGTCGAGCCCTTCGGTCTGCAGCTGGGCATCGCCGCGGCGGGTCCAGGACGTGTAGTCACCGGGTGCGTCGTGCAGCAGGTACAGCAGGGGATAGCGCTTGCCGGAGGTGGCGTAGTCGGCCGGCACCAGCACGCGCACGCGCGTATCGGTGACGTTGACGCCCTCAGGCAGCGGAATGTCGAGCTCGAAACAGCGCGGCGCCGTGCAGGCCGCATCGTCGGCGAGGAAGCGCGCACCGGCCGGCAGGCCCGCCGCGGCAGCCGCGCCATCGGCATCGCCGTCGCTGCTGCCGCAGGCCGACAGCAGCAGGACCGCAGCTGTCGCCATGACCGCTCCGATGCGGGCCTTCATGCCCGCTTGCACAGCATCCATCGTTCGCCCCCGAAGATTTCTTGTGGATGTCTCTTCTCGCTGCGCGCGAGCTTATGACGGCACTGTGAAAAGGACCAAGGTAAATCCAGCCCAGCCAAGCGGGCTGGCGATACAATAAGCACCCGCGACACCCTGACCCCGCATGCCCGCCTCCCGTACCCCCGCCAGCCGCACACGCCGTGCGAAGCCAGCCGCCTCGCCGAAGGTCGGCTTTGTTTCGCTGGGCTGCCCCAAGGCCCTGGTCGATTCCGAACGCATCCTGACCCAGCTGCGCGCCGAGGGTTACGCGACCTCTCCCAGCTATGACGCGGCCGATGTCGTCGTCGTCAACACCTGCGGCTTCATCGATGCCGCCGTCGAGGAATCGCTGGAGGCGATCGGCGAGGCGATGGCGGAGAACGGCAAGGTCATCGTCACCGGCTGCATGGGCACCGGCCCGAAGAGCCAGCTGGTCCGCGAACGCTTCCCCGATCTGCTGTCGATCAGCGGACCGCAGGACTACAGCAGCGTCATGCAAGCGGTGCACAAGGCGGTACCGCCGGCGCACGATCCGTTCCTCGACCTGCTGCCGTCGCCGAAGAACGATGCGGTCGGCATCAAGCTGACGCCCAAGCATTACGCCTACGTCAAGATTTCCGAAGGCTGCAATCACAAGTGCAGCTTCTGCATCATTCCGTCGATGCGCGGCAAGCTCGCGTCGCGCCCGGTCGGCGAGGTGCTGTTGGAAGCCGAGAAGCTCGCGCGCTCCGGCGTGCAGGAACTGCTGATCATCTCGCAGGACACCTCGGCCTACGGCGCCGACCTGAAGTACGCGGCTAGCCGCTGGCGCGACCGCGACTACCAGACGCGCCTGCTCGATCTCTGCGAGGGCCTGGGCGAACTCGGCGTCTGGTCGCGCCTGCACTACGTCTACCCATATCCGCACGTCGACCAGATCATCCCGCTGATGGCGGCGGGCAAGATCCTGCCGTACCTCGACGTGCCGTTCCAGCACGCGTCGACCAGCGTGCTCAAGGCGATGAAGCGCCCGGCCGCCGCCGAGAACACGCTCAAGCGCCTCGCGGCTTGGCGCGCGATCTGCCCGGACCTGACCGTGCGCTCGACCTTCATCGTCGGCTTCCCCGGCGAGACCGAAGACGACTTCGAGCTGATGCTCGACTGGCTCGACGAAGCGCAGCTCGATCGCGTCGGCTGCTTCCGCTACTCGCCGGTCGAAGGCGCGACCGCCAACGCCCTGCCCGGCGCGGTGCCGGATGAAGTGAAGGAAGAGCGCTACGAGCGCTTCATGGAAAAGCAGGCCGGCATCAGTGCGGCGAAGCTGCAGCAAAAGATCGGCAAGACCATCGAAGTGCTGCTCGACGAAGTCCACGACGACGCCGCCTGCGTCGGCCGCTCATGGGCCGATGCGCCGGAGATCGACGGCAAGGTCTACATCAAGGATCTGGTCAAGCCCAAGGTCGGCCAGCGCATGAAGGTCACGGTCGTCGATGCCGACGATTACGATCTGTTCGCGGTACCGGTCGATACGAAGCGCTGAGCAACGTAGCCCGGGTGAAACCCGGGGTCTGCGCCTCGTAAACATTGCGAATCCCGGGTTTCACCCGGGCTACATCTTTGCCTTGTCCAGCTGTATCTCCATCGCCCCGCGCAGCATCATCAGGATGAAGCGCTCGGCGCGGCCGCGGATCGCCGCGCGCTGCGCCGGCTGTTCGAGATAGTCGAGCGAGAAGTACGCCATCTCGCGGACGATGACCGAGGCGATCTCGTACATCGTCTCTTCGTTGACGACCTTCGGCGGTGTCAGCTGCAGCATGTCCTCGGCCATGTCGGCGGCGAGCGTGTCGAAGATCTTGCGGATCGCCGCGCGCAGCACCGGCGACGGCCCGTGCAGTTCGCGGATGCCGACGACGTAGGCCTGCTCATGCTGGGTCACGAACTCCAGCACCAGCGCGACCGAGGCGCTGACGATCGTCGCGGCGCGTTCGCTCAATTCGCGTGGGTCTTCCAGCGCCGCGAGCTGGGCGACGTCGCCGAACGGCTGCCGGCGCCGCTCGCGCAGGCCGCGCCGCAGGTGGCCGCTCAGCTCCTCGATGACCGCCAGGCCGAGGTCGTCGAAATCACGGAAATGCCGATAGAAGGTGTTCGGGTTCAGGCCCGCCTGGCGCGCGACTTCGCGCAGGCCGAGCGACGCCAGGCTGCGCGTCGTCGCGGCCAGCTGCATCGCCGCGTTCATCAGTTTCTGGCGGCCGGTCTGCGCGGGTTCAGCGGCTGCGGGACCCGGCTCCCCGCCCATAATCTTTGTCATTTCAGATATCTATACCGCTAAGCCTTGTAACAATGACATCGGTTGTTGACATCGTTGTAGACAGTCGTCTACTTTGGACGTAGACAAGTGTAGACAAGCACCCCGGTGCTTGTCGCCTCAACGAGGAGTGATTCATGACCCAGGTCATCAGCGAACCGCGCAGCGCCACCCAGGCCGCATCCCGCCCGAACATGATGCCGACGCGCCGCGACGTGCACTTCAGCCTGCCGGCGGAGCGCATTTCGGACTGGAACAAGGGCAGCGTGCATCTGTCGCAATTCATGAACACGCTGTCGATCCTGTTCCCGGTCGGCGAGCGTTTCTTCATCGATGCCGTGCGCGCCTACCGCGACCGCGTCACCGATCCCGAGCTCAAGCAGGCGGTGACCGCCTTCATCGGCCAGGAAGCGATGCACGGCCGCGAGCATGAGGAATACAACGAGGCGCTGTTTGCCAAGGTGCCTGAAGCCGCGGCGGTCGAGCGCTTCGTTGCGCGCTTCCTGGGCCTGCTGAAGAAGCTGCCGCCGCGCATGCGCCTCAATGCGACGATCGCGCTGGAGCATTTCACCGCGATCCTCGCCGACCGCCTGCTGATCGAGGAAGACATCCTCAAGGACTGCGAGCCGCGCTTTGCCGCGCTGTGGCGCTGGCATGCACTGGAAGAAACCGAGCACAAGGCGGTGGCCTTCGATGTGTGGCGGACGATTGCCGGCAACGGCCCGGTCGCCA
The DNA here is from genome assembly GCF_058783185.1 of Fontimonas sp. FW305-C-3. Taxonomy (NCBI): domain Bacteria; kingdom Pseudomonadati; phylum Pseudomonadota; class Gammaproteobacteria; order Nevskiales; family Nevskiaceae; genus Fontimonas; species Fontimonas sp. FW305-C-3. The sequence goes on along the minus strand of NZ_JBYSYK010000001.1, from coordinate 632,299 downwards.
ACATCGAGCGCGGCATCGGCCTGCTGATCGCGAGCCTGTTGCTGTGGGCGATCGTGCTGCCGTCGTACCTGCTGATCCTGCGCCGCGAAGGCAAGCTGACCGACTTCAAGGGCTGGCGTCTGTTCTTCAGCTATACCTTCACCAAGGTGCCGTTCTTCCCGCGTCTGCTGAAGCCCTGGCTGGACTACTTCCGCCCGAGCTTCCACCCCTGGGATCACGACAACCGCCACTTCCTCGTGCAGATCGATCCGTTGCTGGACAAGCTGGCCAAGGCGGCCTGATCCGGCCGCGCACACCCAATCACCGGAGCACGATCCGCATGGGCATCTACGAGAGCGCCGCGGCGGCGACGCGCGACGCGCATCGCATCATCATCGTCGGTAGCGGCTTTTCCGGCCTGGGCATGGCGATCCAGCTCAAGCAGGCCGGCATCGACGATTTTCTGGTGCTGGAAAAGGAAGGCGGCGTCGGCGGTACCTGGCGCGTCAACAACTATCCAGGCTGCGCCTGCGATGTGCAGTCGCACCTGTACTCGTTTTCCTTTGAGCCGAATCCGCAATGGTCGCGCATGTTCGCGCCGCAGCCGGAGATCAAGGCGTATCTGGAACGCTGCGCGGAGAAGTACGGCGTCACGCCGCACCTGCGCCTGAACAGCGAAGTCCGCAGCGCGCGCTGGAACGACGAAACCGGCCTGTGGCTGATCACCGATGCGCAGGGTATCGAGTACCGCGCGCAGGTCGTGATCTCCGGCATGGGCGGTCTGTCGACCGCGGCCTATCCCGAACTCAAGGGCATCGAACACTTCAAGGGCAAGACCTTCCATTCGCAGCAGTGGGATCACAGCTACGACCTGAGCGGCAAGCGCGTGGCGGTGATCGGCACCGGCGCTTCGGCGATCCAGTTCGTGCCAAAGATCCAGCCCGAGCTTGCACGCCTCGATCTGTACCAGCGCACGCCGCCCTGGATCATGCCCAAGCCGGACCGCGCGATCAGCGCGCTTGAGCAGACGCTGTTCGCGCGCCTGCCGGCGGCGCAGGCCGCAATCCGCGGTGCGATCTACGGCGCGCTGGAAAGCCGCGCGGTCGCGTTCACCGTCGAGCCGCGACTGATGAAGCTCGCGCAGAAGGTGGCCGAGTGGCACATCCGCCGCCAGATCAAGAGCCGTCCGCTGCGCAAGCTCGTCACGCCGGATTACACGATGGGCTGCAAGCGCGTGCTGATCTCCGACGACTACTATCCGGCGCTGACGCAGGGCAATGTCGACGTCATCGGCGACGGCATTGCCGAAGTGCGCGCCAACAGCATCGTCGACAGCCACGGCGTCGAGCGCGAAGTCGACGCGATCATCTTCGGCACCGGCTTCAAGGCCACCGACCCGGTGGCGCGCGGCGTCGTGTTCGGCCGCGACGGCCAGGACCTGTTCGACGCCTGGCCGCAGGGACCGGAAGCCTACAAGGGCGCCGCCGTCAGCGGTTTCCCAAACCTGTTCTTCCTGATGGGGCCGAACACCGGCCTCGGCCACAACTCGATGGTCTACATGATCGAGTCGCAGATCGCCTACGTCATCGACGCGATCCGCACGATGCAGAAGCGCCGCTTGCGCTCGGTCGAAGTGCGCGCCGATGCGCAGCAGCGTTTCAACACGTCATTGCACAAGCGCATGCTGCGTTCGATCTGGAGCGTCGGCGGCTGCATGAGCTGGTACGTGCACCCGCAGAGCGGCCGCAACGTCACGCTGTGGCCGGGTTTCACCTGGCAGTTCCGCTGGCTGACGCGGCGCTTCGATGCGCAGGCTTATCAGTTGCGCGGCGAACGCAGCACGGTGTCGGCGTCACGCGGATACAGCGAAGACGACAGGCTGCCGCTGCATTCGAACTGAGCGAGCCGACAAACGCGCCGATGCCTGAGCAGGCACCGGCGCGGTCAGACCCCACCGATCAGAAGCGCAGGCGCACGCCGGCGTAGACCGAGCGCGGCTCGCCCGGGCTCAGGATCGCGGCATCGGCCGCCGCAAGATCCTTCACGCTGAACAGCGCGATGTAATCCTTGTCCGTCAGGTTGCGGGCGTCGACATAGATTTCCCAGCGCTCGCGCGCGATGCCTGCACGCAGACCCAGAAGCGCATAGGAATCGACGGCGTAGCTGTTGCTGAAGTCGGCATAACGATCGTCGATCACATCGAAGGTCGGTCCTGCGAAGTAGCCGCCCGCATTGCGATACAGCACCTCGCCCCTGAGCGCATAACCGGGCGCCGCCGGCAGATCGTTGTCGCCGTAGGTGACGTCGCCATCGAACTTGAAGCGGTTCACGGTCAGGCTGAGCAGCGGCTCGATGCGGTGCGTGCCGCCGGCATCGAGCGCGAAGCTCGCGCCGACGAGCGTCTCGACGCCGGCGTGAATGCTGTCCTCGATATTGCTGGACAGGCTGGTGCCCGGTGCATCCGGGTCGTCCACCGACAGAATCTCGTCGTGCAGCGTCGCGTAGTAGAGCGCGACATCCCAATACCAACGGCTGGCCGTGCCGAGCGTCTGGGTTCCGCGGCTGCCGATCTCGACGACCGTGCCGTTCATCGCATCGAGCGCCTCGCCGTTGCCGCGCGCGTCGTCTTCGAGTTCGAAGTTGGTGGGCGCCTCGTACAGGCGGCTGACATTAGCGAACAGCTCGATCTCCGGCGTCAGCTGACGAATCAGGCCGACCCGCGGATTGATGCTGTCGTAGTCGCCCTTGGGATTGCGTACCGAGCCATCCTCCACCGAGACATTGCGGACCTCGCGGTTGGCGATCACGCCCTGCGCGCCGTACAGCAAGATCCATCGGTCGGCGAAGTTCCAGCGATCGACGAGGAACAGTTCGAGACTGTCGGCGTCGTTGTCGACCCGCGTGGAAATCTCCCTGTCGCCGCCGGGCTCGTAGCTGTAGTTGCCGCCATCATTGCTGGTCTCGGCGTAGTTGATGCCGGCGAGCAGATCGTGCTCGTCCAGCTTCAGCTTGTAGCGCAGCGAGGCGCCGGCGGTCTGCTGCTCGGTGTCGATCAGCAGGCTGAAGAACGGCGAGTAGACGATCGGGTGGTAGAGATCCTGATTCTCGAAGGACAGGCCGACCGACAGGCTGCTGTCCGGACCGAGGTCCCACTCCGTGCGATTGGCGATCCGCCAGGTCTCGACGTTCAAGCGATAGTCGCCGGCCACGGCCGAAGCCTGCGCCTGTTGCGGATCTTCGCGCCACTCTTCGCGGGTCAGCGCGCCCGGCAGCTGCTGGTCGTTGTCGACGTAGGTGAAATAGAGCCGGCTACGCATCGCGTCGCTGATCTGCCAGCCGGCGTTGGCGTAGAGCCCTTCGCGCTGCTGCTCGTGGTGTTCGCGATAACCGTCCCACTGTCGGGCTTCCGCAGTGATCAGGCCGTCGAGATCACCCGCTACCGCACCGGCGCTGACACGGCCCTGCAACTGGCCATGACTGCCGCCGCTGAGCGAGAGATCCAGCGAGTCGATATCGCGCGCCGTCGGCGTGATGAAGTCGATCGCACCGCCGAGCGTGCTGGCACCGTAGGTGAGCGCATTCGCGCCGCGGGCGATGACGGCATAACGCGCGCTGAGCGGATCGATGCCGCGGTTATGGTTGTTGCCGTCGGCGGTGGTCACCGGCAATCCATCCTGAAGCAGCTTGATGCCGTTGCCGTCGTAGTTGGTGGCATCCAGGTTGGAGCCGCGGCTGGAGAAGAACGTCGAGTCGCCGGTCGATCCGCTCGCGGCCCAGACGCCGGGCACGTAACGCAGCATGTCGGCGAGATTGGAGACGTTGCGCTGGGACAGCTCATCGCTGTCGACGATCGTCACGCCGCCAGGCGTCAGGGCCTGTTCGGCCTCCAAGGCCTGGTGGGTATCCGGCGTCGGCGCGTCGGTGGTGACCGTCACGGTCGGCAGTTGCACCGGCGATTCGCTCTGGGCGAATGCGACGGATAGAGGGGTGATGCACAGCGCTGAAATCAGCGCGGCGGAATAGCGTTTCATGGGTTGGGGTCCAGAGAATTTTTAGATTAAGAGAAGCGCAATCTCAGGCCGCGGGGCGGGCGCGCACGAGCGCGATGTCCGCAATCCACAGCACGGCGAGAGAGGCGCCCAGCAAAGGCATCAGGAGGCAAAGGCCGGCACCGACGCCGAGCACCCAGCGCGGCAGGCGCACGGGTGTGCGCGGCGGCGCCGCGAGCCCGCCGCGCGGCCGGCGCAACCACCAGGACAGCAAACCGGTCAGGCTGATCCAGACCAGCGCCAGCGACGTGATCGTGTTGAACCATTGGTTTGCACGGCCGAAGAAGTGGCCTTCGTGAAGATCGACGCCCGTGGAGACGGCGCGCGGAATCGCCGGATAGTCGGCCCAGGTGGTCTTGACGAGCAGTGCACGCGAGTAACGATCGAAGGCGACGGCGGTTTCCTGCGACGATCGCGCCAGCTGGTTGCGCACGATGATCGGCGCATCCGGCGCGCTGCCGAGGCCGATCTCAAGCGGCCCGTTCAGGCCTTCGGCGCGTGACCGTGCGACGGCTTCGTCGAGACTCATCGCCTGCACATCGGCAACGACCTGGCTTTTCACGCGGAAGACCGCACCGAACGGCGAAGCCTGTCCGGTGACATTCTGGATCGGCTGCAGCACCTGGTTGCCCCAGAAGCTGGTCCACGGCAGCGCACTGACGAGGAACACCAGCAGGATGGCGGAGAACAGCACTGCCACCGTGCCGTGCAGATCCCTGATCAGGATGCGTGCACCGAGCCGCGTGCGCGGCACGAGGGCGGCGAGCAAACCACGCTGGCGGGGCCACCACAGGTAGAGTCCGGTGAGAATCATCACCACCGCCCAGCAGGCGCCCAGCTCCAGCAGCCAGGACCCGGCATCGCCGAGCGGCCAGCCGCCGTGGATCTTGCGGCTCCAGCCCGGCATCCACGACCAGGCAGGCAAGTCGCCGAGCACCTGCGCGCGATACGGATCGACGAACACCGGAAACGGCAGCGCATCACCTTCGCCGTGATGGCCGCCGAACATCACCTGCGTCGAACGGCGCGGATCGTCGGGGACGACGATCGTTGTCGGCTGCGCATGCGGGTGCCCGGCCACCGCCGCGGCGAGCTGCGCGTCGAGACTCGCGGTCTTGTCTCCCGGCGCGACGAAGCGCAGTTGCGGATGCGCCCAGTCGGTCCACTCCGCATGCCACAGGTACAAGGTGCCGGTCATGCTCTGCATCAGCACGAAAGGAATCACCAGGAACGCGGCGTAGAAATGCCAGCGCCAGAATCGCCGGTACAGACGAGTGGATGCACCGGCAGGGGCATCGGAATCGAGGATGGGCGGCGCAGATTGCGCTCGCCGGGAAGGGCCAGACAACATCGGGGGTTTCTCCGGGCCGCCTGCGGGCGGCCATCAGTCCAGGAGCGCAGGCCTTATGGCCTTCGCAACTCAGCTACGAGCGAGACTGGGGGAGAAATCGGGTGGGCCGCGCGCTGGTGGTGGCGCGCCTTGGGAGCGCAGCGCCAGTGGGGCCGGTTTCGCAACCGGGGCTTCCAGCCCTGCGGGATCGAGGTCGATGCTGGCCGCCGCCGCAGCCAGGGGGCTGCCGCCGGCAACCGATGCACAGAGCTGCGCGCAGCGGTCGTGCTGCTCCGCCTGCGTCGCACCTCTTTCGAGAATCTCGCGAATGCTGTCCGGAAGCTCGGCGAGCTTGGCCTTGAGCGCCGGCGAACCGACGCCGCACCAGGTCGCGACGCCGGCCTTGCTGGTCGACATGGCGGCCGCATGCGCGACCGGCAGACACAGTTGCGCCAGCCATCCGAAGACAGCCAACGCAAGGGTCAGCTGTTGGCGGACGCGGCGGGACATGCCTTGGATTGTACGGCAAGCCGTGCGCCTGCCCATCCGCTCAGAACCATTCGTTCTCAGGGCAGAACCAGATTCCACAGCGGCACGCTGATCAGCGACAGCAGGATGCCGACGCCGAGAATGCTGTTGGCGAGCGGTGAATCGAGATGGTGCTGGTCGCAGAGGATCGCCGCCGAGATCATCGGCGCCATGGCGGCCTGCAGCGTGGCGACGGTCAGCGTCAGTCCGCCAACCCCGCTGAGCCAGCCCACCGTGAAGATGAGCAAGGGGGCGACCAGCAGCTTCCAGCTCAGGCTCAGCACGATCGGCAGCGCCTGACCGTTGCCGAGCTGGAAGCGGAAGCGCAGGCCCACCGAGAACAGGGCCAGCGGCACGAGCGTGGAGCCGATCCGCAGCAGGATGTCCTCCGCCATCGGCGGCCAGCCGCCAAGCAGCCCGACCAGCGTGCCGATCAGCAGCGCGACGAATGGCGGAAACTTCAGCACCCGGAGGGCGATCTCGCGCGGCCGCGTCTGACCGCCCGAATACATTGCCGAAACGATCGTGCCGCTGATCGCGAGCATCAGAAAGCAGCCCAGCTGATCGGCAACGACGCCGACCGCGAGGCCTTCGCGGCCACGCAGCGCCTCAAGCAGCGGATAGCCGAGGAAGGACGTGTTCCCCAAACCGCCCATGATGATCAGACCGCCGATGCGCGCGCGGCTCCAGCCGTAATGACTGCCCAATGCACGGAACAGCACGAACGAGCCGGCGAAGACCAGCCATTGCGAGACCGGCAGAAACCAGGACTGCCATTCGATCTCGACGCGCGGGATCAGGTCCAACACCAGGGCCGGCAGCGCCACATTGATGACCCACCAGTTCAGCCCCTGCGCCAAGCCCATCGGCGGCCGCGCATAGCGCGCGACGAGTACGCCGAGCAGCAGACAGACCAGAAGGAGAACGAAGGCGCTCATGAGGCGCGAATTGTAGTGCCGCGCGGCGCACGCGCACGACTTGAGGCTTGAGCCTGATTGTGATTATTTATCATCAATTGTTTATTATTTTAAATATTAACGAACATCACTGTTGCCCGCCCGTCACCCGCGGCTGGGGGTATCCACCCACTTCGACGCTAGGGGATCGGTCGGAGTGGACAGTTGCAGCGCCGTCCATGAGACTCGCTGAATCGACACATACTTTCATGCAGCCCAGGGGAGTTTCACCGCATGAGCTTGATGCGCACCAAAGCGATCGATCCGACCGCCAATACCGGCCTCAAACGCTGCCTGACGGCTTCCGATCTGATCCTGCTCGGCATCGGCTGCATCATCGGCACCGGCATCTTCGTGCTCACCGGCGTCGCCGCCGCACAGCATGCGGGCCCCGCGATCGTGCTGTCCTTCGTCATCTCCGGCACCGCCTGCGCGTTCGCGGCGCTGTGTTACGCGGAACTCTCGGCGGCGATCGGCGGTAGCGGCAGTGCCTATGGTTACGCCTACGCCGGCATCGGTGAATTCATCGCCTGGATCATCGGCTGGGACCTGATCCTCGAATACGCCGTTGCGACGGCGACGGTGTCGATCGGCTGGTCGGGTTACTTCTCCAACATCCTGCACGCCTATTTCGGCATCGACCTGCCGGCCGAGTTCACGTCGGCACCGGCCGAGGGCGGCATCGCCAACGTGCCGGCGATGGTCATTGTCCTGACGCTGGCCGGGCTGCTGTGCTGGGGCGTCAAGGAATCCGCCCGCTTCAACGGCGCGATGGTCATGGTCAAGCTGGCGACGATCCTCGCCTTCATCGCGATCGCCGGCCCGCACGTCAACGTCGACAACTGGACGCCGTTCATTCCGGAACGCGTTGTCGATGCCGACGGCAACAGCCACTTCGGCTTCATGGGCGTGACGACCGCGGCGGCGCTGATCTTCTTCGCCTACATCGGCTTCGACGCGGTTTCTACGGCGGGTGAGGAAGCGGTCAACCCGCAGCGCGATCTGCCGATCGGCATTCTGGCTTCGCTCGGCATCTGCACCGCGCTGTACATCATCGTGTCCGGCATCCTGACCGGCGTCGTGCCCTATGCGGACATCAACATCAAGGCACCGGTCGCCGAAGCGATGCGCAGCCTCGGCTTGAACTGGGCACAGGGCCTGATCGCAACGGGCGCGATCTTCGGCATCACCACCGTGATGCTGGTGCTGTACTACGGCCTGACCCGTGTCGTGCTCGCGATGTCGCGCGACGGCCTGCTGCCGGCCAGCATGGCCAGCATCAACACCAAGACGCAGACGCCCGTGAAGCTGATCCTCGGCAGCGGCGTCGTCATCGCGCTGATCGCCGGCTTCTTCCCGATCGGCAAGGTCGCGGAGCTGGTCAACCTCGGCACGCTCGGGGCGTTCTTCCTGGTCTGCGCCAGCGTGATCATGCTGCGCAAGTCGAAGCCGGACATGGTGCGCCCGTTCAAGGTGCCGATGGTGCCGCTGATCCCGATCATCGGCATGGGCTTCTGCGCCTGGCTGATGGCGAGCCTGCCGGCGCTGACCTGGATCGCCTTCGGCATCTGGATGGCGATCGGCCTGGTCGTGTACTTCGTCTACTCGCGCAGCCACGCCGTTGCGGGCAAGGCGACGGTCGACGTTGCGTTGCATCCGCCGCGCTGAAGCCTGGCCATGCGGTCCGGGATGCGTGGATTGGCGATCAGCCTGCTGGCTTGCAGCACGCTGATCGCCTGCGCTGACGAAGCCACCGCCTGAGCAACACGAGGCCGCGATGAGCAACCGGCAGTGCTAGTCGACGCAAGTCATCAGCGGCAGGGCTAGGCTTGTACTCGATTCGGCTGCGTTTCGCGCAATTCATTCTCCGCCACGCAGGCTGGTCGTTCGCTGCGTTCGGCTTGATCACGCTGTTCTTCGCCGCCGGTCTGCCGCGCGTCGAGCTGCGCACGATCTTCTCCGACCTGCTGCCGGGCGACGATCCCTTCGTGCAGGTGTTCCAGGATCATCCGTCGTTCGGTAATCCTTTGACCGTCGTCATGATGGTGCAGCGCACCGACGGCGGCGACATCTACAACGGCGAGACGCTGGCGAAGATCTGGCAGCTGACGCGCGACATCGATCTGACTCCCGGCGTCGATCACGACCAGATTCTTTCGATCTCGACCGAGAAGGCGCGCTACGCGGAAGCCACGCCGTTCGGCATCGACATGCGACCGCTGATGGGAGACCGCCCACCGCAGACGGCCGAAGAGCTGGCGCTTTTCAAGCGCCGCGTCGATCACTCGCCGAAGGTGCGCGAGTTCCTGATTTCACGCGACGACAAGGCGACGCTGGTCACCGCAACGTTCATCGAGCAGCGCACGAACTACGGCGAGGTCTTCGATTTCGTCGAGGCCCTCGCGCGGAACGCGCGCGACGACAAGCATGCGATCTACGTCGCCGGCCAGCCGATGCTGATCGGCTGGGTCTACAAGTACGAATGGCAGATGGTCGGCATCTTCGCCGTCACGCTCGGCGCGCTGGTGCTCGCGCTGATGCTGTACATGCGCAACTGGGTCGGCGTGGTGACGCCGATCGTGACCAGCGCGGTCGCCGGTATCTGGGCGTTCGGCCTCGTCGGCTGGCTCAATATCTCGATCGAGCCGCTACTGATGGTTGTGCCCTTGCTGCTGACCGCGCGCAGTTTCTCGCACAGCGTGCAGTTCACCGAGCGCTTCTACGAACAGTACGCAGTGCTCGGCGATCGTCGTCTCGCTGCCGAGCGCACCATGGTCGTGATGATGTCGCCGTCGGTGCTGGGCATTCTCACCGACGTGCTGGGCATCGTCATCGTCTGCGCCGCGCCGATTCCGGCCATGGTGCGCCACGCGATTTTCTGCGGCATGTGGGCGGTGTGGCTGATCCCGACCGGAGTCGTTCTGATCTCGCTGCTGCTCGCTCACTTGCCGGCGCCGGGCAATGCCAGGCAGCTGAGCGGGGCTGGCGCCGACGCGGCGACCGATCGTCTCAAGCAGCTGTTACGCCGTATCGGCCGCTGGACTTACGGCCGCGCGGCGCGATTGACGACGGCCATCGTCATTGCCTTGTCGGCCGTCACGATCTACACCGCGTCGCAGATCCAGATCGGCAATCCGGTCGAGGGCAGCAACCTGCTGTGGGATGACTCGCCGTTCAATACTGCGGTGCGTGCGATCAACGGGTCGTTCCCCGGCATGAACACGCTGGAGATCATTCTCGAAGCGCGCAATCCGCGCGACCCGGAATGGAATGCGCAGCGGCTCGACATGGTGCAGACCATGCAGCGTCTGCAGATACTGATGGAAGACAGCGCGGCACCGCCGCGGGCGAGCCTGTCCTTCGCCGACTATCTGAGCGAGTCCAGCCGACTGTTCAATGGCGGCCATCCGAAGTGGGCGCCGCTTGACCCGCGCCAAGCCGCGATCAGTGCCGCGGCGATGGGCGCGCTGATGGGCTCCAGCGAAAAGAACCTCGGCCATGTCGTCGCATCGGGCCTGCAGCATGCAACGGTCTCGCTGTGGTACCCCGACAACAAGCAGGCCACGGTCGATGCAGCGCTGGCGGCAGCGCGTCAGGCCGTGGAGACCGTCGGCATCGAGCACGAGCATTTCCGCGTCCGCCTCGGCTCCGGCACGATCGCGCTTCAGGAAGCGGTCAATCGCGTCATCGAGCGCTACCACCTGGTCGTGATCCTGGGCGTCAATCTCTGCGTCTTTGTGCTCGTCAGCTGGGCTTACCGATCCGTCGTCGCCGGACTCCTGCTGCTGGTGCCGGTCAATCTCGCCAACGAGGCGTTGACCGCCGCCATGCATCTGCTCGGCGTGGGCCTCGACGTCAATTCGATGATCGTCGCCGCGATCGGCGTCGGCGTCGGCATCGACTACGGCATCTACCTGCTGTCGCGCATCTGCGAGGAGATCCAGCACAACGGCGGAGACTGGAGTGCGGCGATCGATGCCGCGTTGAGCACTACCGGCAAGGCCATCCTGTTCACCGCGACGATCATGGGGCTGGGCATCCTGCCCTGGTACCTGATGTCGGACCTCAAGTTCGTCGCCGACATGGGGCTGCTGTTGATCGCGATCATGGGCATCAACATGCTGCTGTCGCTGATCGTGTTGCCGCTGCTGATCTGGTGGGTCAAACCCGCGTTCGCGCTGCGCGTCGCGCAGGCCGGCCACTAGAAGGCCGATGCCGCCTGGCGCGGCAGCGCCAGCTCGCCGAGCGCGGTATCGGCAGCGACGATGACTCGGTTACGGCCAAAGGTCTTGGCCTGGTACAGCGCGATGTCCGCGCGCTCCAGCGCAATGCGCAGATCGATGCCGGCCTGTTCGGGCGAGAAAATCGCGACGCCGATGCTGACCGTGAGCCGCACCGTGCCTTCGGCCAGCTTCACGCGATGCGCCTCGATAGCGATCCGCAACCGTTCCGCGACCGCGGCCGCTTCGGCCGGCGGAATGGCCGACGACAGCAACCAGAATTCCTCGCCTCCCGCACGCGCGAAGATATCGCCGCCGCGCAGGTTTGCCTCGACCAGCTGGGCGATGGAGCGCAGCACTTCGTCGCCGCCAAAATGGCCGAACTCGTCATTGATGCGCTTGAAGTGATCGATGTCCAGCATCATCAGCACCAGCGAACCTTTGCCGCCCGTACTGACGCGGCGTTCCTGCGCAAGGGTGCGAAACGCACGCCGGTTGAAGATGCCGGTCAGTTCGTCGCGGTTCGCCAGCATGTCGAGCTTCAGCTGCAGACGCTGACTCGCGAGCAGCAGATGTCCAACCGAACTGAGCAGCGTCACGACCTGCAGCACGCCAAAGAACATCATCTGCGGATAGCCGACTTTGACCATCGTCGCATCTGGGCTCGCGTCCCAGACACCGATCAGCCTGACGACGCAGATCGTCGCGTAGATCAACCAGATGCAGCCGACGAAGCGGCCGACGACCCGCTGCGACGGTGCGATATGGGCGATCAGACCATGCGCCATCAAACCGCAGGCGGTGACCGCGCAGATCGTATATGCGGTGACCCGCGCCGCCATCGATTCCTCGATGACGGCGCCGTAGATGTTCAGCAGCAGCGCCGGCACATAGATGACCGACAGCAACCGCCAACGTATCGGACGTTCGAGGAAGATCGCCGTTCCCGCATACAGAAAGGCGAGCGCCAACGCCGCCGATGTGTTGCCGAAGATGCGCGAGACTGGCGGCGGCAACACCATGTTCAGCGCGAACGGCAGCGTGCCGAACGCGTAGGCTACAAAGCCGATCATCCAGAACCATACTGCGCGGTCGTTGCGGTGGACGCGCCAGACAAACAGCATCGCCACGGCCGCGCTGATCGCGGACACAGTCGATGTGAAGTAAAGCGTTACCAGATCCATGATCCCCGAACCCAAGCCCCCCAGGCCTGGCTCAGGGTACCGTACCGATCCCGCCGGCGATTCCCCCCATATGCGGGACTCGCCGCGACATCAGGGCCGGCCGAAGCCCGCGCGCCAGATGGTTGAGGCCCTTTCTTTGGCGACCTCAAGAGACGGAAGCCCTTATCGCAGCGCCCTCAAGGTCTCCCCGAATGCCTTGGTTTCCATCTGCCTGTCGCTGCAAACCATCCGGACGCGAATCGCTCCCGGCGGCGACGGCAGATCTGCGGGATCGACGCGCAGCGGCCGCGTATCCAGCGCGATGCGAATCAGCACCTGCGGGTTGCTGACCTCGAGGTTGGTCGAACCATCCGGGTTGAGGCGGCTGTCCTTGATGGCCCAACCACCCTGCTGCACGTAAAGCCGCCGGTAGTCGGCCAGTTGCGCATAGGCCGCATCCCGGCTCTGAAAGTGCGCAGCGGCGGCGACCACGGCGACGCGACCCGAGCGTGGGGTCAGCGTCGCGATGACGGTCGAGTACGGTGCAAAAGAAGAACCCCAAGGCGTGAGTCGGTAGCGCGCCGCCGGCACGCCGCTGCCGAGGCCTGGCAGATTTCGTTCGACGATCCTTGAATCATCCATTCCCAGGTAGGCGCTGAAGGTCAGTCCGAATGCCTGGGTTGCCGTGCAGGGCGGGCCGACGACCACTGGCGGCGGCTCTTCGAAGCTCCTGAACGACGGGACGCAGGCCGCCGACAGAGCGACGAGCGTCAACGACGCGACCTGCCGTAACGGCGCCCACCGTCGTCGATTAAGGACAGCCACCGCGTTATTCGACCGTGACCGATTTCGCCAGATTGCGCGGCTGATCGACATCGGTGCCGCGCAGCACGGCAACGTGGTACGACAGCAGCTGCAGTGGAATCGTGTAGATCAGCGGCGCCTGCAGAGGCTCGATGTGGTCGGGCATCGTGATGACTTCGACACCGTCGCTTTCTTCGATGCCCGTGTTGGGGTCGGCAAAGACGAACAGCCGGCCGCCGCGCGCGCGGACTTCCTGCAGGTTGGATTTGAGCTTTTCCAGCAATGCGTTGTTCGGCGCAACGGCGATGACGGGCATGTCCGCATCGACCAATGCCAGCGGACCGTGCTTCAGCTCGCCGGCGGCATACGCCTCGGCATGGATGTACGAGATTTCCTTGAGCTTGAGCGCGCCTTCCATCGCAATCGGGAAGGTCGGGCCGCGGCCGAGGAACAGTGCATGGTGCTTGCTCGCGAACTGGGCGGCCCATTCGCGAATCTGCGTATCGAGCTTGAGGGTGTGTTCGACCATCTCCGGCACCGAACGCATTTGGCGGGTGTACAGCGAGATGACGCGACGATCGATGCCGCGACGCTGCGCGATGGCGAGCCCGAGCAGCGCAAGCGCAGCGAGCTGCGTCGTGAATGCCTTGGTGCTGGCGACGCCGATCTCGGGACCGGCGCGCGTCATCAGCGACATGTCGGCTTCGCGCACCAGCGAGGATTCGGGCACGTTGCAGATCGCCGCGGTCGCGACGTAACCGAGCTTCTTGGCTTCACGCATCGCGGCGAGCGTGTCGGCGGTTTCGCCGGACTGCGAGATTGCGAGGAACAGAGTCCCCGGCATTACGACGGGATCGCGATAGCGGTATTCGCTGGCAACCTCGACGGCGCAGGGAATCCGCGCGCCCTGCTCCAGGTAGTAACGCGCAACGAGGCCGGCGTGATAGCTCGTACCGCAAGCGACGATATGGACCTGCTCGATGCGCGGCAGAATTTCCGCGGCGCGCGGACCGAAAGCCGCCTCGAGCACATGGTCGCCGGCGATGCGCTCGGACAGCGTGTCGGCAATCGCGCGCGGCTGCTCGTAGATTTCCTTGAGCATGTAGTGCGCGTAGTCGCCGCGCTCGACGGCATCGGCGGACAGCGAAGACTCGTGCTCGGGCCGCGTCACCGGCTTGCCGGCGATATCGAATATCGAGACGCGATCGCGGCGGATGTCGGCGACGTCACCCTCTTCGAGGAAGATGAAACGGCGCGTGACCGGCAACAATGCCTGCACGTCGGACGCGACGTAATTTGCATCGTCGGCAAGGCCGATCACCAGCGGGCTGGCGATGCGCGCGACGACGATGCGATCCGCTTGTTGCGCATCGAAAACGACAATCGCGTAAGCCCCGGTCAGACGCCGCACGGCCTGCTGTACCGCGGCGGTCAGATCCGCGCCCTGCTTGACCAGATCGTGGATCAGATGGGCGATGACTTCGGTATCGGTTTCCGACTTGAAGACATAACCCTTGCCCTGCAACTCGGTCTTCAGCTCGGCATGGTTCTCGATGATGCCGTTGTGGATCAGTGCGATGCGGTCGCCCGAGACGTGCGGATGCGCGTTGGCTTCGGTCACACCGCCATGCGTGGCCCAGCGCGAATGGGCGATGCCGAGCAGGCCCTCACAGGGATCGGCCTGGATCTTGGCCTGCAGCTGGACGACCTTGCCAACACTGCGGCGCAGCGCGAGCCCGCCGCCCGGCTGGGCCAGAGCGATGCCGGTGGAATCGTAGCCACGGTATTCGAGGCGGCGCAGGCCTTCGATCAGTACCGGGCTCACATCCTTGGGCGCGATCGCGCCGACGATTCCGCACATGGCAGGGTCTATTCGGGAACAGGACGCCTAGTTTAGCTGCGCCCCCAGAGGACTGCCTGACTAGCTTTTCGGCTTCTTCTGCGGTCGCTTCCAGTTCGCGTAGGTCTTCTGCTCGCGGGCGCGGCAGACGGTCAGGCCTTCGGCCGGCACGTCCTTGACGATCGTCGAACCGGCGCCGACGGTGGCATTGCGGCCGACCGTCACCGGCGCAACCAGCTGGGTGTCCGAGCCGATGAAGACGCCATCCTCGATGACGGTGCGGTGCTTGTTGGCGCCGTCGTAGTTGCAGAAGATCGTGCCGGCGCCGATGTTGACGTCGGCGCCAACCTCGCCGTCGCCCAGATAAGCCAGGTGATTGGCCTTGCTGCGCTGGCCGAGCTTCACTTTCTTGACCTCGACGAAGTTGCCGATATGGACCTCGTCGGCGAGTTCGGCCTCCGGCCGCAGGCGCGCGAACGGCCCGATCTGGCAACGCGCGCCGACCGTCGCGCTGTCGAGCACGCTATGCGATTCGACGACCGTGCCGGCGCCGATCGTGACATTGCGGACGACGCAGTAAGGGCCGATGCGCACGCCGTCGCCGAGGGTCACCTGGCCTTCGAAAACGCAGCCCACATCGATCGATACATCGCGCCCGTGATTCAGCGTGCCGCGGATATCCAGGCGCGCCGGATCCGCCAGCGCCACACCATCGCGCAGCAAAACGTTCGCCTGACGCAGCTGGCAGGCGCGCTCTGCACGGGCGAGCTGCACCCGGTCGTTGACGCCTTCGACCTCGGAGGCATCGGCGGCGCTCACCGTCGCCACCTTGAGCTTGTCCTTGACCGCGAGCGCGACGATGTCGGTCAGGTAGTACTCACCCTTCGCATTATCGTTGCGGACTTTCTTGAGCCAGCCGCGCAGGCGCTTGGCCGGTGCCGCCATGAAGCCGGTGTTGATCTCGCCGATGCGCTTCTGCCGCGTATTGGCTTCCTTCTCTTCGACGATGCCAGTCATCGCGCCCGCGCGGTTGCGGACGATGCGGCCGTAGCCAGCCGGGTCGCTCAGTTCCACCGTCAGCACCGCGAGCGTGCGGCGGCCGGCCTCGAGCAAGGCCTGCAGCGTTGCGGACGAGATCATCGGCACGTCGCCGTACAGCACCAGAACCACGGCGTCGTCGGGCACTTGCGGCATTGCCTGCTGCACGGCATGCGCGGTACCGAGCTGCTCGCGCTGCTGTGCCCAGTGCACATCGGTCCCGGCGAGCGCGCTGCGCTCGAACCAGCCGCGCACCTGGTCGCCGCCATGGCCATAGACGACGTGAATGCCGGCGGCGGACAAGCCGCGCGCGGCGCTCAGCACGTGAGCCAGCATCGGCTGACCGGCGAGCGGGTGCAGCACCTTGGGCAGTGCGCTCTTCATGCGCGTGCCCTGGCCTGCGGCCAGGACGATGCAATGCAGCGGCGCGATGGTCTTCGACATTGAGCGGGCCCTATAAACAAAAATCCCGCTCATGCTGCCTGAACATGAGCGGGACGGTCATCTTTTGAAAACCGCTTACTGGTGCGTATGGTTCTTCAGCTTCTGCACGAACTGCAGACGGGCGGCGGCTTCGATCAGCTCCTGCTGCGCGCGCGTCGTGTCGAGTTCGGTCTTGGCGCCGGCGAGCTTCTCTTCGGCGGCGGCCTTGGCGGCCTGCGCCGCGGCTTCATCGGCATCCTTGGCGCGCAGCGCGGTGTCGGCAAGGACCGTCACCAGATGCGGCTGGATTTCGAGGATGCCGCCGCCGACGAAGAACTGCAGTTCTTCGCCGCCAGCCTGCTGCACGCGCACCGTGCCCGGCTTGAGACGGGTCAGCAGCGGCGCGTGACGCGGCGCGATGCCGACTTCGCCCATTTCCGCCGGCGCGAACACCATCGTCGCCTCGCCAGAGTGGATCTGGCCTTCAGCGGAAACGATGTCGACGTGGATGTTTGCCATCGGATTTCCCGGACGTCAGCGATTAAAGCTTCTTGGCCTTTTCGACGGCTTCGTCGATCGTGCCAACCATGTAGAACGCCTGTTCCGGCAGGTGGTCCATTTCGCCGTCAACGATGGCGCGGAAGCCGCGGATCGTTTCCTTCAGCGAGACGTACTTGCCCGGCGAGCCGGTGAAGATTTCGGCAACGTGGAACGGCTGCGACAGGAAGCGCTGAATCTTGCGCGCACGGGCCACGGCCTGCTTGTCTTCTTCAGACAGCTCGTCCATGCCGAGAATCGCGATGATGTCCTTCAGTTCCTTGTAGCGCTGCAGCACGCCCTGCACATCGCGGGCGGTGTTGTAGTGCTCGGTGCCGATGACGTTCGGATCGAGCTGGCGCGAGGTGGAGTCGAGCGGATCGACGGCCGGGTAGATACCCAGGGAGGCGATGTCACGCGACAGCACGACCGTGGAATCCAAGTGGGCGAAAGTGGTCGCCGGCGAGGGGTCCGTGAGGTCGTCGGCCGGAACGTAGACGGCCTGGATCGAGGTGATCGAGCCGGTCTTCGTCGAGGTGATGCGCTCCTGCAGCACGCCCATTTCCTCGGCGAGCGTCGGCTGGTAACCCACCGCCGACGGCATACGGCCGAGCAGTGCCGATACTTCGGTACCGGCCAGCGTGTAGCGGTAGATGTTGTCGACGAAGAACAGCACGTCGCGACCTTCGTCGCGGAAGTATTCGGCCATCGTCAGACCGGTCAGCGCGACGCGCAGACGGTTGCCCGGCGGCTCGTTCATCTGGCCGTACACCATCGCGACCTTCGACTTCGACAGGTCTTCGGTGTCGATGACCTTCGACTCGGCCATTTCGTGGTAGAAGTCGTTACCTTCACGCGTACGCTCACCGACGCCGGCGAACACCGACAGACCCGAGTGCGCCTTCGCGATGTTATTGATCAATTCCATCATGTTGACGGTCTTGCCGACGCCGGCGCCGCCGAACAGACCGACCTTGCCGCCCTTCGCGAACGGGCACAGCAGATCGATGACCTTGATGCCCGTTTCGAGCAGTTCGGTCGAACCGGCCTGATCTTCGTAGCTCGGCGCGGCGCGGTGGATCGACCACTTGTCGGCCGAGTTCACGTCGCCGGCGTCGTCGATCGGGCGACCGAGCACGTCCATGATGCGGCCGAGCGTGGCCGGGCCGACCGGCACCGAAATCGGCTTGCCGGTGTTCTGCACGACGAGGCCACGCTTGAGGCCTTCCGAGGCACCCAATGCAATGGTGCGAACGATGCCGTCGCCCAGCTGCTGCTGGACTTCGAGCGTCAGCTCGGTGCCGTCAACCGTCAGCGCGTCGTAAATCTTCGGGATTGCATCGCGCGGGAATTCCGCGTCGACGACTGCGCCGATGACCTGAACGATCTTGCCAGTGCTCGTGCTCATTTCCTTCATTCCTGTCAAACGTGGCCTAAGGCCCCGTACTAAAAATTAGACTGCGGCAGCGCCGCCGACGATTTCCGCCAATTCCTTGGTGATGCTCGCCTGACGTGCCTTGTTGTAGACCAACTGCAGCTGGCTGATGATCTTGCCGGCGTTGTCGGTCGCGGACTTCATTGCGACCATGCGCGCGGACTGCTCGCTCGCCACGTTCTCGTTGACCGCCTGGTAGACCTGCGATTCGACGTAGCGCATCAGGACCAGATCGAGCAGCTCGGTCGATGCCGGTTCGTACAGGTAGTCCCAGTGATCGAGCAGACCGTCGGTGCTGACCGGTTCGATCGGCAGCAGCTGCTGCGCGGTCGCCTTCTGCGTCATCGTGTTGACGAAGACGTTCGACAACAGGATCACCTTGTCGACCGAACCGTCGCGATAGGCGTCGGTGACGACCTTGATGATGCCGAGCAGCTGTTCCAGCGTCGGCTTGTCGCCGAGGTGGGTTGCCGTCGCCAACACCCTGCCGCCCATGCGCTTGAAGAACGACACCGCCTTGTTGCCGATCAGGACGAAGTCCACTTCGACGCCATTGGCGCGCAGTTCACGCACATCGCGCACCGCGGTGCGGAACACGTTCATGTTCAAGCCGCCGCACAGACCGCGGTCCGAAGACACGATCAGGTACGCAACGCGCTTGACCGGACGCTCGACGGTGAACGGGTGCTTGTACTCGAGGTTCGCCTGCGCCAGATGACCCAGCGTGCGGCGAATCTTTTCTGCGTACGGGCGGGCGGCCGCCATGCGATCTTGCGCCTTGCGCATTTTCGACATGGCAACCTTTTCCATCGCCCGCGTGATCTTCTGCGTGTTTTTCACGCTTTTGATCTTGGTGCGGATTTCCTTGGCGCCTGCCACGATCTACTCCGTTAGTGCTGGCTTAGATCGCGGACTGCTTGACGTAGGCGGCCATGCCGGCCTTGAGGCTGGCCTCGATCGCATCGCTCCAGTCGCCCTTGTTCAGCGTCGCCATCACGTCGGCGTGCTGCGAGTCGAGGAACTGGTGCAGACCTTCTTCCCAGGCCAGAACCTTGTTGACCGGGATCGTGTCGATGTAGCCCTTTTCAACGGCGTACAGCGTCGCGCCCATCTGGCCAACCGACAGCGGCTTGTACTGCTTCTGCTTCATCAGCTCGGTGACGCGCTGACCGCGCTCCAGCTGCTTGCGCGTCGCGTCATCGAGGTCGGAAGCGAACTGCGCGAACGCAGCGAGTTCACGGTACTGGGCCAGCGCCAGACGGACGCCGCCGCCGAGCTTCTTGATGACCTTGGTCTGCGCAGCACCACCGACGCGCGACACCGAGATACCGGCGTTCATGGCGGGGCGGATACCGGCGTTGAACAGGTCGGTTTCGAGGAAGATCTGGCCGTCGGTGATCGAGATCACGTTGGTCGGAACGAAGGCCGAAACGTCGCCGGCCTGGGTTTCGATGATCGGCAGCGCCGTCAGCGAACCGGTCTTGCCCTTGACCTTGCCGCCGGTCAGCTTCTCGACGTAGTCGGCATTGATGCGCGCGGCGCGCTCGAGCAGACGGCTGTGGAGATAGAACACGTCGCCCGGATAGGCTTCGCGGCCCGGCGGACGCTTCAGCAGCAGCGACACCTGGCGATAGGCGACGGCCTGCTTGGACAGATCGTCATAGATGATCAGCGCGTCTTCGCCGTTGTCGCGGAAGTATTCGCCCATCGAGCAGCCGGAGTACGGCGCGATGTACTGCAGGGCGGCGGCTTCCGAAGCCGAGGCGGCGACGACGATGGTGTGACCCATCGCGCCGTGCTCTTCGAGCTTGCGCACGACGTTGGCGATCGAGCTGGCCTTCTGGCCGATCGCGACGTACACGCACTTAATGCCCGAACCCTTCTGGTTGATGATCGTGTCGATCGCAAGCGCGGTCTTGCCGGTCTGACGGTCGCCGATGATCAGCTCGCGCTGGCCGCGGCCGACCGGAACCATCGAGTCGACGGCCTTGTAGCCGGTCTGCACCGGCTGGTTGACCGGCTCGCGCGCCATGACGCCCGGCGCGACCTTTTCGATCGGCGAGCTGAGCTTGGAATTGATCGGCCCCTTGCCGTCGATCGGGTTGCCGAGCGCGTCCACCACGCGACCCAGCAGTTCCGGACCGACCGGCACTTCGAGAATGCGGCCCGTGGTCTTGACGGTGTCGCCTTCCTTGAGGTGCTTGTAGTCGCCCAGAACGACGGCGCCCACGGAGTCACGCTCCAGGTTCAGAGCCAGACCGAAGGTATTGCCCGGGAACTCGAGCATTTCACCCTGCAGCGCGTCGGACAGACCGTGCACGCGCACGATACCGTCCTGCAGCGACACGATGGTGCCGGTGTTGCGCGCCTCAGTGGCGGCGTCGAAATTCTGGATGCGAGCCTTGATCAGGTCGCTGATTTCGGAAGGATTGAGTTGCATGCGAACCGTTTCCTGAAAATGTTGAAGCCGGGCGATCAGCCTTGGGGGCTTTAGCGCGTGAGTGCAGTTTGAAGACGAGCAAGCTCGCCACGGATGGAGCCGTCGATGACCAGGTCGCCGGCGCGGATGAGCGCGCCGCCAATCAGTTCAGGGTCGGTCTTCCAGGCAATGGCGACTTCGCGCGCGAGACGTTTGCGGACGGCGGCGGACAGCTGATCACGCTGGGCGGGAGCGACTTCGGCGGCCGATGTGATCTCCACATCGATGCGCGCTTCGGCTTCGGCACGCAGACGCTCGAACTCGGCGGCGATCGCCGGCACGGTCGAGAGACGGCCGTTGTCGATGAGCAGACGCACCAGCGCCACAGCCTGCGGCGACAGCTTGCCGCTCAGCGCCTTTTCCAGCGCGCCGAACAGCTGTGCCTTGGTCAGCGTCGGATGACCGATCAGGCTGGCGACCGCGGGAGCAGTCACCAACGTGGCCAGCGCCGACAGCGCCTCGCCCCAGGCCGCGAGCGACTTGCCGTCGCGAGCCAGTTCAAACACGGCCTTGGCGTACGGCCGGGCCAGTGTGCTGAGTTCCGCCATGTCGTCGTTCGCCTTTAGACGCGAGCAGCCAGCTCGCCGAGAACATCGGCGTGCGCGGCAGCATTGATTTCGCGCTTGAGGATCTTGGCGGCGCCGGCCACGGCCAGCTCGCCAACCTGCTTGCGCAAACCTTCACGAGCCTGTGCCAGCTCGCGCTGCACTTCGTCGTGAGCCTTGGCCACGATGCGCTCGCCCTCTACCTGGGCGGTCGTCTTGGCCTGCTCGACAATCTGCGACGCCTGCTTGTTCGCGGCGCTGAGAATTTCCTGCGCCTGCACGCGCGCAACCTTGAGCTCTTCTTCGCTCTTGGCCGATGCGTCCTGCAGCGCGCGGGCGCCCTTCTCGGCGGCGGCGAGGCCGTCGGCGATCTTCTGGCGACGCTCTTCCATCGCCTTCATGAGCGGCGGCCAGACAAACTTCATCGTGAACCAGACGAAGATGCCGAACACGATCATCTGGCCAACGATGGACGGGATACTTGCCTGCATGGCCCTAAGCTCCGGCTTGAATCAAACGAGTCCTGAACACCAGCGGCATTAGCCGCCAGCAGCAGTCTGAACGGCCGACAGCAGCGGGTTCGCGAACATCATGAGCAGGCCCATGGCCACGCCGATGATCGAGACGGCGTCGAGCAGGCCGGCGATGATGAACATCTTGGTCTGCAGCATGTTGGCCATTTCCGGCTGGCGGGCAGCGCCTTCCAGGAACTTGCCGCCGAGCAGACCGAAGCCGATCGCGGTGCCGAGCGCGGCGAGGCCGAAGATGATGCCGATGGTCAGCGCCGTGTTGGCCTGGATCTGAGCGATGAACTCCATGACTAAACTCCGTGTGTTACGTGGTGGAAATCGTTGTGCGGCGAAAACTGCAACAAACCTTAATGCGCGTCGTGATTCTCGTACGCCATGCTGATGTAGACGATGGTCAGCGTCATGAAGATGAACGCCTGCAGAGTCACGACCAGAATGTGGAAAATCATCCAGCCGAGGCCGGGGATGATCTGCGCCCACCAGGGCAGCAGTGCAATCAGGATGAAGATCAGCTCACCGGCGTAGAGGTTGCCGAACAGTCGCAGCGCGAGCGACATCGGCTTGGCCAGCAGTTCGACGAAATTGAGCACGACGTTGGCGGGAAACATCTTGGCGCCGAACGGATGGGTGAGGAATTCCTTGGTAAAGCCGCCGAAACCCTTGCCCTTGACGCTGTAGATCAGGATCAGCGCGAACACCGACAACGACAGCGCGAAGGTCGCGCTCATGTCGGCCGACGGTACGGCGCGGAAGTATTCGAGACCGAAGACATGCTTGGCGATCATCGGCGGCAGGTCCACCGGGATCAGGTCCATGCAGTTCCACAGGAAGGTCCAGACGAAGATCGTCAGGGCCAGCGGCGCCAGGAAGCCGCGGTTGCCGTGAAAAGCGTCCTTGACCGCGCCATCGACGAAATCGACGAGGATTTCAACGAAATTCTGCAGCTTGCCGGGTACGCCACTGGTGGCGCGCACCGCAACGATACGGAACAGGGTGAGAAAAATCAGACCCAGAACGGTCGAGATGAGCAGCGTATCCAGATGCCAGGCGGCAGCCGTGATGAACGCAGCGTCATGGCCGGTGGCCCAGTGATGCAAGTGATGCGTCACATACTCTGCTGGAGAATGACCCGCTTCAGCCATCGTTCGTATCCCAAAGAAGCGCGAACCAATACACCGGCAATGTCATGCAAAAAGTGACAATCACCGGCGCGAAAACATCGGCAAAAAACCGAACCGCGACCGCGAACAAAACCGCGGCGAGAATTAGTTTTCTCACCTCGGCCCTATAAAAATTCATTACCGCTCGACCTGCGTCCGTCCCCGACGTCGCGAAGGTCTTGATGGCGGCATATATCGTCAGTACGGCCCCGATACTGCCCCCTACCAAAGCTGCCAAGCCCGATCGCGTGTCCGCACATCCCCACCAGAGGGCAGCAGCAATCAACGTGATCAAAATCTGGAGCAGTGCTATGCGCTTCGCCGTCTTCATGAAGTTACTTGGCGATGGTGCGCCGCACCAATCCCATGAAGTATAGCTGGACTCACCCCAGGCGTTCAAGCCAAACCCGATGACCCTGCCCGTATTTCGCCTTGCTCCCCGGCGCGCATTTTAGCCGATCCGCCATCTGCCGCGCTCGGCTGCAAGGTTCCTTACAGATAGTGGCCGCTCACTTCACGGCATCTGATGCCTGTGCGATATTCGCCCGGCCCTGTAACTCGTTTGTAACTCAGCCATTTATTGAGAGAAGGTGATCGCGGATGTTGGCTTCGCAGTATTTCGTCGTGCAATGAAAGTCGACCCGCAATCCGCCTCTCCCACCGCGCTCCGCGTCTCCATCGTGGTGCCGAGCTTCCGGCAGGCGCCTTACCTGGCGCAAACCCTGGATTCGATCCTGCTGCAGGACTACCCGCCGTACGAAGTCATCGTCGCCGACGGCGGCTCCAAGGACGGCACGGTCGAAATCCTGCGCGAGTATGCGGCGCGCTTCCCGCAGCTGCGCTGGCATTCCGAACCGGACTCCGGCCCCGCCGATGCGGTGAACAAGGGACTCGCCCAGGTCACCGGCGACGTCGTCGGCATCCAGAGTTCCGACGACATCTACTATCCCGGCGCGTTCAAGGCGGTCGTCGACGAGTTCCAGCGCCATCCCGAGTGCGGCTTCATCTATGGCGATCTGAACAACATCAACGAGCGGGACGAGGTGCAGTACACGCGGACGATGCCGGCCTTCAGCTGGGACGCCGTGTTCGCCATCTCGATGTGCCTGCCGCAGAGCTCGATCTTCTTTCGCGCCGACGTGGCGCGCCAGACCACTGGCTGGAACGGCGCGTTCTACGGCTGCGATCTCGAATACTGGCTGCGCCTGATCTTCCGCACCCAGCCGCGCAAGCTGAATCGCGTACTGTCGGGCTGGCGCCGCTATGAAGATCAGCGCACCCGACCCGACGTGTTCCAACGCATCTGGCGCGATTACTGGCGGATGATCGACGAGTCTCCGGATATCGCTGCGGCGCCGGCGCGCGTGCAGCGCATGGCCAAGGCCAGCCGCCACCTGCTGGTGCTGCGCTTCCCGCCTGAACCCGGTCTGCGCGTGCTCTGGAAACACGCCCTGATCGGCGCGTGGATGCATCCGAGTTTCTGGCGACACAATCCGGCGGCGGTCACTGCGTCGGTACTGCCTGGTTTTGAAATACTGCGCGCCATCAAGCGCACGCTGATCAAGCCGGCGCGCGGTGCGGCATGAAACTGCTCCACGCCCTGAAGCTGTGGGCGCTGCCGCCCGATACACGCCGCGGGCACCTCGCCCGCTCGGCCTGGCGTCGCATCGCGCCGCGACGACAGCGCAACTGGCACCCCGCGCTTTTCGACGGCCTGGCGAAAAGCATGAGCCCCGTGCGTTTCGTGCAGATCGGCTCGAACGACGCCGGCTACGGCGATCCGCTGCGCTTCCACATCCTGCACAACGGTTGGCGCGGCCTGATGGTGGAGCCGGTACCGTTCATCTATCAGCGGCTGCTGGCACGCTACAAGCCGGTGTCCGGTCTGCAGTTCGCAAACGTCGCGATCGGCGAGAGCGCCGGCAGCCGTCCGTTCTTTCATCTGCGCGCCAGCAATGAACCCTCGCTGCCGCCCTGGTACGACCAGCTCGGATCGTTCGATCGCCAGCACCTGCTGAAGCATCAGCAGTATCTGGCGGATTTGCCGGAGCGCATCGTCGAGTCGACGGTCGAGTGCCAGCGCTTCGATGGGCTGTGCGCACAGTCCGGCATCGCGCAGTTCGACCTTCTGCATATCGACACTGAAGGTTATGACTGGAAGATCCTGCAGACGATCGATCTGGGCCGTTACCAGCCGACCGTGATTCTGTTCGAGCACCGGCATCTGCCGGCAGCCGAGATGCAGGCGGCGCTGCTCGCGCTGCACGGCGCCGGATACCTCACGCACAACGACCTTTACGACACCGTGGCGGTCAAGCAGTCCCGCCTGGCCGCGCTTGCCGCGCTGAGCAGCGCCTGGGCGCGCGTGCGTGCCGCCGTCGGCAGCACCCCGCAAGCCCATCACTCCGCCGTCGGAGGGTCTGCGTGAGCGAGCCGGCCGTCAGCGTCGTCATGCCCAGTTTCAATCGTGCCGAGCTGCTGCCGCGCGCGATTCGAAGCGTGCTGCTGCAGACCTTCCGCGACTTCGAGCTGATCGTCGTCGACGACGGCTCGACCGACAACAGCGCTGAAGTCGTCGCCAGCTTCAGCGATCCGCGTCTGCGTTATCTGCGCCAGGACAATCGCGGCGCCGCCGTGGCGCGCAACGCCGGCATCCGTGCAGCGCACGCGTCGCTGATCGCCTTCCAGGACAGCGACGACGAGTGGCTCGCCGACAAGCTCGAGGCCCAGGTCGAAACGTTCAGACAGAGCCCGCCGCAGACCAGCCTGGTCTGCGGCGGGTATCTGGCACTGTCGGCGACCGGCGGCGCGCACCGCTATTGGGGGCCGGACGCGCGCATGCAGGCCGGCGACTGGCAGGCCGACAACATCTTCGACTTCTGCTTCATCACTCCGACCTGGCTCGCCTCGAAACAGGCGTTGCTCGACGCCGGCCTTTTCGACGAGCAGATGCCGAACCTCGAAGACTGGGAACTGTCGTTCCGCCTGTTCCGGCAGGGACCGATGTTTGCGCTGGACAAGCCGCTGGTCGTCAAGCACGGCGGCGCATCAAGCCTCAACTTCGCACCGCAGAAGCGCATCGGCAGCCTGCGGCGCATCATCGAACTGCATGGCTCCCTGTGGGCGCAGCATCCGCGCCCGCTCGCGCAATTGCATGACGAGCTCGGACGCCTGCTGAGCCGCTCCGGCGACACGCGCCAGGGACGCATGCATTTGCTGAAGGCGTTGTCGCTCGACTCGCAGAATGCCGCACGCTGGGCGCACACCGCCGCCGCGCTGGGCGGCCCCGCAACGTACGGGCTGCTGCGGCAAACCTTCGGACGCGGCCAGGCCAAGGCATGAGCACGCCGACGATCAGCGTCGTACTGCCGACGTACAACCGCAGCAAGCTGCTGCGCCGCGCCATCGCCAGCGTCCTCGGCCAGAGTCATCGCGATCTGGAGCTGATTGTCGTCGACGACTGTTCGCAGGAAGACATCGGCGCCGTCGTCCGCTCGTTCCAGGATCCTCGCGCGATCCATATCCGCCGCGAAACCAATGGCGGCCCCGCCGGCGCCAGGAACACCGGGCTCGAAGCCGCACGCGGCGAGTGGATTGCGTTCCAGGACAGCGACGACGAATGGCTGTCGGACAAACTCGCCTACCAGTTCGCCGCATTACAGCGTGAGCCCGGCCTGATGCTGCACTCCTGCGGGATGCTGCGTCACGGCGGTCCGGCGCTGTACTCGTTTCCTCCGCCGCCTCTGCAGCATCCCGGCGTGTTGCCTGCAGAGGCGGCGCGCACCACGCCGGTGGCCTTTACGCAAACCTGGCTGACGCGCACCAGCGTGATTCGCGACGCCGGCGGCTTCGACCGGCGCCTGCGCGTCTGGGACGACTGGGATCTGTTCTGGCGGATCGCGGAAGCGCACAAGGTCACGATCGATCCGCGCACGCTGGTGATCTCGCACATCACCGCGGGCGGCGTCGGTGCCGACGTCAGCCGGCGCGTACACGATCTGGCCATCTTCACCGAGCGCTATCAGGATCACGCTTCGGCGAGCTTCCGCGCGCGACTGCATTACCTGCTTGCCCGCTATCGCCTGCTCAGCGACGATCATCCGGGCGCAAAAGCCGCCGCACGGGAGAGCATCGATATCGATCGCGGCAGCTTGAAATCATGGGTGGCCGTGGGTCTGACGGCACTACCACCGCCGGCGACCCGCTGGCTCGTTCAGAAATTGTGGCGATGAATCTCGCATGCGCGTAATCACCTTCGGCACCTTCGACATCTTCCATGTCGGGCATCTCAATCTGCTCGAGCGGTGCAGAAGCCACGGCAGCCACCTGACCGTCGGCGTGTCGACCGACGAATTGAATGCCAGCAAGAAGGGACGGATGCCGATCTATTCCCTCGAAGAGCGCTGCCGCATCCTCGGCGCCTTGCGCGTCGTCGACGAGGTTTTTCAT
Organism: Fontimonas sp. FW305-C-3; assembly: GCF_058783185.1. Lineage (NCBI taxonomy): Bacteria > Pseudomonadati > Pseudomonadota > Gammaproteobacteria > Nevskiales > Nevskiaceae > Fontimonas > Fontimonas sp. FW305-C-3. The sequence goes on along the minus strand of NZ_JBYSYK010000001.1, from coordinate 604,834 downwards.
GAAGCCTCGCTCGACCTCAAGCGAGAATACGTCAAGCAACATCGCGCCGACATCCTGATCATGGGCGATGACTGGGCTGGTCGCTTCGATCACCTGTCGGACATCTGCAAGGTGGTCTATCTGCCACGCACGCCGTCGATCTCGACCTCGGCAACGATCGAGAAGATCAAGCAATGAGCCAGCCCCGGGTACTGCACGTTGCGGAGATTCTGCAGGGCGGCATCGCAACCTATCTGATCGAGGCGTTGCCGGTACAGGCGCAGGTGTATGGCGCCCATCAGGTCTGCCTGCTCGCGCCGGACAAGGAGCTGACGCACCTGCCGACGCTGCAGGGTGTCGACCTGCTGCGCTACGAACGCCAGGGGCGCGATCCTGCGTCGGTCTTCAGGCTCCTGCGCGCGGTGCACGCCGCCGTCAAAAGCTTCAAGCCCGATGTCGTGCACGCACACAGCAGTTTCGCCGGGGTTGCCGTACGCGCACTGGCACCGCTGTGGGGAGCGCGGCGACCGAAGATCGTTTATTCGGCGCAGGGCTGGTCGTTCCTGCGCGACGTCAAGCGCTGGAAGAACGCGGTCATGCGCCTTGCGGAACGCCTGCTGACGCGCAACTGCGATGCGCTGGTCAATGTCTCGCATGCCGAGCAGTCGGCGCTGATCGCGGCCGGCTTCCCGGCGGCGAAGTGCCATGTCATCCGCAACGGCATTTCGGCGCCGTTGTCGAAGGCCGCCCCGGTCGAGGTGCAGCTAGATCCCGCAAAACTCAATTGCCTGTTTGTCGGCCGCTTCGATTACCAGAAAGGCGTCGACGTGCTGCTCGCGGCATTTCGCGAGATGCCCGCCGATCGCTATGCGCTTTACATGATCGGCGCTGCCGCGCTGAACGACCTGACGACCAGCGACGCAGCGCTGCCCGCGCACATCCACAAGCTGGGCTGGCTGCCGCGCGAACGTGCGATTGCCAGCTTCGGCCTGTTCGACGTCGTGATCATGCCGTCGCGTTGGGAAGGTTTCAGCTTCGTCGCGCTCGAAGCGATGTCCTGCAGCATGCCGATCGTCGCGAGCAGCCGTCCGCCGTTCACTGAAGCGGTCGAGGATGGCCAGACCGGGCGGCTGTTCAGCCTTGAGAATCCGCAACAGCTGTCCGCCATCCTGAGCACACTCGACAAGAATGAGCTGAAGGCAATGGGCCGGCGCGGTCGCGAGAAGTTCGAGCGCGAGTTCTCCGCCGAGCTGATGAACGAGAAAACCTTCGCTCTGTATCGCGATCTGCTCGCGGGGACGCCGGCGTGAGCGGCGCCGGGAACCGCAATGTTCTGGTGACGGGCGGCGCCGGCTACGTCGGCAGCCATACCTGCAAAGCGCTGGCGGCAGCCGGCTACGTGCCCATTACTTACGACAACCTCTGTCGCGGCCATCGCAGCGCGGTTCGCTGGGGTCCGTTCGAATCGGGGGAGCTGGCTGATGGGGCGCGCCTCGCCGAGGTCATCGGCAAGTACAAGCCGATGGCGGTGATTCATCTTGCCGCGTTCGCCTACGTCGGCGAATCGATCAGCAGCCCCGAAATCTATTACGGCAACAATGTTGCCAACACTTATGTCTTGCTCGAAGCGATGCGTCGCGCGGGCCTGCGCACGATCATCCTTTCATCGAGCTGCGCGGTCTATGGCGGCACCCGGCGGTCGCCGATTCCTGAAGAAGCGCGAATCACGCCGGCGTCGCCGTACGGGCGTAGCAAGCGCATGATCGAGGAGATGATCGAGGATTACGCGGCGGCACATGCCTGGCGTTTTGCGCTGCTGCGTTACTTCAATGCGGCGGGTTCCGACCCCGACGGCGAAATCGGCGAGTGCCACGATCCCGAGCCGCACGTCATTCCGGTGGTCCTCAAGGTGGCGCTCGGCGTGTTGCCGGAGATCGTCATCAACGGCAACGACTATCCGACGGCCGACGGCACCTGCATCCGCGACTTCACTCATGTCGCCGACCTTGCCGCAGCCCATGTCGCCGCGCTCGACGGGCTGCATGCCGACGCCCCTTCCGGTGCCTACAATCTCGGCACCGGTCGCGGCCATTCGATGCTGGACGTGATCCGTAGCGTCGAGCGCGTAACCGGAAGGCCGGTTGCCTATCGGTTCGGGCCGCGCCGGCCAGGCGATCCACCGTATGCGGTGGGCGACGCCCGCCGCGCGAAGCGCGTCCTCAAATGGACGCCGCGTCACGTCGATCTCGACCGGATCATCGCCGACGCCTGGCGCTGGATGCAGGCATCTTCGTCGCGACCGGAGGAGCGTTGATGGACTCAGTGACGTGGCGCGATCTGCTGACGCAGCGCTTTGATACACCGAACCAGGGCTGGGCCACGCGCTGGGTCAGTCAGCGTCTGGGCGCTGGGTTCGCGGCGCTCGCGCTGGTCGCCGGGCTGAGTCCGAATGCGGTCACGGTCATTGGACTGGCAATCGCGATCGCGGGCTGCATACCCTTTATCGTCGGGACCGGCTGGCTGGCTTGGGCCTGCGCCGCGGTGCTCTGGCAGCTTGCCTTCGCGCTCGACTGCGCTGACGGCCAGTTGGCCCGCGCCACCAAACGCAGCAGCCGATATGGCGGCTGGCTCGACGTCTATTGCGATCACATCCGCCAGAGCGCCACCGCCATCGCGGTGTACGCCGTGCTCAGCGCCAACATGGACGCGAGACTCGCCATCGCCGCGAGCTTCCTGTTCGCCGCCGGCATGTCGTCCTACCTGCATACGGCGTCGATGATGAATGTACTCAAGCCGGCGCAAGGCGAAGCCAGCGGCCCGCTATCGCCGGTGCAGACCCTGACGCGGACCGTGCTGGATACACCGCTGCTGCTGCTCGGTCTGTGTCTGGTCCGCCCCTTTCCCGTCATGCTTGCCGCGGTCGTCTCCGCAATCGGCGCGCTGCTGATCTTTCGCGGAGTCGCGATTGCCGGTCGTCGGCTGCGAACGTGAAGGCGCGGACCTCATTTGAGCGGAGCGGCCCATGAGCGATGACTCGCTGCAGTCACTCCACGGTGTGGAGGTTCTGGTCACCGGCGCCGCGGGATTCATTGGCGGCCACGTCTGCGAACAGCTGTGCGCGGCGGGCGCGAGCGTCGTCGCACTGGACGATCTGTCGAACGGCAGCCTTTCCAATCTGCAGGGCGGTGTGATCCGCGAGCTGCGCTTCGTCGAAGGCGACGCCGGCGACCGCCGGCTGTTGAGTTCGCTACTGCCGAAGGCGAAGGCTGTTGTGCACCTCGCCGCATTGGTGTCGGTCCAGCAGTCGTTCGACGATCCCGCCGATGGATTCCGGCGCAATGCGGCGGTGGGTGCCGCGGTGTTCAGCGAAGCGGCGCGACTGCGCGTTCCGGTGATCTATGCGAGCTCGGCCGCGGTGTACGGATCCAGCGATCAACTGCCGTTGGCCGAGAGCGCGCGTCCGGAACCGCTATCGCCCTACGCTGCTGACAAGCTCTATCTGGAACATAGCGGCCAGGCTTGGCGCGTGCGCGGCCTGCAGTCGATCGGCCTGCGCCTGTTCAACGTCTACGGACCGCGTCAGCGCGCCGATTCTCCTTACAGCGGCGTCATCAGCAAGTTCGCCGCACGGCTGGCGGCCGGCGAAGCCTGCGCAATCTACGGCGATGGCGAGCAGACCCGCGACTTCATTCATGTGGCGGATGTCGCCCGGTGTTTCGTCGATGCTGTTCGGCGTCTGCTGCAGGCCGGCTCGGCGCCGGAAGCATCGGTCTTCAACTGCGGCACCGGAAGATCCATCTCGGTCAATCAGCTTCACGCGCTGATGGCGCGTCAATATGCCGGCGCGGCTGCCGTGCAGAGGCATCCCCCGGCCAGCGGGGATGTGCGGCATTCACTGGCGGATATCTCTGCGATCACGCACGCGATGGCCTGGCGGCCCGGCATCGAGCTCGAGGACGGGCTGCGAACCCTGATCGAGGCCCGGTGAATGGCGCCACTGAATTGCCCCGCATGAAGATCATCGTCATCAACGACTATGCGGAACGCTCGGCCGGCGGCGCGTCAGCAGTCGCGATTTCACAGGCCGAGGCGATGGCCCGGCGCGGTCATGAGGTTCATTTTCTCAGCGCGCTTGCCGGGCCGCGCGGGCTCAAGGATGGCGTGCACTACGAGGATTGCGGCCAGCACGACATCCTGGGCAACCCGAATCGCCTGGAGGCGATGACGCAGGGGCTGTGGAACTTCACCGCACGCCGCCGGCTGTCCGAGCTGATTTCGCGGCTCGGCAGCCGCGATCTCGTTTGCCACATCCACAGCTGGAGCAAGGCGCTGTCGTCCAGCGTGATTCCGGCAGCCAAAGAACAGCAGGTGCCGGTCATCTGCACGCTGCACGATTCCTTCGTCGCCTGCCCCAACGGTTCCTTGTACGACTTCCAGCTGGGCGCCACCTGCAAGCTGCAGCCGATGAGCTTGCAATGCGTGGTGACCAATTGTGACTCCCGCAACCGCGCTCACAAGCTCTGGCGGGTTGCTCGGCAATGGGTACAGAGCCATGTCGGCGAACTGCCGTCGTCGGTGGATCGCCTGCTGGCGGTCTCCGAGTTCAGTCGCAACCTGCTCGCGCCGTATGTGCCCGAGCATGTTCCTTTCGTCGTCGTCCCGTCCGCGGTGGCGATGCCGAAATGGGCGCCGGTTCCGCTGGAGCAGCGCAGTAACGCCGCTTTCGTCGGCAGGCTGTCGCTCGAGAAGGGCGCGATTCTTTACGCCCTGGCCTGCCGCGAAGCCGGCCTCTCGCCGTATATCCTGGGTTCCGGCGGCATCACCGAACAGGTTCTTGAGATTTGCCCGGATGCGCGCATCTCCGGCTGGCTGGAGCAGGCCGAGCTGCGCCGCCGGCTCGCATCGGCGCGCCTGCTCGTGCTGCCGACGCGCGCCTACGAGGCACAGCCGCTGTCGGTACTGGAAGCGGCGGCATTGGGCGTTCCTTTCGTCGTTTCGGCGCATTGCGCGGCGTCCGACTATGTCCGCGACAGCGGCGGCGGCTTGCTGCTGAACACGGACAATCCCGCGGAACTGGCGGAACTGATGCAGCGGGTCCTGACCGATGACGTGCTCGCCGCCGAACTGGGCAGCAACGCCTACCGCTGGTTCTGGTCGTCCCTGTTCTCGGACTCCGGCGCGCTGGACGATCTGCTGGAACAGCAGTACCGGACAGCGCTCCGTGCGACGCCTGGCGGCGCTTCATGAGAAAGCCGCGGCCAGATCGCTTTCGCTAAGATACGGCCATGCTCGGGATTCTGATCAGGCCACGCCTGCCGCTGTCAAAGCTGGTAGCACTACCGCGAAATCTTTCCGCGTGGCTGCTGTCGGGAGCGCTTTTCTTCACGGCCATCCCCGACTTCGACCCCGGCCTGCCGATCCCGATCTTCATCCTGCTGTTCCTCGCCGCCGTCGGCGTCGGCGCGATAGAGCGCGCGCACAAGAACGAAGCCTGGGCCGGACCCGACCTGCGATCGATCGGCGCGCTCTATGGGCTGGCCTTCTTCCTGCTGGCCGCCGTCTACGTCGTGAACGGGCTGTATGACGTGTTGCTGGGCAGCCCCGGGCCCAGCCATCAGCTGACCGCATCGCATTACCGGCTTACCGACAAGGCGCTGGCCTACTTCGCCGACGACATGGGCCCCCAGGAAATCCCTTTCCTGAAGTTGATGGCCGGCGTTGTGCTGATGCCGCTGGTGACCCTGCTGGTGCGCATCCGCTCGTGGGCGGAATTCCGTTTCGTGCTGCTGGTCGGAACCGCCGGCTCGGTGTTCGGCGCACTGTTTACGATCGCCTACTGCAACGGTCTGATCCCTAGCCATGACGAGTATTTCTGGACCCATCTGCGCCGGGCCCAGGGCCTGAATCCGCATCCGAACGTGCTGGGCATGAACACCTTCCTCGGCATGCCGGGACTGTGCATCCTGCTGGTCGAGTGCCGCAATCGTGCAGTGCAGCTGGCCGCTGCCGCCGGGGTGGGCGCGCTGTGGTGGGCGATCGACTATTCCGGCTCGCGCGTTTCGCTGGGCGGCCTGCTGATCATGGTTGCGCTGATGTTCGTGCTGTTCCAGCCTGGCCTGAAGAAGCAGATCCAGACCGCGTTTCTGGTTGGCGTCGTCAGCGTCGCCAGCCTGGCCGCGATCAGCTCGCTGGTGCAGCTGATGGATCTGAATTCGAACTCGGCGATCTCGCGCTTTTTCAACAACCGCGCGGTGGCGTCGGATTCGGTGCGCTCGACCATCAACGCCGCGGTGATGGACGACATCTGGGCGTCGCCGGTGTTCGGTTCCGGCTACGAGATGATTCTGCTGGCGCACAACGTGTTCCTGCAGATGCTGCATGCCGGCGGCGTCTTCGGCTTCGCCGGCTTCATGCTGACGCTGCTGATCCCAGTGTGGCTGCTGTATCGCCTGCCTTATCGCCTGCCCTACGGAAACGCCGCGGCGGCAGACGCCGCGCCTATCGTGCTCAGCGCGGTTGCGACGCTGATCATCATGAACGTGTCGCAGAGCAATCCGTCCTACTTCTCGGTTTCCCTGTTCCTTGCGATGGCCGTCTACGCGGGGCTCGCAGCGCGGGCCGATGGCCGCTTCTCGCCGCTGCAAGCGCCCCCCGGTTCACAGGAGCCGGCTTCTGCCGACGACGATGTGCCGGTCGCCCTCGGCGGCCGCTGACGGGGCGCATCCAAAGCGGGCTTCCTGGCGTACTGGTGCGGTTGGGATGCAGCTGTTCGGCGCTGCAGGGCGCGCAAGATTCGCAAGGTACAACGAGTCGTTTGTTCTCAAGCGCCCCGAAGCCCCGCCCCAGTGTCCTTTTTCATCGTGCTGATATAGGCTTAGGCGCTAGGCGTAAATATGAATTCGAGCAACGGGGACCCTGGGATATGAGAAGCGTGAGCACGATTAGGTTGGGACTGGCCGTGACGGCTGCATTGGCAATCTCCGCTCCAGCAATGGCTCAGGAGACCGCTTCCCAGAACGCATTTCCGGTCAGCCTCGGGCAGGACGGCATCGACGGCACCGTGCTGCGCGGCGGCCTCGAAGCCGGCGCATCGTTTACCGATAACTTCTTCTACACCGGCGACGAGCTGGAGCAGACCGACGGCACTGGCTTCCTGCTCAAGCCCGAGCTTGCCGCGATCCGCGTACTGCCGCGCGCGCGCATGGCGCTTGAAGCCTCCGGCGAGTTTGCAACCTTCGACGTTCCGGACGACGTGGACGATTACTTCGACAGCCGCATCGGCGTCGGCGCCGACTGGGTTTCATCGGCGCGCAATCGCTGGCGCTTCGGCACCCGCCTGAGCTTCGATCACGATCCGTTCGGCACCGAGCGCACTGAAAACACGCCGCTGGAAACCCGCGAGCTCGACGAGTACCGCGAGATTCTCGGCAACCTCGGCTATCGCTACGGCCTGCCGACGGATCAGCTCAATTTCGACATCGGTCTTGCGACGAAGAACAAGACCTACACGACCAACGAGGCGGCGACCCAGTTTCTTGATCATGAGGGTGTGCTGGGCCAGGCTGGCGTCTATTACAACCTGAGCGCCAAGACCTCCGTCTTCACGACCGTGTCGGCCAGCCGTTCGCTGTACGAAGTCGTTGCGCCGGGTGCACTGGACCGCAGCGCGACCGAACTGCGCTATGGCCTCGGCTCGAACTGGAAGGCCTCCGCCAAGACCTCCGGCAATATCTATCTCGGTTACGTCAACCGCCGCCCGCGTGACGACCGTCGCGAGGACTACAGCGGCTTCGACTGGAACGCCGGCCTGAGCTGGAGCCCGCGCGCGACCAGCACGTTTGAACTCCAGACCGGCCGCATCACGCAGGAAAGCTACCTGCTGGCGGCGGATTTCATCAACAACCGCTACGGCTCGGCTTCCTGGTCGCAGCAGTGGGGCGCTCGCTTCAACAGCAAGCTCGCCGTCCGCTATATCGATTCGGAGTTCATCGGAATCGACCGCAACGACGACACCCTCGGCGTGGTGCTTGATGCCGAGTATCTGCTGAGCCGCTATCTGAAGTTACTCGGCACCGCGTCCTCGATTGGCCGCGATACGGACGATGCCGTGATCGCCGACTACGATCGTTTTTACGGCTATATTGGTATTCGTTACGCCCGCTGAGCGTTGCCTGGATAGAAGGATGCTGACGTGAGATTGCCGCTAATTGCTGTTGCGTGCCTGGTATCTGCGTGCGCATCACCACCGCCGGTAGTCTATGTGGACCGCGCACCGCAGCAGCCGGTGCCGGTCTACGCGCCGCCTGTCTATACCCCGGCACCTGTCGCGCGCGCCGCTCCGGCACCACGGCCTCCGGTCGTGATGCCGGCACCGCCCGCACAGGCACCGCAGCGGCCCTACGTTCCGCAGCAGCCGGCACGCCAGGTCGCCGCGGCACCGTATCAGGTGCCTTATCAGGCCCCGCCCCAGGCGCAGCAGCCGGCGCCTCAGCCGCTGAGCTCCGACCCCTTGGATGCGGCGGTCTACCGGCTCGGCAGCGGCGACACGGTTCGCATTGAAGTACTCGGCGAAGCCGAGCTGACGCTCGATGCGCTGATCGATCCCTCGGGCGTCATCAACTATCCGTTCCTCGGCACGATCAACGCTGCCGGCGGCACGGTCCGCGATCTTGAGCAGCGCATCCGCAATCAGCTGCGCGGCGGCTATCTGGTCAATCCGGACGTGCGCGTATCGCTGGCCAGCTATCGGGCGGTCTTCATCAGCGGCCAGGTCCGCACGCCCGGCTCCTACCCGTACAGCCTGGGGTTGAACGTCGAGAAGGCGGTCACGCTCGCCGGCGGTCTGACTCCGTTTGGCTCGACGTCGCGGATCTATCGTCAGCGCAACAGCAGCTCGGCCAGCAACGACCGGGTCAAGGTCACCATGGAGAGCGCGGTACTGCCTGGCGACTACATCATTGTCGACGAACGCCTTTTCTGAATTCGCCATCCGTCCAGCCCGTCGAGTAGACACCTGACATGACCCAACAAGCCAGCCCCGTCAGCGGGCGGCCAGACGAGCTGATCGACCTTCCCGAGCTGGCGCGGACCTTTGGCCGTTACAAGTGGGGCATTGCCGCGCTGACCATTCTCGCCGCGGCGATCGCTGCGTTGATCGCGTTTTCGCTCAAGCCGGTCTACCGCGGCACCGTCAGCCTGCTGATCGAGTCGCAGAGCCAGCGCGTCGCGCAGATTGGCGACGTCTACGACAAGGCCACGCCGGAACTGGGATTCCTGTTCTCGCAGATGGCCGTGCTGCGCTCGCGCGATATCGCGCGCCAGGTCGTGACGCGCCTGGACCTGAGCAATGCCCCGGAATTCCAGCCCGATCCTGACGAGGAGCGTTTCGCGCTCAAGGATCTGCTCCAGTACCTGCCGTTCCTGCCGCCCGAGTTTACCCAGAGCGAGCCGGAGACCGAGGAGCAGCGCCTCGCCGGCCTGATCGACCAGGTCATGGAAAACACGACGGTCGAAGTGGTGCCGTACTCGCAAGTGATCACGGTTCACTACGACGCCGAATCGCCGGCACTGGCAGCGCGGGTGTCCAACGCACTGGCCGACCTGTATATCGAGAGCGGCCTGCAGGCCCGCCTCGACGCGACGACCAAGGCGACGACCTGGCTGACCGACAAGCTCGAAGACATCCAGAAGCAGCTCAGCGGCGCCGAAAAGTCCTTGCAGCAGTTCCGCGAGAAGGAAAACCTGGTCAATGTCGGCGGCACGCGCGGCCTGACCGAAGACGAAGTGCTCGACTATTCGCGGCGCCTGCGCGAGGCCCAGCGCGAGCGCTCGGACCTGCAGAACAGCTACGAAAAAATCCGCATGGCCGGCAACGATGCGCGCCGCCTGCGCGATGTGAGCGCACTGCTCAACGACCCGGTCGTCCAGCAGGCCAATTCGCGCTTCCTCGAAGCCCAGGAAGCCGTGCGCCAGGTCCAGGAGCGTTACGGCACCAAGCATCCGCAGATGGTCACCGCCAAGGCACGCCTCGACAACGCCGAAGCCGCCCTGAACGAGCAGCTGCGCATTGCTGCCGCCGGCATCCGCACCCGGTACGAGATTTCGCAGGCCTCGGAGAGCGATCTGTCGGCGCGCCTGCGCACCGCGAAGTCCAACGTCCAGCAGCTCGACCGCAAGGGCTATGAGCTGTCGGTGCTGGAGCGCGAAGTCACGACCTATCGCGAGCTGTACGACACCTTCCTGACGCGCTTCCGCGAAACCGATGTCGCCAGCAGCTATCAGAGCGTGTCGGCCCGCGTGATCGACCCGGCGGTCGAGCCGCGCAGCCCGCATTGGCCGAACAAGAAGAAGATCGTCCTGCTGTCGGCGATCGGCGCGCTGCTGGCTGGCATCATGCTGGCCGCCCTGCACCACCTGCTCAGCGAAGGCATCTCGAGCGCCGAGGAGATGGAATCGATTTCCCAGCTCGCGGTGTACGGCGTGCTGCCGCTGGTCCGCGGCTTCGGTGGGCGCAAGCAGAATCTGGTCAAGTACCTGACGAGCAACAGCCGCACACCCTTCGCCGAAGGCGTGCGCAGTACCTGCGCGGCGCTGCGCCTGAGCGGCGAGCACAAGCGCGTGATGGTCACCTCGTCGGTTCCGGCCGAAGGCAAGAGCAGCATCTGCGGTGCCTTGGCGATGACGCTGGGTGCCAGCGAAAAGGTCGTGCTGGTGGAAACCGACCTGCGCAAGCCGGTCATGCGCCGCTACTTCAACCTGCCGCCGTCGAGCAAAGGCGTCTCCGACGTCGTCAACGGCAGCACTTCGCTGGACGATGCGTTGCAATACAGCGAGGCCGGCAATATCTGGGTCCTGACCGCCGGCGGCAGCGTTGCCAACCCGGCCGATCTGCTGGTCAACCCGAAGTTCGCCGCGATCCTCGAACAGCTCGGCACCCGCTTCGATCGTGTCGTGCTCGACTCGCCGCCCTGCCAGGCCGCCTCGGATGCGCTGACCCTCGGACGCCTGGTCAGTGGCGTGCTGTTCGTGGTCAAGTCCGATGCGACGTCGCGTCGCGCGGTCAAGAATTCCCTGAAGCAGCTGCGCCATGCCGGCGTCACCATGCTCGGCACGGTGATGAATCAGGTCGACACGCGGCGCAATCCTCACTATGCCGACACGTACTACTACGCGTACGGCTATTACGGCTGAGCCCGATCTGTCGCGTCAGCCTCAACGGCAATCGAAACTCGACCGCCGTTCTCGCGCGCCCCTGAGCGGCGAGCGCGGCTGCAAGCCGGTTTGAACCCGTGAGCCGCGAGCGCAGCCCATCTCCCGCCGCAGCAGGAGCCAAAGGCCGTGTGCTCGGGCTGCTTCTGCTGCTGCCGGTTGTCGCCATCGCGGCGCTGTCCTGGCGCACGCTGTTTGCGGACCTGCAGATCGCCGTCACGGACGCGAAACTGACCGGCATCGCCTGGCGGGTCGATACGCTGGAGACCATCCGATATGCCGCAACGCTGACGCCCTGGCGCGCGGCGCCTCACGTTGCCGCGGCCCGCGCCCTGACCACCACCAAGGACCTGGATGCGGCGCTGGATGAAACCGCCATCGCCGCAGGACTCGATCCTTCCAGCTCGTTCCACTATCTCTACTGGGCACGCCTGCGCGGATCCAGCGATCGTTACGACCTGCCGATGCTGCGAGCCTACGAGCAGGCCATCGCAATGGCGCCCAACGATGACCACGTGCGCTGGACGGTGGCCACCGACGGGGTTCTGCGCTGGCGCCATGGCGATAGCGACCTGCGCGCGCTGTGGGCGCGCAGCATCGATTTCAATCTCGAACGCCGGCAGCGCAATGCCCTGCTCCGTGTGGTCGTCTACAACGGCAAGGAGGCGCCGTTGTGTGCCGCGCTCGGCAAACGCCCGAGCCTGGCCGAATGGTGCGCCTGGATCAAACCGGCGCGCGGCCGCTGTCTCGCCGAGAACCTGCCGCCCAAGGGCGAGCAGTGGTGTCTGACGACCGGCTTCCCGACCCTGACGGCGTTGCCGCCATGAGCGAATCGACTGCCATTGCGCGCAACCGGGCCGAGCGCGTCGTCTTCGCGCTGACGCTCGCTCTGGTGTTCTGGCTGCCGCTGCCCTGGGGCAGTCACCGCACCTGGTCGTCCGATCTGCTGGTCGTGCTCGCATCGACGCTGCTGGCGCTGCAGCTGCTGCTCGTTGCCACCGGTAACGCGAAGCTGGGGCCGCAGCTGCAGCGGCTGCTGCCGGGGCCTCTGCTGTGGTGGATTGTCTGGCTGCTGCTGGTCGGCGCCGCGCTGCTGCCGCTGGACTTCGAGCAGCTGCGCGACTGGTCGCCGCACGCCGCCGCAATCCATCAACAGGCCGCGGCCATCCTGGGGGCTCCGGTAACGCCGCGCATCAGCGTCTCGCCGTCGGCCACCGGCGACGCAGTCCTGCTGAGTTGCGGCTACGCCTGCCTGTATCTGCTGGTGATGCTCAGCTGCGCCGGAGATCCCCAGCGCCAGCGCAAGATGCTGGCGGTGCTTGCGATCGGCGGCGTGGTGCAGGCGACCTATGCCGGCCTGATGCTGCTGTCCGGGCTCGAATGGGGCTTCTTTGCCGAGAAGACAGCCTATCGCGGCGTCGCCACCGGTACCTTCGTCAATCGCAATCACCTGGCCAACTATCTCGCGATCACCGGCGGCGCCACGCTGGCGCTGATCCTCGCCGATCTCGGGCCCGGTTCGCGGGTCCAGGGGCTGCGCGGGCAGCTGCTGAATCTGGTCGACATGCTGTTCAGCGCCAAGATGCGCGCCCGCCTGTCGCTGATCATTCTGGTGATTGCCCTGATCCTGACCCGCTCGCGCATGGGCAATACCGCGTTCTTCGCCAGCCTCAGCGTCGCCGGCCTGGCGTTTGTCCTGCTGCGCCATCGCCGCTATGCGCTGCGCGCGCTGCTGCTGTTCGCCAGCATCGTGCTGGTCGACGTACTGATCGTCAGTAACTGGTATGGCCTCGAGCGGGTGGTCGACCGCATCGAGCAGACCGACTTGCAGACCGAGAACCGATCAGGCCTGCTGAGGGACGCCATGGGCACTCTGGACGCCTACGCGATCCCGGGCTCGGGGCTGGGCACGTTCTCCCAGGCACATGCCCCATTTCGCAGCGCAGCATCGCCGACCTTCTTCGACCACGCGCACAACGACTATGTGCAGTTCCTGGTCGAAACCGGGGTGGCCGGCCTGTTCCTGCTGGCGCTTTTTGTCGGCGGCCACGCCCTGCATGCGGTCCGTGTGATGGTTCAGCGCAAGACCCCGCTGCCGGCCGCCATCGGGGTCGGCGCCCTGATGGCGATGTCAGCCGAAGCCTTACATGCGACGACCGATTTCAACCTTCAAATTCCTGCAAATGTTGCATCTCTGTTGGTTCTGATGGCCCTGTCGGCCACTTGTGCCGAAACTTCCCGCGGCCGCCCCAACCGATCCGTAACAACAGGACGACGACGGCGTCAAGATGCCGTACACTCAGATCGAATGCCAAATGAACAGGCAGGGAGTGGAGAAACCCATGGAAGCTAGACGTGCCGTTGGAAGACTTGCGCTGGTTGTTGGCCTGAGCGCAATTTCCTGTGTTGTGTCCGCAGAAGGCGGTCGAGTCACCTACACATCGGGCAAGCCCGAGGTGATCGCCAGCGGCAAGACGCTCGAACTGTCGCGCAATCGCGCCTTGGCCGTCGGCAATACCGTGATTCTTCCGGTGGACAGCAAGGCCCAGTGGTGGATGGACGATGATTCGGTCATCTCCACCGCGCCGCTGACCAGCGTGCTGATTCGCGAACACAGCGTCGCAGCCGGCAAGGCGACCTACGTCATGTCGCAAGGTGCGATGCGCATCGTCTCCGGATCGATCAAGCCGTCGATCGAGACCCCGCTCGCCAACATCCAGGCGATCGGCACCGATTTCGCGGTCTTCAAGTGCAACAAGGAATGCGAGTCGCGCGCCGGTCTGTACGTGCGCGTCGCTGCGGGCCGCGCGGCGGTCAGCAATGCTGCGGGCCGCGTCGAAGCCGCCGCGGGCCAGATCGTCTACACGCCTTCCGCCAACTTCGCACCGATCATCATCGCTGCCGCGCCGTCGATTGTTCTCAGCGTGTTCGCCCAGCTCGAGTTCGATGCTGCGACGATTGATTTCACGCCGGCATCGCTCGATCTGAATCTGCGCGTAGGCGGTTCCGGCGTCATCATCCCGGTGCCGACTCCGACGCCAACGCCGACCGCCACGGCAACCAGCACGCCGACCGGTACGCCGATCCCGACGCCGACGATCACTGGCGGCCCGACGCCGACGCCTACCGCGACCGGCACCCCGGGTCCGACGCCGACCGGCACCGCAGTGCCGACACCGACGGGTACGCCGACCGGCACTCCGGTGCCGACACCGACCGGCACGCCGACGGGCACCCCGGTGCCGACGCCAACCGGTACGCCGGTGCCGACGCCGACCGCCACTCCGACGGCTACGGCTACACCGACCGCCACGGCCACGCCGACCGGCACGCCGATCCCGACGCCGCCGACACCGTCGCCAGGCAGCCCGTCGTAAGATCCGCTGAGTTGTAGTGACACCGCCGGGCCTGCTTACGCAGGCCCGGCTTCATTTTCGGCTTCGATAAACCTCAACTGGTGCGCGGATGGCCCCCAGCAACAACTCCGAATCCAATGCGTTCTCGCGTCGCCGCGTGGTCGTCACCGGGGGCGCCGGCTTCATCGGTTCACATCTGTGCCGTCGACTGCTGGCAGCCGGCGACGACGTTCTGTGCGTCGACAATTTCTTCACCGGCAGTCGCGACAACGTCCTTGAGCTGATGGACAACCCGCGCTTCGAGCTGACGCGGCATGACGTCACGTTTCCGCTGTACGTCGAGGTCGATCAGATCTACAACCTCGCCTGCCCCGCGTCGCCGATCCACTATCAGCACGACCCTGTGCAGACGACGAAGACCAGCGTGCACGGCGCGATCAACATGCTGGGTCTCGCCAAGCGCGTGAAGGCGCGCATCCTGCAGGCCTCGACCAGCGAGGTCTATGGCGATCCTCAGGTGCATCCGCAGACCGAGGAGTACTGGGGCCACGTCAATCCGATCGGCTTCCGCTCGTGCTACGACGAGGGCAAGCGCTGCGCCGAGACGCTGTTCTTCGACTATCACCGCCAGCACAAGCTGCAGATCAAGGTCGCACGCATCTTCAACACCTACGGCCCGAACATGCATCCCAACGACGGCCGCGTCGTGTCGAACTTCATCATGCAGGCGCTGCAGGATCAGCCGATCACGCTGTACGGCGACGGCAACCAGACCCGCTCGTTCTGCTATGTCGACGATCTGGTCGACGGCCTGTTCCGCCTGATGAATTCACCGGCCGAGGTCACCGGACCGATCAATCTCGGCAACCCCGGCGAGTTCACGATCCGCGAATTGGCCCAGCAGATCATCGAGCTGACCGGCTCGGCTTCGACGCTGAGCTTCAAGCCGCTGCCGCAGGACGACCCGCGCCAGCGCCAGCCCGACATCAGCAAGGCGCGCGATGCGCTCGACTGGGCTCCGACCGTCGCCTTGCGCGAGGGCCTGGTGAAAACGATCGCTTATTTCGACGCCAAGCTGAAGGCCTCGCGCTGAACCGCAGCAGCTGCTTCAGCCGATCAGCTTCAGCAGCTTTTCCAGTTCGGCCGCGCTGCGGAAGCTCACGGTGAGCTTGCCGCGACCGGCATCGGTCTGCTGCAGGCGCACCGGCAGGCCGAAGCGTTCGCTGAGCTGCTTCTCGAGCGCCGGCGCCGGCTTCTTGCCGGCTGTCCTCTTGGCCGGCGTCGAGGCGCCTTCCAGCTGAGCCTGCACCAGTTCCTCGGTCTGCCGCACCGACAGCTGACGCTCTACAACCTGCTTGCCGATATTCGACTGCGTTGCACCGTTGAGTCCGAGCAGCACCTTGGCGTGGCCCAGGCTCAGGTGGCCGTTGCGCAACAAGCTCTGCACGTCTTCGTTGAGCTCCATGACGCGCAGCAGGTTCGTGATGTGTGCGCGCGAGCGGCCGACGGCAGCGGCGGCCTTCTCATGCGTGAGCCCGCATTCCTGGATCAGCTTGTGCAGCGCTTCGGCTTCTTCCAGCGGATTCAGATCGGCGCGCTGGATATTCTCGACCAGCGCGACCGCCATCGCGGTACGTTCGTCGAGCGCGCGCACGATCACCGGCACGGTCTTGAGACCGGCCTGCTGCGCGGCGCGCCAGCGGCGTTCGCCGGCAACGATCTCGTAGCGGTTGGCGCCCACCGGGCGCGCGACGATCGGCTGCACGACACCCTGCGCGCGAATCGATTCGGCCAGCGATTCCAGCGCCGCCGCATCGAAGTGGCGGCGCGGCTGGTGCTTGCCCGGCTGCAGGCTTTCGACCGCCAGCTCGCGCAGCTCCTCGCCCGCCGCTTCGCCCGGATCGTTGCCGGAAGAGGCGCTGCTCAGCAAGACGTCGAGACCACGGCCCAGCCCACGCTTCTTCACGCTCATGCACTCAATCTCATTTGGCCGCCATCGTGGCGACGCAGGACTTCACCGGCCAGCTGCAGATAGGCCTTGGCACCGGTCGACGCCGGGTCGTAAGCCATCGCCGGCAGGCCATGGCTCGGCGCTTCGGCAAGGCGCACATTGCGCGGCACCAGCGTGCGGTAGACCTTGTCGCCGAAATGCTGGATCAGCTGATTCGAAACTTCCACCGCCAGGTTGTTGCGCGGGTCGTACATCGTGCGCAGGATGCCCTCGACCTCAAGCTTCGGATTGATGACGCGGCGGATCTTCTGGATCGTGTCCATCAGCGCGGACAGACCTTCGAGCGCGAAGTACTCGCACTGCATCGGGATCAGCACCCCGTCGGCCGCCACCAGCGCGTTGACCGTCAGCTTGGACAGCGCCGGCGGGCAATCGAGAATGACGTAGTCGTAGTCTTCGGCCACATCGGCAAGCACCGTCTTCAACGCGAAATCGCCGACCGCCACTTCGCGCAGCTTGATCTCGGCCTCGGTCATGTCCGGATTCGCCGGCAGCAGCGCCATGCCCAGGCTCGGCAGGTCGACGATCACGTCGCGGATGGCCGCCTGTTCGAGCAGCACGTCGCGCGCCGAATGCTTCAGTGCGCTCTTGTCGACGCCAACGCCCATCGTCGCGTTGCCCTGCGCATCGAGGTCGACCAGCAGCACGCGGCGTTTGGTCGAAGCCAGCGAAGCGGCGAGATTGATCGCAGTCGTGGTCTTGCCGACCCCGCCCTTCTGGTTGGCGACCGCAATGACATGGCTCATGGTGCAGCGTTCCCCGTTCCGTGATGCGTCGCGATGACGACGTGCCTGTCCTCGTCCAGCCCCGGCACCCGCAGACGGCGGGTTTCGAGTATCTGCACGCTCCCCGGCACGGCGATCAGCTCAGCGTCCTCTAGTTTGCCTTTCATGGCGAGCCAATGCCCACCCGGCGCCAGCAAAGGCGCGGTCGCCGCGAAAAAGGCATCCAGCGCGGCAAACGCGCGGCTGGTAATGCAATCAAAGGCCTGCGCAGGCTTCAGGGCCTCGACACGCGCCTCCTCGACCTGCACGTTCGGCAGACCCAGGGTCCGCACGGCATGCCGCATGAAGCGCGCCTTCTTGCCGTTGCTGTCGAGCACCGTGACATCGAGGGCCGGGTTGGCGATCGCCAGCACGATGCCCGGCAGACCGGCACCGGCACCGACGTCCAGCAAGCGTCCCGAAGCCAGCGGCAGCAGGGTCAGGGAATCGAGGATATGGCGGTTCAGCATGCCCTGCGGATCGCGCACCGCGGTGAGGTTGTAGGCGCTGTTCCACTTGTACAGCTCGCCGATGTAGCTCAGCAGCTGGGTCTGCACCGTCGCCGGCAAGTCCAGGCCCAGCGCGCGCAGGCCGGACTCCAGCGCTGGCCGGAGTTCGGTCAGCCAGAGGGCGAGCGGGGCGGGCGTCGGGTCAGCCATGCGGAGCAAGGGACAAAGAACGGCCGCGCAGTATACCCGCGCGGCCCCGCCCCTACGCCCACCAGGGTTTCAGCGAGTAGCCCGGGTGCAACCCGGGGCTGGCGGTTCGCAACAGCTGCAGGCCCCGGGTTTCACCCGGGCTACGAAACCCGCTTGCCTCATCGTTTCAACGAACCCAGGACCCCACGCAGGATGCTGCGCCCCAGCTCGCGACCGACCGTACTCGCGATGCTGCGGGTGGCGCTCTTCACCGCCGCCTCGACGACGGTGTCGCTGCGCCGGCTCGCGGTACGCGGGGCACTGCGCGGCGCGCTGGGTGCGGAGCGGCTGGGCTTGGAGCCGGTGGCGCGGTCCCACCAGCTTGTATCGTCCGCGGCAGGGGCTTCGGTCGCCACTGGCGGCGCGGCCGGAGCCCGGCTCGGTGCCGAGGCGGGCGTCTCGGCACGCGCCGCGAGCTTCTCGTAGGCCGACTCGCGATCGACGAGGGTTTCGTAGCGGCCGCCGACCGGGCTGCGGCTGATGACCAGCTTGCGCTCCTCCGGCGTGATCGCGCCCATCCGCGAGCGCGGCGGGCGGATCAGCGTGCGCTCGACGATGCCGGGGATGCCCTTGTCCTGCAGCGTCGAGACCAGCGCCTCGCCGACGCCGAGTTCGGTGATCGCGGTCTCGACGTTGAGGTTCGGATTGCTGCGGAAAGTCTCCGCGGCGGCGCGTACCGCCTTCTGGTCGCGCGGCGTGAACGCGCGCAGCGCGTGCTGTACGCGGTTGCCGAGCTGGCCGAGCACTTCGTCCGGCAGGTCGAGCGGATTCTGCGTCACGAAGTAGACGCCGACGCCCTTCGAGCGGATCAGGCGCACGACCTGCTCGATCTTCTCGACCAGCGC
Organism: Fontimonas sp. FW305-C-3; assembly: GCF_058783185.1. Taxonomy (NCBI): domain Bacteria; kingdom Pseudomonadati; phylum Pseudomonadota; class Gammaproteobacteria; order Nevskiales; family Nevskiaceae; genus Fontimonas; species Fontimonas sp. FW305-C-3. The sequence continues at coordinate 585,973 of NZ_JBYSYK010000001.1, read as the reverse complement.
CTTGGGCGCGTCCTTGAACAGCAGGTGTGCCTCGTCGAAGAAGAAGACCAGCTTCGGTTTCTCGGCGTCACCCTGCTCGGGCAGATTCTCGAACAACTCCGACAGCAACCACAGCAGGAACGTCGAATACAGCTTGGGCTTCTGGAACAGCTTGTCGGCGGCCAGCACGTTGACGATGCCTCGACCGGTCAGGTCGGTGCGCATGAAGTCGTTGAGATCGAGCGCCGGCTCGCCGAAGAACGCTTCGGCGCCGTCTTCTTCCAGCTGCAGCAGCGCGCGCTGGATCGCGCCGATCGACGCCTTGCTGACGAGGCCATATTCGCTGCCGAGCGCCTTGGCGTTATCGGCGACATGCATCAGCGTCGCACGCAGATCCTTCAGATCGAGCAGCAGCAGGCCCTGGTCGTCGGCGTACTTGAAGACCAGGCTCAGCACCGCGTCCTGCACGTCGGACAGATCGAGCAGCCGCGACAGCAGCAGCGGCCCCATGTCCGACACCGTCGCGCGCACCGGATGCCCGGACTGGCCGAACACATCCCAGAAGACTGTCGGGCACGCCGCCGGCGCATAGCCTTCGAGCCCGATCTGCGCCGCGCGCTCGGCGAGCTTCGGCTTGGCCTCGCCGATCATCGCCACGCCGGACAGATCGCCCTTGATGTCCGCCGCGAACACCGGCACGCCGATCTCGGAAAACCCTTCGGCGAGCACCTGCAGCGTCACCGTCTTGCCGGTGCCGGTCGCGCCCGCCACCAGACCATGCCGGTTGGCGTAGGCGCCGAGAATGCGTTGTGGGGTTTCGCCCTTGCCGATAAGGATGTCGCTGGTCATGTGTTCGTCCCTGAGTATTGTTTTCTAGCCGCCAAACATCTTAGCCGCTGAACCTGCAAATCGATGCCGTGGCATCAATCCCGACAGGGCTCGGCCATCTCCCCGTAATGCGCATCTTCGGCATAGATCCATTTGCGCTTCTCGAAATCCAGAATGAACTCCGTACTGCCAATGCGGCCCCAGAACGCGACAATGTGCAGCAGCTTCTCGTTGATCCACCGAGCCTGCACCCCATGGCTCGTATGATTCGACACTCTGACCGCCAATGCCGGCACGAGGTCAGCCCCATCGTAGAGGTAGATCATCGTCTGCCAGGGCCCGTCTTTCATCGTGTCCGGCTTCAGCAGGCGAAAACGCCGCGTCCCTTCCGGCGCGGCTGCGGCAGGTTCAAGCTGAGTCGCATCCGGCCCGCTTGCAGATTTCGAGTTCGCAATGAGTTCCACGTTCTTCAAAGCTTCAGCATCCGGCGGCTCGTAAAGCACGCGCGCGTCGCTGCAGCGCAGGTCGGGCTCCTTCGCGAAAGCGGGCGTCGCGATGCAGCCAAGCATCACCATCGCGCACATCTTCATCGCTGAGCGGATCACAGACGTCTCCGGTGTCTTCTACTTCGGCAGCGCCTCGACCGTCGCCACCAGTTGATCGCGCAGCCAGCGGTTCGCCGGTTCGCTGTCGACGCTCGCATGCCAGTAGAGATACGCATCCATCGCCGGCATCTCCATCGGGAACGCAAGAATCTGGTTGTCGAACTGCCGGTTGGCGATGCTCGCATAGCGCTCCGGCATCGTCAGCAGAAGGTCGCTCTGGCTGACGACGCGGCACGCCGCGAAGTAGTGCTGGCAGCGCAGGCGGATGCGGCGCTTGAGGCCCTGACGGTTGAGTTCGACATCTTCCATGCCGGGGCCGCTGCGGCGCGAGCTGACCAGCACGTGATGAGCACGCAGATAGGCGGCGAGATTCAGCGTCTTTACCGTCGCGGGATGGTTCTTGCGCGCGACGATGACGAGGCGGTCGGTCGAGATCAGTTGATGATGGATTTCATCCGACAGCGGCAGCAGCACATCGAGCGCGGCGTCGAGGCTGCCGGCGGCGAGTTCGGATTCCAGCGTGCGGCGATCGGCGCGGATCGCGCTGATGTCGACTGACGGCGCGGCGGTGGCCACGCGCGCAAGCAGCGGCGGCAGCACGGTGGATTCAAGCACGTCGCGCACGGCAATATGGAAATGCCGCTGCGTCGTCGCCGGATCGAACTGCTGCAGTTCGTTGAGCGTGACTTCCAGACTGTGCAGGGTGCGCCGCACCGGCTGCATCAGGTTGCGCGCGAGCGGCGTCGGCACCATGCGCCGGCCTTCGCGGATGAACAGCGGGTCGTTGAACATCTCGCGCAGGCGGCCGAGCGCGTGGCTGATCGCCGGCTGGGTCAGGTGCAGCTTCTCGCCGGCCTTGGTGATGCCGCCTTCGCTGAAGATGGCGTCGAGCACGACGAGCAGGTTCAGGTCGATCCGGTGCAGATGCACAGCGCTTATCCCGGGGGATGCAGATTATTCATTGGAATGATCCTATGCCCAGGCCTAGGCTGCCGCAAGCTCCTTAAAACCTGCCGCGAGATCCGTCATGACCGACAACCCGACCCCCGCCCCCAAGCAGCTCTTCGACCTCAGCGGCAAGGTCGCCCTGGTCACCGGCGCGAGCCGCGGCATCGGCGAATCGATCGCCAAGACGCTCGCCGCCTACGGCGCGCACGTGATCGTCTCGAGCCGCAAGATCGACGGCTGCCATCGCGTCGTCGACGAGATCAAGGCCGCCGGCGGCAAGGCCGAGGCCTTCGCCTGCCATATCGGCGAAATGGAACAGATCGACACGGTGTTCACGCATATCGAGAAGACTCACGGCCGCCTCGACATCCTCGTCAACAACGCCGCCGCGAATCCTTACTTCGGGCCGATTGCCGATACCGACCTCAGCGCGTTCCAAAAAACGCTCGACGTCAACATCCGCGGCTATTTCTTCATGTCGACCGCCGGCTACAAGTTGATGAAGAAAAACGGCGGCGGCGCGATCGTCAACACCGCATCGGTCAACGGCGTGATCCCCGGCCCCTACCAGGGCATCTATTCGATCACGAAGGCCGCGGTGATTTCGATGACGCATGCCTGCGCCAAGGAGTGGGCGCCGGAGAAGGTGCGCGTCAACGCACTGCTGCCGGGCATCACCGACACCAAGTTCGCGTCGGCACTGGTCAACAACCCGCAGATGATGAAGGTCATGGGCGGCAAGGTGCCGATGTCGCGCGTCGCGCACCCGGACGAAATGGCTGCCGCGGTGCTGTACCTCGTCTCGCCCGGTGCGTCGTACACAACCGGCGTGACGCTCAATGTCGACGGCGGTTATCTGACGGCCTGATGCGATGAACGATCTCAAGGGCAAAGTCGCCGTCATCACCGGCGCCGGCAGCGGCTTCGGCCGCGAACTCGCGATCCTCTGCGCCGCCGAAGGCATGCGCCTCGCGCTCGCCGACATCAATGAAGAAGGCCTGAAGGCCACGCAGGCGCTACTGCCGGCCGGCACCGAGTCGCTGCTGCAGCGCGTCGATGTCTCGAAGGCTGAATCGGTCGAAGCGCTCGCCGATGCGACGTATGCAAAGTTCGGCGCCGCGAACCTGCTGTTCAACAACGCCGGCGTCGCCGTCGCCGGACCGACCTGGACGACGACGCTCGACGAGTGGAACTGGGTGCTCGGCGTGAACCTGATGGGCGTCGTCCACGGCGTCCGCACGTTCGTGCCGCGCATGCTCAAGCAGAACGACAGCTGCCATATCGTCAACACCGCCTCGGTCGCCGGCCTGCTCAGCGTGCCGGCGTCGAGCATCTACTGCGTCAGCAAGCACGGCGTGGTGACGTTGTCGGAATGCCTGCACCATGAATTGACCGCGACGCGCGCGAGCATCGGCGTGTCGGTGCTATGCCCTGCTTTCGTCAATACCGGCATCGCCGATTCTCCAGCGCATCGCCCGGCCGAGTTGTCCGCCGCCAATCCGCTCGCGTCCGAATACGAGGAGCGCGTCCGCAAGGCGGTGCGCGCCGGCAAGCTGTCGGCGACCGACATCGCGCGCGCGACGATGGATGCCGTCAAGGCGAATCGCTTCTACATCCTGACCCACAACAACATCAAACCCGCGATCGAACTGCGCATGCGCGACATCATCGATGGCCGCGCACCGACGAACCCGATGCCCTGAGGCCAAGAGAAAAACATGAAAGCCCTGCTCTGCAAATCCTTCGGCCCGCCGGAATCCCTCGTTCTCGAAGACGTCGCCGTCGGCGCGCCGGACGAATACCAGGCACTGATCCGCGTCCACGCCGCCGGCGTAAATTTTCCCGACACCCTGATCATCCAGGGCAAGTACCAGTTCAAGCCGGACCTGCCGTTCTCGGCCGGCGGCGAATGCTCGGGCGTCGTCGAAGCGGTCGGCGCCAAGGTCAAGAACGTCAAGGTCGGTGACAAGGTGATTGCCTTCACCGGCTGGGGCGCGTTCGCCGAACAGCTGCTCGCCGATTCGCGCGCGCTGATACCGATGCCGGCGGAGATGGACTTCGTTACCGCCGCGTCGTTCGTGATGACCTATGCGACCTCGTATCACGCGCTGAAGGATCGCGCCGCACTGAAGGCCGGCGAGACGCTGCTCGTGCTCGGCGCGTCCGGCGGCGTCGGTCTCGCCGCGATCGAGATCGGCAAGGCACTCGGCGCGAAGGTGATCGCCGCGGCATCGACCGCCGAGAAGCTCGCGGTCTGCAAGGAGCACGGCGCCGACGAGTTGATCAATTACAGCAGCGAAGACCTCAAGGCACGCATCAAGGAACTGACCGGCGGCAAGGGCGTCAACGTCGTCTACGATCCGGTCGGTGGCGACTACAGCGAAGCGGCGTTCCGCAGCATCGCCTGGCGCGGGCGCTTCCTCGTCATCGGTTTCGCCAATGGCGAGATTCCGAAGATTCCGCTGAACCTGCCGCTGCTCAAGGGCGCCGACATCGTCGGCGTGTTCTGGGGCGATTACGCGAAGCGCGAAGCGATGAACAACCTGATGGACCTGCGCGTGCTGCTCGGCTGGTTGAAGGAAGGCAAGCTCAAGCCGCACATCGCCGGCACTTTCCCGCTGACGCAGGGCGGCGCCGCGATCCGCCAGCTGATGGACCGCAAGGTCTCCGGCAAGCTCGTCATCACGCCGCAGGCTTAACCATGTCGACGATTCCAGTGCAGGAGAAGCATCGCTTCGACATCGCTGCGCTACAGCGTTACATGCAGCAGCACGTCGAAGGGTTCAGCGGCGAGCTGAACGTCGAGCAGTTCAAAGGTGGCCAGTCGAATCCGACTTACAAACTCACGGCCGGTGGCAAGAGCTATGTGCTGCGCCGCAAGCCGCCCGGCAAGCTGCTCGCGTCCGCGCATGCGGTCGATCGCGAGTACACGGTCATCAGCGCGCTGGACGGCAGCAAGGTACCGGTCGCGAAAACCTATTGCCTCTGCGAAGACGACAGCGTCATCGGCACCGCCTTCTACATCATGGACTGCGTCGAAGGCCGCGTGCTGTGGGATCCCGCGCTGCCGGACGCGACGCCGGAGATCCGGCGCGCGATGTTCGATGAGATGAACCGTGTCATCGCCGCGCTGCATCAGGTCGACTACACGAAGATCGGCCTCGCCGAGTACGGCAAGCCGGGCAACTACTTCGCGCGCCAGATCAGCCGCTGGACCAAGCAGTACCGCGCATCCGAGACCGAGCGCATCGACGCGATGGATCGCCTGATCGCCTGGTTGCCGGAACACATCCCGCCCGGCGACGAAACGACGATCGTCCATGGCGACTATCGCCTCGACAACATGATCTTTCATCCAACCGAGCCGCGCGTACTCGCGGTGCTCGACTGGGAGCTGTCGACGCTCGGCCATCCGCTCGCCGACTTCGCCTATCACTGCATGACTTGGCACATCCCGGCTGGCGTGTTCCGCGGCCTGGGCGGCGCCAAGCTCAAGGACCTCGGCATTCCGAGCGAAGCTGAGTACGTGCGCAGTTACTGCGAGCGCACCGGCCGCGGCCCGATTGACGCGGATCACTGGGACTTCTACATGGCCTACAACCTGTTTCGCCTCGCGGCGATCCTGCAGGGCATTGCGGGTCGCGTGAAGGACGGCACGGCATCCAGCGCACAGGCGCAGCAGATGGGCGCCGCAGCCAAACCGCTCTCCGATCTGGCCTGGCACCAGGTCGAAAAAATTCTCGCGCGCAAATCCTGACGCGCCGCTGCACAACGGACGAATCTCATGAGCTTTGAATATTCCCAGAAGACCCTCGACCTGATGAAGCGCCTGAACGCCTTCATGGACGAGCACATCTATCCGAACGAGGCGCGCTTCCTCGCCGAAGTCGCCGAGGGCGACCGCTGGCAGCCGACGCAGATCATCGAGACGATGAAAGCCAAGGCCAAGGAAGCCGGCCTATGGAATCTGTTCCTGCCGGAGTCCGAGCACGGCGCCGGACTGACCAACCTCGAGTACGCGCCGCTGTGCGAGATCATGGGCCGCGTGCTGTGGGCGCCGGAAGTGTTCAACTGCTCGGCGCCGGACACCGGCAACATGGAAGTGTTCGCACGCTATGGCACGCCCGCGCAGCAGGAGCAATGGCTCAAGCCGCTGCTCGCCGGCGAGATCCGCTCGGCGTTCGCGATGACCGAGCCGGAAGTCGCCTCCAGCGACGCGACGAACATCTCGTGCAGGATCGAACGCGATGGCGACGAGTACGTCATCAACGGCCGCAAGTGGTGGACCTCCGGCGCCAACGATCCGCGCTGCAAGATCTTCATCGTCATGGGCAAGTCGGACCCGAACAACCCGAGCCGGCACAGCCAGCAGTCGATGATTCTCGTGCCGCGAGATACCCAGGGCGTCAACATCCTGCGCCACCTGCCGGTCTTCGGTTACGACGACGCGCCGCATGGTCATGCCGAAATCGTTTTCGACAACGTCCGCGTGCCGGCGACGAACATGCTGCTCGGCGAAGGCCGCGGCTTCGAGATTGCGCAGGGCCGCCTGGGACCGGGTCGCATTCACCACTGCATGCGCCTGATCGGTCTCGCCGAACGTGCGCTGGAGAAGATGTGCAAGCGCTCGCTGCAGCGCGTCGCGTTCGGCAAGCCGGTCGCGGCGCAGACGGTGACGCTGGAGCGCATCGCCGAGTCGCGCATCATGATCGACTCCGCGCGCCTGCTGACGCTGCAGGCCGCGTACATGATGGATACGGTCGGCAACAAGATTGCGGCCAAGCAGATCGCGATGATCAAGGTCGCCGCGCCGACGATGGCCTGCCAGGTCATCGACTGGGCGATGCAGGTCCACGGCGCCGGCGGCATGACCGACGACTTCGGCCTGTCGTATGCCTACGCGCAGGCGCGCACCTTGCGCCTCGCCGACGGCCCGGACGAAGTGCATCGCAACGCGATCGGCAAGCTGGAACTCGCGCGCTACGTGTCGAAAGACGCGATGGCGGCGTACAGCAGCAGCCGCAAGGCCTGAAGCACTCACCGTCCGCCATGCTCGCGTTTGCGCTCGACAGCCTGCTCAATCGCCGCTTCGGTGCGGATGAGACGTCCGGCTGGCCGATGGGCACGCAGATGCTGGCGACGCGCCATGGCCGTATTCGCGTCTTCGACAGCGGCGGCCAGGGGTCGGCGGTCGTGATGGTGCCGGATGGACCGAATGTGATCGAGCATCATCTGCCGGTCATCGAGGCGCTGCGCGCACACGCGCGGGTGATCTGCTTCGACCTGCCGGGCTTTGGCCAGTCGCAGCCGGCCGCGGCCTATCGGCATCGCCTGCAGGACGGCGCGGCGACGGTCATTGCAGTCATGGACGCCCTGCAGGTCCGCGAGGCGGCCCTGCACTTCAGCTGCTCGAACGGCTTGTACGCGATCGCAACCGCGAAGCTTGCGCCGCAACGCATCCGCCGCCTACTGTTGTGCCAGACGCCGTCGATGCAGGCCATGCGCGAATGGATTCCACGCAATGTGCCGAAGCCGCTGCAGATTCCTGTCGTCGGCCAGCTGCTGATGCGCGGCGCGCGGCGCAAGTTCGCCAAGGTCTGGTACGACATCGCCTTGCCGGAGCCGGCGACGCGGCCGAAGTTTCTGCACACGGCGGATCATTCGCTGACGCACGGCGGCTGCTTCTGCCTCGCCAGCGTTGTGCAGGGGCTCTCCGGCGCGCAGGAATCGGAACTCAGCGGCGTGAAGCAGCCGGTGACGATGCTGTGGGGAGATCGCGATCGCAGCCATCGCCGCACCCGCGCCGACTCCCTGCTCGATCTGCTGCCGCAGGCCGACATCATCCATTTTCCCGAGTGCGGCCATTTCCCCGACCTCGAACAGCCGCAGCGCTATGTCGACATCGCGCTCGCCACACTCAATGCCTGAGGACTTTCCATGAGCCACGCCAATCCGCAGTTCCGTCTCGCCTCGCGCCCGCAGGGCATGGTCAGCGCCGCCAACTTCGAGTATGTCGAGGAGAACATCGGCGAACCGGCCGACGGCCAGTTCCTCGTCGAGATCGCCTACATCTCGCTCGACCCGGCGATGCGCGGCTGGATGAACGATGCGAAGTCGTACATCCCGCCGGTAGCTATCGGCGAAGTGATGCGCGCCGGCGCAGTCGGCAAGGTCATCGCATCGAAGCATCCGAAGTACAGCGTCGGCGATCACGTCGTCGGCACGTTCGGCGTGCAGAAGTACGCGCTGTCCGACGGCAAGGGCACGAACAAGGTCGATCCGAAGCTCGCGCCGCTGCCGGTGTATCTCGGCACGCTCGGCATGCCGGGCATGACCGCGTACTTCGGCCTGCTCGAAGTCGGTCAGGCGAAGAGCGGCGAGACGGTCGTCGTCTCCGGCGCGGCTGGCGCGGTCGGCCAGGTTGCCGGCCAGGTCGCGAAGATCAAGGGCTGCCGTGTCGTCGGTATCGCCGGCGGTGCCGACAAGTGTCGCTATGTCGTCGACGAACTCGGCTTCGATGCCTGCATCGATTACAAGAACGAGAACGTCAAGGAAGCGCTCAAGCGCCACTGCCCGAAAGGCGTCGATGTGTATTTCGACAACGTTGGCGGCGAGATTCTCGACGACGTGCTGACGCGCCTGGCGATGCACGCACGCATCGTGATCTGCGGCGCGATCTCGCAGTACAACAGCACCGCGGTCAAAGGCCCGGCGAACTACCTGTCGCTGCTCGTGCATCGCGCCAGCATGAAGGGCATGGTCGTGTTCGACTGGGCCGCGCGCTACGGCGAAGCGGCGCAGGAGATGGGCGGCTGGCTCGCCGCCGGCAAGATGAAGACGCGCGAGGACATCGCGACCGGCCTCGAGAACTTCCCCGACACCCTCCTCAAGCTGTTCCGCGGCGAGAACACCGGCAAGCTGGTGCTGAAAATCTGACGCGTCTGTCAGAAAATGCCGCCCGTCCGTCGGGCAAGTTACCGATTGGTTGTTTTCTGTTGCACACTGCGTCCAGCCGCCGCTGGTGCCTCGTCACGCGTTCCGTTCCCCCTCCTTGAGTCGGAAGCGCACACCAGCCTGCACAAGAATGAGTTGGACCAAGGCGCCGGGCACACGGCGCTCAAACGTGCGAGAAAAAGGAGACAGCAATGAGAGCTTTGCTCAGGAAATCCCTGTGGCTGAGTGCCGGGGGTGCGCTTGCCTGCGCGCCACTGGCAGCGACAGCCCTTCCCTTCAATCTGTGGGGCATCGACGGCCGACTCGATACCGTCGTGTCGCTCGGTGCGACGTTCCGCATGCAGGACGCCGATCCCGGACTGATCGGTATCGCCAACGGCGGCACCTCGCGGTCGGTCAACGATGACGACGGCAATCTCGGCTTCGGCAAGGGCGATGTCGTCGCCGCCGTCGCCAAGGCGACGCACGATCTGGAAATGACCTGGGGCGATTTCGGCGTGTTCGCACGCGCCAGTTATTTCTACGATCAGGCTGCGGCCGATGCCTCCAAGCGCGAGTCGCGCCTGAATCCGGCCGGACTTGCAACGCGCAATCGCGGCAGGAACGAGTACGAGCTCGGCGAGCGCGGACGCGACCGTCTCGAGTCTGAAGTCGATCTGCTCGACCTGTTCGCCTACGGTCGCTTCGATCTCGGCGGCCGCGCACTGGCCGTGCGCTACGGCCGTCAGGTCGTCAGCTGGGGCGAGAGCACCTTCATCCAGAACGGCATCAACTCGATCAATCCGATCGATGTCGCGCGCATCCGCGCACCGGGCGCCGAACTCAAGGAAGCGCTGCTGCCCACGCCGCTGCTGTGGACCTCGTTCCAGATCGCCGACGGCGTCAGCCTCGAAGCGGTGTGGATGACGGGTTATGAAGAAACCCGCATCGATCCGCGCGGCAGCTTCTTCTCGACCAACGACTTCGTCTCCGACGACGGCGACAAGGCGATCGTCAGCTTCGGTCGTCGCCGCGACGACAATCGCACGATCGATCCGGCCAATGCGCCGGGTTCGGTGATGGCCTGGGTGCCGCGCGAAGCCTCGCCGGGCACCGAAGACTCGACGCGTCAGTTCGGCGTCACCTTGCGCTACTTCGCCGAAGCACTGAACGATACCGAGTTCGGCCTGTACTACCTGAGCTATCACAGCCGCACGCCGCTGGTGTCCGCATACCGCGGCGCTTCGACGAGCCCGGCCAATGTCGGCACGACAAACATCTGCTCGGCAGACCCGGCGGCAAGCGGTTGCCGCGCGAGCTTCTTCGCCGAGTTCCCGTCGAACATCGATCTGTATGGCCTGAGCTTCAACACCGACGGCCCCTGGGGCGTGGCGCTGCAGGGCGAGTATTCGTACCGGCCGAACCAGCCGGTGCAGATCTCCGGCACTGAAGTGCTGCTCGCTTCGCTCGGCGTGCCGACCGCGAGCCTCGCACCGGCGCCGCTCGCGCCTGGCGCGTATGTGCAGGGCTATCGCGATGTCGAGATGCACCAGCTGCAGATGACCGGCACCAAGGCCTTCGGACCGACGCTGGGCGCACAGCAGCTCGCGGTCGTCGGCGAGGTCGGTTACAACTACTTCAACCTGCCGGACGGCATCCTGTTCAACGGCCCCGGCGCGGGTCTACCCTCGTGCACGATGGCACCGCAGGTGCTCGCCGCTGTCTCCAACGGCTCCTGCCAGCAGAACGTCGGCGGCGGCTTCGCGACGAGCAGCTCCTGGGGCTATCGCCTCGTCAGCCGCCTCGATTACGAGAACGTGATCGGCCCGGTCAGCATGTCGCCGCGTCTGGTGTTCGCGCACGACGTCAACGGCGTCGGTCCGAACTTCAATCAGGACACGAAGGCGGTCACGGTCGGCGTTGCGTTCAACTACCTGCAGGCTTGGCAGGCCGACATCGGTTACACGACGTTCTTCGGCGGCCGCGATTACTCGGGCACCGATCCGGTGCCGCCGGGCGCGGTGCTTGATCCGGGCGATCCAAACGCCACGCCGCCGCGCGCACCGACGATCGCACCGGGAGACAGCACGCAGTCCGCGAGCTTCTCGACCAGCGCCAATCCGAACCGCGACCGCGATTTCCTCGCAGTCAGTGTTTCGTACGCATTCTGATGGCCGTTGATAAGGAGATCGACATGACCATGAAAAAAATACTCGGCGGCCTGTCCCTCGCAGGCTGCATGCTGCTCACCCCCACGCTGGGCTGGTCCGCGGATGCGCTGACCCCGATCGGTGCGGAGTCCGGCGCCAACAAGGCCGGCACGATTCCGGCGTGGACTGGCGGCATCAAGGACATTCCCGCCGGCTTCAAGCCGGGCGGCAACTACCCGGATCCCTTCGCCAGCGACAAGCCGTTGTTCACGATCGACGCCAGCAACGCCGAGAAGTACAAGGCCAACCTGAGCCCGGGTCAGATGGCGCTGCTCGCGCGCTATCCGAGCTGGAAGATGCAGGTCTATCCGTCGCGGCGTTCGGCGGCCTATCCGCAGAACATCTACGACGAGACCAAGGCCAACCCCGGCCGCGTCAAGCTCGCCGAGGGCGGCAACGGTTTCAGCGGTACGACCGCGGGCATTCCGTTTCCGCAACCCAAGAGCGGCGTCGAGGCGATCTGGAATCACCTGACGACGTACAAGGGCGATACCTACGCGACGTCCTGGGGCCAGGCGGCAGTCACCGCGAGCGGCGACTACAACCTGGTGCGCTTCGACTACGAGTACGACTTCGTCTACGGCAACCAGAAGCGCACGGCGGCGGAACGCGATCCGGACCTGCTGTTCTATTTCCTGCAGACCATCAAGGACCCGCCGCGTCTGTCGGGCTCGATCCTGCTCGTGCACGAATACGCCGATCAGGTGAAGAACCCGCGCAAGGCCTGGACCTACAGCCCCGGCCAGCGTCGTGTCCGCCTCGCACCGAACGTCGCCTACGACAATCCGGGCACGGCATCCGACGCGCTGCGCACCAACGACGACTTCCTGATGTACAACGGCGCGACCGACCGCTACGACTGGAAGCTGGTCGGCAAGCAGGAGCTGTACGTTCCGTACAACGCGTATCGCATCAGCGGCTCGGATCTCAAGGTCAAGGACGTGCTGCGTCCGCGCCACGTCAATCCCGAGCATGCCCGCTACGAGCTGCATCGCGTGTGGGTCGTCGAGGCGACGCTGAAGCAGGGCACCTCGCACCTGTACAAGCGCCGCACGATGTACCTCGACGAAGACAGCTGGCTGATCCACGTGCAGGACAAGTACGACAACCGCGACCAGCTGTGGCGCGTCGACGAAATGCACACGACGCAGTTCTACGACGTGCCGTTCCTCGGCGTCGCGCTGGAGGTCAAGCATGACCTGCAGTCCGGCCGTTACCTGGCAATGCAGATCCGCAACGAGGAAAGCCGCATCTACGAACCGATCAAGCGCACGCCGGCCGACTTCACGCCGGATTCCCTGCGCTCGAAAGGTACGCGCTAAGGCTGTAGCAGCACCCGACCGGTCCCGGCTTGCCGCCGGGGCCGGTTTTTTGTGCGTGCTATAAAGCAGTCGACTACAGCGGCCCAGCCGCGGGACAACGAGGAGAACGTGGATGTCGCAGCCCATCGTGCCGGCGCGCGCCGCACTGGCGTACCCGTGGTTTGTCGTTGCGATCCTGATGATCGCCTACGTGTTCTCGTTCATCGACCGGCAGATTCTCAATTTGCTGGTCGGGCCAATCCGCCGCGATCTCGGCATCAGCGACACGCAGATGAGCCTGCTGATGGGTTTCTCGTTCGCGATCTTCTACACCATCCTCGGCATTCCGCTCGGCCGCCTCGCCGACAGCCGCAGCCGGCGCGGCCTGATCGCCGCCGGCGTCGTCATCTGGAGCGTGATGACCGCGCTGTGCGGCGTCGCCAAGCATTACTGGCAGCTGTTCCTGTTCCGCATCGGCGTCGGCATCGGTGAAGCGGCGCTGTCGCCGGCCGCGTACTCGATGATCGCCGACTACTTTCCGCCAGCGCGCCGCGCGACGGCGATGAGCGTGTACTCGATGGGCATCTTCATCGGCTCCGGCCTCGCGTTCCTGCTCGGCGGCCTGGTGATTCACGCGGTATCGACTCAGGAACTCGTCACGCTGCCGCTGATCGGCGAGACCCGTCCCTGGCAGCTCGTGTTCCTGATTCTCGGCGCCGCCGGCGTGCTGTTCAGCCTGGTCTTCCTGCTCGTCCGCGAACCGCCACGGCAGGGCGTGCCCGCCGGCCAGACCAGCGTGCCGTTCCGCGACGTGCGCGCCTATCTGTGGCTGAACCGGCGCACCGTGCTCAACCACAACCTCGGCTTTGCAATGCTGGCGTTCTGCTCCTACGGAACCTCGTCCTGGATCCCGACCTTCTTCATCCGCACGCACAGCTGGAGTGCCGGCGATGTCGGCGTCATCTACGGCACGCTGGTCATGATCTTCGGTTCGGCCGGCATCATCGCCGGCGGCCGGCTCGCCGATTGGTGGGTCAGGCGCGGCCAAGCCGATGGCGCGCTGCGTGTCGGCATCGTCGCCTCCTGCGTGTGTGCCGTCAGCGGTGTGATCTACCTGCTGATGCCCAGCGGCGCGCTCGCCGCCGCGACGATGGTGCCGGCGATCTTCGCGCTCGGCATGCCGTTCGGCGCCGCACCGGCCGCGCTGCAGGAGATCGTGCCGAACCGCATGCGCGGCCAGACGACGGCGGTGTACCTGTTCATCGTCAACCTGCTCGGACTCGGCGTCGGCCCGACCGCCGTCGCGCTCGTCACCGATTACGTCTTCGCCGACGACCATGCGCTGCGCTGGTCGATCCTGATCGTCGGCAGCTTCGCGAATCTGGCGGCGATCGGCTTCCTGCTGGCCGGCATGAAGCCCTATCGCGAAACCCACGCGCGCCTGCACGCGCCGGGCTGAGGGCACGTCAGCGGCGGCGGAACGACCAGCGGTCGCGCAGGCGCAGCGCCGGACCTTCGATCAGCGCGAACATGAGCCTGGCGTACAGCATCGACAGCAGCAGCGCGACGACGCCGGTGACGAGCACCACATCGTTGGCCTGTGCAACCGCGGGATCGCGACCGAACCAGACCGGCACGAGCGGTCGCACGCACCAGTAGATCGCGTAGTGGCACAGGTACAGGCCGTAGGAGTAGCGGCCGAACCAGGCGAGCGCGCTGCCGCTGAGCGCTGACTTCAGGGACACCGGCAGGCTGCCGGTGTGGATCGCGAACAGCAGCCAGCCGAACGCCGCCGTTGCGGCCGGGATCGCCCATAGCAAAGTCAGCTTCGACATCAGGCTGGCGCCGGTCACCAGCATGACCAGCATGCCCGCGATGCCGGCATAGCCGCCGAGCCTGAACCAGCGCCGCCAGTGCAGCGCATCCGCTGGTGTCAGCGTCGCGATGAACGCGCCCAGCGCCAGCCCTTCCAGGCGGCCGACGCTGGAGACGTAGATCGCGGTCCAGGGCGCGTGCATGACGGCGAGCAGGAACTTGAAGCCGACGCTGCCGACGATCAGCAGCACGCAGATGCGGCGCAGCTGCGCGACCGGTGCGAACGCGATGATCAGCGGCCAGACCATGTAGAACTGCTCTTCGATGGCCACCGACCACAGATGGTGGATGCCCGGCCAGTCGTAGTTGGAGACATTCAGCGCCATGCCCCAGTTCTGCATGTAGAGCAGAAACCAGGGCCACTGTTCGATGGCTTTTCCGGAAGCCGTTTCCGGATGTAGCAGCGGCACGAACAGAAAGATCATCAGCAGCGTGAAGTAGTACGCCGGGAAGATGCGCAGCGCGCGCCGCCAGTAGAAGCGCCGGAAGAAGTCCGAGCGTTCGCGGTCGGCGATCAGGATGCCGGTGATCAGATATCCGGACAGCACGAAGAACAGGTCGACGCCCAGCCAGCCGAGCCCGGCAATGCGGTTGTAGAGAATCGCCGCAGTCGAATCCGGCGTCAGATAGAAGCAGTGCCAGAGCAGGACCGTGAGGATCGCCACTCCGCGCACACCGTCCAGCTCAGGCACTCGCGACTGCTGCATACGATGATCTCTGTGGATGCCGGCGACGGACTCAGTGCACGATCCGATAGCAAGGCACGTAGGCCTTGCCCGGCAACTTCATCCGGTGGCTGACGACGAAGGCGGCGAGCAGCTCGTCCATCCGCGCCAGGATTTCGGCATCGCCACGCAACTCGAACGGCCCGTGCGCCTCGACGGCACGCACGCCATCGGCCTTGACGTTGCCGGCAACGACCCCGGAAAACGCGCGGCGCAGGTTGGCGGCCAGCAGGTGGGCGGGCTGGTTCTTGTGCAGATCGAGCGATGCCATGTTGGCGTGCGTCGGCGCAAACGGCACCTGGAACTCGCGGTCGATCTTGAGCAGCCAGTTGAAGTAGTACGCATCGTTGCGTTCGGCACGGAAGGCTTTCACCCGGCCGATACCGTCGAGCATCGTGCGCGCGACTTTCTCCGGATCGCCGACGATGATCTGGTAATGCTTCTGCGCCGCCGCGCCTAGTGTCGCGCCAATGAAGGCGTCGACCTGCTCGAAGTACGATCGTGCCGATTCCGGGCCGGTGAAGATCAGCGGCAGCGGGATCTCGGCGTTGTCCGGATGCATCAGGATGCCGAGCAGATAGAGAATCTCCTCCGTGGTGCCGACACCGCCCGGCAGCACGATGATGCCGTGCGCGAGGCGCACGAAGGTTTCAAGGCGCTTCTCGATGTCCGGCAGGATCACCAGCGCGTTGACGATGGCGTTCGGCGACTCCGCGGCGATGATGCCGGGCTCGGTGATGCCCAGATAACGGCCGCCGCTGACGCGCTGCTTGGCGTGCGCGATCGTCGCGCCCTTCATCGGGCCCTTCATCGCCCCCGGCCCGCAGCCGGTGCCGATATCCATGCCGCGCAGGCCGAGCTGATAGCCGACCTCCTTGCTGTAGTCATACTCGTCGCGCGAGATCGAATGACCGCCCCAGCAGACCACCAGGCGCGGCGGCAGGTTCGGCTGCAGCATGTTGGCGTTGCGCAGGATGTGAAACAGCGCGTCGGTGACGCCCTTGCTGGTGTTGAGATCGAAGATGTCGTTGTCGGCGATCTCGTCGTGGATGTAGAGGATGTCGCGCAGCACCGCGAACAGATGCTCGCGCAGGCCGTTGATCATCACGCCATCGACGAAGGCCGACGACGGCGCGTTGCGCACATGCAGCTTGATGCCGCGCTCTTCCTGCTCGATGCGGATCTCGAAATCCGGATAGCGCTCGAGCAACTGCTGGCCGTCGTCGACGGTGCTGCCGCTGTTGAGTACCGCGAGTGCGCAATTGCGAAACAGCTGGTAAAGACCGCCGTGGCTGGCGTCGAGCAGCTTGCTGACCTCGGCGCGCGACAGCACCGCGAGGCTGCCTTCCGGGAAAAGCTCCGCATGAACCAGGGAATCCGTCATTGATCGTTGTTTTTAGTAGAGGGCACGAGTATTGCCCGATAGCAGTTTAGACAAGGGACATTGCAGTGCATGCAGGCGTAGACTGCAATCCCCCCTGATCGAATGACCCTGTGCGCATGAATGACCTGCAAGAGACCCTGGCGGAACTGGTTGGCGAAGGTGCGGCGATCCGTGCCGTGGTCGCGGCGCTGATCCAGCTTTCGCCGGACGGGCAGAAGCTGGCCGGCCTGATCAAGCACTACGACATCACGACCGCCGAGGTGCTGAAGAAAGTGGCGGCGCAGAAACCCGACTTCGGCCAGACCGCGATCTCCGCGTACAACGAGGTGCTGAACGGTCTGACTTCGCAGATCTCGCTGTAGCGCCGCCAGCGCGGCTTTCACGACGCGCGGCGGCGCAGCTTTGCGCCGACGCGCGCAAGGGCAACGTCGGCGAGCCAGCCCCAACGCATCGGCAGCAGCGCAAGCAGGCGATTCCATGCCGTATCGCCCTGCAAGGGGGCCGACGGCCAAGGTGTCTGCCGTCGGTGCGCCCAGTACAAGGTCCTGGACGGATGATTGCAGCGCCGATGCCAGGGCTTGTACGGGCCGATGAAATGCACGACGGCAGGCCGCGCGCGCGCATCGGCAAGCTGCCCTGCGTCGACCGGCAGATCGGCAGCCCGCAGATCGAACACCGTGTTCTGGACGTTGTAGCGCAAGGGCAGCGCCGTCCAACGCCCGGCGAACTCGCGGTTGAGGATGTTCTGATCCGGCCAGGTCTCGGTGGCGGCGCTGCGCTGGGCTTCGGCCAGCACGCGGGCATCCAGTTGATCCTGTCGCCAGCGATTCAGGTCCATCAGCAGCACGCCGGAATTGAAGTACTGCGCCGCCGACTGCACCCCCAGCCGTGCGAGAAACGCCAGGCTCATCGACGGATACAGCGGATTGACCACCGCACCGAGGGCATTGCCTTTCAGGTCGGTGCGCCACACCTCGCCGAGGGCATCGAGCACCAGTGCGTCGGCATCGAGATACAGCACGCGCTCGCTGGCCGGCAGCAGACGCGGCAGAAAGATGCGGAACCAGGCCGCCCTGCCGAAGCGTTCGTTGTCCGGGATTTCCGCGGCCCACCCGGCCGGAATGCGATGACAGGTCCACAGGCCCTGCGCGCCGGTCACGATGGCTTTCAGCGCGTCCTCGCTCGCCGCATCGACCGATGCGTCGCAGAGAAAATGCACACTGACCGTCTCGCCGTGGTCGATCGCGACCAGCGAATGCAGCATCGTCGCGACGTGCGGCACGAAGGCGGCGTCCGATGCGCAGGCGATCTGGATCGTCATGCCCAGCGCCTCTTCCAGGCGCCAACGAGGCGCACGCGGATGCCGAGGATGGGATACAGCATCTGCGCCGGCAGCCAAGTCAGCCACCACAGCGGCGCCCTGGGCCGGGGCGGCAGCTCGGGCCAGGGCGTACGGCGGCGCAATTCAAAGTAGCGCTGCCGATAGGGATTCTTGCAGTAAGCGCCCCAGGGTTTGACGATGTGCGGCCCTTCGAAGTGGACGATCGCAGGCGATGTCGTCGCCTCGCGCAGCGCATCGCGCGTGAAGTAGTCGCGCCGGTTGGGCATGAACCACATGCCATTCTGCGCGTTGTAGCGCTCCGGCAAGGTCCGCCACGCATCGCGCAGCACGTGGTTCAGTGCATCCTGATCCGGCCACTTGAGCTGGCCGGCGCGCGAGCGGCCGAACTCCAGCAGGGCATCGGTCACGCGATGCTTGCGCCAGTAGTCGAGATTGATCAGCAGGACACCGCTGTTGAAGTAGGCATCGACCGGGACGCCGATGCCGAGCGGGTAATCGCGCGCGCCGGCCGGCAGGATGTTGCGCACGGCGCCGACGCCGACGCCGTCGAGGTCCGTCGCCCACAGCGCCGAGAGGTCGTCGACGACGAGCGTGTCGCAGTCGATGTACAGCACCCGCGAGCGATCCGGCAACAATGCCGGCAGCAGCGCACGCAGCCACATCGTGATCGTCACTTCGGTCAGCCGCGGCAGGCCTTCGACCGCATCCGCCTGCACTGCATGCCGGGTCAAGGTCGCGCCTTGCGCGGCGACCAGTCCCTGCAGTTTGTCCAGCGCTTCGGCATCCACCGAAGCCGGATGCAGAAGATGGATGTCCGCGTCCGGATGATGTTCCAGCAGCGACAGCAGCGTCGTTGCGCAATGCGGCAGGTATTCGCGATCCGCGGCGCAGGCGACGACGAGGCGCGCCGCGTCAGCTGACTCGCCGCCTGCGCTCATCGCACTCGCTCAGGCCTTGTTGAGGAACTGGGGGTTGTGGAACAGATACATGCGGTCGTGCACGCGCATCAGTTCCTTGACCGCCGGATCGAGAATCAGGTTTTCGACCTGCTTCTCCTGATAACCCGCTTCGATCAGCAGGTGCTTGAAGTCCCGCTTCACGCCATTGCCTTCGTTGGTCAGCATTTCTTCCGGCTGATTCGGAATGATCAGGAAGTAAGGCACCCGCAGTTCGGCGACCTTCTTGACCCACCACTCGACCGCGGCATGCGTGCACTCCGAGAAGCTGTGGATGTTCAGCGCGAGATCGAAACCGCCGATCTGGATCTGCTGCGGCACTTCATCCAGCGGCACGACGCGCGCGCGGCCGAGCAGCTTCTTGTGGTTCAGGTAGTAACGGCACAGGAAGCTGGATTCCGGCAAGGCATCGACGCAGGCGTAGTCGGTGATGCCCGGGCAGGCTTCCAGCATGCGATGCGCCATGCGCCCATAGCCGGCACCGATATCGAGGATGCGCAGGTTCTGCGCGCTGAGCACCTTGAGCTGACGTTCGAGGAAAGCGATCTCGAGTACCGAATCGATCAGGTCGCGGCTGATCGGCGGCAGGCCCTCGTACTCATAGCGCCAGCAGCCGAAGCTGCCATCTTCGCCGAGCCGCTCCAGCAGCTTCGCCGGATCCTGCGTCATCGCGTACTTCAGGTAGATGAAGTATTTCAGCCGCGTGATGCGCGGCAGCTCGCGGTACTGCCAGACATACGGCGTCTCGCCGCGGAAATAGCGGAAGGTCTTGCGCAGCCATTCCTGCGTCGCGGCGCCCCATTGGACGTGGGAGATCACCGGCCAGTCGAGCGCGGCATAGCGCTTGCGCAGGGACTCGAGTTCCGGATGATCCCAGCGCAGGTCCTGTTCGGCGCCCGCAGGCAGCGGGACCTTGTCGTCGTACAGCTGCCCGATCTGCACCTTGTCGGCTTCCGACAGTTGCAGCACCGCTCGGATATAGCGGTTGATGAACAAGGCATCGCGCAGACGACGCACCGGATTCTTCATTTCACGACTCCAGCATCAAGGGGTTGCAATTGGGGTGCGGCAGACACGATGCGATTCCAGTCGGCCAGCCATGCGACGTGTTGCGGATCGACCGCCCGCGTATCGATGCACCAGGTATCCATCACTTCGCGATGCAGCTGGTAGCCCGCGGCGCGCAGCGTGTTCTCGCAGGCGCTCGCCGTGGCGGCATCGAAATGCAGGTGCTCGTAGATGATCAGCGCAGGCCGCCAGCGCGTGAAATCGATGTGGCGGATGATTTCGTAGTCATAGCCTTCGGTATCCATCTGCAGCATGTCGAGCTGCTGCACGCCGGCCCTGGCGCAGAGATCCTCGAAGCTCAGACATGGCACCTCGGCGCAGACGACGCGACTGGCGATGTCGGCAATGTACTTGTCGTGCTTGAGCACGACTTCCTTGCGGAACGAACCGAGCGCGTCGTACCAGGGCGGCAGCTGTTCATCCGCGCCCTTCTCGCGCAGGTGATAGAACGGCAGACTTCCCGACTTCTCGGCAACCGCGACGTTCATCAGGGTCAGGCGCGGATTGCCGCCGTAGTTCTGTTGCAGGCGCTTGAACACATAGGGCACCGGCTCCACCAGTACGCCGTACCATTCGCGCCGCAGGATTTCGCGGCGCAGCGGATCGAGCTGTTCGCCGTCGTTGGCGCCGATCTGCATGAAGCGCGCATCCGGAAAATGTCTGGCGAACGCCGCGACCAGCTTGGGATACGCCAGCTGGCGGTACTTCCATTCGTAACGCAGCCGCCGTATCGACGGCCCAACCAGGGGCCAGGACGACATCATGCGGACAATGGGGCGCAGTGGGTTCATGCGAGTTTCTTCTTGAGGATCTTCGGCACGACCAGCGCCAGAATCCGGCCCTGACCGAAAATCAGCAACATCAAAGCAGCGTAGACGATCGACACCAGCAGCAGGCTCGAGAACAGGCGCGCGACGACTGGCCAGTCGCTCAGCATCGGCTGCAACACATAGGCGGCGGCCGCGGCGAGCAGCGCGGAGACCGTGGACGGCAGTGCGCGCAGCAGAGCGCTGCTGATCGAGAGCTCGAGCTTGCGGAAGGCCAGGCCCAGGCACGGCAGCAGCAGCACGAACATGCCGCCGGAGTACGCCATCGCCATCGCCTGCATGCCGAACGGCGCCGCCGCCGCGATCATCACGGTCAGGCCGCCCCAGCCGCCAAGACCCCACCACATCATGCCGCGCGTGTCGCCGTTCGACAGATACAACCAGCCGGTGCTCACGCACAGCACCTGCGGAATGATGGCGATCGCGAAGATCTGCAGCAACGGCGCGCAAGCCTCCCAGCCCGGTCCCAGCAGCACGGCGACGATGTCTGCGGCGCAGACGAACAGGCCGGCCGCGACGAGCGCCGCGTAGGCGAGGAACAGGCTGACGGTATCGAGATAGTAGTCGCGGTAGGCCGCCAGGCGATCGCGCAGCCGCGACAGTTCCGCCGTGGCCACCAGCGCCAGCGGGTCGGCGAACTGATTGACCAGCAGGGCCAGCAGCACGAACGCGCGGTGGTACAAACCCACCGCGGCCGCATCGGCATGCAGGCCGAGAATCAGATTGTGCGCATTGAGTGCGGCGAAGCCGAGCAGCGCGAACACGACCGTCTGCCCGGCGAACTTCAGGGTGCCGCCGAGCTGTGCGACACGGACCGGCGCCGAGATGCGCACGCCGGACATGGCCAGCGCCATCACCAGCGTGACGAGCGGCGTGACCAGCGCGGCCAGCACCAGCGCCCAGTAACCCCAGCCGTTGAGCGCGGCGACAATCGCGGCGACCTGACCGATCAACGACGCTGCAATGTTGATGACCGCCAGACGGTCGAAGCGCAGGGCGCGGCGCAGAATTGCCAGCGGCTGCACCGACAGCCCGGTCAGCAGGAATGTCGCGGCGAGTGCCCGCGTCAGATCGAGCAGGCGCGCATCGTCGTACAGGGCGGCGACCAGCGGCGCGACGAGAAAGACGATCACCGAGACGACCGCGCCCAGTGCCGCGCTGATCCAGAACAAGGCGTTGAGCTGTTCGGGGCTCGGCGATTTCGCGTAGACGATCGCCACGCCGATGCCCATGTCCTTGAACAGCATGCCGATGCCGACGACCGCCATGACCATCGCGATCAGACCGAAACTGTCGGGCGCGAGGATGCGCGCGAGTATCGCAAGGCACAGCAGGTTGACGGCCTGTACGCCGACCTTGCCGGCAACCGACACCAGAATGCCGGCGCCCGGCTTGCCAGCCTGCGCAGTCATTGCAGCGTGTTGCCGGCGGCGCGGGTGATCACTTCACCCGGACCGCAACCCGGCCGCAGTAGTCGATGCGATTCAACAGCAGCGGCGTCACGCCGGGCTGGCTGAAGTACTCGTCGACCGCCTTGCGGCAACCTTCCCAGTGACCGTAGTCGTCGATGATGACGACGCCGCCCTGTGGCACCAGCGGATAGAGATGAATCAGCTCATGCCGCGTCGACTCGTACCAGTCGGTGTCCAGGCGCAGCAACGCGACGCCCGCAGGCAGCGTGGCCGGCAGCGTGTCCTCGACCTTGCCTTTGACGAAATGCATGCGTTCGGCCGGATAGCCGGTGGCGACGAGCGCCGCGCGCACGTCCTCTTCGTTGAAGACCTTGGCGTTGAACAGCGGATCCCAGGCCTTGCCGCCTTCTTTCTCGGCTTCCTTCCAGGTCGCCAGTGCCGGCGGGCTGTATTCGGACGTGTCGACTTCGGTCGGCGCAGTCATGCCTTCGAAGGTGTCGTACAGATAGAAGTCGCGGTCGGTGACGCCCAGTTCCAGCAGGCGCAGCATCGCCGCCATCGCTGAGCCGCCGCGCCAGACGCCGCATTCGACGAAGGCGCCGGGCACCTTGGCCCTGACGACGTACTCGGTCGAGGCGAGCATCGAGCCGAGGCGCGCTTCGCTGGTCATCGTGTAGTTGCGCACGCGGGTGACGATCGCTCGGTCGCGCGGCGACAGGTCTTCGACGATGCCCGGATCGACTTCCTTCTGCTGCGGTCCGCCGATCAGCTTGCCGACCCGCCGCCTGATTTTCTTGATCATCGCCATCGCTCAGTTCAGGGTTTCCAGCACCTGCAGCCAACGCCGCATGCAGGCTGCGGTATCGCGCAGGAAGGCCGCACCACCCTGGTCCCAGATGAAGCCCTTCATGTGCCCGGCCTGTTGATCGAGCGCATCGGCAAGCGCGGCGTAGGCGTTGCTGTAGTCGGCCGTCGTCGCCGGCTTCGCCTTCGCGCCCGGCAGCTTCAGCTCGCGCATCCAGGGCAGCAGGTCTTCGACGATGACCATGCCGGCCAGTTCGAAGTACAGATCCTTGAACAGGTTATGCGGGCTGCGCTTGTGGTCGGCCACCGGCCCGCCGAAGCAGATCGCATCGCCCTGCGCCTTCGCGCAGGCCTGCAGGAAGTAGCCGGACAGGATGTCGCCGTAGCGATCGATGCGCATGCCTTCGAGCGGATAGCCCATGCGCGCGTAGTAGTACGCCGGCATCGCTTCACGCAACAGCGCGGTGTTCTGCGTGTTGACCGGACACCAGGTCTGCGCGCCCATCGCGACGTTCAGCGGCTTGGCCGACGTGACGCGCGGCGCCTGCGTCAGCCGCGACATCGCGTCGACGTCGGGATCGTCGAGCCACATGCCGGCATTGACGGCGATGCGGCGACTGTCGCCGGCCGGAACCGCAGGATACTGGTCGACGATCTGATTGCTGCGGCGCGCGGCAACCGGAAAGCCGCGCGGGAAGAAGGCATCCTGCAGCTGGCTTTCCAGCAGCGCGCAGTTGTTGAACCACGGCGCGCCGTCGGCTGCGCTCAGCGTAGCGGCGTTGACTGCCGCGCCGACCCGCGCGTGCTCGCCGATGAAATCCGAATCGTTGCGGCAATAGTTGTCGTCGTCGATCGAGATCATCACATCGGCGCCCGACTCCCAGGCGCGCAGATAGCCGATGTTGCGCCGGTTGTCGGTGTTCCAGGGAATGAACTTCTCATCGAGTCCGAGCTTGGACAGATACGCCGTCTGCTCGTCCAGCGTCGGACAGTCGATCAGAAAGCCCTGCTGACGCGCCGCCGCCGCCGCCGCGTAAACAGTCGCCGGCGTCTTCTGGTCGGTGACGATGCGGATCGTCGTATCGCGGTCGTGACCGTGCCGGCGCAGATTGTCGAGATAACCCGACAGCCACTGCGGCTCGAAGATCGTGGTTACAACAATGTCAAACTTTCGACTCACCCGATGCACCTGCTGCGAATTGCTTTCGATATGCGCCTGCGCGCGGACTCAAGGCTGGCTCAGGCCTTCTTGACGATGCGCGGCTTTGCGCGGACAACCGACGACGGCAGACCGAACCAGCGCGTCCAGCCCCAGTACGCGATGCGCTCCAGCCACGGCGTGTACTTCAGCGACGCGCCGCTGACGGCGCTGCCGAACGGCTGCCACACCGGCGCGCTGGTTTCGATCGCATCGAAGCCGCTGACCTTCAGCAGATGCCGATGGCCGGCGATGTTGTGCGTCCACCAGGTCGACGTCATCGGACCGTTCCACAGACGCGCGGCCGGCGTGAACGGATGCATGATCGACTGCACGCCGGAGACGACTTCATACGAAATGAACTCGCCTTCGGTCACCGACCACAGCGCGTGCAGCGCGGCCTGCGGATTGCGCAGATGCAGCAGCACATTGCCGAGGAAGACCAGATCGAACTTGCCGAGTTTTTCCGGCGAGATCTCGTAGAGATTGCCCTTGACGCGCTTGACGTCGAGGCCGGTGACGCGGCTGACCAGTTCGAAGCGCTTGCGCAGTTCGGCATAGTCGAACGACGGCCGGACGATGTCCGGGCTGCCCTGCCAGTCCAGCGAGTCCATGCTCTCGGCATCGAGGCTGATCACCTCGGCGGCGCCGCGGCGCTTCATCTCGAAGGCGAAGAAGCCATCGGCGGAGGCGGCATCCAGACAGCGCAGGCCGTCGAGGCGCTCCGGCAACAGCAGCTTGTTGACGATGTGCCGATGGTCGAACAGGCCCGGTGTGATCACACCGTTCAGATCGAAGGTGTGATACCAGCTCATTGCATCGACTTCGCGCCGGGTCTCTGCGGGATCAGTCAGCTTGCTCATTTGGACGTCCGATGATTGTTGCATCGCCCACTACGGGCCAGAAAGTTTGGTGAAGATGTACAGGCCACTGAACTGCGAAAAGTAACTGGAGAAATCCTTGCGCTGGTCCATCGTCGCGTGCACCGCGACGCGATTGCCGAGCAGCGCCGGATGACCGTAGTCCTCGCAGATCAGCTTGCCGCCGGTCTGCAGATAGCGGTCGGGAATGGTCGTCAGCAGATAGTGCGTCGCGCGATAGCTATCGCAGTCGACATAGGCCAGCGCGAGTTCGCGCACCGGACTGCTCGCGAGCGTTTGCGTGAAGTCGCCGCGCACCAGAGTGACATTGGAGAAGCCGGATAGCTTGCGGCTGACCTCGGCGAAATCGACGGTGTGCGTGTTCGACCAGAACTGGTCGACACCCAGCGTCTCCTCGGGGAAGGACTCGAACATGTCGAACATCCACACGCGCTTGTCCGAACCCAGTGCCTGCAACGTGCGCGCGATCAGCCAGCCGCTGTGGCCCTTGAAGGAGCCGAACTCGGCGATGTCGCCCGGCACCTCGCGGCGCACCAGATCGCGCAGCGCCTGATACAGATCGAGATAGTCGCGCAGCCCGCATTTCTGCTCGAACAACTGCAGCGATTCCTGATAGATCGCGTACGGCCCCGGTGCGTCGCGCAGGCTCGGCGCCACGAAGAAGGTGCCGGCGTACTCGTCCTGCCGCGCGAACTGCGCCTGGGCCGGATCGAGACCGCCGACATACTCGAAGCGGCAATGCGCGAGACCGGGATGATCCTGCACCGCCGCGGCGATGCGCTGTTGCCCGGCTTCATCGATCGCGCCGCACAGCACCGCAGCGACCTTGCCGGCATCGATGCTCGCCAGCCCCGCCAGATCGACCGCGGCGACCGGCAACTTCGCCGCCTGCAGCGTGGTCAGCAGGCCGCGGCGGAATTCATCGTCGGCACCGACCACCAGCAGCTGCTTTCCAGTCGAGCCGCGCGATGCGGCGCGGCCCCAGGCAATCAGTGCGTACTGACCGTCGGCTGCGCTGCGCGCGCCGTACCAGCGCACCTGCTGCGCGCGACTCATGCGACCCAGCCGCACGCGCAAGGAATCGACTGCGCGGCGGATGAACAGACCTGTGGCGCCGATGCCGCTCATCTCGTTCGCGTTCTGACTCAAGGGCGCGCCACTCCGGTCTGCCAGGGATCGGCGCTTTGTCGCGCGCGCAACGCATCGATGGCCGCCTGCAACTTTGCGCGGCCTTCGCCGCTGCACCAGTCCGGGCTGTGCACGGCGAGATTGGTGCCGGCCAAGTGCACGACTGGCAGATGCGTGCCGAGTTGATTCAGATATTCCGGCACACCGCAGGCGCCGTTGAAGTAGCCCCAGTTGGAATAGTCGTGCCAGACCATCCAGCCCTTGGGCGCGACCAGTCGCTGCGCCGCTTCGGTATCGCTCTGCACGGCCTCGTAGCGGTGATCGGCATCGATGAAGACCAGATCGAAGCTGCCGTTCGCATCGTCGCGCGTCGTCTCGACCAGCGAACCGACGCGGCGGTCGACGCGCTGCGCGAGCGGTGTATCGCGGTAGGCGATGCCATGCGTGGGTTCGATGTCGATCGTCGTCAACGTACCGCCTTCCGGCAGCGCCGCTGCCATCGCCGCGGCGGTGTAGCCGCGGAAACTGCCGATCTCCATCGCGCGCCGAGGGCGCAGCGCGGCGACGATGCGCGCCATGTTGACCATGTCGACGACCGGGCTCGACCACGAACCATGCGGCAGGCGGTCGACGCTGATCGGCGGGATTTTTTCGAACAGATCGTCGAGCGCGACCTGCGGCAATGCCAGACGCTGCGGCTGCAGGATCAGGCACATCGCGTGTTCGAAGTTGGGATTGCGGCCCAGCGGCCGCGACAGCGTCACGCGGGCGACGCTGGTCAGCGCCCGCCGCGTGGCGTGCTTGACGCTCGCGGCGAAGCCCTGGGGTGCGGAACTGCTTGCGTTCACGTTGATGATCCTCGCGCAGTCGCGCTGCGCCAGCGCGCACGCACGGACTGCAGACGGTTGAAGTTCGACAGGCCGGCGGCAAGGCTCAGCCACAGCAGATACGGCGCGGGCCAGGTCGGCCGCAGATGGATCGCCTGCCGCAGCGCCTGACGCGCGGCCGGCAGTTCCTGAAGTTCGATGTGGGCGCGGGCCATGTTGAAGTAGTGCACGGCCTGCAGCCAGGGACGCTGCAACCAACGCGCCTTGTGGCGCTCCATCACGGCACGATAGCTCTCGATCCGCGCGCGCGGATTCGACTCGACGCTGCCGGCGGTGACATGCTTGATGACGATCGGCGCCAGCTCGGCACGGATCGAGCCCTGCTCGATGATGCGGAACACCAGCTCCCAGTCTTCGCGATTGGGCAGGCGCTCGTCGAAACCGCCGGCGCGCTCCAGCGCATCGCGGCGCACTAGCCAGGTCGGCGTGATGAAGCGGAAACCAGACAGCAGTTCGGTCTCGAACTCGCCGCGTCGCCCATCGGCCTCGGGTGCGACAGTGATTTCACGACCGTCTCGAAAGCGAGCGACGTAGGTGCCACAAACCATCACCGCGCTGGGCCCGGCAGCGTCGAGAATCGCCAGCTGGCGCGTGAGCTTGTCGGCAATCCATTCATCGTCGCTGTCCTGGAACGCAACGAGCGTGCCGTTGGCCGCGGCCACGCCGGTGTTGCGCGCCGCGCCCGGCCCGCCCTGCGCCTTGCGGCGGATGTAACGGACGCGCGAATCGCGGATGGCGCCGACGACTTTCTCGGTGTCGTCGCTGGACGCGTCGTCGACGACGATGACTTCCAGCTTCGGATAGTCCTGCGCGAGCACGCTGCCCACCGCGCGGCCGAGCAGGTGCGCGCGGTTATGCGTGGGAAGGACCACCGAGATCAGCGGTGCTGGCACAGTCGTCACGCGGCGATCGGTCTCAGGCCAGGCTCGGTGCCGGCAGGTCGGGCCGCCGGAACAGGAAGTAATGATCGCGGACGCCGACCAGTTCGCGGATCTCGTCGCTGCGGTAGACCGGCGTCTTGTGCACCAACTCATAACCGGCGCCTTGCACCAGCGGCATGAAGTCGCGGAAGCTGTAGTCCGGCTCCGTGCTGAGGAACGATTCAGGATGGTTCGGCACGATCAGCAGCCAGGGAATATCCAGTGCGCGCACGCGTTCCAGCCACCAGCTGATCGCCGCGTAGGTGCATTCCGAGAAGCTGTGGATGTTCAGCGCGACGTCGTAGCCGTTCGGCGAGAAGCCGGTCTGCCACTGGTGCAAGGGAATCACCGACGCCGGCGGACTGACCTGACGGAACTTGAGGTAGTAGTCGCTGAGATAGGTCGATTCCGGCACCGCGTCGATGCAGTCGTAGCGACGCAGGTTCTTCAGCGCCTTGCTCATGCGATACGCGAGGCGGCCATAGCCGGCACCGATATCCAGCACGCGCAGGTTGCGGATCCGCGAAAGACCGATCTGCGTGTCGAGGAAGTTGATCTCGCTGACCGAGTCGAGCAGATCGCGCGATACCGGCGGCTGGTTGCCGTATTGCTCGGCCCAGCAGCCGAACAGGCCGTCCTCTTCGAGCACGTTGAGCAGACCGAGGTGGTCCTGCGCGCGCATGTCCTGCAACGCGAGATAGCGCTTGAGGCGCACCTCGGTGCCGAGCTGGCGGTTCTGCCAGACGTAGGCGTTGTCGCCGCGGAACCATTGCAGGTTGACCTGCTTGGCGACGCGCTCCTGATTCCAGAAATAGGTCGGGCCCGCCGCGGGGCAGTCGAGCGCCGCATACGCCGCGCGCAACTCGGCTAGGCGCGGATGGTCGCTGCGCAACGCTTCCACCGCGCCGGCCGGCAGCGCGCGCGTCGCATCGAACGACAGATCGTCGTGGCGTGCGCCGGCCTGTTCGCGACGAACGACGCGATATCCGAAACGATCAAGCACGCCGTCCACGGAACGGCGCAATGCAGCCTTGATGGGTGAGCCTTGCGTCATATGCGCTGCTGGCCTTTGGTGCCTGGAAAGTTAGAAAACGATAGGAAACAGACTGCTGGAATCAAACCGCGTAAGCCTGAACATCCGCCGAAAACTTCGCCGGCAGGAGCGCAAGCTGACCTTCGCAGTAGCGTTCCGTCAACCATTGCAAATCTTGCGTCTGTCTTGCGTCCAGATTCAGGCTTTTTGCATAGCCCGGAAAACTGGCGGGAACGAGGTTTCCGTAAGGCTGAGCGAACGAGGGACGCAGCGCGAAACTGCGCTCGCCGCCCGCGCTAGGTGTGAAGACCGGCGAGACCGACAGACGCCCGGCGCGCAGCCAAGGGCGCTGCACCGGCGTGAAGCCGCGGAACGCCGCGCCGCCGGTCACCAGCACACTGATCTCGGGATCCTTGCGCACGGCCATCGCGGCCTGGCGCTGTTCTCCTGCGAGCCACTGCGGGCCGTTCAGGTACTTGGCCGGCATGTCGGGAATATCCAGCAGTACCTGGCGATCCGCTCCGGCGCAATGCTCGAAGAACGGCAGGTAGTCGTCCATCTTCTCGAAGAAGTTCTGGCAGAACCGGTAGTGGCGCCCGCGGTCGATGCGGCGCACGTTCATCTCGGTATTCCAGATCGAGTCGAACAGCGTCCAGCCGTCGCGTCTGGCGACGCGGATCGCTTCCTTGGCGACGGTCTGCTGCGCGGGAATCTCCGGCAGGCAGGTCGACGACACGACGCCGTCGAAGGCGCCATCGGCGAACGGCAGCGGGAACTGGACGTCGTGGCAGATGTAGTGCGCATCCGGCGCGACGAAATACTTCGTCACCAGCAGATTGAGAAACTGACCGTCGACCGAGACCAGCTCGCGAACGCGACCGTCCGCCAGGGCCAGGTTCTCGAACACGCCATGGCCGCAGCACAGCGACAGCACGCGGCCATCCATCGGCAGCGTCGACAGCTGCATCGCCAGGGTATTGACCCGCGGCGCGAAGAAGCGCGAGACGAAGTAGCTGCGCAGCGCGGCATCGTCGGAAACACGCTGGCCACGCAGTGCACGGTAGAGCTTGCGCAAGGCAGCGAAGCGTTGACGCCCACCGAGCACTTCGAACTGCGCCATCTCGGCCAGATAGGCCTGCGCCGAGGCGAGCATGGTGGCTTCCATGCGCGCGGCGAAGTGCAGGTAGTCGCCGGCACGGCCATGGATCAGATCGGCGGCCAGCGGCAGATGACGATCGATCCAGCCAAGCAAGCCTTGAACGTCGTCGCGCTGCAGATACTCGATCGCGGCAACCTGCAGCGGCACGTAAGGCTGCATTTCCTCTTCGGCACCGCCATAGCCCTTGGCCAGGCTCAGCAACAGAACGCCGTGGACGATCGGATACGTGAAGCAACGACAGCTCACCAAGCCGTAATCGAGCCGGTCCGCCGTGCCCCCGCACTGCTTAACGAGTCGCAATGCACCCGCGCAATACGGGCACACCAGACTCTCGACAAACGTCTGATTCATTTCTTTACTGGCAGCGCTATGGCGCGGTCCTCTAGGCGGGACCGGCTCCTCGTTCCGATTATTCCACAGAACTCGCGCTTTCCCTCAAGTGGCCGGACCGTCCCTCGTCGGGCCGAGCCCGACGAGGGACCGGCCTGCACTCATTCGGTGCTCGCGGAGGACTTGGCGGCCAGCTTCTCCAGCGCCCCGAGGTCGACCGACCCGGCTGCCTTCTTCAGGCCGTCCATGTCGACGCCGGTGCCGCTCAGGCTGACGGTGAAGCGCTTGCCGACCAGCAGCTTGTACTCGCCCACCTGGTTCGCCGCATCCCATTTCTCGCTGACCATGCGCTCGCCGTCGCGACGGCTGCGTTCGTAGCCGGCATCCGACTCGGATTCGGTCTCCACGCCCGCCCAGGTGGCCAGCGCAGCCAGGCCCTGCGCACCGCCCAGGTCGCTGATCTCCAGCTCGATCGCGTGCGTATTGTCGTCATCGGCGTAGCGCGCCTTGGCTTCCGACAGCTGCAGGCCCAGCGCCGTGTTGCGCTCGGCGCTGAAGCTGCGGCGCGGATAGCCGCCCAGGGTCTCCGGCAACAACGCCTTGAGCGCCTGCGGATCCATCGATTCGACCTTGCCGTCGTTGCCCATCAGGGCGCCCATCATCTCGCCCATCGCCTTCTGCTGGTCGGCACCGTCGCCCGATTGGGTCGCCTTCTCCATCTTCTGCGTGGCGGCCTCGACCTTCTTCGCCCACTGCTCCATCTTGTCGGCGTCGAGGGTCACGGTGTTGCCGTCGTGGCTGATCTCGATGCTGTCGCTGCGCGCATCGCGACCGATGTCGGCAACGCCGGTGATCTTCGCGATCAGGGTGCCAAGCACCAGCGACAGGATGATCGCGGCAATGATCGTGACGGCGGTGTAAGGCACTGCCTTTTCCTGCGGGCAGCGCATGGTCTGCGGCAGGCCCAGATACAGCAGGTAGATTGCATAGATTGCACCGGCAATCGCCAGCAGCGATCCGAGCCAGGGCACCAGCACCATGACGCCGGCCAGCCAGCTCGCCGTCGAGGCATACGCTGTCGCCTTGAGCGCCTGCACGTCGTTCTTCTCACCGCCGAAGGTCGGTGCCAGTGCGTTGACCAGCAGGGCGAGCAGATAGACCGACACCAGCGCCAGTCCGTACTGCATCAGCATGTTGCTCAGGCCGGCGACGATGCCGACACGCACGGTGCCGACGAAGGGCACACCGATGCCGATGATGCTGCCCTTGAGAAAACCGGCGATCGCGGGCAGTGCCGCCAGCCAGATGATGTAACGCAGATAAAGCCCCGCAACGCTTTCGGTCTCGGCGGCGATCTGCGGCCACTCGGTCTTCGGCGTCAGCACCACGCCCTTGGCGCGGCTGATCAGATGTTCACGATCCATGTGTGTTCCCCAAAGTTCGATGTCGAACAGGGACGAGCTTAAACCATGGAACTGCGCTCTCAAGTCGCTTTCGCCTCACAGACTGTGAACCACGGCGCAGCAGGCTCACCGTCATTCCGGCGAAAGCGAGAATGACGAGTGGACTTACTCAGACGCTCCCTGGCCGACGAACTCGTGGATCAGTTCGTTGACCGCCTCGGGCTCGTCGTGCGCGACCCAGTGCGTGGCACGCGGCAGGCGCTCGATGCGCAGGTCCGGCACCAGCGCATCGAGCCCGTCGAGGATGCCCGGCAGCAGCGCGATATCCGCCTCGCCCCAGATCACCATCGTCGGCACGTGGATCATGAACTTGCGCGGATCGAGTTCCGGCGCGACCGGGCCGCTGCCGTCCGGCGCCGGCGGCCGCAACGGCGAGGCGCGGTAGTAGTTGAACATGCCGGTCAGCGCGCCCGGCTGCTTCCAGGCGTCGTGATAGCGCGCCAGCGCTGCGCCGTCCTGGTCGCGCTCGCCGAACAAGGCGGCGAGGCGCGTGTAATTGTTCTCGCTCATCACGCGCTCGGCCTTGTCGCTGCACAGCAGGCGCATGTACTGGCTCGCCGCCTGCTGCGCCGGGTTGCTGCGCAACTCGCGCGCGAACAGCACCGGATGAGGGGCGTTGAGAATGATCAGCCTGTCGATCAGCTGCCGGTGCGCGGCGGCGAAATTCCAGGCCACCGCGCCGCCCCAGTCGTGCGCGACCAACACGCAGCGCTCGAAGCCGAGATGCGCGATCAACTGCCGGATGTCTTCAACCAGCATCGACGGCCGATAGTCGGCAACCTCGGCCGGCTTGTCCGACAGGTTGTAACCACGCAGATCCGGCGCGACCACGGTGTGACTCGCGGAGAAAGTCCGCAGCTGGTTTTCCCAGGTGAACCAGGCCTCGGGAAAACCATGCAGGAACAGCATCAAGGGCCCCGAACCCGCCCGCACATAGTGCAGGCGCGTGCCGTTGATGCTGGCGTAGCAATGTTCCATCAGGCCGCGATCAGCGCACCGAAGCGGTCGAGATGGTGGTCGCTGTCGCCGAACTGCTGGGCAATCATCGTCAGGCGCTTGAAGTAGTGGCTGACCGCCAGTTCGTCGGTCACACCGATGCCGCCATGCAGCTGCACTGCCTGCTGGCCGACATAGCGTGCGCTCTGGGCAACCAGCACCTTGGCGGCGGACACGGCGTGACGGCGCGCCTTCGCATCGCCATCGAGGCGCGCGGCGGCGAGATAGGCCATCGAACGCGCCTGCTCGGCGTGCAGGTACATCTCCACCGCGCGATGCTGCAGCGCCTGGAAGCTGCCGATCGGCATGCCGAACTGCTTGCGCGTCTTCAGGTAGGCCACCGTCGCCTCGATGATCGCGCCCATGTTGCCGACCGCTTCGGCGCACAGCGCGGCGATGCCGCGATCGACCGCCTTGTCGACGATGGCCAGCGCCTGGCCTTCGCTGCCGACGAGGCCGCTGGCCGGCACGCGGACGTTCTTCAGGGTGATTTCGGCGGCACGCTGGCCGTCCTGGGTTGGATAGCCGCGGACGCTGACACCGGCGGCCTTGGCGTCGACGAGGAACAGCGAGATCCCGTACTCGTCGCGCGGAGTGCCGCTGGTCCGCGCGGAAACGAGCAGCAGGTTCGCGGTCGCGCCGTGCAGCACGACGGCCTTCGCACCGTTGAGCACATAGGCATCGCCGTCGCGCACCGCGGTCGTTGCGACCTGGCTCAGCGCGTAACGGCTGCCGGCCTCGGCATGCGCGAGCGCCAGCTGCAGCTCGCCGGCGGCCACCTTGGGCAACACCGCAGACTGCTGCGCGCTGTTGCCGGCATCGGCGAGCAGGCCGGCACCGAGCACGACCGTCGCGAGATAAGGCTCGACGACCATGCCGCGGCCCAGCGCTTCCATCACGAGCAGCGTGTCGAAGGCACCGCCGCCGAAACCGTCATGCGCCTCGGGTAATGCAATGGCGAGCGCACCCATCTCGGCCAGCTGCTGCCAGACCTCCGCGCTCCAGCCCTGCTCGCTGGCAATGATCGTGCGGCGCGCCTCGAAACCATAGGCCTCGCGCACATAGCGGTCGAGGCTGTCGCGGAACTGGCGCTGCTCTTCGGAAAAATTGAAGTTCATGTGTCTTGCCTCAGAAGCCGAGAATCATCTTGGAGATGATGTTCTTCTGGATCTCGTTGGATCCGCCGTAGATCGTCGTCTTGCGCATGTTGAAATAGCTGCCCGACAGCGGCACGCCGTAGTCGGGGCCGACGATGTCGCCGCTGTAGCCGGCGTCCAGTGCGGCATGCTGATTCGGCAGCGCGTAGGCGCCGAGCGCGAGCATCATCAGCTCGGACAGGGTCTGCTGGATCTCCGAGCCGCGGATCTTCAGCAGCGAAGCTTCCGGCCCCGGCGCCTTGTGTTCCATGTCGGCGGCGATCACACGCAGGTTGGTGATCTCCAGCGCCATCAGTTCGATCTCGACCTGTGCAACACGGTCGCGGAAACGCAGATCGTCGATCAGGCGGCCGCCGTCATCGGCACGTTCGCGGCTGGCGATGTCCTTCAGGCGCTTGAGCTTGCGCTTCGAGCGGCCAACCTCCGCGATGCCGGTGCGCTCGTGGCCGAGCAGGAACTTGGCGTAGGTCCAGCCCTTGTTCTCTTCGCCAACGCGGTTGTCGACCGGCACTTCGACGTTGTCGAAGAACACTTCGTTCACCTCGTGCTCGCCGTCGAGCATGATGATCGGCCGCACGGTGATGCCCGGCGTCTTCATGTCGATCAGCAGGAACGAAATGCCCTCCTGTTTGCGCGCTTCGGGCGAGGTACGGACCAGACAGAAGATCCAGTCGGCAAACTGGCCGAGCGTGGTCCAGGTCTTCTGGCCGTTGACGACGTACTTGTCGCCGACCCGCTCGGCACGGGTCTTCAGCGACGCGAGGTCGGAGCCCGAACCCGGCTCCGAGTAACCCTGGCACCACCAGTCGTCGCCGGCGAGGATGCGCGGCAGGAAGAAGTCCTGCTGGGCCTTGCTGCCGAAGGCCATGATCACCGGCGCGACCATCACCAGGCCGAACGGCATCAGCGCCGGCGCGCCGGCATCGGCGCATTCCTCGCTGAAGATGTGCTGCTGCACGGCATTCCAGCCGGTACCGCCAAACTCGACGGGCCAGTGCGGCGCGACCCAGCCCTGCTGGAACAGGATGCGGTGCCAGCGCATGAAATCTTCCTTCTCCATGCGCTGGCCGCCCAGCACCTTGTCGCGGATGTCGTGCGGCAGCTTGGCGTCGATGAAGGCGCGGACTTCGCTGCGGAAGGCCTGCTCCTCGGCGGTGAAATTCAGATCCATCGGGGACTCCAAACAAGCAATGGAAAACGGGAAAGAGCGCGAGCTTAGGCGCTGGACGGAAGGGCGACAAATGAAACCGGCGCATTTCCGGCCATTCGCCCGATTGATGGGCGCCGGCCGCGGCCTATTCCCCGGGCGAATGCCAAGCGATCCAGCGATTTCATTTGTCGCTGGCGCCGCCCCGGCCTAGTCTCGACGCTCCACAAGACCAGAAATCACCCAAGGAGCCCGCATGAGCGTCAGCGACTATCAAATTCACGGCCACACCGCCGTGATCACGATGAACAGCCCGCCGGTCAACGGCCTGGGGCTGCCGCTGCGCAGCGGAATCCAGAGCGGACTTGAAAAGGCCTTTGCCGATCCGGCGGTGCAGGCCATCGTCCTGATCGGCACCCAGCATTCGCCGGCGGCTCCATTCTCGGGCGGCGCCGACATCCGCGAGTTCAACACGCCGAAGATGCTCGCCGCGCCAAACCTGCACCAGGTCATCGAAACGCTCGATGGCAGTGCGAAACCGGTCGTTGCCGCGATCTCCGGCGCCTGCATGGGTGGCGGCCTCGAGCTGGCGCTCGGTTGTCACTTCCGCGTCGCCCGCGCCGATGCGCTGATCGCCCTTCCCGAGGTCAACCTCGGCCTGCTGCCGGGCGGCGGCGGCACGCAGCGCCTGCCGCGCGTCGTCGGCGTCGAGACCGCATTGAAGATGATCGTCAGCGGCGCGACCGTGCCCGCCAAACAGCTCGCCGGCACCGCCCTTTTCGATGCCGTCACCGAAGGCGATCTGCTCGCCGCGGCGCTGGAGTTCGCCGCCAAGCTCGTCGCCGAGAAACGTCCGCTCAAGCGCGTGCGCGACATCAAGCCCAGCGCCGCCGAAGCCGCGTACGATTTCGGCCCGGCGCGCGCCCAGGCGCGCGGTCCGTTCCCGGCACCGCTGGCCTGCGTCGAAGCAGTTGCGGCGTCGGTGACCAGCGCCAGCTTCGAGGCCGGCATGAAGGCCGAGGCCGACGGATTCGCGGGCTTGCTGGCAACGCCGGAATCGCGTGCGCTGCGTCATTCGTTCTTCGGCGAACGCGCGGCGGCAAAGATCGCCGACGTGCCGGACGACACGCCGCTGCGGCCGATCCGCAGCGCCGCGGTGATCGGTGCCGGCACGATGGGCGGCGGCATCGCGATGAATTTCGCGAACGCCGGCATCCCGGTGCAGGTGCTGGAGATGAAGCAGGACGCGCTCGACCGCGGCCTTGCGATCATCCGCAAGAACTACGAGAACCAGGTCAAGAAGGGCAAGCTCAGCGCCGAGAAGCTCGAAGCGCGCATGGCGCTGCTCAAACCCACGCTCGACTACGCCGACATCGCGCAGGCCGACATCGTCATTGAGGCGGTGTTCGAGGACATGGCGGTCAAGAAGACCGTGTTCGAAAAGCTCGACAGCGTGATGAAGCCCGGCGCGATCCTCGCGACCAATACGTCCACGCTTGATGTCGACCAGATCGCCGCATTCACGAAGCGCCCGCAGGACGTCGTCGGCCTGCACTTCTTCTCGCCGGCCAACGTCATGCGCCTGCTCGAAGTCGTGCGCGGCGCCAAGACCGCAAAGGATGTTCTAGCGACGGTCATGAAGCTGGCAAAGACGATCAAGAAGCTGCCGGTCGTTGCCGGCGTCTGCGACGGCTTCATCGGCAACCGCATGATCCACAAGTACAGCGCCGAGGCGCTGCAGCTGCTCGCCGAAGGTGCGCTGCCGCAGCAGGTCGACCAGGCCGTCGAAACCTGGGGCATGGCGATGGGGCCGTTCCGGATGAGCGATCTCGCCGGCAACGACGTCGGCTGGTACGTGCGCAAGCGCCACTACGCCGAGCATCCGGACATGCCGCGCCAGATCATCGCTGACCGCCTCTGCGAAGCCGGGCGTTATGGCCAGAAGACCGGCAAGGGCTGGTACGCCTATCAGCCCGGCGACCGCACCGCGCATCCGGACGCCGACGTCGAGAAGCTCATCACCGACTACCGCAAGGAAGCCGGTATCACGCCGCGCCAGATCGACGACGCCGAGATCGTCGATCGTCTGATCTTCGCGCTGACCAACGAGGGCGCGCGCATCGTCGAGGAAGGCATCGCCCAACGCGCGTCCGACATCGACATGGTCTACCTCAACGGCTACGGCTTCCCGCTGTACCGCGGCGGACCGATGCTGCATGCCGACATCGTCGGGCTCGATAAGGTGCTGCAGCGCATGCAGGGCTTCGCGGCGCTGGCGCGCCCGGATGCCGGGTTCTGGGAGGCCGCACCGCTGCTCACGAAGCTGGCCGCCGCCGGCAAGACCTTCAACTGAACCACATTCGGCCAGCACGTAGCCCGGGTGAAACCCGGGGATCTGCGCCCGGAGAAGGCGCGAACCCGGATTGCATCCGGGCTACAGGGCGGCAATCGCAGTTGAGTCAATGGAGTAAGCCATGCACCCGAACGCCGAGCTGATCGACAAGTTCTACCGCGCCTTTGCCCGGCTCGACGCCGCGACGATGGCGTCCTGCTACTGCGACGACGTCCAGTTCGAGGATGAGGTGTTCACGCTCGACGGCAAGCGCGAAACCGCCGGCATGTGGGCGATGCTCTGCGAGGGCGTCAAGGAGAAAGGCGCCGATGTCTGGCGCCTGGAACACAGCGCGGTCAGTGCCGATGCGCAGCGCGGCCGCGCGCACTGGGATGCCCATTACCGCTTCACGATGACTGGCCGGATGGTGACGAACCGCATTGACGCCGAGTTCACGTTCCGCGACGGCCTGATCGCCACCCACCGCGACCGCTTCGACTTCTGGGCCTGGTCGCGCCAGGCGCTCGGCACGCCGGGCCTGCTGCTCGGCTGGTCGCCGCTGATCCGCAACAAGGTCCGGGCGACCGCCGGCGGCAACCTGAAGAAATTCTTAAGTCGCTGATTCAAATCAATAAAACGGCAACAAAAATGGGCCGGATGGAGAACCATCCGGCCCAGCACACAGCCTTTGGGAGCTGTCCTGTTCGAACCCGGTCCGAATTCTTCTCGTACCGCAGGCCCGTACAGGTGAATTGCAGCGTTGCCGAGAAAGTCCCCGCCTTCCTGGCTAGGCCACGCGTGAGCGGGCCGCGGACATTTCGATGACCTCGGCCCGGTCAGCGTCAAAGTCGCCGCTGAGGTATTCCGGGCTGAAATCGTCCGTCAGGATAACGTCGTAACGGACTTTGTCATAGGCCTCGGCGTCGTCGGCCTCGTTACGGGTCATCAATTTGCGGGTCACGGCATCGCGCAGGCGCTCGGTGACGGTGTCGCCGGCCAGCTCGCCCTTGTTGGCCAGCTTGTAGAACTTGAGGAACGCCGCTTCACTGTCCGCCGCGACCGCCCAGGCGTGTTCCATGCGCCCGATCGGGTCGTGGATGCCGCCGTTCTTGAACACCAGCCAGGACAGGCGTTCGCGCACATCGGTCTGCTCCAGCAGCAGGTCGGCAATCCGCGCGTTGTCGCGATCACTGACGGGCGCGACGCGATTGCCGAGCGGGAAGACGACCAGCCGCATGACCCAGCGCGCCCAGGCGACCGGAAAGTTCGAGATAAAGCCTTCGAAGGCATTGGCGATCTCGTAACGGGCGTGATCCAGCGCCCAGCGCGCATGCGCCAGTTCGGCCTCGCTCTTAGGGCCTTCCAGATAGAACTTGGCGACGCAGGAGCTGATGTACAGCTGCGACAGCACGTCGCCGAGGCGCGCCGACAGGCGTTCCATGAACTTCAGCTTGCCGCCGAGCACACCCATCGTCAGGTCGGCGCAGAACGCCAGCGCCGCTGAGTAACGCTCCAGATTGCGGAAGTACGGCGCCAGTTCGCCGGCAACTGGCGACGGCGCGAAACGCGCGCCGGTCAGGCCCATCGTGAACGCCCGTACCGCGCGATTGATCGAAAAACCGATGTGGCCGAACAGCAGCTTGTCGAAGGCCTTCAGATCGTTCTCGCGCGCGGCTTCCATTTCGGGAAACACATACTCGTGGCAACGGATCGCGCCCTGGCCGAAGATCATCAGATTGCGGGTCAGGATGTTGGCGCCTTCGACGGTGATCGCCACCGGCGTCGACTTGTAGGCGGTCGCCATGAAATTGCGCGGCCCCTGCTGGATCGCCTTGCCGGCCATGATGTCCATGCCGTCGCTGACGATCTTCCGCATCAGCTCGGTCATGTGGTACTTGGCGATCGCGGTGACGACCGATGGCGCGCAATGGTCGACCGCCGAGGCGGTCATGATGCGCATCGCCTCCAGCGTGTAGGCATAGCCGGCGATGCGGCCGCTGGCTTCCTGCACGCCTTCGAACTTGCCGATCGAGACCTTGAACTGGCGGCGGAAGCGGCTGTAGACGCCGGTCATGCGGTAGGCCGTCTGGCCGGCCGCGGTCGCCAGCGCCGGCAGCGAGATGCCGCGCCCCGCCGACAGGCACTCGACGAGCATGCGCCAACCCTTGCCGGCCATCGCCGGGCCGCCAATGATCCAGTCGGCCGGGATGAACACCTCGCGACCGTGGATCGTGCCGTTCATGAAGGCGGCGCCCGGATAGTGGCGGCGGCCGATCTGCACACCCGGATGCTTGGCCGGCACCAGCGCGCAGGTGATGCCGTAATCGGATTTGCTCTTGTCGCCGAGCAGGCCGTCCGGATCGCGCAGCTTGAACGCGAGGCCGACGACCGTCGCGACCGGCGCCAGCGTGATGTAGCGCTTGGAGAACGTCAGCTTGATGCCGAGCACCTTCTTGCCGTTGTGCTCGCCGTAGCAGACGACGCCGAGGTCCGGCATCGCCGTCGCGTCCGAACCGACCTCCGGCCCGGTCAGGCCGAAGCAGGGAATCTCCTTGCCGGACACCAATCCCGGCAGCCACTGATCCTTCTGCGCCTTGGTGCCGTAGTGCATCAGCAGCTCGCCAGGGCCGAGCGAGTTCGGCACCATGACGGTGACCGCCATCGCGATCGACTTGCTCGCCAGCTTGGTGACGACCGCCGACTGCGCGTTGGCCGAAAAACCAAGGCCGCCGTATTCCTTCTTGATCAGCATCGCGAGGAACTTGTTCTCGCGAATATACGACCAGACCTCCTCGGGCAGATCCTTGTGCTCGAACTCGATGCGCCAGTCGTCGCACATCTTGCACAGCGTCTCGCACTCGTTGTCGAGGAAGGCCTGCTCCTCCGGCGTCAGCGCGGTGTACTTGAAGTCGAGCAGCTGCTGCCAGTCCGGCCGGCCGCGGAACAGCTCGGCCTCCCACCAGGTATCGCCGGCTTCCAGCGCCTCGCGCTCGGTCGACGACATTTCCGGCAGCACTTTCTTGAACACGCTGAAGATCGGCGCGGTGAGCATCGCGCGCCGCAGCGGACGCAGATTCAGCAGCAGCGCCAGCACAGCGAAGAGGCCGCCGGCAATCGCAAAGACCGTCATGCCGATCAGGCCTGCGACTTTCAGTGCGATGAGCAGGCCGGCGCCAGCGGCGGTCCAGACCAGCAGCGGTGCGCCGACATAAGCCAGCGCCCAGGCCAGAAGCAGTGCGGCCAGGATGATACTTACGGTAAACATGCAGCTCTCCTACGCAGCGGGCTGTAGGACCAGTCTAGTCCTGTGATCGTCATCTGCAAGGCAGCA
The DNA here is from genome assembly GCF_058783185.1 of Fontimonas sp. FW305-C-3. NCBI lineage: Bacteria > Pseudomonadati > Pseudomonadota > Gammaproteobacteria > Nevskiales > Nevskiaceae > Fontimonas > Fontimonas sp. FW305-C-3. Next base: position 544,814 of record NZ_JBYSYK010000001.1, on the reverse strand, counting down.
CTGCCGCGCGTTGATGGCGCGCCGGCCAAAATCGCGGGCTGAAAACTGCAGACGTCGGGACTATTTGATCGCGTCGGCCCACTGTGTGAAGCGACGCATGAACGCCAACTGATCGGCGTCTTCCTCGATCAGCTTGCTGACCGGTTTGCCGGCGCCGTGACCGGCTTTGACGTCGATGCGGATCAGCACCGGCGCATCGCCCGCTTGCGCCGCCTGCAAGGCCGCGGCGAACTTGAACGAATGGCCGGGAACGACACGATCGTCGTGATCGGCCGTCGTGATCAGCGTCGCCGGATACTTCGCGCCTTTGCGCACGTTGTGCACCGGCGAATACGGATAGAGATAGGCGAAACCTTCCTTCGTGTCCGAGGTGCCGTAGTCGCCGGCCCAGGCCCAGCCGATCGTGAACTTGTGATAGCGCAGCATGTCCATCACGCCCACCGCCGGCAGCGCCGCCGCGAACAGTCCCGGATGCTGCAGCAGCGTCGCACCGACCAGCAGGCCGCCGTTGGAACGACCACTGATCCCAAGCTGGCTGCTGCGCGTCCAGCCATTGCTGATCAGATATCTGCCGGCAGCGGCAAAGTCATCGAAGACGTTCTGCTTGCGTGCCAGCGTGCCGGCTTCATGCCAGGCGCGGCCGTACTCGCCGCCGCCGCGCAGATTGGCCTGCGCGAACACGCCGCCCATTTCCATCCAGACCAGATTGGCAACCTTGAATGCCGGCGTCAGGGAAATCTCGAAACCGCCGTAGCCGTACAGGTGCGTGGGATTGTTGTTGTCGCGCTTGAGGCCTTTCTTGTAGCTGATGAACATCGGAATCCGGGTGCCGTCCTTCGACGGATAGAACACCTGCTCCGTCACGTAGTCGTCCGGATTGAATGCCAGCTTGAGCGGCTGCATCGCTGCGGATTCGCCCGTCTTCAGGTCGACGCGATAGTTGGCCTGCGGCTGCGCGAACGACGTGAACCCGTAGAACAGCTCGTCGTCGCCGGGATTCGCGCTGAGCTGCAGACCGCCGAGGCTCAGGTCCGGGATGCTGCCGATGCCCGGCAGGGCGATCTCGCCTCGCGGCTTGCCGTCGAGGTCGAAGCGCAGCAGGCGCGAGGTCGCGTCGTGCATGTACAGCGCGACGATGCCGTCGCCGGCAAACTGCGCCGACTGCAGCGTGTCGGCCTGCTCGGCGACGATGGTCTGCCAGTGCTCGCGCTGCGGCTTGTTCACATCGATCGCGATGATCCGGCCGCGCTCGACGCCCAGGGTCGTGCGGAAGTACAGGCGGCTGCCGCGCGAACCGATCAGGTCGTACTCGGCCTCGAACGCTTCGACCAGCACGCTGACCGGTGCATCGAGTTTCGGCGCCTGCGGATCGCCGAGATCCTTGAGGACGACGCGGTACTCGTTGGCCGAGCCCTTCCAGATCAGGATCACCAGATAGCGGCCATCGTCGCTGAGCTGGGCCTGGAAACCCCATTGCGGCTGGTCCGGCGTCTCGTAGACCAGCACGTCCTGATCCTGCGATGTGCCGACGCGGTGGTAGTACAGCTTCTGGTTGGCCAGATCGTCGAACGTGCCGCCGGCCTGCCCCGGCGGCGGCGCCGGATATCGCGAATACAGGAAGCCCTTGCTGTCTTCGGTCCAGGTGATGCCGGAAAACTTGATCCGGCCGAGCACCTCGGCGCTGTCCTTGGCATCGGCAACCTGCCGGATGCGGAATTCAGTCCAGTCGGAACCCGCAGCCGCGGTCGCATAGGCCAGCCAGCGCCCGTCCAGCGAGGCCTTGTACTGGGTCAGCGCGACGGTGCCGTCGGCGGCCAGCAGGTTGGGGTCGAGCAGCAGCCGCGGCTTGGCGCCGGCAGCGTCCTCGACCCACAGCGCCGACTGGTTCTGGCTGCCGTCGTTCTTCAAGTAGAAATAGCGCCCGGCGGTTTTCTCGACCAACCCGTAGCGTTCAAAATTCCACAATTGACTCAAACGCTTGCGGATCTTCTCGCGCTCAGGCAAGGCAGCCAGCAGCGGCAGGCTGACGGCGTTCTGCGCCTCCACCCAGGCGGCGGTTCGCGCCGAGTCGCTGTCTTCGAGCCAACGATAGGGATCGGCGACCTTGGTCCCGAAATAGTCGTCGACGACAGGGCCGCGCGGCGACTTGGGATATTCAACGGCCAGCGCGGATTGAGTCATCAGCAGCAGTCCTACTGCAAGAAATGCAATCTTGTTCACGCGAAACCCGTCCTTGATCAGGGAGTGCCGGGCGCAGTACAGTGCTCAGCCGGGAACTAATAAGTTAAGTGGAATCAGCGGTATTTCGAATAATCCTACGGTGAGGACGGCAGGCCGCCCCAGCATCGTACAGATCGCCACTAGAGTTGGAAGAGGGAAACCCCATGAGCAGGTTTGGAACGTCGGTAGCCGCAGCACTGTTGGCCTTCGCCGCTACTTCGGCACAAGCTGACGATGCGCCCCCGAATTACGTCAGCATCATGGGCAGCTACGTCTTTGCCGACAGCGTGCGCGGCACCGACGACGGTCCGGGCTACCACGTGATCTACGGCAGCCCGATGACCAAGCATTTCGGGCTTGAGTTGAATGCACTGTTCCACGAGTCGGATATCGAGAACAGCAACGATACCAACTACACCTGGGCCGGCGGCCTCGACCTGCGTTATCTGGCCGGCGCGCCGAGCTTCGGCGCCTTCGTGCTCGGCGGTATCGGCACGATGTGGGAAGACTTCGTCGGCGAGGAAGAGATTTCCCCTTACGCAAACATCGGCATCGGCGTGCAGATGGGCAGTGACCGCATCCAGATGCGCGCCGAAGGCCGCTACTACGCGATCTTCAACGACGACGTCTATCCGGACGACAGCGTCGTCTATGACACGCGCGTCAATCTCGGTCTGAACTTCGCCTTCGGCGACGATGAGCCGCTGGTCGGCGACAGCGATGGCGACGGCGTGCCGGATGATCGCGACGCCTGTCCGAACACCCCGTACGGCGTGGTCGTCGATCCGACCGGCTGCCCGATCGTTGCGCCGGTGGGCGACTCCGATGGCGACGGCGTGCCCGACAATGTCGATCGCTGCCCCGGCACGCCGCTCGGCACCGTGGTCGATGCGACCGGTTGCCCGATCGACGAAGACGGCGACGGCGTGCCGAACCATCTCGACAAGTGCCCGCGTACGCCGCCGGGCTTCAAGGTCGACGCCAACGGCTGCGTCGTCGAGGAACAGACGGTCATCGTGCTCAAGTCGGTGCACTTCGCATTCGACTCGTCCGACCTGACCAGTGAGGCCAAGGTGCTACTCAGCCGCGTCATCGAAGGCCTGCGCAATCAGGAAAGCCTGCGCCTGGCCATCGCCGGCCATACCGACTCGCTCGGCACCGAGGCCTACAACCAGGCGCTGTCGATGCGCCGCGCCGACTCGGTCCGCGCCTATCTGATCAGCCAGGGCATCCATCCGTCGCGCCTGCTGTCGGAGGGCTTCGGCGAGCTCAAGCCGATCGCCGACAACGAAAGCGAAGAAGGCCGTGCGACCAACCGTCGCGTCGAGTTCCGCGTCTTGAAGAACTAAGCCGCTGCAAAGCGAAAGCCCCCGGCGACGTCAGTCTCCGGGGGCTTTTTTGTTGCTGCCGGACAGAGCGGCGACTACAGCATCAGCTTGTCCTTGATCGGCTGCAGTTGCTGCAGGGCATGGCGGTAGCCGCGCTCGACGATGTCGTCGATCTTTTTCCAGTCGAACAGCGCAACCCCGTCGACCGGCATGCGCAGGTAGGCATCGGCGCGCGCCGCGCGCGCCGCGGTGCCGCTTTCGCTGGTCAGCGTCGCGGTGCGGAAGATGATCGACAGCAGGCGCGGCCGGTCGACGACGGCGCGCAGGCGGAACAGCCCCTCGGGATCGGGGCCGTCGATGCCCGGCGCCGCGATGCCGCCGGCGGTACTGACATCGGAGGCGATGATCAGTCCGCGGTCGAGGCCCTGCATGATGTCGGTCGGCAGATTGTTGATGACGCCGCCGTCGCACAGCAGATCGCCCTGATAGACCACCGGCGGCGCCACGCCAGGCACCGCCATGCTGGTCGCGACCCACAGGTACAGCGGGCCGCGATCGTGGATCATCGGACGCCCGCGCGTCAGGTTGGTCGAGACGCAGAAGAACGGCTTGCGCAGATCCTCGATGCGGCGATCCTCGAAGATCACCTGCAGGCGATTGACGAACTTGCGGCCGCGGATCAGCGCCACCGTCGGGAAGATGTAGTCGTTGAGCAGGTTGCGATTGACGAAGGTCTCGCGCGCGATGTGCAGCATCTCGTTGTGGTCGTAGCCGCAGGCGATCAGTGCCGAGAAAAACGCACCCATGCTCGACCCGCCGACGATATCGACCGGAATCCCCAGCTCCTGGAGCGCCCGCATCAAACCGATGTGCGCGAAACCGCGCGCGCCGCCGCCGCCGAGCACGAGGCCGACGCCGCGCCCGGTGAGCTGGCGCGCCATGCTGACGAAATCATCGGTCTGATGACGCCGCACGAAGTAATGCGCGCGTGCGGAAACGTGATCGCGCCACGATGACAGCGCTCCGCAGCCCTCGCCTTCGGGGCGGATCATCACCAGATCCACCGGCGCCCGGGCACCGCAGGTGCGCAGTTCGTCGACCACCGGCCCGGCGATCGGCGAGGTCGTTGCATCGATGACGACGAGAATGCGATCCGCCTGGCGCATGCAGCGGCGCATCCAGGAATCGCAATCGGCGCCGGCAACGTAGATCAGGTACTTCTGTTCGACCTCGACGCGGTTGAGGTACTCGAGCACGCGCCGGTTCGCATCGCTGTCGTCGAGCCGCGTCTGCGCCGCACCCGGCCCAAGAGCCGCGTCGACGGCGGCGGCGTCGAGCACTGCCGGCGAGCAATACGAAGCGAGGGAATTGCGCAGTTGCTGCGCGACCATTTCCGCGTCGACGCCGGGGCTGCCGGGAATCACCGCGAAGCAGCGCACCTGGCGCTGGTGCTCGAGCCGCTGCGCGCGCTGGTTCTTGCGCAGGCGCTGGATGATGACGTGGGTCATCTGCAGCAGGGCCTGCGGATGCTGGCCGATGACGCGATGCAGATGACTGCTGGGCAGGCGCACCAGAAGGCTGTCGCGAACTGCGTGGACCGAGGCCGTCGCCGTCTCGCTCGACAGCGCGCTGACTTCGCCGATCGGCTCGAGCCGCGCGATCATGCCGGCCACCGTGCCGTCGGCAAGCACCGCGCAGAGGCGGCCCGCCGCGACGATGTAGAGGTGATCGAGCACAGCGCCGCGCTCGATCAGCGTCGTGCCGCTCGGCACTTCGATCATCACGGCCTGTTCGGCCAATGCCTCGAGCGCGAGCGGATCGAGGCGCGCGAACAACGGACAGTCAGCGAGGATTTCGCGAGGTGTCATGGCGTCATTTCAGTCTATAGCCCCCGGATACCGCCAGATGTGAGCAACTCCCCAGTCCAGCGGTGCTCATGTCGGCGCTGCAACCTACGCACTTTATACTTCGACTTGTTCCCACGCTGCCTGCTGGAGTCTGTCATGTCCCCTTTGCGTACCGGCCTGCTCGGTCCGTTGCTGCTGGCCGTTGTCGCCCTCGCGGCCTGCGCCAGCACACCGCTGGCCTTCCCGACCGCCGAAGCCGAAGACCTCGCCGACCGCAGCATCGCCCAGATCTTGAACGGCGGCGCCATGGCGGCGCCGCCGCAGGCCCTGGAACCCCCGCTGCTGGACGCGGCTTCGCTGGAGGTCAACCGGTTGAAGACCCAGATGGCGCGCCGGCAGGGCGATCTCGGGCCCTTGTTCGACAACGGCGCCGTCGGCCTGACGGCCGATGGCTATGTCGAGGTGCGCGACGCCGCACAGCTGCCGGAAGAAGCGCGCAATACCGTGCGGACGGTGGTTGCCAACGAGAACGCCGATCGTGCCGCGCTGTATCGCGAGATCGCCAGCGCCAACCAGCAGAAGGCCTGGACCGGCGAGATCCGCGACGCCTTCGCCAACCGCTGGATCGCCCAGGCTCGCAGCGGCTGGTGGTATCAGGATGCCAACGGCGGCTGGAAGCAGAAGTGAGCCCCTGAAAAGGTTTGGGGCACAAAAAAGGCAGCGCCATGGCGCTGCCTTTTTGTTTGACAGAGACGCTTAGCCCGCGACAGCCGGCACCTCGGCGTTGGCATCCCAACCGCAGCTCTGGCCTTCGTTCTGCTTGGCCAGATACTCCATCAGCGGCTTGAAGTACTCGATCAGCGCCGAGCCGTCCATCTGCTTGGTGCCGGTCAGCTTCTCCAGCGTTTCCGGCCACGGCCGGCTGGCGCCCTGGGCGAGCATTTCCATGAAGCGCTTGCCGGCTTCCTTGTTGCCGTAGATGTCGCACTCGTGCAGCGGGCCTTCGAAGCCGGCGGCGTCGCACAGTGCCTTCTGGAACTGGAACTGCAGCACGAACGCGAGGAAGTAGCGCGTGTACGGCGTGTTGCCCGGGATGTGGTACTTGGCGCCCGGATCGAAATCGTCGGCGGCGCGCGCCATCGGCGGCGACACGCCCTGGTACTGCTCGCGCAGTTTCCACCAGCCGGCGTTGTATTCCTCGGGCTTGATCTCGCCGCTGAAGACCTTCCAGCGCCACTGATCGACCAGCTTGCCCCAGGGCAGGAAGGTGATCTTGTCGAGCGCCAGCTTCATCTGCGAATTGATGGTGGCCTTCTCGTCGACCTTTTGCGCCGGCACCAGGCCGATCTTGTGCAGATGCTCGGGCGTCAGCGACAGCGTGATGGTGTCGCCGATCGCCTCGTGGAAACCGTCGTGCGCGGCGTTCTGGAACATCGGCGGCAACGGGTTGTACATCAGGTCGTAGAAGATGTGGCCGAGCTCGTGATGGATCGTCGTCAGCTCATCCTCGTTCGGCTCGATGCACTGCTTGATGCGCACATCGCCCTGCATGTTCATGTCCCAGGCGCTGGCGTGGCAGACCACATCGCGGTCGCGCGGCTTGACCAGCATCGACTTGGCGTAGAACGACTCCGGCAGCGCCGGGAAGCCGATCGAGGTGTAGAAGTCCTCGGCAACCTTGGTCATGCGCGTCGCCATTGCCGCATCGGCCTTGTGCTCCATCTCGGCCAGATCCAGCGTCGTCGGCTTGCCCTTGAACTCGGCGACCAGCTTCTTGTACTCGCCGTCGCGCTGCGCCTTGAGCGCGGAGGTCACGTCGAGCGAACCGACGCCCGGATACGGCTCGACCAGCGGATAGATGTTGCTCCACTGCTGGGCCCACATGTTGCCGAGCAGGTGCGCCGGGATCATGCCGTTCTTCGGCACGACGGCATCGCCGTACTTTGCATTCAGCTTGCCGCGCACGGTGCAATGCAGCGCTTCATACAGCGGCGACACCTGCTTCCACAGGCGCTCGACCTCGGCGTCGAAATCCGCCGGCGACATGTCGTAGCCGGCACGCCACATCTCGCCCAGGTTCGCGAAGCCCAGCTCCTTGGCGCCGGCGTTGGTCAGTTCGGCAAAGCGCTGGTAGTCGGCGCGGATCGGCTTGGCCGTCGCGTGCCAGCCGGCCCAGGCCTCGGCGCGCGCCTGCGGGCTGGCGGTCTGGTCGTTGACGATCTTCTCGATGTCGCCAAGGCTCAGGCACTCGCCATCGGTTTTGCACCATTTGCCGGAGCCGTAGTTGGCTTCCATCTTCGACAGGATCTTGGCCAGCTCGGTGCGCGCCTCGGCATTGCCCGGCGCCGGATTGGCGGTCGACAGCTTCAGCAGCAGCAGGCCGCGCTCGGTTTCATCCGACGCATCGACCGCGTTGAAGCGCTTGGACTCCTCGACCTTCTTGCTGAGGTATTCCAGCCATTCCTCGTTGGCCTTCGACGCGATCATCTGCGTGTCGTCGGTGATGTAGGTCGCCTGCGCCCATTGCGCGGAGTTGAGATACGGCAGCAGACGCCGCAGGTCGGCATTGACGCTGGCCATGAAGGCATCGGCGTCGGCCGCGCTGGCGCCGGCGGCGGTCGCCGCGGCCTTGCCGTCGGCAGCGGCGGTCTCTTCCTTCTTGCCGCAGCCGGCGAGTGCAAGCAGCAATGCGGCGGCGGCAACGCCGCCCAGTTTCTTCTTGTTCATCAGCCTCTCCATTCGTTGTCCCTTGCGCAGCGTGTCAGCGCACGCCGCCCATCAGTTTCTTGATCGGTTTTGCCGCGATCAGCAATACGACACCCAGCGTACCGGCCAGGAAGAAGATCATCATGAAGCGATCCGGCGCGTGGGCGATATCTTCCGCGCCGAGGTGGCCGGCGATCAGGCCGGACAGCAGATTGCCGAGCGCGGTACCGGCGAACCAGGTACCCATCATCTGGCTCGTGAAGCGCGGCGGCGCGAGCTTGGTCACCGCCGACAGACCGATCGGCGACAGGCACAGCTCGCCGAAGGTATGCAGCATGTAGGTCAGCAGCAGCCACACCGGCAGCACCTTGGTGCCTTCGCCGCCCTTGACGATGATGCTGGCGGCGAACGCGATGACGACGAAGCCGAGCGCCATCTGGATCAGGCCGAGCGCGAACTTGGTCGGAATCGACGGTTCCAGATTGCGCCGGCCGAGATTGACCCACAGCGCGGCGAACACCGGCGAGAACAGCACGACGAATATCGGGTTCAGCGACTGGTACCAGCTGGCCGGATGCTGGCCGTCGGCGAAGAAGCCGCCGAGGAAACTGCGATCGGTGAAGTCGCGCGCAAACAGGTTGAACGTCGACCCGGCGAGCTCGAAACCGAGAAAGAACGTTGCCGCGCCGAGGAACAGCACGACGATGACGATCGTGCGCTTGAACTCCTCGGCGTTGAGCTTGCCGAAGATGAACACGTAGCCGAAGAAGTAGACGGCGATCGCCACCATCGCCATGCCGGTGTACTCGCCGAGCGCCACCGGATTGAGCGGAATCCAGCCCTGCAGCGCGGCGCCGACAGCGGCAATCAGGATCGCACCGCCAACCACGAGCATCAGCTTCGCACGCGAGCGCTCGGCCGGATCGGTGGTGGCCGGCGCGGCGGATTCCGCCGGCAACGTGTCGCGCCAGACCCAGAACTGGATCAGGCCCAGCACCATCAGCAGGCCGGCGAGGATGAAGCCCGCCTGCCACGACACCTTCTCGCCGATCGTGCCGACCAGCAGCGGCGCCGCCATGCCGCCGATGTTGATGCCCATGTAGAAAATCAGGAAGCCAGCGTCGCGCTCGCCGCTGGGACGGTGCTTGTACAGCTGGCCGACCATCGCGCTGATGTTGGGCTTGAGCAGGCCGACGCCGAGGACGATGACGACCAGACCGAGGAAGAACACCGTCGTGTTGCCGCCGGCAAGCATGATGTTGCCGAGCGTGATGATCGCGCCGCCGAGCAGCACCGCGTTGCGCTGGCCGATCAAGCGATCGGCGATCCAGCCGCCCGGCAGCGCAAACAGATAGACGCAGCCCAGATACAGGCCATAGATCGCCGTCGCGTCCTTGTCGTTGATGCCGAGGCCGCCATCCGCCACCGCCGCCGTCATGAACAGCACCAGCAGGGCGCGCATGCCGTAGAACGTGAAGCGCTCCCACATCTCGGTGAAGAACAGCGTGGCCAAGCCGCGCGGATGGCCAAACCAGGTCTTTTCGCTCATCGACTCTTGTCCCCTCGTGAATGCGGCACTATGCCCGCCCGCTGCTGCAAGCTGCATGGGTGGATACCCCCATGCCCCGGCCCCGCTAGAACAGCTGTACGGCCAGCGCCCATACACCGTACAGGGCCAGCCCGAGGATGCCCAGCATCACCGCCGCCGTACCCCAGCTGCGCCGTGGTGGTGCGGCCGGCGAACCCGCCGGCGGGCTCAGCTGATCCAGATACTCAGCGAGCAGGCGCGCATTGCGGCGGTTGGCCTTGAACGCGACGTCGGCGATGTCGCCGACGACCGGCACGAAGCCGATCAGCGCATCGAGCACGATGTTGCCGGCCATCCGGCCCAGCACCGAGGCTGGTGCGCCGACACGGGCGCCCTCGAGCAGGAACCAGCCGCCGACCCCGAAGCCGACCACGTCGCCCAGGACCGGCACCAGGCCGATCAGCGCATCGAGGCCGAAGCTGAAGCGGGTGCCCGGAATTCGCACGGCCGAATCGAGCAGGCGCGACAGTTTGTCGGTGCGCTGCCTGACCTCGGCGGCGGTCCGGCGCGCATCGTCGCTGGGGGTGGATGGACCTGACGGCATGCTGGCGAATCTCCTGCCCAATGTGCTGAGTTACACTTTTGTCATTGGATCAGATCAGGATGGGGGCTGCAGCGGGCCGCGGTCGCGGCCGCAGTCCTGGCTCTGGCCCTTGTCGATCATGCAACCGCGCCCGCGCGCGGCGAGATGTGTCCTGGAATCTTATGCGCGCCTTTCTGAATCGGATCCTGTACGAACTGGTCTGGTGGATGTTCCGACCGTTCAATCGGTTGATCCGCTATAGCTGCGCGCCGCATCCGCTGGTCGATGGCCTCAAGCTCGATCCCACCCGCCCGATCGTGTACGTGCTTGCCGCGCGGTCCTGGGTCGATTTCTTCGTGCTCGACCGGATTTGCAAGGACCTCGGGCTGCCGGCGCCGAATCGCACTGGCTCCAACTTTCCGACCCCGGATCGCGCCGGCGTCGTCTACATGCCGGCGCTGCTCGAGGCGCGCGCTCACAACACCGAGCTGCTGCAGCTGATCGAAACCGGCGTGGCAACGCAGTCCTTCGACGCGCAGATCGTGCCGGTGTCGATCTTCTGGGGCCGCAACCCGGGCTCGGAGACCAGCTGGTTCAAGCTGATCTTCGCCGACAGCGTGCAGGCCGGTCGCATCCGCAAGTTCTTCATCATGCTCGCGCAGAGCCAGAACGTCTTCGCCAACTTCGGCCTGCCGCTGGGCTTCCGCGAGGCGATGGACAAGGGGCCGAACACCAGCACGGCGATCCGCAAGCTGATTCGCGCCCTGCATTTCCACTTCCTGCGCGCACGCACCGCGGTGCTCGGACCGACGCTGCTGCGGCGCAACGTCGTTATCAACGCACTGCTCTCCGCCCCCGTCGTGCAGGCCGCCGTCGAGAAGGAAGCCGCGACGCCGGGCAGCAAGTCGGCCAGCGTCGACAGCGCGCGCGCCTACGCGCGCAAATGCGCCGAGGAAATCGCCGCCGACTATTCGAATGCGAGCATCCGCTTCGTCGAGCGCCTGCTCAGCGTCTTCGTCTTCAAGCGCGTGTTCACCGGCATCGACGTGCGCGGCCTCGAGCGCGTCCGCCAGTGGGCGCAGAACTACGAAATCGTCTACATGCCGGCGCACCGCTCGCATGCCGACTACCTGCTGCTGTCGTACTCGCTGTACCGCTCGGGCTTGGTGCCGCCGCATATCGCCGCCGGCGTCAATCTGAACTTCTGGCCGGTCGGCGGGCTGCTGCGCCGCTGCGGCGCGTTCTACATGCGGCGCAGCTTCTCGGGCGATCGCATCTACACCGCGGTGTTCCGTGCCTACGTCGAATCGCTGATCCAGCGCGGTTACGCGATCGAGTTCTTCCCCGAAGGCGGCCGCAGCCGCACCGGTCGCCTGCTCGCGCCGAAGACCGGCCTGCTGTCGATGGTGATCCAGGCGGGACTCAAGCAGCGCACCCGCAAGGTGCTGCTGGTGCCGGTCTACGTCGGCTACGACCGCTGCTGGGAAGTCGGCAGCTACGCCAAGGAACTGCGCGGCGCGAAGAAGGAGAAGGAATCGGCCGAGGGCCTGCTCAAGGCCGGCAAGATTCTGAACAAATCTTACGGCAAGGCCTACATCAATTTCGGCGAACCGATCGTGCTGCAGGACTACGCGGACCAGCAGATGCCGGGCTGGCGCGATCACTTCACCGGCGCCGGCGATACGACACCGGAAAACTACAAGCGCTTCGTCGCCGATCTGGCGCTGGAAAATTCACGCCGCATCAACGAAGCCGCGATCGCCAATCCGACCGGCCTGGCCGCGATCGCGATGCTGTCGGCGCCGGAACGCGTGGTCTCGCACGACGAACTGGTCGAGCAGATCGGCCATCTGGTCTGGCTGCTCAAGGGCAATGCCTACAACGAGCACCAGTACATCCCGGAAGTCTCGCCGCGCAGCATCCTCGAATTCAGCGCACCGATCGCGCGCATCCGCCGCATGCCGCACGAATGGGGCGATCTGTACGGCGTCAGCTCGCGCGACGCGGTTGCGCTGACCTACAACCGCAACAACATCCAGCATCTGTTCGCGGTGCCGTCGGTGATCGCCAACCTGTTCCGCACGCGCCTGCTGCTCAGCGACGAAGCGCTGGTCACCGGCGTGCGCGCGCTGTATCCGTTCCTGCGCACCGAGTACTTCCTGCGCTGGAACGCGGAGGACACCGAACGTGTCACCCGGCGCTGGATCGACGTGATGCTGCAACTCGGCCTGCTGAGCCGCGAGGGCGACCGCCTCAAGCGTCCGGACGCCGGCCAGGCCGCCTATTCGACGCTGGCGATGCTCGGCCGCGTGCTTGGCGAAACGCTGGAGCGCTACTGCATGACCGCGCTGCTGCTCGCCGACGAACGCCGCAATGCGGTCAATCTCAACCGTGAGCGCTTCGAGAACGACTGCCGCCTGCTCGCCGAACGCATGGCGATCCTGACCGGCCGCGACGCGCCGGAGTTCTTCGACAAGACCCTGTTCCGCGGCTACCTGAACACGCTGATCGAGATGGGCCTGGTCACGGTCGACGGCGAGCAGAGCCTGATTGTCGATGCGCGCATCGAAAGGATTGCCGAACGCTCGCAGGAACTGCTGTCGGACGAGTCGCGGCAGATGCTGCTGCAGCTGCTGTCGCGGCGGAAATCGGCCGAAGCAGCCGGCGCCGCAGCAATCTCCGGACCCGGACAGACCGCGGAACGCGGCGATGGTTCAAGACCGTCCTGAGTCTGCAAAAAGCCTGTAAAACGACCGCTGCAGGCGCAATTGCGCAGGCTATAATCGCCGCGCCGGGGCGCTCCAAGCCCCTTTATTCGTTATTCCCCGGGGAAGCATGAACAAGACCTTTCGTTTCACTGCAATCGCACTGGCTGCCGCCATGCTTGCAGCCTGCCAGCCGAAGCAGGATGACGCCGCCAGCGCCAACGCCGCGCTGGAATCCGACGCGCAGAAGTTCGGCTACGCCATCGGCGTGGATCTGGGCAAGTCTCTGCAGCCGGTCAAGCAGGATGTGGATATCGCCGCGCTGAAGGCCGGCATCGACGATGCGTTCACCGACGCAACGCCGAAGCTCGACGACGCCGCTCGCGAAGCGATCAAGAACACCGTCGCGCAGAAGATGCAGGAGCGCCAGAAGGCCGAGCGTGAAGCTCAGTCCGCCAAGGCCAAGGAAGCTGGCGACAAGTTCCTTGCCGAGAACGGCGCCAAGGCCGGCGTGAAGACCACCGCATCGGGCCTGCAGTACGAAGTGCTGACCGAAGGCAAGGGCGATCACCCGACCGCCGAAAGCCGCGTCACCGTGCACTACAAGGGCACGCTGATCAACGGTGAAGAGTTCGACAGCTCCTACTCGCGCGGCCAGCCGGTCACCTTCCCGCTCGCCAACGTGATTCCGGGTTGGACCGAAGGCGTGCAGCTGATGACGCCGGGCTCGAAGTACAAGTTCACGATTCCGGCCGCTCTTGCCTACGGCGAGCGTGGCGCCGGCGTGAAGATCGGCCCGAACGAAACGCTGATCTTCGAAGTCGAGCTGATCTCGATCGAGAAGGACGAAGCCAAGAAGTAAGCCTTCGCCGCAAGGCAAGGTGCAAGGCGACCGGCTCAGGCCGGTCGCCTTTTTTGTGGCCGATCGGCTGGCTCCGGTCTCTCGATACGCCGCCCACAAAAAAAGGGGCGCCCGGCGGGCGCCCCTCTGTTCACACTGCGAAGCGACTTACTTGGTCGCCTGCTTCTGCACGTTGGCCGGATCGAAGTAGGCATCCGGGAACGGGATTTCCTTGGTTTCCGGATCTTCGTTGTTCAGCGCCTGCGCCAGATAGCGGTTGTTCTGCAGGTCGTAGATCGTCTCGATCGCGGTGCCCGGGAACGGCTGGTCGTAGGCCTGGAACGGATGCGCTTCCTGCCAGCGCCACAGCGAGCCGCGGCGGTCATACAGGTCGACCAGCAGGATCGCCCAGGTGTCTTCGTCGATGTAGAAGCGGCGCTTGGCGAAGATGTGCGTCGTCGTCGGCTTGACCTCGCCTTCCACGATCCACACGCGATGCAGCTCGTAGCGCGGCAGATCCTGGTTGATGTGGCTCTTCTTGACGATGTCGGCAACCTTGTACTGATCGCTGTGGATCTTGTATGCGTTGTACGGCACGTAGGCTTCCTTCTTGCCGACGATCTTCCAGGTGTAGCGATCGGTTGCGCCGTTGAAGGTGTCGGTCTGGTCGTTGGTGCGCAGACCGTCGGCACCGGTACCCGGATTGTCGTAGGCGACGTTCGGTGCGCGGCGCAGGCGGCGCTGGCCCGGGTTGTACTGCCAGGCGCGGCGCGGTTCCTTGACCTGGTCCATCGTCTCGTGGACCAAGGTGATGGTGCCGGCCAGGCGCGGCGGCGTCGTGACCACCTGCAGGAAGTAGATGATGACGTTGTTCAGCGATTCCGGCGTCGCGCCCTTGCGGGTATACGGGAACATGACGTCTTCGCGCAGCTTGACGAGGTTGTAGCTGCCCGAGGTCGTCACGGCGGCCTGGCTGTTCCAGCGCTGGCCGCTCTGGCCGCGATAGCGGACCTTGTGGTTCCACACCGGCTCGACGCCGCTCTTCGGGATCGGGAACGGGATGCCCATGATCGCGCCGACCAGGGCTTCGCCGCCGCCGCCGAGTTCGGCGTTGGCTGCGTTCTTGGCGGTGGCCTCGTAGACGAAGTCCGGATACGCCGCGGTGCGGCGCGTCTGGTAGACGTTCATCTTGTAGGAGTCGGGGTACTGGGCAAACATGGCCTTCTGGCCTTCGCTGAGCTTGGCCGCGTACTGCGCCATGTTCGCCTTGGTGATCGTGAACTGGATCTTGTCGTCGGTGAACGGATCGCAGTAACGGCTGCCGAGGCCCTTGTAGCAGGCCGGCGACTTGGTCAGGCCGCCATCCCAGGCCGGGATGCTGCCGTCGGCATTGCCCGCCTTCTCGCCGCCCATCGGCGTCAGCGTGGTCTTCAGTTTGCCTGCTTCATCCGGGCTGACTTTTGCGAGCGCAGGCGCGGCCGCAAACACCATGGCCAGAGCAAGGCACGATGCATATTTCATTAGGTTTCTCCTCCACTTATGAAGAACTACCTTAGTGCAGTTTTGCGCTGCAATCCAAGCGTAATTCCGGCCTAACCGCTAAAACTGCTTGCGCAGACGCACTCCGGGCGCACCATCTTCGTAATACGCCGGCAACTGCGCCTGCTCCTGATAACCGAGCCGCTGGTACAAGGCCCGCGCGCCCGCATTGTCGGTGCGCACCTCGAGGCTCATGCCCTGCCGCCCATCCCGCCGCGCCTGCTGCTCGGCCGCCGAGATCAATTGGCGGCCCAGCCCCATGCTGCGCCAGCGCGGATCAACCGCAACTGAATAGATTCTCGCCCAGACGCTGTTCCGGCGCAGCAGGACGATCAGCGCGCCGGCGACCTGCCCCTCCAGCTCCGCGACCAGCACCCGGACACTCGTCGCGGTCAGAAAATATCGCACACTCCGCGCGGACATGCGGTCCGTGCTGAACCCCGCCTCCAGGGCGAGGATGCCGTCGACATCCCGCGGCCGGCCCGGCCGGATCCGAACGGCCGGCGCCGCGCTCATGACCGCGTGCGCGCCTCAAGCCGTTGGATGAAGTACTCCATGACCTTGCGGTACAGCGCCTCGCGCAGCACCAGATCCTCGACGCCGTGGTCGATGTTCGGGTTGTCGTTGACCTCGATGACCTTGACGACCTTGCCGAACTGCTTGAGGTCGACGCCGTACAGGCCGCTGCCCACCGCGCGGGCGGCCTGAACGCCGATGTTGATGACGGCCTTGGGCACCAGATCCAGCGGCACGGTCTCGTGGTTGCCCTCGACCTTGGCACCGGTGATGCCGCGCTTGACGACCTGCCAGTGGTCCTTGGCCATGAAATAACGGCAGGCATACAGCGGCTCGCCATTGAGCACGCCGACGCGCCAGTCGTAGTCGGTCGGCTCGAAACTCTGGCCGATGATCAGGTCGGAGCGCTCCAGCATGTCGGTCGCCTTGTCGCGCAGCTCGGCGGCGCTCTCGACCTTGATGACGCCCTTCGAGAACTGCGAATCCGGCTGCTTGAGCACGCAGGGAAAGCCCAGCTCGTGCGCGGCCTGCTTCAGATTGCGCGAATGGATCAGCACGGTCTTCGGCTGCGGAATCCGGTGGCGTTCCATCAACTGCGCGAGGAACACCTTGTTCGCCGCACGCAGGATCGACACCGGATCGTCGACGACGACCAGTCCCTCGCGCGCGGCGCGGCGGGCGAATCGATAGGTGTGATGGTTGACCGCCGTCGTCTCGCGGATGAACAGCGCGTCGAACTCGGCGACATGGCCGTAGTCGCTCTTGTCGAGGAACTCGACCTCGAAGCCGAGATCTTCCGCCGCGCGCTCGAACAGCTTGAGCGCGCGCGCGTTCGACGGCGGTTCCTTTTCCTCGTCGTTGACCAGGATCGCCAGATCGTAGCGCGCCGACTCGCGGCGCTGACGCGGGCTGCGCTTGCGCGACAGGTAATCGCGCGCGGCTTCGTACATCAGTTCCAGATGCGACGGCGGCACTTCACCCAGCGCGATCGGGCCGACAGAATCGACCCGCCATTCGTCGCCGCGATAGGCGAACTTGACCTGCAGCAGCGGCGCCGGGAACTGGTTGAACAGCGCTCGCGCCAGTCGCTCGTGGCGCTTGGCGAGGCTGCGGCCGAAATAGACGTTCATCACGTACTCGGCCGAGCCGATGCGTGCCAGCGATTGCTGGATCAGCTCCTCGACCTCGTCGTTGAGGATGCGATGCGAATCCGCCAGCTTGAGATCCTGGATCGTCGTGATGTCCGGCAGCGGCTTGTGGCCGCGCGCACCGGCGAGCAGGGAAACGTAATAGCCGGTCGACTGGTAGGCGAAAGACCGGCACAGGTTGTAGATGCGCGCGAGGCGGGCGCGGGTATGCAGCTCGTTGGTCAGATAATCCCAGGCGGTGACGACCGCGATGCCGGGAATGTCGACGGGCCAGTCGGCGGGTTGATCGACAACAATAATGCCGCTCATGAGGGCCTATGGATTCGGGATCGGGTAGACATCAAGGGTGCGCGGAACGCCGCCGCAAAGCTTCCCGATTTATTGGTCACGTCGTTGAAGCGCTGCGCCAGCATCGTAGGCAAGCGGCGCGCAAAAGTCTAAGGGGCGATGTGGCGGGCTGACAGCTACCGGAAAGCGACATACTCTTGTCGTCGAAGGATTCATCGGGGGCGCCAGGTGACAATCGGACTCAGGACTGCGCGGCGGATCATGCTCGTCGGGGCGGCATTCTTGCCGTCGCTTGGCAGCCCGCCCGCGCTCGCTCAGCAAAGCGTGCTGAACGTGGTCCGCATCAGCGGCGAGGCCGATCTGATCCGCACCGATAGGGCCGCCACCCTGCGCCCCGCCGATACCCTGCAGGCAGGCGACGAGGTTCGCACCGGACCCGACGGCCATATCGGCCTGACCTTGCCGGCCGTCGGCCAGATCACGCTCGGTCGCAGCAGCCGCCTGGGCGTGCACAGCATCGAGGCGGTCGATCCGCCGGCCCGCATGAACCTCGCGCGGCTGGTCGTTCACAGCGGCAGCGTGCAGCTCGACAGCCGCGGCGGCAGCGACCTGCCGCCGGCCGACATCCGTCTCAACGTCGGCTCGCTGCGCATTCGGATTTTCGGTGCCGCGGCGTGGATCGCCCGCGGCGACAACGGCGATGAGGTCTGCCTGCTGCGCGGCGCCCTCGAGATGCAGGGACCGAGCGGGCCGCAGCGCCTCGACGATGTCGGCAGTTGCGCGCGCGCAACGGCATCCGGCATCGCGGTCCTCGATCCGCAGGCGGCCGGCTCGCTGAGCGCGCGCCTGGCGCTGACCGCCTTCCCCGGCGATCCGGCGATTTCCAGCATCGATACGGTCGCTGCCACGAAGAAAGCCCCCGAACCGCGTCGTGCGGCGGAACCGGTCGACGACCCGCTCGCCTTCGGCTACGCGGCGCCACCGGAACTCGTGGCGCGCCAGGAAGTGGCGACGCCGGCGCCGTCCGCGAAGCCGGCGCGCAAAGCGGCCGAGCCCGCTGCGGCCGCGTCGACGGCATCGGCCGCAGCAGCAACACCGGACAGCACGCCGCGCTTCGTGCCCTACACTGCCTCGGCGACGGTGAGCGCCGATGGCGAGCTGCGGATGACGCCGGCAGCCTGGACCATCGTGCTGGCTTCGGTGCCCGACCAGGCCCGCGCCGACCAGGAAGCGGCACGCCTGCGCAAGACCGGTCTGGCGACCCAGGTCGTCGAATCGTCCAGCGGTGGCAGCAAGACCTGGCGCGTCGTCAGCGGCGCCTATCCGAGCAAGCAGAACGCGCAGGCCGACCTGCGCGAGGTCCGCAAGCGCAAAGGTCTCGGCAAGGCCTGGCTGGCGCAGCTGCAGTAGGCGGCGTCGGCACGCCGGCGCCAAAGCGCCAGCGGTCGCCGTCGGCGCAGCCAAGGCGTGCGGTTACCGCAGGTCTAGAATCGGGCATCGCCTTCTTCAGCCCGGTAGCTCCGATGACCTCGAACCGCCTGTCGCGTACCGTCAGTGTCTTCGACCGCCTGCCGGCGCCGCTCGCCCGCCGCGCGACGTCCTTGCTGTTCAACTCGCAGGTGCGCTTTGCCGGCACCGCCGGGCTGCGCTTCGAATCGCTGAGCGCGGAACGCGCGGTCGTTGTCGCAAAGAACCGTCGAAAGGTGCAGAACCACATCGGCGGCGTGCACGCGGCCGCGATGGCGCTGCTCGCGGAGACCGCGACCGGCGCCGTGTTCGGCATGAACGTGCCGGACCACGCGCTGCTGCTGCTCAAGACCATGCACATCGACTATCTGCAACGCGCGCACGGCACGCTGCGCGCGGTGGCGACGCTGGATGCGTCGACCCGCGAGCGCATCGCCAGCGAGGAGCGCGGCAACCTCATCGTGCCGGTCATCGTCACCGACCAGTCCGGCAACGAGCCGATCCGCTGCGAAATGACCTGGGCCTGGCTGCCGAAGAAAAAAGCTTGAGACGCTAGAACAGGCGCTTGCGCTTGAAGTAGAGAATCAGGCTCAGCGCAATGATCGCCAGCAGGCCCAGCACGCCGTAGTAGCCGTAGTGCCAGCGCAGCTCCGGCATGTTCTCGAAGTTCATGCCGTAGACGCCGACGATGAAGGTCAGCGGGAAGAAGATCGCGGACAGCACGGTCAGCGCCTGCATGACGCGGTTGGTCCGGTAGGCGACCGCGGCGAAATGCAGCTGCACCGCCGCTTCCAGATCGCGTTCCAGACCGCTGGAATGCGCCAGCACCCGGCCGACGTGCTCGCTGATGTTGCGATGACGCACTTCGTCGACCTGCTTCCAGTCGAAGCGCGAATTGCGATGCCAGGATTCCAGCGCCTCGATCTGGCGTTCGCACAGCGCCTCGAGCCGCCGCGCCTCGCGACGCCCGCCGAGCAGATCGCGCCAGTCGTGTTCGGTGCCCTTGGTGTCGAGCAGATCGTCCTGCAAGGCCGTCAGATGCTGATCCATCGGCGCACGGATGCGCATGTAGCGATCGACCATCGTGTCGACCATCAGGAAGGCCAGGCGCAGCGGCGAACCCGGGCACTTGAGCCGGCCATCGAGCACGCGCTCGCGCACGCGCAGGATGCTGACGTTGTCGACCGCGCGCACCGTCACCAGCACGCGCTCGAACATGAAGAACGCGGCGACACGAGTCTCGATCGGAAACGGCTCGTCCTTCGGGCCGAGTCCTTCGAAGATCAGCATGTCGTATTCCGCCGTGTGATCGAAGAACGACGGATGCTTGGGGTTGAGGCTGTCCTCGACGTGCTGGGGATCGACAACCAGACCCAGGCGGCTCTCTGCCCATTTCGCCCAATCGGCAGCCTCGCTGCGCTCGATATCGGCCCAGACGAAACCTTCCTTGGGGATCGAGGCATCGGCCGCCAGACAGGTGGCGCGGTGTCCGTTGACGAAGTGATAGAGCTCCATGCGCAGAGATTATCAGTGCCTGCGCCGATGCACAGCCTCCGCGGCCGGCGCTGTAACATGGCGGCCCACGCAGAGGAGCCCCCGTTCATGTCCCGCCATTTTCGCAACGTAGACCCCGACGGTCTGCTCGAATATTCGGTCGTGTTCTCGGATCGCGCCGTCAATCACATGTCGCAGCTGTTCCAGCAGGCGATGCGTGAAATCTCGACGATGCTGAAGCAGGTCTACAAGGCCGAGGCGGTCGCCATCGTGCCGGGCGGCGGCTCCTTCGGCATGGAAGCGATCGCCCGCCAGCTCGCCGGCGGACAACATTGCCTGGTCATCCGCAACGGCTGGTTCAGCTATCGCTGGTCGCAGATTTTCGAGATGGGCCGCATCCCCGCGGGCGAGACCGTGCTCAAGGCGCAAGCGCTCGCTGCGGATGCGCAGGCCCCGTATGCGCCGCCCGCCATCGAAGTGGTCGAGGAAACCATCCGCCGCGAGAAGCCCGCGGTGGTCTTCGCCCCGCATGTCGAGACCGCGTCCGGCATCATCCTGCCCGACGACTATCTGCGCCGTGTCGCCGCCGCCGTGCATGCGCATGGCGGCCTGTTCGTCCTCGATTGCGTCGCCTCGGGTTCGATCTGGGTCGACATGCAGGATTGCGGCATCGATGTGCTGCTGAGCGCGCCGCAGAAGGGCTGGAGCTCGACGCCCTGCGCCGCGCTGATCATGCTCAGCGCCGCCGCGAAGGCGCGCGTCGAGCAGAGCCAGAGCAGCAGCTTCGCCGCCGACCTGAAGAAATGGCTGCAGATCATGCAGGCCTACGAGGGCGGCGCGCATGCCTATCACGCGACGATGCCGACCGCCGGCCTGCTGCAGCTGCGCGACGCGATGAACGCAACGCTGGCCTGCGGCCTCGAGCACCTGCGCGACGCGCACTGGCAGCTCGGCACCGCCGTGCGCGCGATGCTGGCGGGCTACGGTTATCCGAGCGTCGCCGCGCCGGGCTTTGCCGCGCCCGGGGTCGTCGTCGCGTATACCGACGATGCCGAGATCAGCAACGCGAAGAAGTTCGCCGCGCTTGGGCTGCAGGCCGCCGCCGGCGTGCCGCTGATGTGCGACGAGCCCAAGGAATTCCGGACCTTCCGCATCGGCCTGTTCGGCCTCGACAAGCTGCAGGACATCGACGGCACCCTCTCGCGGCTGCAGACCGCCGTCGCCCAGCTGCGCGGCTGACCAAGTGGCGGCGCTGGAGTATTGTCTGCGTTCGCTGACCCTGACCCCGACCGCCGGACGGCGGCTTGCCCTGGAGCTGACATGAAGAAGCTGAGCGGACTGTTCTGTGCACTCGCCCTGACCCTGCCCGCCGCGGCGCTGGCCGGCGACGACGCCATCGTCAAAGCCCTCAAGAGTCTCGACGGCAAGCGCGCCACGGTGGTCCTGACTTCCGGCACCGAGCTGACCGGCAAGATCGCCGATGCGACCGGCGACAGCGTCAAGCTCGTCGAACTCAGCGGCAAGGATTTCTACGACGCGGTCGTCGATCTCGATCAGGTACAGGCGGTGGTCTATCGCGCTCGCGGCGATTGATCCGCAGCAGCGCGGGCCGCTGCTGACGCTGGGCGAACAGCAGGCGCTGACGGCCGCACGCGCGTCCGGCAGCAGCGCGCTGGCGCTGTCATTGGACCTGCAGCGCTCGACGGCGCAGGTCGAAGCGGGCACGAGCAGCTGGCGCTGGAACGGCCGCGAGTTCCCGTATCCGGAAAACTGCAAGGAGCGCACGATCTATCACTGGGACGGCGCGCAGTTCCAGGCGATCTCGCGCTACAACGGCGCGCTGATCAAGCTGGTGCCGACCGAGTGGGGCGCGCCGACCTTCGAGATCGACGGCATCAAGATGCTGCCGACCGCGCATGTCTCGCCGTACGCGGACGCCGAGCGCAAGGTCGGCCTGATCCAGCCGCGCGGCAAGACCGTGCTCGACACCTGCGGCGGGCTCGGCTACTTCGCCGCCTGCTGCCTGCAGCAGGGCGCGTCGCGCTTGCAGTCCTACGAAAAGAATCCGGATGTGATCTGGCTGCGCACGCTCAATCCCTGGTCGCCCGACCATAGCCGCGGCGGTGCGCTAAGCCTCGGCAATGCCGATGTCTCGGAGCAGATCGCCACACTGCCCGATGCCAGCTTTGACGCGGCGCTGCACGATCCGCCGCGCTTCGGGATTGCCGGCGAGCTGTATTCGCAGCGCTTCTACAACGAACTGGCGCGCGTGCTGCGCACCGGCGGGCGTCTGTTCCATTACACCGGCACGCCGAACAAGCTGACCAGCCGGCGCGACGTGCCGAATGAAGTGTCGATGCGCCTGCAGAAGGCGGGCTTTGCGACCGAGCTCAATGGCGACGGCGTCGTCGCGGTGAAGCGGGTCCAGCGCCCGCGCTAGGGGTCTAACCACGTAGGATGGGCTGAGTCTGACGAAGCCCATCGCGACAGGTACGCAGAACGATGGGCTTCGCTTTGCTCAGCCCATCCTACGATTGACGGGGTTCAGAACGCCGGATCGAAATTGAAGTAGATCGGATTCGACAGCGCGATCATCCGCGCGCTGGTCAACGCACTGCCCGGAACCTGCGGATACAGCGTCGGCAGGCCCTGCACTTCGACGCGGTAATAGCTGCGCCCATCTGCCGCCGGCGTATCGCTGAACGTGATGCTGCGCGAAACCGTCGTGAAGCGGTCGAATTCGGCGCCGTCCTTGGTGACGGTCACCGTATAGAGCGGAATCAGGCCGCTGCCGCCGACCAGATCGATGCGGAAGTTCACCGGTGCGCCGGTCGCGCGCGCGTTGTCGCCCATCATCAGGTCCATCTCGCCGTCGCCATCGGTATCGGCGTACAGCTCGACGCGCTCGGCCAGCGGATTGGCGCTGACCGACACGCGGCCGTTGTTGAGCGCTTCGATGACGGCCTCCGCGCTGCGTTCACGCGCATACACCCAAGTCGTCGGCGTGCCGACGAAGTTGGCATAGCCTTCGAAGAAGTTGCTGGTCCACTCGGTCGGGCTGATCATCGCGTTGTGATGCGCGTCGCTGCCGCCGCGTGCGGTCAACCGGCGACCGGCCTTGAGCAGATCGTCCCAGACCAGCATGGAGCCGGCGTTCTTCGACCAGATCGACGAGTTCCAGACTTCGATCGACTTCACGATGTCGTAGCTGAAGCTGAAAGTGTCGCCGCCGGCGGGATGATTCGCCGACAGGTGGATGCCGAGATCCTTCACGACCTTGCCGATATCGGCATCCCGCTCGTCGCGGACGTCATACAGCCGCTGATGATCGTAAGGCTGCGCGGCAATCGCATTGCCGTGTCCGCGGTGCGTCGTCCATTCCGCGCCGTAGAGCATGACCATCGAATCCGACCGGTAGTCGGGATCGGCCCAGGTGTGATGCGCGACATCGCCATCGACATGATTGTCGTGGTCGGTCGCGATGAAGTAGTCCATGCCCACGCTTTCGGCGAAGGCGATCAGCTCCTTGAGCGGATTGTCCGCGGCATCCGAGCTGTGGTGCGAGTGCAGATGCAGGTCGCCCTTCATCCATGCGCCGCCGTCGAGGCTGGCTGGCGGCGGAACGTCGCCGCCGGCACCCGCCGTGGGTTCATCGTTGCCGCCGCCGCAGGCGCTCAGCAACAGAGCGAACATGAGGGTCAATCGGGTGGCGATACGGTGCATGGAATCCTGCTGGGTGCGTCACGAAACGGCGGATTATCGACGTGTTGTATTGCGCGGCTGTGATGCCTCAGGCGCGACCGGGCGCGGCGATGCCCCTGGCCTTGCGCTGTGGATCGATCAGGATCTTGGCGTGCTGTTCGGGATCGCCCAGCGCATTGAAGGCCGTCTCGACATCCGCCAGCCCCACCGTGCCGGTCACCATGTGCGCGCAGCTGACCTTGCCTTCGGCGATCAGGTGCAATGCGTCGCGGTACTCGAGCGGCGTGTAGCCGAGCACGAAGCGCATGTCGATTTCCTTGTTGATCGCCATCGACGGCTCGATCGTGTCGGCCTGCATGCAGACGCCGACGACGATGACGCGCGACAGCAGCGGCGCGCCCTCGATGATCTTCTGCAGCACGCCCGGCACGCCGACGCACTCGAAGACCACCGGACTCTTCGGCATCAGGCCGAGCTTCTCGCCAAGCCGCCAGGTGTGCCACCAGGGCACCGGCAGCTTGCCGAGCTTTTCGCGCGTGCCGACGCCCAGCTCGAGCATGTCGGCCAACCTGACGGTAAAACCGTATTGCTTCCAGTCCGCGTACGGAGATTCTTTCGCCGGATCGACGACGACATCGGCGCCGCAGCTTCGCGCCAGCGCGCGCCGGCCGGCGGAGAAGTCGCTGGCGACAATGGTCTTCACGCCGTTCGCGCGCAACATGCAGATCACGCCGAGACCGACCGGGCCGCAGCCGATCACGATGGCGACATCGCCGCGCTTGATCTCGCTGCGGCGCACCGCATGCAGCGCGACCGCCATCGGCTCGGTCAGCGCCGATTGGTCCGGCGGCAGGCCATTGGGCACGCGCTCCAGCATCTCCTCCTGCACCAGCACCTGTTCGGCGTAGGCGCCCGCGACGCGGGCGGACAGGCCCAGCAGCTCGATGTCCTTGCCGCTGCGCATCAGCGGCACCGCGCAGACCTGCGTTCCGGTCTTCAGCTTGCGCGTGGTCCCCGTGCCGTAATCAAGAATCTCGCCGCAGAACTCGTGGCCGAACACGATCTCCTCGGCCGCGCTGGGGAAGTGCGGATAGCCGGCGCGCTTGACCAGCTGCGCCATGTGATCGCAGTGATGGCGCAGATGCAGGTCGGAACCGCAGATGCCACAGCGCAGCACCTTGAGCAGCACCTGGCCCTTGGCCGGCTTGAGTTCGGCGCGGTCGACGACGCGCAGTTCGCTGTTCTGACAGACGACAGATTTCATGAGGCTCCCCCGGATTGGAATCCGTCCGCCGCGATACCGGCATGGATGAATATTTCCAGCTTCTGCCCTGCGGCACCGGCTGACAAGCTAGGCTAAACGAACTTTGCAGTCGCCGGGCTTTCAGGGGAACCGCATGCGCGCAGGACAGGGACGATTCACCGGCTTGCTGGCGGGCATGCTCGCACTGACGCTGCTCAGCGCCTGTGGTGACAGCACGCCGGTCGGCAGCGGCGGCGCCGGCGGCGGCACCGCGGTCTTCGTCGACCGTCAGCGCGCGCAGTGCGTGCTGAACAGCCCGTATCTCGCCGTCGGCGAAGGACTCGACGCACCCGGCCGGCTCGAAGTGCCGGTGCCTGCGGTCGGCAGTCCGTCCAGCTGTGCCGGCAACCAGCAGTTCCGTTTCGGCAGCGGCCTGTACGACATCACCGGCGTGGTCGCCAACACCAGCGGCATGGGTTGGGAAAATCCGGCACAGGTCTTCGGCGGTCTGCATCAGCGCCAGTACTCGCGCGCCTATGCACTCGAGTCGCCCTGCAACGGCAAGCGCGTGATGATGATCGTCGCCGATATCGCGATCATCACCGGCGCCCTGCGCCAGACCCTGCTCGCCGACATCGCCGCCGACCCCGGCATGGCCGCTGCGTACACGACCGAGAACCTGATGCTGTCCGCCACGCACACCCATCAGGGTCCGGCCGGCTATTCGCATCACCTGGCGCACAACCTGCTGCACTTCGGCTACGACGACGACACCTTCCAGGCCATCCGCAGAGGCCTGTTCGAATCGGTCAAGCGCGCGCACGCGAATCTGCAGGCGCATCCGCAGACCGCGCGCATCGGCATCGGCAGCGGCGAGCTGCTCAACGCCAGCATCCAGCGCTCCGCGCCGGCCTACGAGAGAAACAGCGAAGCCGAGCGTCGCGAATTTCTCAATGCGCGCGGCGAAGAGGTCCGCAACAACAAGCGCGCGGTGCAGCTGAACCTGATCCGCGGCGACGGCTCGGCGGTCGGTGCGATCAACTGGTTCGGCGTGCACGGCACGGTGATCGGCCCCAATCTGCATCTGGTCAGCTCGGACAACAAGGGCTACGCGTCGCTCGGCTTCGAGAGGATCATGAAGACCGACTACCGCGCCGAGTCCGGCACCGACAACTTCGTCGCGGCGTTCCCGCAGGCGGATCAGGGCGACGCCTCGCCGAACCTGTTCATCCTCGAACGGCCTTTCCCCGATCCGACCCGCGGCGGCGGCGCCGACGACTACGAGTCGAATGCGATCTCCGGCACCAAGCAGCTGGCCAAGGCGCTGCAGCTGTACCGCAGCAACGCCGCGATCAGCGGACCGATCGACTATCGGCAGTTCTACGTTCAGATCGACGCGATCGAGGTCACCGATCCGGTCGTGCTCGCGAGCCTGCCGCATCCGGCCGAACTCGACGCGCCGGTCAAGCGCACCTGCACCGGCGCGCTCGGTCCGTCCTTCGCCGCCGGCGCCGAAGACGGCCCGGGCCCGGCAGTGGAAGGCGTCAGCTGCGCCTCCGGGCTCGACGTGCTCGCCGCCGCGCGCGCCGATGTGCAGACCCTGCTCGACATCCAGCTGCCGACCACGATCGGGCTGCCGGCGCACCTGATTCCGGCCAACCTGGTGTCGGCGGTGGCGATGTGCAATCTCCAATATCTGCCGGCGGTGCCCGGGGTCGGCGATTTCGGCTGCCATGCCGAGAAGCCGGTGCTGCTGCCGGTCGGCGCGGGCGGCATCGCCTCGACGGAAGCGACGATCCTGCCGCTGCAGCTGATCCGCATCGGCAACCTCGCGATCGCCGCACTGCCCTGGGAAGTGCCGACAATGTCGGCGCGGCGCATCCGCAAGACGCTCTATGAAGTGCTGGCGCCGGCCGGCATCGACACGATCGTCGTCGCGTCGCTGAGCAACGACTTCGTCCACTATCTGCCGACGCGCGAGGAGTACGCGGCGCAGCAGTACGAAGGCGCATCCGACATCTTCGGTCCCTGGACGCTCGCCGCCGTGCAGCAGGAAATGCGCAAGCTGGCGATCAGCCTGCGCGATGATGCCGCCGCGCCGGAAGGCCCGGCCTATATCGACGGCCTGACCGTGCTGGTCCGCCCGCCGTACATCGCCGACGACCTGCCGCTGCCGAGCGCCTACGGCACGCTCACCAGCGACGTGCCGGCCGCCGCTGCGCCGGGCGATATCGTCAGCGCAACATTCCAGGCCGGCCACCCGCGCAACGACCTGCGCACGCAGGCCAGCTATGTCTACGCCGAGCGCCAGCTTGCCGACGGCGAATGGGAAGTCGTTGCCGAAGACCGCGATCCGGAACTGGTCTTCAGCTGGACGCCGATCGTGCCCTCGTTGCTGCCGATCGACGTGCCGGTCACCGGCGGGCTGTCGTCAACCGCGACGGCGACCTGGACGATTCCGCGCAATACGAAGCCGGGGACGTACCGGCTGCGGCATGAAGGTTCGGCGCAGACGCTGGTGCTGCCGCTGACGGCGTACAGCGGCGTGTCGAGTCCGTTCATTGTCGAAGGCGAGGTATCGGCCTGTCCTTGAGGGGAGGCCGAGTCTCTCGATACACCGGCTTCGCCGGCACTCGAGACGAACGGACTGTTGTGGATGCTTCGGGGAGACGACCCCCCGTTCGTCTCGAGTGCCGCGCGCTTGCGCGCGGTGTATCGAGAGACCGCAACAAACCTTGGCCCACAAAAAAGCCCGCCGATCCGGCGGGCTTTTTCGCAAGCGGTGCAACTTAGGCCTTCAGCAGATCCTCGATCGCGGCGCGCTCTTCGCGCAGTTCGTTCTCGGTGATGGTCATGCGGCCGCGGCTGAACTCGTCGACCGACAGACCCTGGACGATTTCGTACTTGCCGTCCTTGCAGATGCAGGGATAGCCGTAGACGATGCCCGGCTTGATGCCGTAGCTGCCGTCCGACGGCACGCCCATCGACACCCACTTGCCGTTCGAACCCAGCGCCCAGTCGCGCATGTGGTCGACGGCAGCCGAAGCGGCCGAAGCGGCCGACGACAGGCCGCGCGCCTTGATGATCGCGGCGCCGCGCTGCTGGAC
This sequence comes from Fontimonas sp. FW305-C-3, assembly GCF_058783185.1. Taxonomy (NCBI): domain Bacteria; kingdom Pseudomonadati; phylum Pseudomonadota; class Gammaproteobacteria; order Nevskiales; family Nevskiaceae; genus Fontimonas; species Fontimonas sp. FW305-C-3. The sequence goes on along the minus strand of NZ_JBYSYK010000001.1, from coordinate 516,552 downwards.
AACCGGGATGAAGTCCTTCTCGATCCAGTTCTGGTCGACCAGCGACTTCGCCGCCTTGCCGCCCACCGTGCAGTGGCTGATGTCCGGGTACTGCGTGGAGCTGTGGTTGCCCCAGATGATCATCTTCTCGATGTCGTTGCCGTGGATGCCGGTCTTGCTCGCGAGCTGCGAGACCGCGCGGTTGTGATCGAGGCGGACCATCGCGTGGAACTGCTTCGGGTCGAGGCCCTTGGCGGCGGTCGCGGCGATCAGCGCATTGGTATTCGCCGGGTTGCCGACGACGAGGACCTTGATGTCCTTCGAGGCCTTGGCGGCAATCGCCTTGCCCTGCGGTCCGAAGATGCCGCCGTTGGCGGTCAGCAGGTCCTTGCGCTCCATGCCGGGGCCGCGCGGGCGGGCGCCGACGAGCAGGGCGTAATCCGTGCCTTCGAAAGCGGTCATCGGATCGGAATGCGCTTCGATGCCGGCAACCAGCGGGAAGGCGCAGTCTTCGATCTCCATGATCGTGCCCTTGAGCTTCTCCTGGACTTCCGGCACCGGCACTTCGAGGAGCTGCAGGATGACCGGCTGGTCAGGGCCGAGCATGGAGCCAGAGGCAACGCGGAAGATCAGCGAGTAGGCAATCTGGCCGGCGGCGCCAGTGATGGCGACCTTTACGGGCTTTTTCATGTTCAGGGAGCTCCGAAGAAGCAAGGTGGGAATGCTGCGGGGCGGCAATTTTAACCGCAGTCCGGCGGCCGCGCAGGCCCTGCCGGAACAGGGCCTGCCGCCGCCGGAAAAACCCTAGCCGGTCTGCTGCAGCACCAGCCGCGGCGGGGTTTTCAGCACCTGCCGCAGCGACAGCCAGCCCAGGCCGGCCACGATCACGGCGCCGGCCAGCGTGCCGATCAGCCACAGCAGGGGCCGCGGACCATAGGGAATGTTGAAGACCTGTTCGGCCAGCACCCAGGCCACGCTCTGCGCGGCAATAGCGGCGACCAGGCCGGCAATCGCGCCGAGCACGGCGTATTCGCTGATCAGGCCGCGGGCGATCAGGCCGGAGCTGGCACCCAGCGCGCGCAGCAACGCGGCCTCGCGGACGCGCTCGGCGCGCGTGCCCTCGATCGCGGCGAGCAGTACGGTGAGGCCGGCGGCCAGCGTGAACAGGAAAATGAACTCCACCGCGGAGACGATGCGCTCGACGATGCCGCGCACCTGCGTCATCACCGCCTCGATGTCGAACACGCTGATGTTCGGGAAGCGATCCGCCAGTTCGCGCAGCAGCGGCCGCTGGTCGCGCGGCAGATAGAAGCTGCTGAGCCACTGCGCGGCCACCGTGTCCGGGATCGCGCCGGGCGGCGTCAACAGGAAGAAATTCGGCTTGAAGCTGTCCCATTCGACGGTGCGGAAGTTGTGCACCTTCAACTCGACTTCCTCGCCGGCGAAGTCCAGCGTCATCGTGTCGCCGAGCTTGAGGTTCAGCCGCTTGATCGCGTACTCGTCGGCCGACAGCAAGCGCTGGCCGTTGCCGGCCTCGCCCCACCATTCGCCCTGGGTGATCTTGTTGTCGGGATTGAGCGTCGTCGACCACGACAGATTGAAGTCGCGGTTGATCCAGCGCTGTGTCTCGGGATCGGGGAAGGTTTCCGCCGTCACCCGCTCGCCGTTGAGCGCAACGAGGCGCCCGCGCGCCATCGGCCACAGTTCCAGATTTCCGTAGCCTCGCTCGGCGAAGAACGCGCGCAGATCCGTGACCTGATCGCCCTGGATGTTGATGAGGAACTGGTTCGGCGTGTTGTCCGGCAGTTTCTTCTGCCAGCTCATCAGCAGGTCCTCGCGCACGACCGACACCAGCAGCAGCGCCAGCAGCGCCAGACCCAGCGCGGTGACCTGCGCCACCGTCGCCGCGCGCCGTCGCGCGACATTGCCGAGGCCGAAGCGCCAGGACATGCCGACCCGCTTGCGCAGCGGCTGCAGGGCCAGCACGACCAGATAACCGAGCAGTGCGAGCAGCAACAGCGACGCCGCCGATCCGCCGAGCACGATCAGCGCGAGCTTGGCATCGCCGGTCGCCATCCACAGCAGGCCGGCACCGGCCGCGAAAGCCGCGAGCCAGACGCCGCGCGACAGCGAACTCGATTCCAGGTTGCGTTGGAACACGCGCATCGGCGGCGTGCGGCGCGCCTCGAGCATCGGCGGCGCGGCGAAGCCGAGCAGCATGAAGAAGCCGAGCCCGGCTGCGGTCAGCAGCGGCAACAGCGGTGCCGGCGGCAGTTGCAGCTGCATCAGTTCGGCGAGCAGCCGCGTCAGCACGTCCTGCGCAAACCAACCGACCAGCGCACCGACGCCGGAGCCGATCAGCCCCAGCAGCGCGAGCTGCAGCAGCAGCGCCCGCGCCAGAAAGCCCTGCCGCGCGCCCAGGCACTTGAGCAGCGCGATCTCGTCGCGCAGCTTCTCGCCGTACTGACGCGCCGACAGCGCGACCGCGGCGGCGGCGAGCAACGTCGCCGCGAGAATCGCGACATCGAGAAACTGCCCGGCGCGTTGCAGCGCGTTGCGGATCTCCGGCCGCGCATCCTGCGGCGACTGCCGCTTCACGCCCTCCGGCAGCTCGTTCGCGGAGAGTGTCTCGATGGCAGCGGCATCGCCGGCGACGAGCAGGCTGTACTGCGCGCGGCTGCCCATGCCGACCAGACCGCTGGCCTGCAGGTCGGCGGCATTCATCATCAGGCGCGGCGCCAGATCGGAGAACCCGTTGCCGCGATCCGGCTCGCTTTCGATCACCGCGCGTACCTTCAGCTCGATGGCGCCGACCTTGATCGTCGCGCCGGGCGACAGCCGCAGCTCCTGCCACAGCCGCGTGTCGCCCCAGGCCTCGCCCGCTGCCGGGAGCCCGGTTGCGGGTGCCGCCGCGCCGAACAACTCCGGCGCGATCTGCAGCTGGCCGCGCAGCGGATAGCCGGCGCCGACCGCCTTGATCGACGCCAGTGCGCTGGTCTCGCCGACGAAGACGACACTGGTGAAGCCGACCAGCGTGGCGGTCTGCAGGCCCAGTGCGCCGGCTTCGACCGCGAGGCTGTCGGGGATCGGCTTGCGCGAGCTGTAGAGCAGATCGCCGCCGAGCGATTCGCCGGTCTGCTGGGCGAGGCCGAGGCGGACGCGCTCGGTGAACAGGTTGACCGCGCCGACTGCGGCAACCGCCACTGCGAGCGCCAGCGCCAGGATGAAAAGCTCGCCGCTGCGCCAGCCCCGGCGCAGGCGCCGTGCCGCATGACGGACCGCGCTCATGCCGCGACTCCTGTTGGGCGCATACACTGAACTCCCTTAGAATTCCGACGGTCAGAGCGGCTTCGATGCCGGCCTCCGGCACCACCCCTGCCACCTGGCGAACCATGAATCGACGCACCGAACTCGATGCGCTGCGCGGCCTGCTGCTTGCGCTGATGACGCTGACGCATCTGCCGTCGCGTTACTCGGTGTACAGCAGTCAGGCGTTCGGCTTCGTGTCCGCCGCCGAGGGCTTCGTGTTCCTGTCCGGCCTGGTCGCCGGAATGCTGTACTGGCGCGGGCTTGGCCAGCACGGCGAACAGTGGATGCGCGCAAAACTGTTCGCCCGCGCACGCGAGCTGTATGCCTGGCATCTGGCGCTGCTGGTGTTTCTGTTCACCGTCGGCGCCGCGCTTGGCCACTACGTGGAACGGCCGCTGCTGCGCAACCTGCTCAGCTTCTATTTCGAACAACCGAGCCTCGCGCTGTGGACCGCGCCGCTGCTGCTCTATCAGCCGCCGCTGCTGGACATTCTGCCGACCTACGTCGTGCAGCTGCTGCTGACGCCGATCTGGCTCGGCCAGGCACGCCGTCACGGCTGGGCAAAGGTGCTGCTGTGCAGCGCACTGATCTGGCTGTTCGCTCAGGTCGGCGGCCGCGCGATGCTGCTCGACGGCTTCAATCTGATGACCGGCGACAACGTGCCGACGCTGCCGCTGCCGGCGCTGGGCTTCTTCGACGATTTTGCCTGGCAGCTGCTGTGGGTGTTCGGCCTGTGGTGCGGTCATCTCGTTGCCGAGCATCGGCTGGCCGCGCAGCTGCCGCGCCGGTCGCTGCGCGTCGCCGCCGTGCTGGCCACAGTCGCCTATCTGGCCTGGTATCACGGCCTGCTGGAGCTGCTGCTCGGCGCGGTGAATCTGCCGCTGCTGGCGCATGGAGATCTGCCCTTGTTCGACAAGATCGTGCTGCGGCCGCTGCGCCTGCTGAACTTCGCGGTGCTGGCGGTCACCGTCGGCCTGCTGCTGCCGCATCTTTCCAAGCTGGTGCGACGCACCGGCATGGCGATACTCAGCCTGCTGGGGCGCGCCTCGCTGAGCGTCTTCGCGACGCATCTGTTCCTCGCGCTGCTCGCGTTCGCGCTGGTCGACCGCGACGAGAATCCGCTCGACGGCGCCACCGAGGCCTGGATGCTGCTGGTGGTGTTCGGCTCGCTGTTCGCCGTCGCCTGGCATCACGAGTTCAAGCGACAGCGCCTTTGAGGTCGACGGGCCGTCCTGCTCAAGCATGCAGGCGGCCCTCGCGCAGATGCAGCGTGCGCCCGCAACGTGCGGCGAGCTGCGTGTCGTGGGTCACCAGCACCAGTGTCGTGCCGACGGCCTGATTCATCTGGAACAGCAATTCGATGATGCGCGCACCGGTCGCGCTGTCGAGATTGCCGGTCGGCTCGTCGGCGAACAGGATGCGCGGCTGGCCGCAATAGGCGCGCGCGATCGCGACGCGCTGCTGTTCGCCGCCGGACAGCTGATGCGGATAGTGGCTGAGGCGCTCCGACAGGCCGACGCGCTCGAGCGCATTGCGCGCACGCGCGTCGGCATCGGCAAGGCCGGCCAGTTCGGCGGGCAGCATCACGTTCTCCAGCGCGGTGAAACCGGACAACAGCTGAAAGGATTGAAAGACGAAGCCGACGCGGCCGGCGCGCAAGCGCGCGCGCGCATCTTCGTCGAGTCCGTTCAGCCCCTCGCCGTCGAGATGAATCTCACCGCTGGACGGCAGATCCAACCCCGCCAGCATCGACAGCAGCGTGGTCTTTCCGGAACCGCTGGCACCGACGATGGCGACCGATTCGCCGGCCGCGATATCGAGATTGACGTCGTCGAGGATCGTCAACGGATGCCCGCCGCTGCTAACCTGCTTGCCTACCCCCCGCGCAACCACTGCACTGGTCTGACTCATGATGCGATCCTTGATGCGCGCAAGCGCTTTGCTGTTTCTGTGTTTGTCGACACTGCCGGCACGGGCCGAGCCCGCTGCACCGGTTACGCCGCCCTTGTCGCCGGCGCCAGTGATCCTGATTGTGGGTGATAGCCTGGGCGCCGCCTTCGGCGTGCCCAAAGAGCAGAGCTGGCCCGTGCTGCTGCAGGCTCGACTGCAGGAGCAAGGCTATCGACACCGCGTCGCCAATGCCAGCATCAGCGGCGATACGACGGCCGGCGGCCTCACCCGCCTGCCGAACCTGCTCAAGCGTCACAAGCCGGAATGGCTGTTGCTCGAACTGGGTGCGAATGACGGCTTACGTGCGCTGCCGCTGAATCAGATGCGCGCGAATCTCACGCAGATGATCGATCTCGCCAAGGCGGCCGGCGTGAAGACGATCCTGTTCGAGATGTATATCCCGACCAATTACGGCCCCGAGTACACCAAGGGCTTCACGCAGAGTTTCCACGACGTTGCCGAAGCAAGCGGCGTGCCGCTGATCCCGTTCTGGCTGCAGGCGATCGCGACCGACCCCAAGGCCTTCCAGAGCGACGGCCTGCACCCCAATGGCACGGCGCAGCCGGCGATGCTCGACGGCGTCTGGCCGACCTTGCAGAAAGCGCTCGGCGAACCGAAGCGCTGAAGCCGGCCTGAAACGATCGATTCACGCATCCGGATCAGACTGGGCGACGTAAATCCGAATGGCTTCCCCATCCCTTTCGTTTATCTGACATGAAAATCGCGGTCATCGGCTCGGGCATTTCCGGGCTGTCTGCAGCCTGGTTTCTCGCTGGCCGGCACGAGGTCACGCTGATCGAGCAGGACTACCGCGTCGGCGGTCACACCAATACGATCATGGTCGGCGACCAGCCGGTCGACACCGGCTGGATCGTCTACAACGGCATCAACTATCCGAACCTGACCGCGCTGTTCGCGCAGCTCGGCGTGCAGACGCGGCCGACCAGCATGTCGTTCGGCGTATCGCTCGATCGCGGCGCCTACGAGTGGAAAGGCAGCGACCAGCTGTACAGCGTGTTCGCGCAGCTTTCGAACCTGCTGCGGCCGACCCACTACCGCCTGATGCTCGACATCCTGCGGCTGAACTCGCACTGCAACGCGCTGCTGAAGAGCGGCCAGCTGCCGGACGGATCGCTCGGCGATTTCCTGCGCGATGCGAAGTTCTCGCCGGAACTCGGCGCACGTTATCTGCTGCCGATGGCCGGCCTGATCTGGAGCTGCTCGCCGCGCCAGGCGATGGCCTACCCGGCGGCCGATTTCATGCGCTTCTTCGAGGCGCACAGCCTGTTCACCGCGACCCAGCAGCCAACTTGGCATACGGTCATCGGCGGCAGCCATCAGTACGTGAAGCAGTTGCTCGCGCAGTATCAGGGCACGCTGCGCCTCAACACCCGGGTCGACAGCCTGCGGCGCGTTGCCAACGGCGTCGAGGTCTGCAGCGGCGGCCATCGCGAAACTTTCGACCGCGTGGTCTGCGCGACCCATTCCGACCAGGCCCTGGCCCTGCTCAGCGACGCCAGCGGCGCCGAGCGCGAAGTGCTGGCCGGCATTCCGTACTGCAGCAGCCGCGTCGTCCTGCATACCGACACGAGCTACCTGCCGAAGCGCCGCAGCGTCTGGGCCTCCTGGAACTACATCGAGGACGACGTCGACTTCCGGGCCGCTGATTTTGAACGCGAAATTCACGATCGGCCGATCACCGGCAGCTACTGGATGAATCTGCTGCAGGGCATTCCGGGCCAGACCGAGTACATCGTCACACTCAATCCGACGCGGCCTATTGCGCCGGACCACATCGTCTATGACACCATCTACCAGCACCCGCTGTATGGTCCGCAGAGCGTCATGACGCATGCGCGCCTGGCAGAGATCCAGGGCAACGGCGGGCTGTGGTGGGCGGGAGCATGGAATGGCTACGGCTTTCACGAAGACGGACTCAAGTCCGGCCTGCGTGCCGTCGCCGGCATCGATCGGGGGTGTCTGCCGCAATGGGCGCAGCTGTAGACCAGGGGAACAGCGCACACCACACGCCGGGCGAATCGCCCGACGGGGCGCTTTATGCTGCGCGCGTGATGCATCGCCGCCATGTCGCGCCGCTGTACCGTTTCGTCTATCGCGTGTTCTACCTGCTGGTCGACATCGACCGCGCCGAGACGCTGGCCGCGCGCCTGCGCTTCTTTTCGTACAACCGCTTCAACCTGCTGTCCCTGCATGCGCGCGATCATGGCGACGGTCGCGGCCTGCGCGCCTGGGCCGAGGCGACCTTGCGCGCGCAGGGCGTCGAACCGGATGGCGGGCGCATCCGCCTGCTCGCGTTTCCGCGCGTGCTCGGCATGGCCTTCAATCCGATCAGCCTCTGGTATTGCGAGCGGCGCGACGGCGCGCTGCAGGCGGTCATCGCCGAGGTCAACAACACCTTCGGCGAGAAACACAGCTACGTGCTGGCCGATGCATCGCTCGCCTTCGACCGCGGCGTCGAGAAAGAGAAGTGCTTCCACGTCTCGCCATTCTTCGATCGCAGCGGCAGCTACCAGTTCACGCTGAGCGCGCCGGGCGAGCGCCTGCGCGTGGTCATCAAGCAGCGCCGCGAAGGCGCACCTTCGCTCGATGCGACAATCGCCGGCGAGCGGCGGCCCCTCACGGACATGCAGATCGTCCGTCAGGTGCTACGCATGCCCTGGATGGCCGCAAAAGTCGTCGCCGGCATCCATTGGGAAGCCCTCAAGCTCTGGCTGCGCGGCGCCCGGTTTCACAGCAAGCCCAGCCAGCTTGATCCAAAAGTCAGCTAGCGCCGTATAGCTCATCACCAAGAACACCCGGGCCAGCCAATGAAAGACCCTGATCTGAAAAGCCAGCAGCCGCTCCATCGCGAACTTGATCACGACCTCGAGCCGACGCTCGGCCGCATCATGTCGCGCGACGGATTCTCGCCGGACCTGCCGACGCCGCGGCATGCCGCCTCGACGCCGCCTTCTCTGGGCGTGCGGCTGCTGATGTACATGCTCAAGGGCATCCGCATCGGTTCGCTCGACGTCACGCTGCCCAACGGCGAGTTGCGCCAGTTCCGCGGCAGCGAAGCCGGGCCGCATGGCGTGCTGAACATTCATTCGAATGCCATCGTCGGCCGCGTGCTGGGCGGCGGCGAAGTCGGCTTCGGCGAGGCCTATCTCGACGGCCTGTGGGATTCGCCCGACCTGTCGTCGCTGCTGTACGTCATGCATGCCAACGAGCCGCACTACAAGGGCCCGTACGAGAAGAACCTGATCGGCCGCTTCGCCGGCTGGGTACAGCACAAGCTGCGCGCCAATACCAAGGAAACCGCGCAGAAGAACATCGAGTACCACTACGATCTTGGCAACGAGTTCTACAAGATGTGGCTCGATGACACGATGGCCTACTCGGCCGGCATGTTCATCAAGCCGAACGAGACGCTGATGGATGCGCAGCTGAACAAGTTCCGCCTGATGGCCGAGCGACTCGAGCTGAAGCCCGAACATCACCTGCTCGAGATCGGTTCCGGCTGGGGCGGTTTCGCGATCTACGCCGCGCGCACCAGCGGCTGCCGCGTCACCAGCATCACGCTGTCGAAGGAGCAGCTGGTCGAGGCACAGCGCCGCGCCGCGGCCGCCGGCCTTGCCGATCGCATCACCTTCGAGCTGCGCGACTATCGCGACGTGACGGAAACCTACGACCGCGTCGTCTCGATCGAGATGTACGAAGCGGTCGGCGAGGAGTACTGGCCCGGATATTTCGCGACGATTGCCAAGGCGCTCAAGCCCGGCGGTCGCGCCGCGATCCAGGGCATCACGATCAGCGCCGATCTGTTCGGCGAATACCGCCGCAAACGCGATTTCATCCAGAAGTACATCTTCCCGGGTGGCATGCTGTGCCCGCCGGGGCTGTTCCAGTCGCTCGCCGCCAAGGCCGGCCTGAGTTCGGAGAATCCGCTGTTCTACGCGCGCGACTACGCCGACACGCTCGCGCACTGGCATCGCAACGTGCTGTCGGTGCGCGACAAGGTGACGCAGCAGTTCGACGAACGCTTCCTGCGCATGTGGCGTTATTACCTGAGCTATTGCGAATGTGGCTTCCGGGTCGGTAGTGTTGACCTCATGCAAATCACCCTGACGAAACCCTGACAAGAGACTGAGATGATCAAGATCGCCGGAGCTTTCGCCCTGCTTGCCCTCGCCGGCCTGATCGGCGTCTCCATCTGGGCCACCGGCCACGTCAGCATCGTGCCGGCGATCAACGACATGGTCGCCAATCCGGCGGCCGGCTATACGCCCTGGTTCATCGCGACCCTGTTCGACGCCTACTTCGCCTTCCTGTGGTTCTGGCTGTGGATCGCCTACAAGGAGCGCAGCTGGGGCGTGCGGCTGATCTGGCTGATGCTGATCCTCGGTCTCGGCAACATGGCGATGGCCGCGTACATGCTGATACAGATCATCAAGCTGCCGGCCAACGCCAGGTTCGAGGACCTGCTGCTGCGGCGTCCCGCCTGACATCGTGAGTACCGCGGTCGAGCAACAACGTTTCGCCGGCTTCTGGCAGCGCCGGGTCGTCGCGCCGATCGTCGGCCAGCTCAAGCAGGGCATCACGCCGGAGAAGATCGCGCTGACGGTGGCGCTGGGCATCGTGCTCGGCATCTTTCCGATCCTCGGCTCGACGACGCTGCTGTGCGCACTGGCCGGCCTGTGGCTGCGCCTCAATCAGCCGGTGATCCAGCTGATCAATTACTTCGTCTATCCGCTGCAGATCGCGCTGCTGCTGCCGTTCTACCGCGCCGGCGAGACGCTGTTCCAGCAACCGCATGTGCCGATCTTCTCGATCGCCGATCTGATGCAGCGCTTCCAGGCCTCGCCGACGCAGTTCATGGTCGATTACGGCATGGTCGGCGTGTACGGCATCGTCGCCTGGTGCCTCGTCGCACCGCTGCTGATCGCGGTGCTGTACTTCGCCACACGACCGCTGCTGCGCAAGCTGGCAAGCCGCAGCGCCAAGACGCCGCCGCAATCGTAGGATGGGCCGCTAGGCCCATCATTCAGTCCGATGGGCCTAGCGGCCCATCCTACGTTCTAAAGAATCTTCAGCAGATTCTCCGTCGGCCGGCCAATCGCCGCGCGCCCGCGATAGACCAGGATCGGCCGCTCCATCAGCCGCGGATGCTCGGCAAGCACCGCCAGCCACGACGCGTCGCTGCCCTTGTCGACCGACAATCCCAGCTCTTCGAACAAGGCTTCCTTGCTGCGCACCAGCTGCACCGGCTTGATGCCAAGCAGCGCACACAACTCCTTGAGCTGCGCCTTGTTCAACGGCTGCTCCAGATACTCGACGACCGGCACGTCGACGCCGCGCTCCTGCAGCAGCTTCAGCGCCTCGCGGCTCTTCGAACAACGCGGGTTGTGCAGCAACTGGTCACGCATCGGCAGGGCTCGGCATCGGTTCGTAGGCTGGGATGAAGCGCAGCGAATCCCAGCATAGCCGCTGCTAGAACATCCGCTATTTATAAATGACGAACATCATGTAAACTGCCGCCAACCCGCCGCCGGAGTCCGCCTTGAACCACAGCAGCATGAGCCCACGCGCCGCCTGGCTGCTGATGCTGACCGCGGCGGCGATCCTGATGATCACGATGGGCCTGCGCCAGTCGATGGGCCTGTTCATCGCGCCGATCAACGCGTCGACCGGCATGGGCATCGTCTCGATCAGCTTCGCGCTGGCGATCGGCCAGTTCGTCTGGGGCGCGGTGCAACCGATCTTCGGCGCGATCGCCGACCAGCGCGGCCCCAACGGCGTGCTCGTGTTCGGCGCCGTGCTGCTCGCCGCCGGCACCGCGCTGACGCCGTTCGCGAATGCGGAATGGGCGCTGATCGTCACGCTCGGCCTGCTGTCCGCCGCCGGGGCGGGTGCCGGCAGTTTCTCGATCCTGATCGGCGCGACGTCCGGTCGCCTGCCGCCGGAGCGCCGCGCGTTCGCCGCCGGTTTCATCAACGCCGGCGGGTCCTTCGGCCAGTTCGTGTTCGCGCCGCTCGCACAGGCACTGATCGCGACGCTCGGCTGGATGCAGGCCTTGTGGACGCTGGCCTGCACCGCGCTGCTGACCTTGCCGCTCGGTCGCCGCCTCAGCCGTCGCGATACCGTGACGCCGGCGGCCACGACCGCCGCGGCAGCAGAGATCACGCTAGGCGAGCAGCTGCGCGTCGCGCTGCGCGATCCGTCGTACTGGTTTCTTCACGCCGGCTTCTTCACCTGCGGCGTGCACATCGCGTTCCTCGTCACCCATCTGCCGGGCGAAGTCGGCCTGTGCGGACTGCCGGCGAGCGTCTCCGCCACCGCGCTCGCGCTGATCGGCCTGTTCAACATCGCCGGCAGCCTGACCGCGGGCAGCCTCGGCAATCACTACCGCATGAAGTGGATCCTGTCGGCGATGTACTTCAGCCGCGTCGCGATGATCGGTCTGTACCTGATCTCGCCGCGCACGCCGATGACGTTCTATATCTTCGCGGCCGGCCTCGGCTTCAGCTGGCTCGCGACCGTGCCGCCGACCGCGGGTCTGGTCGGCAAGCTGTTCGGCACGCGCTATCTCGGCACGCTGTTCGGCCTGACCCTGCTGTCGCACCAGATCGGCGGCTTCTTCGGCGCCTGGCTCGGCGGCCTGACGATCGCGCGCTTCGGCGACTACAACTGGATGTGGTACGCCGACATGGTGCTCGCCCTGCTCGCCGGCCTGATCAGCCTGCCGATCCGCGAAGCGCGTCTCGCGCCGCGCCTGGCGACAGCGTGACGCAGCCCATGTCGGGCAATGCGATCGGCGGCCTGCTGTTCGTCCTGCTGTGGAGTACCGGCTACATCGCCGCCGAGTTCGCGCTCGCCGGCAGCGGCTCCTTCACGCTCGCGGTATTCCGCTTCGCCGGCTCCGCGCTGATCATCGGCAGCTGGCTGCTCGTGCGGCAGGCGCCGGCACCGCGCCGTCAGGATCTGCTGCATGCCGCGGTCGCCGGTCTGCTCGTACAGGCGGGCTTCTTCGGCTTCACCTACGCCGGCATGCGCGCCGGGGTGTCGCCAGCCGCGGCGGGATTGATTGCCGGCCTGATGCCGCTGACGACCGCACTCGGTGCGGCGGCCCTGCTCGGCGAGCGGCTCGGTCGCTACGCGCTTCCCGGCTTCGTGCTCGGCCTTGCCGGTGTGCTGCTGGTGATCGCACCCAAGCTCAGCCACGCCGGCTCGCTGCTCGGTTATGCGCTGGCGACCTGCGCGTTGCTGTCGCTGAGCGGCGGCACGCTGTACCAGAAGCGCCACGCCGGTCATCTCGACCCGCGCCTGTCGCTGCTCGTGCAGCTGCTGGTTTCCTTGTTCGCGCTGCTGCCGTTCGCGTGGGGGCTGGAGCACCTGGAATTTCATCCGGCACCCGCTGTGATCGGCGGCGTGCTGTGGGCGATCCTGATCAATTCCTGCGCCGGCCTGCTGCTGTATCTGTGGCTGATCAGCAACGGCGCGGCGGGTCGCGTGGCCGGCCTGTTCTTCCTGGTGCCGCCGGTCACGGCGGTTCTCGCAGCGCTGATTCTCGGCGCCGATTTCGGTCTCCGTGAGACCGCAGGCTTCGCGCTCGCCGCGGCGGGTGTTTGGCTGGGCCAGCGCAGCTGATTTCAGTTCGCGAGCGGAATATGCGCCGCCGGCGTCGGGCTGCCTTCCGACGTGATCAGCAGTTCGCGACCGTCGGCCGACCAGGCAATCGCCTCGATCTGGCTTTCGTCGGGAATATCGACGCTCAGCGGCTCGCGCTGGAAGGCGTCGATCCAGCTTTCGCCGTCCAGGCGCTCGTAGACATAGGCTTGCGTCAGCGTGACGACGGCGGCGCGGCGGTTGTCCGCATCGAAATCCATCGACGTGACCCAGTTGATCCGCTCCGGATTCTCGATGCCTTCCGGCGCACGCGGGATGTTGATCTCGCCGAGCGCTTCGGCCATCGCCAGCGGCAGCAGCGGTCGCAGCGGTGCGCGGTACAGGCGCGGCACCGCGGCGCGCTTGCTGAGCAGATAGATCATGCCTTCTTCGGCATCGACGGCAACGGCCTCGCAATCCCGCGGGCCATCGGGGTACAGGATCTCGATCTGGCGCAGCGCCAATGCGCTCAGCGTCGGCGCGCTGGCATCGAGCTCGGGTTCATCGACGATATAGACCGTGATCAACGGGCGGATCGCACCGTTGTCGCCGATATCGCCGACCAGCAGCCGCGGCGCGCCGTCTTCGACGAAGGACGTCATGTCTTCCCAATCGATGTTGAGCGCCAGCTGCAGTTGCAGCACGCCGCGCGTCGTTCCCGCGCCGTCGAAGGCATACAGCTCGGTGGGTCCGCCGCTGTCGTTGTGGCTCCAGTACAGGTCCGCATCGCGCTGCGAGCGCGCCAGCCCGGAGGATTCGGTCAGCGCGGGCTGCTCGATGACGAAGCGTTGCGGCTCCAGATCGGCGAGCGTCGAGCCGCTGTCGCCACAGGCGCTGAGCGCGACGCAAACCAGCAGACCGACGGCGCGAACGCTCATGGAATCAGAAGACCAGAAAGTGGGCCGCGCAGCCTAGACGGCGCGGATTGCGCCGCTGTGACGGGTCTCGAATCGCTGCCGTTGACAGCGGGCGGGCGCCCGGGCACTGTTCGTATAAACAGCCTGCAAATATGTACAGTCATTGGAGCATCATGGACGCGCTAACCCCACGCCAGGCGGAAATCCTCGCCTTCATCCGCAGCCACATCGTCGAGCAGGGCATGCCGCCGACGCGGGCGGATATCCAGGCGCATTTCGGATTCCGCTCGGCAACTGCTGCCGAAGATCATCTGCGTGCGCTCGCGCGCAAGCAGGCGATCGAACTGATGCCGGGCGCCTCGCGCGGCATCCGCGTGCTGGGCGAACTCGACGACGCGGCGAACGACGAGGACGGCCTGCCGCTGGTCGGTCGCGTTGCCGCCGGCGCGCCGATCCTGGCGCACGAGTCGATCGAGTCGTTCTACAAGATCGACCGCCGCCTGTTCCATCCGCAGCCGGATTTCCTGCTGCGCGTCGAGGGCTGGTCGATGCGCGACGCCGGCATCCTGCCCGGCGACCTGCTCGCCGTGCAGCGCACGCCGGCCGCGCAGAACGGCGAGATCGTCGTCGCGCGGCTCGGCGACGATGTCACCGTCAAGCGCTTCGAGCGCAAGGGTGATCTGGTGCGCCTGCTGCCGGCGAACGCCGACTTCGCGCCGATCCGCATCGATCTGTCGCAGCAGGAGCTGATCATCGAAGGCCGCGTCGTCGGCCTGCTGCGCACCGGCGGCTTCGCCGGGCCGGCACTGGCCCCCCAGCTTGCGGGCGTGCTGTCCAGCGTGGCCTGAGTCAGTCCGCCGCAGACAGCGCACGCTGCAGGATCAGCAGGCGCAGATCGAACTCGATCTGGTGATAGTCCGGCAGCATGTGCCGGCACAGCTGATAGAAGGCCTTGTTGTGTTCGCGCTCGCGCAGATGGGCGAGTTCGTGGACGACGACCATCTCCAGAAACTCCGGCGCCGTCGTCTTGAACAGGCCGGCGATGCGAATCTCCGCCTTCGCCTTCAGACGCCCGCCCTGCACGCGCGACACCGCGGTGTGCAGGCCGAGCACGTTCTGGATCACGTCCATCTTGTTCTGCCACTGCACCTTGTGCAGCGTCGCCGAACTGCGCAGGTGCTGCTGCTTGAGCGCCAACGTGTACTCGTAGAGCGCAGCATCGGTCTGGATGCTGTGGCGCTGCGGATACTTTTTCTGCAGATGCTCCGCCAGCCGCTCCTGCTCGATCAGCTGCGCAACCTGCGTCTTGACCGGCGCCGGATACGGCCCGATGAAGCGCGCGATCTGCCGCTCGATGTCAGTATTCGACATGCCCGATGGAACGACAGCAACGGAGTGAGTGCGGCATGAGCGACAGCGTATCCGACAACAGCTTCAAGGCAGGCGTCTACCGCCACTTCAAGGGCCGCCTGTACCTGGCGCTGGGCCTCGCACGCGACGACGACAGCGACGACGTCATGGTGGTCTACGTGCGTCTGTACGAGCGTGCCGGCTATCCGATGTCCGTGCGCAGGCTTGCGGTATGGAACGAGCAGGTCGACATGGATGGCGCCAAGGTCCCGCGTTTCACGTTCGTCGGCGCCAGCGAATAACGCTTACGGATTCGGTCGGTGGCCGTAGCTCAGGGCGCGCGTGATCTGCCATGCCCCGTCCTGCTGACGCCACACCATCACGAAGTCGGCAATGCCTTCGCATTTGCCGCTCGCGAACTGGCAGAAGCGGTGCGTGCCTTCCGAGATCGCGCCAAAGTCCTTGATCGGATACACGCGGAGCGAACCGGGCACCAGCTCGCGGCTGAACTTGCCGCACACGTACTTCGCCGTGTTGGCGAGCATCGCATCGCGCGTCCAGGTGACGCCGCCGTTGTCGTGATAGAACTCGACGTCAGGTGCGAAGTAGGTCGCGTGCTTCTGCAGCTGCTCCGGCGCGCTGCAATGGTTGAAGGCGTCGAACGCCGCCGTGTCCAGTGCCGCGATGGTTTCGAACAGTGGATCGACAGGTCTGACCGCCAGCGTATCTGCCCAGACCGGGGGTGCAGCGCTGGCCGCAAAGCCCGCGCCTGCGACCAGCGCGCACAGCAGATTGACGAATAGCTTCACGGCAACTCCGGATCTGAAAGAGGCGTGCGGAAAGCATAGCGCTTGCTTCATTGCCCTTCGGGCGGCTGCCACAACTCGACCTTGTTGCCTTCCGGATCCATGACCCAGCCGAACTTGCCGAACTCCGAGTCGTCGGTCTTGTCGAGCACCTGGCAGCCCTCGCTGCGCAGCGCCGCGAGCAGGCCATGCAGATCGGCGACGCGATAGTTGATCATGAAGCTCGCCGTGCTCGGCGCGTAATAGTCGTTGTCCGCGCCACCGATCGACCAGATCGTCGTACCACCGGCCGGCTCACCGCTCTCGTCGGCCCAGCGGAAAGCCGTACCGCCCCACTCCTGCACGTCGATGCCGAGATGCTGCTTGTACCAGGCGCACAAGGCTTTCGGGTCCTTCGCCTTGAAGAAGATGCCGCCGATACCGGTGACTCTTTGCATGGCACACACTCCGGACATTCACGCAGGATGCGGCGAGAATAAAACGAATCGGATAAAGCGAAGGCAGTTGGCATTTGCGATTGACCCCGTGCAATTTGCAGGCGCAAGATGAGTTTCTGTCATCGCACTACATGCAGGGGGACGTATGGGCGGGAACGATCAGAGAGGCGGACCAAAGAAGCTGCTGGCGGCCTTTGGCCTAGGCTTGGTGGTGGGGTATTTCGTTTGCCACTTTCATGTCTGCAGCTACGTCGGGCTCTGTGAGGCGGCCATGGTGCCGCATCCCGGTCCCGTCGATCCCGGTCCGCGCTAAGCGCGTCAGGGCATCGAACAGCCGCTGAACTCCGGCGCAGCAGGAAGGAGTTCGGTGCCTGTCACACGCCAAGGTACGCGGCAGCGCAATAACGCCTCGATCTGCTCGGGGTCGCGGCGTTCCTGATGCATGTTGAATAGCTTCACCGTGCCGTCGGTTCCACCAATGATGGCTCTACCCCCATCGGAGTTGATGCTCGCGCTGTACCAGTTGACGGCACCTTCCTGCACAACGACGGACTCGATCAGTTCCTGTCTAGCGACATCCCAGATCTTCACGAGACCGTCGGCACCCGCCGACAGCAGCAAAGTCCCATCCGGGCTGAACGCCAAGCCCATGATCTGCCCTCCATGGCCCAGCAAAGTTTGCACATCCCCACTTTCCGGGCTCCAGACGAACACCGCTTTACTGAAATCCCCTAACGCAACATGGCGTCCATCCGCGCTGATTGCGGCCAGATACTGGCCCGTTGCCATCGGCAGATCGGCCGTTTTGAGCACTTTTCCGTCTGCCGCATCCAATAGATAGACGTGTCGCTGCGCCTGGACCGCGATCAGCGTTTTTCCATCGGGACTGAAGAGCAACGCTGAGATCGTTCCTTCCAGGCTCTCACCAGATGGAAGCTGCGTGCTCCAGAGATTTTTCTCGTGAGCAGCATCCCAGAGACTCACGGCGCCCTTCAGCCCTACCGCGAACGTCTCGCCGCTAGGGCTGAACGCATGAGCCTTGGGCCAATCGATATCAAACCCGGCCAAAAGCTGTCCGCCAGGAATTCTCCGAAGCTCGACGTGGCGGAGATTCAGTGCCTTCTTCGAAAGAACCGAAATCAAACTGCCTTGCGCATTGAACGACAACGAAGCAATCCGACGCTCTAATGCTGGCCATTCTTCGATCAGCGCCCCCGAGTGAGCGTCCCGCAGCACCAGCTTCTTGTCACTCTGTGCGACGGCGATCGTGCGATCACCCGGAGCGAAGGCCGCGGCGCTGACACCCTCTGCGGTCTGCCAGACTTCGGCGCCCCGAAGCTCACCGCCTTGTTCGTCACTCCAGTAGAAGTACGCGTCGCCGCTGTGATCGAAAATTCCCGACACATCAACGGCCAATCGTCCAGCAGTTGGGCTACCAATTGCGTACTCGTGAACTCTGCGCTCGGGGAGATGCCAAAGGACCGTCGAACCGTCGGCCCCCGTACTGATCAATTGTGATTCCTGACTACCGAAGCCGAAGGTATACGCGCCACCTTGATGCCCGTCGAGCGTGTAAAGCGTTTCTCCCGATGCCGGATCGGTGATCAGCAACTGGGGTCCCGCCGTTACCGCGAGTAGCGTCTGCTGTGGGCTCGCCTGGGCCGTCGTAGTTTTGGGATCGAAAAACTTTGCCGCGTATAGCAAGGCTCCATTGTGTCGACTCCACACACTGATGCCGGCTTTTGTTTGGCTACTCAGTCGTGAACCGTCGGAACTGAGGTGCACGTCTGCGAGCGATTGCGTGTGGCCCCCGATCATCAGCGACGTTCCATCATCGGCATTCCACCAACGCAGTTCACCGAGGCTGGACCCTGCGACCAGCTCCTTGCATCCTGCGCTGGCGTCCAGCGCCAACACAGCGCCACCCAACCCTGAGTAGTGCCGCAACACATTCCCATCAGGAAACCCGCGCAGGTCGACTCCGCCGCTTTCTGCACCCGTGATCAGTTTCGGCTGATCACCGCAAAAATGTACCGCTGAATACTTTCCGGGCCAGAGCCAACTGCGAGATCCGCCCAGCTCTTCGATTGCGATCGAGCCATCCCCTTTGACGTAGCTCAACCAGCGGTCCGACACGTCAATGGGTTCGAGAGAAGCATCGCGAAACATACCGCCTGGGTTGATGGCCTTGATCAGTTGCCCGGTATTGGCGTCCAGCACTCTAAGGCTCAGCGAATCGTCGCTGTGTACGTAGGTGTAAACCCAGATCCATCGGCCGCCTGGACTGAAGCGGGCAGACACGATGCCGGAACCTTCCGGCCTGTCGTAATGAAACAACGGCTTGCCGGTCACGGCGTCCCAGATGCGCAGTACCGGATCCTGTCCCAAAGTCAGGAAACGAGTGCCGTCGGGGCTTAGTGAAACCAGAATTCCGTCATTGCCAGTCTGCACCCGCAACACCTGCGCATCCACCACCCGCATCGCCCGAGACAGCATGAATCGCAGCGCCGGCGTATCGACACCGAGCTTGTACGCTTCGTTGAGATACACCGCCGCACGCGCCTCGTTGTGCGCCAGCAGTTCCTGTCGCCCCTTTTCGTAGAGCTGTTCGATGCGCACCTTCAGTGCCTGCGCGTCCAACGCCTGCTGCTTTTCATCCTGCTGCCAGCGCCAGCCTGCTGTCGCGCTGAGCGTCAGCGCGATGACCGCAGCGCTTGCGGCGAAACGCTGCAGAACCTGCCGCTGCCGCTCGCGCTGCTTGAGCTCATCGAGTCCGACGCCGATGAGTCCCGCAATCAGTTTCAACCGCGCGTTGCGGCGACCGTCTTGTCCGCCGCGCGCGTCGGCGGCGATCGGCTCCGCACGCCGGTCGGTCAGTTCGCCGTTGCCGTCGACTTCGAAGCGCAGTGCGGCCGGCAGGCATTCGAGCGCAGCCTTGTCGGCAAGCTGCGAAACATCCGGCTCGCCGCCGACGATGATCGGCAGCACGCGCGCGCTGCGCCCCATGGCTTTGAAGGTCTTGATCTCTTCATTGACCCAGCGCGAGTTCGCCGCCTGCGGCGAGCAGATGACGATGAGATGGCGCGACTGGCGCAGCGCTTCATTGAGCACGGTGCCGAGCTCGGCGGAGCTCGACAGTTCGTCGCGGTCGCGGAAGACCGGCAGCAGGCGGCGCGGGATGGCGCCACTCCAGTGTTCGCGGCCGACGAGGCGACGCGGCACTCGATAGGTTTCGAGCGCGCGGTGCAGCCAGCTCGCCCAGGCCTTGTCCTGGTGGCTGTAGCTGATGAACGCCCAGTACTTATAGGCTTCCCTGTCCGCCTGATCCGCCACGCAAGCCCCCCTGCTTCGCACTGACTTTACGCCGACAGCGCCTCGACGAGAAAGTCGACGAAGGCCCGCACCCGCTGCGGCACGGCGCGGCGCGACGGATAGATCAGGGTGATCGGCCGCGCATCACCGGCATGCGGCTGCAGCACCTCGACGAGGCGCCCGGCGCGCAGGTCTTCCTCGACGACGAAGCGCATGGTCTGGAACAGGCCGGCGCCGGCGCGCGCGAGCGTGACGCAACCGAGGATGTCTTCCGAACAGGTGTAGTTGCCGGACGTGAGGATTTCTTCCTCGCCGTCGTCGCTGCGGAATACCCAGGGCACGCGACGCCCGTTCTTCGGCTGGAGAAACTGGATGCATTCGTGCGCCTGCAGGGCCGCGACATCGCGCGGCGTGCCGGCACGCTTGAGGTAGGCCGGCGCGGCGACGACGACGACCGGTGTGACTTCGAGCGTGCGCGCCACAAGGCCTGAGTCGGCCGGCGGGCGCATGCGGATCGCGAGGTCGTAGCCGTCGGCGGCGAAGTCGATCGTCCGATTGCTGATATGTACATCGACCCTGACCTGCGGGCAGCGCGCGCGGAATGCCGGCAGCAGCGGCAGCACGCGGAAGTGGCCGTAGGTCGTCGGCACGCTGATGCGCAGCACGCCGGTCGGCGCGGACTGCTGGCCGGAAATCTCGCGCTCCGCATCGGCAAGCTGGGTCAGCGCCAGCTTGCAGTGCTCGAAGTACGCGCGGCCGGTGTCGGTCAGGCGGATCTGCCGGGTGGTGCGGACGAACAGGCGCGTACCGAGCCGCGCTTCGAGGCGGGCGACGGTGCGGCTGACGGCCGCCGGCGTGACGCCGGCATGGGTCGCGGCCGCGGTAAAGCTGCCGGACTCGGCGGCGGCGCAGAACAGCTCAAGGCTGCCGAGCTGGATATCGTCGAACTGGCGCATGATTCATTACATCAGGTATCAACTCATTTGCCCATGCCGGGGTTTATAGCCTCGCTGGTTACAAATAAGCTGCACTCCCCGATACCCCACCAGAAGGCCGAACCATGAAGCTCTACTACTCGCCGGGCGCCTGCTCGCAGGCTCCGCATATCGTCGCGCTGGAATCCGGCGCCAAGGTCGAACTGATCAAGGTCGACACCGGCACGCACAAGACTGCCGACGGCAGCGATTTCTACGCGATCAACCCGAAAGGCTACGTGCCGCTGCTCGAGCTCGACGACGGCAGCCGCCTCAGCGAAGGCCCGGTGATCTGCCAGTACATCGCCGACAAGGCCGGCAACAAGGAGCTGATGCCGGCCGCCGGCACGATCGAGCGCTATCGCGTGATGGAATGGCAGAACTACATCACCGCCGAGCTGCACAAGACCTTCACGCCGCTGTTCAACCCGACCTACGACGCCGCGGTCAAGAAGATCTTCGCCGACCTCGTGCTCAAGAAGCTCGGCTGGGTCAACGAACAGCTCAAGGATCGCGAGTACCTGACCGGCAAGACCTTCACCGCTGCGGACGCCTACCTGTTCGTCGTTGCGCGCTGGTCGCACTTCGTCAAGCTCGACATCTCCGGCCTGACGCATCTCAATGCCTTCCTCACCCGCGTTGCCGCGCGGCCGAAGGTGCTTGAAGCGCTGAAGTCGGAAGGCCTCGCCAAGTAAGCATGGACAACGACCCGCAGCGCGCCACGGCGAGCGACGCATCCGTCGATACGCCGCTCGCCGAGATCAGCGCGCTGCTGGTCGATTACTTCGACGGCCTCTACCACAGCGACAGCTCGCGGCTCGCGCGGGTGTTTCATCCGGCGGCGCAGTACATCTGCGCCACCGATGGACGCCTGCAGCACCTCGACATGCCGACCTATTTCGCGATCGTCGACAAGCGCCAATCGCCGGCCAGCCGCGGCGAGGCGCGCGCCGATCGCATACTTGCGGTCGACTTCGTCGGCAAGACGGCGGCGAGTGCGCGCGTCGAATGCGCCATCGGCGAACGTCACTTCAAGGATTTGCTGAGCCTGATCCATCTCGACGGCCGCTGGCAGATCATCGCCAAGGTCTTCGATTACCGCCTGCGTGAAACCAGCACGCACTGAATCCACCGATCCCTGAGCCCCGATGCCCTACGTCAACATCAAGATCACCAAGGAAGGCGCGACCGCCGAACAGAAGGCCGAGCTGATCAAGGGCGTCACCGATCTGCTGGTACGCGTGCTGAACAAGAATCCGGCAACGACCTTCGTCGTCATCGACGAGGTCGAGCTGACGAACTGGGGCATCGCCGGCGAGTCGGTCGAGGTGTTGCGAAAGCGTCAGTAGGCGCTTCAGTAACCCCAGCGCGCCAGCTCGCTGACGAGGTTGCGATACAGCTGCTGACGGCTGAAGAAGAACGCCGAGTTGTCCTCGCCATCGCAGCTGACACTGGGGATGCCCGGCACTTCGGAATCGTTCGGCGCCATGTGATTGAGGCCGGGGTGCGGCTGTTGCGGATCGTTCGACACCGCCGCGAGCCAGCGTGAAACCACCGGCGTCGGCGCGCCGCTGTCGCCGGGTCCGTAGTGCGTGAAGCGCTGCGAGTTGACCGAGATGTTGCCGTCGTTCGGCCCTTCGCGCTCGTTGATGACGTCCCAGAACAGCTTGTTCGATCGATAGCAGGGATGGCTGATGTCATCGATCTGCGAACTGAAGGTCTGGTACAGCACCGGATGCGCGGGATCGACCGGCAGCGGGTACAGCGCGTTGAAGCTCGGCGCGCAGGCTTCGCCGTTCTGCGGTCTGCAGTTCATGTCGGTCGTCTCGAGCATGTACTTGCGCGTCAGCGCGACGACGGATTCTCCGCCTTCGGTGATCAGCGCCTCGTTCTTCGAGAACGAATCGACCGCGAACGCAAGATCGAGCAGCAGCGAGCGGCACCCCGGCGTCAGGCAGGCCAGCAGCAGTTCCTGGATCCAGTCCGCTTGCGCGGTGCCCTTGTTGGCACCGGCCATCGCGGTCCAACTGGCGACATGCCTGTACATGAGCTCGCCGCTGTACTCGTTTCGTACCGCGGCCATCATGTAACGCGAATCGGCGCAGCCCTGCGAGTGACAGATGATGTTGAACTGCAAGCCGCGTCGGCAGCTCATCTCATCGGCAAAGTCATGCCGCGCGCGCAGCGCCGGATCGACGCAGTACTGCTGTGTCGCGAGATGCACGCCGTCGACAACCTGCGGATTTTCCCCTTCGCAGAGAATCTCCGTCAGCGTCGTGCCGGCGCATTTCTTGTACAGCAGGCGCCCACGCCGCTCATGCGAGGCATACGCGAGCTTGTCGGGCTGGAATACGACGACACCCGCGGCCTCCAATGCAGTCTTGATGCCGTAGACGTCGAATTCCGCACCCGGCTCCGGGATATCGCCCTGGAACGCGGTGTCCGCGGTGCGCGACCAGGCGTGCGAGAACAGGATCGGCCAGCGTGTCGCTTGCGTCGTCTCGCTATCCGGCGGCGCGGCGTAGAAAGTGCCGTCCGGTCCTGCGCCGCGCTGCAGTCCGTGCGCCGTCGCCCAGGCATCGACTTCACCGGCCGAGAGCGGCGCCGTGATCGCGTCGCGATCGCTGCCGCCGCAGGCGGCGAGCAGCAGACAGAGCGCGAGCGCGATGCGGCGCATCAGGGCGCCGGTGTCGGCATCGGATCCGGCCCTGGGCTGGCGAGCGGATCGTAGAGGATGTTGCGCAGCAGGTCGCCGACGAAGGGCACGCCGATCAGCGCCGACGGCGTCGCTTCAATCGCCTCGATCAGGTCGATGAACACCTGCGCGACCGGCACCAGATCCTTCTTCTCAATCTTGTCGAGCGTATCGGCGGCGTCGTACAGATAGTTCGGCCCGGCGATCAGGCTCGCAGTCGGCACGCCGGAACCGCAGACAAAGCCGGCATCGGTCGGCAGCAGCCCGGTCGGGCATAGCGCGTGGCCCTGGATCATCGCGGTGCGGCGCAGGTCGTGCTTGATGATCGAATTGATCATCTGCAGCTTCAGCGTCGGCCCGAGATTCTCGATGATCGCGCGCAGCTCCGATTTGTCGGTGACCTGCAGCGCGCCGTCTGGCCCGGTGATGCCCTGCTTGCCGATATGCTCGAGCGTGACGTTGGCGACGAGGCGGTACGGCGTCTCCTTGTCGACCACGTACTTGCGGACGAACTCGCGGTGCTGCTGGTAGCCGGTGAAGTGGCTGTCGAAGGTCGCGAACATCAGCGTCTTCTCGCGCGAGTCCGGCGGCTGCGACGCGAAGTACTGCGCCTGCGCGAGCACGCTCGCTGTGCCGCTGGCATCCTCGACCGCGCCGTCGAACACCGAGTCGTGGTGCGACTGGATCATGATCGTGTCGGTGCTGCGGCCGGGCAGGAAGCCGACGACCGTGCGTGCCGTAGCGACTTCGCGCGAGCCTTCCATGTGCATGGTCACCCGCGGCGGCGTGCTGGCGTTCTGCATCGCCGCGCGCATCCGGTCGCCGGCCTTCTTCGTGACCCAGAAGCCGGGGATCGTCACCTGCGTGCGGCGGTAGAACTCATTGTGATACTTGTTGGAGTCGAAGTAGTCGGCGAGCACGCCGACGAAGCCGACCGCACCGGCGTCCATCGCCGCCTCGGCGAAGTTCGCGTAGCTGGTGATGAACGGATTGCCGATCACCAGCGTCGGCTCGACGATCGTCAGCATCGGGTCCCAGAAGAACTCCATCAGCGGCGCGAAGCCGGCCGGCGGCAGCAGGAAGCGCAGGTCGAACATGACGATCTTGCCGCGCACGTCCTGCCGCGCGAAATCCGCGGCCGTACCGCGACCGACGTCGACAATCTCGGCGGTCAGGCCTTGCGGCCCGGTCGAGAACACCGACGGCTGGTCGATCGTCACGAGCGTGTGCGCGGTCGGATAGCTGTCGACCGGCTCGCCGTTGAACTGCAGGCTCGAACTCGTCACCTGCCAGTTCCAGGACGGCGCGGTTTCGTAGTGCACATCCTGCAGGCCGAGCTTCTCGAACTCGCACTTGACGTAAGCGGCGGCGCGCTCGCCCTCCGGCGTACCGGTGCGGCGATAGCCGATGCCGACCAGATCCTCGATCCAGCCGTAGATGCGCGCCTCGTCCGGCATGCCGACTTCGATCGGGCCACTGCCGGCGCAGCTGCCGCCGGCCACCCCGCCGCCGCCATTGCCCGTCGCGGCGTCGTCGCTGCCGCCGCAAGCGGACAGGGTCAATGCGCAGGCGCCGAGCAGCGCCAGTTTCCAGCCTGAATGAACCACGTGAACTCCTCGCGCGCCGGTGCCCCTTGAGGCACTGGCCTTGTGTTCGGGCGCGACCCCCGCGTCCCCATACCGGCAATCTAGACTAGCGGTCCCGCCGCCGGCTTGTACCAGATGACGAAGATCGAAGACCCGACCGCAGATTCCGCGTCGCCCGGCGACCTGCCGCATCCGGCGCCGGCCGGCGTGTCGATCTACTACTGGCCCTGCAGCCTGGTGCTGCTCGCCCGCTCGCTGTTGCTCGACCGGCCGACCGGCCCGCTGTCGGCAACGCTGCGCATTGCCTGCGGCGAGCCGTACACGATCGAGGTGCAGGGCAAGGCCCTGCGCACGCGCGCCTCGCTCGTCGCACCGAAGGCGGAGCGCAAGAAGATCGTCGCGCTCAACAGCGACATCGCGTTGTTCTATCTGCCGCTGGAACTGCCGGAGTATTCCGGCCTGCGCGAAGTGCTGGACGGCGAGTCGCTGGTCGACCTGCCGATCGAGCGATTCGCATCGCTGTTGCCGACGATCCGGCGCGGCATGAGCGACTTGCTGGCGCCGGCGGAAGTCAAAGCCCTGGTGCGCGACGTCGTTGCGGCGGTCTGCGGTGAAAGCAGCTCAGCGCCGCCGGCGATCGACCCCCGCATTGCCGCGGCGCGCGCGATTCTCGACGCCACACCGCTCAACGAAATCAGCCTCGATATGCTCGCCGAGCGCGTGCACCTGTCGTCATCACGCCTGCGCGAACTGTTCCGTCAGCAGACCGGCTTCACGATCGGCGAGTACGCCCGCTGGCGCGCGGTGTGGCGTGCGGCGATGTTATGGAAGCGTGGATTGAAGCTCACCGACCTCGCGGTCGAGGCCGGCTTTCACGATCTGGCGCATGCCGACAAGGCCTTCAACGAAGTGTTCGGCATGAACCCGTCGAAGGTCATCGACCCGCGCTTTGTCGCGCTGGTGAACTGCGAATAGCGCCGACGCTCAGTCCGCTGCCGGAGATGGCAGCGGCGTTGCCGTTGCCGGTATCAGATCGACGACCACGTAGCGCGGCGGCGGCGGCAACGACAGCCGGTACAGCGCATAGACCGTACCGAGGATCAGCAGATGTGCAACGACCGCAATGAGCACGACCCGCCCCCAACTTGCGCGAAACTGGCGTAGCCGCTGCGCAAGCGACTGTGGAGGGGGCTTCTGGATCGGCATATGCCGTCAATTGTGCGCGATGCGGGTGTGGAATGCCTGCAGCCTGGCCTCGATCGACGATTCCAGCGTCAATCCCGCGGTGTTCAGAAAACCCGCGACCATTTCGTAATGACCGACGAGCATGACGATCTCGATCAGCAGCTTGTCGCTGTAGCCGGCACGCAGCGCATGCCAGGTGCCGTCGGAGATCACCCGCTCGCGCAGCAGCTCGTCGCAGGCTTGCATCGTTGCGCGCTCGACCGGATCGGCAAACGCCTGCGAGCCCTGAGCGACCGCAACGATCTCCGCATCGGTCACGCCGCAGCGCAGACCGATGTCGACATGCTGACCCCACTCGTAGCGGCTGCGTGTGTTCCAGGCGGTGCGCAGGATGATCTTCTCGCGCGTCGCCGCTGGCAGACGGCCGAACGGCATCAGCCTTGAAGCGAAATACAGCCAGCCCCAGAACAGGCGCGGATTGATGTGCAGCACGGTGAAGATGTCCGGCAGCTCGCTGCGGCCGAACCAGCGCGAGGCCTGCGCGACGCCGCGGAACAGCAGGCCGCGTTCGCGCGGCGGCGGTGGCGTCAGGCGCGGTGCGGCATGGGTGATCCAGCCGCCGGGCGGCGTCAGTTCGTTCGATGTCATGGGGATTCTTCGTTGCGGCCTCGGTAGGCGCCCGGCGTCTTGCCGGTCACCTGCTTGAACCATTTGAGGAAGGCCTGCTGGGTCGAGAACCCGAGGCGTTCGGAGATGTCGCGGGCCGGCACATCGGCATCACGCAGCAGTTCGAGCGCGAGCGCGAGGCGCACTGCTTTCAGCTCGGCACCGTAGTGGGTGCCCGCCAGTTCCAGCTTGCGATGCAGGCTGCGGCTGCTGATGCCGAGCTGGGCGGCGACGGTGTCGCGCGACGGCGCGCCGTCGGCCAGCATCGCCTTGACCAGCTGGCGCACGTCCTCGACCAGCGATGTCGGCTCGGCACGCTGGCGCATCAGCGCCGCCGCGTGCTGTTCCAGCAGGCCTTTCAGCTGCGCGTCGCCATACGGCATGCGCGTGTTGAGCGCGTCGACCGGCATCGTGATCGACGTCAGCGGCTGGTCGAAATGCACCGGGCATTTGAAGAAGCTGAAATAAGCGCGGCGCAGGCCGTTGGTCTCCGGCGCGCTGTGGCTGAAACCGACGGCGAGCGGAAACGCCTGCTGGTTCGGCAGCAGGAAGCGGCTCGTCACGACCAGCGCGCCCAGCACGTACTCGCTGGCCTGGCGGCGGAACGCCGGACCGCCGGCGAGGCATTCCCAGCTCAGGTCGACCGCGCCCGGGCGGCGGGTGATCGCGAAGCGGCCGATGTTGCTGAGCAGGCCGTTGAAGCGCACGGTGACGTCGAGCACTTCGCCGAAGGTCTTGCAGGTCTGCGCCAGATGGCCGAGCGGCCCGAACGTCGCCGGCTGGATGTCGTTCGCGAGATGCAGGCCCACCAGCGGCAGCGCATGGCGCTTGGTGATCGACTCCAGCATGGCCTCGATCGCACTGAGCGGAATCGCGCCCTCGGCGTCGGCCAGCTTGCCGACACCGACGCCGGTATCGCCGAGCAGCTCGTCGGCGCTGATGCCGATCGCCTGGCCCATCGCGACGATGTGCTGCAGGTGACGCACCGAAATCCAGCCCTGGGTCTTCCGATCTGCCACGTCCGCGCTCGCTCCCCCCGCTCCCCGGTCCCACCGTCCGGCGACGGTCCGAGTGTGCAGCAAATGCGGCCAGAATTGGCCGCTGGCCGAATCGGATACTGCCGCTGACCTGAATGAGGACTAGGCCCGCCGCCGGCGCGCTCCTACGATCGTCGGCATGCCGCTCAAGGCATGGTTTTCGACAGGTTCGACAACATGGCCGGATCAACCCGCTCGCGCCTGCTGGCCGGCAAGCGCTGCTTCATCACCGGCGCCGCCAGCGGCATCGGTCGCGCGGTGGCCGAGATGGCCGCCGCGCAGGGCGCGCTGCTGTATCTGACCGACATCGATGCGCAGGGTCTCGACGGCCTCGTCGCCCAGCTGCGCGGCAGCGGCGCCACGGTGATCGCGGCGCGTGCGCTGGACATCTCCGATTTCGACGCGGTGCGCGCCTATGCGGCCGACATCCATACCGGCAATGACAGCATGGACGTGATCATGAACATCGCCGGAATCTCGGTCTGGGGCACCGTCGAGAACCTGCGCCACGAGCACTGGCGGCGCGTGGTCGACGTCAACCTGATGGGGCCGATCCACGTCATCGAATGCTTCGTGCCGCCGATGATCCGCGCCGGCCGCGGCGGACATCTGGTCAACGTGTCGTCGGCTGCCGGACTGTTCGGCCTGCCCTGGCATGCCGCCTACAGCGCGAGCAAGTTCGGCCTGCGCGGCGTTTCCGAAGTGCTGCGCTACGACCTGCGCCGCCACAACATCCACGTCAGCCTGGTCTGTCCGGGCGGTGTCGACACCGGGCTGGTGCGTACGCTGCAGATCGTCGGCATCGACCGCGAGCAGCCGGAACTGCGCGCGCTCACCGAGCGCTTCCGCAGTCATGCGGTGACGCCGGAGATCGCCGCGAAGGCCATCCTCAAGGGCATCCGCCGGCGCCGCTACATGGTCTTCACGTCGCTCGATGTGCGCATCGGCTACTGGTGGCAATCCAAGTTCGCGCCGCCTTACGAGTGGGTCATGCGCCTGCTCAACAATCGCATCCACGCCGTCGCCAAGGCCGATTCCTGATGCGCGGCCTGCGCCTGCTCGCTGTACTCGGCGCGACACTGCTCGGTGCCTGCGGCGGCGGCGAAGCGCCGCCCGCCGCCGCGCCGGCCGACGACGCCGCGGCCCTGGCCGACCGCACGGCGCCGATGCACACGCAGACGCTGGAGTTCACCGCCAGCGACGGCGTGCGCCTCAAAACTTTCGTCAGCAGCGCGACGGACGATTTCCGCGCGCGGCCGCTGATCGTCGAGTTCACGCCCTACGGCTCCAGCTCCTTCGCGCAGCAGTTCAGCGCGCCGGCGAGCTTTGGCGATACCTTCGGCACCGCCTACAACCACGTCATCGTCAACGCGCGCGGCACCGGCGCGAGCGAAGGCATCTGGACTGCGATCGGTCCGCGCGACCAGCTCGACATCGCCGAGTTTCTGGCCTGGGCCTGCGAGCAACCCTGGAGCGACGGCCGCATCGGCCTGTTCGGGTTCTCGGCCAGCGCGATTGCGGTCTACAACTCGATGCATCTGCCGCTGGCCTGCGTGAAGGCGGCGTCGTTGCTCGCCGGCACCAACGATCTGTATCGCGATCTGCTGTATCCCGGCGGCATCCTCAATCTCGCGCCGGCGGCGGCCGTTGCGCTCGGCGTCGGCGCGCCGTTCCTGCAACAGGCGGCGACCGGCGTCTCCATGGGCGAGCCGGTCAGCGACGCGTTGATCACGGGCCTGGGCATGCTCGGCCTCGACGTCGGCATTCTTCTGCACACTTCGGAAGACGCCTACTGGCTCGATCGCACGCAGCGGCCCGGCCCCAACCGCTTCCCGGTCATGGCCGCGACCAGCTTCTACGATCCCGAACCGCGCGGACCGTTCGAGAGTTACAGGATGCTGCGCGCACAGGGCATCGACACCCAGCTGCGTGTGTTCGGCGCGCACGATGGCTTTCCGGCCGGCACCGAAAGTCCGTATCCGGATTTTCTGCGCTGGTTCGATCATCACGTGCGCGGCATCGCCAACGGCATCGATCGCGAACCGCGCGTGCAGCTGCTGGTCGGCAACGGCAGCCAGGCCGCACTGAATGCGGGCGAGTTCACGCGCATCGACGGCAGCGACTGGCCGCTGCCGGGCACGCGCTGGCAGGCCCTGCATCTCGATGCCAGGCGCGCGGGCAGTGCGCGCTCGCTCAACGACGGCACGCTCGCCACCGCGGCCGTGGCCGACAAGGCCAGCCAGCTGTATCTCGGTCTCAACTCGCTGCCGACCGCGACCGATCCGCACACGACCTCGACGATCGCCGCCGGCGGCGTGCGGACGCTGTTCGACACGCTGCCGCTGCTGACCCAGCTCGCCGTGCAGGAACCGCTGGCGCTGACCTACACGACGCCGGCGCTCGCCGCGCCGCTGGATGTCGTCGGTCCGGCGAACCTCAAGCTGTTCCTGTCGGCCGTGCTGCCGGTATCGGACATCTACGCCGTGCTCGGCGATGTCTGGCCCGACGGCCAGGCCTACGCGGTCGGCGTCGGCCGTCTGCGCATGAGCTATCCGGGCATCGATCCCGAACGCTCGGTCTACGACGCGAGCGGCGCGCTCGTGCAGCCCTACGGCATCTA
The DNA here is from genome assembly GCF_058783185.1 of Fontimonas sp. FW305-C-3. Classification (NCBI taxonomy): domain Bacteria; kingdom Pseudomonadati; phylum Pseudomonadota; class Gammaproteobacteria; order Nevskiales; family Nevskiaceae; genus Fontimonas; species Fontimonas sp. FW305-C-3. The sequence continues at coordinate 486,124 of NZ_JBYSYK010000001.1, read as the reverse complement.
CAGCGAGAACGACCTCGCGTTGCCCGGGCAGCAGCGCGAGTACAACATCGAGTTCTGGCCGATCGGCAATCGCTTCGAAAGCGGCCATCGTCTGCGGCTGTATCTGCTCGGCACTTCGCTGTACATGCTGTCGGTGCCGGGCGTGAATGTGCTGTCTATCGGGGGCGACACGCCTTCTGCGCTGATGCTGCCGGTGCTTGCCGGCAGCGATCTGCAGCAGGCGTTGCCGCAATAGGTTTCTTCAAGCAGTGGGGCCGAGGCGACCGGCAATGTACCGGTGCCTTGAGCGAACGACGATCAGTCGGCGAGCAGGTGGAGAGTAGACATGCAGAAAACTCTGGCAGGAGCGATCCGTCAGCGCAGGGGCTTGTGCGCGGCGGCAGTACTGACGGTATATCTCGCGGACAGCGGGCCGGCGCAGGCGCTGGATTTCGACTACGCCGACATCACCGGCACCTTGAACACGCGCCTGACCCTCGGCGCTTCGTGGCGTGTCGAAGATCGCGACAACCGCTTCATCGACAAGAACAACCTCGACCCGAGCCTGTGCGGCACTGGCATCGACGACGCCTGCGTGTCGTTCAACGGCAATCCCGAGCCGAACCGGAAGCTGATCGACGCGCCGGGCGCGTTCTTCGGCGTCAACAAGGACGACGGCAACATGAACTACGACAAGGGCGATGTCGTCGCCGCCGTGTCGAAGATCAGCAGCGAGCTGACAGCGAGCTGGGGCGATCTGACGTTCAAGGCCAGCGGCACCTATTTCTTCGATCCGGTCAATGACGATTTCGATGATCGCCATTTCGATCCGACCTATCAGCCGTCGCGCACGCCGCGCAGTGCCGAAGCACGCGGCGTGATCGGCAGCGACGCGACGCTGGAGAATCTGCTCGTCAGCGGATTGTTCAACTTCTTCGACCACGACTTCGCGCTGGCGGTCGGCTATCAGCAGATCCGCTGGGGCGAGTCGACCTTGATCGCGCTCAACAGCCTCGCCGAGATCAATCCGCCCGACGCGCGTTATCTGTATCAGCCGGGCACGCAGATCGCCGCGGTGTTCCAGACCACGCCGGCGGTCGTGCTGTCGACCGCGCTGACCGACGATGTGACGATCGACCTGTTCTATCAACTCGCCTGGCGCGGCGTCGAGCTGCCCAGCGGCGGCAGCTTCTTCTCGACGCTGGACGTCATCGGCCGCGATACCGCACTGCTGACGGTCGGCCAGTTTCACGAAGACCCCGAACGGCGCCAGCGCCTGCCAGGCATCGGCGTGAACATTTCCGATACGTCGCTGACCGTGCCGCTCGACGAGAAGGGCGGCGAGCCGCGCGACGACGGCCAGTTCGGCGCCAAGCTGACGACCTACTTCCAGGACATCAGCACCGAGGTCAGCCTCTATGCGCTGAACTACCACAGCCGCCTGCCGTACCTGAGCATGTACGCCGCGGACCACACCTGCATCGCCGATACGACGACCGATGTGCTGCAGGCCACGACGGACTGCCGCGGCATGAAGCTCAATCCCAACGGACTCGAGCCCACGCCGATCGACACCGCCAGCATCTTCCTCGACTACCCCGAGGACATCCAACTGTTCGGCGCCAGCTTCAACACGACGCTCGGCAAATGGTCGCTCGCCGGTGAAGCCGCGTACCGGCCGAACGTGCCAGTGCAGATCCACATTCCCGACGTGGTGTTCGCCGGCATCCAGCCGGCGCTGCCGGCGAACGACATCGTGCTCGGTCTGGCGACGATCGGTCAGCTGTCGGTGCAGAGCCTGATCAACGCCGGACTCGATCCGGCAACGGCACTCGCCATCGCGACCTCGCCGGAGACAATCGACCTTGCCCTGCAGCTGGCCGCGCATGCGACGACGGACTTCGCACTGCCTTCGCGGCGCCATGCGGCGCCAAGCTTCCTGACCGAATACCGCGGCATGGAGACGGTCGAACCCAACCAGCTGATCCGCGGCTACGAGCGCCTGCAGGTGCTGCAGTCGAGCTTCACCGGCATCCGCATCTTCGGCAGCAGCGAAAATCCCTTCGGCGCGGATCAGGTCCAGCTGATCGTCGAAGCCGGCTTCACCTGGGCGCTCGACATGCCGTCGCGCGACGAGCTGCAGTTCGAGGGTGGCGACTACAACAACACGCATGCGAGCGGCGGCGCCGACGGCAGCGGCGGCCTGCCAGCGGACGGTTCGCCGGTAACGATGCGCCTGACACCGACGCAGCAGACCAGCGGCTTCGCCGACGAGTTCGCGGCCGGCTATCGCGCGATCGTGCGCCTCGAGTACAACCAGTGGCTGTTCGGCTGGACGTACAAGCCGCAGCTGGTCTGGTCGCACGACGTCGAAGGCATCTCGATCAGTCCGATGCAGAACTTCGTCGAGGGCACGATGATGTTCCAGATCGCGACCGACATCGAGATCAGCAACCGCCTGACGACGCAGTTCTACTACCAGGGCTGGGCGGACGGCGGCAGCGTCAACGGCATGCGCGATCGTGATTTCGCGGGCTTCGCGGTCGCCTACAGTTTCTAGAAGCAGCAGCGCGGCGCGCCGTCCTTGGCTTAGGATGCGCGCATGAAGACAACACAAAAACCGCCCGTTGTCGGGCTCGCGCTCGGCAGCGGCGCGGCGCGCGGCTGGTCGCATATCGGCGTGATCCTGCAGCTTGAGGAAATGGGTATCCGTCCGCAGGTGGTCGCCGGCACTTCGGTCGGCGCCCTGGTTGGCGCCATCTACGTGACCGGCCAGCTGAAGGAATTCGCCGACTGGGTGCAGACCCTGACCGTGCGCGACGTCGTCGGTCTGATGGACTTCAGCTTCTCCGGCGGCGTCGTCCGCGGCGAGCGGCTGTTCGGTTCGTTCTCGACGCGCCACGCCAATCCCAATATCGAGGACCTGGAGCAGCGCTTTCTCAGCGTCTGCACCGACATGAAGACCGGCCGCGAGATCTGGATCGACGAAGGTCCGGTGCTTGTCGCGGCGCGTGCGTCCTGTGCGTTGCCGGGCATGTTTCCGCCGGTCGAACACGATGGCCGCTGGATGCTCGACGGCGGCCTGGTCAATCCGGTGCCGGTGTCGGCCTGCCGTGCGCTGGGCGCGGACGTCGTCATCGCGGTGAACCTCAACGCCCAGCTGGTCGGCGGGCATCTGTCGCGCGCCAGCCGGCAGGCCGTCGAGGATGAGGTCAAGGCCGAGCAGACCGGCGTGCCGAGCGAGGCGCAGGCCGCCGAGATCGCCGCGGCCGACTTGCCGGGCGAAGCCGCGGCGGCCGTCGAGGCGCAGATCGCGCCCAAGCCGGTGCGTGGCTTCTGGCAGAGGCTCATCGGCTACTTCGAGAGCGGCAACAGCGAGCGGCCCGGCATGTTCGATGTCGTCGCATCAAGCATCAACATCATGCAGGACCGCATCACGCGCAGCCGCATGGCCGGCGATCCGCCGGAGATTTCTCTGGTGCCGCTGCTGGAAGACTATGCGCTGATGGATTTCCACCGCGCCGCGCAGGCGATCGAGGAAGGCCGCGACGTCGTGCGCCGCCATGAGAACGAGCTGCGCGCCTGGACCCAGATCGGCTGAATACTGCGGCAACGCTGGAGCGGCCCCTTGTGCAGGGAGCCGCGCTTGCGGCGACTCCCTGCACGAACTGGGGCTGGCGGTCAGCGCGCCGGTGCGGCCCCGTCCGCCGAAGCTGCCGGCTTGGCTGCCTGCAGATCCCGCTGAAGATCGTGGGCTCGCTTGATGATGTACTGGTGAATTGCTTCGGCGTTGTCCGGCGTCAGCTTGTCCATCACCGACGGCATGCCGCGCTGCGCATAGGCACCGGCGAGGATGCCGCCGAAGATCTGGTGCTTCTCCGGCTTCAGGTAGCGCAGGTCGGGGATGACCGTTCCGGAAATCGCATTGGGCCCGTGGCACATGCCGCAATGGCCGTTGTACAGCTCTCGCCCTTCGTCGATAAGCTTCGCATCCGCGGTCAGCGGCGGCGGCTCCGGCAGCGCCGCGGGCTCGTTGTTCGGCGGCGGCAGCGAGGCTTGCCCGCCGATCTTGTACGTCAGCACGCGGGCTTCAGGACGCACCTTCGCTGGCTCCGACAGCGCACCGAGCGCGAGCGGGAACGCGCCACCCCAGCCGGCGGCGACGGTCACGTACTGTTCGCCATTGATCTCGTAGGTCACCGGCCCGGCCATGACGCCGGTGTTGGCCTGCGTCTCCCACAGCTTGTCGCCGTTGTTGGCGGCGTACGCGACGAAGCGACCGTCGGCGGTGCCCTGGAAGACCAGGCCGCCAGCCGTGCTCAAGGTGCCGCCGTTCCAGACGGTGACGTAGCTCTGGCGCCAGACTTCCTTCTTCGCAACCGGATCCCAGGCGATGAGGTGGCCCTTGTGCGCGGCAACGACGCCGTCGAGTTCTTTCTGCGTTTCCGGCAGCGCGATCGGCGTTGAACCCATGTGCCAGGTGCCTTTGCCTGAATACGGCTGATCTTTCGGCGCGAAGTACGCGATCGCCTCCTGCATCGGCAGGTAGACGAGGCCGGTCTGCGGATTGAAGGACATCGGCTGCCAGTTGTGCGCGCCGAGCGGGCCGGGCGATACGAGCCGGGGTTCCTTCGACCAGTCGGCGTCCGCGCTCTCGACCGGGCGGCCTGTCTTCAGATCGACATGCGTCGCCCAGCTCGCCGGCGCGAACTTGTCGGCGCTGAGCAGTTCGCCGGTGATGCGGTCGATCACGTAGAAGAAACCATTCTTCGGCGCCTGCATCAGTACCTTGCGCATGCCGTCGCCGATCTTCAGGTCGGCGAGGATGATGTGCTGTGTCGCCGTGTAATCCCAGGTGTCGCCCGGCGTCGTCTGGTAGTGCCAGACGTAGTCGCCGTTATCGGGCTTGAGCGCGACGATCGACGACAGGAACAGATTGTCGCCACCGCCCGGGCTTCTGACATTGCGGTTCCAGCTGCTGCCGTTGCCGACACCGATGTAGAGCAGATCAAGCTGCGGGTCGTAGGCCATCGAATCCCAGACCGTGCCGCCGCCGCCGAACTCCCAGTACTTGTCGCCCTTCCAGGTCGGCCGCGCGATCTCCATCGCCTTGTCCTCGTCGGGCTTGGACGGGTCGCCAGGCACGGTGAAGAAGCGCCACAGCTGCTTGCCGGTCTCGCTGTCGTAGGCGCTGATGTAGCCGCGCACGCCGAGCTCCGCACCGCCGTTGCCGATGATCACCTTGTCCTTGATGATGCGCGGCGCGCCGGTGATCGTGTAGCTGCGCCGGCCGTCAAGGACCGTATCCACCGTCCAGACCACCGCGCCGCTCTTCGCGTCGAGCGCGATCAGGCGACCGTCGTAGGCGCCGACATAGACCTTGCCCTTCCACACCGCGACGCCGCGATTGGCGACATCGCAACAGCCGTCGCGGCCCTTGTCGCGCGCGACCTTGGGATCGTATTTCCAAAGCTCTTTGCCGGTCACCGGATCGAGCGCGGAAACGATCGAGAACGCGCCGGTGACGTACATGACGCCATCGACGACGATCGGCGTTGCCTCGGTCGCGCGATCGACATCGAGCCGGTACTGCCAGGCGAGGCCGAGCTTGGCGACGTTGGAAGTGTCGATCTTCTTCAGCGGACTGAAGCGCTGTTCGTCGTAGGTGCGGCCGTGGCTGAGCCAGGAACCGGGCTCGCTGTCGGCGTTGATGATGCGCGCGCCGTCGACCGCGGCGACCGGCGCGGCGGCTGCGGCAACGGGCGCCGGCGGCGTGTCCGGCTTTCCACAAGCACCCAGCAGCGTGGCCAGCGTCAGTGCGCCGGCAAGCAGTTTCGTTCGTGATTTCATGGCGGAGTCCTGAGTTCGGGATTGGAGGTTCAGCTCAGCGCATCGGCGCGGCTGGCGAAGCGGTCGCGCAGCTCGCGCTTCAGAACCTTGCCGCTGGCGTTCTTCGGCAGCTGGTCGACGACCTCGAAGAACTTGGGCACCTTGAAGCCGGCGATACGTTCGCGGCAGAAGGCGGTGAGATCCTCCGTGGACAGGGTTTTCCCGGCGCGCGCGACAACGACCGCCGTCACCGCTTCGATCCAGCGCGGATGCGGAATACCGAAGACCGCGACTTCGGACACCGCGGGATGCGCAAAGATCACTTCCTCGATCTCGCGGCTGGCGACGTTCTCGCCGCCGGTCTTGATCATGTCCTTCTTGCGATCGACGACACTCAGGTAGCCCTCGCGATCGAAGACGCCGAGGTCGCCGCTGTGGAACCAGCCGTTGCGGAAGGATTCGGCGGTCTTCTGCGGATTCTTCCAGTAGCCGAGTGTCGCATGCGGACTGCGATGAACGATCTCGCCGACGACGCCAACCGGGCAAGGCTCATCGTTGTCATCGACGACTCGCGTTTCGACGTTGATCGCCGGCCGCCCGGCCGAGCCCAGCTTGCGCAACTGGTCTTCGGGCTTGAGGATCGTCGCGACCGGCGACATCTCGGTCTGGCCGTAGAAGTTGAAGAGCCGCAGCGCCGGGATACGAGCCGCGATCTCCTTGACGATCTCGACCGGCATGATCGACGCACCGTAGTAGCCCTTCTTTAGCGACGACAGATCGGTGGCGTCGAAATCGGCATGCCGCAGCAGCGAGATCCACACCGTCGGCGGGCAGAACAGCTTGGTGACCTTCTCGGCCGCGATCGTCTTGAGCAGGGTGCCGGCATCCGAGGACGGCAGCACGATGCTCGTCGCACCCAGGTAGAGATCGGTCGTCAGGAAGCAGTCGAGCTGCGCGCAGTGATACAGCGGCATCGGGTGCGCTTCCACATCGTCGGCGCTCATCTCGCCGTCGATGATGACGCTCGCATACTGCGCATAAAGGCTGCGTGCCGACAGCAGCACGCCCTTGGGGCGCGATTCGGTGCCGCTGGTGTACATCATCTGCACTGGCGCATCGTCGTCGACGTCAACGTCCGGCTCCGCGCTGTCGGGATGCTCCATCCAGGACTGCACGAGTTCCCAGCCGGTCGGCGTCGTGACCAACTTCTCTCGGATCGAGCCGCGCAGCTTCATCGGCCGTTGCGCCTCGACGATCGCGGCATCGGCAACAGCGGTCAGCGCATCCTCGGCGACGATGGCGCAGATCTCGCCGTTGTCCAGAATGAAAGCGATCTCCGGCGCGCTGAGCATGAAGTTGATCGGCACGGCGACCGCACCCAGGCGCGCGAGCGCAAAGCGGGTGACGACGAAGCCGTGGTTGTTATGCGACAGCAGCGCCACATGATCACCGCGACCGACACCGCGCGCCGCCAGCGCGTTCGCGGTCCGGTTTACCGTGTCGTTCAATTGCGCAAAGGTCTGCCGGACATCCCGGTAGATCAGCGCCGTCTTGTCCGGAAAGCGCATGGCACTGCGGTGCAGCAGATCGGCAAGCCGCTGCCGGCGTGCGGACCGGACCAGTCCTGAGTTCTCTGCAGCTTCGTTCATCGCTCTCTCCTCGTATTTTTAATGGTGTGTCGCGGCGACGCTTCAGCTCATCGCGAAGCCCTGGTAGCCCTCGCTGGCGACCTTGTCGCAAAGCTCGCGGTACGCGCCGACGCCGAGGTAGGGCATGAACACCCTTGGCTTTCCGGGCACGTTCGCGCCCATGTACCAAGTGTTGCCGCGCGGAAACAGCGTCGAGTGAGCCACCTCGTTGACGTGGTCGACCCACTGCGCCTGCGCTTCCGGCAGCGCGCGGATCGCGGACTTGTTGTTCTGTTGCAGGTGGCGCAGGCAGTCGGCGATCCAGTCAACGTGCTGCTCGATCGACAGCACCATGTTGCTCAGCACCGCCGGACTGCCCGGACCGGTGACGGTGAACAGATTCGGGAACCCGTCGACCATCAGGCCCATCATCGTGCGCGGACCTTCGGCCCAGCGTTCGCGCAGGGCAACGCCGCCTTCGCCGCGGATGTCGAGCGACAGCAGCGCGCCGGTCATCGCGTCGTAGCCGGTCGCGTAGACCAGGCAATCGAGTTCGATATCGGCACCGCTGTTCAGGCGCACGCCGCGCTCGGTGATCTCGTCGATCGGATCGCGCGCCAGGTTCTGCAGCGTGACGTTGGGCCGGCTGAAGCTCTCGTAGTAGTTGGTGTCGAGGCAGAGTCGCCGGGTACCTACGAACTGGCCCTGCGGAATCAGCTGTTCGGCCAGCTCCGGGTTACCGACGCGCTCGCGGATCTTGCTGGCCAGATAGTCCTGGGCGACGCGATTGGCCTCCTCGCTGATCAGCAGATCGCCGAACGACACCATCAGCGCGAACGGCAGGCCGCTGTCGTGGCAGGCGTCGAAGATTTTCGTGCGCGTCTCTTCGGAGACATCGAAGACCGAAGCCGCGTAGGTTTCGCCGGGAATGCCGACCATGTGCTTGCGCGCCTGATCGCGCAGTTCGTCATAGGAACCCTTGATCGACGCGACGTACTTGGGGTCGAGCGCGGCATTCTTCGCCGGCAGGCTGTAGCTGGGCGTACGCTGGAATACATGCAGATGCGCAGCCTGCTCGGCAATGATCGGGATCGCCTGGATCCCCGATGAGCCGGTGCCGATGACGCCGACACGCTTGCCGCTGAAATCCACCGGCGCTTCCGGCCAGCGCGCCGTGTGATAGACCTCGCCATTGAAGAGATCCATGCCGGGCAGCTGGACGTCCTTGGGCACCGACAGGCAGCCGGTCGCCATGACGACGAAGCGCGCCGCGATGATGCCGACGCCTTCGGCCTGCACGTTCCACAACCGCGTCTGCTCGTCGTAAACGACCGAGGCGACCGGCGCATTGAACAGGATGTCGCGGCGCAGATCAAAACGGTCGGCAACATGGTTGGCGTAGCGCAGGATTTCGGGCTGGGTCGCGTAGCGCTCCTGCCAGGTCCAGTCCTGCTGCAGCTCCTGATCGAAGGAGTACGAGTACTGCACGCTCTCGACGTCGCAACGCAGGCCCGGATAGCGGTTCCAGTACCAGGTGCCGCCCACCGACGGGCCCTTCTCGAGAATCTTGGCGGACAGGCCGAGCTTGCGGCAGCGATGCAACATGTACATCCCGGCCCAGCCGGCGCCGACAATGACGACATCAAGGTCATGGCCAGCGTCGTGGCCCGGATCGCGGCCTTGAGATGTCGGGTTGCAGGGTGCGTTCATTATTTTGCGTCTCCTCTCGATGTGCGCTACACCGTAGGAAACGCGCCGCCACCCCAGCCACTACCCGCATCGGGTAGCGGAGACCCTTACCCGAATCGGGTAGTTTGATCCGAGGAGACGATCAACTAGAGCTGGCATGAACAAGGCGAGCCCCATCACCCGCGCGGCGTCCGACGCCGCGCCGACACCGCAGCGCATCCGCCGCGACGCGATACTCGCCCGCGTGTTCGCCGACAACGCGGCGCCCATCGTGCTGCTGCAGGCGCCGGCAGGGCACGGCAAGTCAACCGTCCTGCGACAGGTTCGCGACGAATGCGAGAACCGCGGCGTTCGCTGCGGCTGGCTGATTCTCGATGACTCCGACAACGATGCGAGCCATCACGCGGCGCACCTGCAGCGGATGCTGCGCCAGTTCCTGCCGCCCGCAAAGCTCGCCGGCAGCGGCTCGAAGCGCGGTGGCGGTGGCGGCGGCGGTCGCGCCGACCGCTCCGACTGGATCGTCGACCTGCTTGAGCAGGAAGACTGCGCGATTGCACTGTTCATCGACGAGTTCGAGACGCTGAGCGACAAGTCCGTCCTCGCCTTCTGGAAGGATTTCCTGCTCAAGCTGCCGCCGCACGTCAGGATCTTCATCGCGGCCCGGTCGTCGCCGGATGTCGGCATTCCGCGCCTGACCGTCTCGGACCGGCTGCTGGCGCTGTCCGCGCGGGATCTGTGTTTCTCCGAGGACGAGGTGCGCAGCTTCTTCCGTTCCACCGAAACGGCGGCGGCATCGGACCGGGACATTCACGCGATCCATCAGCGCACCGAGGGCTGGCCGGCGGCGATCCAGCTGTTCCGCCTGGGCGTGTCGCGGATGTCGCCGGTCGAAGTGCTCCGGGGCCTGGATCAGTACCGGCCGCAGGGCCTGGCGGACTACCTGACCGAGTGCGTGCTGGACGGACTGTCGACCGATGTACGCGCATTTCTCGAACGCACCTGCATCCTCAATCGCCTGAATGCGCAGATCTGCAACGCGCTGACGGGGCGGTCCGACTCCAAGGCGATACTCACGCGCCTGGAGAAGCAGGGGTTGTTCGTCAGTGCGATCGACGACGGCTCCGGCTGGTTCCGCTACCACACGCTGTTCGCCACCCAGCTGCGTGAGCAGCTGCTGACCGAGTCCCCCGAGCGGTTCCGTCAGCTGCATCAGGACGCCGCGAAGTGGTTCTTCGCGAACGGCGTGCCGGGCGATGCGATGCATCATGCCGTCGCCGCCAACGATCTCGCCGCCGCGGCCGAAATCCTCGAGTGCTGGTCCGAGCGGCTCGTCGCCGACGGCGAGCTGTCGATTGCCGATCGCTGGTTCGAGTGCCTGCCGCTGGGCGAGATCCGGCGCCGCCCGGTGCTCCAGCGCCGCCTGGCATGGGCGATGGCGTTTCTGCGCCAACGCGGCAAGCTCGCGAAGATCATGGACACCGGCGAGACCGAAGACGGCGCCGACGTTCCACCCGACGAAGCGCCGGTCCGCTCGATCATCGCGATCTGTGCCGACCAGATGGACCAGGCGTTCCGGATCACCGGTCGTGTCAGGAATCGACGCGGCGATCTCGATCGTTTCACCAGCTTCGAACTCGCGGCGGCTGCCAATCTCGACGCCTTCGGCAAGCTGGTGATGGGCGACTTCCGCGGCGCGGAGCGTGCGCTGGCGACGGCCAAGGCCTACAACGAGAAAGGCCAGGCCTTCTTCAGCGCCGGATACACCGCCAGCGTGCATGGGCTCAGCCTGCTGCTGAAGGGCAGGACCGCGGACGCCATCGAGCATCTGAGCACCGCGCTGATCGCACAGCGCCGCGCGCTGGATCTGCCGTTTGCCACCGCGCCGCTGGCTTGCTGTTATCTGTGGTGCCTGTATGAATCGAGCCGTCTCGATGAGGTACTCGCGACGTTTGCCAGCTACCGCGACATGATTCTCGGCTGCGCCATTCCGGACCTGTTCGCGGTCGGCGTGTTGTCGGCGCTGCGCGCGCACCGCGCGCTGCGGCAGGACGATGCCTACCACGCCCTGCTTGCCGAAGCCGAGGTCATCGCGTCACAGAGCGGCTGGCCGCGAATCGTGCAGACCTTGCAGCGCGAGCAGCGGGCCGAGCGCGGCAGATCGGGTCACGACGCAACCGCGATTCCCGATCAGGCCTGGCTGACGTTCGAGGAGCTGTTCACCGGACGCACGCTGGCGCCGATCCGGCTGGCGATCAAGGAGGAGCGATATGCGGAAGCCTCCGAATCCCTCGATGTGCTGCTGGGACTGCGACCGGACTGCGCGCTGCTGAACCTGCGCCTGGGCTTCTGCAAGGCCCAGCTGCTGGAGGCGCGCGGACTGCGCAATCCGGCCGCGCGCCAGTTCGCCGCCAGCGTGCGTCTCGCTCACGACAGCGGATTCGTGCGCTCGGCGCTCGAGGAGGTTCGCGAGCAGCCGGAGCTGAAGGCGCACTTCTTGCACTCACTGCAGGCCCAGCCGGATTCTCCGCTGATCGGCTTCCTGTCCGATGCCGAAAGCAACGGCCCTGCTATCCCCTCGGAAACGGCCGTTGATGCGGCGGCCATGGACATCGGCCAGTTCAGCGAGCGGGAGCGCGAGATCGCCGGCTACCTGAGCCAGCGCATGTCGAATCATGAGATCGCGACGAGCGCGAACATCTCCGAGAACACCGTCAAATTCCACCTCAAGAAAATCTTCGCGAAGCTCGGCGTCAGCCGGCGGTCCGAAGCGTACGTGGCACTGATCAAGCGCCTGCGCCGCGCCGACTGAGCACTGTCCAGGCCACCCGAAACGGGTAGTGGTGGGGCGGGTAGTGCCGCCCTAGCCTGCAGACAGAACAGCAGGCACTCGTCTCGAGTCGCAACCATAAGCAGGAGAACAGCATGAGCAATTCCGATCTGGATCGGCGCCATTTCTTCATCGGCGGCGAATGGGTCCGGCCCTCGTCGGACAAGACCTTCACGATCGTCGATGCGTCGACCGAGTCCAGCGTTGCCACGGTTCCGGAAGGCCAGAACGCCGATATCGATCGCGCCGTCGCCGCCGCGCGTGCGGCGCTCGAAGCGCCGGCCTGGCGCGATCTGACGCCGTCCGCGCGCGCTGCGGTTCTGCGCCGTTTCGATGCAGCGCTGCAGCAGCGCAAGGACGCGCTCGCACTCGCGGTGTCGAGCCAGAACGGCATGCCGATGTGGCTCAGCTCGGCCTTCGAGGCCGGCATCGCGCTCAGCCTCGTGAACTTCTACGCGGACCTGATCGACAAGCCGGCCGTCGAAGACCGCCGCGCCGCGCAGCTCGGTCGCGAGACCATCGTCAGCAAGAAGCCGATCGGCGTGGTAGCCGCCATCGTGCCCTGGAACTACCCGATCGCTCTCGCGCTCAGCAAGATCGCACCGGCACTGGCGGCAGGTTGCACGCTGGTCATGAAACCGTCGCCGGGCACCGTGCTCGACAGCTACCTGATGGCTGAAGCAGCGCTCGAAAGCGGCCTGCCGCCGGGCGTCATCAACTGGGTGCAGGCCGATCGCGAGGTCGGTGCCTATCTGGTTTCGCATCCCGGCGTCGACAAGGTCGCTTTCACCGGCTCGACCGCGGCGGGACGCATCGTCGCCCGCGAATGCGGCCAGCTGCTGCGCCCGGTCAGCCTCGAGCTCGGCGGCAAGTCCGCGGCCATCCTGCTCGACGATGTCGACGTCGGCACGCTGCAGGAACGCCTGCCGCTCGCCTCGCTGCTGAACAACGGCCAGACCTGTTTCAACAGCACCCGCATTCTGGTGCCGAAGAACCGCTACAAGGAACTCGTTGACGCGATCGCGACGACGGTGTCGTCGCTGAAGGTGGGGCTGGCGGTGGACGCCACGACGCAGGTCGGCCCGATGGCTTCGCGACTGCATCGCGAACGGGTCGAGAAGTACATCGAAACCGGCCGCAAGGAAGGCCGTCTGGTGGCCGGCGGCGGACGGCCGAAGGATCAGTCGCGCGGCTGGTTCGTCGAGCCGACCGTGTTCGCCGATGTTTCCAACAGCGCGACGATCGCGCGCGAGGAGATCTTCGGACCGGTGCTGTCGCTGATCCAGTACGAGAACGAAGAAGAAGCGCTGCTGCTGGCCAACGACAACGAGTTCGGCCTCGGCGGTTCGGTATGGAGCCAAGACGAAGCGCATGCGCGTGCGGTTGCCGATCGCATCCACACCGGCACTGTCGGCATCAACGGTTATGCACCGGCGATCGGCTCGCCGTTCGGCGGCGTCAAGGCCAGTGGCATCGGCCGCGAACTCGGCCCGGAAACCCTGGCCGGCTACCAGCAGTGGAAGTCGACGTACCTGATGTAATCCGCTTGTCAGGCCAGCCATGAATCTCGACGTACGCAGCGCAGAGGAAGACAAGGGCATGACATTCGGCGATCAGATGCCGACGACGGTGGGCGCCGGCATGAGCCGCAGGAAGCTCGCCGGCTATACGCTGCTGACCGCACTGACGAGCAAGGAGCTGCGCGTGCTCGAGCATCTCGACAGCGGCGCGACGAACAAGGAGATGAGCCGGTGCCTGTTCGTCACCGAGAACACGATCAAGTTCCACCTCAAGAACATCTACGGAAAGCTGCACGTCGCCAACCGCCTGCAGGCCTTGATCACTGCCCGTGATCTGGGTCTGATCGACAACGCTTCCTAACCGACGATCGGCCCAATCGATTCCACGCCGACGCCCTGTGCGTACTGGATGCCGAGCGCCGACAGCCGTCTGAGCTCGGCGCCGTCGGCAACGTTCTTGGCCGAAAGGCGCACACCGAGCACCTTGGCCGACGACACAATGGCCTGCAGCTCGGCATCGATGACCGGATCCAGCTTCGAGGCGTCGAGCAGATCGCTCGACAGCTTGATCATGAACGGCCGCACCTGGCGCATCAGGCCGAGCCCGCGGATGTCGTTGCAGCCATCGACGATGATGCGCACCCCCGCCGACAACAGCAGCTCGACGCCGGACATCGCCGCCGGCGGCGCGCTCAGCAGGCGCTGGTCGATCTCGATCGCGAAGCGCGAAGGCTCGACGCCGAGCGCGCGCGTCGATTCGATCAGATGGTTGAGGAAGTGCTCGCTGGCCAGCGACTGCGTGCTGACGTTGAGGCTGATGCCTTCGTAGCGTTCGAGCAGCGTCGGCTCCTCGCGGCAGGCGGTGACGATGCGCTCGAACACCGCGCTGTCGAGACGATCGACCTCGCCGACATGCTCGACCGCCTTGAGGAAGTGCGCCGGTTCCAGCCAGTGGCCGTCGTCATCCTCAAGTCGTACGAACACCTCGAGCCAGGGCTTGCGGGCGATGGCCGCATCGGTGGTCAGCACCGATTGCGATGTCAGGCGCAGGCGGTTGTCGAGCATGCGCTCGGCAACCCAGCGTGCGCGTGCGACGAGCAGATCCTTTTCCTTGTCGGACGCCGAACCGGTCGCGGCACGCAGCGTCGCCTGATTGCTCAGCAGCGCCACCAGCTCCGCCTCGACGGCGTTGGGGTTTTCGCTGGCGCTGCTGAGGTCGGCCAGGGAGTAGCGGACCGTCAGATGTCCGCGCTCATCGTCGAGACGCGCGACGTCGAGCTGACACAGGGCGCGCACGGTCTCGGCGAGATCGCGCATGGAGTCGGGCCGCGCGGCGGTCTTGATCAGGCCATACGCGACGCCGCCGATGCGGTATAGCTCGGCCGTGCCTTCCATGCTGCGCCGCAGGGTGTGGCCCAGCATGCCGGCAAGATTCTGCCGGAAGGTCTCGGCCGGATCGTCCTCGTCGCGAACGCCGGCGACGACGAACAGGCCGACGGTGTGCGTCATCGCGTGTTCTCGCGAGCCTTCGATCAGCTTGGCGACGCGGGAGCGGAATGCCTGGTGGTTCGGCAGCCCCGACTCCGGATCGAGCAGCGCATTGGCGGGGTTGGTGCCTTCGAGCAGCGCCGGCATCTGGCCTTCGGCGAACAGCCTGATCGTGCCGCCGAGCGACTGGCTGCCGCTGTCGAACGGCAGCACCGTGATCGACACCGGCTGCGGCGTACCGTTGCGATCCGCCATGACACCGCGATACAGCCAAGGCGTGGATGCGCCCGCGGTCAGCAGCCCCGCGACCTGCGGAGCCAGCGAGTGCTCGCGCCACTTTTCCTTTTCGCCATCGAACACCGCGAGAACGTCGACGATGCGCTTGCCGACCAGCGCGGCGGCGGACGTGCCGAGCAGCTGTGCCGCCATTGCGGTTGCCGACACGATGACGGCCTCGGCGTCGGTCTCGATCGCCGCTTCGGCGAGGGTTTCCACATATGCCGCGTGGCGTTTCTCGCTGAGCTTGAGCTGGGTCTCGCGCTTGCCGAGCAGATCGCTGCGCTGGACCAGCAGGGCCTGCATGTCGTCGACCTGCTGACGCGCGGCCTGCACCGAAACCTCGAGGACTTCGATGTCTTCGGGGCGATAGGCCGATTCCGTTGCCGCGTCCGGCGATTCACGCCGCTTGCGCTGACCCATGCTCAGACGGTTGCGCAGCACTTCCGCGGGCAGGATCAGGATGCGCAGCAGATACAGATAGATCAGCGCCGTCATGATCATGACGATGCCCCAGTACGGCAGAAAGACCTGGCGCTGCAGTTCGCGGCCGCTGTAGCTGTGGCCGAGATACGTGAAGACGCCGTCGGCGGGAATCATCAGCTTCGTCATCAGCAGGCCGAAGACGACGAACGCGGTGCTGAACACCAGCAGGCCGACATAGATGGCGTAGCGCAACTGGCCCCAGACGCGACGGCGCCCGTCGAGCCAAGCCCTCAGGGATCCCGGTGCTTTCTTTCGCGCTGACGCAGCCGCTGCCATAGTCCCCTCGAATAATTTTTCGCGCGCATCCTAGCCTTTGTTTTCCCGCAAGAATCCGACCCATATGGGGGGCAGGCAGGGTCAGCGAGCTGTAGTAACTTAGCACGCTAACCTGGCCCATCCGTTGCCTGCCATCAAAGACTCTCAAGCCAACTCTCGCCGACGCGGCGGCCTGCCACCAGGCATGGCCCGGGCCCTCGCGGCGCTGTTGATGCTGGCGACCGCGCTGCCGGCGGCCGCGCTGTCGCTCGGTGCGCCGGAAATCATGTCCAGCCTCGGCGAGCCGCTGCGGGTCGACGTGGCGATCGAGTCGGATCACAGCAGCGGCGGACTGCCGGTCGCGCGGCTGATCAATACCGACGGTTCCGAAGCCTGGACCATCGCCGGCGTGCCGGGCGCGATCCGGCTCGACATCGTCGCGCTCGACGATGTGCATCAGCGCCTGCAGATCAGTTCCAGCCTGCCGGTGTGGGAGCCCTTGCTGACGCTGCGTATCGAAGTCGGCCAGGCGGCGATGCGCATCGTCCGCGAGCTGCCGGTCCTGCTCGATCCGCCGTCTGCCGAGGCGCCGGTGGCATCCGGTGTGGCCGGCGCCGCCGACGAATCCGCGGCGATCGATACCCGCATCGCATTGGCAAGCGCAGCACCGCTGCCGGCCGAGACCGCTCAGGCCGCAGCGGCAACGCCCATGCCGCGCGACAAGCCGGTGCGCGACAAGCCCAAGGCCACCGCCGGGCCGGCAGACTTCACACTGCCGGCACCGCGCTTCCAGCTCGCCGCGGCGCTGTCGGCGTACAGCCTCGCCTGGCTGCGCGACAATCCCGAGCCCCTCGCCAAGGCCACCGACGCGGAAGCGGAAGCGGAACCCGAAGCCGATGACGAGATCGTCGCAGCGGCGCAAGCGCCCGCAGCCCGCACGACCGATGTCGCTGCGCCGCCGGCAGAACGCGCGGTCGTGAAGCCGGCGGCAAAGCCGCACAGCGCGCCGCTGGTGCCCGCGCAGCCGCGCGGACTGCCGATGGGCTCGCCGTGGCTGGTCTTCCTGGTGATGGTTGCCGTGACGATCGGCTTGTTCATCTACGCACGCCGCCTGCGCCGCAACATGATGAGCGACAGCGCGCTGATGGCCTGATCCAGGCGTGGGTCGCGCCCACAAAAAAGCCCGCTCGCGCGGGCTTTTTTGATGCCGGTGGAGCTCAGGCGCTGCGGGCCTGGCGCAGACGGCGCTGCTCGACGCCGTTGGCGAGCGTGCGCAGCAGCTCGGCGGTGTCGTCCCAGTGGATGCAGGCGTCGGTGATCGACTGGCCGTAGCAGAGCTGGTCGCGCGGGCCGATTTCCTGACGGCCTTCGACCAGATGCGATTCGATCATCACGCCCATGATGCGCTCGTCGCCGCCGGCGAGCTGGTGCGCGACGTCCTGGCCGACGACGATCTGGCGCTTGTGCTGCTTGCTCGAATTGGCGTGCGAGAAGTCGATCATGATCTTCGGCTTCAGGTTGGCCTTGGTCAGTGCCGCCGCCGCCGCATCGACGCTCTTCGCATCGTAGTTGGTGCCGGCGCTGCCGCCACGCAGGATGATGTGGCAGTCCGGATTGCCCTTGGTCTCGAAGATCGCGACCTGGCCTTCGCTGGTCAGCGACAGGAAGCGGTGCGGATGCGAGGCCGACATCACCGCGTCGACCGCGACCTTGACGCTGCCTTCGGTGCCGTTCTTGAAACCGACCGGGCACGACAGCGCCGATGCGAGTTCGCGGTGCAGCTGCGACTCCGTCGTGCGCGCGCCGATCGCGCCCCAGCTGACGAGGTCGGTCAGGTACTGCGGGGTCAGGATGTCGAGGTATTCGACACCGGCCGGCACGCCCTGCTCGTTGAGCTGCAGCAGCAGCTTGCGCGCGACGCGCAGGCCCTTGTTGATGTCGTAGCTGTCGTCGAGATTCGGATCGTTGATCAGACCCTTCCAGCCGACCGTGGTGCGCGGCTTTTCGAAATACACGCGCATGACGATCAGCAGATGCTTGGCGAGCGCCTCGCGCATCGGCAGCAGCTTCTTCGCGTAATCGAGCGCGGCGTCGGTGTCGTGGATCGAGCAGGGCCCGACGATGACGAGCAGGCGGTCATCACGGCCGTAGAGGATGTCCTGGATTTCACGACGCGCATCGAAGGTCGTCTTCGACGCGGCATCGGTCAGCGGCAGCTCGGCCTGAATCGCGGCCGGCGTCGCTACCTCACGGACGGAACCAATACGGGTGTTTTCTGTAACGAAACGCATGTGACTGCAACCGGTTATGACGCTAGGGGCCGGGGATGCTAGCAGATCATGCAGAGGGCAACATCGTCCGCCGGGCATCCAGCCGGGTCTCTGGGCGGGGGCTGGGCGAAGCGGCACAATGGCTCGGTCCAAACGTCCGGTAACTTCATGTCCGCCCCGCGCCCGCCTCGACTCCGCCCCGTCCTGTCCCGCTGGACCCCGCTGCTGGGCCTCGTCGGCCTGCTGGCCGGCCCGGCCCAGGCACGCGAGGCCTTTGTTTTTCCAAGCTTCAATCAGTCCGCACTGGCCCGTTTCGCGGCCTTGCCGATCCCGAGCGCCAGCCATGACCGCCCGGGGCCGCGCGTCACCCTGGACTGGACCAGCGAGAACGTCATCGACGCCGCCGGCACCGAAACCCTGATCGTCGACGGCGAGATCCTGCGGCTCGGCCTGCAGTACCAGACCCAGTGGGCGGGCACCGATTTCGGCGTCGAGGTGCCGCTGCTGTTCGCCGGCGGCGGCATGCTCGATGCCGCGATTGAGTCCTGGCACGACACCTTCGGCCTGCCCAACGGCGGCCGCGACCAGCTGCCGCGCGACGACTACCGCTACGCCTACGTGCGCGACGGCGCGCTCGTGTTCGACGTCAACGACGGGGCCAACACGGTCGGCGACATCCGCCTGACGGCGGCGCGCTGCCAGGACAGCGGCGGCTGCCTGCGCGGCATGCTGCAGCTGCCGGTCGCCGATGCCGACGAGCTGCTCGGCGGCGGCTTGGGCGGCGCGGTCTGGTACGAGCAGCCCTATGTGTTCGGCTCGACGGAGCGCTGGACCGGCGTCGTCGCCGGCGGCCTCAGCGCGCAGCGTGCCGACGGCCCGCTGGAAGCGCTGCAGCGCGAGTTCCTGCCGTTCGGCTGGGCATCGATCGGCTATGCGCTGACCGAACATTTCGATGCGGGCCTACAGTTTTACGCGCACGCGCCGCTATATGACGACAGCGAGCTGGAAGCCCTGAGCGATCCGGGCGGCCTGCTCAGCTTTGGCCTGAGCTACCGCCAGCAGGGCGGCCAGGTCTGGCGTCTGGCGGTCGTCGAGGATGTCATCACCGAGTCGTCGCCGGATTTCGTGATTCACCTGTCTGCCGATCTCGGAACCAGCGCGCAATGAACCCCTCTCTCGTTTACCGCAGCCTGCTCACCGCAGCGGTGCTGGCCAGTGGTCCCGCCTTCGCGGCAAACGACAACAGCAATGCGATCGGCCTGCGCGCCGGCAGCGGCGGCCTCGTCGTCGAGTACGCGCATCGCCTGAACGACTACATCGACCTGCGCGGCGGCTATGCCTTCGGCTCGCTCGGCCGCGATTTCGACGAGGACGGCATCGACTACGACGGCGACATCCGCTTCAGCGCGGCGCAGGCGATGATCGATATCAAACCTTTCGCGGGCGGCTTCCGCGTCAGTGCCGGCCTCTACAGCTCGGCGCCGGAAGTCACGCTGGAAACGGTCGGCGACAACGATCAGTACGAGGTCGGCGGCCGCGAGTACACCGCGACCGGCCGCCTCGATGGCGACATCGATTTCGGCTCGGCCGCGCCGTATCTGGGCTTCGGCTGGGGCGGCACCACAGGTGGCAACGGCTTCGGCCTCAGCTTCGACGCCGGCGTGATGTTTGCGAAGACGCCGTCCGTGTCGCTGAGCGCCGAGGGCGTGGCCTGCGATTCAACGCTGACCGCCTGCGATCCCAATGGGCCCGCCGGATTCGATGTCCAGAGCAACGATCCGCGCGCCGCGGCGTTCCGCAACGAACTCGCCAACGAGGCCGACGAAGTCGAACAGGACATCGAAGGCCTGCGCTACTGGCCGGTGGTCAGTCTGGGGCTGCACTACCGCTGGTAAGCACCGCCGCGGCAGCGTCAGCCTGCAAGGGGCGCCGCACCCTCAGCTCATGAAGCCGCGCCAGTGCCCGGCGCCTGCATAGCCGCCGGGAAACACTTGCTCCAGCAGGCCCTGGCTCACGCCCATGCGCCGCGCGAGAATTTCACCGAGCACGGAACGGAAGTCGGTCGTCGGTTCCAGATCTTCGCCCTGGAACAGCTTGTCCGCGGCCAGCCCAGGCCATTGCCCGTAGACCCGCCCTCCGCGCACGCCGCCGCCCATCACCAGCATCGATGACGCAGTACCGTGATCGGTACCGCCGAGATTTTCCTTTGCCTTGCGGCCGAACTCGGTCATCGTCACCAGCGTCACCTGGCCGATCAGGTCGCCGAGGTCGTCGTGGAAGGCGCGGATCGCCCCCGAGAAGTTCGGCAGCGTCACCGCGTGACGGCTGACCTGGCTGACGTGAGTGTCCCAGTCGTCGTCGGAGGTGACGGCAATCACGCGCGGCGCGAGTCCGCCGCGGATCGCCTGCGCGGCGGTCTTCAGTCCATTGCCGAGCGTGGTCGCCGGGTAGCTGGCGGCGGGCTCCGGCAGCGGCGTCTCACGCAGCGTCCGCATGCTCTCCGCGACACGGCGGATGTCGTCGCCCGGCTTGCCGGCAATCGTCGCGATGGTCTCGATCAGATCGGTGGCGTCATCGCCGGTGATCGAGCCGTGGTAATAGTCCGCGAAGTTGCGGACCGCCAGCGCGCCGGGATAGCCCTGCAGGCTGGCCGGCACCGCCGGCTCAGCGGCGAGCGCGGCGAAATTGTTGGTCTGGTAGTCGACGTGATCGCGCAGCATCACGCGGCCCAGCCAGCCATCGTTGACGCCATTGCGGGCGCCGGCCTCGGCGATCGACTGGGCAAAGAAGTGCGAGCGGTCGCGCGCATCCAGCGGCACCCAGCCGGTGGCGCTGACAAAGCCCAGTGTGCCGGCGTCGTACAGTTCCTTGAGCGCGCTCATGCCGGGATTCAGCCCGAAGAAACCATCGAGCACGATCGGCGAGCCGACTTTCACGTTGGGCCGCACGACCGCGTAGTCGGGATCGCCGTAGGGCACCAGCATGTTGATCCAGTCCGCGGCGAAGCGCTGGAACACGACGACGAGCGTGTGCTGCGGCGGTTGCTCGCCGTTGGAGCCGCCGGGCCCCGGCGTCGGCTGCGCACCGTCATTGGTCACCGGATCGCTGCTGCCGATGCCGCAGGCGCTGGTCGCGCCGGTTGCCAGCAGCGCCAGCAAAGCACGTCGGGAAAGCATGGGTTATCTCCGCAGGAACCAGGGCGAGGTGAGCAGCACGAACACGAGGCCTTTGACCCGCGCATCGAGCGTCGCGGCGGGCATCTCGGCATCGGGGTCGGCGTCCTGCGCCACGAAGGCGAGGCAGGCGGCCGCCGCTTCCGCCGGCAATGACGTGAACAGCAGATTGGCCACCGCATTGCTCACCGCGCTGCGCGGCGTCTTTGCGCGGGTGACGCCCGAGGCCACCGAACCACCACCCTGCGCGAGATCGAACGGATCGCTCAGCAGGTAGCTGTAACCGAGTCCCTCGACGAGCGCGACCAGATATTTCTGCTGGTACAGATCGGTGTTGCTGTTGGCCCAGTAGCTCTCGCGATCCGGATAGCCGTTGGGCGGCACCCAGGCGAACGGCTCCTGGCCGGCCTGGACCAGCGAGTTGAACAGCAAGCCATTGGGTGCGGCCACCGGGACGCCGAACAGGTTGGGATCGACGAGCGGCTCGAGCTGATTGATGCCGCAGGCACGCATCGCGCCGACCATCGCCTCGAGCGGACGCTTGCGCTTGGCGCCGGCGCTGGCCGCAAACTCGGCCGAGTTGAGGATCAGCCGCAGCAAGGTGGTGATGTCACCGCCGCTGCTCGTGAAGGCCGCGGCGGCGCGCGTCACCAGCGCCTCGGGCGGCTCGTCGGCCACGAAGCGCCGGCACAGCTTGGTCGCGATGAATCGCGCAGTGCCGGGATGGTCGAGGATCAGGTCCAGCGCGCGATCGATCTCCGCCTCGCCGCCGCCGGCGGGGAACTGCTGGCCGAGAAACCATTTCTCGCTGCCGTCGTGCTGCGCGTCGGTGAAGCGCACCGCGCCGTAGGCCAGCACCGCTTCGGGCGGATCGACGACGAAGCCGAGGCCGGACAGGATCAGCGCCAGCGCCTTCATGTCGGCTTCGCTGTAGCCGCCGTCCTTGCCCAGGGTGTGCAACTCCAGCATCTCGCGGGAGTAGTTTTCGTTGATCTGGCCGGCGCGATTCAGCCAGTTGTCGATGAAGTGGAGCATCTCGGCGCTGCGCACCGTCGCTTTCATCAGGGTCTTGAAATTGCCGAGCGCGTTGGCGCGAATGACGCTGCGGTCGAAGTCGAGCTTGAGCGGGATCGGGTTTTTGCGCAGATAGGTATTGAAGTGGTCGTTCCAGAAATCGACCATGACCTCGTACAGCTGCGCGCTGGAAAATACCGCGCGATGCAGCATCGCGCACTGCAGCTCGAGCTGATGCACCGTGACGTTGAGGCCGGCCAGCGTGGCCGCGTAGATGACCGGGCCCGAGGTGTTGATCAAGGGAAAGAGCACGGCGGTCGCCGCCTCGGCGTCGACATCGCGGGCGGCCAGCTGCTCTTCGATGAACTCGGCGCGACCGATCTCGCGCACCCGCGCCAGGCTGGCCGGCGTCGGGCCGAAACTGATCCGGCGCAGCAGATGCAGGTCCAGGTCGGCTCCAGCGATTTCGGCCGGCTCCATCGCCAGCGCGCTCTGCGTCAGGTCGGCCAGCAGGCTGCCGTAGAGGGCGGAATAGCCCGTCAGCTGGAGGAAGGTTCTGCGTTTCATCGCGGTCGTGGCCCTGATCGGCTCGGCAAGCAAGCAGTGGCGTGGTCCGCAAAATTCTCGCCAAGTTACTTTTGAGTGTCAGGGAAAACCTTCCCAACGGCTGATTGGCGCCGCCGAGTGGCGCGGACGGTTCCGGCGCGCGCCGGACCGCCGCGCCGATGCCGCTAGCGGATCACGTCCGGCATGCCGACAAAGCCCGGCTGCGACTGCACGCGCTGCAGCCAGCGCCGCACGGCCGGATAGTTCTCCAGCGAATAGTCGCCCTGCTCCGCGACGTGCGTGTACGCATACAGCGCGATGTCGGCAATGCTGTAGGCCTCACCGATGAGGAACGCGGTCTGCTGCAGCTGCCGCTCCATCACGCCGAGCGCGGCATAACCCTTGCCCTGCGCCTCGGCGATCTTCGCCGCCCATTCCTCGCGCTTGCCGAGGACGTAGATCCAGAACCGCACGGTGGCGACATAGGGTTCATGGCTGTACTGCTCGAAGAACAGCCACTGCATGACCAGCGCGCGGGCGTAGCGATCGGCCGGCAGCAGGGGCGTGCCTTCGGCGAGGTAGCACAGCATCGCGTTCGATTCGGCGAGCAGGCGGCCGTCCGGCAGCTGCAGCAGCGGCACCCGGCCGTTGGGGTTGAGGGCGAGAAACCCGGGGGTGCGCGTCGCGCCGCCGACCGTGTCGACCTCCTCCCAGACCAGCGGCAGTCCGAGCTGGGCCATCAGCAGCGCCGGCTTGTAGCAGTTGCCGCTGCCGCTCATGCCCCAGAGCTTGTAAGGGGTATCGCTCATTTTCCGGCTCTCCCGCAGCAAGATGTCGAAGGGTGGAAGTTTCAGGGCATTATGATGTCAGTCGATCGCCGGAGTTCACGCATGGATTCATCGCAGCGGGTCAGCGAGCTGTCGCGAACAGTCAGTGCACGCGTGCCGATGGACGGCGCCGCGCTGCTGGCGCGCGAGTCCGCGGAAACCGTCGCCGCGGTGCTCGACCAGCTGCCGCGCCGGCTCGCCAACGATGTGCTGAGCTACCTGCCGCCGGCGCTGCAACCGGACGACGCGCTGACGACGACGACCGAACTCGATATTCCCGGCATCGTCGCCGACCTGATGGAACCGGCGCTCGGCCGCCTGCCGGGACACGCGACCGTGCAGGACGCGATCGACTACCTGCGCGCCGCCAGCGATGCGCAGCAGATCACCTATCTCTACATCACCGATGCCGACGAGCGCCTGATCGGCATGGTCGTCATCCGCGACCTGCTGCTCGCGCGGCCCGACCAGCCGCTGACCGACGTGATGCTGCCGGACCCGTTCACGCTCGCCGTCGACATGCCGGCCGGCGAGGCGATCACCGCCGCCGTGCACCGCCACTACCCGGTCTATCCGGTCGTCGACGACAGCGAGCGCATGGTCGGCATCGTGCGCGGCTGGCGCCTGTTCGAACGCCAGGCGATCGAGATCACCGCGCAGAGCGGCCGCATGGTCGGCGTCAACGAGGACGAGCGCGTCTACAGCACGTTCTGGGAGGCGTTCCGCATGCGCCATCCCTGGCTGCAGCTGAACCTGGTCACCGCGTTCACCGCCGCCGTCGTCGTCGGTCTGTTCGAGGACACGATCACCCGCATCGTCGCGCTGGCTGCCTTCCTGCCGGTGCTCGCCGGCCAGAGCGGCAACACCGGCTGCCAGGCGCTGGCGATCACCCTGCGCGGCCTGACGCTGGGCGATCTCGACGACCGACCGATACGCTCTCTGGTTATCAAGGAAGCCCTGCTCGGTGCGCTCAACGGTTTTCTCGTCGGGCTCGTCGCGGCGGCGGCAATGTGGTTCTATGCCGCCAACACCGGCGCCGAGAATGCGCCGATGCTGGCGCTGGCGATCCTCATCGCGATGGTCGGCGCCTGCACCGGCAGCGGCATCTTCGGCGTGCTGGTGCCGATCACGCTGCGCCGGATCGGCGCCGATCCGGCGACCGCGAGCAGCATCTTCCTGACCACCTTCACCGACGTGCTGGGCATGGGCCTGATGCTGTTGCTGGCGAAGACCCTGGTGACCTGAGTTGCCGCCGAAGTTCTGCCCCCGAAGTTCTCTTCCTGAAGACCACCGCTTGAATAACGTCCGCCTGCCCTTGCTGCTTCTGCTGTCCGCCTCGCTGCTGGCCGGCTGCGCCACCCGCCCCGGCGAAGCGCGCCCCGACCTGCTGACGCCGCTGCGCCCCGAGTTCCAGGCGGCCGACAAGGATGGCGACGACACGCTGACGCGCGAGGAAGCGGTCGCGATGCCGAAGCTGGCGCTGGTCTTCGATGAAGTCGACACCGATCACAACGGCCGCGTCAGCACCGGCGAGCTGCGCAGCTATCTCGAATGGCAGCGCGTGCTCGCCACGCCGCGCGGCCGCTTCCCGGAAACCCGCCCGCATTGATTGCAGCACCGTCTGCCCGATGACGCTGGTCGACGCCGCAATCCTGATCGTCGGTTTCCTGACCGCGACGCTGTCCGGCGTCGCCGGCATGGGCGGCGGGACGATCCTGATCGGTGTGCTGTATGCCTTCGGCATGTCGCCGGCCGAGGCCGTGCCGCTGTTCGCCGCCGTGCAGTTCGTCTCCAACAGCTCGCGCACGATCGCCTACGTGAAGCATGTCGAATGGCATGCGGCCGGCTGGTTCATGCTTGCCGCCGTGCCGGCCACGTTTCTCGCCGTGCCCTACGTCGCCAGGATCAACGGCGATCTCGTCTGCCTGCTGATGGCCGGCCTGATCCTCGCGTCGCTCGCCCCCGGGCAGGCCGACAAGGCGCTGCCCGCACGACCGTCCTTCGTGCTCGCCGGATTTCTCAATGGCGCGCTGGGGCCCTTCGTGGGCGCGACGGGCCTGTTCGTCGGCCGCCTGTTCTTCCGCCCGGAGTGGCGCAAGGAAACCACGATCGGCACGCTGGCGCTCACCCAGCTGCTCGGCCACGGCCTGCGCGTGGTTGCGCTCGGCTTCGTCGGCCTCAGCGCACTGGCCAATCCGTGGCTGCTGGCCGCGCTGTGCGTCTGCGTCGTCGCCGGCACTGCGCTCGGCAAGCAGATCAACGCCCGTGTCAGCGAAGCGCAGTTCGCGCGCCTGTTTCGCTGGATACTCGTCTTGTTGTCGCTCAAGCTTGCCTACGATGGCATCAGGGGATTGTGGTGGAACTGAAACTCGCAGCAGCAGAAGTCGAAGCACTGATCCGCGGCGGTCTGGTGTCCGCGAGCGGCATCGTCGTCGACGCGGTCGCGCCCGGCATGGCGCGGGTGCGCATGCCCTACAGGGACAGCATGATCCGCCCCGGCAACGTGCTGTCCGGCCCGTCGATGTTCGCCGCGGCGGATCTGGCGATGTACGCGCTGGTGCTGTCGCACCTCGGCCCGCTGCTGATGGCGGTGACGTCGAACCTCAACATCAACTTTCTCAACAAGGCCAAGCCCGGCGACCTGATTGCCGAAGCGCGCCTGCTCAAGCTCGGCCGGCGCCTGGTCGTCATGGAAGTGAATCTGTACAGCAGCGCCGATCCGGCGCTGTGCGTGGCGCACGTCACCGGCAGCTATGCGCTGCCGGCGACCTGAGCCGCCTCAGAACGGCACCAGCTCGACGCGCCGGTTCTTCGCGCGTCCTTCGTCGGTCTCGTTGCTGGCGATCGGCGCCAGCGACGCGACACCGTTGGCGCTGAGGCGCGCCGCGGCAATCCCGTAGTCCTTGATCAGCGCCGCCTTCACAGCTTCGGCGCGGCGCTTCGACAAATCGAAGTTCGCTTCGAGCTTGCCCTGCGCATCGGTGTGGCCGACGACGTGCAGGCTCAGGCTCGTGTCTTTCTTCAGCAACTTGGCGATCTCGTCGAGCGCCGGCTTCGACGCCGGCTTGATTTCCGCCTTCGCCGTGTCGAACAGGATGCCGTACAGCGCGACGCGGCCGGTTTCGGCAATCGCCTTGCTCATCTCGTCGGCGCCGAGATTGACCATCGCCTGCTCGATCGCCTTGGGCTTGACCGTTACCAGCGTCAGCACCTGGCGCTGCGCCCAGGCCGCCTCGTCGCAGTAGGCCGAGCCGATGTCGGGCACATGCACGAACAGCGCGACGACCTCGCCGCTGGTCGCGTTCTTCAGCAGCGCATAGCGCGGCGGCTTGATGCGCAACGCGGCGGCGCAGGCGGGCACGGTGCTTTCCGCCGTCTTCCACTGCTCGAACGGATACAGGAAGTTCGCGAAGTTCTTCGAGTTCTCGCTGACGTAGGTGTCGATGCCTTCGCCGCAATCGTCGGCATTGCATTCGTACAGCGTCTTGTAGCCCTGGGCGCCGAGCTGCGTCTGGTAGTTGCGCACCACCTCCAGCGCCGAGCGGCCTGCGGGAATGACGTACATCAGCCGCGTGCGGCGCCCGGACGCCTCGATCTTCGACGCGACGTTGAGCTTCTTGAAATCGTAGCTGTCATCCGGCGTGCGTCCGTACTTGGCCGGACCGGTCGGCAGGCTCAGCTCGTCGTACTCGCTGTCTTCGCGCAGGAACAGCACGGCGTCCTTATAGCGCTGCACGCCGGGCGGATCCTTCAGGCCCGCGACGTCCTTGGTCGGCACCGGCGTTCCGTCCTCGGCCAGGGCCACGCCCGTCGTCAGCAGCGCCGCGGCGATCAGGCCGCAGCGCACAACATGGCGCAGGCTCACTCTGCCGGTTCCTGCAGGCGGATCGTGTACTCGGCGACGATCGTCGTCTTGCCGGTCATCGTCGCGGAATCGACCACCGTCTTGGTGATCTGCATCAGGCCGGGCGTGCCCGCGGGATAGCTGCTGCCGGCGGCGCTGGTCAGGATCATGCCGCTGAGTTCACCGGGCGAAGTTTCGCTGAGGAAGAAGCCGCCGAGCGCGACGACGCTGCAATCGCGCAGCAGCGAGACGTCGACACCGTATGGCCCGCTGCCGGCCTCGGTGGTCTTGAAGCTCACCGTATCGCCACCCTTGAACAGATGGCCCTTGCTGAACTGCGGGGTCAGGCCGGGCGCGCTGTTGAAAAGATCATGCGCGCGCTTGTACTCGGCGATGTTCTCCGGCGGCAGCAGCTGGCAGCGGCTGTTGCTGGTATCCGGCGTCAAGGCACCATCGCCGGCGGGCGCCGCCGCGGTTTCGGCAGCGGCCGTTGCAGCTGCAGCGGTTTCATTGCCGGATTTGCAGGCGCCGAGCGCGAGGGCCGCCGACAGCAGCACGAAATACGGAGCGCGGGCAGCGCTGGACAGTGAAGGGGGCATGCGGATCTCCAGCGGCGTTGTGATTGTTCTCAGGGCGGCGCCGGGCAATGCCTGGCCGTCGGTCGAGTGTACGCCGCCCCTACCGGCCGAAGTGTGACCGGATGCCGCCTGCGCAATCCCGCGTCAGAGCACGTCGTAGAGCTTGAGGCGGTACTCGCGCGTGCGCTCGTCGGCGGCACCGAGCCAGTCGAACAGATCGACGAGGCGTTTGCGCGCGATGTCTTCCTCGAACTTGCGATCGAGCCGCACCGCTTCGATCAGCTGATCGAGGGCGCCGCCGATGTTGCCGCTCGCGAGTTGCCGCGCAGCGTCGAGGTACGGCGCTTTCGCCGGAGACGCCGGCAGGTCGGCGCCGGGTTCGCGCATGAAGGCAAGCACGCGACGGATCGCCTGGCCGTCGGCATATTCCTTGTCGGTTTCGACGATGCCGCCGAGGAAATGTTCGACCGCCGCCGGATCGTCGAGCAGCAGCAATCGTGCAAGACGCAGGCAGGCCGCGCCCCGTCGCGCCGGATCGGCGGTCGCCTGCTGCAGCAGTTCCAGCGCGACATCGACCTGGCCTTCGGCAAGCAGTGCGTCGGCATCCGCAATCGGATCGGTCGGCGGCGGCGGCAAGGCTTTCTCGAGGAACTGCTCGATCGCCGCCTGCGGCTGCACGCCGGTGAACTCGGTGGCGACGCGGCCGCCGATGATCAGCTTGACGTTCGGTATGCCGCGCACGCCGGCGCGCTGCGCCCATTCCTGCTGCTCGTCGACATTGACCTTGGCAAGCACGACGCGGCCGCTGTACTTGCGCACCGCCGCCTCGATCGCTGGCGTCAGGACCTTGCAGGGCTCGCACCAGGGCGCCCAGAAATCGACGAGGACCGGAATCTGCTGCGAGCGCTCCAGCACCTCGCTCGGAAAATCGCGGACGTCGTAGATGTCGCTGCCGGCCTGCGGCGCGGAGGATGGATTCAGACTTTGCATGGCCGCTATTCCAGCATGAAAGTGCCATCGATTCACCTGCGATGGCACACTGCGCGGCATCGACCCGATCTTTACCCGACCAGGATCACGCCATGGCGACCCAGCTCAATATCCCCAACTTCATGACCCCGTCCGCCGACATCAGCACCGGAGGGCGCGCGCAGCCGGCCGACCTGCAGCAGGCGCAGGCGCAGGGCGTGAAGACGGTGATCAACCTGTGCCCGATCAGCGAAGACCCCGGCTTCGACGAAGCGGCGCTGGTCGCCTCGCTCGGCATGGAGTACGTCAACATCGCCATCGCCAGCGCCGCCGACCTGACGCCGGCGAAGGCGCGCGAACTGTCGGCCGCGCTCGCCGCGAAGCGCGGCCCGACGCTGGTCCACTGCGCGAGCGGCAACCGCGTCGGCGCGCTGTTCGCGCTGAAGGCGCATCACGTCGACGGCGTCGCCGCCGAGCAGTCGATAGAGATCGGCCGCGCGCACGGCCTCAAGGCGATGGAGCCTGCGGTGCGTCAGCTATTGGGGATCTAGCAGCTCTCTCAAGATCGTCATTCCCGCGAAAGCGGGAATCCAGAGCGGAGGGCGCAGCTGTGCATTCCCTGGATTCCCGCTTTCGCGGGAATGACGTGAAGCAGATTCAGCGGGGTTATTCGCCGAACGCCCAGCCGACGACCAGTGCAACGGTGTCGTCGGCGTCCTTGGCGTCGTCGAGGTTTTCCTCGAGCGCCGCACCGTAGCTGGCCGTGTTCGTGTACTGCAGCGCGAGCTGCAGCGGCCCCAGCGGATGCGTGACGGCAACCAGATAATCGAAGTAGCTGTCGCCGGCGGCATCGTCGAGATCGTAATAGCCGACCTGCAGGTTGACGCCGAACTCGGTCTCGCCGACCGGCAGTTCCGCGCCGGCGCTGTAGTAGAACGCACCTTCGCCGAGGCCGAAGATGTCCGGCGAGTAGGCGACCAGCGCGTTGAAGTATTCGGCGAAACTCAGCGACGCCTGGAACTCGGTGTAGTCGTAGTCGAAGCCGTCGTTGGCGCCCGGATAGATCACGCGCGTCGCCTGCAGGTCCAGCGTCTGCGTGTCGCCCAGCGCAAGCGAATAGCCGAGATAGACGTCGACCTCGGCATCGATGCCGTCGTCCTCGTCGCCGGCGCCGGTGAAATCGACGTTGGTCGCCCAGACGCCAGCGAACAGGCCGGTCTCATGCTGGACGAAGACCTCACCCTGCACCGCCGGATCGCCACCGGTCTGCGAGACGCCGCGCCAGACGTAGTCGGTCATCGCGGCGACGCCGCCGGAGACGGCGAAGGCCGGCTCGGCAGTTTCGTCCTGCGCCCAGGCCGGCGCCGCCAGCAGCGCGCAACACAGGGACAGACCGCACAGGCGGGACGACAGCGGCATCTTCGGCATCGCGGCACTCCGGTGGCTGAATTTTTGCGCACGATACACGGCTTCAAGCCGCCCGGGCACATCCGCGCCGGGCCATATGGGCAGCGCCACGGCCCTGTCGTACCATCCGGGCTGACCCTCGCAACGAAAGGATGCCGCCGTGACCCCGATGCTCCGCCGCACATCGTTTGCCTGTGCCGTCCTGCTGCTCGCCGCCTGCGGCAACAAGCAGGAAGCCGCACCCGCCGCCGGTGAGTCCGCCGCCGCGCCGGCTGCCGAGGAAAAGTTGCTGAATGTCTATAACTGGTCGGACTACATCGCCGAAGACACGATCCAGAATTTCACGACGGCAACCGGCATCAAGGTCAACTACGACGTCTACTCCGAGAACGAAACACTGGAGGCCAAGCTGACCGCCGGCAGCTCCGGCTACGACCTCGTGTTCCCGTCGGCACGGCCGTTCGCGCAGCGCCAGGTCAAAGCCGGTCTGTACGCGACGCTCGACAAGAGCAAGCTGCCGAACTGGTCGCATCTCGACCCGGCCGTGCTCAAGGGTCTTGAGGACGTCGATCCGGGCAACCAGCATCTCGTGCCGTACATGTGGGGCACGACCGGCCTGGGCATCAACGTCGAGAAGGTCAAGGCCGCGCTCGGCGAGAACGCGCCGCTGGATTCCTGGGCGCTGCTGTTCGATCCGGCCAACGCCGCGAAGCTCGCCAACTGCGGCATCACGATTCTCGACGACGATCAGGAAGCCTTCGGCGCCGCGCTGATCTGGCTCGGCCGCGATCCGAACGCCGGCGCGGCGGATGAAGTCGATGCGGTGAAGAAGGTCTACGCCGCGATCCGCCCGCATGTCCGCACCTTCAACAACGCCGAGTACAAGGACGCGCTCGCCAACGGCGATGCCTGCGTCGTCATGGGCTACTCGGGCGACATCGGCCAGGCGCGCGACGTTGCGGTCGAAGCCGCCGAGAGTGCCGGCAAGCCGGTGCCGGACATCCGCTTTGTGATTCCGAAGGAAGGCGCGCAGCGCTGGATCGACGTCATCGCGATTCCGAAGGACGCCAAGCACCCGCTCAATGCGCACGCTTTCCTCAACACGCTGATGGAACCGAAGGTCATCGCCGCGATCACTGACTTCGTCGCCTACGCCAACGCCAACAAGGACGCGACCGCGCTGATCAATCCGGAGATCGCCAGTGATGCGGGCGTCTATCCGCCCGACGCGGTGCGCGCCAAGCTCGTCGATCCGGTGTCGCTGCCGGAAGCAGTGCAGCGCCAGCGCGTGCGCGCCTGGACCACGATCAAGAGCGGGCAGTAAGGCGTGGTCGCGCCAGCGCGCGCAGCACCGCCGATCGCACCCTGGCTCGACCCGGCGGCGCAGCCCTTCGTCCGCATCGAGGGCGTCACCAAGACCTTCGGCAAGGTCTACGCCTGCGACGACATCTCGCTCGACATCTACCGCGGCGAGTTCTTCGCGCTGCTTGGCGGTTCGGGCTCCGGCAAGAGCACGCTGCTGCGCATCCTCGCCGGCT
This sequence comes from Fontimonas sp. FW305-C-3, assembly GCF_058783185.1. Lineage (NCBI taxonomy): Bacteria > Pseudomonadati > Pseudomonadota > Gammaproteobacteria > Nevskiales > Nevskiaceae > Fontimonas > Fontimonas sp. FW305-C-3. The sequence goes on along the minus strand of NZ_JBYSYK010000001.1, from coordinate 453,981 downwards.
TCGAGAAGCCGGACCGCGGGCGCCTGCTGATCGACGGCATCGACGTCACCGACATGCCGCCGTACCAGCGGCCGGTCAACATGATGTTCCAGTCCTACGCGCTGTTCCCGCACATGAGCGTCGCGCAGAACATCGCGTTCGGCCTGCAGCAGGACAAGCTGTCGCGCAACGAGATCCGCGACCGCGTGCAGCAGATGCTCGAGCTGGTGCAGATGCCGCAGCTCGGCGGCCGCAAACCGGACCAGCTGTCCGGCGGCCAGCGCCAGCGCGTCGCGCTGGCCCGCGCACTGGCGAAGCAGCCCAAGCTGCTGCTGCTCGACGAACCGCTCGGCGCGCTCGACAAGCGTCTTCGTGAACGCACGCAGTTCGAGCTGGTGAATATCCAGGAGCGCATCGGCACGACCTTCATCATGGTCACGCACGACCAGGAAGAGGCGATGACGATGTCATCGCGCATCGCTGTGATGGACGCCGGGCGCATCGCGCAGGTCTCGACGCCGGCGGCGCTGTACGAGTACCCGGCGTCGAAGTTCGTCGCCGAGTTCATCGGCGGCATCAACCTGTTCGAAGGCCGCGTGCTATCGCACGACGAGGCCACCGGCCTGGCGAAAGTGCAGTGCGAATCGCTCGGCGCGACGCTGCTGGCACGGCATGCCGACCCGATCGCCGTCGGCACCGCCGTCAACGTCGCCGTGCGTCCCGAGAAGATCGACGTCCACGAGCAGCCACCGCAGGCCGACAATCTCGTCAGCGGCAAGGTGCGCGACATTGCGTATCTCGGCGACGTCTCGATCTACCACGTACAGATCGCCGCCGGCGCGACCGTCAGCGTGCAGGAGACGCATGTCGAACGCAGCTCGGCGCCGCACTATGAGTGGGACACCGGCCTGTGGCTCAGCTGGCCGGCGACCGCGGCGGTCGTGCTGACGACATGAGCGCCGCGAGCGGCGGCCTCTGGAGTTTCTGGGCGGAAGTCGTCCGCAACCTGTTCGGCTGGTTCCGCGCCGTCGGTACGGAGTTCCGCACCCAGCGCGGGCGCTTCATCGTCAAGCTGCTGCCGATGCTGTGGCTCGGCCTGTTCTTCGCCGTGCCGTTCTTCATCGTTGCCAAGATCAGCTTCGCCGAAGCCGTGTTCGGCCAGGCGCCGCCGTACACCTCGCTGATCGAACGCGCCGAGAACGGCGCGATCAGCCTGCGCCTGCACGCGGCGAGCTACGCGATGCTGCTACAGGACCCGCTGTACGTCGCGGCCTATCTGCGCTCGCTGCTGTTCGCGAGTGTGTCGACGCTGTTGTGCCTGCTGATCGGCTACCCGATCGCCTACGGCATCGCGCGCGCGAAACCGGCGGCGCGCCTGGTGCTGCTGATCGGCGTGATCCTGCCGTTCTGGACCAGCTCGCTGCTGCGCACCTATGCGCTGATCGGCATCCTCAAGGCCAACGGCTGGCTGTCGGCCACCCTGGGTTCGCTCGGCCTGATCGAGCCGGGCAGCGCGATCCTGCACACCAATCTCGCGGTCTACATCGGCATCGTCTACAACTACCTGCCGTTCATGATCCTGCCGCTGACGGCGACGCTGATGCGGCTCGACTTCACCTTGCTCGAAGCCGCCGCCGATCTCGGCGCGCGGCCGATGCAGGCCTTCGCGCGCATCACGCTGCCGCTGTCGATGCCCGGCATCATCGCCGGCTGCCTGCTCGTGTTCATTCCGGCGGTCGGCGAGTTCGTGATTCCGGATCTGCTCGGCGGACCGGACGCACTGACGATCGGCCGCGTGCTGTGGACCGAGTTCTTCACCAATCGCGACTGGCCGCTCGCCGCCGCCGTCGCGATCGCGATGCTGCTGCTGATCGTGATCCCGACGCTGATCTTCGAGTACCTCGAGAACCGCCGCGAGAACCCGGAGCTGCGCTCATGAAGCGCAAGGCCTGGCCGCTGTACACGGTGATGGCGCTCGGCTATGCGTTTCTCTACGTGCCGATTTTCTCGGTGATCGTCTATTCGTTCAGCGGCTCACGCCTCGCGACAGTCTGGGGCGGCTTCTCGACACGCTGGTACGTCGAGCTGTTCGGCAACGAACAGATCCTCGCCGCGCTCGGCCGCAGCGTCACGATCGCTGCGGTCAGCGCGACCGCCGCCGTGCTGCTCGGTACCGCGAGCGGACTCGCGCTATCGCGCTTCGGCCGCTTTCCGGGCCGCGGCATATTGAGCCTGATGAACTCCGCGCCGATGGTCATGCCGGACGTCATGCTCGGCCTGTCGTCGCTGCTGCTGTTTGTCGCGCTGCAGCAGGCGACCGGCTGGCCGCAGCGCGGCATGGGCACGATCATGCTCGCGCACATCACGCTGACCGCCTGCTACGTCACCGTCGTCGTGCGCTCGCGCCTGAGCTCGCTGGACCTCAGCCTCGAAGAAGCCGCGATGGATCTTGGTGCGCGGCCCTGGCGCGTGTTCGTGTTCATCACGCTGCCGCTGATTGCGCCGGCGCTGCTGGCGGGTTGGTTATTGGCATTTACGCTGTCGCTCGACGATCTCGTCATCGCGAGCTTCACATCAGGTCCCGGCGCGAGCACGCTGCCGATGGTGATTTATTCGAAGGTCAAGCTCGGGGTGACGCCGGAGGTTAATGCGTTGGCGACGCTGATCGTTACGGCGGTGGCACTTGGCGTGGCGGTTGCTGGTTTCGTGATGCACAGACAGGCGCGGCGCAGTGAGGGATAGGCGCCATGCTGGGATTACATCCCAGCCTACGGTTCAGCCGGCCTGTAGGCCTGTAGGCTGGGATGAAATCCCAGCAACCTCACTCCCAATCCTCCCTCATAGGCGGCGCCGCCCAATCGCTGGCATAGAACCCGCGCTGCACCCATCGATGAAACGATGAATACGGCCACTCCCGTGCAGCTGCGACATACCCATGCTTCACCGGATTGAAATGAATGTAGTCCGCATGCCGTTCGAAGTCGCGATCATCACGGATCGCATGCTCCCAGTAGCGCCGCTGCCAGATGCCACGCTCGCCGCGCCGCTGCCGACTCGATGAGATGCTTTCGGTCTTCGCCAAGCTACGCGAGAAGCGCGCCTTGATCAGTTGCCAGCGATTCGAGTAATCCGCATCGCCTGGCGGCAAGGTCCACAAGCAATGCAGGTGCTCGGGAAGAACGACGACAGCGTCGATCGTGAACGGATGATCGCGTTGCGTCAGGCGGAAGGCTTCGCGCAGAGCGTCGATGTAATCGACCAACAGGCTGCTTTTCCTGCGTTCCGCGAGGTTGACGGTGAAAAAGTAGGTGCCGCCGGCGATCCGAGTGCGGGTGTAGGTGCGCATGCTTGGGGCGGTGCTGGGATTCCGCTGCGCTTCATCCCAGCCTACGGGTTCTTGACTGCGGCGAGCATGCGGTCTGGTACGTCGGTGAAGATGCCATCGACGCCGACGGCGCGCAGACGCTTCAGCTCGTCGACGTCGTTGACGGTATAGACGTTCATCCGTAGCCCGCGCTGATGCGCGTCGGCGACCAGCTTGGCGTCGACGAACTCGTTGGAGATGTTGAGGCTGCGCGCACCGAACTCACCGGCGACGCCGGCCCAGTCGAGCGGCACGCCGCAGTACAGCACGCCGAGCGGCACCTGCGGCAGCAGTTGCTTGAACTCCCACAGCTCCGGCAGATGGAACGACGAGACGGTCAGCTTGCTCGGCGGCCAACCCTCGGCGAGATAGTCGCGCAGGCAATCGGCGACGGCCGCGGCGCAGCCGTTCCAGGTCTTGAGTTCGATGTTGACGCCGACGCGCTGTTCGACGAGGTCGAGCACTTCGGACAACGTCGGCACCGGTTCGCCGCGACCGGCGTCGAGCTGGCGGATCTGCACGGCGCTGAGGTCGGTCAGCAGTCCCTTGCCGTTGGTCGTGCGGTTGACCGTGAGGTCGTGCATCACCCACAGCTCGCCGTCGTGGTGCTGCACGTCGATCTCGATCCAGCCGGCGCCGGCGCGGATGCCGGTGTCGATCGACAGCAGGGTGTTTTCCGGCGCCAGGCCTGCGGCGCCGCGATGGCCGATGATGGTGAATTCGCGCGGGGTGGTCATGACTGCTCCGTCTTCGCGATGGTCCCGCCCTAGCCTACTCGCCTTTGCGCGCTCAGTCGTCGGCGATCTTGATGATCTTCATCTCGTTGGTGCCGCCGGAGCCGGTGCCGTCGCCCTTGGTCAGCAGCACGCGGTCGCCGGCATTGAGCGCGCCGCGGGTACGCAGGCAATCGATCGCCTCGGCGACCTGGATGCGGCTGTCCGGCGCGCTGTGCGAGAAACCGACCGGGTAGACGCCGCGGCACAGCGTCATGCGGCGGCGCGTCTTGTCGTGGCGGGTCAGTGCATAGATCGGGATCTGCGTGTCGGTGCGCGACAGCATCAGCGCGGTGGAACCGGATTCGGTCAAGGCCACCACGGCGTGCGCGTTCATCTGCTGCGCGGTCCAGGCGGTCGCCATCGCGATGGCCTCGTCGGTGCGCGTGAAGTGCGAGTCGTTGCGCTTGACGTCGCGCTGCGGCAGGTGCTGCATGCTCGACTCGGCGCCGATACAGACGCGCGACATCGCCTGCACGGTCTTGACCGGATACTTGCCGGCCGCGGTCTCGGCGGACAGCATCACCGCGTCGGTGCCGTCCATGACGGCGTTGGCAACGTCGAGCACCTCGGCGCGGGTCGGGATCGGATTGGTGATCATCGACTCCATCATCTGCGTCGCGGTGATCGCCATTTTGTTCTGCTCGCGCGACTCGGCAATGATGCGCTTCTGCCAGCCCGGCAGCTCGGCATCGCCGATCTCGACGCCCAGATCGCCGCGCGCGACCATCACCACATCGCTCGCCGCGATCAGCTCGCGCAGCACCGGCAGCGCTTCGGCGCGTTCGATCTTGGCGACCAGCGCGGCATCGCTGCCGGCTTCGCGCACCAGCGAACGCGCCAGCTCCATGTCGGCCGCCGAGCGCGGGAACGACACGGCGATGAAGTCGACATCGAGCGCCGCGGCGGTCTTGATGTCTTCGCGATCCTTGTCGGTCAGTGCCGCGGCGGACAGCCCGCCGCCCTGCTTGTTGATGCCCTTGCGGTTCGACAGCCAGCCGCCGATCAGTACCGTGCAGACGATGCGGGTGAGGTCCACCGCGTCGACGCGCATCGCGATCGCGCCGTCGTTGAGCAGCAGCGTGTCGCCGGCCACGACGTCCTGCGGCAGTTCCTTGTAGGCGCAGCCGACCACGTTGAGGTCGCCGGCATTCTTGTCGAGCGCGGTATCGAGCACGAAGGTCTGGCCGTCGAGCAGCTCGACCGGGCCGTTGCTGAAGGATTCGATACGGATCTTCGGCCCCTGCAGGTCGGCGAGGATGCCGACGACCATGCCCAGTTCGGCCGCGGCTTCGCGGACCATCGTCGCGCGCTGCGTGTGGTCCTGGACGCTGCCGTGCGAGAAGTTGAGCCGCACCGCATCGACTCCGGCTGCCAGCATCTTGCGCATCTTGGCCGGGTCGTCGGTGGCGGGGCCGAGGGTGACGAGAATCTTGGTACGACGTTGCATGCGTTGGTTCTCAATACATCAATACAATGGCGACCTGCCGAGCCTCTGCACGGATCGCGCCGTGCCGGCGATGCCCTTAGTGTAGGCCTCGCCGGTGACGCTTGTAGCCCCCGAAAACACCCATAGCCGCGAAGGATGCAACCATGACGACGATCGGAACCCCGCTCTCCACCGGCGCGACGCGCATGCTGCTGCTCGGCAGCGGCGAGCTGGGCAAGGAAGTAGCGATCGAGGCGCAGCGCCTCGGCGTCGAAGTGATCGCCGTCGACCGCTATGCGAATGCACCGGCGATGCAGGTTGCGCACCGCTCGCACGTCATCGCGATGCTCGACGGCGCCGAGCTGCGTCGCGTCGTCGAACTCGAGAAGCCGCATCTGATCGTCCCGGAGATCGAGGCGATCCACACGCCGACCTTGCTGGAACTCGAAGCCGAGGGCTACACCGTCGTGCCAACCGCGCGCGCCGCGCGCCTGACGATGGATCGTGAAGGCATCCGCCGGCTGGCCGCCGAGGACCTCAGCCTGCCGACCTCGCCGTACCGGTTCGCCGACACCTACGAGGAGTACGTCGCGGCGGTCGACAAGATCGGCATTCCCTGCGTCATCAAGCCGGTGATGTCGTCGAGCGGCAAGGGCCAGTCGACGGTCAAGTCGGCGTCCGATGTGCAGAAGGCCTGGGATTATTCGCAGGCGGGCGGGCGCACCGGTGCCGGCCGCGTCATCGTCGAGGGTTTCGTGCCGTTCGACTACGAGATCACGCTGCTGACGGTGCGCCATGCGGGCGGCACGAGCTTCTGCGCGCCGATCGGCCATCTGCAGATCGACGGCGACTACCGCGAATCCTGGCAACCGCACCCGATGAAGCCGGCCGTGCTGAAAAAGGCCGAGGCGATTGCCGAAGCGGTGACCGGCGCGCTCGGCGGCCGCGGCCTGTTCGGTGTCGAGCTGTTCGTCCGCGGTGAAGAGGTCATCTTCTCGGAAGTCTCGCCGCGCCCGCACGACACCGGCCTGGTCACGCTGATCTCGCAGGACCTATCGGAGTTCGCGCTGCATGTGCGCGCGATCCTCGGCCTGCCGATTCCTGCGATCCGCCAGCAGGGCCCGGCGGCGTCCTGCGCGCTGCTGTTCGAAGGCGATCACAAGGTGCCGACGTTCAGCGGCCTCGCCGCTGCGCTGGCCGAGCCGGATACCCAGCTGCGCCTGTTCGGCAAACCCGAGATCGTCGGCAAGCGCCGCATGGGCGTGACGCTGGCGCTGGCTGCCGACGTTGAGGCGGCGCGCGCGAAAGCACGGCAGGCCGCGGCGGCGATCAGCGCGGGGAACTGACCCCGGATCAGGCGGCCGTCGGCTGCGCGCTGCCGGGCGGTTTCGGCGCGCTCGCGGCGACGATCGGCTCTGCCGTGATGACCTCGGCCACCTTGCCGTCCGGTGTGATCGCCGGGAACAGGCGCTTGAGCCGGTTGATCGGCCCTTCGACCAGGCGTCGCGACAGGTCGCCGACGATGACACTGGCGACGATCGCCGCTGCTTCGATGTACAGGCCATGCGGCAGGTCGAGCATCTGCGCCAGCGTGCGGAAAACCGTGAACACCTGGTCCTGGAACAGATAGACCGCGAGGCTGATCTCGCCCATGTAGATCAGCGGCTTGATGCTGACCGCGCGGCGCACGAATTCCAGCTGGCCGCTGCGGAACAGGCCGATGACGCCGCCTGCCAGCAGCGACGCGAAGAACACGTTCACCGTCCAGTCGCCATGGGTCAGGATGTCGCTGTAGGCCTTGATCTCGACGTAGCCGTCGGCGACGTACCGGCCGCAGACCAGAACGCCGGCGACAAAGGCAGCGGCATAGATCCACACCGCGCCCCGGCGGAAGCGTTCGCTGCGATGGGGCAGGCTTTCCTGCAGCAGCGCCATCGCGCTGCCGACGGCAAAACCGTCGCCGCGCGTCAGCAGCAGGTTCAGCGCGTAACCCGCCTCGCGCATGTAGAAGCCGATCGCCACCAGCGCGACGCAGAACGCCAGCATGACGCCGCGCCGGCCGCGCGCCAGCATGATCAGCGCCGGCCACAGCAGGTAATACTGCTCCTCGACGGCGAGCGACCAGCTTGGGCGGAACCACAGCGCGTACTGGTACAGATAAGCGGTTTCGCCAGGCTGCCAGTAGCCTTCGGAGAACTGCAGGAAGAACAGCGTCTTCCACCAGATCATGTCGCCGTACAGTTCCGGCTGGCGCAGCTTGAACGCGACCCAGATCGCGAACGCCGAGGCCAGCGCGAGGAAGTACACCGGCCAGATGCGGATCGTGCGGCGGATCAGGAAGTTGCGGATCGCGATCGGCTGGGTCAGGTCGATACGCAGCAGGATCGTTGTGATCAGGAAGCCGGACAGCGTGAAGAAGCCTTCCATCGCCAGCCAGCCCCAGAACAGCTGGACCGGGAAGGCGTGATGCAGCAGTACGATGCAGGCAGCAACGCCACGCAGGCCGTCCAGCTCGGAAATTCGGGAATGCTTCAAATCTGCCCCACCTGCAGCGACCCTGGTCTTGTGTGCGCCACCGGCCCCGGACGTCAGTCGATGCGCATGTTACTTGTAGGTCAATTTACAGTTACTTGTAGGCAACTGTCGATGCAAGCGGCAGCGCTCGACACCGGCCTGTCATCCGGCGGCGCCAGACTTTGCAGATGACTCGTTCGATCGTTTCGCCGGATCGGCGCCGCCTGCTGCTGGCCTCGGCGGGCCTGCTGACCCTGGGCGCCTGCGCGACACGCAACGGTCCCGCGCCACGGCCGGGCGAATATCCGTTCACGCTCGGCGTCGCCAGCGGCGATCCGCAGGCCGACGGTTTCGTGATCTGGACCCGGCTGGCACCGCAGCCGCTCGGCGGCGGTGGCATGCCGGCGGCAGCGGTCGAGATCGACTGGGAGGTCGCGGCCGACGAGCGCTTTCGCGATATCCGGCTGGCCGGCCGCGCGCTGGCGGAGCCGGACTGGGCGCATTCACTGCATGTCGAAGTCGCCGGCCTCGAACCCGACCGCTTGTACTGGTATCGCTTTCGCTGGGCCGACGCCGTCAGTCCGTCCGGTCGCGCCCGCACCGCGCCGGCCGCCGGCAGCACGCCGGCCGGCCTGCGCTTCGCCTACGCGTCGTGCCAGCACTACGAGCAGGGGTACTACTCGGCGTATCGCCACATGGTCGGCGACAACCCAGACCTGATCCTGCATCTGGGCGACTACATCTACGAGTCGTCGACAAAGAATCCTTTGCGCCCGCACGAAGCCGGCGAGCCGTACACGCTGGACGAGTACCGCAACCGCCACGCCTGCTACCGGCTCGATCGCGACTTGCAGGCCGCGCACGCCGCCTGCCCCTGGCTGCTGTGCTGGGACGACCACGAGGTCGACAACGATTACGCCGGCAGCCACAGCCAGGACTTCGATCCGGCCGAGCGCTTTCTCGCGCGGCGCGCTGCCGCCTATCGCGCGTACTGGGAACACATGCCGCTGCGCCTGCATGCGCGCCCGCGCGGTGCCGACATGCCGCTCTATCAGCGCAGCGCCTTTGGCGATCTCATCGCCTTTCACGTGCTCGACACCCGCCAGTACCGCGACGACCAGGCCTGCCCGCTGCCGCAGGCCGGCGGCGGCCGGCTGGTGACCGACTGCGCCGCGCTGGCCGATCCCGCGCGCAGCATGCTTGGCGCCGCACAGGAGCAATGGCTGCTCGACGGCCTGAGCCGCAGCGGCGCCCGCTGGAATGTGCTCGCGCAGTCGATGCTGATGGCACCGCTGGATCAACTGGTGGGCCCCTCCTACGGCAGCTGGACCGAGGGGTGGACCGGCTATGCGCCGGCGCGCCAGCGCATCCTCGACCGGCTGGCCGCGGCGCGGACCGCGAACCCGGTCGTCATCGGCGGCGACATCCATTCCTTCTGGGCCAGCGAGCTGTCGCTGGCGCCAGGCACGGTGCCGGTCGCCACCGAATTCACCGGCACTTCAATCAGTTCGTCCGGCGTGCCTTATGAAGCCTTTGCGGCGATCCTGCCGGAGAACCCGCATGTGAAGTTCTTCGACAGCCGGCAGCGCGGCTATGTGCAGTGCCGGGCGACGCCGCAACGACTGGAGGTCGATTTCCGGGTGGTGGCCGATGTCCGCGACCCCGCCTCGACGGCGGCGACGCTGCGCCGCTTCGCTGTCGAATCGGGCCGCGCCCGGGTGCTCGCCGCCTAACGGCGGCGACGGGGTTCAGGCCGCCGCGACAACAATGCCGCTGGGCGTTGCCGGCCGCGCCGGCCGCGGCGCCTCGACGTCGGCACTGATCACCTCGGCAACCTTGCCGTCCGGCGTAATGGCCGGGAACAGGCGCTTGAGCCGATTGACCGGCCGCTCGATCAGGCGCCTCGACAGTTCGGCGGCGACGATGCTCAAGCCCATGCCAAGCACCTCGGTCCAGATGCCATGTGGCAGATGCAGCATCTGCGCGACCGTGCGGACGACGGTGATCACCTGATCCTGGAACAGATACAGCGCCAGGCTGATCTCGGCCATGTAGATCAACGGCCGGATGCTCAGCGCGCGCCGCGCGAAGTTCAGCTGGCCGCTGCGGAGCAGGCCGATGATGCCCATCGCCAGCAGCGACGCGAAGAACACGTTCCTGGTCCAGTCGCCGTAGGTGATGATGTCGCTGTAGTTCTGCACGGCACCGCTCAGGTAGCCGGTCACGATGTACTCGCCGCAGACATACAGCCCCGCGACAAACGCGACGGCATACATCCACACCACGCCGCGGCGGAAAGCCTCGCTGCGCTTGGGCAGGCTCTCCTGGATGATCGCCAGCGCGCTACCCAGCGCGAAGCCGTCGCCGCGGGTCAGCAGCAGGTTCAGCTGATAACCGGCATCGCGCATCGCGAAGCCGGTTATCACCAGCGCCACGCAGACGGCGAGCATGACGGCGCGGCGCCCTCTGGCCAGCATGATCAGCGCCGGCCACAGGATGTAGTACTGCTCCTCGACCGCCAACGACCAGGTCGGGCGGAACCACAGCGCGTAGTCGTACAGGTAGTCGTTGCTGCCGAGCTGCGAATAGCCCTCTGTGAACTGCAGGAAGAAGATGCCCTTCCACCAGGTCATGTCCGTATACAGCTCGGGCTGACGCAGCTCGAAGGCCACGCCGAGCAGGTAGGCCGAAGCCAGCGCGAGGAAGTACACCGGCCAGATACGCAGGGTGCGGCGTGCGAGGAAATTGCGGATCGCGATCGGTTGCGACAGGTCGATGCGCAGCAGGATCGTCGTGATCAGGAAGCCGGAGAGGCAGAAGAAGCCCTCCATGACCAGCCAGGCCGAGAACAGCGGCGTCGGGAACGCGTGATGCAGCAGGACGATGCACGCAGCGAGCCCGCGCAAGCCATCCAGCTCGGAAATTCGAGAATGCTTCATCCGCCCCGTCCACCCCAGTCCCAGGGTTTACTGTGCCGGGCGGATCAGGCGCCGAAGGACAGCCGATTCAGCAGGGAACTGTCGGAGCGAAGCCCTTCACGTGTCAGCGTTTCTCGATCGCCCCGGCAGGCCTGAAGGTTTCGCAAGACTCGTGCTGGAAACCGCCCATCGCCGCCGGCGCGAAAATTGCGCAGGCGGCGGCTAGCGGATGTTGGGCATCTGTTCCGGCAACTCGTCCGGCACTTCGAGCGGCACGACGATCATCGGCCGGCCGAGCTTGGCCATGCGCTGCTGCACGGCGATCGGCATCTGGTTGTGCAGCCAGCGCGTCATCAGCGTCTCATGGCTGAAGACCAGGTGGCTGGCGAACACGGTGGCCCTGGGGAAATCCTCCAGCACGCGCGGCAGCAGGCCCATCAGCTCGCCGAGCGGATCACCGCCGTAGGCCTGGTAGGTCTTCGAGCGCAGGCCAAGGCTCGCGCTGTAGCTGCTGAAGTAGTTCAGCGAATTCTCGATGCGCGCCTGCAGGCTCTTCAGATTGCGCGCGCTGTTGAAGGCTTCCTTGTCGACTTCGCCGATCGATACAAACACGAAGTTGCCGAAGCGGCCGGGGAAATGCTCCAGCACCCATTGCATCGCCTGCATGCCGGCACCGCGGCTGTTGCCCATCAGCATGACCGCCGTTTCCAGCTCGGCGTCGGTCGGCAGCGCGCGGAGGTCCGGGTCCCAGTCCTGTTTCTGCGTATAGGTCTGGTCGATGCGCTGCATCTGCAGGCGCACGCCTTCGTAGTGGCGGTGGATCAACAGGCAGATGCCGGCCACGCCGCTGGTGATCAGTACCGTGATCCAGCCGCCGAGCATCAACTTCTCGACCAGGATCACGACGAGAATCGCGGCACAGACGACGAAGCCGAGTGCGGCCATCGCGAACTTGCCTTTCCAGAAGCGCTGGAAGCGCCGCTGATCCCACCAGTGCCGGCACAGGCCGAACAGCGACAGCGAGAACGTCAGGAACACGTTGATCGAGTACAGCACGACGAGCAGGCCGACCTTGCCGCGCGTCAGCAGCAGCACCAGCAGCGCCGAGATGCCCATGAGCAGCACGCCGTTCTGGGTGACCATGCGGCTCGACAGCTGGCGGAACTGGCGCGGCACCCAGTGATCGGCCGCCATCGAGGCGAGCACCGAGGGGCCACCGAGAAAGCCGGTGTTGGCGGCGACCAGCAGCAGGCCGGCCTCCAGCAGCAGCACGGTCCACAACGCGGTCTCGGCGGTCTCCGCGCTCCACGGCAGGGTCTGCAGGATGCTGCGGAACGTCACCGCATTGAGCGTCTGCCCGTGCACATGCTGAACGTCCCACAGCAGATACAGCAGGATGATGCCGCCGGCCGTCACCGCCAGCGACAACGCCATGTAAGCCATCGTCAGATGGCCGGTGCGCACGCGCGGCTCGGCGAGCATGTTGACGTTGTTGGAGACCGCCTCGATGCCGGTATAGGTGCCGGCGCCGACCGAATAGGCGCGCAGGAACAGCGCGACGACGAACATCCAGCCGGTTTCCTGCGACAGCTGCGTGGTCTCGGCCCAGGTCACCGCGAACAGCCCTTTGACTTCGGCCGCATGGAAATGGATGCCGTAGACGATCAGGCCGATGTGGGTGATGAAGAAACCCAGGAAGATCGGCGCCAGCACCGTGATCGACTCCTTCATGCCGCGCAGGTTGAGCGTGATCAGCAATGCGATCACGCCGACCTCGGCGTAGAGCTTGAAGCCGAGGGCGCCCGGCGACAGCAGGCTGAACAGGGCATCCATGCCGCTGGCGACCGAGATGGCAATGGTCAGCACGTAGTCGACGATCAGCGCCGAGCCCGACACCAGGCCGGCATGCGGGCCGATCAGCTGGGTAGCCGCCTTGTAGCCGCCGCCGCCGGACGGGAACAGCTCGATGACCTGGTTGTAGGCCAGCGAGATGATGAAGACGGTGACGGCGGTGGCGAGTGCCAGATACAGCGCGATGTGGCGATACTCGCCGAGCGCGAGGAAGGCCTCTTCCGGGCCGTAGCAGGACGACGACAGGCCGTCCGCGCCCAGGCCGATCCAGGCCAGGAATGCGACCAGGACCAGGTGCTGGCGGGTCTTCGGGTCGAAAGGATCGAGCTTCTTGCCCAGAACCAGGCGCCGAACCCCCTGCAAAACGCTCATTCCGGCGATTCCCCAGAGACCGAAGGCGCGGATTTTAGGCCTGTCCCGCGCACGCTGCACTGTCATCCGGGCGTAAAAATCGCCTAAAAAATGCGCAATAGCAGGCACTCGCGTACAATCCCGCGCCCTTTTGCCCCGCGCTGCCAACCGGCACCGCAAACCCAGACGTCACCTCACCCTGGCGACGCCAAACGCGGTATTCCCATGAGCATCCAGAACCTTCGCAACATCGCCATCATCGCCCACGTCGACCACGGCAAGACGACCCTCGTCGACAAGCTGCTGCGTCAGTCGCAGACCCTTGAAGCTCGCGAGCAGCTCGGCGAACGCATCATGGACTCCAACGACCTGGAGCGTGAGCGCGGCATTACGATCCTGGCCAAGAACACCGCGATCCGCTGGCTCGACAAGCGCACCGACACCGAATACCGCATCAACATCGTCGACACCCCGGGACACGCTGACTTCGGCGGCGAAGTCGAGCGCGTGCTGTCGATGGTCGACTGCGTCTGCCTGCTGGTCGATGCCGTCGACGGCCCGATGCCGCAGACCCGCTTCGTGACCCAGAAGGCGTTCGGCATGGGCCTCAAGCCGATCGTCGTCGTCAACAAGATCGACCGTCCGGGCTCGCGTCCGAACTGGGTCATCGACCAGGTCTTCGATCTGTTCGACAAGCTCGGCGCGACTGACGAGCAGCTCGACTTCCCGTTCATCTACGCCAGCGCGCTCAACGGCTACGCCGGCGACAGCCCGGACATCCGCGAAGGCAACATGGACCCGCTGTTCCAGGCCATCATCGACAAGGTGCCGGTGCCGGACGTCCATCCTGAACAGCCGTTCCAGATGCAGATCACGTCGCTGGCCTATTCGAGCTACGTCGGCGTCATCGGCACCGGCCGCGTCAAGCGCGGCAAGATCAAGACCAACATGCCGGTGTCGGTCGTCGACCGCGAAGGCAAGGTCCGCATGGGCCGCGTGCTGCAGGTGCTCAGCTTCATGGGCCTCGACAAGGTCGAAGTGGCCGAAGCCGAAGCCGGCGACATCATCGCGATCACCGGCGTCGAAGACCTCGGCATTTCCGAGACCGTCTGCGACGCCAAGGTGCCGGAACAGCTGCCGACGCTGCAGGTCGACGAGCCGACGATGAGCATGATCTTCGAGGTCAACAAGTCGCCGTTCGCGGGCAAGGAAGGCAAGTTCGTCACCTCGCGCCAGATCGGCGATCGCCTGCAGCGCGAGCTGAAGACCAACGTCGCGCTGCGCGTCGAACCGATGAGCACCGGCGACCAGTTCCGCGTCTCCGGTCGCGGTCTTCTGCACCTCGGCATCCTGCTCGAAAACATGCGTCGCGAAGGCTATGAAATCGCCGTGTCGCGTCCGCAGGTCATCCTCAAGGAGATCGACGGCGAGATGTGCGAGCCGTACGAAACCCTTGTCGCCGACGTTGAAGAAGGCAACCAGGGCGGCGTCATCCAGGGCCTCGCCGAACGCGGCGGCAAGATGCAGAACATGGTGCCGGACGGCCGCGGTCGCGTGCGTCTCGAGTACATGATCCCGTCGCGCGGCCTGATCGGCTTCCAGACCCAGTTCATGACGATGACCTCGGGCACCGGCCTGATCTTCCACAACTTCGACCACTTCGGCCCGAAGTCGGAAGCGACCGGCATCGGCGAGCGTCGCAACGGCGTCATGATCTCCAACGAACAGGGCAAGGTCCTCGCCTACGCACTGTTCAACCTGCAGGAGCGCGGCCGCATGATGGCCGAGCCCAGCGACGAGGTGTATGAAGGCCAGATCGTCGGCATCCACTCGCGCGACAACGACCTCGTCGTCAACGCGCTGAAGGGCAAGAAGCTGACCAACATGCGTGCGTCGGGTTCGGACGAAAACGTGATCCTCGTTCCGGCGGTGAAGTTCGCGCTGGAACCGGCGCTGGAGTTCATCAACAACGACGAACTCGTCGAACTGACGCCGACCTCGATCCGCATCCGCAAGAAGTTCCTCAAGGAGCACGAGCGCAAGCGTTCGGATCGCGATTGATCCTTCATCGCCCGCGCAAGCGGGGATGAATGTTGCAAAACCGCAGCCGCCGCCGAGGGAACTCGCCGGCGGCTGCGGCAGTCATGACGACCACAAATCGAAGAAAGCGAGAGTCCGAGCATGAGCCTGTTTGAACCGCTGACCCTGCGCGGCGTGACGCTGAAGAACCGCATCGCGGTGTCGCCGATGTGCCAGTACTCGGCCACCGACGGCAAGGCCAACACCTGGCATCTGGTGCATCTGGGCAGCCGCTCGGTCGGCGGTGCCGGCCTGGTGATGGCGGAGGCCAGCGCGATCACGCCGGAGGGCCGCATCTCGCCGGCCGACACCGGCATCTGGAACGATGCTCACGTGCAGAGCTGGAAGCCGGTCGTCGGTTTTCTTCACCACACCGGCACGGTCGCCGGCATCCAGCTCGCGCATGCGGGACGCAAGGCGAGCACGACCGAACCCTGGAACGGCAACCACGCGCTCGACCCGGACAAGCGCGGCTGGCGTCCGCTGCTCGCACCGTCGGCGATCGAGTTCAGCGAGCAGAGCCCGCTGCCCAAGGCGATGGACCGCGCGGCAATCGACAAGCTCGTCGAGGATTTTGCCGCCGCCGCCAGGCGCGCCCAGGCCGCTGGCTTCGAGGTCATCGAGCTGCATGCGGCGCACGGCTATCTGCTGCATTCGTTCCTGTCGCCGATCTCGAACCAGCGTACCGACGACTACGGCGGCAGCTTCGAGAACCGTATCCGCCTGCTGCGCCGCGTGATTGCCGCGGTCCGCAAGGCCTGGCCGGACAACTTGCCGCTGTTCCTGCGCATTTCGGCGACCGACTGGGCCGAGCCCGGCGTTGCCGCCTGGGACCTCGAACAATCCTGCGCGCTGGTCGAGGCGATCAGGAACGACGGGGTCGATCTGATCGACGTCTCGTCCGGCGGCTCGCTGCCGAAAGCGCAGATTCCGATCGGCCCGGGCTTCCAGACGCCGTTCGCCGCGGCCATCCGTCAGCGCACCGGCATGCCGACCTCCGCCGTCGGCCTCATCACGACGCCGCAGCAGGCCGATCACATCATCCGCACCGGCCAGGCCGATGTCGTGATGCTCGCCCGCGAGATGCTGCGCGATCCTTACTGGCCGCGCCGCGCCGCCGAAGCGCTGAAGGTCAAGATCGAGCCGCCGGTCCAGTACGGACGCGCCTGGTAGCGCCCCTACCGGCCGGCACCTGCGGCTGACGCCGGGCGGGCATTTTTCCTACACGCGGAAGAGCGAGCGTCCTAATCAGGCCGGGCGGCCCGCGGCCGTAACAGGGACATGAGCACGAACTACCTTCCCGCCCTGGCCTCGCATGCCCGTTTCAGCGAGTGGATCGAAAACAACGAGCAGCTGCTCGCCAGCTATCTGCTGCAGCAGCCGCAGGACGGCGAGCTGGCGGGGGTCTTCCTGAGCCGCGACGGCAACGGCGAGTTCCTGATCCGCGTCTGCCAAGGCCCGGACGATCGCTTCATGCGTTGGGAGGACCAGCGCCGCTGCCGTTCGCGCTTCGGTCGCGCCTATGCCGAGGCGCTGGTCCAGGCGATGCTGACGCGCCTCGAGACGCAGCATTGGCAGCTGGAGTGGAGCGCGCGACAGGCGCCGCCCGCCGCGCCGCCGTTTGCGCAGCCGCGGCTGGAGATGGTCTGAACCCAGGCGCTGTTGCCGCCCGTGTGCCGGGGCGCGGAAAGCTTCAGAATCCGCTGACCTATGGACGAACCGAATCTGCAACAGCGCCGCATCGCGGTTCCGGAAACGCGCGAGCTCGATGTCTTCGCGGCATTGCTCGAACGGCGCGGCGCCGAAGTGCTGCGCTGCCCGCTCGTCGCGATCCTCGATGCGCCGAATCCGCAGCCGGTGCTGGCCTGGATTCGCGCCTTCAACGCCGGCAGCTGCGACGACCTGATCCTGTTGACCGGCGAGGGCCTGCGCCGGCTCGTCGCCTGCATCGACCGTCATGAGGCGGCGCTGCGTGCGGGCTTCGTCGAGCGACTGTCGCAGGTCCGCACGATCGTCCGCGGCCCCAAGCCGGGACGCGCGCTGCGCGAGCTGGGGCTGAAGCCGACGCTGCTGGCCGCCGAGCCGACGACCGCCGGCGTCATCGCGACGCTGCAGACACTGGACCTGCAAGGCCGTCGCGTGGGCGTGCAGCTCTACGGCCAGGTGCAAAACGAACCCTTGCAGGCCGCGCTGCGCGCGGCCGGTGCGACGCTGCAGATCGTCGCGCCGTACGTCTATGCCGATGCGGTCGACACCGCGCGCGTTATCGATCTCATCGATCAACTCGATCGGGGCACGCTGCATGCCATCGCATTCACCAGCATGGCGCAGGTCGATCGCCTGTTTCGCGTCGCCCGCGATGCCGAACGCGAAGCCGCGCTGCTGCGCGGTCTGCAGCGCAGCGTCGTCGCCGCGGTCGGCCCGGTGGTTGCCGACGCGCTCGCGGCGTACGGCGTCAGCGTCCAGGCGATGCCGGACGGCGATTACTTCATGAAACCGCTGATGCGTGCGCTCGGCGAAGCACTGGCATCGCCGACGTAGGATGGGCCGCCAGGCCCATCATCTGCCGCAAGAGCGCGACGATGGGCCTGACGGCCTATCCTACGAAGCTGGCCGTCGCCTTGCCGCGATGCGAAACCCGGGTTGCACCCGGGCGACGTCAAGGCGCTGAAACGAAAAGCGGCCCTTCCGGGCCGCTTCGCGATACTTGGTGTGACGCTCAGTGCTTGGCCGCTGCCAGCAAGCGGCGCAAGCGCATGTTGATCAGCTCGACGACCAGCGAGAAGCCCATCGCGAAATAGATGTAGGCCTTCTCGATGTGATAGTCGAGGCTCTCGCCGACGAGGAACACGCCGATCAGCACGAGGAAGGACAGCGCCAGAATCTTGATGCTCGGGTTGCGCTCGACGAACGCGCCGACCGGGCCGGCGAAGAACATCATCACGCCGACCGCGAGCATGATCGCGGCGACCATCACCGGGATGTTGTTGGTCATGCCGATCGCGGTGATCACCGAGTCGAGCGAGAAGACGATGTCGATCACCATGATCTGCACGATGATCGAGAAGAAGCTGACCGCCGCCTTGGCAACGATGCCGTCCTTGCCCTGGTCAACTTCTTCCTTGACGGCCGCTGCATGGGCGAGCGACTCGCGGATTTCGCTGGCGCTCTTCCAGATCAGGAACAGGCCGCCGAGGCCGAGCACCAGATCGCGGCCGGAGATGCCCATGCCGAGCACGGAGAACAGATCGGTGGTCAGGCTCGCGAGCCAGGCCAGAGACAACAGCAGACCGATGCGCATCAGGCAGGCCGCCGCGAGGCCGATCGTGCGAGCCTTGGCGCGCTGATGCACCGGCAGCTTGTTGGCCATGATCGACAGGAAAATGATGTTGTCGATGCCGAGCACGATTTCCAGCGCGGCCAGCGTGAAAAGGGCAATCCAGAGGTCGATATTCAGCAGGGCTTCCACGCGATGCTCACCGATCAGACAGGGGGCCGCATTCTATTCGATAGTCCTTGCGCCCTGCCGGAGCACCCAAAAAGACGCCGCCCGAAGGCGGCGCGATAGTGACTGCGGACAGAGACTTAGAGGGTTTTCATGTACTCGATCAGCGCCTTGCGCTCCTGCTCGGTCAGCGCGTCGGTGAAGGTGTGCCCGCCCTTGCCGTTGCCCAGCGTGCGGGTGTCGTAGACCAGGCGCTTGTCGACCGAACCGGGCACCGGGTCCGGAATGTTGACGAGGCCGGTCCAGCTGACGGCACCGTTGAGGAAGTTCTGCACCATCTGCGTCAGCGACGGGCCCTGCTCGTTGAGCGGATTGCAGTTGTTGAGCGCACTGCCCGGAATGTCGGTGCAACTCAGCACGTCATGCTTCCAGCCGACACGGACGGGATCGTAAGCCGAGCCGAAACGCTGGTCGAAGCCGACGACGCCATCCTTCTGCTGCAGCTGGCGACGCCAGATCGCCGGACGCTCGGCGGAGTCGAGCACCTGCTCCAGCGTGGGGATCGACCCATTGTGGAAGTACGGCGCAGTCGCCCAGACGCCATACAACGGCGGCGCCTGATAACCGATCACTTCCTTCTGCCAGCCGCAGACGCCCTCGGGGCGCAGTGCCACCGGCAGCATGTCGTCGAGCAGTTCGGTGACCGGGTCCTTGTCGCCGGGTGCGGTCCAGCCGTCGACGTTGTCGGTGTAGCCCCAGAACGTCGAATCCCAGCGCTCGCGCAGCGTCGGCGTCAGCATGTCGGAACGCGCAGTGTCGGTGCCGATGACCGCCAGCGGCGAGATGTGCCCGGCCACGCCTTCCAGCGCTGGCGTTTCCAGATAGCGGCTGTCCTTCACGTAACGCGGCGAATACGCGCCGTGGCAGCTGGCGCAGGAGCCGTTGCCGCCAAGCGGCTGCGGCGCCTCGGCATTGGCGTCCTCGGCCCACAGATCCTTGGTGTGGAACAGGATCGCGCCCTGTTCGGCCAGCGCGGTATCGATGGGCAGCGGATAGGCCGGCGATTCGAGCGACAGGAAGAAGGCTTCGAGATCCTGGTCGTACTGCTCGATGCGGTTGCGGTAGTAATCGCCCGACGGGCTGAACAGCTCCGCCGCTTCACCCGGACCAGCCGCCATGATGATGCGCGTCGAGTCGTTCGAGACGCCGGCATCGAAGAACTTGCGCGGCCGCGAACCCATGTTCCACCAGGGCGGTGTGTCCTGCGTGTGCGCGAGCGGATGCGCGACATCCAGCGGCCCGGTCGCCTCGACGATCGTCTTCAGCGGATTCGGATTGAGGCCGAGCGAATCGAGATCGAGCACCGTGATGAGGAATTCGAAGGCGCCGACCGCGTTGTTCTGGCCACGCTGCTTGATGCCGATGTTGAACAGCGCGTCGATCGACAGCGCCGGCAGCAGCGCGGCGGCCGGCGTGCCGGCGAACGGCGAGCTGTCCTGGCCGGAGATGACGACGTCGTAGTTGTTATTGCCGAGGCCGAGGTTCTTCGCGGTCAGCAGATTCTCGCCGCCGGCCGGATCGCCGATCTGGCCGCCATGGCACTGGAAGCACGCGGCGGTGCCGATCTTGCCGGTCCAGCGGCCGTTGTCGTCCTTGAGCTGGCGCAGGCCCAGCGGCAGCTGGCCGGAACCGCCGTTCTTCGCATTCGGATCTTCGCCGGGCAGCGGATAAGGGTTGTCGAACGGCGCGTGATTCAGGCCGTAGCGCAGCGTGTACAGCTCGTCGAAATTCTCGGGCCGGCCCGGCAGGCCCCACTTCTGCCAGGCGTTGTTGTGGCTTTCCGCCGAGCTGTTGCCCGCCGGCAGTTCGTCCAGCAGGAAGGCGAAGCCGCGATCGCGCCGCGTGCGGTACTCGCCGCAGGTCTTGGCCTGCTGCTCGGCGGCGTCCATGTTGACGTGGCAGTCCTGCCACCAGGCGTTGTAGTAGACCGCACGATCGGCAGCGACCAAGCCCGGCTGGATCAGCGAGCGCGGATCCGGCGGCAGCTGCGCATCGTCGGCCTTGCCTTCGCAGTAGCTCGCCCAGACGTGCTTCGCGTGCTTGCTGCCGAGCAGCGGCTCTTCCTGGGTGGTCGGCCCGCCACCGGCACCGGCGAGACAGCCGTCCGGATTCTCGAAGCACTTCAGCAGCGTGGCCATGTCGTTGTAAGGGCTTGAGCCCTGCGCCCACGGCTGGCCGCCGCTGTGCGGCAGCTCCTGGCCCGAGGCCATCAGCAGGATGCGCGAGGTCGGGTTGTTGCCGCCCAGCGCTTCCCACGAGGCCTTCAGCGGCGCGAAGTCGTTGCCTTCGAGCGGCGCCAGCATGAACAGCCGGCCGTCTTCGACATCGGCGACGCCGCCCGGGATATGGCAGGTGCGGCAGAACGCCAGCCGCGGTTCGATGCGCTTGTCGTAGAAGTCGCTGACGCTGGAGAAGCTGCCGCCGCTGGTGCCGGGCCCGTTGCCGCCACCCGCCGCGCCGCCGTCGTATTCGCCCGCGCAAGCCGTCAGCAGCAGCGCCATGCCGGCGATCACTGCAAAACGGCACCTGGCAATGAAGATGCTTGGGCCCATCGGATTCTCCTCGAGCAACGTGCCTGGCGCCTGGACAAGGCGCGGCCGCCGCAATCTGTTTAATCAGCTGCTAAAGCTACGCGCACAAGGTCGCGCAATCCACTCGGATCGGCAGAGCGCCAGACCTCGCGCTCAATCCATTGATTGTTTGGAACAATCCGGGTATCCGCGGGGCGCCAGGCGGCGCCCCGCTCGCTTTGACTGCGATCCCGCCTTACAGCGTCTTCAGATACTCGATGATCGCGCGCCGCTCGTTGTCGTTGAGCACGCTGGTGAACTCGTGACCGGCGTTGTCCTGGCTGTAGTAGTTCGTGTTGTAGATCTTGCGCGCCTCGATCTGCTGCGTCGTCAGGATCGGCAGGTTCAGCAGATTCCAGGCCAGACCGCCGTTGGCCCAGACCAGACCGAGCAGATCCTGGACGTTGGCGCCGCCGGTCGGGCTGCACTCGATCAGCGGCAATGTGCCGACGCCGCAGGCGAGTTCCTCGTAGTTCCAGCCGACGTGTTCCGCGTCGTACCCGGTCTCGAGGCTGTAGTCGAAGCCGCGCACGCCGCCGATATCGCCCTGCATCGACAGACGCCGCCAGATCGGCTTGCGGTCCTCCGGCTTGAGCACTTCCCAGATGTTGGGCACCGCGCCGTTGTGGAAATACGGCGCCGTCGCCCAGACGCCGTACAGCGGCGGCGCGAGATAGCCGAGCTTGCGGTCGCCGCGCACGGCGCTGTCGTTCTGCGAACCGCAGATCGGCACGCCCTGCTCGTTCTTCGGACCGTCGTTGTAGGCGAACCAGTTCTGCCGCGCGTAGTTCGAGATCACCTGGCTGTGGCCATCGAGGCGCTTGCTGTCGGTGCCGATGATTTCGATCGGCGTGACGTACGCGGCAATGCCTTCGAGCAGCGGCGTCTGCAGATACGCCGGGTCGTTGACGTAGCGCGGCGAATACGCGCCATGGCAGCTCGCACAGGAGCCGTTGCCGCCTTCCGGACGTGCGACCGGATTGTCGAGGCCGGCGCCCCACAGGTCCTTCGCATGGAACAGCACGGCGCCGGCTTCGGCCAGCTGCGTGTTGATCGCGCCGAGTCTGGCTTCGGGCCAGGCCGGCGACTTCATCGACATCAGCCAGCTGTCGCCGTCCTGCTGATGATCGATGATCCATTGCTTGCCTTCGACGTTGTTCGGCGAAGCGACGTTGGGGAAGTGGAACGACAGCTCGATGCGCTTGCCGTCGGTCGGCATGCCGGCATCGAAGAACTTCATCGGACGGCTGCCGACGTTCCACCACACCGGCGGATCCTCGGTGCCGGTCGACGGCTGGGTCTGCACGGTCAGATAAGGGATCAGCGCATCGAACAGGGTCAGCGTGCCGAACAGCTGGAAGTTGGTGATGTTGCCGGTGCCGCGCACCTTGTTCTGCGAGATCACCGCGAGCACCGACTGCTGCGGCACGAGCATGCCGAGCTCGGTGAACATGACGGTGATGTCCGACAGCGAGTTGGTGCCGTACATCGGTCCCAGGTCTGCGCCGTCCACGGTATTGCCGACCGCGCCGCCGTGGCAGATGTTGCAGGTGACGCCGATGTTGCCGGTCCAGCTACCGTCCGGATTACGCAGCTGCGTCAGGCCGATCGGCAGCTGGCCGCTACCGCCGTTGGTGGCATTGGGGTCTTCGCCGGGCTGCGGATAGGGGTTCGCCACCTTGGGGATCGGCATGCCCCAGCGTTCGGCCACCAGCTGATCGAAGTTGTCCGGGCGGCTGTCCATGCGCCACACGCGATCCCACAGCTTGTTGTAGGTCTCCGCCGGGAAACCGAAACTTGGATCCGGCGAATCGCCGCCGAACATCGTGCCGGCACCGACCTCGCCGTTGGCTGCGATCAATCGATAACCGCGCTCGGAACGTGCGCGCAGTTCACCGCAGGTGCCCGGATGATTGTCTTCCTGGCAGGTCTTCCAGTAGGCGTTCATCAGCACCGCCTTGCCAGCATCGATGCCGGGCGCGACCAGCTCGCGCGGATCCTGCGGCACCGGCGTGTCGTCGGCCTTGCCCTCGCAGTAGTCGAACCAGTAATGGCCGGCACGCTTGCTGCCGAGCAACGGAAATTCCTGCGTGCCGGGGCCGCCGCCATCCGGCGTCGGTTGTGGCGCGGTGTTGGGATTGTCGTAGTTCTCGGCGCAGGCGGAGACCAGCAACGCCGCGGCGCTGATGCCGCTCAGCAGAATTTTTTTCATCGCCGTCTTCATGGTGATTCTTCCGTGAACTGTCGCAGTTAAGACGCCGTCACAGCGTCTTGAGATATTCGAGAATCGCGCGACGCTCGTTGTCGGTGAGCACCGCGGTGAATTCGTGGCCCTGGTTGCCCTGGCCGTACATCGTCGTGTTGTAGACCTTGCGCTGTTCGAGCTGCTCGTTGCGCGTCGCGCCAGCGCCGACGTACCAGAGGTACGGATTGCTGGAGTTGAGGATGTTCAGCAGCGCCTGGAAACTCGGGTCGTTCGGCTGGTTCGACGGATTGCAGTCGAAGTACGGTGTCGTGCCTTCGTCGCCGCAGCTCAGCGCGTCGTACTTCCAGCCGAGCCGCTGCTGGTCGTAGGCGCGCGCGAAGTTCGTGTCGAAGCCCATGACGACGCTGCCGATCTGGTCGAAGCGCGCCGGCGTCGACAGGCGGCGCCAGATCGTCTTGCGGTCTTCCGGCTTGAGCACTTCCCAGACGTTCGGCACCGAGCCGTTGTGGAAGTACGGCGCGCTGGCCCACACACCGTACAGCGGCGGCGCGAGATAGCCGGGCTCGCGGCCCTGGCGAATCTGCGCGCGGTTCTGCGTGCTGCAGTCGAGCTCCGGATCGGCGTTGATCGTTTCCGGATAGGCGAAGAAGTTGTCCTTGCCGTATTGCTCGGCGGCTTCGCTGTCGCTGTCGACACGCTTGGGATCGGTGCCGATCAGATTGCGCGGCACGATGTAGCTCGCCATGCCTTCCAGCTCCGGCGTTTCGAGATAGGCCGAATCCTTGACGTAGCGCGGCGCGTAGGCGCCGTGGCAGCTCGCGCAGGAGCCGTTGCCGCCCTCGGGTTTCGGTACCGGATTCGCAAGCTTGTCGGCCCACAGATCCTTGCTGTGGAACAGGATCGAACCCTGCTCGGCAAGCGCGGTGTCGACGCTCTTCGGCCAGGCCGGCGCCTTCAGCGAGCTGATGTAGGTATCGCCGGCGCGCACGTGCTGCCGGATCCAGTCGTAGCCTTCCGGCACGCCCTGGATGAAGAAGCCGAAGTCGGAACGCAGCGCGTCCATCGCGAGGAATCCGTCCTGAAACTTCACCGGACGATGTCCCATGTTCCACCAGGCTGGGGTATCGATCGATCCGCCGTTGGGTGCCAGTACGGCGAAGCCGAGGAAGTTCGGATTGAGCGGGCGGATATCGCCGGTCAGCAGGAAGACGATGATCTGCAGCGCGAGTGCGTTGTTGGTGCCGCGCGTCTTGCCGACGACGACCGGAACCTTCAGCGAGCTGGACGCCGCGCTGCCGCCGAGATCGACATCGATCTGGCCGAACTCGCTGAGGCTGTTGCTGCCGCCGAACACCGCGCCCAGGCCCGCGCCTTCATCGGCGTAGCCGACACCGCCACTATGGCAGACATGGCAATTGACGCCGATGTTGCCGGTCCAGCGGCCGCCGCTTTCGCGCAGCTGCGTGAGGCCCACCGGCAGCTGGCCGCTGCCGCCGTTCTTCGCATTCGGATCTTCGCCGGCCAGCGGGTATGGGTTGCGTGTCGCGCCCATCGCCATGCCGTAACGCTCTGCGGCGAGCAGATCGAAATTGTCCGGCCGCCCCGGCAGCCCCCAGCTTTCCCACAGCGCGTTGTATTTGGCCGCGCTGAAATTGCCGCTGGTGCCGTTGCCGCCGAAGTACCAGCCCGCGCCGATTGCACCGTCGCCCTTGACCAGGGTTTCGCCGCGTTGCCATTGATCGCGCAGCTCGCCGCAGGTCGTTGCCGCATCTTCCTCGCCGACCGGCACTTCCTCGCGATGACAGTCCTTCCAGTACGCATTGAAGTAGACCGCCCTGCCCGAGTTCACGCCGGACACGACCAGCGACCGCGGATCCGGCGGCAGCAGCGTGTCGTCGGGCTTGCCTTCGCAGAAATCGAACCAGGCGTGGCCGCCGCGCTTGCTGCCGAGCAGCGGCTCTTCCTGGGTGGTCGGTCCGCCGCCGGCACCGGCGAGACAGCCGTCCGGATTCTCGAAGCACTTCAGCAGCGTGGCCATGTCGTTGTAGGGGCTCGAGCCCTGCGCCCACGGCTGGCCGCCGCTGTGCGGCAGCTCCTGCCCCGAGGCCATCAGCAGGATGCGCGAGGTCGGGTTGTTGCCGCCCAGCGCTTCCCACGAAGCCTTCAGCGTCGCGAAGTCGTTGCCTTCGAGAGGTGCCAGCATGAACAGCCGGCCGTCTTCGACATCGGCGACGCCGCCCGGGATATGACAGGTGCGGCAGAACGCCAGCCGCGGTTCGATGCGCTTGTCGTAGAAGTCGCTGACGCTGGAGAAGCTGCCGCCGCTGGTGCCGGGCCCGTTGCCGCCACCCGCCGCGCCGCCGTCGTATTCGCCCGCGCAGCCTGCGACCAGCAGCGCCATGCCGGCGATCGCCCCCCATCCGCCGGCATGCTTCAAGATTGTCTTCATCCGCGTTCTCTCTCCGCTGGGCAGCCCGCTCAAGTCAGGCCCCTGGCTGCGCGCAATAGCGACGCCGCTCTTTCCAAGCCGCAGTATTCACCTTAACCTGAATAAAAGCTCGGAAATACTCGGAATCCCGCCGCCCGCTCATGCGCATCGAAACAGCACTGCAAGGCCGTGAATTGAGGGCGAAAAAACGCCCACGGCAGGCGCGTGCGCAGGCCACCTTCGATGCCATGGTGCAGGCGGCCACTCAGATACTGGCGCGCCACGGCTACGCCGCGGTGACGACCAACCGGGTTGCCGAGGAGGCTGGCGTCAGCATCGGTTCGCTCTACGAATACTTCCCCAACAAGCAGTCGATCATCGCCGTCGCCTTGGGCGACGTCATGCGCGAGATCACCGGCGAGGTGCTGCTGGGCATGCGCGTGGCGCTGTCGCTGGAGGATCAGCCGCGCGCCGGCATCGATTACTGGGTCCGCGCGATGACCGCAGCGCTCGAACAGCGCGGCGACCTGCTGCGCGTTGCGCTGCGCGAAGTGCCTTTTCTGTGGGAGATCGCCGAGGTCCGCGATCTGTCCGACACCTTGCAGCTCATCGCCCAGGAAGGCCGCCACAAGAGCCAGCGCGTCGTGCATTTCGACGACCCCGAAGCCAGCACCTATCTGCTGATGAACATGGTCTGGTCCGCCGTGCTGCAGACCGTGCTCTACCGCCCGCCGCAGCTCTCGCGCGAACGTCTGATCCGCACGCTGGTCGATACGGTGCTCAAGCTGCTTTGAACGTTGCGTTCGCGCCGGGCACCGTCAGGCGGGCGACCAGATGCTGCGCATGCCCCACAGCAGAAGCCACGGCAACAGAAGCAATGCTGCGGCCTGCAGACCGATGATCATCGGCGGAGCCTGCCTGCCGATCTGCCCGGGCACGCCTTTTTCGGGCAGAGCCGCCAGATAGATCACCAGCAGCAACACTGCCGGCCCCAACCCGAGCAATAGCAGCGTGGCGATACCCGCCGTCCAGCCCGGCTGATCGACCTGCTTTGCTCTCGCTCCATTGAATGCGGCAAGCAGCAGCACGCCGAGGATGCACAGCAGTGCTTCAGGCCATAGCAGGGGCTTGATCCCGGAGCCTGTCGCCGCATGGCCGAAGAACAACAACATCATCGCCAATGCATTGACGACGCAAACGGCAGCGTACGTCAGGTATTCAATGCGTGGAGAAATGGACACGGGCGTCTACCGGGTGCGCTTTCCGAGTCCGCAAAAGCAAAGGCGCTCCATGACCTCTGGAGCGCCCTTGTCCGGCCGCATGACGCGGTCCGCCGCGAATTACTCGGCGTCAGCCCAGGCCTTGCCGTTCTTGTAATGCAGGGTCAGCGCCGAGATTTCCATCAGATTGAGCTGGGTCCAGACGATGCCGTTGCCTTCGGAGTCCGTCACCTTGAGATCCCACAGTTCGGCGTCTTCGCTCGGGCTGAAGGTGATCTCGACGCTCTCGCCGCTCGGCAACGTGTCGGCGCCCATGACATCTTCCTGCCATTCGTTGGCGCTGGCGGGCGAGGTGTAGACGTTGTAGATCTCGACGCCGGTTTCGTTGTTGATGGTGAAATCCTGGTCGCCGGCGACGGCGGCCGGTGCCATCGCGACGGCGGCGAGCGTACCTGCAGCGGCGATGATGCGAACGATCGAAGACGCGTACTTCATGGTCCTACCTCTGGTGCTGTGGCTTGGAATAATTGGAAATTCAGCCTAGCACGCAGTTTTGGAGCCGAAATGGGCCGGTCAATGCCGCCGCTGCCATCAAGGTCAAGAGAAGACACCGGAACGGCTGAAAATCCCCCATCGGCTCCGGCGCTTAGACCGGCAATCGGCACTGCATCACAGAAGGCGCGGTGCCGGATCGGCGCGTGAATACCCGCAGCATTTTCCCACCTGTCTGGGGGGAGCCCTCGCGCAAAAGAGGGCGGCTTGTCCCGCTCGGATTACTGGCTGTAGCGGCCTCAGAGCTCGCGGTCGCAACGCCCCTGCATCTCGAACCAGTAGACCGCGTTACCGACGATCACGATGCTGCCCGACACGACGACGCTGGTGGCGGCAACCGCGCCGAGGGCAACCAGATAATGGGCACAAGTCTCGTCGCTGCAGCCGACAAAGTCGCCGATCTGGATCGGCTCGATGTACATCTGCTTCGATTTCACCTGGCAGCCGGCGTCGTAGATCTCGACGGTGCGCGGCACGAACACACAGGCTTGCAGCAACAACGCCGCCACACTCAGTAGCGCACTGCGCCGGTTGAACACAGCACGCATCGAAGCGGCTGGGGCCGGACCGGAGTCCGAGCCCCGATGCCGTCAGCCCTTCTTCGCGGCCTTCGCGGCGCGCTTTTCCTTCAGGGTCTTCTGCGGTGCCTTCTTCGTCTCTTTCTTCTTGTCCATGCCCTTCGACATCTTGCTCTCCCGTTGCGCTGGTGTGGTAAAGCTAGTGTGCGCGTTTTTGCGCGCAGTTCAACCTGGGCTTGTGACTCAGTTCTTGATCTTGTAGCCGGTCTTGAAGATCCACCAGATCGCCAGCAGGCACAGCGCCATGAACAGCGCGATCATGCCGAGACTGACGCCGACGCTGACGTCGGACACTTCGAAGAAGGCCCAGCGGAAACCGCTGATCAGATAGACCACCGGGTTGAGCAGCGCAATGTTCTGCCAGACCGGCGGCAGCATGCTGATCGAGTAGAAGCTGCCGCCGAGGAAGGTCAGCGGCGTGACGATCATCATCGGAATGACCTGCAGGCGTTCGAAGCTGTCGGCCCAGACGCCGATGATGAATCCGAACAGGCTGAAGGTGACCGAGGTCAGCACCAGAAATCCGAGCATCCAGAACGGATGGGCGATCTCGTAGGGAACGAAGATTCGCGCCGTCACCAGAATCAGCAGGCCGAGCAGGATCGACTTGGTCGCCGCCGCACCGACGTAGCCGATGACGATCTCGACCGCAGACACCGGCGCCGACAGGATTTCGTAGATCGTTCCCGCCCACTTCGGGAAGTAGATGCCGAACGACGCATTGGAGATGCTTTCGCTGAGCAGCGACAGCATGACCAGCCCCGGAATGATGAACGCGCCGTAGCTGATGCCGTCGACCGCGCCCATGCGCGAACCGATCGCCGCACCGAAGACGACGAAGTACAGCGAGGTCGACAGCACCGGCGAAGCGATGCTCTGCATCAGCGTGCGGAACCAGCGCGCCATCTCGAAGGTATAGATCGCGCGGATCGCGTAGAAATTCAGGTTCATGCGCGCTTGCTCACCAGATTGACGAAGATGTCTTCCAGCGAACTCTCGCTGGATTCCAGTCCCTTGAAGTCGATGCCGTGCTCGCCGAGCTTGCGCAGCAGCGCCGCGATGCCGGTCTGCTCACTCTGCACGTCGAAGGTGTAGACCAGATCGCAGCCGCCGGCGGCCAGCTCCAGTCCCTGTCCGGCCAGTGCGTCGGGAATCCGCTCCAGCGGTTGTTGCAGATGCAGGGTCAGCTGCTTCTTGCCGAGTTTCTGCATCAGCACGTGCTTGTCCTCGACCAGGATCAGCTCGCCGCTGCGGATGATACCGATGCGATCGGCCATCTCCTCGGCTTCCTCGATGTAGTGCGTCGTCAGGATGATCGTGACGCCGCTGTCGCGCAGGCGCCGCACCATCGCCCACATGTCGCGGCGCAGCTCGACGTCGACGCCTGCCGTCGGCTCGTCGAGAAACAGGATCTTCGGTTCGTGCGACAGCGCCTTGGCGATCATCACGCGACGCTTCATGCCGCCGGAGAGGGTCATGATCTTGGCGTCGCGCTTGTCCCACAGCGACAGCTCGCGCAGGACTTTCTCGATGTAGGCGTCGTCGCGCGACTTGCCGAACAGGCCGCGGCTGAAGCTGACCGTTGCCCACACCGTCTCGAAGGAATCGGTCGACAGTTCCTGCGGCACCAGACCGATCTTCATCCGCGCCGCGCGGAACTCGCGATTGATGTCGTGGCCATCGACCAGCACCACGCCCGCCGTCGGCGTGACGATGCCGCAGACGATGCTGATCATGGTGGTCTTGCCGGCGCCGTTGGGGCCGAGCAGCGCGAGAATTTCACCGCGGCGGATTTCCAGATCGACGCTCTTGAGCGCCTGAAAACCCGATGCATAGGTCTTGTTCAGACCTTTGACAGAGATGATGGATGCCACAGGTGCTCCCGATTCTTTCGCTGCGGATCGTACGCCAATTGCAGCGCCTGCTGATGGTCGATCGACGCCGAAGCGAATCGACAGGCACAAAAAAACCCGCCGGAATCCGGCGGGTTCTTGAGTGATCCAGCTTCGGATCAGTCGATCACGCCGAGTTCGACGCGACGGTTCTCTTCACGGCCTTCTTCGGTGTCGTTGCTGGCGATCGGGCGGCTCTCGCCGAAACCGACCGGCGTCATGCGACCACCGCTGATGCCGCGACCGATCAGGTAGGTTTCCACCGAGTTGGCACGACGCTCGGACAGGCCGAGGTTATAGGCGTCGGAACCGACGCCGTCGGTGTGACCTTCCAGCCGGACGTTGAGGTTGTCATAGGACTTCAGCGTCTCGGCAACGTCGTTGAGGATCAGCTTCGCGGCTTCCGTCAGGCGGTCGGAGTCGAACTCGAACTTCACGCCCTTGAGGATGAAGTTCTTGTCCATCGCGCAACCGTTGGCATCGACCTGCTCGCCCGGACGCGGACGGCGGCAATCGCCGGTCAGCGCGCAACCGTTCGGCAGCACCTTCGCACCCGGCGGGGTCTTCGGGCACTCGTCGAGGTAATCCGGCACGCCGTCACCGTCGGAATCGAGCGGGCAGCCATCCGGACCAACCGGGATTCCGGCCGGCGTGTTCGGGCACTTGTCCATGTAGTCCGGAGTGCCGTCGCCATCGGAATCCTGCGTCGGGCAGCCTTCGGCGTTGACCTGCACGCCACGCGGCGTGTTCGGGCACTTGTCGAGACGATCCGGCACGCCGTCGCCATCGCTGTCGAGTTCGCAACCATCCGGGCCGACCACGGCACCCGGCGGTGTGCCCGGGCAACGATCGAGGTAATCCGGCACGCCGTCGCCATCGGAATCGAGCGGGCAACCGTTGACGTCAACCTGCACGCCACGCGGCGTGTTCGGGCAGCGGTCACGCGCATCCGGCACGCCATCGCCATCCGCATCCTGGGTCGGGTCGTACGGCTTCTCGCCGAGCGCGACGCGCAGACCGGCAAGAATCTGCCAGGTGTAGAAATCGGATTCCGGCAGCGGGCCTTCTTCGCTCACGCTGTCGAGCTGGTAACGGCCTTCAACGCTCAGCATCGTCCAGTCGCCGAGACGCTGCAGGAAGCCGAGGCTGCCGTAAGGACCGAAGGCGCTGGCCGTCTGGCCGATGAAATCGATCTGCGAGCCGTGGACACCCAGCGCGAGGAACGGCTGGAAGTCCGAAGCGGCGTCGTAGTACGGCGTGCCCGGGAACAGCTGCAGGCCGGCGCGAATCGACACGCGCTCGTAATCGCCGGCGCGGGAGGTTTCGAGGTTGCCCCAGTCGCCGCCGAACTCGAGGGCGACATGGTCGCCGAGCGGACGGGTCAACTTGAGGCCGGCGGTGATGCCGCTATCGAGATCGGACTGGTCGGAGAGGATCACGCCGACCTGCGGCCAGAGCGACCAGCGATTGTCGAGCACCGGACGCAGCTCCACGCGCTCCGTCTGCGCCTGACCGGTGGACGCCGGCACCCATTGCCCGGGCGGTACGTTCTGCTGCGCGCTGGCAAGCAGCGGCGCCAACCCCAGGGTTACTACGCAAAGCTTGTGGATCAAGTTCATTCTTCTGTTCCTTATCGGCGTTCGGCGGGCCTGTGAGGGCCCGCCGATTGGTCGTTACGGTGATGCTTCGATCGATCCCGGCTTACGGGGCTGGCTCTTCGGCGTCGGGATCCTGCGCGCAATCCGGATCGTTCGGGTTGCCGGTGAGCGCACCGAGCAGCGTACCGAGACCCGAGGTGACCACGCACAGACCGTCCGTGAGCGGCGGAATCAGCGTGCCGTTCAGCAGGGCGATCAGCGGCGCCGTGAGTGCGGACAGGCCGCCCTGCAGCTCCGTCACGAGTCCGTCGACCGGCACTGCGTCCAGGCCCTCGAGCAGCGGCGCCAGCGATGACGTGACCGCCGACAGCACCGGCGTGGTCTGGACCAGACCGAGCAGCGGGCCGGAACCGAACAGCGGCGACAGCGCGTCGCACAGCTTGTCGCCGCCCGGATCGGCGCCGCTCTGAAGCAGTACGTCGTTGATCACCGGCAACACCAGCACCGTCATACCGTCGGTGATGGTCTGGGTCGGATCCTGCGGATTGGTGTAGGTCGCGGTCACGCAGCTGAAGCCGAGGCGAACGCCCGGGACCGAATACACGACGCCGTTCGGCTGCAGCGCACCCGGCGGCAGATCGAGTTCCGGATCCGGCTCGACCGGCGTGCCGTCATCGCCCACCGCCAGGGTGCGCGGATCGATGTACGCGTCGCCCACATGGGATGACGAGTCGACGGCCTCGGTGTCGCAGCCTTCTTCCGGACCATTCCAGAAGCCGGCGACGCTGTTCCAGACGATGCCGTCGGCCAGCAGGTCGGAGTCCGGCGCCTGCGGATTGGTGACTTCATTGGCAGCGCGCGTACGGACAATCGCATCGAAGCCTTCGGCGCTCGCTACTTGCGGCTCTTCCGGCGGATTCTCCGGATCGATCGGCGGCACGGCGGTGCAATTGCCGTCCTCGTCGAGCATGTCCGCGGCGCAAGTTGCAGCCAGCGCATAGGTCAGCAGGCCGGCGCGCGGCGGATTGCCGGCGAGACCATCGGCAACGAGGTTGTTGGAACCCACGCAGGCGAACTTGTTGTTGTTGGCGCGCGCGAACGTGATCTGCTCGGTTTCCGTGAACGGCTGCTTGGTGAAGACCTTGAGGCTGTTGGCGCCGAGCACCTGGCCCGCGGTCACCGTGACCGGACGCGGCGTGGCGGTCTGGCCCAGGAACGTGGCGGCGATCGTCGTTGCACCGACGCCGACACCGCTGACCGTACCGTTGCTGACCGTCGCAATGCCGGTGTTGTTCGACGTGATCGTCGCAGTGTTCGTCACGTTGCACTCGGTGCCGTTGGTGTAGCGGGCACGGATCAGCAGGTCGCGCGTCTGCGGCGGGTTGGTGAACGCCAGTTCGATCGGCGCCTCGGGCAGCACGCAGGCGCCGGTATCCGGACGGCAGCCATCGAAGTCCACGGCCGGCGGGATCACGCCGATGCAGATGCCGCCGTTGGCGACGACCGTCGACTCGGTGACGGTGAGGCTGGTCGAGCGGGTCGCCGGGCCAGTCACGTCGTCGCAGAGCAGCGAACCGTTGTAGCTACCGGTGATCGTTGCGGTGAAATCGCCGTCGATATCCGCCGGCGTGCTTGCGACGTTGCCGGTGAACGTGACGCGATTGTCGGAGCTGGCCCAGGTGGTGCCTGCCGTGACGTCCACCGTCGAGTTGTCGCTGAGCACCAGCGAGGCGCGGTAGGTCGTCGGTGCCGAACCGGCGATCGTCGTTGCGTTGACCGGGCTGATCGTGAAATCGGCGACGCTATCGGCGCAGGCAGCCGACACCGTGATCGTGATGTCGTCCGAACCACCCTCGATGGTGCCGGTGACGACAACCGTTCCCGGCTTGGTCGCGGTGAACAGGCCACCTTCGTCGATCGTGCCGTTGTCGTTGCTGACCGACCAGGTCGCTGTCGGGCATGCGCGCGAGGTATCGCGCGTCACGTTGCCTTCGGCGTCAACCGATTGATAGACGCAAGCGGTAGCGGCGCACTGAGTCGTTTCGCCAACCGCGAGCGGGCCCGAAGGCGTGCAGGTGATTGTCGGGCCCGAGACGAGCCGGTCGAGGGGAAGATCCGGGCTGCGGATGGAATCGTCGCCGCAGGCGGCGATGAACAATGCCGCGATCGGCAACAGGTAACGCAGGGAAACAATACGCATCAGTGCTCTCAGTTGATGGTGTGCCGGATTCGTGACCGGCACATTCAAAAGCGTCAGCGCGGCGACCCGCAATGACAGCGACAATGCCCTCCCAGGCCATTGCCGACGCGCACCGCATGCAGTTCCCCGATCTGATAAGCCCTTACTTCTGTGAGGGATATTGCACTGCACGCTCGCCGAAATCAAAGCGCGGCGACAGCCGGTGGCAAATTCCGGACGAACGCGCTTGCACTTTTTTGGGGAATGAAGTTACTGGTTAGTTTTGCGAGATTCTGACTTAGCCGCTGGAGCCGCAATAAAAAGGGCCGACGATGTCGGCCCTTTTTTGTTTATTTTCAATCTATTACCAGATACGGACACGCTGCTCGGGCGACAGGTAAAGCTTGTCGCCTTCCTTCACTCCGTAGGCCTCATACCAGGCCGGAATGTTCCGAACGATGCCATTGCAGCGATATTCGGACGGCGAATGCGGATCCGATTTGAGGCGCTGCAAGAGGTTCTCGTCCTTGTAATTGCGCCGCCAGACCTGCGCCCAACCGAGAAATACGCGCTGGTCGCCGGTCAGACCGTCGATCGTTTCCGGCTGTGGGTGCGACATCTTGTAGGCGCGATACGCAATCGACAGACCGCCGAGATCGCCGATGTTCTCGCCGATCGTGAAGGCGCCGTTGACATGCTGGCCGGGCAGCGGCTCGTAGGTGTCGTACTGCGAGATCAGCGCCGCGGTGCGCTCCTCGAAGCGTTTGCGATCTTCATCGGTCCACCAGGACTGCAGATTGCCGTCGCCGTCGTACTTCGAACCCTGGTCGTCGAAGCCGTGGCCGATCTCGTGGCCGATCACCGCGCCGATGCCGCCATAGTTCGCCGCATCGTCGGCATTCATGTCGAAGAACGGCGGCTGCAGGATCGCCGCGGGAAACACGATCTCGTTCATGCCCGGGTTGTAATAGGCATTCACGGTCTGCGGCGTCATGTGCCACTCGTCGCGATCGATCGGCGCGCCGAGCTTGGCGACTTCGCGGGCGTGCTCGACATTGCTCGAGCGGATGACGTTGCCGACTAGATCGTCGCTCTTCACTTCGAGCGCGGAGTAATCCTTCCATTTCTTCGGATAGCCGACCTTGGGCGTGAACTTGCCGAGCTTGGTCAGGGCTTTCGCCTTGGTCTCGTCGCTCATCCAGTCGAGTTCCTTGATGCTCGCCTCGTAGGCATTCACGAGGTTCTGCACGAGCCCATCCATCTTCGCCTTGGCCTCAGGCGGGAAATGGCGGGCGACATAGATGCGGCCAAGCACTTCGCCGAGTGCGCCTTCCGTCGCATCGACCGCGCGCTTCCAGCGCGGCTTGAGCTCGGCGATGCCGTTGAGCGTCTTGCCATAGAACGCGAAGTTCTCGTCGACGAACGGCTTCGATAGCAACGGCGCGTAGGTCGACAGCACATTCCACTTCAACCAGGCCTTGATCGTCGGCAGATCGGACTTCTGCAAGATGCCGTCAAATGCCGTGAAGAAACTCGGCTGCGAGACGACGACACCCGGCGATTTCTCCACGCCCATGCCGTCGATAAAGCCGGACCAGTCGAAGTTCGGCGACAGCTTGCCGAGATCGCCGAACGCAAACTTGTTGTAGGTCTTGTCGGCATCGCGCGAGTCGACCTTGGTCCACTGCGCTTCGGCAATGCGCGTCTCCAGCGCGAGCACCTTCTTGGCCATCGCGGCATCGCCGGCCTTGGCCAGCGCGAGCATGTTGCCGATGTGCGCCTCGTACTTCGCACGGATCGCCTTGAACTCCTCGGTCTGATCCAGGTAGTAGTCGCGGTCCGGCAGGCCGGTGCCGCCCTGGAAAATCGTCAGGATGTACTGAGAGGAATCCTTGGCGTCGGTGTCGACATAGCCGGGCATGATGTTCACGCCGTTGCGGATCATCTGCGCGAACAGCTTGCCGAGTTCCTTGCGATCCTTCACCGCATCAATCGCTGCCAGCTCGGCCTCGATCGGCTTGATGCCGAGTTCATCGGCACGCGCCTCATTCATGTAGGCGCTGTAGTAGTCGCCGACCTTCTGTTCGTCCGAGCCGGCCTTCTTGTCCTTGGCGTTGGCCGATTCCTCGATGATGGTCTTGAGCTGCGCCTCGGCATCGTCGGCGAGCTTGGTGAACGAACCGTAATTGGACTTGTCGGAAGGAACCGGGTTGTTCTTCAGCCACTGGCCGTTCACATGCCGATAGAAATCGTCCTGCGCACGGATGCCATTGTCGAACTGGGTCTGGTCGATACCCGATGCCAGCGCCTTGGGCGTCGCGGCAACAGCGGTCGTTGGCTGAGCGGGCGGTTCGGATTTGTTGCAAGCGGTCAGCAACACAATGCTGAGCGCCGTAAAGGCGATTTGCCGCATCGGAAACTCCTCTTTTATGGATGCAGGGCGTAAGACGGAACGGCAGCAGCTTAATGGGGTACAGACTCCGTTGGGCAGCGGAAGATTCCCCAGTGCCTGCAAAGGAACGAAAGTCGATGTGCGTAATACATGTTTTAAATACCATTAATCAATACTTAATCACATTGACATCACTATACTGCCCGGCCCAGCCCGCCCGAGAACCGCGTGAGCTTTGAACTCAAGCCCATCGACGACGCCAGCGCGTCGGCCATCAGCAAGGCCGAACGCTACGCCGTGCTCGCGGAACAGGCACAGGCGCTGCTGCAGGGCGAAACCGATCGCATCGCCAATGCGGCCAACCTTTCTTCGCTGCTGTGGTACGGATTGCCGGACCTCAACTGGGCCGGCTTCTATTTCTTCGATGGCCGGGAGCTGGTGCTCGGTCCCTTCCAGGGCAAGCCCGCCTGCGTGCGGATCGCCATCGGCAAGGGCGTCTGCGGCACGGCGGCGGCAAGCTGCACGACGCAGGTCGTCGCCGACGTGCATCAATTCGATGGCCACATCGCCTGCGATTCGGCCTCCAACTCCGAGATCGTCGTGCCTTTGCTGCGCGGCTGCGAAGTGATCGGCGTGCTCGATCTCGACAGCCCGCTGCTCGGCCGCTTCGACGCCGAGGATCAGGCGGGGCTCGAACGCATCGCCGCGATCTGGATCGCCGCGCTGAGTTAGCGCAACCCTTTCTTCAGTCGCGGCGCTGCGCCGCGCTCACTTTTCCTTCGTTCCGAATGTCCGCAAAGCCGTACCGCAAGTATTTGAAGCTCTTCTGCGCACTGCCGCTGGCGGCGCTGGTTCCGATCAACCCCGCGGCCGCCGACTGGTCGTCTTTGCAGGCTCTGCAGGCCAAGCGCGGCGTGCTCGTCACCGCGGCAGCGGTGGATCTCGCGACCGGCAAGACGCTGCAGGCGCTGAATCCCGAGCAGCGATTGACGCCGGCTTCGCTGAGCAAGATCGTGCTCGCGGGCGCCGCCTTCGATGCTTGGCCGGGCGACAAGACCTTCGTGACGCGCATCGTCAGCGAGCGCGCTCCGCGCGACGAGAAGCTCGGCGGCGATCTGATCGTCTACAGCGAAGGCGACGCCACCCTCGATCACCAGTCGCTGTGGTTCCTGGCCGCGCAGGTGCGCCAGGCCGGCATCCGCAAGGTCAGCGGCGATCTCGTCGTCAAGGCCGCGCCGTTCGGCGTGCTCGACTGCGAGACCAAGGATCGCTGCGAGGCACAGGCCCGCGCGCACACGGCCTACGACGCGCCACTGGCCGCGTTCGGCGTCGATTACGGCACCTGGTGCGTCGACATCACGCCGACGCGTCCGGGCGATGTCGCCAACGTGCAGAGCTGCGCGGCAGTGGATGTGCCGATTCCGCTGGAAGGCGAGATCCTGACCAAGCAAGGCAAGCCGCGCACCTGGATGTGGCTCGACCGCGTCACCCGCGACGACAACGAAGCGCTGATCATGGATGGCGACATCGGCGACAAGGCGCCGGCACAGCGCCTGTATCGATCGATGACCAATCCTTCGCTCGGCGCCGGCATGCTGCTGAAGCAGATTCTCGGCGAACTCGGCATCAAGGTCGAAGGCGATGTGCGGGTCGACAACGGTGCGGTGCCGAAGGACGCGCATCTGCTGGCGAGCATCGACAGCAAGCCGCTCAACGAGCAGGTCGCGAGCCTGCTGCGCTACTCGAACAACTACATCACCGATGTGCTGACCCTGGCGCTGGCTGCCGATCGCACGCCCAAGCCGATCGGCAGTCTTGCCGAAGCGGCCCGCCAGCTCGAGGATTTCATCCTGCGCGCACGGGTCGGCATGGGGTATCCGCTGCCGCGCGATGCAGACGACCGTCCGCACATGCTCAGCGGCAGCGGCCTGACGCCGGAGAACCGGCTTTCCGCGCAGGATCTGGTGGCGGTGCTGACGGCCGAGTACCGCGATACCCAGCGTTTCCCGCTGTTCTATGCGGGCCTAGTCGTGCCGGCGCAGGCGCCGCACGCCTATCTGCGCCATGGCAACCCGGACTGGAAGAATCGCGTGTCGTTCAAGACCGGCACGCTCAGCGAACCGCATTCGGCGTTCGGCATCGCCGGCTACATGCGCCGCAACGACGGCGGCTGGATCGCCTTCGCCGCGCTGGTCAACGGCGCGTCGGCGCGCAAGTCGATCTCCATGCGCGAATCGCTCGATGCGATCCGCAAGGACGTCGAGGATCTGCTGAAGCGTTACTAGCTTCGTCGCAGCCGTAGGATGGGCTGAGCACAGCGAAGCCCATCGTTTTCGAGCAACGGCAACGGTGGGCTTCGCTGCGCTCAGCCCACCCTACGCGACGTAAAGTGCCGAAGCCGCGATCAATCCGATCGCAGCCCAGTAGGTGCTGAGAATCACGCCCTGCGCGCCGCGGTAGGCGCCGATGAACTTGCGCGCGCCGAGCGCGGAATCCGACAGCACGAACAGCGAGGCGCCGACGAGTGCCAACACTCCGCTGGCATTGCTGACGTGCACGTAGCGGATCGATGCGGTGATCGCCATCGCCATCAGAACGGCGCCGTACAGCAGCACCGGAATCTTCAGGCTGCCGGCGCGCGGCAGCAGCACCGCGGAGAACGCGATTCCATAGACCACATACGCCGCAGCCCACGGTGGCACCGCACCAACCTGCAGATCCTGCACAAACGCCCACATGAAGACGAGATGGGCAAGCAGGAAGCTCGACAGGCCGCCGATGAACGCCGCGTTGCCGTGAAACATCAGGCAGATGTCGCCGATCATCGACAGCAGCAGACCGGCGACGATCCAGTCGCGGTACGGCGTGTCCGTCGCCTGCAGCGCGATGCCGGCGATCAGGATCGTCGTCAGCGGCTTGAGCACGAAGAAGACCTTCGGTTTGGTTTCGTTCCAGTCGGCAATGATGGCCAGCACCGCACTGACGACCGCGGCAACACAGAGACCCTGCAGCATCGACAACTCCGGATTT
Organism: Fontimonas sp. FW305-C-3; assembly: GCF_058783185.1. Taxonomy (NCBI): domain Bacteria; kingdom Pseudomonadati; phylum Pseudomonadota; class Gammaproteobacteria; order Nevskiales; family Nevskiaceae; genus Fontimonas; species Fontimonas sp. FW305-C-3. Next base: position 414,573 of record NZ_JBYSYK010000001.1, on the reverse strand, counting down.
GAGTGCGGCAAGCCTAAAGGACCGCGGCGCGGAAGTCCCGCCAGCCCTTGAAAACGCCGCGCAAGCTGCCACAGTGTTGGATCACTTCCCCAATTGATGCAGGCCAAGGCCATGGAAAAGATCATCAAGACCGACGCCGAGTGGCGCGCCGTGCTGAACGAGGAACAGTACCGGGTCACGCGCCACGGCGGTACTGAATGCGCGTTCACCGGCGCGCTGTGGGACGACCATCGCGATGGCAAGTTCCACTGCGTCTGCTGCGATCTGCCGTTGTTCGACTCGCAGACCAAGTTCGAATCCGGCACCGGCTGGCCGAGCTTCTTCGACCAGGTCCAGAACGGCAACGTCGAGAACCGCGAAGACAACAGCTACGGCATGCGCCGCGTCGAAGTGCTGTGCGCGCGTTGCGAAGCCCATCTCGGTCACGTCTTCCCGGATGGGCCCAAGCCGACCGGTCTGCGCTATTGCATCAATTCCGCCGCGCTGAACTTCAAGCCGCGTAGCTGAGCCGCGCATGCGCATCGCCTGGTTCCAGCATGTCCCGTTCGAGGATCTCGGCTGCATCGCACCGGCCTTGATCGCTCGCGGTCACAGTCTGCAGGTCACGCGCTGGTTCGCCGGCGAGACGGCGCCCGACACCGGTGCTTACGACGCCCTGATCGTCATGGGCGGGCCGATGAATGTCGACGAGTTCGATCAGCATCCCTGGCTGCGCGACGAGCGCGCCGCCGTGCGTTCGGCGATCGATGCCGGCAAGCCGGTGCTCGGCATCTGCCTCGGCGCCCAGCTGATCGCGGCCAGCCTCGGCGCGCCGGTCACGCGTAACGCGCATGTGGAGATTGGCTGGTTCGACGTGTTCCGCACGCCCGGTGCCGTACAGGGTTCCCTGCTGGCCGGCTTCCCGGAGCGCTTTCCGGCATTCCATTGGCACGGCGACACGTTCGCGATCCCAGCCGGCGCCGCGCTGCTGCTGAGCAGCGAAGGCTGCGCGCACCAGGCTTTCCAGATCGGCGAGCGCGTGCTCGGCCTGCAGTTCCATCTGGAAGTCACCGCCGCCAATGCGCGCGACATGTACGTCGGCGAGACCATGCAGCTCTCGAAGTACGTCCAGGAGCCGGCCGCCGTGCTCGCCCAGCTCGACCATTTCGCCGGCAGCAACCGGCGCATGCAGCGGCTGCTCGACAACTGGCTGGCAACGGTGTGATTCTCTGACGATCTGCGATTCGGGGGTCGTCATGAAATACAGCGGCGGTTGTCACTGCGGTCGGATCCGCTTCGAGGTCGAGGGCACGCTGGAAGGCGTGATGTCCTGCAACTGCTCGATCTGCCAGCGCAAGGGCTCATTGATGTGGTTCCTGCCGCGCGACAGCCTCAAGCTGCTGAGCAGCGCCGCCGATCTGCGCACGTACACGTTCAACAAGCACGTGATCCAGCACATCTTCTGCGGACAGTGCGGCATGCATCCCTACGGCGAAGGCAGCGATCCCAAGGGCAATCGCATGGCGGCGGTCAATGTGCGCTGCCTCGACGACGTCGATCTCGACAAGCTGGCGGTCCAGCATTTCGACGGTCGCGCGCTGTGACGCGGCCGGAGGTTTCCGATCGTCTGGTGCGGGCCACATTGCTGCTCAGCGTGCCGTTCAACCTGATCGTTGCCGGCATGCTGCTGTTCCCGGCTTCGCGCATCAGCGCATTGATGGACCTGCCGTCGCCGGTGCCGCCCCTGTATGCCGCGCTGAGCAGCATGTTCGTCGCCGCGTTCGGCCTGTTGTACGCCTGGATGCCGCTGCAGAAGACGCTCAACCGCGAGATGCTCGCCTTTGTCGCGATCTGCAAGACCGCCGCGTTCGTCGTCGCGCAAGCATTGTGGCTGTCCGATCTCGGCAGCGGCTCGACCGCGCTGGCCGCCGTCGGCGATGTCGTCTTCGCGGCGATCTGGGCGCGTTGGCTGCTGTTGACGCGCTGACGGATCGAGCACGCCGATGCTGCAGACCGAACGCCTGCTGCTGCGACCGCTCGGCGACGACGATGCGGCGTTCATCATCGAGCTGCTGAACGAACCTTCGTTCATCAAGTACATCGGCGACCGCAAGGTCCGCACGATCGAGGATGCGATTCGCTACATCGAGAATGGCCCACGCGCGAATCTGCGCAGGCACGGCTACGCGATGCTGCGGGTCAGTCTGCGCGATGGCGACGTGCCGATCGGCCTATGCGGCTTGATCCGCCGCGAAACGCTGCCCGACGTCGATCTCGGCTTTGCGTATCTCGCCGCGCATCATCGCAAGGGTTACGCCGTCGAGGCGGCGCGCGCGATCCTCGAACAGGCACGCCGGCAGCATGCGGTCGGCCGCATCCTGGCGATCACGCTGCCGGACAACGCTGGATCGATCCGCGTGCTGCAGAGCGTCGGCTTTGTCGCGGCCGGCACCGTGCGCATCGGCGACGATGCCGAACTTCTGAACCTGTACGAGTCTCTCGCCTAGGTGAGGCTACAGCCTGAGCCACTGCAGCACGGCGCTGTCCGCGGCTTCGTGCAAGCCGGGCACGCGCACCAATGCGTTGGCTTTCGCCAGATTGCCGAGCATGTGCGAAGCCTGGCCGCCCAGGGCCTGCAACTGCAGCTGCGCCTCCGCATCCGCGCTGACGACGGCACGCATCCAGAAGGTCTTGTCCGGTAGACGCTTCAGCGTCAGCGGCGCCCGTACCGAGTTCCAGCGCGCCTTGGGATCGAGCCCCTGCATCGCATCCAGCGTGCTGCGGACATAGACCAGCAGATTGGCCATCACCGATGCGGGATTGCCCGGCAGGCCAAACAGCACCGCCTGACCCTTGCGGGCGACATACATCGGCATGCCCGGCTTCTGCGCGATCTTCCACAGCACACGCTCGGCACCGAGCGTTTCGCAGACCTTGGGAATGAAATCGAAATCGCCGACCGACACGCCGCCGGTCGTCAGCACCAGATCGGCATCGTCGAACGCGCGCGTCAGTGCGTCATGCAAGCGCTCCTCGCAATCGGCGACGTGCTCGACACGCAGCGGCGAGCAATCCCATTCGGCGAGCTGCGCTTCGAGCAGAGGACCATTCGCATCGGCAATCTGTCCCGGCCGTCGCGGCTGGCCGGCCGCGACGACTTCATCGCCGGTGATCAGCACCACCACGCGCGGCCGGCTGCGCACGCTGACTTCCGTCACGCCGGCCATGGCCAGCGCTCCGACCAGTCCCGGCGTCAGCAGCGCACCGCTGCGCGCGATGACGGCACCGGCCCGCAATTCCTCACCGGCCTGACGGATGTCCGCCCCCATCGCGACGCTGTCGACGATGACGACCGAGTCGCTGTACGGCCGCTGCGTCAGTTCCTGACGCACGACCGTATCGGCGCCGAGCGGCAGCATGCCGCCAGTGAAGATGCGCGCCGCGGTCTGCGGCTGCAGCACCGGAATGCGTTCCTGCGCGGATGCGGTGATCTGTTGCGTCAACGGCAGCGCCAGCGGCGCGCCGGCGATGTCGATGTGACGGACGGCGTAGCCATCGACCGCGCTTTGCGTGAACGGCGGCAGGTCGCAGGCGCTCTGCGCCGGGGCTGCCAGCACGCGCTGGCGCGCTGCGGCCAGGGGCATCCGCAGACTGCCCAGCAGCGGCGTCGCCGCGAGGATGCGATCGAGCGCATCGCTGACTTCTATCATCGGAATCTCTGCAAGCTGATGTCGAGTCAGCTGGCCGGCTGCATTTAGCAGTGAGCACGGAGGGTTGTCGTACTCACCCTCCTCCAGTGCAGCCGGCCAGCAGACAGGAACGCGGTGACGGGTGGCCGGCGTTCATCGCCTAGCCTCCGAGGTGATGCATGGTGATCGGCCGCTCGACCTGACCGGGACTCGCGATGTAGCCGATGTCCTTGTGCCAGACGCGCAGGCGGACCAGTTCCGCGAGGGATGCGGGGTCGGCCATCAGCGTGGCGCGCAGATCATGATCCCGTTCAGAGAACAGGCAGCTGTACAGCGCACCGCGCGCATCGACGCGCAGGCGGTCGCAGCTGGCGCAGAACGGCTTGGAGATCGTCGAGATGACGCCGATGCGATAGCCGTCGGCGAGTTCGTAATAGCTGGCCGGATCGTGGCCGCGCGGAATCGCGGTCAGCGTGCCGAGCGGCTGCAGGCTGTCGAGGATTTCCGCTTCGCTGACGACGCGCTCGCGGCTCCAGTCGCGACGGCCGTCGAGCGGCATGAATTCGATGTAGCGCAGCGGCAGGCCGGCCTGCTGCGCCCAGCGCGCCAGCGGCAGCACCTGGTCCTCGTTGTAGTCGCGCACGACAACGCAGTTGAGCTTGACCGGCAGGCCGGCGCTCTGCGCGGCGGCAATGCCGCGCAGCACGGCATGCACATCGCCGCGGGTCAGGCGCTTGAAGGTGTCGGCGTCGATGGCGTCGAGGCTGATGTTGAGATCGTCGAGGCCGGCGGCCTTGAGCTCGGCCGCGTAACGCGGCAGCAGGCCGCCGTTGCTGGTCATCGCGATGCGCTCGAGGCCGAGCGGGCGCAAGGCATTCAGTTCGCGGACGATCTCCACGACATCGCTGCGCAGCAGCGGCTCGCCGCCGGTCAGGCGCAGTTCGGTGATGCCCAGGTCGCGGATGAAGACCCGCGCCAGCTCGACGAGCTCGGCGCGCGACATCAGCTCCGCGCGCGGCAGCCAGGTCGGCTTGTCCGGCATGCAGTACAGGCAACGCAGGTTGCAGCGGTCGGTCAACGACAGGCGCAGCTTGCGCTTGGTGCGGCCGCGGGCATCGCGCAGCACCGCAACCGTGGATGCCCCGATGAATGGCAGTGCATTGCCCATCAGTGCGTGAGCTCCGCCAAGGCCAGATCCTGCGGCGTGTTCAAGTTCAGCGGCGCATCGCCATACAGCCAGGCCATCGCATGGCGCTCCTGCCAGCGCAGCAGGCTGCTCTCGCCGGCGGCGAGATACTGTTCCGCATCGCCGACCAGATCGACGCGCAGCAGACAGATCGTCGGATGAGCGCGCACCCCGTCATGCAGAACGACGATATCGGCGTCCTGCTCGATGGCGACGGCCATGAAGCGCTCGGCGAGATCGTCCGGCAGGTTGGGCGCATCGCAAGGCGCGCACAGCAACCAGGGATTGCTGGCAACCAGCATCAGTCCGCGCAGGCCCGCCAAAGGGCCGGCGCCCAGGGTGTCGCGGATGACGCGCAGGCCCAGATCCGCGTAGCGCTCGGTGTTGCGGTTTGCCGAAACCAACAGTTCGTCGGCCTGCGATTGCAGGCTGTCGATCACGTACTCGATCAGCGGGCGGCCGTTGAACGGCAGCCAGCCTTTGTCGGCGCCGCCATGTCGCCGACCCTCACCGCCGGCGAGGATGCCGGCGGTGATATTGGATGCTCGCGCCATGGCTCAGGCCTGAGCCAGAGTTCCGCTGCTGGTACTCGTGCTCGCTATACGCCGTGCTTCGACGGCTTCCGCGTAAAGATCCGCCTCGCGCGACTTGTGCTCGGCGCTGAAGCGCACCGCGATCGCGCAGACCGCGCAGCAAACGACGGCGATGCCCATGATGGTGAGGCCGCTCTGCGTGTCGACCGCGCCTTTCATCATGAAGCCGGCAGCCACCGCACCGACGTTGCCGCCAGCACCGATGATGCCGGCGACGCCGCCCAACGCATTTCGATCGATGAAAGGCACGAGGCTGTAGGTCGCGCCGCAGGCCATGTGGGTGAAGAGGCCGAAGATCAGCATCATCGTCACCGCGACCGCGAGCGAATCGCTCATCGACCAGGCGATCAGGCCAATGCCCTCGCCGACGATCAGCGCGAACAGCAGCAGCGTACGGCCATCGAGTCCGCGCGTCTTGGCGATGCGATCCGACACATAGCCGCCGAGCGCACGGGCGAACAGCGCGAGCAGGCCGAAGCTGCCCGCACACAGGCCGGCGGTCTTCAGATCCAGCTTGAAGGTGTCGACGTAGTAGATCGCCGCCAGGTTGTGGATCGTGATCTCGACGCCGAAGCTGGCGGCGTAAACCATGAACAGCATCCACACGCGGTAGTTCGCGCAGGCCTGCTTGAACGAAGCCCAGCCGCCTTTCTTGCCAGAGCTGATCTCGGCACCCTGCTTGCGCAGCTCGATGATGTTGCCTTCCGGCGTGTCCTGCGTGAACTTCCAGTAGACGCCGGCCATGACGATCATCAGCACACCGGGCACCACCAGCGCCAGACGCCAGCCGAAGGCCTGCTCGACGCCGAGCGTGACGATGGCCGCCAGCAGCAACGGCATGATCGCCTGAGCGAAGCCGCCGCCGGCGTTGCCCCAGCCCGCCGCCGCGGCATTGGCGGCGCCGACGACGTTCGGCGCGAACATCACCGAGGTGTGGTACTGGGTGATGACGAAGCTCGCACCGATCGCGCCGATGCACAGGCGGAAGAACAGGAAGCCTTCATAGGATTCGACCGTCGCGACGCCGATCACCGGCAGCGCACCGATGAGCAGCAGCGCGGTATAGGTGAGACGCGGTCCGAAGCGGTCGCACAGCGGGCCGATGATCAGGCGCACCAGGATGGTGACCGCGACCGCGGCAATGTTCATGTTGGCGATCTGGTCCTTGCTCAGACCGAACTCGCCCTTGATCAGGGGCATCAGCGGTGCAATCGCAAACCACGCGAAGAAGCACACGAAGAACGCCATCCAGGTGACGTGGAAGGCACGCATCTGCGGCGTGCTGAAGCTGAACAGGTCGATGCGGACTGCTTTGGCGGATGAGGACACGACACAACTCCGAGTTGTCGGGAGCGGGCGCCGTTGTCCGCATCGTTACAGAGCCATCGTTGGCCCTTGTTGTTAACGAGCAAAGGGCGTGCCATATGACAGCGCAATGACAGCCTCTGCGGGTGCTCAGCTGGTTTCGGCCAGTTCCGCGCGCGTCAGCGTGATCAGCGATTTCAGTTCGGGCACGCAGGAACCGCAGTTGGTCCCGCAGCGCAGCTTGGCGCCGAGCGCCTCGGCGCTGTGCAGGCCTTCGCGGATCGCCGCGCAGATCACATTGCGGCCGACCCCGAAACAGGAACAGACCAGCGGCCCCGGATCGGCGCCCGGCTGGGCCGGCTGGCCGACCATCAGGCCGACGCGGTCGATGTCTTCGAGTACCGGCTGCAGGAACAGCCCGGACAACCATTCGCGCGCCGGCAGGTCGTCCGTGCGTGGCGAGACGAACACGCAGGCCTCGATGCGATCGTCGATCAGGTGTGCAGCGCGGTACTGCTGCTCCGACGCGTCGCTGGCCTCGATCCAGTCGGCGTCTTCGCCGACGCCGAGCTGCGTACGCGCCCATTGGCTCCAGTCCTCGATCTGTCCGCGGCCGGCGATCTCGTAGCGGAGGAATTGCTCGCCCTGGATCGCCGTCCACCAGATCGCGCCGCTGGCGGCGTTCATCGGCAGCGGCTGACGCGACAGCACGAAGCCGTACCAGTCGACATGGAACGGTTCCAACCGTGCCGGCGTGTGCTTGAACTCCGGCTCGCCAGACACCGGATCGACGACCGGGTTGACGATGCTGCCGACCCGCGCGTCCGACGCGTTCTGGTCGTTCCAGTGAATCGGCATGAACAGCTGGCGGCGCGACTGCTCCGTTGTGGTGCGCACACGCACCACGCAACGACCCCAGCGCGTCTGCACGATCCCCAAGCGTCCGTCCTTGACGCCGCACAGCAGCGCATCGTGCGGATGCACGTCCACCTGCGGCTCGGGGCGATGGCCCGACAGACGCGCCGAGCGGCCGGTGCGCGTCATCGTGTGCCATTGATCGCGCAGGCGTCCGGTATTGAGCACCAGCGGCCAGTCGTCGTCCGCGGCATGCACGGGCTTGCGCGGCCGCAGCGCAAGCAGGCGTGCGCGGCCATCGGACGTCGTGAACATGCCGTCGGCGTAAGGGCGCACCGAACCGGTTCCCAGGCAAGGCCATTGCTGCGGCTGAAGCTTCTCGTAGGCCTCGGCCCCCAGCCCGCACAGCGCAACGAGATTGAAGACCCGCGGCATGCGCTGCTGCTCGAACGCGGACAAGCGCGCATGCTCATCGAAGATTTCGTGGGCGGCGCTGTAGCTGAAGGCCTCGACGTGGCCCATCCGCCGGCCGACTTCGGACAGCGCCCACCAGTCCGGCTTCGCGGCACCCGGCCACGGCAGGAACGCACGCTGACGCGACAGCCGGCGTTCGCTGTTGGTGACCGTGCCGTCCTTCTCGCCCCAGGCCAGCGCCGGCAACAGCAGATCGGCCTCGACGGTCGTGTCGGTATCGCGCAGCACATCGGATACGACGACGAACTCGCAGCGGCGCAGCGCCTCGCGCGCCTTGTCCGCATTCGGCAGGCTGACGAGCGGGTTGGTGCCCATGATCCATACGGCCTTGACCTTGCCGTCGTGGATTGCGTCGAACAGATCGACGGCCTTCAGGCCCGCGCGCTGGGCGATGCGCGGCGAGGACCAGAAGCGCTGCACCATCTCGCGATGCGCCGCGTTGTCGATGTCGAGATGCGCAGCGAGTTGATTGCTCAGGCCGCCGACCTCACGCCCGCCCATCGCATTGGGCTGGCCGGTGATCGAGAACGGCCCCATGCCGGGCTTGCCGATGCGGCCGGTCAGCAGATGGCAGTTGATGATGCTGTTGACCTTGTCGGTGCCGGCGCTCGACTGGTTGACGCCCATCGAGAACATCGTGACGACGCGCTCGGTGCGCGTAAACAGTTCGTAGAACTCGCGCAGCGCCGCTTCGGTCAGCCCGCAGGTTCGCGCCACATGCGCGAGGCTGCCCGTGCTGTTGGCCGCCATCTCGACGCTCGCCGCGGCGCCGCTGGTGTGGCCGCCGACGAAGGCCTGATCGGTGGCGCCATGCTCATGCAGATACGCCAGCAGGCCGTTGAACAGCCAGACATCGGTGCCCGGCTGCACCGGCAGATGCATGTCGGCGGATTCGCAGGTCGCGGTGCGGCGCGGATCGACGACGACGATCTGCATCTGCGGGCGCGCCTGCTTCGCCGCGAGCATGCGCTGGAACAGGATCGGGTGGCACCAGGCCGTGTTCGAGCCGACCAGCACGATCAGGTCGGCGCGTTCGAGATCGTCGTAGTCGACCGGCACGATGTCTTCGCCGAACGCGCGCTTGTGGCCGGCTACCGCCGACGACATGCACAGCCGCGAGTTGGTGTCGATGTTGGCCGTGCCGATGTAGCCCTTGACCAGCTTGTTGGCGACGTAATAGTCCTCGGTCAGCAGCTGGCCGGACACGTACAGGGCGACGGCGTCGGGACCATGCTGATCGATGATGCGATTGAACTCGCCGGCGACTTCGTCCAGCGCGGATTCCCAGCTCACCGCATTGAGCACACCGTCCGCGGCGCGGCGCATCGGCTCGAGCAGGCGGCCGTGCAGGCCCAGCGTTTCACCGAGTGCCGAGCCCTTGACGCAAAGGCGGCCGGCGTTCGCCGGGTGCTGCGGGTCGCCGATGACGACCGCCGACTGCGCGCCGCTCGGCGTCGCCCTGACCCCGCAGCCAACCCCGCAGTACGGGCAAGTCGTCGATATCGTGGCACTCACGCAGCGGCGCCCGCGTAGCTCTGACCGAACAACAGCGCCTTGCGCAAACGTCCGAGATCCTTGTCGGCCGACAGCAGTTCGAAGTACCAGCTGGCATCGCGCGTGTCGCCATACAACACGGCACCGGCGAGACGTCCCTGCTTGATCACCAGGCGCTTGTAGATGCCGCGCCGCGCATCGCGGAACACCAGGTCCTCGCAGTGTTCGCCGCCGTCGAACTGGCCGGCCGAGTACAGATTCACGCCGGTGACCTTGAGGCGCGTCGCGATCACCGAGCCTTCGTAGCGGGCCTCCGCATCGCCGGCCATGCGCCGTGCCCAGATCGCGGCCTGCTCATACAGCGGCGCGACGAGCCCGTAGCAGGTCTTGCGATGCTGCGCGCATTCGCCCAGGGCGGCGATATGCGGATCGCTGCTCTGCAGATGATCGTCGACGACGACGCCGCGCTCGCAGCTCAGGCCGCTGCTGCGCGCCAGGTCGGCGTTCGGCACGATGCCCGCGGCCATGACGACCAGGTCGGCCGGAATCTCCGTGCCGTCGGCAAAACCAACCGCACGCACATTGGTCCGACCGAGCACTTCCTTGGTCTGCGCCGGCATGTGGAAGCGCAGGCCCTGTTTCTCCAGATGCGCACGCAGCAGTTCCGACGCCGGCGTGTCGAGCTGGCGTTCGAGAATGCGGTCCATCAGATGCACGACGGTCACGCGCATGCCGCGCTTCATCAGACCGTAAGCTGCTTCAAGACCGAGCAGGCCGCCGCCGATGACGACGGCGTAGCGACGGTCCTGCGTCGCCTTGATCATCGTCTCGACGTTGGCGATGTCGCGGAAGCCGACCACGCCAGGCAGCTCCTTGCCGGGCACCGGCAGGATGAACGGCTTCGATCCGGTCGCCAGCAGCAGATGGTCGTAGTGCATCAAGTTGCCGTCGGCGGTGCGCAGCGCCTGCGCCTGCTTGTCGATCTCGACGACCGCCGCGCCGCGGCGCAGCTCGATGCCGCGCTCGGCATACCAGGCCGGCGGATGCGTGACGATGTCGGCCACCTTCTTTTCGCCGGCGAGCACCGGCGACAGCATGATGCGGTTGTACGCGCCATGCGGCTCCTCGCCGAAGACGCTGATGTCGTAACGCTTCGGCGCGCGCTTGTGCAACTCCTCGAGCGCACGCGCGGCGGCCATGCCGTTGCCGACGACGGCGATGCTTTCGCGGGTCACGCGCGTTCCTTGACCAGGATCATGCCGTCATGGACGAGCACCGGAAACGCCGGGACGGTCAGCGCCTCATCCTCGAGGCAGCGGCCGTCGCGCAGGCTGTAGTGCTGCTTGTAGACCGGCGAGGCGACGACCGGCTCGTTCAGCAGGTCACCGACCAGGCCGCGCGACAGCACGTTGGCACCCGACTTCGGATCGTGGTTGCTCAGCGCATAGACCTGATCGGTGGCCGCGGCATCGTCGGCGCAGACGCGGAACACCGCGACCTGATCGTTGCCGACCTTGGCGCAGACACCGGTGTTCGGCACGATCTCGTTGACGCGGCAGACGTACACCCAGCGCGTCGCCGCCGCCATCGTTGCACTGGCCTCGGCGATCATGACTCGACCTCGACGGTGCGCTTGCGTTCGGTCGGCTTGATCGGCCGGATCTGCCCACGCTCGTCGACGAACTGGATGTTGGTGTCGGTTTCCGCCGAGTTGATGTAATGGCGGAAGCGCTTGAGCGTGCCCGGATCGTCGATCGCCTTGGCCCATTCGCAGGCATAGCTGTCGACCAGGCGCTGCATGTCGGCTTCGAGCTCGGCGCCGATGCCGAGGCTGTCCTCGAGCACGACCTTCTTCACGTAGTCGATGCCGCCCTCGAGGTTGTCGAGCCAGGTGCTCGTGCGCTGCAGGCGGTCGGCGGTGCGGATGTAGAACATCAGATAGCGGTCGATCATGCGTACCAGCGTCTCGCTGTCGAGATCGGTGGCGAGCAGCGACGCATGGCGCGGCTTGATGCCGCCGTTACCGGAGACGTAGAGATTCCAGCCCTTCTCGGTGGCGATGACGCCGACGTCCTTGCTCTGCGCCTCGGCGCATTCGCGCGTGCAGCCGGACACCGCAAACTTGAGCTTGTGCGGCGCGCGTACGCCGCGGTAGCGCTCCTCGATGTGGATCGCCATGCCGACCGAGTCCTGCACGCCGAAGCGGCACCAGGTGCTGCCGACGCAGGACTTCACGGTGCGTACCGCCTTGCCGTAGGCGTGGCCGGACTCGAAACCGGCCTCGACCAGATCGCGCCAGATCAGCGGCAGCTGCTCGACGCGCGCGCCGAACAGGTCGATGCGCTGGCCGCCGGTGATCTTGGTGTAGAGATTGAAGCGCTGCGCGACGCGGCCTAGAACGATGAGTTTTTCCGGCGTGATCTCGCCGCCAGGGATGCGCGGCACGACCGAGTAAGTGCCGTCCTTCTGCATGTTCGCCAGGTAATAGTCGTTGGTGTCCTGCAACGACGCGTGCGTACCCTTGAGGATGTGCTCGTTCCAGCACGAGGCGAGGATGCTGCCGATCGCCGGCTTGCAGATGTCGCAGCCGCGGCCGCGGCCATGGCGCGCGAGCACGGTCGCGAAATCCTTCAGCTCGCCGACGCGGATCAGGTGGAACATCTCCTGCCGCGTGTGGGCAAAGTGCTCGCAGAGGTTGTTGTCGACCGCGACGCCCTGGCGCTTGAGCTCGGCGTCGAGAATCTGCTTGACCAGCGTCGAACAGCCGCCGCAGGTGGTCGCCGCCTTCGTGCACTTCTTCAGTGCGCCGATCGTCGTCGCGCCGCCGCTGACGGCGTCGCACAGCGAGGCCTTGGTGACGTTGTTGCAGGAGCAGATCATTGCGGTCGCCGGCAGCAGGTCGACACCGAGCCCCTTGGGCGCGCCGCCTTCCCGCACCGGCAGGATCAGGTCTTCCGGATGATCCGGCAGCGGGATCGCGTTGAGCGCGAGCTGCAGCAGGTTGCCGTAGTCGTTGGCATCACCGACCAGCACCGCGCCGAGCAGGGTCTTGCGGTCGGCGCTGATCACCAGCTTCTTGTAGTGACCGGCCACTTCATCGGTGTACAGAAGGTTCAGCGAATCCGGCGTTGCGCCATGCGCATCGCCGATGCTGGCGACGTCGACGCCCATCAGCTTCAGCTTGGTGCTCATGTCGGCACCCACGAAGCTGCCGCTCTGACCAAGCAGGTCCTTTGCTGCAGCCTCGGCCATCTGGTAACCCGGCGCGACGAGGCCGAAGATCTTGCCGTTCCACAGCGCGCACTCGCCGATCGCGTAGATCGCCGGATCGGACGTCCGGCAGCGGTCGTCGACGACGATGCCGCCGCGCTCGCCGACCGTCAGCCCGCAATCGCGGGCGAGCTGGTCGCGCGGGCGGATGCCGGCGGAGAACACGATGACGTCGGTGTCGAGCTGGCTGCCGTCGGCGAAGACCATGCGGTGCGTCGTCGCCTCGCCGTCCTCGATGCGCTGCGTGTTCTTCTGCGTATGGACGCCGACGCCGAGCGCTTCGATCTTGCGCCGCAGCAGGCGTCCGCCCATGTCGTCGACCTGTACCGCCATCAGGCGCGGCGCGAACTCGACGACATGCGTCTGCAGGCCCAGATCGGCCAGCGCCTTCGCCGCTTCGAGGCCGAGCAGGCCGCCGCCGACGACGGTGCCGATCTTCGCGTTCTGCGCCGATGCGCGGATCGCGTCGAGATCCTCGATCGTGCGGTACACATGGCACTGCGGCCGATCCTTGCCGGGCAGCGGCGGCACAAACGGGTACGAGCCGGTCGCGAGCACCAGCAGGTCGTAGCCGAGTACATGGCCCAGCGTGGTCGTCACGGTGCGCGTGTCGCGATCGATGCTCGCGGCCGCTTCGTTGAGGCGCAGCACGTGTCCGCTGCGCTCGAAGAAATCGGCTTCGACCAGCGACAGCTCATCGGCGCTGGAAGCACTGAAATAGGACGTCAGATGGACGCGATCGTAGGCGGCGCGCGGCTCTTCGCAGAGCACCGTGATCTCGAGACTCTGTTCGCTCTCCAGGCACTGCAACAGCTTGTGGCCGACCATGCCATGGCCGATCACCAGCAGCTTCTTGCGTGCGGGTCGTGGGGCTGAACCTTCGAACATTGCCTTATGTCTCCTGTGCCGGGCGCCAGATCACCGGCCACAAAAAAGCGCCCTGGCACGGAATGCAGCTTTTTTCCGTACACAAGACGCCGTTGTCGGGAGCGCGCTCATCAGGGCGCGCCGTGCGCGACCGTCGTTGGCCGCGCCCCTTCAGTAAAGCAATCCCTATGCCATAGGCGCTACGTAGGAAGATGGCGCTGTGAATGCGACGACCGCACCACGGCGGCGCGGCTTTCTGCTTCATGGCAGTGCAGCGCGCCTCCGATCGGAGCATGACGGGTTCAGTCCGGACGCTTTCCGGGATCGAACGCGGCGCCGCTGAAGAAGCGGTCCGCCGGCAGATTCAGCTGGCCCTGACTGCTCGCGCAGTCGTAGCTGGCGGCCTGGCCGCCTTCGACCCGCGAATCGGCGATCGGTGTCGCCAGGCCCAGGCTGTGCGCGGCCTGACGATAGAGATCGGGCCGGTACGCGCGTTCGGCAATCTCGCCGAACGGCGTCGAGGCGTCGCAGTGCTTCCAGCGCCGCATCTGTTCGAGCAGCCACAGCGCGTGAGAACGCCAGGGAAAACCGGCGGCACCGCTGTGAAAGCGGATGCCGGCCAGCGAGTCGACGAGCACCTCGTGTTCCACATTCAATGCGCCGCTGGCGATCATCCAGTCCGCCGCCTGGCCATGGTGGCGCGGCTCGTCGAGCCAGACCGCCGCCGCGATCAGCGCGCGCAACAATGCCTGCAGGGTCAGCGGATGCGTGTCGGCCATCGCCGCGGTCACGCCGAAGACCTTGTCCGGGCCGCCGTTCCAGAGTTCCTGCTTGCCGAACAGGATGCGGCCGTAATGCTGGCGCTGCGCGAGCTGCGGCCAGGGACTGCCGCAGTAGAAACCGTCGATGCGGCCACTGCGCAGGTGCTCGAGCATCAGCGGCGGCGGCACGACGACCAGATTCAGATCCTGATCGGGCAGCAGCCCGACGCTGTCCAGCCACCAGCGCAGTTCGTAATGATGCGTGGAATGCGGAAAGACATGCGCCAGCGTCAGCGGCGGCGCGCTGCCGCGATCCGCCTCGATCACCGCCTTCAGCGCCTTTGCCCAGGCCAGCGGATCGGCCGGTTGGCCCTGAGCCTGCAAACGGTCGAACAGCTGCGAAGAGACGCAGAGACTGGCGCCGCCCTGATTGAGCGCCGCTATAGCCACCGTCGGCTGCAGCAGCGGATCGAGGCCGAGGCTGGACGCCAGCGGCATCGGCGCCAGCATCTGCGCGCCGTCGAGCACGCCGGTCGCCAGCTTGTCGCGGATGCTGGCCCAAGAACGTTCGACCGAAAGTTCGATCGCCAGGCCTTCGCGCGCGAAGAAACCGCCCGCCTGTGCCACCACCAGCGGCGCGGCGTCGACCAGCGGCATCAGGCCGAGCGTCAGCGCCGGCTGTTCCAGCTTGCCGCGACTATTCATAAGGAGTGCGCTTCATATGAGTTCCGCCGCCGCGATCAGCACGCGCGCGGCTTCGCCGATGCGGATGTTGCGGTCCATCGCCAGCTTGCGCAGCTGCTCGTAGGCGGCGTCTTCGCTCATGCCGCGGCGGGCCATCAGCAGGCCCTTGGCGCGATCGATGTCGCGACGGTCGGCGAGGCGCGACTTGGCATCCTGCAGTTCTTCGACCAGCGCGCGGTGCTCGTGGAATCGCGCGATCGCCACCTCGATGACCGAGCGCAGCCGCGACGGTACCAGGCCATCGACCACGTAGGCGCTGACGCCGGCGCGCAGCGCACGCCGCGTGGTGTCGGCATCGCTGTGGGCGGCAAACATGACGACCGGCCGCGGCACATCGCGGGTCACCTGCGACAGCGACTCCAGCGTGTCGCGGGTCGGCGCATCGACATCAATCAGCACGATCTCCGGCGCATGGCGCTTCACCGCGTCGAGCAGGTCGGCTTCCGCCGCCAGGCGGGCGACGACTTCATGACCGTCGTCGCTGAGCGCGCGATGCAGCATCGTCAATCGGCTTTGGTCGTCGTCGACCAGCATTACGCGCATGGGATGTATCGAGTCGGTGCAATGTGCATTCGGAGTGCGTCAACGCAAGTTCTATGCCGGATGCCCAATCGCAGTGCAGTGCTTCGAGGCAAGAGTAACTTTTGGTGCGTTCGCAAATGGACTAAGTGGCTGTATTTCATCTACTTCAGGTGTTGGCACGCGTTTCGCTTATCCACATTCGCTGTACAGACCGTGGCAACGCTGCCGCTTCATTCCCATGAGTGATCAAGGTCAACGAATTTTCTCTCGGACAAAGGCGTCCGCTGCGTGTACTGCAGCAGGGGCTCCTTTAGTGCGCCGCTGTCTGCAACGGTCAGGGACAGACAGGGTGCATGAGCAAGCGTGGCGAACGGATCGGACTGATGGCAGCGCAACCCGCACTGCGTAGCGCCGACCGTGGGCGCCTCCGCGTCATGCTGGTCGATGACGACACTTCGCGCGCCGCCTTCGTGACCCAGGCCCTGCACGCCAGCGGCTATGACGTCGTCGCGCGCATGCGCGCCACCGAGGATCTGCCGGCCGCCGTGCGTCGGGTCCAGCCCGACGTGATCCTGGTCGACATGGACAACCCGGCGCGCGATGTCATCGACGGCTGCGCGGCAATCTCCCAGCAGGTGCCGCGGCCGATCGTGTTCTTCGCGCACAACTCCGACACCGAGACCATTGCCGAGGCGGTGCGCGCCGGCGTCAGCGCCTACGTCGTCGACGGCATGGCCGAACACCGCCTCAAGCCGATTCTCGACGTTGCCATCGCGCGCTTCCTCGAACACCAGAAGCTGCGCGACGAACTCGACAACATGCGCACGCGCCTGGCCGACCGCCGCGACGTCGAGCGCGCCAAGTCGATGCTCGCGCGCATGCGCAAGCTCGACGAGGCACAGGCCTATGCGCTGCTCCGACGCAGCGCGATGGCGCAGCGCGTGACGATCGGCGAAGCCGCACGCATCGTCATCGCAGCGGCGAATCTGCTCGACGGCTCGCTCGATCACCAGCCGGGCGGAGATCTCCCATGAGATCGTCGCTGCCGTTCGCCCCGGAGGTCCATCATCTGACGGTCGGCCACATGCCGCTGCTGGATGCGGCACCGCTGCTGTGGGCCGAGCATCGCGGCTACTTCCGCGCCGCCGGGCTCGACGTCACCCTGGTCCGCGAAGTGTCGTGGGCGAGCCTGCGCGACCGGCTGGCCTATGGCGCGCTCGATGCCGCGCAGTGCCTAGCGCCGATGCCGATCGCCGCAACCCTCGGCGCCGACCGCGTCGGCGTACCCATGGTCACCGGCCTGTGCCTGTCGCAGGGCGGCGCGGCGATCACGCTGTCGCGCAGCATGGCGATCCGCATCGGCTTCGAGCCGAAGATGACCGCCGTCGAAAGCGCGAAGGCGCTCGGCAACTATCTGAGCCACGGCGGCAAGGCGCGCCTGGCGCACGTGTTCCCGTACTCGATGCACCACTATCTGCTGCGCGAATGGCTCGCGCTCGGCGATGTGCCCGAGCACACGCCGGGCCTGGAAATCAGCGCCGCGCCGCCGCCGCAGATGGTGCGCCTGCTGGAAAGCGGCACGGTCGACGGCTTCTGCGTCGGCGAGCCCTGGAACACCGCCGCGGTGCGCGGCGGCCTGGGCGTCGTCATCACGCCGACCAGTGCGATCTGGGACGGCGGCGCCGACAAGGTGCTTGGCGTCACCCATGAGTGGGCGCAGCGGTATCCGAACACGCATCGCGCGTTGATCGTCGCCGTCATGCGCGCATTGCAGGAGCTGTCGAGCCGCGACGTTTCCGCCGAGCTCACCGACCTGCTGCTGCAGCGTGAAGTGCTGTCGGTGCCGGCGGCATGGATCGAATCGGCGCTGCGTGGCGACGGCATCGGCAGCACGCCGCGCTTCTCCGCCGGCCTGCAGGCTTTCCCGCGCCGCTCTCAGCTGATGTGGTGCGCGCTGCAGATGCTGCGCTGGCGCCAGTGGCAGAAGCCGCTCGACATGCAGCGGCTGACGACCGCAGTCTGCGACGGCGCGGCGTTCTGCGATGCGGCCAGTGCGCTCGGCCTGCCGAAGCCGGCGGTCGATGCGATTCGCGAGGGCGCAGGCTCGGTCGCGTTCGGTGCCGACGGCGCCACCGTGGAGAGCCGCTTCATCAGCGGCAGCGAACTCGATCCCGACAATCCGGCGGGCTATCTCGCCGCGCGCGGCTGGGAGATGGCCGCGGCGCAACAGCTGTTGACCGGGACGTCGTGATGAACCCGCGTCGCAGCGCGTCGATCCTGCTGGGCAGCGCGGCAGCGCTGCTGAGCCTGGCCGCAGCCGGCGCTGACGTCACGACCGACGGCCTGCTCGATCGCGCGGTGGAGCTCGAAGCGCAGACGCGCGCCGGCTCCGCGGTCAGCGACGGCATCCAGATCTATGTCGCCAACACGGTGCCCGACTGGGAGCTGATCGAGCTTGAGCTGACGCTGAAGGATCTGCCCGCGCGGCGCTATTCCTACAGCCCGATCGAAGGCCGCGCGCTGAACGGCGGCGGCCTGCATCGCCTCGCATCGCTGAGTGCCGACACGACGCCGCGCAGCGGCCTCGTCGAATACTTCATCCGCGAACGCAACACCAGCCGCGCCGTGAAGCCGGTCCGCGGGCGCATCCAGATCGAGCTGGTTCCCGGCGCCACTCAATATCTCGTCGAGCTGCGCGACCGGACACTGAGCCGTCCGGAGCTGAGCTGGACCGCGACGCCGAGCCGGGTCGATGCCGAGCTGCGCTACGCCGATTTTCTCGACGCCAGTACACACACTGCGCGCGCCGCCTTCGTGCGGGCTGCCTACGGGGCCGGCTACATCACGACGGCGAAACCGGTCGTCGATCCGGCACGCGTCGCGCAGTTCAATGCAGCCCTTGTTTCCGCAACGCCCGTCACGCTGCAGCAGCTCGCGGAAGTCGATCCCGAGGACAGTCTGGGCTGGGCGCTGCGCGACCGCGCGAACCTGCGCCTCGGCTATCTGCAGTTACGCGCCGGCGCACCGGACATGGCAGCCCAGGCTTTCCAGCGCGTTCGCAGTCCGGGGCCGAACTCCAATGCCGCGTTGCTCGGCTACGGCTGGGCGCGCCTGATCCCGCCGTCGGCACCGAATGCGGCGGCAATGTATCTGGCGACGACGCAGCTGCGCCCCGGCGACGACAATGCCGTTGCCGAAGCCCGCCGCACCACGCCGTTCCGTTACGTCAATGCGGTCGCCCACGACAACCGTGCCGGCGATCTGCGCAAGGCCCTGGTGCCCTGGGGCGAACTGATCGGCCGCGATCCGACCGATCCCGCGGTGCAGGAGGGCCTGCTCGCGCTGGCCTATGCGCACGGCCATCTCGGTGCACACGCGCAGGCCGACGCGTATTTCCGCCGCGCGGTCAGCCAGCTCGAATCGCTGATCGCTCATTACGCCGGCGCCGAGCGCGATATCGCCAACGATGGACTGGCGCGACTGTGGACGCAGACCGGCAATGCCGACAATGGCTGGCCGGGCTGGATGTCGGTCATGCCGGAACCGCGCTGGTGGCTGACCGATCCGCCGAACGCGCCGTCGACGTTCTATTTCGATCGCCTGATCGCCAGCCCGGATTTTCTGCGCGATCTCGATGCCTTGCTCGCGGTGCGCGAGCTGCAGGATCTGCTCGCCGTGCAGGCGCAGAAGCTGCAGGCCACCGCCCCCGCCTCGCTGAGCGCGGCCAATGCGCAGCTGCGCAAGGAGTCCGAAGTTCTGGCGGGCCGCTACCAATCGGCGCTGCGCCAGCGCGCGCTCGATCAGCTGCGTGGCCAGCGCCACGTCGCCGAGCAGTATCTCGTCGAAGCCAGCTTCGCCCTGGCGCGCATGGTCGATGCGCCGGAAGCCTTTACTGAAGGAATGGTCCAGTGAACACGACCAGGCTCACCCCTTTCGCGCTGAGCCTGTGGGTGCTGGCGCTCGGCAATGCCTACGCGGCACCTGCTTCGACGGTCGCCGACGTCACGTTCAGCAACAGCGAAGACTTCAGCAGCAAGCTGCTCGGCAAGTCGCCGAGCATCCTGCGCGTCACCGAGTCGGCACCGCTGCCGGCCAACGCCCGCGAGGCGATTGCCAACTACGACCGCGTCGCCGGGCTGTCGGCGATCCGCTCGCCGATGCGTGCCGAATCGCTGCGCCGCGCGGCCTACCTGCGCCTGCGCATGGTCGAGAGCGAAGTCGGCGGCCCCGAAGAACTCGCCATGGCGATCACGCAGTACCGCCAGGTGCTGAGCGAAATGCCGGACGATCCGGCCAACGATCTGGCGCTGTACCAGCTCGCACGCGCCGAGCAGCTCAACGGCAACAACGACCAGATGGTCACCTTGCTCGCCGAGCTGGAGCGCCGCTATCCGAAATCCCTGCTGCGCGCCGATGCGCTGTTTCGCGCCGCGGAGACCTTGTATCTCGCGAAGGACTACGAAGAAGCCGAGACGCAGTACCGGCGCCTGCTCGACATCGGCGAAGCCGCGCCGCAGTTCGAAGCCGCGCAGTACAAGTACGGCTGGACCCTGTATCAGCAGGGCAAGTACGCCGATGCGGTGCCGGTGTTTGTCGCCATCCTGACGCGCACCCTGCCTGGCGGCGAACCGGCCCAGTTCTCCAGCGCGGTGCCGGTGGCCGGCAGCAACGAGACGATGACCGAGAGCCTGCGCGTCGTCGGTCTGTCGTTCGCCGCACTGGGCGGCGGCGCCGCGATCAATCGCTATCTGGAAACCCATCCGCAGCCGCCTTTCTTCGTCAGCCTGTATGCATCGCTCGGCGCGCAGTTGCTGGATCTGCGCCGCTACAGCGAAGCGGCGCAGACCTACACGGCCTTTGTCGAACGCTATCCGAAGCATCGCCTGGCGCCGGCTTTCGACGAGCAGGCCATCGTCGCCTATCGCGATGGCGGCTTCAGCGAGCCGATGCTCAATCTCAAGCAGCGCTTCATCGCGCGTTACGCACCGGGCGCGGACTACTGGGCGGACCGCGCTGCGGATCCAGGCACGCTCGCGCTGGTCAGGACCCAGCTCGGCGAACTCGCGGCGCTGGCGCACGCCAATGCCCAGTCGATTCCGGCCACCGCGGGCGCGCAGCGCAAGCAGGCTTATGCCATTGCGGCGGACTACTACCAGCGCTCCCTGGCGCTGTTCCCGGACGATCCGGCCGCGCCACAAACCACGCTGCTGCTCGCCGACAGCCTGCTCGATGCCGGACAGTACAGCGCCGCAGCCGAGCAGTACACGCGCAGCGCCTATGAATATCCGGCACACGCCAAGACCACCGAAGCCGCCTACGCCGCGGTGCAGGCCTGGCAGCAATTTGCCGACAGCAGCACCGGCGCGACGCGCACGACGGCGCTGCAGTCGGCGATCGGCAGCAGCCTGCAGCTGGCCGAGAAGCTGCCGACGCATCCGCAGAAGCTCGCCGCGCTGACCAGCGCCGCGCAGAACCGCTACGAACTGCGCGACTATCCGGCGGCGATCAACCTCGCGCAGAGCATCATCGCCGCCGGCGCCAGCGCGGCGCAGCAGCGCATCGCCTGGACGGTCGTCGCCGACGCGCAGTTCGCGCAGGCCGACTATGTCGCTGCGGAGGCCGGCTACCGGCAGCTGCTCGCGCAAGGCAGCTCGGCGGGCGAAGCCGTCCGCACGCAATGGTCGGAGCGCCTGGCGGCCAGCCTTTACAAGCGCGCGGAAGTCGCGCGCAGCGGCGGCCAGCTGCGCGAGTCGGCGGGTCTGTTCGAGCAGGCCGCGCTCGCGTCTCCGGATGCGAAGGTCCGTGCGTCGGCGGATTACGATGCCGCGGCCGCGTACTTCGACCTGAGCGACTGGACCGCGAGCCAGCGCAGCCTTGAGCGCTATCTCGCGCGCAATGCCGATCATGCGCTCGCCGCAGACGCGGAAAGCAAACTCGCCGTCGCCTATGAGCGCGGCGGTCAGCTCGCCGCGGCGGCCGCAGCCTACCAGCGCGTTGCGATGCGAACGACGACGGCAGCCGATCTGCGCCGCGAGGCCAGCTGGCTCAGCGCCAGCCTGTACGACCGCGCGCAGGCTCGCGGCAATGCGATGGCTGCATACAGCCAATACGTCAGCAGCTATCCGCAGCCCCTGCTCGCCGCGCAGAAGGCGCGCCAGCGGCTGGCCGAGTACAACAAGAGCTCGCCCGAACAGGCCGCTCAGTGGCTGCAGGAAATCGTCGATGCCGACCAGCGCAACGGTTCGCGTGAAGCGGAATCGCGCCAGCTGGCGGCGGCGGCGAGCCTGCAACTGGGGCGCAATGCAGCCATCGCGCTGGCTCGCATGCCGTTGCGCGGTTCGCTGAAGGACAGTCTGGCGCAACGCATCACCCGCACCAAGGCGGCCGTGGCCTTCCTCGATCGATCGGCGGCTTATGGTTTTGCCGACACGACGACCGCCGCGAGTTACGAACTCGGCGCGCTGTATCTGGAACTCGGACGCGCGCTGCTCGCATCGGAACGGCCGGCCGGTCTGAGTGCGGAAGAGCGCGAGCAGTATGAGCTGCTGCTGGAAGAGCAGGCGTATCCGTTCGAGGAGCAGGCGATCGCCGCTTTCGAGAACAACCTGTCGCGACTGAACCAGGACATCTGGAACGAATGGGTCAACCGCAGCGCAGCCGCATTGGCGACCCTGGTCCCGGTGAAGTACGGCAAGCAGGACCAACGCGAGATGAGCTATGACGCCCTGTTCTGATGCAAAAATCGTCGCGCGCGGCCTGGTGTTGGGCCTGTGCTTGCTGCTCGGCGCCTGCGCCTCGGCCGCACCGGCACGGAGCATGCCGACCAAGGCGCCGCCACTGCCGGCGGCGACCAGTTCAAATGCGCAACAGCAGTTCGCCGCGGCGCTCAAGCTGATGAAGAGCGGCGACCGCCCCGCCGCGCGCGACGCCTTCCTCGAACTGCATCGCGCACACCCGACCTTGTCCGGGCCGCTGACCAATCTGGGCATTCTCTATGCGCAGCTCGGCCAACGCGGCGAAGCGATGTCGGCTTTCGCCCGCGCGGCGACGGTCAATCCGGACAATGCGGTTGCTCACAACTGGCTCGGCAGCCTGTATCGCGAAGGCGGCGACTTCCAGCGCGCCGAGACCGAGTACAAGCAGGCGCTGCGGGCTGAGCCGGACTACGCGGCGGCGCATCGCAACCTGGGACTTCTTTATGAAGTGTCTCTGCGCCGGCCGCAGGAAGCGCTCGCGCACTATCGCGAGGCACAGCGGCTGAACGCCGGCGACAACGTGATGCTGAGCGCCTGGATTCACAACCTCGAAAGCACCGCCGGTGTCGACGTGGCCGGAGCCAGCCGATGAGAGGCGCGCTCTATTTCGCCGCGCTGCTGAGCGTTCTGAGCCTGAGCGCGATGGCAGCGGAATCCGTCGGCACCGACAGCGGCACGACGATCATCGGTGAACAGGAAGCGGCGGTCGGCCTGTATCTGACGCCCTGGCGCGAGGAACTTGCGAGCGACGTCGATCGTGCACCAAGACTGTACGAGGCCTCCGGCGACGCCGTCGAAGCGGCGGATCTGCAACGCCAGGTCGATGTGCGCGAAAGCATGGATGCGTATTGGCGCCTGCGTTTGTTGCGCCGCTGATCCGCTTCGCGGTGCAACCGCACCAATTTGGACCCGAAGTCCGCGCTGCACGACACCAATCATTCATTTCTATCGCTGATTTGGCGGCATTGCGTTAAGAAACTTGCGTCTATCGTCGTCTGCGGCAGCGCAACAAACTTGGCACAGCGTTTGCAACAAATAATTCAACCGCCTCGATATGGCGCCGCAGTAAGCAAACCGATCGGCCACAGACGCCCGATCAACTAAAAGGACATCGAAGTCCACGCATGGCCCAGCGGCCGTTCGTGGACTTTTTTTTTGCGCGATCCGCCATCTCCCGGTGTGCAGATCGTGGAGGTGGAAAGTCCGCTTGCAAAGGGATCGGGGGACGCGACTCGCCGCGCTGGCAGTGAGCCGCAGACGTCTGCACAGAAAGCAGATTTGGGGCTGTCGCTCAAAACACACCTAACGATTTGGAGTTACAGGCATGAAAGGCAAAACTGGGAACAAGGCGCGCCGCTGGTGCGCATCGCTACTGGTCGCGGCTGCGGCTTTGTCCAGCGAAGCAGCGTGGGCGGATCTCTACAACGACGGCAAGGTCTTTCTGACCGGCGGCGTCTTCACGGTTGACGGCGCAGGCGGTGGTGGCGCGGTTCCCTGGGCAACCATTACGGGGTACGAGACGCGTGACGGCATCAACGGCGGCGTCGGCTTCACCTATGCAAACCTGCCGGCGCTGCAGTTGACCGTGATCGGTGCAGCCGTCGGTTTCTACGATCGGTTCGAGCTGTCCTACGCTCAGCATGACCTGTCGCTCAACCTCTCCAACCTGGATACGGTTGCGCTCGCAGCCGAGGCCGCGGGCCTGGAGCTGGGTACCAACCCCTGGAACTCGACGCTGAAGATGGATGTGTACGGCGCCAAGCTGCGTCTGTTCGGCGATGCGGTGTACACGGCGGACAGCTGGATTCCGCAGGTCGCGATCGGCGGCCTGTACAAGGAAAACAACAGCGAAGAGCTGGTGGCTACGCTGGGCGCCGCCGACAACAAGGACTGGGAAGCCTACGTAGCGGCGACCAAGGTCCTGTTCCGCTGGAGCACGCTGATCAACGTGACCGCACGTTACACCTCGGCCAACGAAATCGGTCTGACCGGCTTCGGCGTCTGCGACGGTGCCAACTGCGAGAACGACAAGGAAGTGCGCTGGGAGGCTTCGGTCGCCCACCTGCTCGCCAAGAACACGGCGATCGGCTTCGAGTATCAGCAGCATGGCGACAACCTCGACGGCAAGAGCGTGAACATCGGCGGTCTGGATCTGTCCGGCCTGACCGACCTGCTCGGCGGCGTCGGAGTCAGTGGCCTGGCTGGCGCGCTTACCCAGAAGAAGGAAGGCGACTGGAAGGACATCTTCTTTGCCTATGCCCCGAACAAGAACCTGTCTTTCGTGCTGGCCTACTTGATGCTGGGAAATATCTCGGTCGCTCCGGACCAGAACGGCTTCTACATGTCGATGCACGCGACGTTCTAAGCCAGACCTGCCATCCGCATTCATCAGGAGAATTTCATGAAACCTCGATTCTTTTTGCGTAGCCTTGCAGCGGCCACGCTGATCCTCGTCGGCACCCAGTCGGTGCAAGCCGGCGAATCCAAGACCAATCCGATTCTCGGCATCTCGCCGGAATCCCTCGAGTCCTTCGGCGGTCGCGAAGGCGTGCATGAGTGGGTGAAGAGCCTCTTCTACTACATCATGCTCGACAACCGCATCAACAGGATCTTCAAGGAGTTCGGCAATCCCGAGCGCCAGATCGTGTTGAACACGCAGCTCGAAACCATGGTGCTCGGCGGCCCCAACGAGTACCAGGGCGCGAGCATGAGCGCGGCGCACGCCGATCTCGAGATCACGATGACGCAGTTCAACGCGGTCGTCGAAGCTGCGTACAGCGCCTGCGAGCGCAACAACATCAAGTACTACGCCTGCAACCAGCTGATCAATGCCCTGGCACCGTTCACGCGGGACATTGTGACGCGCTGAAAATCGTTAAACGGCCCCATGCCCAGCCTTCGATCGCGCTTGCGATCGTCGGCTGGGCAGTCGGCTCTCAGAGACCTTTCAGAACACCATGCACACGAAAACTACGACGACCATGAGAACTCAGATCCGCAAGATCCTGCTCACTCTGGCATTGGTTGCACTCCCGCTGACCGACGCGCTGGCCGAGGAGTGCCCGCCCGTCATCTGCAAGATTTTCATCACTCGCGAAGCCTTCCTGGCCGAAGCCTTTGGCGCCACGCTGCCGCCGGCCCAGGTTCTTGATCTCGACGAGGCTGCCCAAGCTCAACTGACGCCGATCTACGGCCGGCGTTTCCCGCAGGCGCGAATCCGCTACTGGCAGGCCAGCGGCAAGACCGTCTGGATCTTCGACGACATCGGCAAGGAAGGTTATCAGCCGACCACATCGGGTTTCGTCGTCGCCGACAACGCGATCCAGGCGGCGCGCGTGCTCTTCTACAAGGAATCGCGCGGCGAGCAGGTGGGCGAACTGTCGTTCCTCAACCAGATGATCGGTGCGCGCGCCGCCGGTGCCGGAATCGACAAGAAGGTCGACAGCATCTCCGGCGCCACATACTCGGTGAAGCTCATGCAGCGCATGGCACGCACCGCGCTGCTGCTCGATACGCTGGCGAAGTAATCATGCCTCCGGAATTGACGGCCAACGACACGACGCACATGTCCAGTACCGGCGGTTCACGGCGTAGCCTTGGCGCACGTTTCCATCACTGGCGGAGCCTGGGCAAGCACGGCGCGCATCGGCCGTCGACGCCGCAGCCGCGGCGCAACCTGACGATGACGCTGCGCGAGTGGCACAAGCGCGTCGGCCTGTTCGCATTCAGTTTCATGGGTTGGCTGGGCGCCAGCGGCTTTCTGATCAACCAGAGCGCGGATTGGGGTTACGACACCGTCCGCATCGATTCGCCGCTGGTGATGGCACTGTACGGATTGCACCCGGTGCCGCCGGCAACCGGCTTCAGCTCCGGCGGACGCTGGTTGTCGGTCACCAGCGATTACACGCTGCTCGACGCGCAACCGCTCGCCGAGCGCATTCACGAACCGCTGGGCTTCGTCGCCGGCGGCAGCGAAGCCAAACCCCTGCTGTTCGTCGGGACGTCCGGCTCGCTGACCTTGCTGACCACCGACGGTGGACTGTACGACCAGCTGCAGCCGCCGATCCTGCCGGTGTCGAGCATCCGCCGCATCGGCACGACCGCGGACGGCGCGATCGTCGTGCAGGATCTCGATGCCTTCCAGAGCAAGGATTCCGGCGATTCCTGGACGCCGGTCGATCCGAACCAGGTGACCTGGTCGGTGGCGACACGCATGCCCGAAGAGAACCGTCAGGCACTGCTGCCCTATTCCAAGCCCAGCGTCTCGCTGGAGCACGTACTGGTCGATGCGCACAGCGGCCGTCTGTTCGGCAACGTCGGCGCCTGGATCATCAACTTCGTTGGCTTCGCCGCCTTCTGGCTGTCGCTCAGCGGCGTGTGGATGTGGTGGCGAATCCGTCAGAACCGTCGACCGGTCAAGAGATGAGTTATGGCGCGCGGCTGCGCCTTCAAGGGGGGCTTCGCGGCCCGGCATACACAGCACTCAAGCAGGAGTTACGCAATGAAAGCACGACACATGATGGTTCTGGCACTGCTGGTCAGCGGCAGCGCCGTTGCCGCTGACAACTACACGACGGCCGGCGCGACCGCGAGCGGCAATCCGGTGCTCAGCAAGATCTGGACCGACAAGAACGGCGACGGAATGATCCAGAAGGAAGAGCTGGCCGGCGATTCGCAGCTCTACAAGCGCTTCGAAACGCGCGACACCAACAAGGACGGCACGCTGACGAAGGACGAGTACTTCTACTGAAGCTCAGCGGCAACGACAGCGGTCGGTCAACAAGAACGGTACCAGGGATAGGACGTGGGGAATAACATGGCAATGCGCAGCATCACTTTCTGTGTAGCACTGGCGGCCACCGCCGCTGCGGCATCGGCCCGAGCCGATGAAACCTACGACGACCGTATCTACGTCATGCCGATGCTGTCGTATGTCATCGCCGACGATGTTCGCCACGCCGAGGACGGCCTCGGCGGGGCGCTCGCGATCGGCATGCGCCTGACGCCCTGGCTGGAGGCCGAGCTGCGCGGCCAGTATCTGGACTTCAAGGGCGAAGGCCAGATCACCAATCCGATCTGCAGCCTGCTCGGCGTCTGCCCCGACGCGCCGGACGAGGACTACTTCGCCGGCGGCGGCGGCATCAACCTGTTCCCGGATCCGTCCGGCGGTTTCTATATTCATGGCGATGTGATGGGTGGCGATGCCACCTACTACAACGCCGGCATCGGCTACGAGTTCGCAGGCGTCGGCAGCTCGCTGCGCCTTGAGGCGCTGTATCACGTCGACGACGACGCCGATGTCGAAGAACCCCAATTCAATATCGGCTGGCGCATTCCGCTCGGCGCGAAGGCGCCGGCGCCGACGCCGGAACCGGTGCGCATCGTGCCGGTGATCCCAATGCCGACGCCGGCACCGACCCCGGTGCCGAGCTGCGAACTGCCGGCGACCGAAGGCGCGGGCTCGATGGCCGGCTGCGGTCCGGGCGACCAGTTCGTCCTGCGCGGCGTCAACTTCGAATTCGATCAGTCGCGCCTGACGACGAACGCCAAGACGATCCTCGATCCGGTCGCGGCGGAGCTGGTTGCTCGCCCGGCGATCGACATCGAGATCCAGGGTCACACCGACTCCAAGGGTAGCGACGCCTACAACCAGAAACTGTCCGAGAAGCGCGCGGCCTCCGTGGTCCAGTATCTGGAAGACAAGGGCGTGGCGGGCGAGCGGATGGATTCGATCGGTTACGGCGAATCGATGCCGGTGGCCGACAACGCCACCGACGAAGGCCGTGAGCTGAACCGTCGCGTGGAACTGAAGGTCGTCAACGACAAGTCGGGCGCTGCGATTGAGCCGATGACGCCGATGGCCACGCCAGTGCCGACGATGATGCCGGCGGCCGCTGCACCGGTGGCGACACCAGTACCGATGGCGACGGCCCTGCCGGCGGCAACGCCGGCACCGGCCGCCGCGGCTGGCGCCAATGCCGTCAGCATCGAGAACATGGTCTTCGTACCGGCCACGCTGCGCGTTGCGAAGGGGACCTCGGTGACCTGGACCAACAACGATGGTTCCAATCACAACGTCATGTTCTCGACCACGGCAAGCGGACGCATGAAGCATGGCGCGACGTACACGCGCAGCTTCGACACGCCGGGAACCTACGACTACCAGTGCTCGATCCACGGCGCGATGATGTCCGGCACGGTCATCGTCGAGTAAGGCGCGCAGACCCAGGAGAATCACATGCCCCAGGCCCTGCCAGAAGCGATGCTGTTTCCGTTCATTGATCAGGCGATGATGCTGATTGCCCTCGCCGTGCTGGTCGCGATGCCGATGCTCATGCGCCGGCCCGCAAGCCCGCAGGCCTTGGCTCGCCTGCGTCGCAGGCGCGAGAACAGCAGCCGTTATGCGGCGGTGACCTTACAGGCCTGAGGCCAGCAACGCGGTCTGGGCGGCGCGTGCAGGTTTTGGCGCCGTCTGGACCGCCGGACTCTGACGGGCGATGTCATTGATGTAGCGACGCAAGGTGTCGATCGCCTGCTTGCGGCCATTGCCGGCATGCGCCTTCATGTTGGAGCGGTACCAGGCGTGATTGCCCATGAAGCGATCGACATCGCTGGGCGCCAGCTGCATCAGGTCGGCACGCATGCCGACGCCCATGCGCTCGATCATGTGCGCATTGAGTCGCTGCTCGAAAGCGTCTTCCGGCACCACCAGCAGCGGCTTGCCGAAATGGATCGCCTCGCCGATCAGCTGATTGCCCGCTGTTGAAAGCACCGCACGACAGCCGGCGAGATCGCGGACAAAGCCTTCCACGCTCGGCGCGCGAAACTCGAGGTTGTCGCTGAACCCGCTGCGGCCTGTGCCGTAGACGACGACCCTGCAGTCCAGCAATCGCAGCGCGCGATCAACATGCGGCAGGTACTGATGTTCGCCCTTGTTGAAATAGGCCAGCAGGTAATCGCCATCGGTCGGTTTCGCGGCGAGCACTTCGTCGCGCAGCATCGGGCCAATCACCGTCACCTGCGGATACGCCGGCTCTGCCGGATAGAAGCTCGAGACCAGGATGCGCTCCGGCACGCCCATCAACGAGCGGTAGCCCCAGGCATCGCGCATGCCCAATGCCCACAGATCCGGCGGAAAGTGCGGCTTGCAGTAAGCAATGATGCCAACGTGATCGAAACTGATGCGCGGAATGTCGAGCCGCTGCGCGACACGATGCGTCCAGGCCTCGGAGTCCGAGATCACCAGATCGATGCCGCGTTCGCGGAACTCGCGCTCGACCAGCGCCTGACCGTCGCCGCCAAACAGCAGATCCCGCATCGGCGCAAAGTTGCGCGCGATCGTGCGCGTGAAGGAATGCCGGCCGGCGTCGTTGTATTGGTAGCCGATGACCGGAATGCGCACCGTCGGGAAACGCGGCGCGAGCACGTCATAGGCATCGCCGCCGGCAAAAACCGTCACCTCGTGCTCGGCCATCAGGCTCGGCAGCACCGACATCGTGCGCATCGCGTGGCCGCGACCGTAACCCATCACACCGTAGGCAATCTTCATGGCGCGTCACTCATCTGATTCGACGCACGTCACCTTATGGCGTTTGCGTTCAAGTCAGATGACAGCACTGTGACGATGCTGTGACGAAGCCTGAAGCAATACTCCGCAACTTGCGGCCTATTTCTCGAAGGGACTCGTGGGGTCACGATCGCGATCGTATCGGCTGAGCCGAGGGAACGGCGGCAGCCAGGACTCGCGACGGACAGTCCACAGTTCGTAGGTCGGCATCAGTTGATCGGGCGCATCCAGGGACCCCAGATTCACCTCGATCTCGCCTGCGCTGCGCCCAAAGACGGACGAACCGCAACGAGGACAGAAATGCCGCCCGGCGTAGTCGCGGGTTTCGCCATCGATCGTCACCGCATCCTGCGGAAATATCGCGGAGGCATGGAAGAGCGCCCCATGGTGCTTGCGGCAATCGAGGCAATGACAAAGACCAACCCGGTGAGGGCGGCCCGATGCCACGATCCGAACATTGCCGCACAGGCAACCGCCGCTGAATCGGTCCATGCCGCGTCTCCAAAGTGAGCGGGCGAGATGTGTACCCCGAAGCGCGCCGTCTTCGCAATTGCCCCCGACTTTCAGCCCTTGCGCATCGCTCGGAGTCTCGGCGGTCCGTCGACTTGAGTGGAGCGTTAGACTCATCGCCATGGAAGCCAGGCGCACCCTAGAGGCGGACGCGAAGGCGCTCACAGCGCTCGTTGACTCGCGCCTTTGTCCCTTTGTCAGGGCACACATGATTCATGACTCGTAATTTCAAGAGCTTCGGAAAGGAAATCGAACGCGCTTTCTCACCGATGGCGCGCAGCCACGGATTCGAGTTCGCCGGAGAGTGTCTGTTCACGCGCACCAGAGGCGATGTGGTTCAGGGTCTGCACTTTCAGTTGACCCGCCATGGAGATTCAACGTTTGCCTGCAATGTCGGGGTTCATATCCCGGCCCTGACAGCTCTGAGGGAACGCGATTCGTCGTTCGCTCCATACATCAGCTCCCGGCTTTCGGAAGCTGGGGCCGGAGGACAGGACTGCTGGCTTTCCGCAGCGTCGAAGGAGGCGCTGGAAGACAGCTTGGGTCAGTACGCCTCCTTCCTGCCTCTCGCAGAACCTTGGCTTGAGCGTTACTCCATGATCAAGGCCATTGCCGATGACGCCACTGAGACTTACGCCGTGCTCATGTCCGAAGGACCTCAGCAGAAGAGCGACCAGTACCGTGCTTCGGAGCATGGGATGCTGCTGTTTCTCGCCGGAGATCTGGAGGCCGCGCATCAATGGCTCACAGCTGCCCTCGGTTTACTGAAAGCGCCGGATTACGTGATGAAGCGGCAGAAAGAGGTGGCGGAGCCGCCGTCGCAGGCCGAGCTGGAGGAGGCTGTGAGAGTTCAAGCACTGCTTGATCGGATAAACAGTGCCAGTGCGCTCTGACAACAGCTTGCAGTGAGGCCTCCACGCTTTCTGCGGCGTTTCTCGTCGTTAATTCCGGCGTTCATGCCTGTTGTGTGGATCAGGCGCTATTGAACGGTTGCACATTGGCCCCATGGCTTATTGCTTACCTGATGAGAGCACTTGATCCATGAAATGTCCCGTGTGCGCAGATGTGAATCTGGCGATGTCTGATCGGCAAGGCATCGAGATCGACTATTGCCCGCAATGCCGCGGCGTTTGGCTTGATCGTGGCGAACTCGACAAGCTGATCGAACGCTCGGCCGTCGAAGCGGCACCGGCGCGCCCGCAGGATGCGCGGAATGTCCGTTCTGCGCCTTACGACTCTCGGACTTCAGACGACTACAAGTACAAGGGGAAGCGCAAGAGTCTGCTGGGCGAGCTGTTTGATTTCTGACAGCTTGGCTGCATAGCACTGAGCATCGCGCGCGGTTGTCGATTGTTTTCCGGGCGTGCCGCGCGCTCTGTGCGGCGCCCGCGCAGTGGTCCAGAGACTAGGCTAGTCTTTGCTCCGTACATTCCCCGCCTCTTATCAGGTTCCGTCGAGCTGGGACGAGTTGGGCTATTTCGAGATCGCGGCCAATGAACATCCGACCCTTCGTCGACGCAGACGAACCCGCGGTGATCGAGCTCTGGCGAGCCTGCGATCTGCTGCGCGCCTGGAACGATCCGCACAAGGACATTCAGCGCAAGATGACGACGCAGCCGGAGCTGTTCCTGGTTGGCGAGATTCCCGGCCGGCTGGTTGCGACCGTAATGGCCGGGTTCGATGGACATCGCGGCTGGGTGAACTATCTGGCGGTCGCGCCCGATCAGCGCAAGGCCGGTCTCGGACGGACACTGATGCGCCATGTGGAAGAAGCGCTTGAGGCGCGCGGCTGCCCGAAGCTGAATCTGCAGGTTCGCACGACGAATCACGCGGTGCTCGAGTTCTACCGCCGCATCGGTTACAGCACGGATGATGTCGTCAGCCTGGGCAAACGGCTCATTCCGGATACGCCCCCGTAAGCATTGCGAGGCCCTATGCCGGTCGAGATTCAACGCGTTGGCGCCGACGACCTTCCACTGATGGATGCGTTGCTGCGATGCTTCGGTGAGGTCTTCAACGAGCCCGAGACTTATACCGGCAACCGGCCCGACGACGACTATCTGCGCGGGCTGCTCGCGGGAGATGCCTTCATCGCTCTGGCGGCCATTAAGGAAGGCGTTGTCGTCGGCGCCATTGCCGCTTACGAGATGAAGAAGTTCGAACAGCGGCGCAGCGAGATCTATATCTACGATCTTGCTGTCTCCGCGGCGTGTCGGCGCGAGGGCGTGGCAACGGCGCTGATCGAAGGGCTGAAGGCGGTTGCCATCGCCCGTGGCGCCTATGTGATGTTTGTGCAAGCCGATACCGGTGCCGAGGACGCGGCGGCGATTGCCTTGTACAGCAAGCTCGGCACGCGCGAAGATGTGCTGCACTTTGATATCGCGGTTCCAGGTCCGGGATAGATCGGCCGCGCTTTCGGGAGATCGGTATGGGGACGATTCTGCACATCTTTGTGGCGGCCGGCCGCGGCGAAGCGATGCAGTCGCTGCCCGAGGCGGAGGCGATCGCCGACTGCGGCCTGCGTGGAGACCGCTATGCGGACGCAAAGCTGCGTAAGTCGCCCGACTATCAGTTGACGCTGATCGAGCGGGAGAACATTGAAGCGTTCTCGATGGCGTCGGGCCTCAGCCTCGAACCCTACGATCCGCGGCGCAATCTGGTGACCGAGGGCGTGCGCCTCAACGATTTCTGCGGCCAGCGCTTTCGTGTCGGCGATGTGGAACTGGAAGGCTTGGAACTTTGCGAGCCCTGCGCGACCTTTGCGCAGCGCACTCACCCTGAGGTTGTGCGCTTCTTTGTCCATCGCGGCGGGCTGCGCTGCCGGATTCTGAAGGGTGGACAAATTCGCGTTGGCGATGCCGTTGCACCAGCCTGAGATTGCGATGAGCGCTTCGTCATCCGAGTATCCATTCCGCATCGGCGTCCAATATCGGGTCAGGCGCAGCTTCAAGGCGCTGCGCGATCATTTCGTCGAGGGTGAAATCCTGATCTACGACAGCAAGGCCTGGAGCCGTTACGACGGCATCACCGGCTATTTCTTTACGCAGCCCGGCGCCGCCGGCACCCGCAGCTGGGATATCGGCGACGACGAATCGATCGAGATCTGGCGCGAGCTTTTCGAGCCACTGGACTGAAGCAGTGCCACAGACGATGAACTACACACTGACGCTCGGCGATGTGGTCGACGACGAAGTCCGCAAGGGCGTGCTCGCACCGCTGGTCGAGTACAACGACCGGCAAGCCGGACCCAGCGGGACCCGGCCGTTGTCCATCGCGGTCAGGG
Source organism: Fontimonas sp. FW305-C-3 (assembly GCF_058783185.1). Classification (NCBI taxonomy): domain Bacteria; kingdom Pseudomonadati; phylum Pseudomonadota; class Gammaproteobacteria; order Nevskiales; family Nevskiaceae; genus Fontimonas; species Fontimonas sp. FW305-C-3. Next base: position 380,719 of record NZ_JBYSYK010000001.1, on the reverse strand, counting down.
ATGACAGCGGCGCTGTCATTGGCGGCCTGTGGGGACACACCGGCTTCGAGTGGCTCTTCGTGCAGTATCTCGCGGTTCCGGAAGCGCTGCGTGGGCGCGGCGTTGGCAGCCAGATCATGCAGCTCGCGGAACGCGAGGCCCTGCTGCGCGGCTGCCATGGTGCCTGGCTCGACACCTTCGAGTTCCAGGCGCGTGGATTCTACGAACGCCTCGGCTACACCTGCTTCGGCGAGCTGCCGGATTATCCGAAAGGTTCTGCGCGCTACTTCATGAAGAAGGTGCTGGCGCGCTGACTGTGAAGAAATCAACGCCCGCCGCGAGTCCCGAAGCCTATGCCGCCGCGCTGTCGGGTTGGCAGCGTGCGCTGGTGGAGCAGTTGCGTACTGCGGCGCTCGGCGTTCGCGGCCTTGAGGAAATCATCAAGTGGGGCAACATCGTCTGTCTTTCCAATGGCCCGGTGCTGGTGATTCGCGCGGAGAAAGATCGTGTCCTGTTCGGTTTCTGGCGCGGCCAGCGTCTGCGCGCCATCGAGCCACGTCTCAAACCGGGTGGCAAGTACGAGATGGCGACGATCACCCTGCAGGAAGGCGATAGCATTCCGACCGCCCGCGCGCGCAAGCTGATCCGCGAGGCCATCAAGTTGAATGAGCAGTTCGGCAATCCGACTGCGCTGTGATGCAAACACTCTGGACGGTACATCGATGAACGACCCCTCTCCCGACAGCGGACAGGTACGCATCTGGCGCTTCATCGGCGGCATTCCGCTGCTGCTGAGCCCATTCGTGCTGTTTGGCTCGCTGTTCGCGTTGCTGGCGCAGGGCATTACGCCGCTGCAGCAGCTGCATGTGCTGGCGCTGGCTGGATATCCGGTGGCTTATCTGGTCGGCTGGATCAATGCGTCGGGCTCGTTGCGAGCAGGTCACGTCAGCACCGCGATCAAGCAGGCGCGTTTTCCCTTGATCTATCTGGGCGTCACACTCGCGTTGTGGCCCCTGATCGGATTTCAGTAGACGGAGAGTGACCATGAAAGGCAGTTGTCTTTGCGGTGCCGTGTCCATCACGGCGGGAACCCACACCGAGATCAACGCCTGCCACTGCAGCATGTGCCAGCGCTGGGGCGGCGGCCCGCTGCTGTCGGTCCACTGCGGCGGCGATCTGCAGATCACCGGCCAGGATGCCGTGGCGACATTCAAGTCGTCCGACTGGGCGGAACGCGGCTTCTGCGCCCGATGCGGCACGCATCTTTATTACCGGCTTGTTCAGGCCGGCAATGAAGCGGTGAACGAGTACGCCGTGCCGGTCGGCCTGTTTCAGGATGGCACGGCATTCAGCTTCGACGAGCAGATCTTCGTCGACAAGAAGCCGGCGTACTACGCCTTTGCCAACCGGACGCGCATGCTGACGGAGGCGGAAGTCTTCGCCAAGTTCGGCGCAAGCTGATCGGCGTGGCGGTAGCGATGTTTCTCGATGAAATGGAAGCCTTCGTGCTTGATGGCGAGCTGGCTGCCTTGCAGCGTGCGCTGGCCGTGCTTGAGCAGCCGCATCCAGACATCGCGGAGCTGCTCGATACCTTGGAGAAGATGAAAGGCGATCCGGACCGCAGGGCTCGCGCGATCGTTGCTGTCCGTGCCAAGCTCGGCCTGCCGCTGATCCCAGGGCCGGTCTGCCGTCCACGGCCGCTGCGCTGAAGATCGACCAAGGAAGGAGCGATTCCGATGAAAGCAACGATCAAGCTGTCGATTGCCCTGATGCTCGCGATGTCCGGCAGCGCCTGCGTGTATTTTCCCGTCGACAACCAGGGCGGCAAGAGCGGTGGCAGCACGCTGATCTGCCACAAGGGCAAGAAGACGATGGAGCTGCCCAGCGAAGCTGCGAACGGCCACATCAAGCACGGTGACCGTTACGGCGCCTGCTAGCGGAAATCCCGTGACAGGTACGGCAGCTCGCCGACCCAGTGCGAGCGGTCGAAGAAGTGTTCGGCAATCACGTGCGTCACCGAATGCTGGCGCTGCAGGCGTCCCTGCGCGATCAGGAACTGTGCACCGACGACCGCATCGCGCTCGGCGTCGATCAGCTTGGGGCGGATGATCAGGTTGACGATGCCGGTCTCATCCTCGAGCGTCATGAACATCGTGCCTTTCGCCGAACCCGGGCGCTGACGGAACATGACGATGCCGGCGACACGCACCGGCGCGCCGTCGTCGAGCTCCGTCAGGCTGCCGTTGGCGGTGATGCGGCTGCGCTGCAGCCGCGTGCGCAGCAGGCTGACCGGATGGCGGCGCAGCGTCAGGCCAGTGCTCTGGTAGTCGGCGAGAATCTCTTCGCTTTCGCGCGGCGCCGCCAGTGTCACTTTTTCCTGCGGCAATGACGTTGCCGCGAGCAGGCCCGGCAAGGCTTCATGACTGCGTGCCTGCCAGCGCGCCTGGAAGCGATGTCCGGCCAGGCCGCGCAAGGCATCGGCCCCGGCGAGCAGATTCAGCTCGCGGCGGTTCAAGACGGCGCGCCGGGCGAGATCGTTGACGTCTGCAAATGAATGCGCGGTGCGCGCCGACACAAGACGCGCCGCAGCCAGCGCATTGAATCCATCGACCATACGCAAGCCGAGACGGATCGCTGCGCCTGCATCGCCGCGCTCCAGCGTGCAATCCCAGACACTGTCGCGCACATCGACCGCGCGCACCTCGACGCCGACACGGCGTGCTTCGGTCACCAGCATCGACGCCGGATAGAAGCCCATCGGCAATGAGTTCAGCAGGCCCGCCGTGAACGCGGCAGGGTGATGGCACTTCATGTACGCCGAGTCGTAGGCGAGCAGTGCAAAGCTCGCCGCGTGACTTTCCGGAAATCCGTACGAGCCGAAGCCGAGAATCTGCTGGTAGATGCGGTCGGCAAATTCGGCGGGGTAGTCTCTCGCCGCCATGCCAAGCTTGATCTTCTCCTCGTACTTTTCGAGACCGCCGCTGCGCTTCCAGGCCGCCATCGAACGTCGCAGCTGATCAGCCTCGCCGGGCGTGAAGCCGGCCGCCTCGACGACCAGACGCATGACCTGCTCCTGGAAGATCGGCACGCCATGCGTACGCTCAAGAATCTCGCGCATCGCCTCGCTCGGATAACTCTGCGTGCGCCCTTCCATGCGGTTTTGCAGATACGGATGCACCATGCCGCCCTGAATCGGGCCGGGGCGAACGATCGCGACCTGTACCGTCAGGTCGTAAAGATGGCGCGGCTTGAGTCGCGGCAACATCGACATCTGCGCACGCGATTCGATCTGGAACACGCCGATGGTCTCGGCGCTCTGGATCATCGTGTAGGTGTCCTTGTCGTCCGGCGGAATCTCGCGAAGCCCGATCTGCGTGCCGTCGTATCCGCGCTGCAGATCGAAGCTGCGCCGCAGCGCAGTGAGCATGCCGAGCGCCAGCACGTCGACCTTGAGCAGGTTCAGCGATTCCAGATCGTCTTTGTCCCACTGGATGATCGTGCGATCCGGCATCGCCGCGTTCTCGACCGGCACCAGCTGCGACAGCGGCGCGTCGGAAATCACGAAGCCGCCGACGTGCTGCGAAAGATGGCGCGGAAAACCGAGCAGTTCGCGGCTCAGCGCCAACCAGCGGCGGATCGCCGCGCTGTGCGGATCGACGCCGAGCTGGCGCAGCCGCTCTTCCAGATCCTTGGGATTGTCCCACCAGGCCAGCGAGCGCGTCACGCGGTCGATGACTTCCGCGCCGATGTCGAGCGCGCGGCCGACATCGCGCAATGCCGAGCGCGGCCGATAGCAGATCACCGTTGCCGCGATCGCTGCCCGTTCGCGGCCGTACTTGTTGTAGACGTACTGAATAACTTCTTCGCGCCGCTCATGCTCGAAGTCGACGTCGATGTCCGGCGGCTCGTCGCGCTCCTTGGAGACAAAGCGCTCGAACAGCAGATCGTTGGTTTCCGGATTGACCTCGGTGATGCCCAGCACGTAGCAGACCACCGAGTTCGCGGCACTGCCACGGCCCTGACAGAGAATGCCGTGCTTCTTCGCGTAGCGGACGATGTCGTAGACGGTCAGGAAGAACGCCTCGTACTCTCGATTGGCGATGATCTTCAGCTCTTTCTCCAGATCGTCGCGAACCTCCGGCGGCATGCCCTGCGGCCAGCGCTCCGGCAGATGCCTGTCGACGAGCATGCGCAGGTAGGCGGTCGGATCGTCGCCGACGATTTCCTTTGGGTATTCGTATTTCAGTTCGCCAAGACGGAACCGGCAGCGCTCCGCAATGCGCAGGGTTTCGCGCAGCAACGCCGGTGGATAGCGCTCGGCAAGCTCGGCACGGCTGCGCAGATGGCGTTCCGCATTCGGAAACAGGCGATAGCCGCAACGCTGCACCGGCAGGTGATGGCGCAGCGCGGTCATCACGTCCTGCAACGGACGACGCTTGCGGCAGTGCATGTGGACATCGCCGGTCGCGACCAGTGGCACGCCGTAGCGTCGCGACAGTTCGCCCAACTCCGCCAAGCGCAGCGCATCGTTACCGTCGCGATGCAGTTCGACGGCGATCCAGAGGCGCGCCGGATAGCGCTCGCGCAGCCATTCGAGTTCCGCGGTGCCGTTCAGATCGCGCGGAATCCACAGCACGCTGACATCGTTGGCGACCTGGAGGTCGTCACAGCCCAGTCGGTACGTCCCCTTGTCGGCCTCGTGCCGGCCGCGCGTGATCGCGGCGCAGATCTCGGCGTAGCCGCGCTGGGTCTCGGCGAGCAGCACGCACTTCGGGCCGTCATGCAGCGTGAGTTCGCTGCCGACGATCAGCGGCCAGTGCGGCACGTCGCGATCTCTCGTCTGCTGCCAGGCGCGGACGATGCCGGCCATCGAGCATTCATCGGTGATCGCCAGCGCGGAGTAGCCCTGCGTCAGCGCCGCGTCGATCAGCTCCTGTGGCGTCGACGCACCGCGCTGGAAACTGAAGGCCGACAGCGCATGCAATTCTGCGTATTCAGGCAGGCCATTCACGCCCACCAGCCGTGCAGATACCAGCTGCCGCTGCTCACGTCGCGGAACACCCACGCGGCGGCGTGCTGCCAGTCGGTCGTGTAGTAATCGCGCCGCGCGTCCTGGCCATCCCACCAGCCGCTCGCGATGTGCTCGGGTTCACCGCGGATCTGCGCCTGCACCTGTGCCGGCAGCGGCACCGGCGTCGGCAGCAGCCACAGCGGGCGTTCGTTGAGCGCGAGCGCACCCGCCACGCGCGGCGCGGCCTGCAGCACCGCTTGCTTCTCGGCGGCGCGCTCGGGCCGATGGTCTTCGGCAACGACCGGCGTCCACAGCGCGGATTCGCCGAGCCGCGCGAGCAAACGCTCGACGGTTGCAGACCACTGCAGACCGGCATCGCTGTCGGCGCTGAACAGCGGCAGCTGACCGTTCGGCACCGCAGCGAGATCGGTCGCACTCAGGCGCAGTGCGCGTACCGGCCCGCTCAGCGCATCGCGCGAGAGGCGTTCGCGCAGAGCCTCGAAGATTCGCGTGCCGTCGCGATGCGCGCCGACGAAGCGCAGGCCGAAACGGCTGCGCTGCTGGCGCGCGTGTTCGCATTGCAGCTCGATGCTCTGCACGCCGGTGTCGCGCGCGCGCAGCCAGGCCTGCAGTTCGAAACTCATGCGGCGCAGCACGAACAGCAGCGATTCCAGATTCTCGACTTCGCCTGGCAGTTCGAAGCGGCGGCTGAACACCGGCGGCGGCGTGATGCCCTGCACCGGATCGCCGGCCAGACCGCGCAGGCGATCGAGTTCGAGCAGACGCTCATGGCCGAACTGCTGCGCGAACGCTGCGCGCGGCAGCGCGAACAGCGCATCGAGGCGGCGCAGGCCCATGCCGTGCAGCGCATCGATCTCCTGCTGCGTCCAGGGCAGCAGCGCCGACGGCAGGCGTTCGAGCTGTTCGCGCAGCGCAGCGCTGTCCGCCACCGGCGTCTCATGCCCGGCGACCGCGAGCAAGGCTGCGGCGCCGCGCGTCGGCGCGATGCCGATACGCGCCGTCTGCTGCAGCTCTTCGAGATCGGCGCGGATCGCCGCGCTCAGCGTATCGATGCCGCCGAACAGCCTCAGGCTCGCGCCAATTTCGACCCATGCGAGCGCACGCGGGCCGCGGCCGGGTTCGGGCATTTCCTGAATCTCGGTGCAGACCGGATGACCGTAGCGATACAGCGCATGTGCGAGCCGCTTCAGCGCAGCGCGCTCGGCGGCCGGCTTGCGATGCTGCGCGCGCAGATCCGGCTGGCGCGCGAACGCCTCGCCGAGCGGCGTACCGGCCGCCATGCCGGCAGCAGGCGTGATCAGCCAGCGTCGCGCGCTGTGGCTGTCGGTGACCGCGTCGAGCGGATCGCGGAGGGCCAGCGCTTCGGCCGGCAGATGCGGAAAATGAAGACAGAGCCAGAGCATGTCTGCGCACTCATTGCAGCGCGTAGCGCCGCGAAGGTCGGGCGCCGCGGCATTTCAGAACTTCAACCTGCGCGCGCTGACCTTCGCGCTCGATGCGCAGGCGCAGGCCGGCGATGCTGCTGTGCTCCGCCGCTTCGAGCGGCCGGTACAGCAGGCCGATGCCATCGCCGCTCTCCGCCGCGAGTTGCAGGCGGCGCAAGGCCGTCATGTCGATCCGCGTCTGCCACAGCAGCACCGCACCGGCGCGCGCGCGCAGCAACTGTTCGACCGCCCACAGCGCATCCGCCGTCTGGCGCGGCTCGATCACCAGAATCTGCGGAAGGTGGATGTCGGCCTGCGCCAGCGCCGGCGCATACGGCAGGTACGGCGGACCGACGAGGGCGATGCGGCGGCCACTGCGCGTCAGCTGCGACAGCAGCGGCAATGCCAGCTGCAGCTCACCGACGCCGGGCTGCGGATAGAGGATTTCGCTCAGGGCACCGAGCGGCCAGCCGCCGCCGGGCAGCACCTGGTCCAGCGCACTGTGGCCGGTCGGGACGGCGCGTAATGGCGCGCCGCCCGAGCCCCGCCACAGACGCGGATCGCCCAGCAGGTTGTTGAGCGGAGACGCCGCTGTCATGGCGCCGCCGCCCAGGCTGAACGAAGCTCGCACTGTATGGATATCTGCATATACATACAGTGCTACGGCGAAGGATAACTGTCAATAAACACAGTTGTCCAGCCGCAACCGGCTGGCGGCTGGCCGGCCTCAGGGGGTTTTCAGGGCTTCGGCCAGCCAGTCCAGGGTCTCGCGCCACAGCGTTTCGCGCTGCGATTCGCGGAAATAGCCAAAGTGGCCATAGGTCTTGCCGGGCACGCGGTCGAGATGACGATGCGTCAGCCGTGCCGCGCTGTAGCGCGCATTGAGCGCCTCGACCGCGCGCTTCGAGGCATAGCCGTCGTCCTCGAAGCTGTAGGCCAGCAGCGGAACCTTGAAGCTCGCATACGCGCGGGTATCGAGACCGAAACGTGGGTCGAACAGGTAATCCTTGCGCGAACCCCAGGCCGCCCACTCGCGGACGATGCGTCCCGGCAGATCGATCGATGCAAAGCCGATGCGGCGCGCCGGGAAACGTTCGCCGCGGCCAAGCAGCGGGACGAACACGCGCCACAGCAGTTCGATCTGCAGGCGATCGCGCAGGCCATAGCGACTGCCGTGCGGCAGCGATGCGGCGACCATCACGAAGGCATCGATGTGCTGCGCTTCCGGCGCCAGACCCGGCAGCTGGCCGCCGATGCTGTGGCCGACCAGCGCCAGCTTGTCGGCCTGCAGCTGGGTGCGCGCATAGCGCAGTGCCGCCTGCAGATCGCGTTGACCCCAGTGCGCGAGCTGCAGGTCGCGCGGTGCGACCTGCGGCCCGGCACCATCGATGCCGCGATAGTCGAACACCAGCACGCTGTATCCGGCCTGCGCGAGTGCGTCGGCAAATTTTCTGTAGAACTTGCGCGGCACGCCAAGTGCCGGCGCGATGACGACCGCGCGGCGCGGCTTGCTGTCGGCCGGTAGACGCCAGACCGTCGCCGGCAGCGTCACGCCGTCTTCGCACTGCAGTTCGATGTCTTCGGTCATGTGCTTTTCATGTCGTGGCCTTTTCGCCGAGCATGCCCCAGATGACGGGCAGCAGGCCAACGATGGCGATGATGTCGATGTAAGCCGCGCGTCGCAGTGCGGCGTTGGCGTTGGCGTCCGGCAGCACGAACATCAGGAAGCTGGCCATGCTGATCATCGATGCGGCGATCATCGCCGGCCGCCATGCCGGATCGAAGATCGACCAGACCAGCCCGGCGCCGAGGATCGCGAACAGCACCGCACGATGACGCAGCAGGATCTGCAGGTTCGGTTCGTCCGGACTCACGCCGTACAGCGTCAGCAGGCGCTCGCCGCCGAGCACACCCAGGCCCGGCAGCAGGTGAATGATGCTGACGAAGGCCAGCACGACTTTGGCGAAGACTTCCATGGTTGTTCCTCCCGATGCCGCCTGATGCTGACACCGGCCGCTGCCGGTGTCAGCGTGAAAACTCAGGCATACGCCGGCTGGCGGTTCGGCGCGCCGCTGAGCTGACCGATCAGCAGATAGGCCAGCGGGCCGAACGAGCCGAGGAACACGGTGCCGATCAGGTATGGCCAGACCGTGCGGCCAGTGCGGCGCGCGTCGGCAATCATCCAGGACATTGCCAGCGTGCAGACGATGACCAGATCGGCCAGCACCTGCCAGCCGGCCGCGCTCGCGAGCTGGTATTCGAACAATCCCAGATAGCCGTGCTGCATGATCGAATAACCGGTGAGCACGGCGAAATCGAGCGTGACGAACGCCAGGACAACGGTCAGGACGGTGCGGTTCATATCAATCTCCGGTGGTGGAATGCGCCGCCACTGTGCCGGCCCGGATGCGGCCTCTCAATTACGCCGGAGGTAATCGCTTTGCGGCCGCCGCGTGCCAGAATCCTGGCATGCAAACTCCCGGCTCCGACCTCGCTGCCTTCGGCTCCCTGCTCCGCGATGTGCGCCGTGCGCGTCATCTTTCGCAGCTCGATCTGGCGATGAATGCCGATGTCTCGCAGCGACACCTGAGCTTTCTCGAATCCGGCCGCGCGCGGCCGAGCCGCGAGATGGTCGTGCAGCTCGCACAGGCGCTCGACCTGCCGCTGCGCGAGCGCAACCGTCTGCTCAACAGTGCGGGCTTCGCCGGCATCTATCCGCAGCGCACACTCGAAGCGGCCGACATGCAGCCGGTGCGCGAAGCGCTGGGACTGATGCTGCGTCATCACGAGCCGTATCCGGCCGTTGTCGTCGATCGCGCCTGGAATCTGGTGATGGCGAATGACGCCATGCAGCGCCTGACGGATATGGTCGGCGATCCGGAAGCCATGTGGCAGCGGGTCTGCGGCGATGGTCCGCGCAACATCTTCAAGCTGACCTTCCATCCCGAAGGTCTGCGCCCGATGATCGCCAATCTCGAAGAGATCGCGCCGCCGTTCCTCGCACGCACCGCACGCGAGGCATTGGAACATCCAGAGGTGCAGGACGTACTCGACGAAGTGCTGCGCTATCCCGGCCTGCCGACGAAGCTGCGGCAGATCGATCTGGAAGCGAGCCGCCTGCCGCTGCTGCCGACGCATTTCCGCGTGCACGGCATGGACCTGCGCATGTTCACGACACTGACCACCTTCGGCACACCGCAGGATGTCACCGCCGATGAGCTGCGCGTCGAGAGTTTCTTCCCGGCCGACGAGGCCAGCGCAACATTGCTGCGGATGCTGGCGGGTCAAACCAAGGGAGCTTGAAGATGAGCATGGACAGCACACTCGACTGGCTGGCGCTGTGCAGCGTCATCCTGTTCGCGAAGATGTTCGCGATTTCGCTGTATCAGGGCTGGCATCGCATCGGCCGCGGCAGCTTTCGCAACGTCGAGGATGCGCGCTTCGCCGGGCGCGAGCCGCTGGCGGAAGAACTGCCGGAAGTGCAGCGCGGTGCGCGCGCCTGGGCCAACGATGTCGAGAACATCCCGGTGTTCTTCGCGCTCGGCATCCTGTACGTGATGACCGGCGCATCGGCTGCCGCGGCACCCTGGCTGTTCGGAATTTTCACCGCGGCGCGCATCGGTCATACGCTGTGCTATCTGAATCAGCTGCAGCCCTGGCGCACGCTCAGCTACGGCATCGGCATCGGTTGCCTGATCGGCATGTCGGCGATGATCCTGCGGAGTCTTTAGAAGGCGAAGGGCTCAGTCTTCGGCCGCGATCGCAAGCGGCCGCAGGGGCTGCGCTTGCGCCTGCCAGTCGCGCGCTGCGTCCTGCAGATAGGCGATCCGCTCCGCATCGAGCGGATGCGTCGCCAGAAACGCGGGAACCTTGCCGCCGCGCTGCTCGTGGTACTGCGCAAACATCTCGAATACCGCCGCGCCGCCGCCCGCGTGCCCGTAATGAGCGCGCAAGGCTGCGATTGCCGCTTCATCCGCCGCGCGCTCGGCGCGTCGCGAGTAGCCGCGCTGCACCAGGTTCGCCATGGCGCCGGAAAGGCCGCCCGAATCGCCCGTCAGCAAGGCGGTCGCCAGTACCAGCAAGGACCCGCCCGCCACGCCGGAGATCGGATCGCGCGCGTGGATGTGCGCGATCTCGTGCGCAAGGACCAGAGCCAGCGCATTCTCGCTCGGCATCCGCGCGTACAGCCCCCGGGTGACGACCATGTGCCCGCCGAGTCCGGCAAAGGCATTCGGCTCCGGCAGATCGGCGTAGTGCAGCGTCAGCGGCATGTCTTCAGGCACCGACATGACCGCCGCGAGCTGCGCGGCCAGTTGATCCAGATAGACCTGGATCGCGATGCCGTTCGCGTCATTGGCCGGCAGATCGCGAAAGCCGATGAGGCGATCCTCGCCGGTCCAGCGGCGCTCGACGGAAAATGGAATCTGCCGGGCAAGCCAGCCGCCGGCGACGTACAGCACGGCACCGACCACCGCGAGCGTCAGCGCAAATCCGGCGGCGAGCCGCAGAAATTCCGCGACGGGATTGTCGCGGCCCACATTGATGCCTTCCGGAATCTGCGGGTTTTCGTAGCTCACGCGCGCGGAATCAGCGCCGTGCCGTAAGCCAGAAATTCGGCGGAGAACGACACCTGGCGGCCCGCCATGGCGTCCGCCAGCGACGAGGTCTCGAAGCGGACGTTGAACACCATCGTCGCGCCCAGCTGCCGCGCTTCCTCTTTCATGCGCAGGATAGCCTCGCGGCGGCCGCGGTCCATCAGCGATTCATAAGCGGTCAGGCGGCCACCGAAGATGCTCTTGAGCTGGGCCGCGACGCGCTTGAAGTAATCCTCGGCAATCACGACCGAGCCGACGACCAGACGCGCCTCGCGGAACTCCATGCCGGCCGGCAAATGGCGTTCGTTGAAAACCAGCAGCTCGCGCAGCTCGGCTTCGCGCGTCTGGATCTGGCGGAAGTGGCGTCGTTCGCTGAGGCCGCCGAACAGCAGGCCGACCGCCAGCAGGACAACCAGAAATCCGAGCTGGATCAGGAGTTCCACGCGCTACTCCACGACCACCGCGGTTCCATAGGCCATTACTTCGGCGGCGCCGGAAGCAATGTTCGACGTGGAGAAGCGGATATTGACGACGGCATTGGCGCCGACGCTCTGCGCCTGCTGGACCATGCGGTCGATCGCTTCCTGGCGCGATTCGTTCAGCAGCTCGGTGTAAGCCTTCAACTCGCCGCCGACGAAGTTCTTGAAGCCGGCGAGCAGATCCTTGCCCGCATGTTTGCTGCGCACCGTCGAGCCCTGCACCAGCCCGAGGTGACGGACGACCGTGCGGCCGGGAAGGATTTCGAGGTTGCTGAGTTCCATGGTGGCCCCATTGCGAAAGGAAAACGCTGGCGCTCAGTCTAGGGCCATTCCTTTACAACGGTGAATACAGACGCCGCGGGGCCGTGCCGCTTCAGCCCTAGTCTTCCATCCCCAGCTCTTTGATCTTCCGCGTCAGCGTATTGCGGCCCCAGCCCAATCGCTTCGCCGCCTCCTGACGCTGGCCATGCGTCGCATCGAGCGCGGCTTCGATCATCGTGCGCTCGAATTCCGGCGTGGCGATGTCGAGCACACCGCTCTGGCCGTCGGCGAAAGCCTGCGCCGCCCAGCCGCGCAGCAAGCTGCTCCACTGGCCGTTGCTGGCTTCCTGCATGAACGTCGCCGGCGCTGCTTCGCTGCTGGTGACTGCCGGCGCAGCAGCGGCGACCGGACGCGAAGTCCCCTGCAGCTCAGGCGGCAGATCCTGCAGATGCACGTCCTGACCCGGCGCCATCACGGTCAGCCAGCGGCAGATGTTTTCCATCTGGCGCACGTTGCCCGGCCAGGAGAACTGGCGGAAACGCTGCAGTACGTTCGGCAGCAGGCGCTTGGGTTCGGCCTGCAGTTCTTCCGAGGCGCGCTGCAGGAAGTGACGGGCCAGCTGCGGAATGTCTTCCGGACGCTCACGCAGCGCCGGAATGCGGATACGGATGACGTTGAGGCGGTGATAGAGGTCTTCGCGGAAACGGCCTTCGCGGACCAGCTGATCGAGATCCTGGTGCGTCGCCGCGATGACACGGACGTCGACCTTGATCGGCGCGACACCGCCGACGCGGTAGAACTCGCCGTTCTGCAGCACGCGCAACAGGCGGGTCTGCAGGTCGGCCGGCATGTCGCCGATTTCGTCGAGGAACAGCGTGCCGCCGTCCGCCTGTTCGAAGCGGCCCTTGCGCTGCGTTGCGGCACCGGTGAATGAGCCGCGCTCATGCCCGAAGAATTCGCTTTCGAGCAGATCCTTGGGAATCGCCGCGGTGTTGATCGCGAGGAACGGCCGGTTGTTGCGCGGGCTGGTGACATGCAGCGCGCGCGCAACAAGCTCCTTGCCGGTGCCGGATTCGCCGGTGATCAGCACGGTGATATGCGAATGCGACAGGCGGCCGATGGCACGGAACACGTCCTGCATGGCCGGCGCTTCGCCGATCATCGCCGCGGTCTGCTCCGGCGCAGGCTCGACGTTGGCCTCGCGCTTCTTCGCTGCGCGCCGCACGAGTTCGGCGACGCTGTCGACATCGAAGGGCTTGGGCAGATACTCGAAGGCACCGCCCTTGTACGAAGCGACCGCCGCATCCAGATCGGAATGCGCGGTCATGATGATGACCGGCAGGTCCGGATGCGCTTCGCGCACGCGCTGCATCAGCGTCAGACCGTCGACGCCGGGCATGCGGATGTCGCTGATCAGGACGTCGGGCTGCGAATCGGCGATGGCGTCCTGCAGTTCGGCGGCGCCCGGGAAACTGGTGACACGCATGCCGTCACGTGCGAGCGATTTCTCCAGCACCCAGCGGATCGACTCGTCGTCGTCCACGATCCAGACGTTAATCGCACTCATGGGGATTCCAGCGGCAGGTAAATGGTGAATACGGTGCAGCCCGGCCGGCTCCTGCATTCGATGAGCCCTCCGTGGCTGTGGATCAGATACTGAGCAATCGGCAGGCCAAGTCCGGTGCCTTCCGGCCGGGTTGTCACCATCGGAAAGAAGATCTTCTCGAGCATGACCGCCGGAATGCCGGGGCCGCTGTCCTCGATGTCGATCTGCGCGACCAGCTTGTGGCGCAGCGCGGCGATCGTGAACTGGCGTTTGGTGCGCGTGCGCAAGGTGATCGTGCCTTCGCCGTCGAGCGCCTGCAGGCCGTTGCGCAGAATGTTGAGCACGGCCTGGATCAGCTGCTCGCGGTCGGCGTCGAGGTCCGGGATGCTCGGGTCGTAGTCGCGCAGCACGGAGACATCCGCCGGCGCTTCGGCCTGCACCAGCTGGCGCACGTGCTCGAGCACTTCATGCACGTTGAGGCGCGCCTTCTGCGGCGGGCGGTTGGGCCCGAGCATGCGGTTGACGAGGTTCTGCAGGCGATCGACCTCGCGGATGATCACCGTCGTATATTCGCGATGGCCGTCGTCCGGGTATTCGCGCTCCAGCAGCTGCGCCGCGCCGCGAATGCCGCCGAGCGGATTCTTGATCTCGTGCGCCATGCCGCGGATCAGCTGGCGGCTGGCGTCGAAGGTCGCGTGCAGTTGTTCGTCGCGCGAGATACGCAGATGACGGTCCAGCGCATGCAGCTCCAGCAGCAGGCCCGGACGCTTGCCGCCGGCGAAGAACGGCGTGACCGTCCAGTCGACGGTGACATTGCCCTCGCCGTTGCGGCTCAGCTCGGTCTCGCGCTCGATGAAGCCGGTCGTCAGCCGCAGCGCGTCCAGCAGGCGCGGCTCGTGTGGTTTGAAATGGGGCACCGCTTCGGCCAGCGGGGCACCGAGGACCATGCGCCGCGAAATGCCGAACAGGCTCTCGCATGCGGAGTTGAGGATGGTCACGTGCAGCTGCTCGTCCACGGCGATCACGGCCGCGGTCATGCCGTCCAACGCTTCGTCAGCCGTCACCCGGCTTCTGGAAACCAATCTCATGGGCGTTGCCATCGCAAGATACAGGCCACGGCCCCAGCCGGGGTCCCGGCGCTCAGGCTAGCTCAAGCGGTGAAAAGTTGCACCGATTTGGTGCGCGCAGATGGTGCAGGCAGACCTACTTTGGTGCGCTGACAATGAAGGCCGTTTCCGCGGACCGGGCCACCTCGCGGCCCCGGGCGTCGAGCACCGCGACACTGACCTTGTGCGGACCGATCGTCATCAAGGGCATCAGCACGCTGAGCTTGTCGACCGGAGCCTGGGTCATCGCCGCGCCGTCGAGGTAGTACATCAGGCCAAAGCCGGTGACGAGGCCCGGCATGACATTGGCGGCGGCCACCGCGCGGTCGGCGCCGATGCGGAATTCCTGGCCAGGCGTCGGAGATTCGATGCTGACCGCAAAACGGGCCGCCTCGCGCAGCGCTTCCTCGGTGTAGAAGACCCGTGCTCCGGAGGAGCTGCCGCTGGAAATGCTGCCGGACAGCGGCGGCAGCTTGACCGGCTTGTCGCCCTTCTTCGGCGGCTTGTCGGTGTAACGGATGCTGCCGTCCGGCTGGACCTGCTTGTAGACCTCGTCGGCCAGCGCGGGGCTGCCGAACAGCAAGGCAAGGAGGACGAGGCAGCGGATCATGCGCGAAGCATAGCGGAGACCCGGGGACCGCTGGCGCGCCGGGACACCTGCCCCGGGTTTCACCCGGGCTACGGGTTTTTCGTATCGAGCAAAAAGAAACCCCGCCGGAGCAGGGTTTCTTTTGCATAGCCAGACGCCGATTACAGCGAGTAGTACATCTCGAACTCGATCGGGTGCGTGGTCATGCGGAAGCGCGTGACTTCCTGCATCTTCAGCTCGATGTAAGCGTCGATGAGGTCGTCGGTGAAGACGCCGCCGCGGGTCAGGAACTCGCGATCCTTGTCGAGTGCGTCCAGCGCCATGTCGAGGCTGTGGCAAACGCGCGGGATCTTCTTGTCCTCTTCCGGCGGCAGATGGTAGAGATCCTTGTCCGAGGCTTCGCCCGGGTGGATCTTGTTCTGGATGCCGTCGAGGCCGGCCATCATCATCGCGGCGAACGCGAAGTACGGGTTGGCGGTCGAGTCCGGGAAGCGCACTTCGATGCGGCGGCCCTTCGGGTTCGCCACGTACGGAATGCGGATCGAAGCCGAACGGTTGCGCGCCGAGTAGGCGAGCATGACCGGCGCTTCGAAGCCCGGCACCAGGCGCTTGTAGCTGTTGGTGCCCGGATTGGTGAAGGCGTTGAGCGCCTGCGCGTGCTTGAGGATGCCGCCGATGTAGTACAGCGCGGTTTCCGACAGGCCGCCGTACTTGTCACCGGAGAACAGGTTCTTGCCGTCCTTCGACAGCGACTGGTGGACGTGCATGCCCGAACCGTTGTCGCCAACGATCGGCTTCGGCATGAACGTCGCCGTCTTGCCGTAGGAGTGGGCCACGTTCTGGACGACGTACTTGAGCTTGAGTACTTCGTCAGCCTTCTTGGTCAGGGTGCCGAACTTCACGCCGATTTCGCACTGACCGGCAGTGGCGACTTCGTGGTGATGGACTTCGACCGGCATGCCGACCGCTTCGAGCGTGGTGCACATCGCCGAACGGATGTCCTGCAGGGCATCGACCGGCGGAACCGGGAAGTAGCCGCCCTTGACGCCAGGACGGTGACCGATGTTGCCGGTCTCGTAATGCTTGCCCGAGTTCCAGGCGGCGTTCTCTGCATCGATCTCGACGAAGCAGCCCTTCATGCCGGAATCCCAGCGGATGCTGTCGAAGACGAAGAATTCGTTTTCCGGGCCGAAGAAGGCGGTGTCGGCGATGCCGGTCGACTTCAGATAGGCCTCGGCGCGCTTGGCGAGCGAGCGCGGATCGCGCGAGTAGCCTTCGCCGGTAGCCGGCTCGATGACGTTGCAGGAGATCACCAGGGTGGTGTCCTCGAAGAACGGATCGATGAAGGCCGTGCTCGGGTCCGGCATCAGGATCATGTCGGACTCATTGATGCCCTTCCAGCCGGCGATCGACGAGCCGTCGAACATCTTGCCTTCGGTGAACAGCTCTTCTTCGATCGTGTGGGCCGGAACGGTGACGTGCTGTTCCTTGCCGCGCGTATCGCAGAAGCGGAAGTCGACATACTTGACCTCCTGTTCCTTGATCGTCTTGAGTACATCATTACCCGACATGGGTCTCTCCTAAGGGACGGTGATTGGTGCGCTGCGAGCCACCCCGCAAAGCGTGCGCCAAAATGAAGCACGTTCCATGCCACAGCGCGGGGCGCGAAGGGCGGGGTGCGGCGGGTGGGGGCGCTATCGTATCAGTCGGGCTAGGCGGCAGCATCCCGCGCCAAAAACGGCGCAGCGGCGGGCGATGCCGCCGCTATACACCCGCGGATCAGGATGCGATCAGGCCGATCAGGCCTGAATGCAGGCCGCGACCGCCGCCTCGTAAGCCGGCGTGACCTTTTCCTTGTCGCTCAGGGTGATGCCCAGATCGCGCAGGCGGCCGTCGCTGAGACCGTAGACCCAGCCATGCACGGTCAGCTCCTGACCGCGCGCCCAGGCGTCTTCGACAACCGTGGTCTGCGCCACGTGGGTGACCTGCTCGATGACATTGAGTTCGCACAGGCGGTCATGCCGCTGCTGATCGTCGGTGATCTTGTCGAGGCGGTGGTGGTGGCGGTCGGCAATGTCGCGGACATGCCGCAGCCAGTTGTCGGCAATGCCGATGCGGCGCTGATGCATCGCCGCGTGCACGCCGGAGCAGCCGTAATGGCCGACAACCATGATGTGCTTGACCTGCAGGATGTCGACCGCGAACTGCATCACCGACAGGCAGTTGAAGTCGGTGTGGACGACGACGTTGGCGACGTTGCGATGGACGAAGACCTCGCCCGGCGGCAGACCCAGGATTTCGTTGGCCGGTACGCGCGAGTCGGCGCAGCCGATCCACAGGTAGTCGGGCCGCTGCTGCGACGCAAGGCGGCGGAAGAACTGCGGATCCTGATCGAGCCGCGACCGCGCCCATTCCAGGTTGTTGTCGAACAATATTTTGAGTGAGCTCATGGCGGCGCAACTATACCGGTCATCGTGGCCGTGTCGCACGCAGGTTTTCCCTCAAAACCCGGGCTTGCGGCGACCGGTTGATATACTCGCGCCCCCACATGACATGACGCTTTTTCGAGCGCGGCCTTTCGATGACTCTGACGTTCCAGGATCTGATTCTCAAGCTGCAGACCTTCTGGGCCAGCCAGGGCTGCGTCATCGTCCAGCCGATGGACATGGAGATGGGCGCCGGCACCTTCCACTGGGCGACCTTCCTGCGCGCCGTCGGCCCCGAGCCCTGGAACACCGCTTATGTGCAGCCGAGCCGCCGCCCGACCGACGGCCGCTACGGCGAAAACCCCAACCGCCTGCAGCATTACTATCAGTTCCAGGTGCTGATGAAGCCGTCGCCACCGAACATCCAGGAGCTGTATCTGGAATCGCTGAAGATGCTCGGCTTCGATCCGCTGACCCACGACATCCGCTTCGTCGAGGACAACTGGGAATCGCCGACCCTCGGCGCCTGGGGCCTCGGCTGGGAAGTCTGGCTCAACGGCATGGAAGTCACCCAGTTCACCTACTTCCAGCAGGTCGGCGGCATCGAGTGCCGGCCGGTCGCCGGCGAGATCACCTACGGCCTCGAACGACTGGCGATGTACATCCAGAAAAAGGAATCGATCTACGATCTGGTCTGGTCCGAGCAGAAGCTCGAGGACGGCAGCGTGCGCGTCGTGACCTATGGCGATGTCTATCACCAGAACGAAGTCGAGCAGTCGCATTACAACTTCTCGCATGCCGACACCGCCGCGCTGTTCGAGCGTTTCAGCAAGGCCGAGGCCGAAGCCCAGCATCTGCTGAGCCTGCCGACGCCGCTGCCGCTGCCCGCCTACGAGCGGACGATCCAGGCTTCGCATGCGTTCAACCTGCTCGATGCGCGCGGCGCGATCTCGGTCACCGAGCGCCAGGCCTACATCCTGCGCGTGCGCACGCTGGCGCGCGGCTGCGCCGAGGCTTACTACAACGCCAGAGCGAAGATCGTCGGCTTCGAGCCGTTGAAGGCCGCGTAGGCGTTCACGCCATGATCCTGATCGGCATGTTCGATTCGCCGTTCGTGCGCCGCGTCGCGGTCAGCATGAAGCTGCTCGGCGTCGGCTTCGAACATCGCAACTGGTCGGTCGGCAAGGATCAGGCGGAGATTCGCAAGTACAACCCGCTCGGCCGCGTGCCGACGCTGGTGCTCGACGACGGCGATGCGCTTGCCGAATCGTTTGCAATCCTGGATTTCCTCGACCAGAGCGTCGGTCCCGCCAGAGCGCTGCTGCCGACCAGTGGCCGCGAACGGCGCGATGCGCTGCAACTGATGTCGCTCGCCAGCGGCGCGGCGGAGAAAGGCGTCACCCAGCTTTACGAGGGCGTTTTCCGCCCGGCGGAAAAGCGCCATGAACCCTGGGTTGCGCGCTGCGCCGAGCAGATGCATGGCAGCCTGCAGCAACTTGAGCTGCAATGCGCGAAAGCCGGCACCTGGCTGGTCGGCGGCCGCATGACGCAAGCCGACGTCACCAGCGCCACCGCGTATACCTTCCTCAACGACGCGCTGGCTTTCGATAGCGGGCTGTATCCGTCGCTGCACGCCCTTGCCCAGCGCTGCGAAGCCCTGCCGGCTTTTACCGAGACGCGAGTGGCGTTTTTCAGACCGCAGCCGACGACGTAGAGCCTGCCGGCATTGCAACTTGCCAGCTTTCGCCGGCGCACCCAATTTCTGCACAATTTCTTCAGCTACGGCTCAGCCGATTCTCCGCAACATCCGCTCATCGCAATCCGCGATGGAGCCAGTGCCATGAACAGAATCCTGAAAGCCGCCAGTGTGCTGCTCGCGTTGTGGGCCGGTAGTGCGACGGCCGCCAACGTCGGCGTATCGATCAATATCGGTGACCCCGGCTATTACGGGCGCATCGATCTTGGCTACGCACCGCAGCCTCAATTGATTTACGCGCAGCCGGTGATCGTCGGCCGCCCGGTCGCTTACGGGGCGCCGCTGTATCTGCGTGTACCGCCGGGCCATCGCAATCGCTGGGATCGCCATTGCGGCTACTACCAGGCCTGCGGCGTGCCGGTGTACTTCGTGCAGGATCGTTGGTACGACCGGGTCTACGTGCCGGCCTATCGTGAACGCCACGTCCGCTACTACCGCGACAGCGGCCATGGCCATCGCGACCATCACGATCACGACCGTGGTCATGGGCGTGGGCATGATCGGGGGCATGGTCGAGGCCACGATCGCGGCAATGGCCGCCACGACGATCGACGCGGAGACCGCCATCAGGACGTCCGTTACGATCGCGACGATCGCCGCGGGCGCCACTGACGCCGCGCCAGTCGTCCAGTAACGAACAAGGGCGTGAGCCGGATTCCGGCTCACGCCCTTTTTGCTTTCCACCGGCGCCGGCTTACTTCAGATCGAAGCGATCCAGGTTCATCACCTTGGTCCAGGCCGCAACGAAGTCGCGGACGAACTTCTCCTGCGCATCGACGCTGGCATACACCTCGGCCACTGCACGCAGCTGCGCATTCGAGCCGAACACCAGATCGGCACGCGTACCGGTCCAGCGCTTCTCGCCGCTCTTGCGATCACGGCCCTCGAAGAGATCCTGATGCTCCGAGACGGATTTCCAGGCCGTTCCCATGTCGAGCAGGTTGACGAAGAAGTCGTTGGTCAGCTGCCCGGGACGCTGGGTGAGTACGCCGTCCCGGGCCTGGCCTGCATTGGCACCCAGCACGCGCAGGCCGCCAACCAGCACCGTCATCTCCGGTGCGCTCAGCGTCAGCAGCTGCGCGCGGTCGACCAGCAGCGCCTCGGTGGAAATCGCCGACGGTGCCTTCTGATAATTGCGGAAACCGTCGGCCAGCGGCTCAAGCACGGCGAAGGATTCGACGTCGGTCTGCGCCTGTGTCGCATCCATGCGCCCCGGCGCGAACGGCACCGTCACGGCGTGCCCGGCATTCTTCGCCGCCAACTCCACGGCGGCGCTGCCCGCGAGCACGATGAGATCGGCCAGCGACACCTTCTTGCCGCCGGATGCCGCCGCGTTGAAGCCGCTCTGGATGCCTTCAAGTACCTTCAGTACCTTCGCCAGTTGCTGCGGCTGGTTGACCGCCCAGTCCTTCTGCGGCGCCAGACGGATGCGCGCGCCGTTGGCACCGCCGCGCATGTCGGAACCGCGGTAGGTCGACGCCGAGGCCCAGGCCGTCGAGACGAGTTCCGCAACGCTCAGGCCGGACGCGAGGATCTTCGCCTTCAGCGCGGCGATGTCCTGCGCGTCGATCAGCGGGTGATCGAGTGCCGGAATCGGGTCCTGCCACAGCAGCTCTTCGCCCGGCACTTCGGGGCCGAGGTAGCGGGCGCGCGGGCCCATGTCGCGATGGGTCAGCTTGAACCAGGCGCGCGCGAACGCGTCGGCGAACTGATCCGGGTGCTCGAAGAAGCGCCGCGAGATTTTCTCGTAGGCCGGATCGAAGCGCAGCGACAGATCCGTCGTCAGCATCGTCGGCAGTTTCTTCTTCGACGCGTCGTGGGCGTCGGGAATGATCGCTTCGGCATTCTTCGCGACCCACTGGTGCGCGCCGGCGGGGCTCTTCGTCAGCGCCCACTCGAACTTGAAGAGGTTCTCGAAGAAGTTGTTGCCCCACTTCGTCGGCGTCGTCGTCCAGGTGACTTCGAGGCCGCTGGTGATCGCATCGGCACCCAGGCCGCTGGCATGCGTGCTGGCCCAGCCGAAACCCTGCGCGGCCAGATCGCCGCCTTCCGGCTCGACACCGACCAGCCCCGCATCGCCGGCGCCATGGGTCTTGCCGAAGGTGTGGCCGCCGGCAATCAGCGCGACGGTTTCCTCGTCGTCCATCGCCATGCGCGCGAAGGTCTCGCGGATGTCCTTCGCAGCCGCCAGCGGGTCGGGATTGCCGTTCGGGCCTTCCGGGTTGACGTAGATCAGGCCCATCTGCACGGCGCCGAGCGGATTTTCCAGCACGCGCTCGCCGGAGTAGCGCGTCTCGGCGCCCAGCCAGGCTTTCTCGGCGCCCCAATAGACATCCTGGTCCGGCTCCCAGACATCGGCGCGGCCGCCGGCGAAGCCGAAGGTCTTGAAGCCCATCGATTCGAGCGCGACGTTGCCGGTCAGGATCATCAAATCGGCCCAGGAAATCTTCTGGCCATACTTTTGCTTGATCGGCCACAGCAGGCGCCGCGCCTTGTCGAGATTGCCGTTGTCCGGCCAGCTGTTGAGCGGCGCGAAACGCTGCTGGCCGCGGCCACCGCCTCCGCGTCCGTCACCGGTGCGGTAGGTGCCGGCGCTGTGCCAAGCCATGCGGATGAAGAACGGCCCGTAGTGGCCGAAATCCGCGGGCCACCACTCCTGCGAATCGGTCATCAAGGCCCGCAGATCCTCTTTGACTGCCTTGAGGTCCAGGCTCTTGAACGCCGCGGCGTAGTCAAAACCGGCGCCCAGCGGATCGGACTTGGTCGAGTGCTGGTGCAGCAGATCGAGGCGCAGCTGCTTGGGCCACCAGTCGCGGTTGGCGGTGCCGCTGCCGGCGCTGGTGTGGAATGGGCATTTGCCTTCGTTGGCCATGGGCTTTCTCCTGTGGTCTTGAATTCGACGGTCTAACTATCGCGCGGGATTGCAACGGATTGGAGGCATCCTGCACGCATCCGCTCCATAATAGAAATTGATTGTTCCAAACCAGTTCATAGCTATTAGATATTCACGGGTCGCCGCCGCAACGCACGGCCGACCTCTGCGGCAGTTGGCGGGAAACCCAACGATCACGGAGAATTGCGCGCTCTTTTGAAGACCCCATCCCATGTCGCGCGATCTCCTGCTTGAAATCGGCACCGAAGACCTCCCGGCACGCTATGTCGTGCCTCTGGCTGAAGCCCTAAGCCAGGGCATTGCCGGCGGTCTGTCGCGCCGCGGCGTCGCGCTCGGCGCCAGCCAGACTTTCGCAACGCCGCGCCGCATCGCCGTGCGCCTCACCGGCGTTGCCGCCGAACAGCCGGAACAGGTCATCGAGCGCAGCGGCCCGGCCCTGAACGCCGCGCTGAAAGATGGCCAGCCGACGCCGGCGGCGCTGGGCTTCGCCAAATCCTGCGGCGTCGAGTTCTCGGCCATCGGCCAGAAGGACGGCAAGCTGCACTACACGAAGACGGCACCGGGCCGCGCGACGCAAGAACTGCTGCCGGAGATTTTCGAGGAAACCCTCAAGCAGATGGACGAGCTGGTGCCCAAGCGCATGCGCTGGGGCTCGGGCACGGAAACCTTCGTGCGCCCGGTCAAGTGGATCGTCTGCCTGTTCGGTAGCGAGCGCGTGCCGCTGCAGCGCTTCGGCATCCGCTCCGCCGCGCAGACTTTCGGCCATCGCTTTCACGCACCCGAGGCGATCGTCGTCAACTCGCCGGACGAGTACGAAGCCAAGCTGCGCGCCGCCAAGGTCTGGGCCGACGTGGCCAGCCGCAAGGCGGAAATCCGCCGACAGATCGAAGCCGAGGCGCTGCGCCTGAAAGGCCATGCGCGCATCACCGAGGATCTGCTCGACGAAGTGACGGCACTGGTCGAATGGCCGACCGCCATCACCGGTCATTTCGAAGAACGCTTCCTTGAGCTGCCGCCTGAGGTGATCGTCGCGACGGTCGAAACCAATCAGCGTTATTTCACGGTGTTCAGCGACGCCGCGATGACGCAGCTGACGAATGCCTTCATCACCGTCTCCAACATCGAGTCGCGCGACGTCAGCCAGGTCATCACCGGCAACGAACGCGTGGTTCGTCCGCGCCTGACCGATGCCTTGTTCTTCTGGCAGCAGGATCTACTGCAACCGCTGGCGGCCAACAGCGAGAAGCTGGCGAGCGTCACCTTCCAGAAGGATCTCGGCAGCACCGGCGCCCGCATCGCAAGACTGCAGGCGCTGGCCAAGCACATCGCCGCCGCGCTGAAGCGCGGGGCCGAAGCCGAGCGCGCGGCGCTGCTGTGCAAGAACGATCTCGTCAGCAAGATGGTGTACGAGTTCCCGGAACTGCAGGGCATCATGGGCGGCTACTACGCCGTGAAGTCCGGCGACAGCGCCGCCGTCGGTCGCGCGATCCGCGAACACTATCTGCCGACGCAGCAGGGCACGCCGATTCCGTCGACCGTCGAAGGCCAGATCGTCGCGCTGAGCGACAAGCTCGATGCGCTGGCCGGCATCTTCGCGATCGGTCAGAAGCCGACTGCCAGCAAGGACCCTTATGCACTGCGCCGCGCTGCACTCGGCATCGTGCGCATCTGCATCGAAGCCGGCCTGGCGCTCGATGTCCGCGACCTGCTGAACGCAGCGCTGAGCGCGCAGCCGGCCGGCAAGCGCGATGAGGAAACGCTCAAGGCCCTCGTCGACTTCGTCATGGAGCGCCTGCGTGCCTGGCTCGTCGGCCAGACCATCGACGGTCGCAGCGTCAGCGTCGAGACATTTGAGTCGGTCGCCGCGATGGGCATCCTGCAGCCCTACGATTTCCACCAGCACCTGCTCGCCGTGCATGCCTTCGTCGCAGATCCGGCAGCGCCGAATCTTGCTGCAGCCAACAAGCGCGCGCGCAATATCCTCAAGCAGGCCGGCGCGGTCACGAGCACAGTCGACGCCAAGCTGTTCGCCGAAGATGCCGAGCGCGCGCTGTTCGCCAAGCTCGTCGAGCTGGAGGCACTGAACGCGAAGACCGCCGACTACCGCACGCAGCTGCTGAATCTCGCCAGCCTGCGCGAACCGGTCGATGCGTTCTTCGACAAGGTCATGGTCAATGCCGACGATGCCGCGGTGCGCGCCAATCGCCTGGCCTTGCTGGCGCGGCTCGATGCCTTGTGCCGGTCGGTGGCCGATCTGTCGCAGCTGCCGGGCTGAGCGCGAATCGGGTTGAATCGGGGTAGAGTCGAGGCATGAAGATCGTCATCCTCGACCGCGACGGCGTCATCAACGAAGCCTCGCCCGAACGCGTCAAATCGGTCGCGGAACTGCGGCCGATTCCGGGCAGCATCGAAGCCGTCGCCAAGCTGAGCCAGGCTGGCTTCCGCGTCTTTCTCGCCAGCAATCAACCGGGCCTCAGCCAGGGCCTGTTCGACTACGACGCGTTCTGCGCGATGAACGATCGCCTGCAGCAACTGCTCGCGGAATTCGGCGGCCGCCTCGACGGCATCGCTTTCGCGCCGGACGATCCGGAGACACCGACGCCGATGCGCAAGCCCGCGCCCGGCATGATTCTCGACATCGCGCGGCGACTGAATGTCAGTGCCGAATTGATTCCCGTGGTTGGCGATTCATGGCGCGATATCGCGGCGGCACGCGCGGCCAAGGCGCGGCCGGTGCTCGTGCGCACCGGTCACGGACGCGCAACGGAAGCCGAGCATTTGAGTGAACTGCGCGGCGTGGCGATCTACGACAACCTCGCGGCGTTTGCGACCGCATTGATCGCGGCACAGCACGCGCTGCCTGCGGTACCGCAGGGGTTTCACTAAAAAGCTACGGCTGCGGCTGGCGCGCCTGGCCGTTCCAGGGATGATCGCCGAGGCGGAAGTACAGCGGCGCCTCGTCCGGCAGGTTCTTTTCCAGCCAGGTCAGCATGTCGGCCCAGATGCGTTGCTGCTGTTGCGGTGTCGGCATGATGCCGGCATGCGGCAGCTCCAGCGTGATGACCGGGATGCCGATGTTTATGCCGGCGAAGTTGCCGAGCGAGCCCGGATACGTACCGAGCTGGTGCAGATGTAGATAGCCGAAACGATCCGGCGGATCGCGCGGGCCATCGAAGTCGAGCACGCCATAGGGCGCGTGCACCGAGACGATGGCATCCGGCTTGTAGCGTTCGATCTCGCGCACGAGCATCCGCGTTTCGGCTTCGGACAGCGCCTGCTTGCCGGGATAGCGGCGCGGGTCGCTGTGCGTGCGCTCTTCCCAGTATTGCTGGGCCTTGGCGGTCCAGTCCTGGGTCGGGAAGTTGCGGTTGAGGTCGACGCCGTTGGCGTTCATCCGGGTCGAAGGCTTGGCAAGCAGGCCGTCCGGATTCGTGCAGGGCATGACGCGCCAGTGGAAAGGCTGGAAGCGCGCTTTCTCGAGCTGGTCCATCCAGCGGAACACGATGCTGATCGACGACAGTTCGTCGCCGTGGATGCCGCCGATCATCAGCACGCGCTTGGGGACCGTACGACGCGAGGTCGGCGCGTAATCGCGGTAGAGCAGCGGCAGACCCTGCGAACTTGAACCCGACACCGCCTGCAGTTTCGACTGCTTGCAGTGGTCGATGCCCACGCTCTGCAGGCGCTCACCGATCAGCTCGCAGGCCATGTCCACCGTCGCCAGCGGCACCTCGACGTTCCCGGCGGAAGACTGAGCTTGAGCCGTCGCGCTCAGTACAACAAAAAGCCCGGCGAGTAGCCGGGCTCCGCGGTGTCGAGGGAACGGCTTAACGCTTCGCACGTTCCTTGCGCACCTTCTCGACCAGCATGTCGATCACTTCCGTCACTTCCTTGAAGCCACCGGCCATCGCGGCGCTGGTCATGTACTTGCCGCCGACGATGATCGTCGGCACGCCGGTCACGCCGTAGGTCATCGCCAGCTGTTCGGCCTTGCGGGTCCGCGAGTCGACGGCGAAGCCGGTCAGCGTGGACTTGGCGACGTCCGGCATGACGCCGGCGACGGTGTTGAACGCCTGGGCAACCTGGTCGTCGGTCGCCAGCGGGTTGTGCTTGTTCTGGATCAGGTCGAACAGCGCCGGATGCATCTTGTCGAACACGTTCAGCGCTTCAGCCGCATAGAAGGCCTTGGCATGGACGCGACCGACAGGACGGCCGAGGGTGGCCGGATAGCGGACGAAATCGACATCGCTGGCGCGGGTCTTTTCCCAGGCGTTGATCGTCGGATCGAACGCGTAGCAGTGCGGGCAGCCGTACCAGAAGAACTCGGCGACTTCGATGCGCTTGGCGTCGGCCGGGGCCTGCGCTTCGCGGACGGCCTTGTAGTTCTTGCCTTCCACATACTTGCTGCTGTCCTCGGCGGAACAGGCGAACGCCATCAGGCTCAACGCCGCTGCCGACACTACACGAATGATCGAACGCATCTTGGTTCCTTTACTGGAGGCCGTTCACGTATGACGCGAGCGCTTCGATCTCGGCGTCCGTGAGCTTGCCTGCGACCGTCGCCATCGTCTTCAAGTTCCCGTCCGGGAGCTCGGCTTTCGACAGCTCGCGGAAATCGCGGAGGACCTTGGCGGCATAGGTCGCGTGCTGGCCACCGAGGCGCGGGTAGGCGGAACCGGCAACGCCAGCTCCGGTAGGCAGATGGCAGGCGGCGCAGGCCGGCAGGCCGCGCGCGGCATCGCCGCTACGATAGATTTTCTGCGCGCTGGCGACCGCAGCCTCGCTGGCGACGCCAGGGCTGAACGGCTGGGCAGCGAAATAGGCGGCGAGGTCGCGCATGTCCTGCTCGGACAGCGCCGCGGCCTGGGCGCCCATCACCGGATCCTTGCGGACGCCGGACTTGAAGTCCTGCAACTGTCTGAAGATGTACTTGGAACCCTGGCCGGCCAGCTTGGGCCATGCCGGGTTGCTGCTCTTGCCGGCAGGGCCGTGGCAAGCCGAGCAGACCGCCGCCTTGGCGGCGCCGGCTTCGGCGCTCCCCTGGGTGAACGGGTCATGGGCCGTTTCGGTGGCCAGTGCCATGGAGGGCACGGCCATCGGGATGCACAGCGCTGCCGCCAGCAAAACACGCTTCATTTTGTATCGACTCCAAGGGTCACGGCCCGCGCCGGCCGGGCTGGTCCCGAGCCCATGGCCGCGCGGCGAGGTTTGATCAGTCCGCGATTCTACATGGCCTTATGCGTTATTGGCACGCCGAGGAGTGGGTCCGCTATGCTGTTACGCGTTTATAAACTTAAGTCCAATGAAGCCCAAACCGGTCAATCCTTTCGCAGGAGCGCGCTTTCTCCTGTCCTGCGCCGGACTTGAGCAACTGCCGGAAGACGCGGTGCCCGAGTTCGCCTTTGCCGGCCGCTCCAATGCCGGCAAATCCAGTGCGCTCAACCGTTTGTGCGGGCATAACGCCCTGGCGCGCGTCAGCAAGACCCCCGGCCGTACCCAGCTGATCAATCTGTTCGAGATTCCCGGCGGCCGTTTCGCGGACCTGCCAGGCTACGGCTATGCCAAGGTCTCAAAGGCGCAGCGCGAATCCTGGGGCGAGCTGATTGGCGCCTATCTCGAGTCCCGCCAGAACCTCACCGGCATCGTCCTGATCATGGATGTGCGCCACCCGATGACGCATTTCGATACGGACATGCTCGACTGGGCGGTCCGCGCCGGCCTTGCCTGCCACCTGGTGCTGACCAAGGCCGACAAGCTGAGTTTCGGCGCTTCCAAGAATGTGCTGCTCGGCGTCCAGCGCTCGCTGCCCAAGCTGAGCAATGTGACGATCCAACTGTTCTCGTCCGAGACCGATGTCGGCATCGATGAATTTCGCGAGCGTGCCGCAGGCATGCTTCGTGCCCCCACCGGGCAACCTGCAGCATCTTGACGGAACGTTCTCATGGGCTTGAAGAGCACGCTGGCGCAGAATCTCGGAACCCGACGGGCACGCTGGCTCACCGATTGGGCCGTCGCGACCCTGATCGGCGCCGCGCTCAGCGTCGCCCTGGTTTTTGGCCTGTTCAGGCCGCAGCTTGCTGACGACGGCAGCAATGCCGCAGCGCTGATGCTCGGGCTGGCGCTGACGCTAGCCGCCGGCCTCCTCGTCGTCGCGATACTGACCTGGCGTCGAGCCGTGATGCGCCCTCTGCTGGCCTGGCCCGCCAAGCTGCGCCAGCGTCGCGCCCGCCGCGGTCAGACGGCCGCCAAGACCGCCGCGGCCACGACGGCAGACAGTCAGGCGCTGATCAAGCGGACCGAGCAGCTCAATGCGATGGCGCAACTCAATCGCGCGATGCGCGAGAAGATGGCCCTGCTCGACGGCAGCCGCCAGGTCAGCCTGCGCTTGCGCGACGCGGCGCTGAGCACGACGCTCGACGCGGTCCTGCTGACGGATCAGGCCGGTGTCATCCTCGGCGTGAGCCCGGCGACGGCGACCATGCTGCGCGCACCGCGCGAGAGCGTCGTCGGCAAGAACTTCGACGACATCGTGCCGCTGTTCGAGGACAGCGGCGTGCTCGATACGACGCGCCCGCTGCGCGACTTTCTCAAGCGCGTGATCGGTTCGCGCTCGGCGATTCCGCTGATCCAGCAGGCCACCGTCGTCAATCAGGAAAACGAGCCGCTGCCGGTATTCATCACCGCCGGCGCGGTGCTCGACGCGAACGGCCAGGCGCTCGGTTGCACCGTGCGGCTGGCACGTGCCGACAAGGCGGATGCCGGCAAGCCGCAGGCTGCGCAGAATGCAATCTCGGACGCCGATCTGTTGGGCTGGAGCAACATGCTGCTGTCGCGCGAGCCGTTCGAGCGCCGCCTGACCGAACTGATCGGCGAGGCCACGCGCTCCGGCACGCCGCACACGCTGCTGTTCCTGCGCATCGACGATCTGGAAGGCATCAATGCGCGCGCCGGCTACATGGCCGGCGAGCAGGCGCTATCGCAGGCCGCGAAGAATTTCTCGATGGCGCTGGTCGATTCGGGCACCGGTTATCGCTATTCCAACAACCGCTTCGCGGCGCTGGTCACCGGCCACGACGAGGAGTTTGCCAAGGAGTTGTCGGAGCGCATCCGTCAGCATGCCGAGAGCAATCCGCTGGTCTGGGAAGGCAAGCCGATCAAGTGCACCTTCAGCATCGCCGTGCTGCCGATCAACCGCGAGACCACCGACAGCGCACGCTTGCTGGCGGCTGCGGAGAATCTGCTTGCCGATGCGCGCAACAGCGGCGGCAACCGCACGCAGCAGCAGAGCACCGACGAGAAGACGATCTCGCGCCGCCGCGACGACAAGACCTGGCTGGAGTGGCTGCTGCCGCGCCTCGACAACGGCAAGGCGCATCTGATTTCGCAGGAAGTGCATGCCTTGGCCGGCGGCCCGCCGCAGATGCTCGAGTTCTTCATCCGCGTCGAGGACGACGACGGTGTCTGGCTCGAGCCGGGCTACTACCTGCCGGCGATCGAACGCCTCAACCAGGCGCCGAAGATCGACCTGTGGGTCATCAAGAGCCTGCTGCGTGCGATGGATCAGAATCCCGAGGCGCTGCAGAAGCACCGCATGTTCAGCGTCAATCTCTCGGCGCAGTCGATCCTCGATCCGAAGTTTGCGAACGCAGTGTTCGACCTGCTGGCCGAAACCGCCATGCCGATGAAGCAGCTCTGCTTCGAGATCGACGAGCTGTTCGCGATCAGCCACAGCGATGTCGTGCAGCGTTTCACCGACATGCTGCGCCCCAGCGGCGTGGCATTCGCGCTCGACCGCTGCCATACGACGATGGGCATCACGCAGTTGCGTCACCTGCCGATCGACTACATGAAGATCCACCCCAGCGTCACACGCAACATCGAGACCGACGAGCTGGAGCGTCGCCATCTGGCTTGGCTGTGCGACGCCGCCCACCTGCTCGGCCGCAAGGCCGCCGCGATCAACATCGAATCCGCCGCCGCGTTGCCGGTACTGCGCAAGGCCGGCGTCGATTTCGTGCAGGGCAGCGCCGTCAACAAGATGGGCTCGGTGATGATCTAGCCGGCCCGCGCGGCCGGAATCCCTGCGAGAACAGACGGGCAATAAAAAAGCCCGGCGACTTGGGGGGAAGTCACCGGGCCGTATCCGGCTTTGGGGGGTGCCGGATCCGCCCAGGGGGAGGGGCGGGGAACGGGACAGGGGATATCGCCGTTCAAGTGTTTAGATAGGGTCGCTCAAACGAAGTTCAATAGCCCTACCCGAAAGATGACAGTACGGGTAGGAAAGGCCCGCGAAACTGTCCAATGGCTGAACGGAACGACGCCGTTCCAGCGCCGGAAACTTTAACTTTCGGTTTCCGTCCAAGACCCAATAAAAAGCAGCGCCCAATAAAAAAGCCCGGCGACTTGGGGAGAGCCACCGGGCCATGCTTTCCGGCTTTGGGGGATGCCGGAGCCGCCCAGGGAGTGAGGCGGAGAGCGAGACTAGGGAGTGTCGCCGCTCTGTAAACTTAGATGGGGTTGCCGCGAAAAAAGTTCAACCCCATTCGCAGTGCCGATCAGAGCCGGCGGATTTCATGGCCGGGCCATGCGCCGCGACTCAATGAAATCAGATATTTAAAAATCCGCGTTGTCGCGGCAAGGCCCTGCGATTTCCTCGGCGAAAAACTAAATTTCCTTTAGCCTGCGCTACTTGCATGGCCGCTGGCGTTATGGGCGGCATCCCAGTTGTCGGCGAGGCCCCAGTCGGCAACCAGCGGCACGTCCAGCGCCTTGATCCGGCACATACGGCCGGCAATCTGCGGCGCCAGTTCACGGATGCGCGCCGCCGGTCCCTCAAAGACCAGCTCGTCGTGAACCTGCATGATCATGCTGACATCGGCCGCGTTCTGCGCCAAATAGGCATGAACGTCGATCATCGCGAGCTTGATCAGATCGGCGGCCGTGCCCTGCAAGGGCGCGTTGATCGCGGTGCGCTCGGCATATTGGCGCTGGGCCTGGTTGCGCGCGTTGATGTCCCGCAGATACAGGCGGCGACCGAACAGGGTTTCGACAAAGCCTTGCTCGCGGGCCGCGGCCTTGGTCTTTTCCATGAACTCGCGGACACCGGGATAACGGCCAAAGAACAGGTCGATATAGCCCTGCGCTTCGCCGCGACCGATGCCGAGCTGACGGGCGAGACCGAAACTCGAAATGCCATAGATCAGGCCGAAGTTGATCGCCTTTGCGGCGCGGCGCTGTTCGGCCGGCACTTCATTGAGCGGCAGGCCAAAGACCTCGGCCGCGGTGGCCTGGTGAATGTCCAGACCCTGGCGGAAAGCATCCTGCAGCTTTGCGTCGCCCGAGAAGTGCGCCATCAGGCGCAGCTCGATCTGCGAATAGTCGATCGCCAGCAGCAACTTTCCGGGCGCCGGCACGAAAGCCTGGCGGATGCGCCGGCCTTCAGCGGAACGCACCGGGATGTTCTGCAGGTTCGGATCGGACGACGACAGCCGCCCGGTCGCCGCCACGGCCTGGTGATACGACGTGTGAATCCGTCCGGTGCGCGCATTGACCGCCTGCGGCAACAGTTCGGTGTAGGTCGAGCGCAGCTTCTGCATCGCGCGCCAGTCGAGAATCAGGCGCGGCAGCGGGTGCTGGGCGGCGAGCTCCTCAAGCACGTCTTCGGCGGTCGAAGGTTCGCCCTTCGGCGTCTTGCCGAGCACCGGCAGCTGCAGTTTTTCGTAGAGGATGGCGCCGAGCTGCTTGGGCGAACCGAGATTGAATTCTCCGCCAGCCTGCTCGTAGGCCTGCAGCTGCAGATCGTCCATGCGTTGCAGCAGTTCGGCACTGATCTTGCGCAACAGCGCGACATCGACACCGACGCCGGTCTGCTCGATGCTCGCCAGCACCGGCACCAGCGGCATCTCGATGTCCTGGTACACCGCGTCTAGCGATGCGATCTGCTGCAGGCGCGGATAGATCGCTTCGTGCAGACGCAGGGTGATGTCGGCATCTTCGGCCGAGTATTTCACCGCGGCATCGATCGCGACCTGATCGAAGGTCAGCTGATTGCGGCCCTTGCCGGCGACATCCTCGAACTTGATCGTCGCGTGGCCGAGAAACTTCTGCGCCAGCGTGTCCATGTCATGCCGGTTGCCGGTCGCGTCGAGCACGTAGCTCTGCAGCATCGTGTCGTGCACGATGCCGCGCACCTGGATGCCGTGATTGGCGAGCACGTTGGCGTCGAACTTCACGTGCTGGCCGAGTTTGGGGATCGCGGGATTCTCGAGAATCGGCTTGAGGCGCGCGAGCACCATTGCGCGATCGAGCTGCGCCGGCGCGCCGAGGTAGCGATGGCCGACAGGCACGTACCAGCCGGCGCCCGCTTCGACTGCGAACGCGAGGCCGACCAGCGCCGCGCTGTTGGAATCGACGCTGTCGGTTTCGGTGTCGAAGCACAGCAGCTTCGCGCTCTCCAGCGCGACGATCATCTGCGCCAGCGCGGCTTCGTCCATGACCGCGATGGCCTGGGTCGGCGCCGATGCCGGCACTTCCGGTTCGGCAGGCGTCTCGACGGCGAGCTCCGCCGCAGGCACGACCATGTCGGGCGCCGGTGCCGGCGGAACGGTCGCTGCGCTTGGCGCACCGCCGCGTTCGGCTTCTTCAAGCAGCCGATGGAAATCATGCCGGCGATACAGCGCGGCCAGGCGGGTGAAATCCGGCGCGCGCGGCTGCAGCTCGTCCAGCGTCAGCGGCAACGGCGCTTCGCAGCAGATCGTCGTCAGCTGGCGTGCCATCGGCAGCAGATGCAGATGATCGCGCAACTTCTCGCCGACCTTGCCCTTGATGCTGTCAGCCTGCGCAATGATCGCGTCGAGCGAGCCGTACTCGGCCAGCCACTTCGCCGCGGTCTTCGGGCCGACGCTCGGAACGCCGGGCACGTTGTCGACCGTATCGCCCATCAGCGCGAGGTAGTCGATGATCTGGTCCGGCCTGACACCGAACTTCTCGACGACGCCGGCCGGATCCATGCGCCGGTTCTTCATCGTGTCGAGCAGGTGCACGCGCTCGTCGACCAGCTGCGCCATGTCCTTGTCGCCGGTGACGACCAGCACCAGCTCGCCGCGCGCGGCGGCGGTGCGTGCGTAGGTACCGATCACGTCGTCCGCTTCGAAGCCATCGACGGTGACCAGCGGCAGGCCCATGGCGTCGATCAGTTCGAGAATCGCCGGATACTGGGCCGACAGGTCTTCCGGCGTCTCGCTGCGATTGGCCTTGTACTCGGCGAAGATCTCGTCGCGGAAGGTCTTGCCGCTCGGATCGAAGACGACGCAGATGCGCTCCGGTGTGAAGTCCTTCATCAGCTTGCGCAGCATGTTGGCCATGCCGAACACCGCGCCGGTCGGCTCGCCGCGCAGATTGTTCAGCGGCGGCAGTGCGTGATAGGCGCGGAACAGCCAGTTCGAGCCGTCAATCAGGATCAGCGGCTTGGCCGTCGGCGCCGTCACGTTGCTCATGGCAGCAACTTCTCGCCGCGGATCAGATCTTCCAGCGTCTCACGCTCGCGCACGACATGCACCTGCGCGCCATCGACCATGATCTCGGCCGCGCGGGTTCTTGTGTTGTAGTTCGACGCCATCGTGAAGCCGTAGGCGCCCGCCGTGCGCACGGCGAGCAGATCGCCGGCCGCCACCGCCAGCTCGCGATCGCGGCCGATCCAGTCGCCGGATTCGCAGACCGGGCCGACGACGTCGTACATCTTCGTCGGCGCGCTGCCGTTGGTATCGACCGGCACGATGTTCATCCAGGCCTGATACAGCGTCGGCCGCAGCAGGTCGTTCATCGCCGCATCGACGATCGCGAAGGACTTTTCCTCGCCCGGCTTGAGGCCGAGCACGCGCGTGACGAGCAGCCCCGAATTGCCGGCGATTGCACGGCCCGGCTCGGTCAGGATGCGCAGGCCGCGGCCGGCGATCTTCGGCTTGATCGCCGCCGCCCAGTCCTTCGGCTCCAACGGCGTTTCATCCTTGTAGCGCACGCCCAGGCCGCCGCCGACATCGATATGGCGCAGCTTGATGCCGCGCGCGGCGAGACGATCGATCAGCCCGAGCACGCGATCGAGCGCGTCGAGGAACGGTGAGATCTGCAGCAGCTGCGAACCGATGTGGCTCGCGACGCCGATGATCCGGATGCCCTTGAGCTGCGCCGCCTCGGCGTAGAGATTTTCCGCCGTCGCGATGTCGACGCCGAACTTGTTCTGCTTGAGGCCGGTGGAGATGTACGGATGCGTCTGCGCATCGACATCCGGATTCACCCGCAGTGCGATCGACGCGATCTTGCCCATCTCGCGCGCAACGGCATCGAGCTGCGTCAGCTCGTAGGCCGATTCGACGTTGAAGCAATAGATGCCGGCGTCCAGCGCGGCACGCATTTCGCCGGCGGTCTTGCCGATGCCGGAGAACACGATGCGCGACGCATCGCCGCCGGCGCGCAGCACGCGGAACATCTCGCCGGCGGAGACGATATCGAAGCCGGCGCCGAGGCGCGCCAGCACCTGCAGCACCGCGAGATTGGAGTTCGCCTTGACCGCGTAGCAGACGTAGTGATCGGTATCCGCCAGTGCTTCGTCGAAGGCGCGATAGCGCTGCTCAAGCGCCGCCTTCGAATAGATATAGCAAGGCGTGCCGTGGCGTTCGGCAATCTCGGCGACGGCCACAGCTTCGGCATGCAGGCGGCCGGCGCGATACTCAAAGGCTTCCACGGCGAATCTTTATCCTTGCGGTGTCTGGGGTGCCGCAGTCGCGGCGGGTGTGGTCGGGGCGCTGCCCGGCTCGGCAGCGGGTTCAGCGCCCGGCGTCGGTGCTGCCGTTGGCGCCGCGGTCGGTCCCGGCGTCGGGCTCGAATCGGGCAGATACAGCGGACCGGCCTGACCGCAAGCGCTCAGCAACAGCGCGGCGGCCAGCAACACGCGCAGGCTCGGTCGTGACGCGGGCTTGGAAAATCGGCGC
Source organism: Fontimonas sp. FW305-C-3 (assembly GCF_058783185.1). Classification (NCBI taxonomy): domain Bacteria; kingdom Pseudomonadati; phylum Pseudomonadota; class Gammaproteobacteria; order Nevskiales; family Nevskiaceae; genus Fontimonas; species Fontimonas sp. FW305-C-3. The sequence continues at coordinate 345,647 of NZ_JBYSYK010000001.1, read as the reverse complement.
ATGGGCGGGCACGCAGAAAGTCGGGTCGGCAGTATACCGGCCAGCGACGGACCGGCCCGCATTGCCGTTGCCATACAAGGCATCGACAATGCCGCTCATGAAAGTCCAAGAATCCGAAACCGAAGTTGTCCTCGAACCCGAGATCCCGGCCACCGCCTGCGTCATCTGGCTGCACGGCCTGGGTGCCGACGGCTTTGATTTCGTTCCGGTTGTCGAAGAGCTGCGGTTGCCGGCCAGCGCGGCGATCCGCTTCATCTTTCCGCATGCCGCGGAGCGGCCGGTCACGCTCAACGGCGGCCTCGAAATGCGTGCCTGGTACGACATCACCGGCCTGACCAAGGAAAGCCGCGACGACGAGCCCGGCATCCGCGATTCGGTGGCGGACATCAGCGAAATCATCGCCGAGCAGATCGCCGCCGGCATTCCCAGCCGGCGCATCATCGTCGCCGGCTTCTCGCAGGGCGGCGCGATTGCGCTGCACTGTGCATTGCGCGAACCGGAACCGCTCGGCGGCCTGTTGGCGTTGTCGACCTATCTGCCGCTGCAGGCGACGCTGGATAGCGAACTCAGCAGCGCCAATCGCAAAATCCCCATCCTGATGGCGCACGGCACGCACGACCCGGTCGTGTCCTACGCCTGGGGCGAGGATGCGGCGGCCGTCCTGCGCGAGCGCGGCTACACGGTCGACTGGCGCAGCTATCCGATGCAGCACCAGGTCTGCGCCGAACAGATTGCCGACATTCGCCGCTGGCTGATCGAACGGCTTGGGCTCTGAGTTATTTTTCCGACCGTAGCCCGGATGCAATCCGCGGCTTTTGACCCACAGCGAGCGCAGATCCGGATTTCATCCGGGCTACGACTCTGGCTTCAGGCCTACTTCTCGATCGTGTAGAGCAGGTCGCCGCCCGATTCCACGCCGGCTTCGCTCGCCAGCTTGAAGCCGGCGCCGAGGTCGTACTGCATGCGGAAGCTCTGCCCGGGCTGGAACAGGCGCACGCCATAGCTGATGAACAGTTTCGGCGACAGGTATTTGCCGATCGTCAGCTGCGCCAGATCGGTGCTTTCGCCGGGCCTCGCGCCGATGCCGATTTCGTCGATGCCGATCTTGCCGCCGTAGCGCTGCGCCAGCCATTCGCCGCCGGCGAGGCCGAGCGACACGGCCGCATCGGCAACCTGCCCGCGTTCCGCGCTGCCGGTGGTCTGATCGAGCGGGCGGCCGAGCACGAGCCAGGACAGCTGGCGTTCCTGCGGCATCGTCGGCGTGGAGAACAGACTGAAGTTCGGCTTGTCGAGCGTGCCGCGCACGAACACGCCGACGGTGATGTCTTCGCGCGGCTGCCGCGTCGCACGCAGCTCGACGGCCGGTTGCGCCACCGGCCCACCGTTGAACAGCAGGCGCCCGGTGGTGATCGTCAGATCCTGCCCGTAGGCCTTATAGCGGCCGTCCTTGAGCTGCAGCTCGCCACGCGCGCGGGTAACGACGCCGGGCTCTTCGAGGATGCGGATCTCGCCGGACAGTTTCGATTTCAGGCCGAGACCCTCGATGCGCATCCCCGGATCGCCGATCAGCAGCACCCGGATGTCGGCGTAGATCGCCGGGCCGGCTTCCTCGGGTTCGACCTCCTGTCGAACGACGACCTGATCCGCGCTGACGCCGACGCCCTGATCGATCGACTTGGGCGTGAGGTCGGCACGCGGGACTTCGAGGCTGCCGCCGACGCGCAGCGCCTTGTCGGCAAAGCTGACCTTGAGGTTCGGCGAAATCCATACCGAGGCCTCCGGAATGCGGATTGCCTGGAAACGCTCGCCGAACAGATTGAGCTCTACCGCATTGGCGCCGCCTTCGGTGTCGATCGTTCCCTGCAGGCGCATGAAACCATCGTCCGACCAGGCCTCGGCCTTCAGCGTCAGTATCGCGCCGGCGCGGCCTTCCAGCGACGCGGACATGCGTTCAACGGTGATGCCGGGCGCACGCAGGTTCATGCCGCCGTCGCTGAGCGTGACCTTGCCGCTGAGGTCGGGCTGCGCCAGCGTGCCGCCGAGTTCGAGCTGGCCGGTCAGCTGGCCTTTGACCTTCTGCATCTCGCGATTCAGCAGTTCGAGCCAGGACAGATCGGGCATGTCGACACGCCACTGCCCGCTGAGGCTGCGCTGCATCAGATCTGCGCCCGCTCCAAGCCTCGCATCCAGCGCCAGGCCGCCCGCGGCACGGCCATCCACATCGAACGGCAGCGACGCCACCGCGCGCAGTTCCTTGCCTTCGGCTTCGACCTTGACGTACCCCGGCAACAGCTTGAACGGCGTCACGCCGCTGCGGCTCAACTGGATCGCCGTCGTGTTCAGATCGAGACGCAGATCCTTGAGACCGGCATCGCCCAGATCAACGTAACCGCTGCCGTCGATCACGCCGCTCAGGCCCGTGCCCGCCGGCAGCCAGGGCTGCAGGCCGGTCAGCTTGAACTGCTCCAGGCGCATCGCGATGCGACGTGCGCCGGGGACCGGCCGCAGGCCTGCGCAGAAGCGCGCCAGGTCCGAAGCCATGCAGACCGGAGCGAGTTCGATCTTCTGCTCGCCGAGCTCCAGCTTGGCCGCTTCTTCCAGCGCCCAGGCCGGTAGGTTGCGCGGCGAGATCCGCAGCGCACTGAGTTCGCCAACCCAGCTCTGGTTGTCGATATCGGCGCTGCCGTTGAGCGCCATGGCGACGCCGCCCTGCGGCGCCGAGGCGGTGACGCTGAGCTCGTGGGCTTTCGCCATGCCGCGCAGACGCAGCTGCGCGCTGTCGATGATCTGGCCGACATTCATCGGGCCCAGCAGGATGTCGGCGCGCGATTCGCCTTCGCTGGCGATATCGAAATCCGCGGCGACCGTCTTCGCCGTGTAGGTTTCGTATTTGATGTCGCCGGCCTGCAGATTGCCGCGCGCGCGCAGCTGCGGCCAGCGGCCCTCGAGGTTCACGCGCGCCTTGGCATTGCCGGTCAGCTCCGGCAACAACGTGCGCAGGTCGCGGCTGTCGAGATTCAGATCGAGCGCGATCTGCGGCCAGGCCCTGCCACTGGCCTGCAGCCGGGTGCTGCCGGTACGCAGATCCATTGCAGCGAGGCTGAGCTGCTCACCGACATAGCTCGCATCGGCGCTCAGCGTCGCCGGATAACCCTGCAACGTCGACTGGTCGAGGTTCAGGCGCGCCTGCAGGTTTGGCTCGCCATCGTCCATCTGCAGCCGCGCATCGAGCTTGCCGTTGAGTTCGCCTTTGACCTGCGCAACCCAGAACTGCGGTTCGACGCCCTCGAGCCGGGCCTGGACGGCGGCCGTGAACTCGTCCTGCCAGGCGAGCTGCGCCTGCAGTTCGACCCGGCCATGTCCGGTCTCGATGCTCGCCTGCTCGGCCTGCATGCCGTCCAGACTGCCCGCGCCCTTGAGCATCAGGTCGTAGGTCTTGCCGTCGAAAGCGACTTGCGATGCCGCCTCGTAGCGCCAGGCATCGGGATGGCCGGCCCAGCTCAGCGCGCCGCGCGGACTTTCGACCAGCGCCGGGCTCTCCGCCGCGGGCGGCCAGCGCAGGGCGGTCCATTGCAGCTTCAGATCGGAATCGGTGGCGTATGCGTAACGTCCGTCCAGTTCGGCAGTCATGAAGCCATCGAGCGCGATCTTGTCCAGGCGTACGCCGTCCGGCTGCAGCTGGACCTTGCCCTTGAGCGCGACGGCATCGACCCAGGGCGTCAGACCGCTGAGGGTTTCGATGTCGACGACGTCGGCAATCCAGCTGGCATCGAGCGCCAGGCGCTCGAAGTGCAGCGGCGCGCCGGCGCCGCCGATGTCGAGGCTGCCGACGCGCAACTCGCGAACCACGATGCCGATCGGCAGGGACGTCAGCGCCGGGCCCGACGGTTCCTCCGGCTTGTCTTCCTGCGGCTTGAGCGTGACGCCGACCGCGCTGGCGTGCAGCTGCGAAACCCCCAGCCGTCCGCCCAGCAGCTGCAACAGCGACCAGTCCAGCGTGACCTGCTGCAGATCGACCGCGACGAAGCCGTCTTCGTAGCGCAGTTGCTCGGCGCTGAGCGGACCCCACAAGGCGCCGGAGATGCCGCTGCTGCGAATCAGGCCGGTGCGATCCTCGATCTGGCGCAGCGCCAGCTGGGCACCGGACTCGGTGAACAACAGGAACAGCACGCCGAACACCAGGCCGGCGAACAGCAGCGCAAGCGTTTCGGCGAGCAAGCGCCCCAGCACGCGCAGCACGCCACGCAGGCGCACGCTCACAAGCCGACCCTCACGCCGATATGCAGCTTCACGCCGGAGCCGGAGCCACCGCTTGGATCATCCAGGGGATGCGCCAGATCCACCTGCACCGAACCGACCGGCGCGCGATAACGCACACCGGCGCCGACGCCGGTGAACAGCCGCGGCAGCTTCGTATCGTCGGCACCGCCGCTGTCGATAAAAACCGCGGCTCCCCATTCGCCCCAAATCCGTCGTTCCAGTTCGAAGCTGCCGGTCGCCAGATACTTGCCGCCGATGACCTTGTTGTCGGCGTCGCGCGGACCCAGTTCCTGGTAGCTGTAGCCGCGCACCGACTGGTCGCCGCCGGCGAAGAAGCGCTGCGATGCCGGCAGTTCGGCGAAATCCTCGACGATGCTGGCGCCGTACTCGAGGCGTGCGAGCAGGCGGGTCTGCCGTCCGAACGATGTCACGCCGCGCAGCACCGTCTGCGAACGGATGAAGCTCGCATTCGAAAGAACCTCGCGGACTGCGCCATGCACGTCCTGGTACAGCGCCCAGCCCTGGCGCGCGTAGATCGGATCGTCGAGCTCGGTGCGGTTGAACGACACACCGGGTGTCAGCAGGTTGCTGATCAGGCTGTTTTCGCCGAGTACCGATTCTTCGTGGGTAAAACCCAGATACAGGCGCCGCTGCCATTTGCCAGGCAGGCGCGACAGGCTGGCTTCGATGCTCCACTTCTCGGTGGCACCGTCGTCGTCAGCGACCTTTTCGTCGGAGTATTCGGCCGCCAGGCCGACGCTTTCGCCGATGCGGCGACCCAGCGGCACCGTGTAGGACGCGCCCGCCGTCTGCTTGACCTCGGATACCCGCGTTTCGATCTTCGCGGTGTGTCCTTCGCGGTTGGCGCGCCGCACCTGCACGCCGGCGCTGATCCGCGCCCCGGTATCGGTGCCGTAGCCCAGGCCGGTGTTGTAGACGTTGCGCGGCAGCGTGGTGGCGCGGATCACGATCGGTATCTGCTGATTTTCGGTCTGCTCGCGCTGCGGCAGGATTTCCAGGCTGGAGAAGTAACCCAGATCGCTGAGCGCGAACTGAGTGTCCAGTACGACCTGCGGGTCGTAAACCGCACCTGGCTGGATCATCACGTAGCGGCGTAACACGTCTTCGTTGATGGCGTCCTGCTCGAAACTGACCGCGCCGAATTCGTAGCGCTTGCCGGTTTCGAAGATCAGCGTGATCTGCGCCAGGTTCTGGTCGGCGAGGATGCGCAGCTCGGCGCGCGAATAACGGGCATCGAGATAGCCGGCGGCGTAAGCGGCGTTCGACAACCGCGATTTGGCCGTCTCGTAACGGCTGTGCAACAGCGGCTCGCCTTTGCGCAGGCGCCGCAGCACGCGCTCGCGATCGTCCTCGAGGCCGGCGGCGCCGTCGCCTTCGATCTGCAGATTCACGCTGTCGATCAAGGTCTGCGGGCCGGCATCGACCCGGTAGTGCGCGCGCCAGTTCGGCGACTCGCCGCTGAGCTCTCCCTCGATCTTCGGGTTGTAGTAGCCGAAGGGCTGCAAGGCGCCGCGGATGTCGTCCGGCGCATCTTTATGCAGGCCGTCGACGAGGCTCTGATCCAGGTCGGCGCGCTCAGCCTGATCCTGGATGCCGATGCGCAACAGGACATTGTCCTTCAGCTCGTTGCTCAGTCCGTCCACGGTCACCGCCACTCCGCTCCACGCCGGAGCGGCAAACAGGGCCAGGCAGACCAACGCCGGACGAAGGGCGACGAGCGGGCGCAACATTCAGCCGGTTTCGGGGTAAACAGTAAGGGCGGAGAGAAGCATGTTTTGTCCTATTATCGTTGATGCGGCACCACCCCCCAATCAGGTTAACCGATGAGCACCGTCACGTTGTACATCGGCAGTAAGAATCTGTCGTCCTGGTCACTGCGCCCCTGGCTGTTGCTGCGTCATCACAACGTCTCGTTTGCCGAGCAGCTGATCGAGCTGGATCGACCGGACACGCACGAGCGCATCCTCGCGCATTCACCCAGCGGCCGCGTGCCCTTGCTGGTCGACGGCACGACCCGCGTATGGGAATCGCTGGCGATCTGCGAGTACGCGGCGGAACGCTACGCGCTGCGGCATGCCTGGCCGGCGGACCTCGCTCCGCGCGGACTGGCGCGCGCTTGCGCCACCGAAATGCACGGCGGTTTCGCGGCGCTGCGGCGCCATCTGCCGTTCAACGCCACACGCGATCCGTCGGCAACACGCATCGACCCGGAGACGCAGGCCGACATCGAACGCATCTGCGCCATTTGGCGCGAAGCACGCCAGCAACATGGCGGGCGCGGCCCCTGGCTGTTCGGCGAGTTCGGCATCGTCGATGCGATGTTCGCGCCGGTTGCGCTGCGTTTCGAGGCTTACGCGGTGAATCTCGGCAAGGTCGAGCGCGCCTATGTCCAGACCGTGCTCAACCACAAGGCGGTCCAGCAATGGATCGAAGCCGCGGCGATGGAAACGTCGGCCGCGGCGCCAGCGGCGATCAGCGCAAAACCAGCGCCAGCCGCTAGACAGACCGCTCCGGCCAGCAAACCCGCGGCGCCCACTGCCGGCAAGGAAAGCCCGCGCCTGCGTTCGGTGATTTTGCCGACGGACTAGGGCTTGGGGACAGTGCCCGCCAGGCCGGCGGCGCCGGCAGGACCGGCAACGGGCTCGTCGTCGTCCGCCGTTGAAGCCGCGGCGCCGGCGGGCGTCACGCTCCAGCCTTCCTGACGCAGCTTCGCCAGCAAGCCTTCCGGGCCGACCAGATGAGCCGCACCGACGATGACCAGCGTCGGCACTTCGCTCTTGAAGAATCCGCTGAGCTGCGGCAGCCAGGCCTGGTTGCGATCGCGCATCAGCCGCGCGTAGATCGCCGGCGCACGCTGCTGCAGCTCCGCCAGCTGCCGCTCGATGCCGCTCATGTCGTCGCTGTTCCAGGCGGCCAGCATCTCTTTGGGCGCATCGGCAGCGCCGGGGCCGAGACTGTCGAGCGTTTCCGTCAACAGGGCGCGGCCGTCGACCGGGTTCATGCCGGTGAACAGGCTCAGGTGCTGCTCGGTCGCCTCAAGAAAGGCAAAGCCCTTGTCGTCTTCGATGCCGCGTTCGTGGAAATGCTGGTCGATGCCGTACTGCGCTTCGAAGCCCGCCCGCTGGAACGCGATGATTTCCAGCGTCAGCGCACAGAACCAGGCGCGATAGGCATCGCAGACCGTCGCCGGCAGACCGGATTGCTGCGCCTGCGCTTTCAGCTTCTGCGTCAGGCCGTCGCCGAACTGCTGCGCCGCATTGCCCGCTTCGCGATGCGCCGCGCTCAGGAAGCGCTGCTGGACCTCCGGCGAAGCCAGCGCATCGGGATCGGTTTCAAGCACGAGCCGCTCGGCGGCGACATAGGCGCGCTCAAGCGGGTCCGGCAGCGGGTGCGTCGTCTCGGGGAGCAGATGAATGGAGCCGAGCAGGTAGTGCGTGGCCTGCGGACCGCTGACCTGCCACAGGAACGGAATCGGTACCGGCGCAGCTGCGGGCGCGGGTACTGCGGTCGGCGCAGATGACGGCAGCGGCGTCGCGACCGGCGGCTTCTGCGCAAACGCCGGGAACACGCACAGGACCAGCAGCAACGGCAGGCCACGCATCATTCGGCCTCCGGCATCAGCCAGTCGCGGCGGGGGGCCTGATCGCCGCCAAGCCCGGCGAAGTCGAACAGCCGCGTATCGGCAAGCTGCGAAGGCGCGACGTTGGTCAGCGCCGCGAACGCCTGCTCGATGCGCGCCGGATGCTCGCGCTCCCAGTCGTCCATCATCCGACGCACCTGCTTGCGCTGCAGCTGCTCCTGCGAACCGCAAAGATTGCAAGGAATGATAGGAAACTGACGTGCCACCGCATACGCCGAGATGTCGCGTTCGCGGCAGTAGCTGAGCGGACGGATGACGACGTTGTCGCCGTCGTCCGACTGCAGCTTGGGCGGCATCGCCGCGAGCTTGCCGCCGTGGAAGAGGTTGAGGAAGAAGGTCGCGACGATGTCGTCCTTGTGATGGCCGAGCGCGATCTTGGTGAAGCCGTTCTCTTTTGCGTACGTGTACAGCGCGCCGCGCCGCAGGCGCGAGCACAGCGAGCACATCGTCTTGCCTTCGGGGATCACCCGCTTGACGACCGAATAGGTGTCCTGCTCGATGATGTGATACGCGACGCCGAGCGACTTCAGATACGTCGGCAGCACATGCTCGGGAAAGTCCGGCTGCTTCTGGTCGAGGTTGATCGCAACCAGCTCGAAGTTCACCGGCGCGCGCTGCTGCAGCTGCAGCAGCATGTCGAGCATCGTGTAGCTGTCCTTACCGCCGGACAGGCAGACCATGACCCGGTCACCCTCGACGATCATGTTGTAGTCCATGATCGCCTGCCCGACCTGCCGCCGCAGCCGCTTCGACAGCTTGTTCAGGTCATGCCGCTCACGTTCGCCGCGCTGCGGGCGCAGGTCGGCAAGCGGAATTTCAGCAGCGGGCGTCGCCATCGGAGCAGCCATTCAAGGAAGTTGTGGACGGCATATTCTCGCACGGTCCGCCCACCTCGCTGAAATGGCCCGCCGCCACTCTCAGCGACTCGTGATGGGCGCCCCGCGCGAATTGGCGCGTTCGAGCTCTTCCTTGGACTGCTTGGCCTCCATTTCGCGTTGAGCGCGCGTCTTGCAGACCTTCTGGCGGAATCGCGAACCCAGCGCCGTTTCATTCTGGCAAATCAGGTCGTCGTCCTTGGCGGCGGCGGTAGCCGCAGCCATGTTCTCGTAGCGCGTCTCGCCGGCGACCGGCGGCGGCTCGCTCGGCGTGGGGGATGTCGCTGCACAGCCTCCCAGCGCCGCGGCAATTGCCAGGACCATCGGGTATATCAGCTTCACTTTGCACTCCTTGAAATTCGACCGCCAGCGGGTCTAACGGAAGCATAACCAGAGCCGCCAGAGAGGACCGTCGGGCTGCACTCATTGAACCTCAACACGAGACGGCCGGGCACGGCGGTTTCACGCATTTTCGCGTACGAATGTTCTTTCCCGGTAGAACACCGCGACGACGATGAAGATCAGCGCCGCCACCGCCATGACTGCGGCGAAGAACAGGAAGTACATCGGGCCGACCAGCGCATAGGTCGAAACCGTCGAAGCGGAAACCGAGAACTCGCCCTGGCTGACCAGCGGCTGGCGGGTCGTCGCGTCGAGCAGGCCGACGCGGTTGGCCGCCGTGTCGATCTCGCCGACCAGATAGGTGCCCAGCAGCGGCTGGCTGCTGCCGTCGGGGCGCAGCACCGTGACCCCCGTTTCGCCGCCGAAGTCGATCTTCTGCCCCGGCACGAAGCGGCCGGCGTCGGCCAGCTGGACCCAGGTCCGCTCGCCGGTCTGTCCCGCCACCGCTTCCACCGGTTCGACCATGAAGCCGTTGACCCCTGCGGTGAACAGGTTGCCGACGCTGACCGACAACAGGAACAGCGCCATGATGAAGCTCTTCATCTTCAGCGGCGCCTGCTTGTAGCTGAACTCCAGCGCGGTGATCGAGACCAGTACCTCGGATGCCGTCAGCAGGAAGTAGGCGAGGATCTGCCACCAGACGCTGGTGACGATGCCCGCCTGGATCCGCGCCTCGATCCAGGCGACGACGACGAACGAGGTCGCGGTCAGGAACATGCCGCTGGAAATCTTGCGCAGCGGCGTCACCGCCGTGAAGCGCCCGACCAGCGGGTAGATGCCGTAGCTGAAGATCGGCACCAGGATCAGGATGAACAGCGCGTTCACGACCTGGATCTGCGCGGGCAGGATCGTGAAACCGAAGCCGAGGTTCTTGTCCATCAGGTTGGACGTCGCCTGCAGCACCCAGGTCTGGCCGTTGGACTGTTCCCACAGCGACCAGAAGAAGGCGACGAACAGGTAGACCAATGCCAGGCGCGCGATGATGCCCAGCCCCTCGGCCGAGAAGACCTCGCGCAGCCAGGCCTTGCCGGCCGGCGGCACGACCGCGAAGCGATTGCGCCCGGCCCAGAACACGACGACGGCCACCGCCATCATCACCGCCGGCAGGCCAAAGGCAACCTTCGGCCCGTACTTGGGCAGCAACCAGGGGCACAGCGTGATTGAGATCAGCGAGCCGGCATTGATCGAGATGTAGAACCAAGAAAACGCGCGTTCGATCAGATGCTGGTTGGCCGCGGTGAACTGATCGCCGACATTGGTCGACACGCAAGGCTTGATGCCGCCGGTGCCGAGCGCGATGAAGAACAGGCCGACCGCCATCGCGGTCGGCGTCGACGACAGTGCCAGCAGCGTGCAGCCCAGCACGTAGGACAGCGAGAAGATCATGATCGTCTTGAACTTGCCGAGAAACACATCGGAGACGATCGCGCCGATCAGCGGGCAGACGTAGGCGCCGGACTTGAACAGCGATTGCCAGGTCGTTGCCTGCGCTTCGCCGAACTGCAGGAAGTTGACCATGTACACCGACAGGATCGCGTTGATGCCGTAGTAGCAGAAGCGCTCGGCAAACTCGTTGGCGACGATGTACGGAATACCCGGCGGCATGCGGGTAGACAGGCTGTTCTGGGTCATGACCGTCTTGGTCTCGGTGGTTGCGCTGCCGCGAGTCTAGGGATTCGGGTGATTCAGACGCCTGAGGATTTCCCCATCGGCCAGCGTGTCGATCTGCACCCGCTTATGCGTACTGGTCTGGCCGTGGACGACGCTGATCGCGGACTTGGGCAGGTCCAGCACCCGCGCCAGCAGCTCGACGACCGCCTCGTTGGCCTTGCCGCGCTCGGGCGCCGCGGTGACGGTCAGCTTGAGCGTCTCGCCCATCCAACCGCCGATTGCGGTGTGCGCGGCTTTCGGTGTGACCTTGAGATTCAGCTTCACGCGCCGCTGTTCTGCAGCAGCCGGACGTAGAAACGCACCATGTCGGCATAGCCCGCAACCGGGATACGCTCATTGATGCCATGCACGCGCGCCTGATCCTCGGGGCCGTAGACGAACGGGGCGAAGCCGTAGCGCTGGTCGCTGACCGCAGCGTAGTGGCGGTTGTCGGTCGTGGCCATGACGATGCCGCTGGACACCAGCGCGTCCGGGAACACCTCGTTGACGGTTTTCTCGATCAGCGCGAACTCCGGCGCCGCCGGATCGGACAGCGGCGGCGCCTCGTTGGCGAACGCGGCATCGAGCGTCAGCGTGACGCCCGGGTCGTCGATGACTTCGCGCAGATGCCGTTCCAGATCCGCAATACCCTGTCCCGGCAGCAGACGGAAATTCATGACGGCGCGCGCACTGGTCGGCAGCACGTTGTCCTTGAAGCCGGCATCGAGCTGGGTCATCGCCTGTGTCGTGCGGGTCAGTGCCGCGGTGATCGAACCGCGACCCAGGGCGCCGAGCAGCACCGGCTCCAGCACTTCGCGATTGGCGACGATCAGGCGTGTCGAGAACGGCAGATAGGGCGCCATGCGATCGATCATCGCCGCGACCGGCGGCGTCAGCTGCGGTGGCAGCGGATGTTCGTCGATCCTGGTCAGCGCGCGCGCCAGGCGGATGATCGCGCCATCGGGCTTAGGCATCGAAGAATGCCCGCCTTCGGTCTCCACCCGCAGTTCGAAGCTGGCGTAACCCTTCTCGCCGGACATGATCGCGGCAACCGGTTTGTCGATGCCGGGCACGATGCCCTGCGTGATCGCGCTGCCTTCATCGAGGGTATAGGCCATGCGCTCGCCGCGCTCGGCCAACGCCGCGGCAATCTGCTTCGCACCCTGGTTGCCGCCGATCTCTTCGTCGTGGCCGTAGGCAAAGTACAGGCTGCGCTGCGGCACGTAACCCTGCGCCAGCAGCCATTCGATCGCTTCGAGCTGCGCCATCAAGTTGGACTTGTCGTCGAGCGCGCCGCGACCCCAGACGTAGCCTTCGGCGACCGCGCCGGCAAACGCCGGATGCTGCCAGCTCTGCACAGTGGCCGGATCCACCGGCACAACGTCCATGTGCGCCAGCAGCATCGCCGGCTTGCGCTGGGCATCGCTGCCGGGCCAGCGCAGCAGCAGGCTCCATTCGCCGATGCGTTCGATCTGCAGCTGCGCATGGACGCGCGGAAAACGTGCCGCAAGCAGCGCATGGAAGTCGGCAAAGGCCTGGCTGTCGATCGCGACATCGACAGCCTGCGACACGGTCGGGATGCGCAGTGCCTCGGCAAGGCGGGAGGCGAGTGCGTCGGCATCGAGCGCCAGCGGCGCTATTGCCGGCGCCAGCGGCGCACGCGGCTGCAGACGCGCCGCACGCAGTACGCCAGCCCCGATCAACATCAGCACTGCCAGACAGGCTACAAGCAGAACTTTTTTCATGACCCGAGTGTAGCCCGGGTGCAACCCGGGACAATGCCCTTCGGCGAGTGTCGCGTCCCCGGGTTGCACCCGGGCTGCAGTTCTATTCTGCGGTGGCGCCTTCCAGCGGCAGACGCCTTGCCTTGCGCATCTGCCGCGTGCCCCAGTTGCCGAGATCCTCGATCGCCAGATACAGCGTCGGCAACACGAGCAGGCTGACGACGGTCGCGAACGCGAGGCCGCCGATCACGGCACGCGCCATCGGGTAGTACGGCGGTCCGTCGCCACCGACCGCGGTGTCCGACAGCGCGATCGGAATCATCGCCAGGATCGTGCTCGCCGCCGTCATCAGGATCGGCCGCAGGCGGTCGCGCGAGCCTTCGATCAATGCTTGCTCGCGCGGCATGCCGGCGTCGCGCAGCTGATGCACATGATCGATCAGCACGATGCCGTTGTTGACGACGACGCCCATCAACACCAGCATGCCGATCATCGCCATGAACGAGAACGTCGTCGCGGTGATGAAGAAGAACCAGTAGACGCCGATGAACGAGAAGATGATGCCGGTGATGATCGCCGTCGGCGCCAGCACCGATTCGAACAACGCGGCCATGACGATGTAGATGCAGGCCAGCGCCAGCAGCATGTTGGTGATCATCACGTTCATGCTCTCGGCCTCATCGTCGAAGGCCTGTCCGTAACCCCAGCCGTAGCCGGCGGGAAACGCCATCGCATCGAGAACGGCGTCGACCTGCTTCTTTGCATCTTCGGGCGTCACGCCTTCGGCGGTGCCGAAGTTGATCGCCATCGCGGTGCGGCGGTTTTCACGCTTGATCTGGCTCGGCACGTCGCCGATGTCGAGATCGGCGACCGTGCCGAGCGTCACCCGGCGCCCGTCCGGCGACTGGATCGGCAGCGACATCAACGCATCGAGATCGGTGCGGTCTTCCGGGCGGAACTGCAGCAGCAGGTCGACTTCGCCGGTCGTCGTGCGGAACGGCCGCAGCTGGGTACCGCGCATCGCGGCGGCCACCGTTTCGGCGACATCCTGGCTGGAGAGACCCTGCGCGCGCGCACGGATGCGATCGACCCGCACGCGCACTTCCCAGCCTTCGGCGCCGGCCTCGACGCGGACGTCGATCAAGCCCTTGAGCCCCTTCAGCACCTGCGCGGTGCTGTTCGCGACTTCGCGCAGGCGGTCACTCGACTCGCCGTAGATCTGCACCGCGAGCTTGTCGCCACCGCCGCGGTTCTGCTCGAAGCTCGGTTCGCCGATCGCGATCTTCGGCAACTCCTTGCGGATTTCTTCCTTGATCTGTTCGGCGGTGCGCTTGCGCTTGGTCTCGTCCGCGTGCAGGTAGATCAGCGTCTGCGCCTGACTGAGATCGAAGTAGCTGTAGACCGACTCCATCTCGAAGCGCTCCTTGTTGGCCGCCAGGAAGTTCTCGATGGTGTTGACCGCCTCTTCGACCTTGTCGAGCCGGTAGATGCCCTTGAGGTTGTACTCCATGAAGATGCGCGTCGGGCTGGTCGATGGAAACAGATCGGCCTTGACGAACATCACCGGGATCGCAACGCTGCCAAGCACCGCGACGATGAACAGTGCGGTGAGCCGGCGATGGTTCAGGGTCCAGGTCAGCCAACCGGCGTAGCGCTCGGACAGCACACGGATCCAGCGCGCGCCGCCGCCGGCCGCCAGCGGCAGGCGCGTCGTCAGCTGCGGGATCAGGGTGATTGCCACCAGCAGCGAAGCCGCCAGCGAAACGCAGATCGTCACGGCCACGTGGGTCATGAAGATCGTCATCTCGCTCTGCACGCCGAACAGGTTGGGCAGGAACACGATGCCGGTCGTCAGAGTGCCGAGGACCACGGCGAGGCCGACCTTGGAAACGCCGCTCAGCGTGCCGTCGACCGGATCCTTGATCAGGCTGCGTTCCTTGAAGATCGATTCGGTGACGACCACCGCGTTGTCGACCAGCATGCCGACCGACAGCATCAGGCCCATCAGCGTCAGGATGTTGAGGCTGTAGCCGAGGAAGTACATCGCCGCCAGCGTCATCACCAGCGACAGCGGCACCGCCAGCGTGACGATCAGCGTCATGCGCAGGTCGCGCAGGAACAGATACAGCACCAGCACCGAGAACAGCGCGCCGAGGATGCCGGCCTCGAGCAGTTCGCGCAGGGAGTTGCGCACATCGGTCGCGGCGTCGTTGAACATGATCAGCGCGATGCCCTGCATCTCCGGCATCGCCTTGACCAGCTCGATCTCCGCCTTGACGCGGTCCGAGACCTCGACCAGATTCGAGCCGGTTTCCTTGAATACATTCAGACCCACAGCGTAGCGCTGGTTCAGATGCCGGCCGTAGAGCAGTACCGGCTCGGCGTAAGCCAGCTCGGCGATGTCGCGCAGGCGCAAGCCCTGCGTAGAGATCACCATCGCACCGATGTCGTCGAGCGTCGCGAAGCGGCCCTCCGGCTTGACGTAGTAGCGCTTGCCGGCCTCGACCAGATCGCCCGCACTCAGCGCAAAGTTGGCGCGCTGCAGGGTCTGCGCCAGCTGACGCAGATCGACGCCGTGCGCGGCGACGCGCGCGGCCGACAGTTCGATGCGCACTTCCTTGGGCTCGACGCCGTACAGCTCGACACGCGACACGCCGGGCAGGCGCTCCAGACGGCGCTTGAGGTTGCGCTCCAGCATGTCGTACGCGCTCGACAGATCGCGCTCCGCGGAGATGCGGAACACCAGCATCGGCTGATCGCCACCGGAGAACTTGAACACGGTGATGCGTTCCAGCTCGTCCGGCAGCGAGCCGCGGATCGCGTCGATCTTGTCGCGCACTTCCGCACCCTTGGCGGCGAGTTCTGAATTCCATTCGAACTGCAGCTCGATCTCGGCGCCGTCGTCGCCCGAGGTCGACTCCATCTCGCGAATGCCGGGCATCGTCGCCAGCGCTTCTTCGATCGGCCGCGTGATGCGCCGCTCGACTTCTTCCGGCGTCGAATTGCGATAGGGAACGTTGACGACGAGAAACGGGAACTCGATGTCCGGCAGCGACTCCAGCGGCAAGCGGCTGCCGCCGATCAGGCCGATCGCGGTGACGCAGACGAAGAACATCGCCGTCGTCACCGGACGCCGCAGCGCCAGGCCGGTCAGCCTCATGGCGTTTCGCTCACGAGGCCCGGCGCCTTGCGCACGCCGCGGTCGAGCAGCGTATAGACGACTGGAATCACGACCAATGTCAGCAGGGTCGAGACGGCGAGGCCGCCGATCACGGTGATCGCCATCGGCGCGCGCATCTCCGAGCCTTCGCCGCCACCGATCGCCATCGGCACCAGGCCGAGGATCGCGGTCAGCGTCGTCATCAGGATCGGTCGCAGGCGGATCGGCCCGGCGCGCAGCAACGCCTCGCGCTGGCCGAGGCCCTGTTCACGCAGGTGATTGACCAGGTCGATCAGGATGATGCCGTTCTTCACGACGATGCCGATCAGCATGACCATGCCGATCAGCGCGATGACGTTGATGTCGGTGCCGGTGATGTACAGCGCGCCGATCGCGCCGATCGCCGCCAGCGGGATCGAGAACAGGATCACGAACGGATGGATCAGCGATTCGAACTGCGAGGCCATCACCAGATAGACCAGGAAGATTGCCAGGCCGAGCGCGAGCTGCAGCGAGCGAAACGACACTTCCATTTCCTCGCTCTGGCCGGCGACCTCGGCGCCGACCGCCGCCGGCATCGGCGTGCGGTCGATGATGCCCTGCAGTTCGGCCACCGCTTCGCCGAGATCGCCGTAGGCGAGGCTGGCGGAAACGACGATCACGCGCTGCTGATCGGCACGGCGGATTTCCGCCGGGCCGGAACGGTTCTGCACCTGCGCGACCGACGACAGGCGCACCGGCCGCTCGGATTCCGGATTGACCAGCAGGTTGGCGACGGCGTCCGCGGTCGAACGGTCGGAGACGGCGCCGCGCACCAGCACGTCGATCTCGCGATCGCCCATGCGATAGCGCGTCGCAACCTTACCCTGCACGACCTGCGCGACGCGCTCGGCCAGCTGCGCGGTATCCAGGCCCAACGCCGCCGCGCGTTCCTGATCGAACAGGATCTGCAGTTCCGGATGGCCCGGAAGCAAGGTGCTCTCGACTTCGGTATAGCGGTCGGACTGCAGCATCTGTGCACGGATCTGCTCGGCGACGCGCGCGATCGAATCGAGGTCGTAGCCGATGATTTCGACTTCCAGCGGTGTCTTCAGCGTGAACAGCGTCGGCCGCGTGAAACGATAGCTCAGACCCGGCTGTGCTTCGATGCGCGTGCGCAGCAGTTCGGTGATCTCGCCTTCGCGATCGAAAGCATCGGACTTCAGGACGAGCGTGACGGTGCCCTGGTTCTCGCCGCCGGATTCTGCATTGGCATCGAGGCGGTTGCCGCTGCCGGCCACCGAGTAGTTCGCCGCCAGCGCTTCATGACCGCTGAGCGCGGTCGACACCGAACGGACGACGGCATCGGTCTTCTCCAGCGCGGTACCCGGCGGCAGGGTCAGCTCGGCGTGGAATTCGCCCTGGCTGAACGGCGGAATCAGCTCGACGCCCAGGCGCGTCATCAGGAACATCGAAAACGCGAACAGCGCCAGCGCCGTTCCCAGCACCGCGGCTCGATGGTCGAGCGCCCATTCCAGCAGCTGGCGGTAATTCGCTTCGATACGCAGATAGCCGCGCTGCCAGCCCGCCGCCGCCGGGCGCAGCACGGCGCCCAGCAGCAGGCCGATCACCCGCACCGGCCAGACGATCAGCACGCGCAGAATCCACATCGGCGCCGTCTCGAGGATCGCGTAGCGGGTCTGCGACACGCCGCGCCGCCAGCGCTGCGGGCTGTCGACCTGCGGCGGCGCATCCGGCACCTCGCGGCGCTCGTGGATGCGCGCCGCCATCATCGGGATCAAGGTGACCGCGACGAGCAGCGAGAACATCAGCGATGCGGTCACGACCAGCGCCTGGTCGGAGAACAGCTGGCCGGCGATGCCTTGCACAAAGACCATCGGGAAGAACACGGCGACCGTCGTCAACGTCGACGCAACGACGGCGCCGGAAACTTCTTGCGTACCGGCCACCGCGGCCAGCGCGGGCGACATGCCGCTTTCCTGCTTGCGGAAGATCGCCTCCAGCACAACGATCGCATCGTCGACGATCAAACCAATCGCCAGCGCGATGCCGCCAAGCGACATGATGTTCAACGACAGGTTGGCACCGTACATGACGTTGAACGTCGCGATCACCGACACCGGGATCGACACCGAGACGATCGCCGTCACCGCGGCGTTGCGCAGGAACAGGTAGATCACCAGCACCGCGAGCAGGCCGCCTTCGATCGCCGACTTCATGACCTCGTTGGTCGCCTGGCGGATGAAGATTGACTGGTCGTAGAGCGGCTTGAGCTCGAGATCCGGCGGCAAGGATTTGTGCAGCGTTTCGATGCGCTGCTTGACGCTGTCGGCGATCGCGACCGTATTGCTGTCGCCTTCGCGATACAGCGCGATCTCGACGGCTTCTTCGCCATCGATGCGGATCACCGCCTCGCGTTCCTTGAAGCCGCTGCGCACTTCGGCGAAGTCGCGCAGGTAGACATTGCGGCCGTCGCGCGTCGAGATGATGGTATCGGCCATCTCGTCCAGCGAGCGGAACTGGTTGAGCGTGCGCACCAGATACGACGCGGAGCCCTGATCGACGCGGCCGCCGGAGATGTTGGCGTTCTCGGCCTTGAGCCGGTTGCCGACGGATTCCAACGTCAGGTTCAGCTGAGCGAGCTTCTGCAGATCGACCAGCACCTGCACTTCGTCCTCGAGGCCGCCGGAAATCTTCACCGCGGCGACGCCGTCGACCCCTTCGAGCGGCTTCTGCACCAGATCTTCGGTGATCCGCCGCAGGCGCTTGAGCGCGGCTTCGTCGGTCTTCAGCGCCGGCTGACCTTCGACGTGCTTGAACGCGAGGCCCATGCGGATGATCGGGTCCTGGCTCGGGTCGAAGCGCAGCACGACCGGCCGCACGACTTCCTGCGGCAGCTCGAGCGCGTCGAGTTTCTCGCGCACGTCGAGCACGGCGAAGTCCATCTCCGTGCCCCAGTTGAACTCCAGCGTGACGTCGCCCTGGCCGGCGCGCGATACCGAGGCGACGCGACGCACGCCCTTGATGACGCCGAGCGCTTCCTCGACCGGCTTCGACAGCAGCGTTTCGACTTCGGTCGGCGCCGCGCCGGGCAGCTCGGTGCGGATCGTCAGCGTCGGGTACGACAGATCCGGCAGCAGCGTCACCTGCAGGCGCGACATCGACACCATGCCGAACAGCAGCACGGCCAATGTCAGCATCGTGATGGCGACCGGACGGCGGGTACAGACCTCAATCCAGCTCATGGGCGGGGTCCGGCCTTAAGGCGTTTTCGCAGCAGGCGAAGCGACGGCGACCGGCGTCGCCGGGCCGCCTGGCTTGACGACCTCGACCTTGGCGTCGTCCTTGAGGCTGGACTGGCCGATCGTCACCACCTGCTCGCCGACCTTCAGGCCTTCGAGCACTTCGTAATGCTCGGCATCGCTGTACCCGGTCTTGACCGGACGCCGGCGTGCGCGCCCGTCGGTGACGACGAACACCGACTGCGCGGCGTCTTCGGTCAGCACCGCGTCCTGCGGAATCAGCAGCGCCTGCTCGCGGCGGTCGTAGCGGATCTCGACGCGGCCGAACATGCCGGGCTTGAGCTGCGGCTGGTCGGCGCCCATCGCGACCGTCACCTTGACCGTACCGGTCGCCGCATCGACGACCGGATTGACGCGCAGGATCTTGCCGGTGAATTGCTTGCCCGGCCAGGCGTCGACCGCAAGCACCGCCGGCTGGCCGGCGGCAAGCTTGTGGATGTCGCGTTCGGGCACATAAATCTGTGCCTGCAGACTGCTCATCCGCGTGACACGGAACGCCGGGCTGTTCGGCTGGATCATGTTGCCGATCTTGATGTGGCGCAGCGACACCACGCCATCGAACGGCGAGCGGATGGCCGACTCGCGCAGCGCAAGGCTCGCCAGGTCGTACGCCGCGCGCGCGACTTCAAGATCGGACTTGGTCTTCTCGTAGGCTTCGCGCGAAACCAGATTGCGCTGATACACCGACTCGTTACGCTTGAAGGCCTGCTCCAGGTTGTCGCGCGTCGCCTGTGCCCGAGCGACCTCGAACTTGAGCTTGTCGGTCTCGAGCTGGGCGAGCACCTGGCCGGCCTTCACCGCATCGCCTTCCTCGACCATGATCTGTTCGATCACGCCGCCGGTCTTGGCGTTGACGGTCGCTTCGTCCTCGGCTTCGAGCGTCGCGGTGCCGCGGTAAGCGGCGTCGATCACGCCGATGCTGGCGGTACCCACCTCGACCGGAATGCTCGGCTCTTCTTTCTTGTCGGCTTCCGCCTTGCCCCCGCCGCAGCCCAGCAGCGGCAACGCCATCAACAGGCTGAGGATCGCGATACGCGGCAAAGACATGCGGGACACTCCGATCAAGATTGTTGGGCTGGCATCGCTAGACCCATGCCAAGCGATAATGCGCTGCAAGCCATTGTTTTGAATAGATTCTGAAAACACCCAGGCCAGCCGTGGCCTTGGCCACATAGCCGGCTTCACCATCAGGTAGGGATTCACGCTAACGCGCGGCAAAAGCGTCGCGGACGGCAATGTGCTTATAGAGAATATAAAAATATATTCTGCAATTAATTATCACAGATGGCGCCCCCTGCATTATCCCCTTCCCCGCTTGGACGCGTCTGAGCGGAAAAACGTTGCATCACGCCCGTTCGCGGCCCAAAGCCGGTGTTGGTAGCATGCGCGCCCCAAACCGACGAAACAGACAACCTCATGGAAATCGCCAATCAGCGTGTCGTCCTGATCCACTACACGCTCACCAACGCGGCGGGCGAAGTGCTCGACAGCTCCAGCGGCAATGAACCGCTCGCCTATCTGCACGGCGCCGGCAACATCATTCCCGGCCTGGAAAACGCGCTGCTGGGCAAGAAGGCGGGCGACAAGCTGACGGTCAAGGTCGAGCCGAAGGACGGCTACGGCGAGCGCGAGAAGTCGCTGATCCAGGAAGTGCCGCGCCGCGCCTTCCAGGGCATCAAGGACATCAAGGTCGGCATGTCGTTCCAGGCTGACGGCGGCAACGGCCCGATGCGCGTGGTCGTGACCCGCGTCGCCGGCGACATGGTCACCGTCGATGGCAACCATCCGCTGGCCGGCGAACAGCTCAACTTCGACGTCGAAATCACCGAAGTGCGCGAAGCCTCAGAAGAGGAACTCGCCCACGGTCATGTGCACGGCGCCGGCGGTCATCACCACTAAGCGACGCGCGCTTCGGCGGGCAGGCTGAACCCGGGCCGCTGCGCATCGCGCGCAGCGGCCTTTTTTATTTCTTCTTGCCGGCGGCGGCGAGCGCGAAGCGGCGATCCCATTCGTCGCGCTGACGCACCAGACGGCGGTCCTGCCAGAGCAGGAAAGGCCGCGTCTTGAGCTTCTGGCCCACCTCGCTGATGGCGAGATCGAGACTGCTGGCGATGCGCAGATTGCCGCCGACCCAGACCGCGCGGCCGGACTTTTCCGATTTCACCTGCGGCAGCTCGCGATGCTGCGCTTTCGCATAGGTCTTCGCGTCGTCCGGCTCGAATTCCGACTGGTACAGGCGGTCGTTGAAGAACAGCAGGATCAGCTTGCCGGTCACGTTCCAATGACGGAACTGGCTGACTTCCACCGTCGTCAGGTCTCGCGGCGGGACGCCGGAGCGGCTCTTGGCATTCGAGGTTTCGGTGATCGGACGGAAACCGGCGCGCTCCAGCTCGAACACGATGGCATCGACCGAGGCATAGCTTCTGAACGTGCTGACCAGACGCACCGGATCTTCGGCCACCGCCGTGAACTCGGCGAGATCGGTTTCCTCGGGGCTGTTCGGGTCGATCTCTTCTTCTTCGTAGATGAACGCTTCGGCGTCATCGCCTGCGGCAGCCGCCTTCTCCGAACCCGTCGCGCTCGCGGTCGCAACCGGCGCTGCGGTCGCCGCTGCGGTGCTGGCCGTCGCGGTTGCCGTGGCAGTGGCGGTAGGCGTAGCCGTCGCTGTGGGCGTCGGCGTTGCGGTCGAGGCAAGGGTCGGACGCGCCGCAAGGGTTGCTTCGGGCGTTGGCGCGTCGGCGGGCGTGGCCGCTGGCGCGATGACGGGAACCTGAGTCGGCGCGGCAGCGACGGCGGCCGGCGCAGGCTTGTCGTCCTTGCTGTCCGGTCCCAGCCAGCTGTAAAGCAACAGCAACACGACCGAGCCCGCCAGCCAGCGCAGGGGGCGAACCTTCTTCCACCACTGTGGTGGTTCCATCCAATCGGAATCGCGGGGGGTCTTGGTCATATCCCGGATTGTAGTCATTTACACCCTGGTAACTTCAAGCCGCCCGGCCGCTTGAACGTATTTAAGTCGCTTCGACTCTATAGGCTCTGGATGCGACGAAAGCGGAGGGCGATCAATGAAGGGACGAGGCGTTTTCCTACAGGGAATGTTGCTGACGGGCTGCGCTGCGCTGGCTAGCGCCTGCAGTCATCAGCAGATCTATGACTCGACGACGGAGCTGCGCGCGCAGGATTGCCGCAATCTGTCCGAACGCGAGCGCTACGATTGCGAACAGCGCGCGCGCAGCACCTCGTACAAGCAGTATCGGGATGCGCGCGACGACGCCGCTCAAGGCAAGGATCAGCAGCTCGGCGAAACCGGCCGGGCTTCCGGCCCGCCTGGGTCCTGATATCGCCGGAGGACTCAGTCCTCCGGCTCGTAACCGAGGTTTGGCGCCAGCCACTTCTCCGCGGTCTGCAGGTCCCAGCCCTTGCGCTGTGCGTAGTCGGCAACCTGTTCCTTGTTGATGCGCCCGACGACGAAGTACTGCGCCTGCGGATGCGCGAAGTACCAGCCGGAGACCGAAGCGCCCGGCCACATCGCCATGCTCTCGGTCAGCTGCATGCCGGTGCTGGCCTCGACATCGAGCAGCTTCCAGATCGTCTGCTTCTCGGTGTGCTCGGGGCAGGCTGCGTAGCCCGGCGCCGGGCGGATGCCGAGGTACTTCTCGTCGATCAGCGCGCTGTTGTCGAGATGCTCGTCGGTCGCATAACCCCAGAACTCCTTGCGGACGCGTTGATGCATGCGCTCGGCAAAGGCTTCGGCGAGGCGGTCGGCGAGGGACTCGAGCAGGATCGCGTTGTAGTCGTCATTGGCCTTCTTGAAGGCCATGACTTTTTCATGACAGCCGAGGCCCGCAGTGACGGCGAATGCGCCGACATAATCGTGCAGGCCCGTGCTCTTGGGCGCGACGAAATCGGCGAGGCAGCGGTTCGGCACGCCGTCGCGGTGCTCGCCCTGCTGGCGCAGCGAGTGCAGCTTGGCGAGCACCGTCGCACGGTTCTCGTCGGCGTAAACCTCGATGTCATCGTCGCCAACCTGCGCGGCCGGAAACAGGCCGAACACGCCGCTCGCGGTGATCCATTTCTCGGCGATCATCTGGTCGAGCATCTGCTGTGCGTCGGCGAACAATTTGCGCGCCGCTTCGCCGCTCGCCGGATTGTTGAGCAGGTCCGGATAGCGGCCTTTGAGCTCCCAGGAAATGAAGAACGGCTGCCAGTCGATGAACTCGCGCAGCTCGGCCAGCGGATAGTCCTTGAACAGCTTCACGTGCTGCGTCGCCTGCGCGTGATGCTGATGGTCGCAGTTCGGGCCATCGCAGACGTCCTTGTCCTGCTGCAGCAGCATGCGCGGCTTGAACGGCCGGCTCGCCGTCCAGTCGATCGGCGTCTTCTTCGCGCGCGCAGTGGCGAGCGGCAGATATTTTTCCGAACGATCCTTGTTGGCGTGGCGTTCGCGGATGCTGTCGTAGTCGGCCTTCACTTCGGCAAGTAGCTTCGGCTTCAGTTCGGCCGACAGCAGCGCGGCGGCGGTCGGCACCGAACGCGACGCGTCCTTGACCCAGACGACACCGTGCGGATATTGCGGATCGATCTTCACCGCGGTGTGCGCGCGCGACGTCGTCGCGCCGCCGATCAGCAGCGGAATCTCGAAGTTCTGCCGCTTCATTTCCTTGGCCAGATGCACCATCTCGTCGAGCGACGGCGTGATCAGGCCGGACAGGCCGATGATGTCGGCCTTCTCGGCGATCGCCGCGTCGAGAATCTTCTGCGGCGGCACCATGACACCGAGATCGACGACGTCGTAGTTGTTGCACTGGAGCACGACGCCGACGATGTTCTTGCCGATGTCGTGCACGTCGCCCTTGACCGTCGCCATGACGATCTTGCCCTTGGCCTTCTGCACATCGCCCGGCTTCTTCTCGGCCTCGATGAACGGAATCAGGTAAGCGACCGCCTTCTTCATGACGCGCGCGGACTTGACGACCTGCGGCAGGAACATCTTGCCGGCGCCGAACAGATCGCCGACGACGTTCATGCCGTCCATCAGCGGACCTTCGATGACTTCGATCGGGCGCTTGCCGTCGGCCGACAGTTCGGCACGCAGCTCTTCGGTGTCGGCTTCGACATTGGCGTCGATGCCCTTCACCAGCGCGTGCTTGATGCGCTCGCGCACCGGCAGGCTGCGCCAGGCTTCGTCGGC
Organism: Fontimonas sp. FW305-C-3; assembly: GCF_058783185.1. Classification (NCBI taxonomy): domain Bacteria; kingdom Pseudomonadati; phylum Pseudomonadota; class Gammaproteobacteria; order Nevskiales; family Nevskiaceae; genus Fontimonas; species Fontimonas sp. FW305-C-3. Next base: position 321,425 of record NZ_JBYSYK010000001.1, on the reverse strand, counting down.
GACTTCCTGCTTCGCGCCGTCGCCGCGGAACTTCTCGGCAATCTCCAGCAATCTTTCGGTGCCGTCTTCGCGGCGGTTGAGAATCACGTCCTCGATGCGGTCACGCAGCTCGGCGTCGAGATCGTCATAGACGACCAGCGCGCCGGCGTTGACGATGCCCATGTCCATGCCGGCCTTGATCGCGTGGTACAGGAACACCGAGTGGATCGCCTCGCGCACCGCGTTGTTGCCGCGGAACGAGAACGACACGTTCGACACGCCGCCGGAGATCATCGCGCCCGGCAGGTTCTGCTTGATCCAGCGCGTGCCTTCGATGAAGTCGACGCCGTAGTTGTTGTGCTCGGCGATGCCGGTCGCGACCGCGAAGATGTTCGGGTCGAAGATGATGTCTTCCGGCGGGAAGCCAACCTGCTCGACGAGAATCTTGTACGCGCGCGCGCAGATCGTCTTGCGCCGTTCGAGGTTGTCCGCCTGGCCCTGCTCGTCGAAGGCCATGACGACGACCGCCGCGCCGTACTTGCGGCACAGCCGCGCTTCCTTGATGAACTTCTCCTCGCCCTCTTTCATCGAGATCGAGTTGACGATCGGCTTGCCCTGCACGCACTTCAGGCCGGCTTCGATGACTTCCCACTTCGACGAGTCGATCATCACCGGCACGCGCGAGATGTCCGGCTCGCTGGCGATCAGCTTGAGGAAGCGGTCCATGGCGGCAACGCCATCGATCATGCCCTCGTCCATGTTGACGTCGATGATCTGCGCGCCGGCTTCGACCTGCTGCCGCGCAACCGCAAGCGCCGCGGTGTAGTCGCCTTCCTTGATCAGGTTGCGGAACTTCGCCGAGCCGGTGATGTTGGTGCGCTCGCCGACGTTGATGAAGTTGAGGTCCTTCGTCAGGTTCAACGGCTCAAGGCCGGACAGGCGGCAGATCTTTTCCGGCTGTGACGGCGTACGCGGCGTGACCCCGCCGACCGCCTTGGCGATCGCGCCGATGTGTGGCGGCGTCGTGCCGCAGCAGCCGCCGACGATGTTGACCAGGCCGCTGGTCGCGAACTCGCGGATGATCGCCGCGGTTTCGTCGGGTGTTTCGTCATATTCACCGAAGGCATTCGGCAGACCGGCGTTCGGATAGCAGGAGACGAAGCAGTCGGCAACGCGCGACAGCTCCGCAATATAAGGACGCATGTCCTTGCCGCCGAGCGCGCAGTTGAGGCCGATGGCCAGCGGCCTGGCATGCGACACCGAGTTCCAGAACGCCTCGGTGACCTGGCCGGACAACGTGCGGCCGGAGGCGTCGGTAATGGTGCCGGAGATGATGACGGGCAGGCGCTCGCCGGTCGTTTCGAAGAACGTCTCGCAGGCGAAGATCGCCGCCTTGGCATTCAGCGTGTCGAAGATCGTCTCGATCAGCAGCACGTCGGCGCCGCCATCGACGAGGCCGCGGATCTGCTCGACGTAGGCCTTGACGAGCTGGTCGTAGGTGACGTTGCGCGCGCCGGGATCGTTGACGTCCGGGCTGATGCTGCAGGTGCGGCTGGTCGGACCCAGCGCGCCGGCGACGAAGCGCGGCTTGTCCGGCGTCTTCGCGGTCCACTCGTCGGCCGCTTCGCGGGCGATCTTCGCGGCGGCGACGTTCATCTCGTACGCCAGCGACTCCATCTTGTAGTCGTGCAACGAGATCGTCTGCGCGTTGAAGGTGTTGGTTTCGATCAGGTCGGCGCCGGCGGCCAGGTATTCGCCGTGGATGGCCTTGATGACGTCCGGCTGGGTCAGCACCAGCAGATCGTTGTTGCCCTTGAGATCGGACGCCCAGTCGGCAAAGCGGGCGCCGCGGTAGTCGGCTTCCTCGAGCTTGTAGCGCTGGATCATCGTGCCCATCGCGCCGTCGATGACCAGGATGCGCTTGCGCAGCAGCGCCTCGATTCGGCTGTAGACGGGGTGCAGTTTCATGATTCGACCAGTGCTCTGAAAACGGGGCTGTAGCAGCGGATTGGCAGTATATCCGCTCATACGGATGGACAGATAACGCTCCTGCCCAACGGTCAATCGCGGTCTTTTTGCAGTCTCGCACCGCTTGTCTGCTGCAAACCGCCACGCGTCCAGCATTACGGTTTTCCAACGCGGCGAAGCCTAGAGTGCACCCATCGCCTGAAGGATCCCCTCTGATCCCCCCGTCAGACCCTTCAGGCGAGCCGATCCCCTAACCCGGCTTGCCCCCCAACATCCGGGTTTCTAAGGCCAGACGCCCTCGTCCGGCCTTTTTTTTGCCTGTAAAACGCCGTCGGGCACGATTCTCGCGCTTGCAACGGCGGGCTTGCGGTACCATTCGCGCCCATTTTTTAATCTCTAGCTTGGGGACGAGCATTCGATGCAGTACAAGAAATGGCGCTGCCTGATCTGCGACTGGGTCTACGATGAAGCGACGGGCGCCCCCGACGATGGCATCCCCCCCGGCACCGCCTGGGCGGATGTGCCCGAATCCTGGACCTGCCCCGATTGCGGCGCGTCCAAGGCCGATTTCCAGATGGTTGAAGACTAATCCCCCATGAGCCAGTCCAACACCCAGTTCGATCAGGTTTCCGTCGTCAAGAAGGCCAACGTCTACTTCGACGGCAAGTGCGTCAGCCACACGGTGCTGTTCGCCGATGGCACCCGCAAGAGCGTCGGCGTGATCCTGCCGTCGTCGCTGCGCTTCAACACCGGCGCACCCGAGAAGATGGAAATCACCGGCGGCAACTGCCGGGTCAAGCTCAAGGATGCTGCCGACTGGACCGCCTACAGCGCCGGCCAGACCTTCGCCGTTCCGGGTGATTCGTACTTCGACATCGAAGCCCTGGACACGGTCGACTACGTCTGCCACTTCGGCTGATCGGGCCCCGCGGGCACGGCGATGAACCGATACCCGCACCGCACACCTCGACGCCGCCGCGCATTCGCGCTGACGGCGCTGCTGGCCGGTCTGACCCTGTTTCTTGGCGCCTGCAGTGCCGCTCGGCTGGCCTACGAGCGGCTCGACTGGCTCGCGCGTTGGCAGGTCAACAGCTATGTCTCGCTGACCGATGCCCAGACCGCGAGCTTCGACGCCGGCTTTGCCGAGGCCTGGCGTTGGCATCGCACTGAAGAACTGCCGTTGTGGATCGCCGAGCTGCGCCAGCTCGCGGCGGCGGTCGATAGCCCGGTCAGTGCCGAGCAGGTCGATGCCCTGATCTTGCGCTACGGCGCCAGCGGCGAGCGGATCCTGGCCCGGCTCGCGCCGCTGGCCTGCACGCTGGGCGCGACGCTGAGCGACGCTCAGGTCGAAGAGCTGCTCGATTCGGTCGACGACGACATCGACGAGTACCGCGAGGAACAGATCGAGCCTGCCGAGGTCGCCGTGCGCAAGTTCAATCTGAAGAAGCTGGAGAAATCGCTGCGCCGCAATCTCGGCGCGCTGACGTCCGCCCAGCAGACGCAACTGCGCACCTGGAACAATGAGCGGCCTTCGGCGGCCGCGGCCGGCCTGGCCTACCGCGAACGCTGGCGCGCGGCGCTGGCCGACCGGCTCGCGCAGCGCAAGGCCGAGGATTTCTGCCCGGCGCTGACCCGGCTGCTGGTCGGCGGCGAAGCGCTGGCAAGCGATGCCGAGAAGCAGGTTTTCGCCGCGAACAGCGCGCAGTGGCGGAAGCTGTTCGTCGACCTCGCCCCCACCCTCAGTGCCGAACAGCGTGCGCGGCTGCGTCAGCGCCTCACCGAGACTGCCGACGAGTTGGCAGAACTGCTCGCGGCGCCGGCCGTAGAAGCTCCGCAAACCCGCTAGAGGCGGCAGAATGGGCCGGGATGTCCGCCAGGCCGCAGCCGCCGGGCGGGTCGAGGTGCAGCCATCTGAAGCAGGGCGGTCTGCCCCGGGAATATGAGTGTTATTCCTCAGCCCATCCGCTAGACTTCTGCGTCCCACGGTCGGTGCGGCCCATTGGGGGGCTGCGGGTCCCGATCTTCGAAATTGCTTTTGCACAGGGAGTTGTACATGCCGGTCAAAATAGCCGTGCTCAAGGAGACTCGCCCCAACGAAAGGCGCGTCGCCATGGTTCCCGCCGTTGCCGACAAACTGGCCAAGCTGGGATGCGCCATCCACATGCAATCCGAAGCCGGCGTTGCCAGCCGCATTCCGGATGCCGCGTTCAAGAACGTCACCTTCGCGGCGAACCCGCAGGGGCTGGTGTCGGACGCCGACATCGTCGTCTCGGTGCAGCCGCCGACCGCCGATGTGATCAACGCGATGAAGGAGGGCAGCATCCTGTTGTCCTTCGTCTACGCGCACAAGGAAGCGGACCTCACCAAGCTGCTGCGCGACAAGAAGATCACCTGCCTGGCGATGGAATTGGTGCCGCGCATCACCCGCGCCCAGGCGATGGACGCGCTGTCCTCGCAGGCTGCGCTGGCCGGTTACTACGGCGCGCTGCTCGGCGCGACCAGCATCGCGCGCATGATGCCGATGACCACCTTCGCAACCGGCTCGATCCGTCCGGGCACGATCCTCGTCATGGGCGTCGGCGTCGCCGGCCTGTCGGCGATCGCGACCGCACGCCGCATCGGTGCCAAGGTCGAAGGCTATGACGTGCGTCCGGAAGTAAAGGAACAGGTCGAGTCGCTCGGCGCCAAGTTCATCGACACCGGTGTCGATGCGCGCGGCACTGGCGGTTACGCCCGCGAGCTGACCCAGGAAGAGAAGGACAAGATCGCCGCGGTGGTCACCAAGCACATCCAGTCGGCCGACATCATCATCACGACCGCGGCGATTCCGGGCCGCCCTTCGCCGAAGCTGATTTCGAAGGCGCAGGTCGACGGCATGAAGAACGGCGCGGTCATCATCGACCTCGCGGCGGACGGCGGCGGCAACACCGAGTACACCGAGCCGGGCCAGTCGGTCCAGGTCGGGCAGGTGACGATCAACGCCCCGCTGAACGTGCCTTCGCTGCTCGCCGAGCACGCCTCCGAGCTGTACGCGAAGAACCAGTACAACCTGATCGAGCTGTTCGTCAAAGACGGCGCGATCAACATCGACTGGGCCGATGAAGTCCTCGCCAAGTCCGCGCTGACGCACGGCGGCGAGATCAAGAACGAAGCTGCGAAGAAGGCCGTCGAGGGCTAAGGGGAACAACCATGGAACATGCAGGCACTGTACTGACCGGCTTCGTCGCCCTCTACATCTTCATGCTCGCCGCGTTCACCGGCTACGAGATCATCGGCCGCGTGCCGTCGATCCTCCACACGCCGCTGATGTCGGGCTCCAACTTCGTCCACGGCATCGTCGTCGTCGGCGCGATCTACGCCACGCTCAACGCCACCTCGGTGCTCGAGCAGGCGATCGGCTTCTTCGGCGTGCTGCTCGGTGCGGGCAACGCCGCCGGCGGTTATGTCGTCACCGAACGCATGCTTGAGATGTTCAAGTCCTCCGACAAGAAGCCGAAGTAAGGGACGAACGAACAATGAATGCTCAACTCCTGATCGAAGTCAGCGCGCTCGCCGCGTCCTTCCTCTTCATCTACGGCCTCAAGCGCATGTCCTCGCCGGTGACGGCGGCCTCGGGCATCCGCGTCGCCGGCTACGGCATGCTGGTCGCGGTGCTCGCCAGCTTCCTCTACTACTTCGGCGTCGTCGAAGCGGCGAAGCCGCATCTGATGACCAATGCCGCGGTCGCGCTGGTCGCGCTGGTCATCGGCGTCGCCTGGGCCTGGTGGAGCGGCAAGAAGGTCGAGATGACCGCGATGCCGCAGATGGTCGCGCTCTATAACGGCATGGGCGGCGGTTCCGCCGCGGCAATCGCCGCGATGGTGCTGCTCGCCGCACCGCCGGTCGACGGCAGCGGCCACGGCACGCTGCACTACGTCGTCACCGTGTTCGGCGGCCTGATCGGTGCGGTGTCGCTGTCCGGCTCGCTGATCGCCTGGGCCAAGCTCGACGGCCGTATCAACAAGACGCTGCGCATGACCGGCATCCAGGTCATCAACGGCTCGATCATGCTGGCGACGCTGGCGATCGGTGCGTACATCGTCTTCGTCGCGCACGGTCATGCACCGCCGCTGGTGACGGTCGCGTTCTTCGCCGCCGCGCTGATCTTCGGCGTCATGATGACGATGCCGATCGGCGGCGCCGACATGCCGGTCGTGATCTCGCTCTACAACGCGTTCACCGGCCTCGCGGTCGGTCTCGAAGGCTATGTGCTGAACAACCCGGCGCTGATGATCGCCGGCATGGTCGTCGGCTCCGCCGGTACGCTGCTGACGCTGCTGATGGCCAAGGCGATGAACCGTTCGGTCAGCAACGTGATCTTCTCCAACTTCGGCGCTACCGGCACCGAAGAGCAGGGCGAGATCAAGGGCAGCCAGAAGCCGATCGATGCGGGCGACGCCGGCATCCAGATGCGCTATGCCTCGAAGGTCATCATCGCGCCGGGCTACGGTCTGGCCGTTGCGCAGGCGCAGCACAAGCTGTTCGAGTTCGTGAAGATCCTGCAGGCCAACGATGTCGAAGTGAAGTTCGCGATCCATCCGGTCGCCGGCCGCATGCCCGGCCACATGAACGTGCTGCTCGCCGAAGCCGGCGTGCCGTACGACATCATCTACGACATGGAAGACATCAACGGCGAGTTCAAGGAAGCCGACGTCGCGATCGTCATCGGCGCCAACGACACCGTCAACCCGGCCGCACGCACCAACAAGTCCTCGCCGATCTATGGCATGCCGATCTTGAACGTCGACAAGGCCAAGCAGGTCTTCGTCGTCAAGCGCGGTCAGGGCAAGGGTTACTCGGGCGTCGAGAACGAGCTGTTCTTCGCCGACAACTGCAACCTTGTCTATGGCGACGCGCAGAAGGTCATGATGGCGATGATCCAGGCCGTGAAGTCGCTGGACGGCGGCGGTCACTAAATCCGGTCGTACAACACGCTGCAGGAAATGCCCTCTTCATCGAGGGCATTTTTTTGCACGATGATCTGCCACCCTGAAACTTCGAAGAGACCCATGACGATCAAGATTTCCGCCGATGCGCGCAAGCAGGCCGTCGCCTCGATCGAGCGCTACTTCCGCAGCAACATGGACGAGCCGATCGGCTCGCTCGCCGCCGATACGCTGCTGGATTTCTTTCTCAGGGAAATCGGTCCGCTGGCCTACAACGCCGCGGTCGTCGACGTGCAACAGCGCCTGCAGACGCGCGTGATGGAGGTCGACGCCGAGGTCTACGAGGATGCGTTCACCTATTGGGGCAAGGCGGATTCCGTGATCCGCCGCATGTAGCGCAGAATCGGCACAGATCCACCGCGGAGATTTCGATGAATGGCGCCGAATCCAACAAGCTCGCCGCGCGCGACTTCCTGACCCTGATCATTGCCAACCGCATCGACGAGGCTTACCAGCGCCACGTCGGCATTGGCTTCGTCCATCACAACCCGTATTTCCGCAGCGATGCCGATACGCTGCGCCAGGGCATGCAGGACAGCGAGAACACGCATCCGAACAAGATCTTCGAGATCCAGCGCGCGATCGCCGAAGACGATCTGGTCGCCGTGCATTCGCGGCTGCGCTTCGAACAGGCGCCGTCGGGCATGGCGGTCGTGCACATCTTCCGTTTCGAGGGCGGCAAGATCGTCGAGTTCTGGGATATCGGGCAGATACCGCCGGACGAGATGATCAACGAACGCGGGATGTTCTAGCACCGTCCCGTAGCCCGGGTGCAACCCGGGGCCGTCGATGCGCCGTGCACGCAATCCCGAGTTGCACCCGGGCTACGGATTCGTCGCGCAAACGAAAACGCCGGTCAGTGGACCGGCGTTTTCATTCACTGCTTGTTGCGGCCCTACTCGACCTCGATCACGACCTCATTGCTCGCGGTCGCCGCCTTGTCGTCGCTGACCGTGAGCAGCAGGCGCACCTCACCGGCCGCGCAGCTCCCCGCGAGATTGACCAGCGCGGTTGCCTGATCGGCCTGCTCGATACCGCTGACGCACTCGGCACCGCTCGCCACCGTCCAGGCGTAAGCCAGCGGATTGCGATCCGGATCGGCGGCAATCGCCGTTGCCGCGACCTGTGTCCCGGGCCGCGCATGGATCACACCGAGATTGCTGACGAAGGGCGCGAGATTGCCCGCCGTACCGGCTGCGACATCCGCGCCGACATAGCCGCGCGCATAGCAGGGCCGCGGACCGCAGACGTTGAGATAGGTCTCGTCATGCAGGAAGGCGCGGCGCTGGATGCCGCCGGCGACTTCTGCACGCGGATCGCTGTGCGGGTCGCGGCCTTCGCGCGGCGGACGGTTGGTGGCCGGCGGCGAGGCGGTGCCCGGATTGTCCTCGTTGTCCGGATTCAGCGGGCCGATGTCCCAGACCACCATCACCGAATCGTCCTGGCCGTCGACCGCATCGCGGATCAGCGGATATGGCGTGTCACCGAAGCGGCGGCCTGCTTCAGCGCCCGGACGGTGGATCGCGCCATTCCAGCTGCGGCTCATCACTTCCGGCGTGATGTCGGCAACCTGATGGTCGCCGAACGCAACATTGAGAATGACCTCATGCGGCGGCGTCGGATGGCCAAGCGCATTGAACGCCGCCGGATCGCGCAGGTGATTCGCGTAGCCGTTGGTCTCGCCACGGTCCCACAGCATCTGGATCATCGACAGCACGAAGCTCTGGTCGAAGGAGTTCGGATACGAGGTGTAGAGCAGCGCCCCGTATGAATCGAAATCGACACTGCGGCGCAGCAGCGTCGAGTAGTTCATGCCGGGCACGCCAAGCGAGCCGCGCGTGATGTCGGTCGACGTCGCGACGACCATGCCGCCCATGATGCCGCCCTGGCTGTTGCCGTCGTAGACGACCTTGCTGGGGTCGAACACCGGACGGCCGTCCGCGGTCTGGAACGCCGGATCGCTGGCGAAACCGTTCGGATGATTCAGCAGCCGCGTCAGGTAATGCCAGTTGACCGCGCCCTGCTGCGCGCGATCCGGCAGCGTCGGGAAGAAGCTCATGTCGATCAGGAAGGTCAGCACGCTCGGCACATCGCGCGAGGCCATGCCGATCCAGTCGATCGCGCAATTCATGAAGTTCTGCTCACGCAGACGTGCCGTGCTGCCGCCGCCGACTTCGCCCTTGCTGCCGAGCAGGCCATGGCCGTAAAGCGTCGGCAGCGCCGGACGCACCCAGGTGTTGGCGTCGTCGAAGCTGCCGACCGCAGTGCGCGGAATCTCGCACTGGAAGTGATATTCCTGTGTCGGCTGCAGCGGATTGATCTGCGGAAGCTCGCCGCCCGGCAGGCCGTAGTACAGGCGCGACAGCGGCAGTTGGCCGAGTTCGATCAGCAGATCGCTGGCGCTGGCGGCGGTGCCGAGCAGATCGCCGAGGCCGGGAATGCCGGTACCGCCGAGCAGATCGCCGAGCGTCTGCAGCTGCGCGCAGTAGTCGACCATTTCGCTGACCGGCGGCACGAGGTTGTCGCACAGACCGTCCGGGATGGTCAGGAAGTTCGGCACGGTGAACTTGCCTTCGACGCGACGGATCGATGCGCCGTCGCCAAAGTTCGTAACGCTGGTGACTTCGAACGCCGGTGCGTTGTCGCCGAGTTCTTCCATCGCGGTGTCGCGCATGGCCAGCAGGCGACCCGCGGTGCTGCGCGTGCTGGCGACCGTGAAGTCCCAGGCGAGGTACAGCGAATCGCGCGCGACGCCGTGCCGTTGCAGATCGGCAATCAGATCTTCCATGTGCGCACGACGGTCGTTGACCGCGCCGATCTCGCTCGAATAACGATCGCGATAGACACGGAAGCCCGGCGGCGCTTCGATGGCCTGTCCTTCGGCGTTCTTCAGATTGCGCATCGCAACGATGTAGCGATGACCGTCCCTGAAATTCTTCGCCGGGCGGATCAGCAGGGCCGGCGGATCGATCTTCAGTGCGTTGTTGCGTGCCAGACCTGCGGCGTCGAGCCCCGAACCCAGCGCGGCGAGGATAGGCTCCAGCGTCAGCGTGCACCCGGCACCGAGTCCTGCGATGACCGCGTCCAGACTCGCCAGCGGTCCGTCGAGACCCAGCTCACCGGCCACCAGACCCGCGGTGTGAACGACGGCGGTCGGCGCATCGCACAGCGTGCTCGCGGTTTCGCTGGCGTCGATTTCGGCCCAGATCGGATGACGCTCGCCGGTGTCGGCATCGATGACGATGATCGGTGCGTTATTTTCGAGCGAGGCTTCGATATCGCTGATCCCGCCGACGCCGCTGACCGCCATGTCGAGGCCAGGCACGTACGTCACGATCAGCTGGCCCGGCGAGAAACCGTCGTTGCGATTCCACTCGTCCGGCCGCAGCGGCAGGCCGGCGAGATCGCGCGGCATCGCCAGCACATTCAGATTGATGCGCTTGCCGGTATCGGTGGAGTTGTCCGGCCGCGTGAAGTAATCGTTCGGCCAGGGATACATGCAGTACGCGCTGTCGAGAAATTCGCAGCCGCGAAGACTGCTCTGCAACATCGCCGGCTGCAGATTGCCGTCGAGCGTTTCGTCCCGCAGCGGTGGCAATGGCCCGGCTTGGCCATTCACCGGTTCGCTGGAACCGCAGCCCCCCAGCAACATCACGGACAACACCAACGCGCCGCCCTTGAGCAGCGTAAGCCCCCGAATCCCGGTCATGTCTCCTCCAGCCCTGTGGCGCAACCACCCGGGCGGCGGTCACGCGATATATGACCGCTAGGTTACAGCCGAAGCGCGCCCATGGATTGCGAATCCCCGCCAAACGTCGCGACGCGCTGAAGCGATCGAATCGACATCGTGACGCTTGGAGGCCAGCTGCGGTTCAGGCCCGATGGGTAGGGTGTTGGCCACGGCGAGGGTCCCCCGACCCGCGTCGAGCCACCCAAGCCGGGTGATGCGAAATAAATGAGTCAGAGAGGGAAATTCAGATGAACAACGACAAAGCGCTTTATCAGCAGAAGCAGCAGGCTCAGCTCGACGAGTACAAGGCTGAGATCGACAAGCTCAAGGCCAAGGCCTCGAAGGCCAGTGCCAACGTCCAGCTTGAAGTGAACAAGCAGATCCGCACGCTGGAGAGCAAGCTCGAAGAAGGCCGCGGCAAGCTGTCCGAGCTGGCCGAAGCCACCGGCGAAGCCTGGGACGAACTTAAGACTGGCGTCGACAACGCCTGGCAGTCGCTGAAGACTGGTGTTCGCGATGCAGGTTCGCGCCTGACCGGCTGAGCCGGCACGTAGCGATACGCAAGAAGGCCGCCCGAGGGCGGCCTTCTTGTTTGCAGCAGCATTATTCCGCCAGCCGGATCGTGCTGATCTTGTCCGCTTCGATCTGCGCGGCGGTGAACGGGAAACGGTGCCAGCGCTTGGCCGAGTATTCCTTCGTGTAGTCGGCAAAGTGCGGGCTGGCCGGATCGGTCGACTGCGAGTAGGTGATGAAGCCTTCGGCATGCACGCCGTCGTCGTTCCAGGTCACGGCCTGGATGTAGCTATTGCCGTAGTCGACGTTGTAGCCGGTCTCGTTGAGCGCGTTGGCCGAGACGATCGTGAAGGCGCCCTCGGTGCCGGTGCCGCCGAAGATCGGGATGTTTTCTTCGTGAATGCCGGAATGCTGGATCTCGCCCAGCGGCGCGTCGAGCGCGAAGCCGGACGCGTTGACCGCAGATACGGCGTCGGCCAGCGCGGCCTGCACGGTCGGCAGCAGCACGTTGAGCGTGTTCGGCGTGTTGACCGGATCGTCTGCCGAGAACGGCGTCAGGTAGACCAGCGGCGCGACCGGATTGACCGGCAGGCCGCCGGGCAGCGAGATCGCACGGCGCCAGAACTCGCGCCACAGATGCGCGCCGCGCGAATCGAGATTGGCGCGGCCGTCCCAGGCAGCGAGCACCGCGCAGGCGTCGCCGATCGCGACCGGGCCGGTGGTGCCGAGCGCGAAGCCGAGCGGGCAGATCGTGTTGAGCACCGATTCGCGCGCCAGTTCGGCGGAATAGATCTGGCTCGACAGCGTGATCTCCTTGAGCTGTTCGTAGGTGAACTTCTCGCCTTCGCGGCCGTCGGTGCCGGCGATGCGGCGTTCGGCCTGCAGCAGACACAGGCGCGTGCGCAGCGAACGAGCCGTGCCTTCCTCGCCGATGATGCTGTTGTAGCCGTCGACGGTTTCGTCGGCATTGACGAGCCAGTAGCTGTCGTTGCAGTTGGTCACGTAATCGGCACGCTCGAGGCTCGGCAGATTGCCGGCGCCAAAGATGCCCGGTGCCGGCGCGTCTTCATCGGTGCCCCACTCGCAATCGCTGTTCGAGCCGTTGAGCAGCGGCACGCCGGGCACCAGCTGGGCGAACACCGAGGCCAGCGGCTCGGCGTTGCAGCTGCTGCGCTGCGCGTCGGTGACGTTGGGCACGACGGTGATGTCGGAATACCAGGCGTTCTCGCCAGGGCCGGTCGCGACGGTGTTGACCCACGGCACGCCGAGGATGTCCTTCTGCAGCTGCTTGAACTCGGCGAGCGTCTTCGCCTGGTCCCACTTGGCGAACTGGTTGATCAAACGGTCGTTCTCGGCGTTGGCGTCGCGCATCGTGAAGCCGACGGCGTTGGTCCAGGGCAGGGCGTTGATCTCGCCGACCGCAGGCAACGTCAGCTTGAGGCCGACCATCGGTCCGTAATGCGTGCGATACAGCGTGCGCTCGACGGTCTGCAGGCTGCCGTCTTCCTGCTTGACCTCGACGGCGAGCGGCACCGCTTCCATGTCGCGGAACGCACCGTCGTAGAGGTACTGCGTCGGGTTCAGCGGATTGATGATGATCTGGTACAACGTGAAGCGATACGCGGTCGAGACCGTGTGGCTCCAGGCCAAGTGGTCGTTGAAACCGATCAGCACCGCCGGCACGCCGTAGAGCGCCGAGCCCATGATGTCGAGCTTGCCTGGGATCGTCGCGTGGGCGATGTACAGACGTTCGGTGCCGGACCACGGGAAATGCGGATTGCCGAACACCATCGAACTGCCGTCGGCCGTGCCTTCCGGTCCGATCGCATACATGTTGCTGCCGAACGGGCGGTCCTTGGAAAAGAACTTCAACGGACCGAGATCAACCTTGGACAAGGTCGCTGCGTCGAGCTTGCCGAGCACCGGTCCGGTCGGGTTGGTCAGCGACGGCGGCTGCGAGCTGCCGATGCCACCGGCGAATACCGAGGAACTGGCAATGACCGAGAGCCGGAAATAGCGGCGATACATGTCGGCATCGCTGATCGGCGCCATGAATGCTGCATCGCGGCATGCGGCATGGCGGCCACTGTGGCCACCGCTCTTGATCTCGCCGATGTAGCGATTGAAGCCGTCGACGAAGCCCTGGGTCGCGTCGCGCAGCTCCGGCAGCGCCGCGGCGCGGAGACGGTCGACGACCGCGTCGGTGGCCTGCAGCTTCCAGAAGAAGTCGCTGTCCAGATTGCGCGTGACCGAATCGTTGGCCGGAATGCTGTAGGTGCCGTCCGGGCCGATGTACTTCGAACGCTCGCCGCGGATCGTCAGGAAGTCGTCGTACATGACGCACAGATTGTCTTCGGCGAAGGAATAGCCGTAGCCATAGCCCATGCTCGCGAAGTTGGACGCCTTGATGTGTGGAATGCCCAGCGTCGTGCGCGTGACGGTCACGTCATAGCCCTTGCCGCTGCCGCCACCACCGCCCGCGGTGCCGCCGCTCGGGACGCTGGAGCTGCCACAGGCGGCAAGCGCCGCAACGAGCAGGCTGAGCCCGCCTTTATGGATGTAACTCATCTTGTATCCCCCAGATATGGACCCGCTTTATGACGCGAAGACTACCGCATTGGAGCGAGGGACTGGGACCCCTGAGCTGAACGAACCGTTGCGCATGCGGGCCGCCGAGCCGAGAACAGAGAACTACGGCACAGCCCGAGACGCGCCTTGCGGTTAAGTTTCGCGTGGGCTTAGTATCGATGGTGGATCGCGGGCTAGGTCCATCCTTCTGTAAATAACTCTGGGAGTTGCGAGATGAAAAAACTGATGGCTGCGGCTGTTCTGCTCGTTGCATCTTCTTCGGCGATGGCCGAAGCCCCGGGCGGTCCGAACTGCGGTTGGGGCAACATGCTGTTCAAGGGCCAGTCCGGCCTGGTCTATCACTTCCTGGCCAGCACCACCAACGGCACCTCGGGCAACAACACTTTCGGCATGACCTCGGGCACCAATGGCTGCTCGGTCGACGGCAAGCTGACCTATGGCGGCAAGGCCATGGTCAACGCCATGCTTGATGAATTCACCTCCGACGTCGCTGTCGGCCAGGGCGAAACCCTGACCGCCGTCGCCGTCGCCTACGGCGTCGAGAAGGAAGATCGCGCCGCGTTTGCTGAACTGGCTCACGCCAACTTCAACGTGCTGTTCCCGAGCGAAAACGTGACCGGCGATGAAGTCGTCACGAATCTGGAGGCGCTGATGAAGGCTGATAGCCGCCTCGGCAAGTACGTGATCTGATCCGTTGACGACCGCGTAACCGCGGAAGTCCGGTATGGCCCGGTATCGCAAGATGCCGGGCTTTTTGTTGGCATTCGATTCCATGCGGCCCATGCGCGCGCTGATCCCTTTACTGATTGCACTCTCCGCACTGCTGCCCGTTCCGGGCCGCGCAGCCGACGACGCCTGGGTGCAGGCGCAGGCCGTTGCGCTGTGGCACGACCAGGAGTGGCTGAACCTCGGCCACTACAAGGCGTCCGATCTCGGCAATGGCTGGTACAGCCATACCGACGACGCGCGCTTCTTCATCGCCGCGAATGGTGCGAAGGACCCGCGCGCCGAGATGGAAGCGACGCTCGCTGCCTTCGCCGCGCCGGCAGAGCTCGGCAACGAGCACGCGCAGTGTCGTTTCGTCGCGCGCCTGAGCTGGCTGCGCGCCAGGCTTGATCTCGGCGAGCTGCCACAGCCCGACTGCGTCGACTACCGCGAGTTCCGCAAGCTCGTGCAGCCCAAGCGCACGGTGCTGGTATTTCCGTCGTACTACCTCAACAGCCCGTCGTCGATGTTCGGCCATACGCTGCTGCGTCTCGACGCGGGCGAGGCGGACGAAGGCTCGGCGTATCTGTCCTTCGCGGTGAACTTCGGCGCGATCGTCGCTGCCGACGACAACGGCATGTTCTACGCCTTCAAGGGCCTCACCGGCGGCTATCCGGGCCAGTTCGAAGTCGATCAGTACTACAAGAAAATCCAGGAATACAACCGCGGCGAAAACCGCGACATCTGGGAATACCCACTCAACCTCAGCGAGGCCGAGACCGAGCGCCTCGTGCAGCATGTCTGGGAACTCAAGGGCATTCCGTTCGCCTACTACTTCTTCGACGAGAACTGCTCGTACCGCATTCTCGAACTGCTGCAGGTCGCGCGCCCCGGCATCGACCTCACCAGCGCATTTCCGCTGACCGCGATCCCGATCGACACCGTGCGCGAGGTGCAGCGCGGCGGACTGATCGACAGCAAGCATTTCCGGCCGTCGCAGGGCACGGTGCTCAAGCAACGTCTCGCCGGCCTGCCGCCCGCATTGCATCCGACGGTGATTGCCCTGAGCGCGGACGCGGACCTGCTCGACAGCGCCGAGCTGCAGGCACTCGACGCCGGCACGCGCGCCCGCGTCGTCGAAGCGGCGTACAAGTACCTGCGCTACAAGCAGACCAATGCCGAGCGCGACACGACCGCCGCGCAACGCAGCTTCCGCCTGCTGCAGGCCTTGCAGCAGCAGGCGAGCGCATTGGACGTCGACAGCCGCTTCGTCGATCCCGATGAATCGCCGGATCTCAGCCATGGCAGCCGGCGTGTCTCCGCCGGTCTCTGGACCGAGGAGGATCACGAGTACGCCACGCTCGGCCTGCGCCTGTCGCTGCACAGCCAGCACGAGAACCGCACGGGCTTCCCGCTCGGCGCGCAGATCAATCTCGGCAACTTCGATGCGCGCATCGACGAAGACGGCGACATCGACGTCAACCGCTGGGACATCGTCGACATCCTGTCGCTGAGTCCGCGCGATGATTTCTTCCAGCCGCTGTCGTGGGCGATCATGACCGGCGTCGACCGCCAATGGACCAACGGGCGCGAGCATCGCGTCGCGCACGTCAATGGCGGTGTCGGTGCGTCGTATGCGCTGTTCCCCAACAGCCTCGTCTACGGCCTCGCGACCGCGCGGCTCGAGAACAATTACGGCTTCGACGATCCGCTGCAGCCGGCGGCCGGTGTACGCGGCGGCCTGGTGTTCGGCCGCGGCCCCCTGACGCTGCAATGGGAAGTTGCTGCAGAAAAGTTCGCCAACGGCGAGGAACGCGCACGCGTGAACCTGCTCAACAACCTGCACCTGTCGCGCAATCAGGCGCTGCATCTGGAGCTGTTGTGGCGCGAGCAGGAGCCTGAGGACACGCTCGCCGTCGGCCTGCGCTACCAGGTCTACTACTGATGCGTTCGCTGTGGCCGCTGCTGTTGCTGTGTCTGTCGCTGTCCGGCTGCACGCGCATCTTCCTGCATCCGGACCGCTACGACTACGCGCCGGACCGGCCGCTCGGCGTGCCCGCCGAGGATGTCTGGATCGCCGCGCCGGACGGCCAGCAGCTGCACGCGCTGCTGATGCCGGCACAAGGTCAGCCCAAGGCGACGCTGCTGTTCCTGCACGGCAATGCCGAGAACCTCAGCACCCACGCGCGGATCATGACCTGGCTGCCCGCGCAGGGTTATGCCGTACTGGCGCTCGACTATCGCGGCTTCGGTCGCTCGCAGGGCGAGACCGGCGTCGACGAGATTCACGAGGATGCCGAGGCGGCGCTCGCCTGGCTCGTCGCGCAGGGCAAGCACAAGACCGGCGCGCTGGTCGTCTACGGCCAGAGCATCGGCGCTTCGGTGGCGATCCGCTTCGTCGCGGCATCGCCGCTGCGTGAGGAGGTCGCGGCGGTGATCGCCGACAGCCCGTTCTCCAGTTATCGCGGCATCGCACGGGAAAAGCTCGGCGCCCTGTGGCTGACCTGGCCGCTGCAGTGGCCGCTGTCGTTCCTGATCTCCGATCGCTACGCCGCGATCGATGTCGTTGCCGGCCTCAGCCCGATTCCGTTGCTGCTGATCCACGGCGAACGCGATTTCATCGTACCGGCCAGCCATTCGCAGCGGCTGTACGGCGCGGCGCGCGAACCCAAGACGCTGTGGCTGATTCCGGACGGCAATCACATCGACGCACCGCGCCGGGAAACCATGCGCACGCGGCTGGTCGAATTTCTCGATGGCATCGTCGCGGCGCACTGACGAAACGTTCAGGGCGTTGCAAAGTACCAGGCCAGAAATCCGAACAGCAGCACCGACAGCCAGGTACCGTTGATACCGCGCGCCTGGGTTTCCAGCACGGCCTCTGCCGGCTTGTCGGGCCGGTAGTAGACGGCAATCATGCTGTCGACCGGATAGCGGTCGATGATCTTCTGCATGTCCGCCGCCGATCCGACGATCGGCATGCCGGGATCCAGACGCTTGCCGCGAAATTGCCGATTGCCGACGCTGTAGCTGTACTCGATCGCAGGACTGTACGGCGACTTCTGGCTCTTCTGCTGCAGCTTGCTGACCAGGATGGTCCCGAAAGTCTTCGCCCAGCCGCGGCGTCGATGATCGATGCGCTCCGCAAGAATATGCAGCAACGACAGCACCGCGGTGATCGCGAAGAACAGCGCCTGATGGGGCCGCGCGCCTTGCGGCAGCAGCGGCGCCACCCACTGGTCGATGCGCTCCGGAAACCACCACCAGCAGGCCAGCCCGGCCAGCAGCAGTGGCACACAGAGCAGCAGCGTCCATGACAGCGGCACGGTCGACGGCTCGGGAGCGTCGATCGGCGCAGCCGCATCCTCATCGGCCGATTCGTCCGATACCTCCTGTTCCTCAAAGGGCCGCCATCGGCACAGCTCGCGCCAGCGTTCGTCGCGCTGCAGGAAACTGAGGAACAGCGCGTTGAGTTGCCGGTCGTCGAGCGCCTCGGTGGCGACCAGGTCCTCGCTGTCCTGCTGGCAATGCAGGTCGAAGCTGCGGCCATCTTCCGCCGCCTCGGCGTACAGCGAGCGGTCGGCGTCATCCAGAGACAAGGACCAGAACGGCTCGCGTGGGCGCTGTGCAATCGCCGCAGCAAAATCTTCTGCGCCGGCATGCGCCGTCAGGTGCCGCTCGCAAAGTTCGAGTTCCATCTCATGCCCCCGGTCGACGCTCCCACCGATTGTCGTCAGCCGGCCGCGGCGGTGCCAGCCCCGTTGCCGCACCGGCGTGACGCGCATCTCGCGTAGACTGCCGCTTGTGATCGAAGTGGTCGCACTCGACGGGGATTCGGGGGTTTCAATGCGCGCATTCCGTTACTACGACTTCCTGCTCGCCGGCATGGTGGCGGTACTGCTGTGCTCCAACCTGATCGGCCCCGGCAAGGTCTGCACGATCACGCTGCCGTTCTTCGGCCCGCTGTCCTTCGGCGCCGGCAACCTGTTCTTCCCCGTCGCGTACATCTTTGGTGACGTGCTGACCGAGGTCTACGGCTACGCGCGGGCGCGCCGCGCGATCTGGGCCGGCTTCGCGGCGATGATCTTCGCCACCGCCATGTCGGCCATCATCGTCAACATGACGCCGAGTCCGGACGAACCCTGGAACGCGACGCTGCAGCCGGCATTGGAGATCGTGTTCGGCAACACCTGGCGCATCGTCGCCGCCAGCATGCTCGCCTATTGGGTCGGCGACTTCGTCAATTCCTACGTGATGGCAAGGATGAAGGTCTGGAGCGAAGGTCGCCATCTGTGGATGCGCACGATCGGCTCCACCGCTTGCGGCCAGGCCAGCGACTCATTGCTGTTCTATCCGCTGGCGTTCTACGGCATCTGGACCAACGATGCCTTGATCGCGGTCATCATCTTCAACTTCGCGATGAAGGTCAGCGTCGAAATCGTCTTCACGCCGGTGACTTACTTCGTCGTCAATCGTCTGAAGCGCGCCGAAGGCGTCGACATCTACGACACCGACACCCGCTTCACGCCGTTCTCCTTGGGCGACTCAGGCAGCGCGAAACCCTTGCAGTGAGGTGACGCCATCCGTTTGGCGCGCGCCGCAGTATCTTGGCGAGCGCCCGGCGCGATTCTCGAAGCGGGGCTGTTTCGCCAACAGCAGACAAGCCGCGTCCGCCAAGCACAATGCACGGACGCGGCTTCGCACACCGCTTATTTGCAACGGACAGATCAGCTCTTCGGCTTCCGCTCGGGCTCGCCGAACAACGGAGATTCCGGGCTACCCGGCGCAGGCGCGTTGACCGTGCCGCGCGGCGTCTGACGTTTGCGGCCGGCCAGCAGCAGGAACGTCAGCCCGCCCAGGGCAATCAGCGACAGCAGTAGAAAAACTGGCAGTGCGGTATCCATCTCTTCCTCCTTGCGGGGCCATCGGTGGATGACCAATGGTCGACCCCGTCCATCAATGAAGTTGAGCAATCGCCATTCCCACGCTCGCTGCTCCCAACTCAGCTGATATTCATATCCAGCGGCCTAGGTTCCGAGCCGTGGCACTTGCAACACCTACAACAGCGATGTTCTTCGATGTCCTCTTCAAGTGCGGAGAAGCCTCATGAGTCTCGGAACCATTCTTCTCGTCATCCTGATCCTGATGTTGCTGGGCGCCATTCCGACCTGGCCGCACAGTCGTAACTGGGGCTACGGCCCGAGCGGCGGGCTTGGCCTGGTCGTGGTCGTGCTCCTCATCCTCGTATTGATGGGACAGATATAGAGGCTCAGTCGGGGTTCAGCGGGCATGTCTAGATTCGATTGCGAATTCACCATCAAAGAACAAAGACTCATGACCGAATCCAATCTCGAACGCGCACGCCGCTTGCGCCCGCTGGTCCCGAACTGCGTTACCGACCGCACGCTGCGGCTACGCATCGCCGAGGGCTGGGACGATCAGCAGATCGTGACGCACGATCTGATTTCCCAGCCCGATCTTTCGGCGAGCCCGGCCCTGGCTTCCAGAGCACGGCGTCCGCGCCATGCTTACCTGCGCAACAAGTCGCTGCAGGTTGAACGCGCGCTGTTCCACGCGTAGTTGATAGATCATGACCGAAAGCATCTTCGACGCCTTGCGCGAGAGTCACGACCGCCAGCGCTCGCTGTGCCGGAAGCTGTTGCTGTCGAAGCCGCATACCGAGCATCGGATCCAGACTTTCAGCGCATTGAGAATCGAGCTCGCCGCGCACGCGGCAGCCGAGGAGCGCCACCTCTATGTGCCGATCCTGATGGAAGACATGGGTCTGAGTTCGGCCCGGCACGCTTTGCATGAGCACCATCAGATGGATGAGCTGATCGAGGATCTTCAGGTTCTCGATCACTCCGGGCGCTCGTGGATGGCCAATGCGCACAAGCTGTCGGACAAGGTTCATCATCACTTGCGTGAGGAAGAGAAGAAGTTCTTCCAGGTCTCCGGAAAGATTCTGAGCGATACGCAGAAGGTACGGCAGGCGAAGCGATATCGCCGTGAATTTGCGAAGATGGTGAGAACCCTCGCAAGTACCTGAGCGCGGGATCGACGGTGACAGGTCCCTCGTGAAACGTTTCCGCTGCGATCAATGCCAGGCTCTCGTCGTTTTCAGGAACGACCAATGCATGAACTGCGGCAGCCGCCTGGCGTTCGTGCCCGATCTGCAGGAGATGGTCGCTTGGGGCGGCATGGGCGCGGACAAGACCGCGACCCGCGAGCTGGGACCGGCGCAGACAACTTATCGTCTCTGCCGCAATTACATCGAGCACAACATCTGCAACTGGGCTGTCGCGGCGGACGATGGTTCAGACCTTTGTCTGTCCTGTCGCCTGACCAAGATCATTCCGGATCTCACGGTTGCCGGCAATCTCACCCGCTGGTTCTGGATGGAGGCGGCAAAGCGCCGCGTCATTGTCGGACTCGTCGGCATGTCATTGCCGCTGGACGCCGCGGACGATCCCGGCGCGCACGCGTTGAGCTTCGAGTTCAAGGCGGACGAAGTCACGCCGGTCGAGACCAAGCCCATCCTCACCGGGCACAGCAACGGCGTCATCACGATCAACATCGCCGAGGCCGACGATGCGGAACGTGAGCGCAGACGCGTCACCATGCATGAGCCGTACAGGACGCTGGTCGGTCACTTTCGGCACGAGGTCGGCCACTACTACTGGGACCGCCTGATCGGATCGTCGCGGCGTCTGCGGACATTCCGCACCGTCTTCGGCGACGAGCGAGCCGACTATTCGGCAGCGCTGAAAACCCACTACGAGAACGGCCCGGCGACGAACTGGCAGCAGCATTTCATCAGCGCGTATGCCAGCTCGCACCCTTGGGAAGATTGGGCGGAAACCTGGGCGCATTATCTGCACATGCTCGATAGTCTGGAGACCGCCCACGAAGGCGGCCTGACACTCAGGCCGAAGCACGTCTCCGACCCCAGCTTCACATCTCGCCCGGGCATCGGCGGGGGGCATTCCCGCTCCTTCGGCAGCATGCTCGACCGCTGGCGTTCGCTGACCTATGTATTGAACGAGCTGAACCGCGCGCTGGGCTTGCGCGACGCCTATCCGTTTGTGATATCGGACTCGGTGATCGCAAAACTCGAGTTCGTACACAAGACGCTTGAGCTACATCGAAGGGCAATGAAGCCGCCGACTGCGGTCGAGTCTTTGTGAGGGGCCACTGATGCGAGAGCAAGCGCGCTGCCGTAGCGGCAGCGCGCCCGGTCACAAGGCGCCGTCCGCCGTGCGATGCGGCGCAGGCGCGCGGCGCGTGAACAGCCGGACCTTGATCTCGTCGATGATCTCGTAGACGACCGGCACGACGAGCAGGCTCAGCACCGTCGACGTGATCAGGCCGCCGATGACGACCAGCGCCATCGGCAGACGGAAGCTGTCGTCGCCATCGAGGCCGATCGCGATCGGCAGCATGCCGGCGGTCATCGCGACGGTGGTCATGACGATTGGCCGCGCACGCTTGTGGCAGGCATCCATCAATGCATCGACGCGATTCATGCCCAGATCGCGGCGCGCCATCACCGCATAGTCGACGAGCAGGATCGAGTTCTTGGTGACGATGCCGATCAACATCAACAAGCCGATCAGCGCCGGCATCGACAGCGGCAATCCGAACAGCCACAGCAGGCCCAGCGCACCGGTCGATGCCAGCGGCAGGGCCGCAAGCACGGTCGCCGGCTGCCAGAAGTCGTGGAACAGCAGCACCATGACGGCGTAGACGCAGAAGATGCCGGCGAGCATCGCCAGCATGAAGCCCTCGACCATCTCGGTCATGTATTCGAGATCGCCCGAAAGTACGAGTTTCACGCCAGGCGGCAGGGCCTTGAGCGTCGGCTGCGCCTGGGCTTCCTTCAGCACCTCGCCGATCGGCCGTCCTTCGAGATCGATCGTCAGCGTGATGATGCGCGCGCGGTCATAGCGGTCGATCTGCGCCGGGCCTCCGCCAAGACTGATCTGCGCGATGTTGCTCAGCGGCACCGCGACGCCGCGGTCGCTGTTGACGCGCAACTGGCCGATCATCGACGGGTCCGCCCGCGCGGCCGGATCCAGCTGCACGCGCACATAGACCTGACGGCCGGGCAGGTTGAGGCGCGGCAGATTGAAGTCGTAGTCGCCGACCGTCGCGACGCGAACCACTTCGCCGATCGCCGCCGAGGTGATGCCGAGTTCGGCCGCCCGCGCGAAGTCCGGGCGGATGACGATCTCCGGGCGCAGCAGGCTGGCGGTGGAGGTCACCGAACCCAGGCCGGGCAGCGAACGCAGCTCGGCCTCGAGGGCGCGCGCGCTTCTGTACAGCGCGTCCGGATCGTCGCCGGTCAGCATCAGGTTCATCTTCTCGCCCGGCGTGCCGCGGCCGATGCTCACGCGCGCACCCGGCAACACCGCGAGCGCTTCGCGCATCGCCACGCGCATCTCTTCGATGTTGCGCTTGCGCTCTTTCGCCGGCAGCAGCACCGCGGTGAGCTGCGCCTTGCGCACCTCCGCGGCGGCGCGATCGGAGCGGATGTTGCCGGTCTGCGAACCGGCGCCGATCGTCGTGTAGACCGTCTTCACTTCCGGCAGCGCCATCAGCAGGGAACGCGCGCGTTCGGCCAGCGCCTGGGTCTGTTCAAGAGAACTGCCCGGCGGACCTTCGATCGTCGCGATTTCGTCCGACGAGTCGGCGCCGGCGAGGAAAGCCATCGGCAGTTGCTGGATCATCAGCAGCGAGACCAGGAAGAACACGCCGGCGCTGATCACGGTCGTCCAGGGATGTTCGATGCACCAGCGCGCCGACAACAGGTACTGGCGCATCAGGCGGCCGTCGACATGCTTGTGCTTGCTCGGCTTGAGCATGCGCGCCGCCATCATCGGTGTCAGCAGGCGTGCAACCAGCAGCGAGAACAGCACCGCGGCGGCGGCGGTCCAGCCGAACTGGCGGAACAGGCTGCCGGTCATGCCGCCGGAGAAGGCGGTGGGCAGGAACACCGCGACCAGCGTCAGCGAGGTGGCGATGACCGCGAGGCCGATCTCGTCGGCGGCCTCGGTCGCCGCCTGCAGCGGCGGCTTGCCCATCTCGAGATGCCGCATGATGTTCTCGACTTCGACGATCGCGTCGTCGACGAGAATGCCGATCACCAGCGTCAGCGCCAACAAGGTCAGCATGTTGAGGTAGTAGCCCATCGCCATCACGACGATGAAGGTCGGAATGATCGACAGCGGCAGCGCCACCGCGGAGACGAACGTCGCGCGCCAGTCGCGCAGGAACAACCAGACGACCAACACGGCAAGGATGCAGCCCTCGTAGAGCGCGCGCATCGCGGCGTCGTATTCCGACTGGCTGAAGTCGACGGTGTTCGCGACTTCGACGAACTTGATCTGCGGATAGGCCCGCTTCAGTTCGTCCATTGCCTCATAGACTTTCTTCGCGGTACGGACGTCGTCATGACCGCGCGCGCGCATGATGTCGATGCCGACCACCGGGGCGCCGTCGAGCAGGGCCAGCGCGCGGCGTTCGGCATGCGTGTCCTTGATGGTCGCGACATCGGCGAGCCGCAGGCGACGGCCGTCGGGCATCGGCAGCGACATCTGCGCCAGCTCTTCGGCGCTCGCGACCGTGCCCAGCGTGCGGATGGTCTGCTCAAGCCCGCCGAGATCGCCGCGGCCGCCCGGCGCTTCCTGCTGCATGCGCCGCAGCTGGGTGCTGACTTCACCGGGCGTCACGTGCATTGCCTGCATCCGCGCCGGATCGAGCTCGACGCGCACCTCGCGCATGATGCCGCCCTGGCGCTTGACCTGTGCGACGCCGCGGCAGCGCATGACCGCGCGGCCGACGACATCGTCGACGAACCAGGACAGGTCGGCTTCGTCCATCGCGTCGGACGATACCGCGTAGGTAATCATCGGCAAGCCGGCGATCTCGACGCGCGACACCACCGGCTCCTGCATCTCCGCCGGCAGCGTCGAGCGGATGCGCGCGACCGAGTCGCGCACGTCGATGACCGCTTCCTGGGTGTCCTTCTCGTAGGCGAATTCCGCCATCAGGCTGACGGAGCCGTCGTTGATGATGGTCGTCACATGGCGCACGCTGCCGATGCTCGACACCGCATCTTCGATCGGCCGCGCGACTTCGGCTTCAAGCTGTTCGGGAGACGCGCCCGGCACGGTCGCGACCAGGGACACGGTCGGAAACACCATGTCCGGCATGCTCTGGATGCCGAGCCGCTGGAAGGCGACGAGGCCGGCGATGGTCAGCATGAAGAACAGCAGGATCGACGGCGTCGGCTGCCGGATCGCCCACGCGGAGAAGTTCATGGCTGCGCCGCGGCTGCGGTGACGCCGACCAGATCGCCGTTGCTGAGGAAAGCGCCGCCGGAAACGACAAACTTCTGATCGGGCCCGAGGCCGTCGAGAATCTCCAGCGCGCCATCGCGACGGCGGCCGCTGACGACTTTGACCTGCTGCACCCGGTTGTCGGCGTCGATCCGCATCACGTAGCGATTGCCGTCGCGCATGACGATCGCCGACTCCGGCACCGTCAGTGCCTGGCGCTCGGCCAGCGTGAAACGGCCGCTGACGTACATGCCGCCGGCCAGACTGCCGTGCTTGGGCAGATCGACATAGACGGTACCGTTGCGCGTGCGCGCATCGACCGTCGGCGACAGCTGGCGGATCTTGCCGGCCACCACGGTGCCGTCGAGCAGCTGCAGTTCGACGCCGGCGTTCGGCTCCAGCCGCGCCATCGCCTCGGCCGGCACTTCGGCGCGCCACTCCAGGCGTCCGCGCCGCACCAGCCGGAACAGTTCGATGCCCAGGGTGCCGACCGCGCCGACCGTCGCCGTGCGTGCCGAGATCACGCCGTCATCGGGCGCGACGATCTTTGCGTAGCGCAGGCGCAGCGACTGCGCCTGACGCTGGGCCTTGGCCGACGCGAGCTGCGCTTCGGCGATCGCGGCGGTTGCGCGATAGGCCTGGATCGCCTGCTTCGACAGCGCATCCGAGGTTTCGAGCCGGTCGGCGCGCGTGGCGTCGGCCTGGGCTTTCTGCACATTGACCTCGGCTTCCGCGACCATCGCGTCAAGCTGCGCCAGCTCGGCGCGCAGGCTGTCTTCGTTATAGCGCGCGAGGACCTGGCCCTTGGTGACGACGTCGCCGACGTCGGCCAGCACTTCGTCGAGGCGGACTCCGGATACTTCGGCACCGATGATCGCCTCCTGCCACGGCGTGACTTCACCGCTGGCGGCCAGCACGTCCGGCCACTGCCGGGGAATCGCCGTGGCCAGTTCGACCGCCATCACCGGGCGTGCCGGCGGCGCTTCCGCCGTCTCTCCACTGCAGCCCGCAAGCCACACGGTCGTTGCCGCAACTGCGGCGACGGACAGACGGCTGTAAAACCCGACGCTCGACACTGGAAGCTCCCCTCTACCCGCGCTTAAAGACGAATCCGCTCGCTGCTCGATCAGCCCCGCTCGCAAACTGCGGGCCACTTCCGTGCCTGCCCTTTGGCGAGGCGGGCGGGAAGGGAAGTCGAGTGCCTGATCGATTGGCTACGATGTGGTACATCGTGTCTCAATGGTATAGCATGTCTCACATCATGACGGCAACCAGAACAGCGCCACGCAGCAACAAAAAGTTCAGGCAACACCTGTCGACGGCCAGCGATGCCCGCGCGATCCGCACCCGCGAAGCGCTGCGCGGCGCGCTGCTGTCACTGCTCAAGCGCAAGCCGCTGGACGAGATCGGCATCCGCGAGATCGCCGCCGAGGCCGGCATCGGCCATGCCACGTTCTACCGCCACCATCCGACCAAGGAAGCCCTGCTTCACGATCTCGCCGCCGACGAGGTCCAGAGCCTGGTCGGCCTGACCGCACCGCTGATGGACGCCCAGGGCTCGCAGGCCGCCTGCGAAGCCCTGTTCGCCTATGCGGACGAGCACCGCGCGCTGTGGTCGACCTTCCTCAATGGCGGCGCCGCCGGCGATGTGCGCGAAGAGATGCTGAGGCTGTCACTGGGCCTGGCGGCGGCACAACTGCCCGCGCAGGCCCGCGCGACCGGTGAGATGTGCGTGCGCCTGATGGTCGGCGGCACGATCGAAGTGCTGACCTGGTGGCTCAAGGATCCGAACGCGCCGCCGGTCAAGACCGTGGCGAAGGCCCTGTCGCAGGGCGTCGTGCTGCCGGTACTCGCGAAGATCGCGATCCTGATGGACGTGCCGCCCGACATCCAGCGCAACGCCCGCGGCGCCAAGCCGTCGCGCCGGATGCGCGTCGCGCCGTAGCCTGACCCTCGTCAGCGGCAGGCAAACTCGCCGCCCGCTCTGCGCGGCGATCTTTATGCATTCTTTATGTCGCGACGGGTGCTCCCGTCTCGAATCCCTATGCTCCTCCGCCGCCTAATGCGCTCACGCCGTTGAAGGCGTGTTTGCGGAGAGCGGCAATGGATGATCTGATTTTTCTCGGGCTCTGCGCCGCCGGCTTCGCCGGCCTGGCCTGGTATGTCCGCGCGGCAGGGACGCTCTGACATGAACGTCGAATACGTGCTGGGCGGTCTGGCCGCCGCCGGGATCCTGGTTTATCTGGTCTACGCGCTGATCCGCGCGGAACGCTTCTAGCGCCGCGGAGATTTACATGACCCTCCAAGGCTGGCTGTTGATCGTTGTTTACTGCGCGCTGGTTGCGTTGCTGGTGCGCCCGCTCGGCGGATATCTGTTTCGCGTGCTGCACGGTGAACGGACGCTGCTGTCCGCAGCGCTCGGCCCGCTCGAGCGCGGCTTCTACCGGCTTGCCGGCGTCGATCCGCGCGCCGAGCAATCCTGGCGCGACTACGCCCTGGCGATCCTCGTGTTCAGCGCCGCCGGGTTCGGCCTGCTGTACCTGATCCTGCGCACCCAGCAATGGCTGCCACTCAATCCGCAGGGCTTCGGCGCGCTGTCGCCGCACCTGGCGTTCAACACGGCGATCAGCTTCGTCACGAATACCAACTGGCAATCCTACGGCGGCGAATCGACGCTGAGCTACTTCAGCCAGATGGCCGGCCTGACGGTGCAGAACTTCCTGTCGGCCGCGACCGGCATTGCGATTGCGGTCGCGATGGTGCGCGGCTTCGTCCGTCGCGGCGGCGACGCGCTCGGCAACTTCTGGGTCGATCTGACCCGCGTGACGCTCTACGTGCCGCTGCCGATCTGCATCGTCTTCGCGCTGCTGCTGATCTGGCAGGGTGTGCCGCAGAACTTCCTCAGCTACAGCGAAGCGACGACGCTGGAAGGCGCCACGCAGCTCATCGCGCAGGGTCCGGTCGCCTCGCAGGAGGCGATCAAGATGCTCGGCACCAACGGCGGCGGCTTCTTCAACGCCAACTCCGCGCATCCTTTCGAGAACCCGACTGCGCTGAGCAATCTGCTGCAGATGCTGTCGATCTTCGCGATCGGCGCCGCGCTGACCAATGTGTTCGGCCGCATGGTCGGCGATGAGAAGCAGGGCTGGGCGCTGCTCGGCGCCATGGGTGTACTGTTCCTGGCCGGCGTCACGGCGGCCTACTGGGCCGAGTCGATGCCGCATCCGCAGCTGGCGGCACTGGGGCTCGACAGCAACATGGAAGGCAAGGAGACGCGCTTCGGCATCGCCGCGTCGATGCTGTTCGCGGTCGTGACGACGGCCGCCTCCTGCGGCGCCGTCAACGTCATGCACGACAGCCTGATGCCGCTCGCCGGCATGATCCCGCTGATCAACATGCAGCTCGGCGAGGTCGTCATCGGCGGCGTTGGCGCCGGCCTGTACGGCATGTTGCTGTTCGCGCTGCTGACCGTGTTCGTCGCCGGCCTGATGGTCGGTCGCACGCCAGAGTATCTCGGCAAGAAGATCGAGGCGCACGAGGTCAAGCTGGCGATCCTCGCGATCCTGATCTCGCCGCTCTGCATCCTCGGCTTCACCGCACTCGCCGCGGTGCTGCCGCTGGGGCTCGCCGGCCTGCAGGATGCCGGTCCGCACGGCTACAGCGAAATGCTCTACGCCTTCACGTCGGCCGCCGCCAACAATGGCAGCGCGTTCGCCGGGCTGACCGCCAACTCACCGTTCTACGACACGACGCTCGGCATTGCGATGCTGCTCGGCCGCTTCGCGATCATCGTCCCGGCGCTGGCGATTGCCGGCTCGCTGGCAGGCAAGAAACAGACCGCCGCGTCGATCGGCACCTTTCCGACCAACGGCGCGATGTTCGTCGTGCTGCTGGTCGCGATCATCCTGATCGTCGGTGGGCTGACCTTCTTCCCGGCGCTCGCACTGGGACCGATCGCCGAGCACTTCGCGCTGCTGCAGGGCGCGAGCTACTGAACCCGGAGCCCATCATGAAAACGACAACCCATGCCCTGCTCGATCCGGCGCTGCTGAAGAACGCCGCGATCGATGCCCTGATCAAGCTGGCGCCGCGCAAGCTGGCGCGCAATCCGGTCATCTTCATCACCGCCGTGGTCGCGGCACTGTCGACCCTGCTGTTTGCGCGCGACGCGATCGCCGGCTCCGGTCGGCTGCTGTTCTCCGGCCAAGTCGTCGCCTGGCTGTGGTTCACCGTGCTGTTCGCGAACTTTGCCGAAGCAATGGCCGAGGGCCGCGGCAAGGCGCAGGCCGCCGCACTGCGGCGGACCAAGAGCCAGACGCTTGCCAGACGCCTGCGCGACGGGCGGGTCGAACAGATCGAAGCGGGCACGCTGAAAGTCGGCGACCGGGTCGAGGTCCTGGCCGGAGAGATCATTCCCGGCGACGGCGACATCGTCGAAGGCATGGCCACCGTCGACGAGTCGGCGATCACCGGCGAGTCGGCGCCGGTGATCCGCGAAGCCGGCGGCGATCGCTCGGCGGTGACCGGCGGCACCCGCGTGCTGTCCGATCGCATCGTCGTGCGCATCACCGCGGCAGCGGGTTCGAGCTTTCTCGACCGCATGATCGCACTCGTCGAAGGCGCCGCGCGGCAGAAGACGCCGAACGAGATCGCGCTCAACGTGTTGCTGGCCGGCATGAGCCTGATCTTCGTGCTCGCGGTGGCGTCGATCCCGGCCTTCGTCAGCTATGCCAGGGGCAGCGTGCCGGTCATCGTGCTGGCGGCGCTGTTCGTGACCTTGATTCCGACCACGATCGGCGCGCTGCTGTCGGCGATCGGCATCGCCGGCATGAATCGCCTGATGCGCTTCAACGTGCTGGCGACCTCGGGCCGCGCCGTCGAGGCCGCGGGCGATGTCGATACCCTGCTGCTCGACAAGACCGGCACGATCACGCTCGGCAACCGCCAGGCCACCGCGCTGATCGCCTTGCCCGGTGTCAACGAACGTGAACTGGTCGATGCGGCGCAGCTCGCCAGCCTCGCCGACGAAACGCCGGAAGGTCGTTCCATCGTTGTGCTCGCCAAGGAGCATTACGGCCTGCGCGGCCGCAGCCTCGCGAACCTCGACGCGACGGTCGTGCCGTTCACCGCGCAGACGCGCATGTCCGGCATCGACATCGACGGCCAGCAGATCCGCAAGGGTGCGATCGATGCGATCAAGGACTATGCGAAGTCGCACGGCGAGCAGCATCGCCTGCCGGCCGAACTCGACACGATCGCCGCGCAGATCGCCCGCTCCGGCGGCACGCCGCTGGCCGTCGCGCGCGATGGTCGCGTACTCGGCGTCGTGCACCTCAAGGACATCGTCAAGGGCGGCATCCGCGAGCGCTTCGCGGAGCTGCGCGCGATGGGCATCCGTACCGTGATGATCACTGGCGACAATCCGATGACGGCGGCGGCAATCGCCGCCGAAGCCGGCGTCGACGACTTCCTCGCCCAGGCGACGCCTGAGCGCAAGCTGGAATTGATCCGCGACGAACAGGCCAAGGGCAAGCTCGTCGCCATGTGCGGCGACGGCACCAACGATGCCCCCGCGCTGGCGCAGGCCGACGTCGGCGTTGCGATGCAGACCGGCACCGCGGCGGCGCGCGAGGCCGGCAACATGGTCGATCTCGACTCCGACCCGACCAAGCTGATCGAGATCGTCGGCATCGGCAAGCAGATGCTGATGACGCGCGGCGCGCTGACGACGTTCAGCATCGCCAACGACGTCGCCAAGTATTTCGCGATCATCCCGGCGCTGTTCATTGCCTTCTATCCGCAGCTCGATGCGCTGAATCTGATGCGGCTGGATTCGCCGCAGTCGGCCATCCTGTCGGCGATCATCTTCAACGCGCTGATCATCCTCGCGCTGATCCCGCTCGCACTGCGCGGCGTCGCCTACCGGCCGGCACCGGCGACGACGCTGCTCGCACGCAACCTGACGATCTACGGCCTCGGCGGCATCGTCGCGCCGTTCATCGGCATCAAGCTGATCGATCTCGCCGTCGTCGCCCTGCACATCGTCTGAACACGGAGCCTTCCATGCTGACTCAACTACGCCCCGCCCTGGTTCTGTTGCTGCTGTTCAGCCTGCTGACCGGCGGCCTGTATCCGCTGGCCGTCAGCGGACTCGGCCAGCTGCTGTTCGCGCCGCAGGCCCGCGGCAGCCTCGTCGAGCGCGACGGCCGCGTCATCGGCTCGGCGCTGATCGGCCAGCGCTTCTCCTCGCCGCAGTATTTCCATGGACGGCCTTCGGCCGCCGGCAGCGGCGGCTATGACGCCGCCGCGTCCAGCGGCTCCAACCTGGGCCCGACCTCCGCGGCGCTGATGGCGCGCATCGGCGCAGATGTTGCCGGCGCCCGCAGCGAGCAGGCGTCGCGCGCGGTTCCGGCCGATCTGGTCACCGCATCGGCCAGCGGCCTCGATCCGCACATCAGCCCCGCCGCCGCGCAGTTCCAGATTGCCCGCGTTGCCGCCGCACGCGGCCTTGCCGAAAGCCGGCTCGCGGCGCTGGTTGCCACGCATGTCGAGCCGCCGCTGTTCGGCGTTCTCGGCGAGCCGGTCGTCAACGTCCTGGCACTGAATCTGGCGCTGGACGAACTAGAATGACGGCATGAAAAGCCCCGCTTCGGCTGAGCCGGCACGGCCCTCTCCGGAGGCGCTGCTGGAACGTGCGCGGCGCGAGGAGCGTGGACGCCTGAAGATCTTTCTCGGCGCCGCGCCCGGCGTCGGCAAGACCTGGGAGATGCTCAGCTCGGCACAGCGCAAGCGCCGCGACGGCGTCGATCTCGTCGTCGGCATCGTCGAAACCCATGGCCGCCGCGAGACGGCGGCGCTGCTCGAGCAGCTGATCGTTGTGCCGCGCCAGCGCGTGGCCTATCAGGGCCACACGCTGGAGGAGATGGACCTCGACGCCATTCTTCTGCGCCGGCCGCAGCTGGTCCTGGTCGACGAGCTGGCGCACAGCAACGCGCCGGGCAGCCGTCATCCCAAGCGTCATTTCGATGTCGAGGAACTGCTCGCGGCCGGCATCGATGTCTACACGACGCTGAACATCCAGCACCTCGAAAGCCTCAACGATGTGGTCGCCAGCATCACCCGCGTTCGGGTGCGCGAAACCGTGCCGGACGCGATCCTCGATCTGGCCGACGAGATCGAGGTCATCGACATCACGCCGGAGGAGCTGATCGAGCGACTGCAGGACGGCAAGGTCTATCACGGCGACGGCGGCGAACGCGCGCTGCGCGGCTATTTCACACCGGGAAATCTGACCGCGCTGCGCGAGCTGGCGTTGCGCTGCACCGCGCAGCGGGTCGATGCGCAGCTGCGCGATCACCGTCGCGCGCAGGGCATCCGCGAGGTGTGGGCCGCGGCGGACAGCGTGTTGGTCTGCGTCAACGAATCGCCCGGCGCTGCGGGCCTGGTGCGCCGCGCCAAGCAGATCGCGGACCGCTACAACGCGCCGTGGACGGCACTGTATCTTCAGACGGCGCGCAGCCTGCAGCTCGACGAAAACCAGCGCGACCGGATTGCCGAGACGCTGCGTCTCGCCGAGCGCCTCGGCGGCAACGCGCTGTCGATTCCCGGCAGCAGCGATATCGCCGCCGACGCGCTGGCGTATGCCGCCGAGCACAACATCACGCATATCGTCACCGGCAAGTCGCGCCGCAGCCGCTGGTTCGAGCTGCGCCACGGGTCGGTCGTCGACCGGCTGGTGCGCAGCGCCAGCAATATTTCCATTCACGTCATCGCCGATGCCGAAGTCGAAGTGCCCGCGGCGCGGCGGCCGCGGCTGGCGGCCACCGGCTCGACGCTCGCGAGCCTGATTCCGGTCAGCCTGCTGGTCGCGGCGGCAGCCGCGCTGGGCTGGCTGCTGCATGCGGCGACGCATGTCCACAACGTCTCGCTGATCTTCCTGGCCGCGGTGATGCTCAGCGCCACGCGCTACGGCCTGCTGCCGAGCCTGTACGCGGCGCTGGCGAGCTGCATCGCCTACAACTATTTCTTCCTGGAGCCGCGCTACACGCTGTCGATCACCAACCCGGCGAACGTGCTGTCGTTGATCTTCTTCGTTTCCGTCTCGGTGCTGATCAGCCAGCTGATGTCGCGGCTGCGCCTGCAGGGCATCGCGACCCGCGAGCAGGCGCACAGCACCGCCGAGCTGCTGAACTACACGCGGCGGCTCGCCGGCATGCGCAAGCTCGATGAGCTGCAGACCGTCACCGCCGAGCAGGCCACGCGGATTCTCGATCTCGAGGCGCTGGTGCTGCTGCCGGACGAGAGCGGCAAGCGCCTGCGGGCCCATCCTGGCGGCCACGGCGGCCCCTTGGAAGAGAAGGATCTGGCGGCGGCGCAATGGTGCTTCGAGAAAGCCCAGGCCACCGGCCGCGGCGCCGACACGCTGCCGGGCGCAAGCCGCCTGTTCGTGCCGCTGCGCGCGCCGTCGGGAACCGTCGGCGTGCTCAGCGTGCGCCGCACCAGCGGCGATACGCTGCTCGATCCGCCGGAACGCCGCATGGTCGAGACGATCGCCGATCTGGCCGCGATCACGGTTGAGCGTATCCGCCTCGCCAAGCAGATCGACCAGACCCGCATGCTGACCGAAACCGAGCAGCTGCGATCCGCCCTGCTGACCTCGATCTCGCACGACCTGCGTACGCCGCTGGCGAGCATCATGGGCGCGATCTCCTCGCTGCGTTCCTACGACAAACTCTACGACACGCAGCAGCGCGAAGAGCTGCTGACGACCGCGCAGGACGAGACCGAGCGCATGCATCGCTTCGTCGGCAACCTGCTCGACATGACGCGCCTCGACGCGGGCGCGCTGCAGCCCAAGCGCGAGAGCTGCGACATGCAGGAGATCGTCGGCTCGGCGCTGCGCCGCACGGCGCGCCTGCTGGCGGGGCATGTCGTCGTCACCGATTACGCACCGCAGCTGCCGATGCTGACGCTGGACTTCGTGCTGATGGAACAGGTGCTGGTCAACCTGCTGGAGAACGCCGGCAAGTACGCCGCGGAAGGCAGCCGCATCGAGATCTCGGTGCAGCGCCATCGCTATGCGCTGGTCGTCGAAGTGCGCGACGAAGG
Organism: Fontimonas sp. FW305-C-3; assembly: GCF_058783185.1. Classification (NCBI taxonomy): domain Bacteria; kingdom Pseudomonadati; phylum Pseudomonadota; class Gammaproteobacteria; order Nevskiales; family Nevskiaceae; genus Fontimonas; species Fontimonas sp. FW305-C-3. Next base: position 287,508 of record NZ_JBYSYK010000001.1, on the reverse strand, counting down.
CCCAGGCATTGCCGAGGCCGACCTGACCCGCATCTTCGATCCGTTCTTCCGCATCCGCGGCGGCGACCGCCAGCGCGCCGGCATCGGTCTGGGCCTCGCGGTGTGTCGCGGTTTCGTGCAGGCGATGGGCGGCCAGATTCGCGCGAGCAACCGCAAGGACCGCAGCGGCAGCGTGTTCGGCATCGAACTGCCATCATCGCTGTTCATGGAAGCTTCGCAGACCGACTGAACGATGGACGCCGGCACGATACTGGTAGTCGAAGACGAAGTGCCGATCCGCCGCCTGCTGCGCACGACGCTGCAGGCGCAGCGCTTTGCGGTCGTCGAGGCGGCAACTGCGGCGCAGGCACTCGCTGCAGTGAATGAACACAAGCCCGACCTGCTGCTGCTCGATCTCGGCCTGCCGGATCGCGACGGACTCGAAGTACTTGCCGAGCTGCGCAAGGCTTCGGCAGTGCCGGTCATCGTGCTGACCAGCCGCGATGGCGAGCGCAGCAAGGTGGCCGCGCTCGATGGCGGTGCCGACGACTACGTCACCAAGCCCTTCGGCGCCGAGGAGTTGATGGCGCGCATCCGCACCGCGCTGCGCCATCGCCTGCAGCAGCAAGGCGCGCAGCCGGTGTTCCGCAGCGGCCGGCTGAGCGTCGATCTAGTCCGTCGCATCGTGCTGCTCGACGGCGCGGAACTGCATCTGTCGCCCAAGGAATACGAGATCCTGCAGCAACTGGTGCTGCATGCCGGCAAGGTGCTGACCCACAGACATCTACTGCGTGCGGTCTGGGGCAGCGAGCTGGAATCCGATGTGCAGTATCTGCGCGTCTATGTCCGTCAGCTGCGCACCAAGATCGAAAGCGATCCGGCGCAGCCGTCGCTGATCCTGACCGAGGCCGGCGTTGGCTACCGGCTCCGCGAGGCGGACTGAGCCCCGCTCAGTGGGTCGCGAAGTACCAGGCCAGAAAACCGCAGATCAGCAGCGCCGACAGGCCGCCGCCAACGCTGCCGGATGACCCCGCCTGCAGCGCCGCTTCCGCCGGGTTGGCCTTGTTGTAGTGAACGTCCACGCTGCTGCCGACCGGATACTTGCCGATCTGCCGGCGGATGATCCAGGCCGAGCCGGAAATCTGCACGCCCTTGCGGATCTGGCTGCCGCGATACGCGCTGCCGTCCACGCTGTAGCTGTATTCGAGGTTCGCGTAGCCGTGCTTGCGTGAGCCTTCCTGACGGGTTTCGACGGCGCTGATCTCGATCCTGCCCGGCGCAATGCCCCAGTCGCCGGCGCCTTGCGGGCGCAGTAGCAGGCGGATCGTGCGCAGCAGCGCAAGAAAGCTCAGTACCGAGAACAGCACGAGCAGATAGGGATGGCGAACCTGCGGCAACAACGGCAGCAACCAGCCCTTGATCTGATCGGGGAACAGGAACAGGCAGGCGACGCCCGCCAGCGCGACAAAGATCGTTCCGACCACGGCCCAGATGATGTGCAGCCCGACCGGCGGATCGCGCTCGAGCACGCTGTTGCCCGGCCGGTCCGGCTGGTAGTAGACCGTGACGCTGTTGCCGACCGCGTAGAGCTTGAGAATTTCCTGGATGCGCGGATCGTTGTCGGCAATCTCGCCGATGCTGATGCGGCTGCCGGTGTAGCGATGGCCGCCGGCCTGATATTGATATCGCACCGAAGGGCGATTGACGGTACGCGCCGCTTCGCCGCTGAGCTTGCGTCGCGTCGTGATCATCTCGCTGCTGACGATCTTGCCGAGGGTCTTCGGCCACGAAGACGCCTTGTGCACTTCGTACAGCTTGACGAGCGTGGCCGCGACCAGAATGCCGGGAATGCCGAGCACGAACAGCACGACGAACCAGCCGCCGGTGTTCTGCAGCGAAGACGGCAGCCAGTTGGGCAGCCAGCTGTCGGGGAAGATCGCGATCAGGAAGAACAGCGCGGCGAAGGCGGTGCCGTAGATTCCGGCCGCCCGGTTGGTCGACGAAGAGTATTGCGCCTCGTCTTCCGGTGCATTCGCTTCCGCGGATCGCCACTTGCAGAGGCTGCGCCAGCGATCGTCTCTATTCAGGAAACTGACGAACAGGGTCTGCAGCTGCGCATCGTCGAGTCTGGCCCGGGCTTGGAGCAGTTCGTCGCCGCGACTGCACTGCACATCGAAGCGGTCCTGGCCTTCGCCGATGTCGGCGAGCAGGAAGTCGTTGCCGGCTTCGAGCAGCAGCGACCAGTGGTCGTCGCGCGGCAGCCTGGCCAGCGCCGCGGCGATGTCCTGTTCAGTGGCCTGCTCGGAAAACCGCTCGTCGCATAGGTCGAGTCTCATCACACACCCCGCCGATCACCCCTGCCGCATCATGGCGGCAAGCCCGGCGAATGTTCCACAGCGGCAGGCGCCCGTCTGCGACCTGCGCCACGGATGAGCGGACCGCGCTCAGTCCGGCCCGGTCTTTACGGCCGGCTGCATCGATAAGCGGCACAGCACGATGCCGCCGAGCACGATGGCGCCGCCGATCGCCTGCTGCGGACCAAAGCGCTCGTTGAGCAGCACCCAGGCAAACACCGCGGCGGCCACCGGTTGCACCAGCAGGCTGACCGAGGAGAACGTCGCCGGCAGATGCGCAAGGGCATAGGCGATCAGCCCCTGGCCGCCGACATGCGACAGCAGCGCGAGACCGGCCAGCATCAGCCAGGCATGCTGATCCGGCGGCAGCAGGGTTTCGCCCTGCAACAAGGCCAGCGGCGCGGTGACCAGGGCGCCGACCAGCGTGCTCCAGAACATGACCTGCACCGTCGTGAACCAGCGGCGCTGGCGGCTGACGGTCAGCAGATAGCCGGCATAGAACACCGCCGACGCGACCCCGAGCAGATCGCCGATGACGGTCTCGACGCCGATCTTCAGGCTGTCCGCGACCAGCAGCGCCGCGCCGGCCATCGCCAGCAACAGGCCCACCACGAAGCGGCCACCGGTGCGCTCGCGGAACAGCAGCCAGGCGGCGAGTGCGACGAACAGCGGCGCGACATTCGACAGCAGCGTGGCGTTGGCGACCGATGTGTAGCGCAATGCCTGGTGCCACAGCACCAGATCGGCGGCGAAGCACAGACCCGCCAGCCACAGCCAGGGCAGATGGCCGCTCGCAGCAGTGGTTGCGGCGGTGGGCGGGCGCTGCCGCCAGAGCAGCAGGGCCAGGACCGGCAAGGCGAGCGCCAGCCGCCAGAACGCCGCGGTGGACGGCCCGACGCCGGCGGCACGGACGAAAATCGGCGCCAGCCCGATGAGCACGGCGCCGACAATCAGCGCCGGCAGCGCCCGCGCGGCGACGGCTGGGCCGCTCACGCCAGAACGACCGCGGCCGGCATGGCCGACCGCCGTGAAATTTGCGCTGGGAACGCCGTCGAGGAGAGCAACATGGTGGCGGAGATTAGCAGCCACCACCGGGCGCTGGCGTTTATGATCTGGGCGCTGCAGGGAGCCGGCCACGGTTCCTTATGCACAACAGTCGCTCATCACGGTTCCGCGGCACAATCAAGGTCATCTTCCGTAAGATTCTTGCAATGTTCGTGGAAGCCAATGTTTGCAAACGAAATTTACCCTTTGCCCAACTTGCGGGCGGGCCCCGATCTTGCACTGCGACCTCCTATACACCAGTAGGTCGGCAGGACATCCACAAGCTTATCCACAGGCCTTGAGCAGCATTCTGGTCAGCGTTTGCGTCCCCGTACCGCTGTTCGCGCAGTACGACTATCAGGTCCCTGCGGAACTGGTCGCGGGGCTGCGCCGCGGCAGCCGCGTGCGGGTGCCTTTTGGCCGCCGCGAACTGGTCGGAATCGTCGTCCGCGCACCCTATGAAGGCGAAGCCGACGGCGCCACGTTGCGGCCGATCCGCGCGGTGCTCGACGACAGCCCCCTGTTGCCGACCGAGCTGCTGGCACTCTGCGAATGGGCGGCGAGCTATTACCACCATCCGCTCGGCGAAGTGCTCGGCGCGGCGCTGCCGGGCCGCTTGCGCCACGGCGAGCCGGCCGAGCTGATCGAACCGCTGGCTTATGCGCTGACCGTCGCCGGTCGTCAGGCCCTGGCCGAGCTTCCGGAACGCAATCGCGCGCAGCGCGCCTTGCTGCAGGCCCTGGCCGACGGTCCGCGCCTGCGCGCATCGCTCGATGCCGGCGCCGCCACGATCCGGCAGGCCGTCGACCACGGATGGCTGCAGACCCAAACGCTGGATCAGGCCCCGCTGACGGTCGCCGCCATACCGGCACCGACAGCCGAGCAGGCGGACGCGCTGGCCGCGCTCGAGCAGGCGCAGGGTTTCGACGTCAGCCTGATCGAAGGTGTCACCGGCAGCGGCAAGACCGAGCTCTACCTGCGCCGCATCGAAGCGCTGACCGCCAATGGCGGCCAGGCGCTGGTGCTGGCGCCGGAGATCAGCCTGACCCCGCAACTCGAAGCGCGCTTCCGCGACCGCCTCGGCGACAGCGTCGTCAGCTTCCATTCCGGCATGACCGACCGCGCCCGCGAGCAGGCCTGGCTGCGCGCGCGCAGCGGCAGCGCGCGGGTCATCGTCGGCACCCGCTCGGCAATCTGGCTGCCGTTCGCGCAGCTGCGCCTGATCGTCGTCGACGAAGAGCACGACACCTCGTACAAGCAACAGGACGGCCTGCGCTACTCGGCGCGCGACGTCGCGATCCTGCGCGCGCAGAAGCTCGGCATTCCGATCCTGCTCGGCAGTGCGACGCCATCGCTGGAAACCCTGCACAACGCGCAGCAGCAGCGCTACCGGCATCTGCGCCTGCAGCAGCGCGTGCGCGGCAGCGCGCCGCCGAAGGTGCGCATCCTCGACGTCCGCACGCTGCCGCTCGATCACGGCCTGTCGCAGCCGCTGCTGAAGGCAATCGACAAGCATCTCGAAGCCAAAGGCCAGGTGCTGCTGTTCATCAACCGGCGCGGTTATGCGCCGGTGCTGCTGTGTCACGCCTGCGGCTGGAGCGCGCCGTGCACGCAATGCGACGCGCACATGACGATGCACCGCGGCCGCGGCCTGCTGATCTGTCATCACTGCGGCGCACAGCAGTCGCTGCCGCGAACTTGCCCGTCCTGCCATGCGCAGGATCTGCTGGCGGTCGGCGCCGGCACCGAGCGCATCGAGCAGGCGCTGGCCAACCGCTTTCCGCAGTACCGCGTCGCCCGCTTCGATTCCGACCGCATCACCAGCCCAAGCGCGCTGGCGAAACAGCTGGAGGACATCCGCGAAGGCCGCGTGCAGATCCTCGTCGGCACACAGATCCTCGCCAAGGGCCACGACTTCCCGAACCTGTCGCTGGTCGGTATCGTCTCCGCCGACCAGGCGCTGTACGGCACCGACTTCCGCGCCGTCGAACGCATGGGCCAGCTGGTGACCCAGGTTGCCGGCCGCGCCGGGCGCGGCGAAGTGCCCGGCGAAGTCTGGCTGCAGACCCACGAGCCTGAGCATCCGCTGCTGCGCACGCTCGCCGAACGCGGCTATCGCGCGCTCAGCGCGGAGCTGCTGAAGGATCGCGAGATGTCCGGCCTGCCGCCCTACAGCCATCTCGCACTGATCCGCGCCGAAGCTCAGGAGGCCGGTGGCGCGCTGCGCTTTCTCGCCGACGCCCAGCCGCTGTTCGCGACGCGACGGAGCGTCATGGCGATGGAGCCGATGGCCAGCGGCATGGAGCGCCGGGCCGGCTACGCGCGTGCGCAGATGCTGCTGCAGTCCGATAGCCGCGCGGCGTTGCATGCGGTGCTCGGCGCCGCAGTCCCGCAGCTGGGCAGCGTCGACGGCGCGCGCAAGGTGCGCTGGTCGGTGGACGTGGATCCTTACGATCTGATGTGAGGTTTGGCTCCGGCAGCTCGATACACCGCGCCGATGGCGCGGCACTCGATGCGAACGGGTCATTTTTGTGCCTGTCCGACAAAACTCCGCTCGTCTCGAGTGCAGTGCGCGTAGCGCACGGTGTATCGAGAGACCGCCACGGAGCCCGCTTCCCGTTCGCCCCCGGCCCCGACCGGGTAGAATTCGCCCCCTTGCGACCCTCGGGTCGTTTTGCGTACCGGAACAATGAAAGAGCATTTGCAGGAGCTGTTGGCGACGGCGCTCAAGCGCACGCTGGCCCAGGGCGGGGTCGAGCTGGCGCCGACGATTCAGCTCGACGCCACCAAGGACGCCAAGTTCGGCGACTTCCAGACCAACCTCGCGCTGCAGCTGGCGAAGGCGATGGGCAAGCCGCCGCGCGCGGTCGCCGAGCAGCTGGTCAAGCTGCTGCCGGATTCTTCGCGCGTCTCCAAGGTCGAGGTGGCCGGGCCTGGCTTCATCAATTTCTATCTGGCGGCCGCGGCATTCCAGGCAGTGGTCAGCGAGGTGCTGCAACAGGGCGACACCTACGGCCGCGACGATTCCGGCATCAAGGGCAAGATCATGGTCGAGTTCGTCTCGGCCAATCCGACGGGGCCGATGCACGTCGGTCATGGCCGCGGCGCTGCCTACGGCGATGCGATGTCGAACCTGATGGCCGCCACCGGCTGGACGGTCTGGCGCGAGTACTACATCAACGACGCGGGACGTCAGGTCGACATCCTCGCGATCTCGACGTGGCTGCGTTACCTGGAGCTGTGCGGCGAGATGCTGCCGTTCCCCAAGCGCGGCTATCCGGCGGATTACATCAAGCGCGCCGCGCAGAAGATCAAGGACGCGCATGGCGAACAGTTCCGCCGCGCAGCGTCGACGGTACTGGCCGACCTGCCGGAAGAGCCGGTGGCAGCGGAAGGCGTCAGCGACAAGGAAAAGGACGCCATCAAGCTGCGCCAGGAAGCCTATGCGGATGCGCTGATCCTGCGTACCAAAGCGCTGCTCGGCGATGGTTACACGACGATCGTTCGTTCCGCGCTCGACGACCAGCTCGAAGTGATCCGCAGCACGCTGCAGGCCTTCAACGTCCGCTTCGACCAGTGGTCTTCCGAAGCTGCGCTGGTCAACAGCGGCTTCGTGCAGAAGGCGCTCAAGCGCCTCGCCGACAAGGGTCTGATCTACGAGAAGGACGGCGCGCAGTGGATGCGCACCGAGCAGTTCGGCGACGAGAAGGATCGCGTGCTGGTCAAGGCCGACGGCGCTGCGACGTACTACTGCAACGACCTTGCGTATCACATCGACAAGCTCGACCGCGGCTTTCCGCTGCTGATGGACGTCTGGGGCGCCGATCATCATGGCTACATCGCCCGCGTGCGCGCCGCGATCGAAGCCCTGACGGAGCGCAAGGATGCGCTCAACGTGCAGCTGATCCAGTTCGTCACGCTGTCGTCCGGCCGCATGGGCAAGCGCAGCGGCAACTTCGTCACGCTGCAGGACCTGATCGACGAGGCCGGCACCGACGCGACGCGCTTCTTCTACCTGACGCGCTCGCACGACCAGCATCTGGAATTCGATATCGACCTCGCGCGTTCGCAGTCGAACGACAATCCGGTCTACTACGTGCAGTACGCGCATGCGCGCATCTGCACGGTGCTCAAGCAGCTCAGCGACAAGGGCGGCCAGTGGGATCGCGAGACCGCGAAACTGACGCTGCATCGCCTCAGCAACGAGCACGAGAAGGCGCTGCTGACCTTGCTCAACCGCTACCCGGAAATGCTCGAGCGCGCGGCGGCGGCGTACACGCCGCACACGGTCGTGTTCTTCCTCAAGGACGTCGCCGAGGCGCTGCACTCCTACTACAACTCGCACCGCTTCCTGGTCGACGACGATCCGGAGCTGCAGTCCGCGCGTCTGGCGTTGATCCAGGCCGTGGCGCAGGTGATTCGCAACGGCCTCAGCATTCTCGGCGTGTCCGCACCGGAAAGGATGTAAACGACTTGTCCAGAGACTACGCGCAGCGCGGCGGCAACGGCCGTCAACAGGCCCGCGGCCGCAGCGGCGGCAAGAGCAAGAGCGGCGGCGGATTGCCGGCCTGGGTCTGGCTGTTTGCCGGCCTGTCGGTCGGTCTGGCGGTGGCGGCGTTCGTGTACATCTCGCGCCCGATGGATCGCAACGCGGTGCCGGTTGAAGCCGGCACCGACGTTGAAAACGAAGCGGCGGACGAAGTCGCGACCAGCACCGCCAAGCCGCGCGGCGACAGCAAGCGCGGCGGCGACAAGAAGGCACCGATCACGCTGCCGCCGAAGGAAAAGCCGCGCTTCACGTTCTACGAAATCCTGCGCGATCAGGAAGTCGTGGTCCCGCAGGAGGCGGTCAAGGGCGACAAGCCGCCGCCGGCTGTTGTCGCCGCCGGCGAAGGCAGCTTCATCATCCAGGTCGCGTCGTTCAAGGCACAGGCTGAAGCCGACCGGCAAAAGGCTGCTCTGGCGCTGGTCGGCATCGAGTCGCGCATCGAGACGATCACGATCGACGGCAAGGACACGTACTACCGCGTACGCATCGGTCCGGAGTCGAACTGGAAGAAAGTGCAGGCGACGATGGCGCGGCTCGAAGAGAACGACATCAGCGCGATGGTGATCAAGCTGAAGTAGTTTTGCGCGGGAGCGTTTGCGCCGCGTCTTTTCAGTCGAACAGCACCGCCTTCACGCCCGTCACCTCACCCACCGTCGCCGTGCGATGCACGCGCAGTTCGCCGTCGCGCTCGAAGACGATCGGGCCGACCACCGTATTCGCGCCGACCGTCACTACCGGCTTGCGCTTCTTGTTGTCCGAGCCGTTATTGGAATCCTCGACACGGATCTTGCCGATGCGCGAGCCGGCGCCGGTGTCGATCGACCCCGCCGAGATCACGACCTCGCCCTTGACGACCGCCTTGTCGAGCGAGATTGCGCCGTTCACGGTGCGCACGTCGGCGCCGATGTTCGCGTTGCTGCCGACACGGATGTCGCCATTGACGGTTTCGAGATCTTCCTTGACCGTCAGGTTCTCGCCGGCGGTGATGTCGCCGTTGACGGTTTCGGCGTCGTCGACGCGCACGCCGGCACCCAGCTCGATGCCGCCATTGACCGTTTCCACACCGGCGGCGCGGGTACCGTCACCGAGTTCGATGCCGCCGTTGACGGTCTCGAGATCCTTGACCGTCGATTTCGCGCCGATGCGGATGTCCTCGTTGACCAGATCGAAGCTCGAGGTCGCCGATTCGATGTGATCGATGTTGACGCCGGCCCAGACCAGGGCCGGCAATGCGGCCAGTGCCGCGCACGCGGCGATGCTTGTCTTCTTCATCAGGGTTCCCGTCCAAGTGTGGGGCTGTCGCGACGACAGCTTGTTGCTTGGACGGTCCGGCTGGCGCTTAGGTTTGAATCAGGACGAAAGCGGCCGCCGCGGCCATCGCGATCAGGAAGACGCCCCACAGCAGCCACAGCTTGCCGTAGCTGTGCGGCGGCGGCGGCACGGCCTGATCGAGCACGTCTTTCGCTTCCTTGAGACCGAGCCCGTTGCGCTGGCGCAGCAGCTTGATGGCAGCGATGCGCTGGCCGCCGAGCGCAAGCTTGCGCACTTCGATGTCGACGGAGTGCGTGTCGCCGAGTCGCGGCTGCGGCTGCGGCTGCGGCTGCGGCTTGCCAGGAACGCCGATCAGCGCCGTCTGCGCGTCGGCAAGCGTGTGGATTCCCTCCACCGCATCCTTGGCCTCAAGCAGCGAGGCGCCGGTCAGTTCACGCAAGCGCTTGATGGCACCGATCTTGTCGCCACCCTGAATCCGCGACAGCAGCGCGTAAGCTTCATCGTTCATCGGCAGCCTCCATCACACGTACCGACCAGGGCGTGAGGCTCGCCGTGTCGAGCTGGTAGTACTCGCGCAGCAACTCGTAGAGCTCGGCGTGGTGCTGGCGCAGCTCGGGGCCGCGCTGGAAGTAGGCTTCACTGACGACGCCGAAGAACTCGCCGGGACTTTCGGCGCCGTAGGGATCGAGCACCGGCGGCCGCCGGTGTCGCTGCAGACGACGGAACTCGCGATCCATCACTTCCGACCAGCGCGCGTAGTCGCGCATCGCCGGCGCGCCTTCGGTCTCCGGATTCTCGTCGTCGAGCTGGTGAGCAAACTCGTGAACGACCACATTCACTTCGTCGCCCTCCAGCGCCGCCTGCACATCGGCCCAGGACAGCGCGACACGATCGCCCTGCCAGGATTCACCGATGTGCTCGACCGGCTCGTCGCTGACCAGTCCCAGCTCGTCCGGCTCGTCGCTGTGCACGAAGAAGCGGTCCGGATACAGCAGCACGCTATGCAATGCCGGAAACACCTGCGCATGACCGCGCAACAGCATCAGGCAGGCGAGTCCGGCGACGGCGATGCGCATGTCGTCGTCGACCTCCAGACCGCCGCAACCGATGAAGCGCTTGGTCTGCAGAAATTCCTCGACGCAATGTTCATAGCGATGACGCTGGCCCGCGGCCAGATACTGCGTCTGCGGCACCCGCGCGTAGACCCGCTCGCGCCAGCCCTCCGGCGCAACCGATCGCAACCGGGCGCGACGCGGCTTGCGCAGCCATTGCACGAGGAAGGCGAGTACGACGCCGGCGATGACGAAAGCTTCCGGTGGCGGCCAGTTCATGGATGGCGTCCCTGATCCGTCATTCCCTTTCCGATGGCCGCATCATTCGCCATCACACTGGCAGCAGGTTCGCCATCGACAGCATCAGCCACTTGGTGCCGCTGGACTTGAAGCGCACCTCGACGCGCGTGCGGTCGCCGTCGCCATCGAACTGCAGGATCGTGCCTTCGCCGAACTTCTCATGACGCACGCGCTGGCCGAGATTGAAGCCGGCCGGACCGGACTCGGCACGCAGGCGCGGCGTCATCGCGGTGCGTGTGACCGGCTCGGGCGTGCGATTGCCCCCACCATAGCCACCGCCGTAGTTGCCGCCGCCATAGCCGCTGCTCGCAAACGCCGGGCGCACGATGCGCGCACGCGGCCTGGTCTCGACGACACACTCGGGCGGGATCTCGCGCAGGAACTGCGAAGGTCCATTGATCTGCTCGACGCCGTGCAGGCGACGCAGCTCGGCGTAACTCATGTACAGCTGCTTGCGCGCGCGGGTGATGCCGACGTAGCACAGGCGCCGCTCTTCCTCGAGATTGCCCTCGTCGGTCGAGCGCGCATGCGGAAACAGGCCGTTCTCCATGCCGACCATGAAGACGATCGGGAACTCGAGGCCCTTGGCGGCATGCAGGGTCATCAGCTGCACGCAGTCCTCGCCCGGCCCGGCCTGCGACTCGCCGGCCTCAAGTGCAGCGTGGGTCAGGAAACTGGTCAGCGGATCGAGCGGCGGCTCGCCCTCCTGCGGCGTTTCCAGCGGCGACAGCTCGAAGTAGCGCGCGGCACTGATCAGTTCGTCGAGGTTTTCCAGCCGGGCCTCGGACTGTTCGCTCTTGTCCTTCAGATAGAAGTCGCGCAGGCCCGAGCGCTGGATCACGATGTCCGTCGCCTTGCTCAACACACTGTCGCGCGTCTCCGCCGCGATCGATTCGATCAGCGCCAGAAATTCCTGGACCTTGCCGGCGGATCGGCCCAGCACGCTCGCGCCGTGGCGGGAGGCCGACCACATCGACAGGCCCTGTTCGCGTGCATACACGCGCAGCTTCTCGACCGTCGTCGCGCCGATGCCGCGCGCCGGGGTGTTGACCACGCGCTCGAAGCTGACGTCGTCGTCGCGGTTGTTGAGCAGGCGCAGATAGGCCATCGCATCCTTGATTTCCTGACGCTCGAAGAAGCGCAGGCCGCCGTAGATGCGATAGGGAATGCGCGCGCGGATCAGCGTCTCTTCCAGCACGCGCGACTGCGCGCTCATGCGGTAGAGGATCGCTATGTCGCTGTGCGCACAGCGACCGTCGAGATGCTCGCGGATGCGGTTGATCGCGAACTCGGCCTCGTCGTATTCGTTGAAGGCGGCGTAGAGCTGGATCGGCTCGCCTTCGCCGACATCGGTCCACAGTTCCTTGCCGAGGCGCCCGGTGTTGCGCGCGATCAGGCCATTCGCGGCATTGAGGATCATGCCGGTAGAACGGTAGTTCTGTTCGAGCTTGACGATCTCGCAGCCGGGGAAATCCACCGCGAGGCGCATCATGTTCTCGACGCGCGCGCCGCGCCAGGAGTAGACCGACTGGTCGTCGTCGCCGACCGCGAACAGCACGCCCTGGCTGCCGGTCAGCAACTTGAGCCAGCGATACTGCAGCGTGTTGGTGTCCTGGAACTCGTCGACGAGCACGTGACGAAAGCGCCGGTGGTAGTGCGCCTGGATCTCGGCATCGTCGCGCGTCAGTTCATAGGCACGCAGCAGCAGCTCGGCGAAATCGACGACGCCCTGGTTCTCGCAGGTCTGCTGGTACGCCGCATAGATGCGCACGAACTGGCGCTGCGTGAAATCGCCTTCGTCGCGGAAGTGCTGCGGCCGGCGCGCTTCTTCCTTCTGCGCGTTGATCCAGCCGGTGACGGTTTTCGGCGGCCACTGGTCGTCCGGCAGATCGAGGTTCTTCAGCACGCGCTTGACGACGCGCACCTGATCGTCGGCATCGAGAATCTGGAAGTTCTGCTGCAAGCCGGCTTCCTTCCAGTGCAGGCGCAGCATGCGATGCGCGATGCCGTGGAAGGTACCGACCCACATCGCGCGGATCGGCACATCGATCAACTGCTCGATACGCCCGCGCATCTCCGCCGCCGCCTTGTTGGTGAACGTCACCGCGAGGATCGACATCGGCGATGCATTTTCAGCAGCGATCAGCCAGGCGACGCGATGGGTCAGCACGCGGGTCTTGCCGGAACCGGCACCGGCGAGCACCAATCGATGCTCCAGCGGCGCGCTGACCGCTTCACGCTGCGCCGGGTTCAGGGAGGAGATCAGCGGGGAGACATCGGGGGAGGACCATTGCATGAGGGAATTCTACCGGTTGGCGGCGTCCCCAGCGTCATATTCTCACCGTACACTCGCGCATGACGCATCTGCGCACACTTTCGGGGAACTCACGATGAAAACCGTACTGATCACCGGCGCCAGCACCGGCATCGGCAAGGCCGCCGCCGAACTGTTCTTCGCGCGCGGCTGGAATGTCGTCGCAACGATGCGCACGCCGAAGTCGGACCGTGACGACGGCCGCTGGCTGGTCACGCGGCTCGACGTCACCGATCCAGCATCGATCGCTGCGGCGTTCAAGCTCGCGCAGGAGCGCTTCGGCCAGATCGACGTGCTCGTCAACAACGCCGGCTACGGCCTCGTCGGTACGCTCGAGTCGATGAGCGACGAGCAGATCCGCCAGCAGTTCGAGACCAATGTGTTCGGCCTGATGCGGATGTGCCAGGCGATCGTGCCGCAGTTCCGCGAACGCGGCGAAGGCACGCTGATCAACATCGCCAGCATGGGCGGGCGCCTGACGTTCCCGTTCTACAGCATCTATCACGCGTCGAAGTGGGCGGTCGATGGCTTCACCGAGTCGCTGGCCTTCGAACTGGAGCCGCTGGGCATCCGCGTACGCCTCGTCGAACCCGGCGCGATCAAGACCGACTTCTACGATCGCTCCGAGACCTTCGTCCACAACCGCGATCTGACCGCCTACAACAATCTCGTCGACGGCGGCATCCGCCGCATGAAGAAGGCCGGTGCCAAGGGCGCGCCGGCGTCGCTGGTCGCCGAGACGATCTGGAAGGCGGCGAACGACAAGGCCGGCCGCCTGCGCTATGTCGTCGGCAGCGACGCCAAGGGGCTGCTCGGCATCCGCCGCCTGATCGGCGGCGACGCGGCATGGCGCAAGATGATTGCGGGGCAGTTGTTGAAGTAGGAGGCGACCAGTAGCCCGGGTGCAACCCGGGATTTTTGTGCGTGCCACCGGCGCCCCGGGTTGCACCCGGGCTACGAGCTTCTCAGCGTCTCTTCTTCGGCAACGCCGCCACCGGCTGCCCCATCATCATCGCCGCCATCTGCGCGATCGACGTGATGATCTGCTCGCGTGACACATGCGGCGTCGGTTCGCTGATGTAGCGGACGATCGTGAACAGCACGCTGTTGACCAGGATGTAGACCTTGGTCGGCAGATCGACGATCGGTGCCGCCGGCGGGTGATGCATGACGTAGACCGTCATCGCGACCGTCATCTGGCGTTCGAGGTTGTTCATGACGCGCACGAAGTCCATCTGCGCCCAATAGCGCGTGATCTGCATGTAGCGCTGGTTGTCGGCCTCGAGGAACTCCCACACCGCGTGCAGCAGATCGACCACGAAGGCTTCGATCGATTTCTGCGGCAGCTGCTCGATCTGCGTATGGATCAGGGCCTGCAGTCCATTCGCGATCTGCTCCAGCGTCGCGGCATACAGGTCTTCCTTGCTGTCGAAGTACTGGTACAGCGAACCCGGGCTGACGCCGGCGCGCTCGGCAATGCGTGCCGCCGTGGCACCTTGCAGGCCATGCTCGGCAATCGTCATCGCAGTGGCATCGATCAGGCTCTGCACCATGACCCTGGACCGCTCCTGGCTCGGCTTCTTGCGCATGACCCCTGAAATGCGAATTGAATGCGACTAAAGATTCGCATTACGGTGCGCACATGGCAAGCCAACGGAATCGGGCATGAGCGCAAAGGGCTGGTTCTGGGCACGTCGCGAGATCGCGGCGCTGGACGAGAAGAAGGACTTCCACCGCATCGCGCAGCTGTCGTTCGTCGTGCGCTACGGCACGCCGATCTTCCTGCATGGCCTGTTCTCGGTCGCGTTCGTCCACAACGTCGGCCATCCGGGCATGGCGCGCATCCTGCACCGCGGCGGCCGTGGGCCGATCATCCGCGACACGCGCAAGCGCAACTTCGACTCGCTGACCTTCTTCGGCGAGCTGTACCGGCATGGCGACAGCGAACCGACCCGCCGCATCGCCGATCGCCTGGTGCGCATCCACAGCAATTTTGCTATCGACAACGACATGTCGCTGTACACGCTGGCGACGCTGGCCTGCCTGCCGCGCCGGCTGTCGGAGCGCTTCATGGGCGATGCCGGGTTCAGCGCCAAGGAGTGCGCGTCGCAGTACCGCTTCTGGCGCCGCATCGGAGAGCTGATGCAGATCCGCGACATTCCGCAGACGCCGGATGCGTTCCTCGAATGGATGCTCGACCAGGAGCGCGCGCATTTTGGCGCAACACCCGAGGCCTCCGCGATTGCAAAGGCGCTCGCCGACGAATGGGCCGAATACTGGTTCCCGGCACCGCTGCGCGGTACTGCGGTTGGCGTGTTCTACGCGCTGGTCGATCCGCAGCTGCGCCGGCGGATGGCACTGCCCGAGCCGACCGCGCTGCAGTCCGCGCTGACGACGCTCGCGGTCAAGGGCCTGTTCCTGTTCAAACGCCTGTGGGCCGATCCGCGCGAGCGCCACATCTCGGATTTCTTCGGCCGCGCCTACGGCCGGCAGATCGATACCGACGCGATCGGCTACGACGTCGGACACCGTGGAGAGCACCCATGAATACCGCACTGACCCCGCCGCAGTACGGCTTTGCGACGCGCGGGCGGCCGGTGCCGCTGCTGGCACTCGACAAGGGGCTCGCCGGACCGGTGACGCGCTCGCGCTGGCAGCGCACGCTGCTGATCTATGCATTGCTGTTTGCCGGCGGCTGCGCGCTCGCCTGGGGCCCTCATCCGCAGCTGGCATCCTTCGGCCTCGGCCTCGTCATCCCCGGCGGCGGCTTTCTGCTTCACGCGACCGGCGGCGCGGCATCGACCGCCCTGCACGTCGGCTTGTTCGGCGGGACGCTGCTGCTGTTTGTCGTCGCGCTGTTCCTGTGGGTGGCGACCGGCAACATCCTCGCACCGGTGCTGGTCTGGCTGGGCAGCGCGCTGTTCGCCGGCTGGATGGATCACTGGACCGGCACGGCGTTCATGCCGGTGATCGCGATGTGCCGCGCCGGTGCCGCGACACTCGCCGGCCACTGGTCGGATGCGCGGTTGTGGCTGCCGCTGACGATGGCGGCTCTGGTCGGATTCGCTGCCCTGCGCATGCGGCTGCGCAAGCCGGCGCTGCAGCGCGAACGCGACCGCATCAATCAATACCTGCAGCAGGCCACGACAACGGTGACGACCGGCCTTGACGCCGTTTCCGGTCTGCCGCAAGTGCAGCCGCTGGCCGAGAAGGATCTGCCGCTGTGGCGCTTCATGCTCGACCGCGCGCTGCAGCCGGTCGCGAACTTCGACGGCTTCGACCGCATCGACGAATACCGCGAAGCGGCGAAGCGTTACCAGATCTGCAACATGTCCTACATGCTCGGCATGCACATGTACACCCGCACGCCGGCGTTTCGCGGTTATCTGGCGCAGGCGCAGAACCGCCTCAGCGACAAGATGATGGATCACCGCTGCTGGAGCTACTGGCGCCATGAAAACCTGTGGGGAAACCTGCGCGCCGATCCGAACCCGCTCGCGCGCGACAACATCATGTACTACGGCTGGTACGGCGGCATGCTCGGCATCAACCTGTGCAACACCGGCGACCAGCGCTACAACACGCCCGGTTCGATCAAGCTCCCGCATCCATCGGGCCAGGTCTACGAAACCAGCTTCGGCGAGATCTGCCAGATCATCCGCCGCAACATGGCGGCATCGGAGTTCTGCCTGTTCCCTTGCGAGCCGCGCTGGATCTATCCGATCTGCAACAACTTCGGCGCGCTGTCGCTGAAATGCCACGACCGTGCGATGGGCACTCATTACTGGGACGAAGTCCGCGAGCGCTACCGGCGCGGCCTCGAGAACGAGTTCGTCACGATCGACGGCCGCATCACCGCGATCCGCGATTACTACACCGGCGCGACCATTCCGGCGCTGACCGCGACGATGGCCGATGCGGTGACTGCGCTATTCATCCATCCGGTGCTGCCGGAGCTGGCGCGACGCAGCTGGGAGATCGTCCGTCACGACCTGATCCGCGTCGCCGGCGGTCGCGTGCAGCTGCATACGAATGGCTGGGACAAGATCGATTTCGGCAACTACCGGCGCAGCCTGCTGACGACTTACGCGCTGGTCGCCGCATCGGCACGCGAGATGGGCGACGACGAGGTCGCCGATCTGCTGCTGCAGCGTATCGATGCGGAGTTCCCGAGCGAGATCGTCGGCGGCGTGCAACATTACAAGGGCGGGTCGACCAGCGCGCACGCGGTCATTCACGCCGCGCGCGTGCTGCGCGGCAACGGCTTCCACGATCTGGTCGACGTCGGCATGCCGGCGCCCTGGCGCAACGGTCCCTTGCTGCAGGACGCCGAGTATCCGCAGGTGCTGGTCGCCGGCGCGGTGTCGGACGGCCAAGATCTGCGCCTGCATCTGGCGCCGGGCCTCGTCGGCGGCCGCCATCGGCTCGGGCTCTCGCAGCTGCGGCCCGAGGCACGCTATCGCGTCAGCGGCGGCGTCGAGACGGAGATCCGTGCCGATGCACGCGGGCTTGCCGGCCTGCACGTCGATCTCGAGCGCTATTGCGCGGTTCACGTCACTCCGCTGCAATAGACGTATGGCCTGCTGCCTGGTCGGTTCCCTGTTGATGGTGCTCTGCGCGGGCCTGGTCCGCTCGGTGAAGACCAGGCTGTTCCGCATGGACGCCGAGGCCCCGGAGCGCTGGCGCCTGACCATCGCCGACCGCCCCTGAATCCGAGCTTTGCTGCACCCTGAACCCCGCGCACAGTGGGCATGCTGCACCTTGCAAAGCCGAGTACGCAGGCCCCGTCCGGCGCATTAAGCTGGGGCATGGTCCGGGATCAGGCATTGAATTGGGCATCGAGGCTCGCGTGCGCCGCACTGCTGGCGTTGCTGATGCAGGCTGCGCTGGCGGCCGACAGCAAGGGCCTTCAGGTGGGCGATGCGGCGCCCGCGCTGCAGGCACCGCAGCTCGACGGCACGCCGCTGCTGCTGCAATCGCTGCAAGGCAAGGTCGTCTATGTCGATTTCTTTGCTTCCTGGTGCGCACCGTGCGCCCAGGCGCTGCCGGCGCTTGATGCGCTGTACCGCAAGCACAGCGGCAACGGCCTGAGCGTCGTCGCCGTCAATGTCGACACCGATCGCGCCGCCGCGCTGAAGATGCTCAAGCGCATTCCGGTCAGCTATCCGGTGGTCTTCGATCCGGCCGGTGTCTGGCCGGAAACCTTCGGCTTGCGCGGCATGCCATCGGGGTATTTACTCGACCGCAGCGGCGGCGTCCGTTTCATCAAGACCGGCTATCAGGCGAAGGATCTGCCGAAGCTGGTTGCTGCAATCGAAGCTGAGTTGGGGAGAACACAATGATCAGAATGACCACTCGCATCCTGCTGCTGGCAGTCGCAGTCGCCAGCAGTGCCTGCGCGACCGTGCAGCCCTGGCAGCGCGGCGATCTCGCCCGTGCCGAAATGGCCTTCGAGCCGGATCCGGTGCTGTCGAGTTACCGGCGCCATACCGAGTTCAGCAAGGAAGCCGCCAGCGGCGGTGCCGGGCTGGGCGGCGGCGGTTGCGGCTGCAACTGAGCACGTCCCGTCACCGGGCGCGAGCTGATCATTATTTTGGGGGAGTGGGGATGAGCGTGACGAAACCTTCGTTGTCGGCGTTGACCGCGGCTGCCATGGCGCTGCCGGGACTGGCACAGGCGGAAGTGCAGACCGATCTGCTGTACTCGCACTACGCGGAGGCGGATCTGTCGGGCAGCCAGGTCGAACCCGGCCAGGAGACCGAGCGCTATCAGATCGACTCGCTGCTGTTCCGCCTGACCGCGCCGGTCGGTGCGCAGGCGCTGGAGGTCAATGCGACGGTCGAAAGCATGAGCGGCGCGTCGCCCTGGTATATCCGCCCCGCGAGTGACGGCCGACCGTTGCTGATCATGAGCGGCGCGAGCATCGAGGAAACCCGTGTCGACGTGCAGGGGTCGCTCGGCGTCGAGTTCGCCGGCCTCGACTGGGACGTGCTCCTCGGCTATTCCACGGAGGACGACTACGAGGCGATCAACGGCGGCCTCGAAACCGAGTACACGCCGCAGGAGGCGAACTACACGCTCAGCGGCGGCATCGGCTATTCCTACGACCAGCTCGATCCGGTGCGCGGCGACAGCAGTCCCAATGTGATCGACGAGGCCGACAAGGATTCGCTGTCGCTGTATGGCGGCGCGACCTGGATCATCAACGCCCAGACCGTGCTGCAGACGACCTTGAGCTACGGCCTGCATGACGGCTACCTCAACGATCCCTACAAGCTGGCCTGGGTCGTCGATCAGACCAACACCGTCGCCGACAGCCGCCCCGGCACGCGCAACCAGTTCGCGATCTCGACGCGCCTGCGTCACTACATCGGCGAACTCGGCGCCGCGCTGCATGCGGACTACCGCTATTACACCGACGACTGGAACATCGAAGCGCACACGCTGGAGCTGGCCTGGAACCAGATCATCGATGCCTCCTGGCGCATCACGCCGGCGATCCGCTGGTACAGCCAGTCGCAGGCTGAGTTCTACGCGCCTTACTACGCCAGCATCCGCAACGACGGCTACGCCTCCAGCGACTATCGCCTGTCGCCGTATGGCGCGATCTCGCTGCGGCTCGACGTGCGCAAGGCGCTGGGCGAATGGGAGCTCGGCGGCGGTATCGAGTGGTACCAGGCCGATGGCGATTACGCGATCGGTTCGGTCAAGGTCGAGAACCCCGGCCTCGTCGAGTTTCTGGGTCTGAACCTGCGCCTGTCGAAACGCTTCGGTATATGAGTCTGCTGCGCGTGCATCGCGTCAGGGCCCTCGGCGGGCCCTGCGCGCTGCACCTCTATGCGGACAGCGAAGCCGCCCTCGATCGCGCGGCGGCGGCCGGCGAAGCGGAGCTGCTGCGCATCGAGCACAAGTACTCCCGCTATCGCGCGGACAGCATCGTCTCGCTGATCAATGCGCGCGCGGGCAGCGGCGAATCCACGACCGTCGACGACGAAACCGCAGCGCTGCTCGACTACGCGGCGACCCTGTACCAGCAGAGCGGCGGCCGCTTCGACATCACCTCCGGCATCCTGCGCCGCGCCTGGGACTTCAAGGCCAGGCGCGTTCCGGCACAGCGCGAGATCGATGCGCTGCTGCCGCTGATCGGCTGGCCGCTGGTGGACTGGAAGCGACCGCAGATTGCGCTCACACGCAGCGGCATGGAGCTGGACTTCGGCGGCTTCGGCAAGGAGTACGCCGCGGACCGCGTCGCGACGATCCTGCTCGGCCTCGGCATCCGTCATGGCCTTGTCGACCTTGGCGGCGATCTGCGCGTCCTTGGGCCGCATCCCGACGGCACGCCGTGGCAGATCGGCGTGCAGCATCCCCGTGCGGAAGGTGCGATTGCCGTGCTGCCCTTACGCGGCGGTGCGATCGCTTCGAGCGGCGATTACGAACGCGGCTTCGAGCACGACGGCGTGCGCTACGGACACATCCTGAACGCCAGCACCGGCTGGCCCGCGCAAGGACTGGTCGGCGTCAGCGTCCTCGCCGAGCAATGCCTGATTGCCGGCAGCGCGGCAACCTGCGCGATGCTGCTCGGCGCCGACGAGGCGCCGGCCTGGCTGGATGCCTTGGGTCTGCCTTACCTGTGTATCGATGCACAACTGCAGGTCAGCGGCAGCGTCGCGCACCAGAAAGAGTGAGGCGCTGACCGGTGCGGGCAGCCGCAATTTGCAACTCGGCCCGGATGGCGTCGGGCAGCTTGCCGTTCGACGGAAATTCATTGAGCGCTGCGTACCGTCATCCCATGCAATGGGAAAGGACGTACGCACATGAAGACGACCGTCAAACAAGTGAGCCGCGCGGTGACCAGCAGCGCCCGCCAGCGATTCGCGAATGCCCTGGGCGAGGCTCGCTGTGTTGCTGAACTGGCGCGGTTCGCGCTGCTGCCCGGCAAATCCCTGTTGCAGGACATTCCGCGCGGCGATGGTCGCCCGGTGCTGGTGATTCCCGGATTTCTCTGCGGAGACACGGCCACGCTGGCGCTGCGCCGTTTCCTCAAGGAGATCGGCTATACCCCCTTGGCCTGGAAGCAAGGCATCAACTGGGGCCCCAAGGCCGGCACCCGCGTGCGTCTGCTGCATCGGGTGAATCAGGCCTGCGAGGCCTTCGAGCAGCCGGTGACGATCATCGGCTGGAGCCTCGGCGGGTACTACGCGCGCGAGCTGGCCTGCATCCGACCGGATCTGATTCGCGAAGTCATCACGCTGGGCTCACCGATCCAGGGCAATCCGGACAGCATCGCGGTGTGGCATGCCTTCCGCCTGCTCAATCGAAGCAACATGCCCCAGCTGAAATGGGGGCCGCTCGACTTTCCGCAACCGAGCGCGGTTCCCTGCCTCTCCATCTTCACCAAGCGCGACGGCATCGTGCCCTGGGAGTTCTGCGTTCCGTCACGCGGTTGCATCGGCGATTCCGTGCAGGTGAAGGGCAGCCACATCGGACTGGTCGCCAATCCGGAAGTGATGCGGATACTCGGGATCCATCTCGGCTCGCCTCGCGCCCTCGGCCACATGGCGCGCGAGCAGCGCCATCGTCTTGCTATTCCGCAGGCAGTCGGCTCTGATAGCTCTTCCGAACTCGAGGGGAGAGGGCGGCTTCATGAATCCGCGGAAAGTGGCGTCGGCCTACGCCGACGCGGTGCTCGACTGTCTCGAGTCGGGTATCGAACAGGGCATCGTCTGCAAGGACGACATGGTTCTGTTCGCCAATCGCAACGAGTGCGAGAGCAAGCCGCACCTGTGGGTCGATAAGGATTGGAAGAAGCTGGTGACCGGCATTTCGGCGCCGACCGATCCGCTGGCGCCGGGCTTCAGCAAACTGCGGCTGCGCGCGCAGATCATCGAGAGCCTGCTCGCCAGCGGCAAGGCGGAACGTTTCGCGGCCGGCATTCTCGCCATCGAGGCGGCCGACCGCGCGCCGCTGGGCGGCGGCGCGGCTTCGTAGCAGGGGCACGCGCCGCTAGCGCTTTTCGGTGGCGCGCGCCGCCAGTTTCGTCGCCATCTCGCGGGCCTTCTTCAACCAGCGCTTCGCCCAGATGAATTCGGTAGCGAGGATCGACAGGCCCAGCGGAATGACGATGAAAGCCGGGCCGGGCAAGACCAGCAACGCGATGCCGAGCAATGTGACGGTGCCGCCAATGACGGCAATCGCAATGCGCTTTGCGACGCGGTAGCTCGGGTGATCGCTCATCGTGTGCGTAGGAGTATCAGGCCGCCATCGTTCGCCGGTGCAGCCACCAGGCACCCGCAGCCGCGATCAGCACAATAGCAGCGAGCACGGCGAAGTCGCGAGGCGATGGATTGCGCAGCACCGCGCGCAACTGATGCCCGAAGGCAGACATCATCAGATTGCCGGGCAACAAGCCGAGGAAAGTCCCGGCCGTGAACGGCCATGCGCCGACGCGGATCGAACCGGCGACGACGTTGACGACCGAGAAGGGCGCCACCGGCACCATGCGCAGCGTGGCGACCTTCAGCGTGCTGCCATGCTCCATCGCCTTCTGCAGTTTCTCGAGCTGCTGCGGCGCCAGCTTGCGCAGCGGCTTGGTGCCGAAGTGCCGGCCGATCGCATAGAACACCAGCGCCGAGGTCATGCTGCCGCCGAGGGCATAGAGCATGCCCGTGGTGCTGCCGAAGCTGAGGATCGTCGCCGCGTTCAGCGCCGTGTTCGGTAGCATCAGCAGGCTGGCACCGATGTAGATCAAGGCGATCACCAGCGGCGCAAACCAGCTCTGCCGGATCGAACCCATCCATGCCGCGACGTGGGATGCATCGACCTGCTCGCCCAAAGGGGTCCAGCGCCATACCGCCGCCATGGCGAGGATGATCGACACCCCGACCGCCGCGGCAATCAGCTGCCTCCGCTGAATCTGCTTCATCGCCTCACTCCATGACCGCTTCAGGTCGGGGCCGCAGCATGAGTCGCGCATCATGGGCCGCCCCTGAACAAGCCCGGCAGATGGTCTCCGGTCACCGGCATGCGCAGGATTCGTGCCCGGGGTCTCGCGGCCACCGGCTTTTGCGGCCGCCCGCGGTGTTGGGCGCTGTGCGGCGAAGCTACACTGGGCTCTCAATGCTCGACAGCTTACGGATGGGCGCCGGGATGAAGACGCTGATCAGGGTCATCTGCGCCATGGGGATCGGAGGAGTGATGGTCAGTGCTTTCGCCGCTACACCGCCGCCGCGCCTGTGGCCCATCGAGGTCGACGGCAAGCACGGTGCCATCGACATCAACGGCAAGCCGGTGGTCGAGCCGCAGTATCAGTCTCCGATCGAGTTCGCCGGCGGCATGGCGCGCGTTACGCAGAACGGCAAGACCGGTTTCATCGATGCGACGGGCCGGCTCGCGATATCGCCCAAGAAGATGCTCAGCCGCGGCAGCGGCGATTTCGGCGACGAGATCAGCATCGCCGCATTGATGAGCGCCAGCTTCTCCGAAGGCCTCGCGGCGTTCAGACTCGACGGCCGCGAAGGTTATGTCGACACCAACGGCGACGTCGTCATCGAGGCGAATTTCGACGAGGCGTTTCCGTTCGACGACGGATTGGCCATCGTCCGCATCGGCTCGAAGTTCGGCTGGATCGACCGCAGCGGCGCGCTCGTCATTGCCGCTGAGTACAACAAGGTGCATCCCTTCAGCGACGGACTTTCCTGCGTGCTGATCTTCGACAAGGGCGGCTACGGTTACATCGACCGCAAGGGCCGTTGGGCGATCGACGCGCAGTTCAACTACGCGTATCCGTTCGTCGAAGGCCGCGCGCGGGCGCAGGTGAAGGGCGGGTACGGCTACATCGACAAGACCGGCACGACCGTCATTCCGCCGCCCGCCGGCTACAAGCTGTCGACCGATTTCTCCAGTGGCCGCGCCGCGTTTCACCAGGGCAGCGGCTGGGGCTATCTGGATACTGCCGGCGCGGTCGTGATTCCGCCGTTGTTCTTCGGCGGCTACGCGTTCCGCGAAGGCCTGGCGCGCGCGACGCTGACCGGCGGCCTAACGCCGGAGGGAAAGCGCAGCGAGAAGCTGTTCGGTTACATCGGGCCGGACGGCAAGTTCGTCGTCAAGCCGCAGTTCGACGACGCGGGCGATTTCCACGAAGGGCTGGCGGGCGTGGGCGTTGGCGGCAAGTACGGGTTCGTCGACGCCAAGGGAAAACTGCGCATCGAGCCGCGCTACGCGGGCGTCGAGCACTTTTCCGGCGGTCTCGCGCGGGTCTGGCTGCAGAGTGCCGGCCGCGGGCCGCATGCCTACGTCAATGCGGACGGCAAGGAAGTCTGGAGATCGCCCTAGGGCCAGTTGACGCTACACCGTCAGCACGACCTTGCCGGTGCTCTTGCGCGCCTCGATGTACGAATGCGCGTCTCCCGCCTGCGTCAGCGCAAAAGTCTTGTCGACGTGCGGGCGCACCCAGCCTTGCTCGACACCGCGCAGGATCTTCTGCATCCATTGCGCCACCTTGTCCGGCTCGTGCCAGAGGTGCCCCATGTTGACGCCGAACACCGCGCGGTTCTGGTTCATCAGACCGATCGGCGTGAAGATCGGCAGGCCAAGCCCCATGCCGACCAGCTTCAGCGGGCCCGGCAACGAGGATTCCGTCGCGGTCGAGATGCCGAACATGCCGAGCCGGCCGGTATGGCGTAGCGCCTTGTAGCTCTTCTTCCAGTGACTGCCGCCCAGCGGATCGACGATCAGCTCGACGCCGCGGTCGCCGGTCAGGCGCATCAGCGGCGGATACCAGTCGCCCTTTGTGTAGTCGATCGCCTCGTGCAGGCCGCGCGCCTGCAGGAACGCGTGCTTGCCCTGGCTGGCCGTGCCGATCATGCGGCAGCCGATATGCCGGCCGATGTCGATGGCGGCCAGACCGACGCCGCTGCCGGCGTTGTGGATCAGCAGCGTGTCGTCCGCCTGCAGGCTGCCCATGACGACCATCAGCTGCCAGGCCGTCAGGTAGTTCACCGGGATCGCCGCGCATTGTTCGAACGACAAGGATTCCGGCATCGCGAAGGCCTGATGCTCCTCGACGACCGCCGTGTCGGCGTAGCCGTTGAAGCGCGTCAGGGCCATGACCTTCTTTCCGACCCACTGCGGATCGGCCTGCGGCCCGGCGGCGTCGACCAGCCCCGACACCTCGTAGCCGACCGCGGCAGGCAACTTCGGCGCATCCGGATACAGCCCCTTGCGAGCGAGGATGTCGGCGAAGTTGATACCCGCCGCGCGAACGCGGATGCGCAGTTGCCGGCCGCTCGGAACCGGATCGGGGAATTCGCGCGGCTGCAGCTTCTCGGGACCGCCGGCGGCCGTGATGACCATCTGTTTCATGCTGATGCTCCTGCGCCTTGCTGGTACGGATTACCCATCGCGTTGTTTTGCATCTGCGAACTCGCTCAGATATCGATCCATCGCTTCAATTAAGCGCTGTTCCGAATCGACGTACTCGCGGCCCAGCGGCAGCTCCGCTGCGTGGAAGTGCTTCAGGCTACCCTTCCAGAACGTCAGGTCGGAACGCAGGCCGGTGCGCAGCGATTCGACGATCTCGGCGGCGCTGAGTGCGCGCAGCTGCTCGGTGACCTGCCGGTCGATCTCCTCGGCATCCTGCGCATAGCCTTGCAGATCCTGCCGGCGTGCCTTGCTCAGCTTGGTCGGCGCCTCGCCGCGCGCCGCCTTGCTGGCCTCGATGCGTTGCGCAAACGACGTGTGCAGCTCGACGAAAGTCACGAACAGCGGTTCCATCGCCCGCAACGCCGCCGCGGCCTGTGGCTGCGTCGCCTTGGCCAGCGCGATCTGGAAGTGCGCGACTTTCATGCCGGGGTCCGGGCGCGCAGACGCCGGGTCTTGAACGTGCCCCAGCCGCTGTGGGCGGCAGTCTTCACGAACGCGAACAATCCGCTCTCGTTCGGCTGCGGATCGCGTCCGGCGCCGATGCGCTTCAGTTGCAGCGTGTACCAGGCGACTTCCATCAGCGCCATGCGGTCGATGAAGCCGATACCGGTGTTGATGGCACGCACGCTGTGCGCGCTGTCGCGGCCTTTCAGCAACGCGGCGGGCGCATCCGGGTCGATCGCCATCAGCCGCGCGATGCCGATCAGATCGAGCGCGCCCGACTGCAGCGCCGCGTTCATGCCGGCGGCGCTACGGAATCCGCCGGTGACCACCAGCGGCGTCCTGATCCGCGCGCGAAGTTTCTCGGCGAAGTCGAGGAAGTAGGCCTCGCGTGCGACCGTCGATGCCTTGCGCGTTTGGTTCAGCGTACCGGTCATCGCCGGCGCTTCGTAGGTGCCGCCGGATATCTCGATCAGGTCGATGCCCGCTGCCGACAGCGCCTCTATCGTCGCCATCGATTCGTCCTCGCTGAAGCCGCCGCGCTGGAAGTCGGTCGAGTTGAGCTTGATGCCGACCGGAAAGTCCTTGCCCACCTGGCGGCGGATTTCGGCATAGACCTCCAGCACGAAGCGGCGACGGTTTTCCGGACTGCCGCCCCATTTGTCCTTGCGCTGGTTGTGCCGCTCGGACAGGAACTGGCTGACCAGATAGCCATGCGCGCCGTGTATCTGCACGCCGCTGAAACCGGCCTTTTTGCAGATCGCCGCGCTGCGCCCGAAGCGGCGGATGATGTCTTCGATGTCGGCCTCGCTGGCCTCGTGCGGCTTGTCGAAGAACGGCGCCATGTCCTTGCCGAACGGAATGGCCGACGCGGAGAGATTGCGCCGGTTGAGTCCCTTCGGCGACTGCTTGCCCGGATGGTTGAGCTGGACCCAGACCGCGACACCCTGCGCCGTGCAGGCCTTCGCCCATCGCTGCAGCATCGGCAGATGGGTCTCGTCTTCGACGACGACATTGCCGGGCTCGCCGAGCGCGCGGCGGTCGACCATGATGTTGCCGGTCACCAGCAAGCCGATGCCGGAGGCCGCCCAGCGCCGGTACAGCTCGACCAGCTCCGCCGTCGGCCGGTTGTCGTAGGTGCCCATCGCTTCGCTCATCGCCGATTTGACGAGGCGATTGCGCAGCGTGCTGCCGTTCGGCAACTGCAGCGGCTGCGACAGGGGATTGAGAGCAGGCGAGGAATCCGGCATGAAGGTTCTCGAACGGATGAAGATCGGGGTGAAACTCTACAGCTCCGTTGCGGCCTGCAGCGCCCGGCGGATCGCGGCGTTGCCGGGGTATCTGCTTTGCAGGGCGGCTTCGTCCTTCTCGATCGTGTCGCAGCGCAGTTCGGCCATCGTCGCGGAGACTTCCTTGTCGCGCTCGGAGCCGTCGCCATTGAGCTCGCCGGAGAAGTGGAAGCATGAGGCGACGCGGTCGATGACGGCCTGCGCATCGGCGGGGATGGTCGCCGGCGTCGTCGACGTGCGTCGGTAGACATCGTCGAAGCGCACATTCAGTCCGCCGCAGAGCCCGTTGTCGCGGACCACCAGACTGCCGGCGACCAGCTGCATCTTGACCGCGCAGTCGGACATGTCGTCAGTGCCGATCGTCAGCAGATCATTGACCGGCTGAGCTTCACCGGCCAACTCTCCTTCATGGACCACCGGCGCATCGGCATCCGAGCCGCCGGTCCAGGTCGCGTTGCCTTGGACATCGAGCGTGCGCTGATCCTTGCGCGCGATGCGGATCTCGTTGTCGCCGGCGATCGGATGCCAGGTGCCGATCCAATCCGCCTCGCTGGTCCTGGCCGGACTCGTTTTGGTCAGTGCGCTGCTCGGCAACCAGCCGACGAACTCTCGCTTCTTGCCGAAATACCAGATGCAGCTCCAGCCTTCCTTCTCGGCGGAGACCAGCACCTTGTCGCCGCCGATCAGGAATGCCTTCGTGACGCAGCGCGCTTCGGCAGGGCAGCCTTCCTCGTCCGATCTCAGATGCGCCCTGGCGCCCTTGTCGATATTCAGCGTTGCCGCGCTGACATGACCTGCGGCGGAAGGAAACAGGCCGTTGCGACAACTGAATGGTTCCAGCGCCAGTGCCGCCGTTGAACTCAAGCTCAGTGCAACCAGCATCAGTATCCTGCGCATGCCGCTGTTCCTGTCCGCCGAGGCGCACCGAGCGTAGCAGGACTGCCGTCGTCAGACGTCCAGCAACTGGCGATTCCTGACCGCGCCCCTGTCGGCGCTGGTCGTCAGGGCGGCGTAGGCCTTGAGCGCCGCGCTGACCTGGCGCTTGCGCGGCTGCGCCGGTTTCCAGCCCTGTGCGGCCTGGGCAGTCCGGCGGCGCATCAGCGTTGCGTCGTCCACCTCGACGCGAATGCTCCGCTGCGGGATATCGATGACGATGATGTCGCCGGTCTCGATCAGCGCGATGTTGCCGCCTTCCGCAGCCTCGGGCGACACATGGCCGATCGAGAGTCCGGAGCTGCCGCCGGAGAAGCGGCCGTCGGTGATCAGCGCGCAATGCTGCGCAAGACCTTTCGATTTCAGATAGCTCGTCGGATAGAGCATTTCCTGCATGCCGGGTCCGCCACGCGGTCCCTCGTAGCGGACGATCAGCGCATCGCCGGCCTTCACGTTGCCGGCAAGGATCGCTTCGACGGCAGCGTCCTGGCTTTCGAAGATCACCGCCGGGCCGCGGAAGCTCAGCAGCCGGGTATCCACGCCCGCGGTCTTCACGATGCAGCCGCGCTCGGCGAGATTGCCCGACAGCACCGCGAGCCCGCCGTCGGCACTGAATGCGGACGTCACGGCGCGGATGCAGCCCTGGGCCCGGTCCATGTCCAGCTGCTCGTAGCGGCAGTTCTGTGAAAACGCTTTCTGGCTGGCGACGCCAGCCGGTGCAGCGCGATAGAACTCATGCACCGCGCCGTCGTCGCTGCGTGCCACGTCCCATCGATCCAGCGCTTCGGCCAGGGTCGTCGAGTGAACCGTCGGCACCGAGGTGTCGAGCAGTCCCGCGCGATCCAGCTCGCCGAGGATCGCCATGACGCCGCCGGCGCGATGGACGTCCTCCAGGTGATGCGGCCCGGACGGCGCGACCTTGCACAGCGTCGGTACGCTACGCGAAAGACGATCGATGTCCTGCATCACGAAGTCGACACCCGCTTCCTGCGCGGCGGCGAGCAGGTGCAACACGGTGTTGCTCGAGCCGCCCATCGCGATGTCGAGCGACATCGCATTCTCGAACGCGATGCGGCTGGCGATATTGCGCGGCAGCGCGCGCTCGTCGCCGTCGCGGTAGTAGCGCTGGGCGAGCGCGACGATGCGACGGCCCGCCTCGCGAAACAGCTTCTCGCGATCGGCATGGGTCGCCAGCAGGGAGCCGTTGCCGGGCAAGGCGAGACCGAGCGCTTCGGTCAGGCAATTCATCGAATTGGCGGTGAACATGCCCGAGCAGGAACCGCAGGTCGGACAGGCCGAGCGTTCGATGGTCTCGACGTCGGCGTCCGAGACGCGCAGGTCGCCGGCGGCAACCATCGCGTCGATCAGGTCGAGCGCGACCGGCTTGCCGCCAAGCTTCGTCCGACCGGCTTCCATCGGCCCGCCGGATACGAAGATCACCGGGATGTTCAGGCGCAGCGCCGCCATCAGCATGCCCGGTGTGATCTTGTCGCAGTTCGAGATGCACACCAGCGCGTCGACGGTGTGCGCGTTGCACATGAACTCGATGCTGTCGGCGATGAGGTCGCGCGACGGCAGGCTGTAGAGCATGCCGTCGTGGCCCATCGCGATGCCGTCGTCGACGGCGATCGTGTTGAATTCCTTGCCGACGCCGCCGGCCTTGTCGATCTCACCGATCACCAGCTGGCCAAGATGCTGCAGATGCACGTGGCCGGGCACGAACTGCGTGAAGGAGTTGGCGACCGCAATGATCGGCTTGCCGAAGTCGCCGTCCTTCATGCCTGTGGCGCGCCACAGGGCGCGGGCGCCGGCCATGTTGCGGCCGGTGGTGCTGGTGCTTGAACGGAGTGCTGGCATGGGCTTGCGTCCTGTTTGCGGCCGCCACTGCGGCGGCGGCGCAATTCTGGTCGACGGCTTCCATACCGGCCAATACAATTGACGGACTCTTGCTATACGTCAAACGAATAGTGGAACTCCGTCAGCTGAAGTACTTCATCGCGGTGGCCGAGGAGCGCAGCTTCTCGCGCGCGGCCTTGCGTCTGCATATTTCGCAGCCGCCGCTGTCGACCCAGTTGAAGGCGCTGGAGGACGAACTCGGCGTGCGCCTGCTCGACCGCACGAACCGCGGCGTGACGCTGACCGCGGCGGGTCAGGTGTTCTTCGAAGAGATGCGCGCGGTGCTGGCGCAACTGGAGCGCGGCAAGCAGAAGACGGTCGACGCCGGTCGCGGCGATGTCGGCACGTTGGCGATCGGCTTCGTGTCGATTGCCGACTACGGCGTCCTGCCGCCGGCGCTGAAGGAATTCCGCAGTCTTTATCCCGCCGTCGAAGTGCAGCTGCACGAGCTGACGACGGATGCGCAGATCCGCGAGATCCGCGCGGCGCGGCTCGATCTGGGCATCGGCATCGGCCCGGTGGATGCGGCGGACCTGCGGTTTGATTCGCTGATCCGCGAAGATCTGCTGCTGGCCGCGCCGACCGCGCACCGGCTGATCAAGGACGGCAAGGCGGTGGATCTCAGGCTGCTGTCGAACGAGAGCTTCATCGTGCCGCCGCGCGATCTGGCCCCGGGGCTGTTCGACCAGATTGTCGGCCGCTGTCGCGCCGCCGGGTTTGCGCCGCGCATCACCCAGCAGGCGCGCCAGATGCAGACCGTCATCAGCCTTGTTGCCTGCGGCATGGGCTTCGCGCTGGTGCCAGCGTCCGTGCAGAAACTGCGGCGCAGCGGCGTGCAGTACCGGCCGCTGCGCGGGCCGGCGGCCGCGGTCGAGATTGGCGTTCTGCAGCCGCGTGGCAGCGAGAGTCCGCTGGTGCTGAACTTTGTTGCGGGCCTGTTACGGGCGGCCCGCTCGCAGGCATAAAAAACTTCCGCGCAATCAGCGCCCTGAGCCGGGATGTAGGACAACGCAGCTGTTTTGTCGGCCGCAAATGTGTCAGCTTTGGTCCTCTTCGACGCCAGATACCGCAGACCTGCATGCATCCAGGTCGCGGTGGTGTCGTCGCAGCACGGGGAATCGCAGGCAGGCAGTGTCGGGGGAATGACATGAGCAAGTTGGGCGTAGTGCTTCTCTGAGCATCCGATGGCCACCATCGAAGACCTCCATTTCGAGCGGCAGGGCGTCTGCCTCGCCCGGCCCGAGCTGCTGGTCAGTAGCGATGCGGACCTGCTGATTCGGCAGTACGACGCGCAGAACGGCAGCCCCCCAGCGGCGATGAGCCGCGAAGAGATGTCGCGCTGGGTCTCCGAAGCGGCTGCGCTGCTGCACGCTTTCGCGGCGCTGAGTGCGCGGCTGGATCTGCGGATCGACACGGAAACGGTCGTGCAGCTGGCCGACTCGTTCCCCGGTCTCAATGCGCTCTCGGAACACAGCGAATGGATGCGCTCGGCGCGCGACATGCTGGTTCGCTGCGCGGCGGCCGTTGACCGCGGCGCCCAGAAAATCTTCGGTGCCGATACCGCGCGGGACGGACGCAACGGCGGCGGACGCCGGCCTGCGGTCTTCGGCACACCGGGATATCGCCCCAGGGGCTAGGCGGCGCCGGTGGCGGGCCTGCAATGTGCCTTTTTCAGCACATTGCAATAAATAATACAAGAAAATGTCACGAAGGCGTACGACATGCGCAAGCATCGTACGTCTGTGAACGACCATTTTTTTGAAATTGCCGCTGCGGTCATCCTCGCCGTCTATCTCTGCCATCGGCTGGCGACGCGTCTCGCCTTGTCGCGGGCCAAGCATCCGTCCCTGCGCGGTCATTCGCGCTGGTCGCGGAGAATGGCACGGCTGGTCGCACAGTTTGATTACAACGGCGACGGCTGGTTCGGCAGCGACCTCGCGCCGCCCGAAGTGGCTGCGCAACGCCGGTCCGGCATCGGGCATCTGCGCCAGCGGCTGGCAACCGCCTCGCCGGAATCCCAGCGCAGCAGCCGTTCGCTGAAGGACAGCATCTCCGACGTCCGTTTCACCAGTCAGTACCGCGTGCCGTTTCCGTTCAGCCGCGAGCTGCCGGAGGAGTTCCGCTACGGCAGCATGGTGACGCGCACCGAAGGCCGCCGCATCCAGGATGTCGACGGTCAATGGCGTTATGACCTGTCGGGCTCCTACGGCGTCAACGTCTTCGGTTACGACTTCTACAAGGACTGCCTGCAGGCCGGCTTTGCGCGCGCGCAGGAACTCGGCCCGGTGCTCGGACCGTATCACCCGGTGATCGGCGGCAACGTCGAAGCCCTGCGCAGGATCTCGGGCCTCGATGAAGTCTCGTTCCACATGTCGGGCACCGAGGCGGTCATGCAGGCCGTGCGTCTGGCGCGTTACCACACCGGACGCACGCACCTGGTCCGCCTGTGCGGTTCGTACCACGGCTGGTGGGATGGTGTGCAGCCCGGCGTCGGCAACCAGCGCAAGGTCGACGACGTCTACACGCTCACCGATCTGTCCGAGCGCACCCTGCAGGTGCTGGCGACGCGCAAGGACATCGCCTGCGTGCTGATCAATCCGTTCCAGGCCCTGCATCCGAACGCCGATGCACCGGGCGACTCGACGCTGATCGCGAGCGACCGCACGACCGCCTTCGATCGCGAGCGCTACACGCAATGGCTGCAGCGCATCCGCGAGATCTGCACGCGACGCGGCATCGTGCTGATCTTCGATGAGGTGTTCGCCGGCTTCCGCCTCGGCTATCGCGGCGCGCAGGAGTACTTTGGCGTTGCCGCCGATCTCGTGACCTACGGCAAGACCCTCGGCGGCGGTTTGCCGATCGGTGTCGTCTGCGGCAAGCACGCGCTGATGAAGCGCTACAAGGACGACCAGCCGGCGAACGTTTCCTTCGCGCGCGGCACCTTCAATTCACATCCGTACGTGATGACCTGCATGGCCGAGTTTCTCGCGCGCATCGAGCAACCGGCGATCCAGGCCATCTACGCCAACGCCGATGCGTTGTGGAATCGCCGGGTCGAAGCGCTGAACCGCCTGCTGGTGGAGCAGGCGCTGCCGGTCCGCCTGGCGAACATGCACAGCATCATCTCGGTGCTCTACACGCAGCCCTGCCGCTACAACTGGATGCTGCAGTTCTATCTGCGCGCCGAAGGTCTGGAGCTGAGCTGGACCGGCACCGGCCGCCTGATCATGAGCCTCGACTATTCCGACGAGGACTTCGGCGCGGTCGCCGATCGCTTCGTGCGCGCCGCCAAGGCCATGCAGGCCGACGGCTGGTGGTGGAGCGCGCCGCACCTGACCAACAAATGGATCAAGCGGCAGATGCTCAAGGACATGCTGAGTGCGAAATTCCGTGGCCGCGCATCGCGGTCGTCGATGGCGTTGCCGCCCGCGATGCAGCACGCCGGACCAGGTGAACCGACATGACCCGCAATCCCCGGCAGTTGTCGTTCCGCGAAAAGCTGCAGCTCGAATTTCACGGTTATCTGCAGAAGGAAGCCCAGCGCTTCGATGCCAGCGAACGGCTGCAGATCGACTTCCACTGCCACGACCGCAACAGCGACGTGCCGGACGAACTGTGGGGCCGCCTGCTTGGCCTGCCGGAAACCTGGCTGGAGACCAAGGACCTGGTCAAGTGCCTGCAGGGCAATGGCTGCGACATCATCACCGTCACCAACCACAACAACGCGCGTTCGTGCTGGGAGCTGCTCGACAAGGGCCACGACGTGCTGGTCGGCACCGAGTTCACCTGCCACTTCAACGAGTACGAGCTGTACATGCACGTACTCGCGTACGGATTCACGCCGGAGCAGGAGGTCATCCTCAACAAGAAGCGCCGCGACATCTACGCCTTCCTGCGCTACACCGCCGAACACAACATCCCGGTCATCCTGCCCCATCCGCTGTACTTCTACTCGCGCACCGACAAGCTCGATCCGGAGATGTTCGAGAAGCTGGCGATCCTGTTCCAGCGCTATGAAGTGCTGAACGGTCAGCGCGACCTGTGGCAAAGCGTGCTGGTGCTGAACTGGGCGCAGGGTCTGAACGAAGAGAAGCTGCATGGGCTCGCCGCCAAGCACAAGCTCAACCCGGCCGACTACGGCGTCGACATCGGCCGCGCTAAGATCCTGACCGGCGGCTCCGACGATCACATGGGCCTGACGGCCGGCCGCTCGGGTTCCTGGCTGCACGTACCGAACCTCGCCGAGCGCCGCAAGAACACGCCGCTGTCGCAGCTGGCGCTCGAAGCCATACGCAACGGCCACATTGCGCCCTACGGCCATGTCGGCGAGAACCAGCATCTGAATGTCGCGCTGCTGGATTACTTCTCGCAGATCGTCACCCACATGCAGGACCCGGGCCTGCTGCGCCTGGCGCTGCACCGCGGCGAAGTCAGCGACAAGCTCGCCTGCCTGGTCATCGGCAACATCTTTCTCGAGATCAAGAAGCACAAGAAGACGCGGCGCTTCATCGGCTGCGTCCACGATGCGCTGCGCGGCAAGAAGCCGGACTGGATGCTGCGCCTCGCGGTCTCCAGCGACTATGCGTTCTGCGTGCGCCACCTCGACGAGATTGCCGAAAGCCGCACGCTGCCGCCGGCGCAGTCCGCGGCGGTGACACAGAAGGCGATGGGCGATCTGTTCAACGGCCTCGCGCAGCTGATCGTCGCGCGCACCAGGAAGTGCGCGGCCAAGCACACCGGCCTGTTCGACGGCAGCTTCTCGTCCGAGGATCTGATCCGCAAGCTGGAGATTCCGCTGCAGGTCCGCGCGCTGGCCTTCGGCGAAGCGCCCGGCAAGAGCAACATCAGCGGCATCAACCTGCGCGAGATTCTCGACAACCTGTCGTTCCCGGTCATGGTCAACCTGGTGCTGCTCGGCACCCAGCTGGCGAGCACCCGCGTGCTGTACGCCAACCGCGGCTTCCTCAACGAGTTCTCCGAACACATCGGCCGCAACCAGCATCCGCGCCGCGCGCTGTATCTGACCGATACGCTGCGCGACAAGAACGGCGTGTCCAACTCGCTGTCGGCCAAGCTCGCCGAGATCCAGCGCCAGGGCTATGCGGTGGATTTCCTGATCTGCCACGCGGAGGCCGAGTCCGAGCCGCATCTGCACGTCGTCAAGCCGCTCGCCGAGTTCGGCTTCCCGAGCTTCGGCGAACAGAAGCTGCGCGTGCCGGACCTGATGGAGATCGCGCGCATCTTCTACGAAGGCGGCTACGACCGTGTGGTCTGCTCGACCGAAGGGCCGATGGCACTGGTCGCGCTGTTCCTCAAGTACAAGTTCAATGTGCCGGCGTTCTTCTTCATGCACACGGACTGGCTGGATTTCTTCCGTCATACGACCGACCTGGATTCGCATGAGCTGGATCGCATCCGCCGCGTGATGCGCGCGCTGTACCACCAGTTCGAAGCAGTGTTCGTGCTCAACAGCGATCACCGCAAGTGGCTGACGCACAGCCACATGGGACTGCCCAACGAACGCGTGCATCTGACCGCGCATCATGTCGAGCAGCCGCGCACGAACATCGTGCCGGTGCGCAAGTCGGAACTGTTTGCCGATGCGACGGACGCGACGCCGGTGCTGTTCATGGCCGGCCGCCTGAGCAAGGAAAAGGGCGTGCTCGAGCTGCCGGAGATCTATCGCCGTGCCCGCGAGCGGATCCCGGACCTGCGCATCGTCATCGCCGGCAGCGGCCCGGCCGAGGCCGAGCTGCGCGCGGCATTGCCGGAAGCGCACTTCCTCGGCTGGGTGAGCCGCGAGCGCATCGAGCAGGTCTACGCCGGCCTCGATCTGTTCGTGTTTCCGTCGAAGTTCGACACCTTCGGCAATGTCGTGCTCGAGGCGTTCTCGCAGGGCATGCCGGTGCTGGCCTACAACACCAAGGGCCCGAAGGACATCATCGTCGACGGCACGAATGGCTATCTGGTCGACACGATCGATGAGATGGCGGAACGCATCGTCGGGCATTTCGGCAACCGCGAATGGCATGCGGCGATGCGTACCGCCGCGCTGCGCCGCGTCGACGACTACCAGGCCGGCCCGATCATGCGCGAGTTCATCGGCAAGCTCGGTCTGCCGGTGGCAGAAGTTGCGGAAGCGACCGAGGTCGCCGTCGCTGCATGACCAGTGCCATCCGCCAGCTCAGCCAGCAGGAGCAGCTCAATTTCCTGCTGACCAATCGCATCCCGCGCCATGCGCTGACGCGGCTGGTCGGCCGTATCAGCCGCATCGAGAATCCCTGGCTCGCGCGCGTGCTGATCGCCCTGTGGCGGCTGTTCGCCGAGGATCTGCGCCTGCAGGAAGCCGAGAAGCAGACCTTCACCAGCCTGCAGGATTGCTTCACCCGCCGGCTCAAGCCGGGCGCGCGCGCGGTTGATGGGCGGACGCATATCGTCGCCAGCCCCTGCGACGCGGTCGTCGGCGAGTGCGGCCGTATCGAAGGAACGCAGGTGTTCCAGGCCAAGGGCTTTCCGTATGAGATCGGCGAGCTGATCCCGGATGCCCGCCTGCAGGATCTGTATCGAAACGGGACGTACGTGACGCTGCGCCTGAAGTCGAGCATGTACCACCGCTTTCATGCGCCGGTCGATTGCCGCACGGAAGAGATCAGCTACATCTCCGGTGACACCTGGAACGTCAATCCGATCGCGCTCAAGCGCATCGAGAAACTCTATTGCCTCAACGAACGCGCGGTCGTCCAGCTGCACGACCCGGCGACCGGCGGCAGCCTGTGCCTGGTGCCGGTGGCCGCGGTTCTGGTCGCCAGCATGCGTTTCAGCGGGCTCAGCGACGAGCTGTGCCTGGACTACCGCGGCCCCAACCGCATCGCCTGGACGCGCAGCTTCGCCAAGGGCGACGAGATGGGCTACTTCCAGCACGGCTCGACGATCATCGTTTTCGCGACCGGCAACTACTCGCTCGCCGAGGGCATCCGCGTCGGCGACACCATTCGCATGGGGCAGGCCCTGCTGACTGCCGCAGCCTCTGTCTGATTCAAGGAGAACCGTTATGACTTTTGGCGAAGAGCTACACCAACAGCGCTGGGACGACCACCGCTACTACCACCACAACCGCATCAACCAGAGCCTGCACCTGGTCAGCGCCTGCTGCTTCCTCGCCAGCTACGTGCTGATCTGGACCAACCCGGTCGCCGCGGTGATGGCGGCCTGGCCGCTGGCAATGATCGTGCGCCAGATCGGCCACTTCTTCTTCGAGCCGAAGAACTACGACGAAGTGAACCAGGCGACGCACGAACACAAGGAAGCGATCAAGGTCGGCTACAACCTGCAGCGCAAGTTCGTGTTGCTGGCCATCTGGGCGCTGGCGCCGATCGTGCTGTACTTCCAGCCGACGTTCTTCGGCTTCTTCAGCACCGCGGAAGTCGCCCGCGGCTTCCTGTACAACACCGCGATCCTGTGGCTGATCATCGGCATGGGCGCGGTGATCTTCCGCACCGTGCATCTGTTCTTCCTGATGGGCGTGCAGTCCGGTCTCGTATGGGCGAGCAAGATCATCACCGACCCGTTCCACGACCTGAAGATCTACCACAAGGCCCCGTACTACATCTGGAAAGGCCAGATGAACGACGACATGACCGAGTGGTACCGCGCACCGCCGCAGCAGAAGGTGCAGTCGGCCTGAAGACCGCCGCGGTCACGATCCTCTCGTAGGGCGGGAAACGCCTGCGGCTTTCCCGCCCTACGGCAAGTGGCTTTCCACAAAACGGACCACTTCCGCCGCCAGCGCGGCCGGATCGCTGAACATCGCCAGATGCCCGCCGCTCAGGCTGGCACTGGCGGCATGCTCGCGATGTCCGAGAATCTCTTCGCCGTATCGACGGCGCACGACGGTATCGCGGTCATAGCTCACGTTGAGCAGCGGTTGCCGGCAGTTCGCCAACGCCGCGCGCACATCGACAGCGAGTACGGCGCGTGCCCTTCCCGCCAGTCCCCGCGCTGAAACGCGCCGCCAGGTTTCACGCTTGGCGCGGCGCAGATCATCTTCCGGCGCGCGTATCCACACCGGCAGTCGCCGCACGACGCGCACGGTCCACAGCAGCGGCGCGCGCAGCAGGCAGCGCAGCGGTGCCAGCTCCGGCCTTGGTGTCCGCACGAACGTCGCCGTCAGGATCAGGCCACGCACCTTGTCCGGCTCGGCCGCCGCGAGCAGGATCGCCAGCGGTCCGCCGAACGAGGCGGCAAGCACATGGCAGGCCGGCACTCCGGCCAGGGCAGCGCGGACCAGATCGAGCAATTCTTCGTAGCTGTAGGGACCATCATCGGGGTAGCTCAGGACCAGCGGCCGGATCGTCGGCGGCAGCTGGGCCAGCAGGGGCCGGAAAAACACGTCGGTGCCGTCCAGTCCCGGCAATAACACCAGCGTTGTCGAGGAATCGGCGTTGTCAGTAGCCATTGAGCGTCCTGACGATCGTGTGGACCCATAAGGGAATCAGCGTCGCCCAGTACGCCGTCATCCAGCTCAGGCCGATCCAGCCGCCCCAGGACGCGGCATCGGTACGGCGATCCTTGACGAAGATGGACCGCCGCAAGCCGGGGACGATGGACTTGTGCCTGAGCGGTTGCGGATCGCGCTGCGCATTGGCGTGCAGGAAACGCAGGTGCAGCGTTTGCCAGGGCAGATACAGCACACCGAACAGCAGGTTCAGTTGCAGCAGCAATCTGCCGCCGTCGGTCAGCGCTTCGGCGGACAGGTACAGACCTGCGCTGGCAATGGTGTTGATGGCGAAGATCAGCGCCCAGCCGAACTCTTCGTAGAAATAGTATTCGAGGCGTTCGTAGGCGATGGCTGTCCAGACGAAAGCCTGACTGACGACGACCTGGCCGACCATCGCCCACGACAGCACGGTCACCCACGCCAGCTGGTCCTGGTTGATCCGGCGCAGCACGTAGGAGAACAGGAAGATGTAGGCCACTTCGGAGAACGTCGCCAGCAGGCGCGTTGCGAACACCGACGACAGCGGCGAATCGTGGAAGACGATGTTGCCTTCGTAGCGCACCGGAAACAGACAGCGATACGCGGACACCGCGAACAGGATCAGCGCCGGAACGCCGATCCAGGCATCGACCTCGGCGGCCCGCGGCGACAGCAGGCTCGCGATGAAGTACAGGTTTGCCAGGCTGCCGAGCTTCAGCAGCCATAACGCAAGCGAGTAGTCGCCCGATGATGAATGCGCTTCGGTGGAGTGGTCGGCCATGCAGAGGGCGAAATGGGGACGCGGAGAGTAACGGCCTTGTCATATTAGGCTCACTACTATTCAGGACTTGTGACAGATTCCGTGACGGAATCGAGGTGCCGCCGTCGCGAGAGTCCCCTTTCGATCCGAAGTGCCATGACCCCGAACGAAGAAGCGTCAGACAGAAGGCAGCTGCTGGCAGAAGAGTTCCAGGACAATCTCGATGAAGAGCTTGAAATGGAAATCGACGACGAGCTGCTGGAGGCACTGGTTTCGGGGCCGACCGCGGACGGCGGCGCGGATGTCGATCGGCACTTCTATTTTCGCGAACTGCTGCGCCTGCAGAGCGAACTAGTGAAGCTGCAGAGCTGGGTCGTCCAGCACAAGCTCAAGGTCGTCGTGCTGTTCGAGGGCCGGGATTCGGCCGGCAAGGGCGGCGCGATCAAGCGTGTGACGCAGCGTCTCAATCCGCGCGTGTGCCGCGTCGCGGCGCTGCCGGCGCCGAACGACCGCGAGCGCACGCAGTGGTATTTCCAGCGCTACGTGACGCATCTGCCGGCTGGCGGCGAGATCGTGCTGTTCGATCGCAGCTGGTACAACCGCGCCGGGGTCGAGCGTGTGATGGGCTTCTGCAACGACGACGAGTACGAGGAGTTCTTCCGTACGGTGCCGGAGTTCGAACGCATGCTCGTCCGCTCGGGAATCATCTTGATCAAGTACTGGTTCTCGATCACCGACGAAGAGCAGTACCGCCGCTTCCGCGCGCGCATCCATGATCCGCTCAAGCAGTGGAAACTGAGTCCGATGGACCTGGAGTCGCGGCGGCGCTGGGAGCTTTACACCAAGGCCAAGGAAACCATGCTGGAGCGCACGCATATTCCCGAATCGCCCTGGTGGGTGGTCGAGGCGGTGGACAAGAAGCGCGCGCGGCTCAATTGCATCCACCACCTGCTCGGCCAGATTCCCTACGGCGAGGTCGAACACACGCCGATCGCGCTGCCCGACCGCATTCATCATCCGGACTACCTACGCAATCCGGTGCCGGCCTCGATGTTCGTGCCGTCGATCTACTAGGGACGGATCGGGCGAACTGCCCGCCAAGCTCGGATTCCCGAGGCGCTGTCCCCCTTAATCGGGTGGAAGAAGCCTCCAGGCATCTCTGCTACGCTGCGTAGCAGTATCTTGGGGGGT
This sequence comes from Fontimonas sp. FW305-C-3, assembly GCF_058783185.1. Classification (NCBI taxonomy): domain Bacteria; kingdom Pseudomonadati; phylum Pseudomonadota; class Gammaproteobacteria; order Nevskiales; family Nevskiaceae; genus Fontimonas; species Fontimonas sp. FW305-C-3. The sequence goes on along the minus strand of NZ_JBYSYK010000001.1, from coordinate 247,238 downwards.
ACCGGGGAATGTTGATCAACTCGCTGCGTATGGCCAGCCTCGCGCTGGCTGCTGTTTCTGTGGTTGCCTGCAGTTCCAACAACGGCAGCGAACCGGGGCCTGGCCCCGCCGATCCGCTGGCGCCGATGGTCGAGGCCGGGCCCGACCAGACCCGCAGCGAGGGCGAAACCGTCCAGCTGTCCGGTCAGGCCAGCGATACGGACGGCACGATCAGCCTTCTCGAATGGACGCCTATCGGTCACAGCACGGCGATCCAGGATGCCGACACGCTGACGCCGAGCTTTGTCGCGCCGGGCGTGGATACCGATACGACGCTGCGCTTCCGCCTGACCGCGACCGACGACGACGGTCTCGTCTCCAGCGATGAAGTCCTCATCACGGTGCGCGACACCGGCGCAAATCCCAATGTCGTTCCGACGGTCGATGCGGGCCCGAACCAGACGGTCGGCGAGAATGCGATCGTCAACCTGGCGGGCGTGGCGAGCGATGCGGACGGCGCGCTTGCGTCCATCCTGTGGACTGCGCTGGGCAACAGCATCGAACTGCAGGATGCCGGCACGCTGACGCCGAGCTTCCGCGCCCCGCAGGTCAACGGCGACACGACGTATCGCTTCCGCGTGAGCGTGATCGACGACGCCGGTGCCAGTGCTTCCGACACCGTGGCGATCCTCGTCCGCGACACGCCGGCGAGCCCGAATGCGGTTCCGGTCGCGGTGGCCGGCGTCGACCGCGCCGTCGACGAAGGCGGCCTGGTTTCGCTCGACGGACGCGGCAGCGCCGATCAGGACGGCATCATCATCGATTACCGCTGGACCAATGTTTCCAGCGTGCCGTTCGCGATCCAGAACAACCGCCAGGCGCAGGCTTCGTTCTTCGCGCCGCAGGTGAATGCGGACACGATCGTGACCGTGCGCCTGCAGGTCACCGACAACCAGGGTGCGCAGGCCACCGATGAGGTCAACGTGCTGGTCCGCAACGTCATCGCGAACCAGGTGCCGCTGGCCAACGCCGGCCCGAACCGGACGGTCGGCAGTGGCGACGCGGTCAGCCTGAGCGGCGCCGCTTCCAGCGATCCGGACGGCACCATCGCCAGCTATCAGTGGACGCAGACGGTCGGCGACGCCGTCACGCTGAGCGGCGCGAACACCGCGACGCCGAGCTTCACCGCGCCGACGGTGAGCCAGCTGACGACGCTGACCTTCCGCCTGACGGTGACCGACGACGACGGCGCCGCGGCCAGCGACGATGTGCAGATTTCGGTTCAACCCGATCCGGATCCGGTGGACGACAACGAGGCGCCGAGCGCCGTCGTATCGATCTCGCCGAATCCCGCGTTCGGCGGCGACAGCGTGAGCCTCAGCAGCGCCGGCTCCGCCGACCCCGACGGCGATACGCTGAGCTACCTGTGGAGCGAGGCGGCCGGCTCCGGCTGCGGCCTGGTCTTCTCCAGCACCAGCACGGCCAACACCAGCGTCACCGCGCCGAGCGGCGGCGGCAGCTGCACGGTGTCGCTGCGCGTCAGCGACCCCGATGGCCTGCAGGACACGACCACGGCATCGCTGTACGTGATTCCCGACCTGAGCGTCTTCCTCGGCGCGCTGTGCCAGGGTTCGACGGATCTCGGCGAGTGCGTCGCGCAGGGCGTCAATGCGTTCTGCGACGCGGTCGATCCGAACCGCGAGACGCCGGTCTGCGGCGCGGGCATCCAGGGCGACGGCTTCACCGCGCGGATCCAGTTCGGTAACAGCGATGCGGATCCCAGCGGCAATGGCGTCATCGCGATTCCGGACGCCAGCGGCAACATCACGGTCCGCGTCACGCCTTACGTCTTCAACGAGACCCAGCAGCGCTATGTGGTCGTGCCGGACGGCCAGCGCATCGATCTTGGCGTGTTCTATGCGCGACTCGGCAGCGATCCGGTCGCCGGCCTGCCGCAGCAGCAGGGCACCGTCGCCAACGGCCGTGTGACGTTCACCTACAACGTCAACGATCTGCCGAGCTCGATCGAAGGCAACGGCTACATCTTCCAGGCCTACTACTTCGGGCCGACGCTGAACGAACCGACGCGACAGAGCAGCCACTTCCTGCCGAAGGAGCTGACGCTGGCGACGGCGGATCAGACCGTCATCGGTCTCGCCGATGCGCTGGACGACAACCGCAGCCCGAGCACGGCGTTCGACGGCCATCCGTTCACGCCGGTGTTCATCGCGTCGATCCCGAGCAATCTGATCCAGGGCGACGGCTTCACCGCGCGCATCCAGTTCGGCAACAGCCAGGCCGACCCGGGCAGCAACGGCGTGGTCGCCCTGCCGGATGCCAACGGCAACATCACCGTCCGCGTCACGCCGTATGTTTTCGATGCCGCAACGCGTCGCTACCGGCTGGTGCCCAACGGCCAGCGCGTCGATCTCGGCGTGTTCTATGCGCGCCCCGATGCGGACCCGGTCGCCGGCCTGCCGCAGCAGCAGGGCGTCGTGACCAATGGCCAGGTCGTCTTCACCTACAACATCGCCGATCTGCCGAGTTCGATCGAGGGCAACGGCTATGTCTTCCAGGCCTACTACTTCGGGCCGACGCTGAACGAGCCGACGCGCCAGAGCAGCCATTTCCTGCCGAAGGAGCTCGTGCTCGGCATCGACGACCAGAACGCGATCGGCCTCGCCGACGCGATGGACGACAACCGCAGCCCGACCGCCGCGTTCGACGGCCATCCGTTCACGCCGGTGTTCGTCGCATCGCTGCCGGGCAGCCTGATCCAGGGCGACGGCTTCACCGCGCGCATCGAGTTCGGCAGCAGCAGTGCCGATCCGGCCAGCAACGGCGTCGTCGCGATTCCGGACGCCAACGGCAACATCACGGTCCGCGTCACGCCGTACCTCTACAGCGCGTCGCAGCGGCGCTACATCCCGGTGCCGGACGGCCAGCGGGTGGATCTGGGCGTGTTCTACGCAAGGGTCGATGCCGATCCGGTCGCGGGCCTGCCGCAGAAGCAGGGCACCGTCGCCAATGGCCAGGTGGTCTTCACCTACAACGTCGCGACGCTGCCAAGCTCGCTCGAAGGCAACGGTTACGTCTTCCAGGCGTACTACTTCGGCGCCAGCCAGCAGGAGACAACGCGGCAGAGCAGCCACTTCCTGCCCAAGGAACTGATCCTCGGCATCCCCGACCAGAACGTCATCGGCCTGGCCGATGCGATGGACGACAACCGCAGCCCGACCGATGCCTTCGACGGCCACCCGTTCACGCCGGTGTTCGTCGCCGCGCTGCCGACCAGCCTCGTGCAGGGCGACGGCTTCACCGCACGCATCCAGTTTGGCGGCGGCGTCAGCGATCCGAGCGGCAACGGCGTTGTCGCGATTCCGGACGCCAACGGCAACATCACCGTCCGCGTCACGCCCTACGTCTTCGATACGGCAACCCAGCAGTACGCCGTCGTGCCGGATGGTCAGCGCATCGATCTCGGCGTGTTCTATGCGCGACTCGATGCCGATCCCGTCGCGGCGCTGCCGAAGAAGATCGGCACGGTCAGCAACGGCCAGGTGATCTTCACGTACAACGTCGCGACGCTGCCGAGCTCGCTCGAGGGCAACGGCTACATCTTCCAGGCCTACTACTTCGGCCCGGCGGTGAATGAGCCGACACGCCAGAGCAGCCACTTCCTGCCCAAGGAGCTGGTGCTCGGCCTGCCGGATCAGAACGTCATCGGCCTCGCCGATGCGATCGACGACAACCGCAGCCCGACCGATGCCTTCGACGGCCACCCGTTCACGCCGGTGTTCGTCGCCGCGCTGCCAACCCCGCTGGTGCAGGGCGACGGCTTCACCGCGCGCATCCAGTTCGGCAGCAGCCAGCTCGATCCCAGCAGCAACGGCGTGGTCGTCCTGCCGGATGCCGACGGCAACATCACCGTCCGCGTCACGCCGTATGTCTTCGACACGGCGACGCAGCAGTACGTGCCGGTGCCGGATGGTCAGCGCGTCGACCTCGGTGTGTTCTACGCACGCCTGAATGCCGATCCGGTCGACGGCCTGCCGCAGCAGCAGGGCGTCGTGACCAACGGCCAGGTGATCTTCACGTACAACCTGGCCGATCTGCCCAGCTCGGTCGAAGGCAACGGCTACGTCTTCCAGGCGTACTACTTCGGCGCCAGCCAGCAGGAGACGACGCGGCAGAGCAGCCACTTCCTGCCCAAGGAACTGGCACTGGGCCTGCCGGATCAGAACGTCATCGGCCTCGCCGATGCGATGGACGACAACCGCAGCCCGACCGCCGCCTTCGACGGCCATCCGTTCACGCCGGTGTTCGTTGCCGCGTTGCCGAGCAATCTCGTCCAGGGCGATGGCTTCACCGCGCGCATCGAGTTCGGCGCCAGCCAGGCCGATCCGAGCAGCAACGGACTTGTCGTGCTGCCCGACGCCAACGGCAACATCACGGTCCGCGTGACGCCCTACGTCTTCAACACGACGACGCGGCGCTACGTGCGGGTGCCCAACGGCCAGCGCGTCGACCTCGGCGCGTTCTATCTGCGGCCCGATGCCGACCCCGTCGCCGCGCTGCCGAAGAAGATCGGCACCGTCGCCAACGGCCAGGTCGTGTTCAGCTTCGACGCCGCCGAGCTGCCGAACGCGCTCGAAGGCAACGGCTATATCTTCCAGGCCTACTACTTCGGCGCGAGCCAGCAGGAGACGACCCGCCAGAGCAGCCACTTCCTGCCCAAGGAACTGGTGCTCGCCTTGCCGGTGGCGAACGTCATCGGCCTCGCGGATGCGATGGACGACAACCGCAGTCCGACCGATGCGATCGACGGCCATCCCTACACGCCGGTGTTCATCGCGAAGTTGCCGGTCAATCCGCTGGGCGCCGACGGCTTCACCGCGCAGATCCAGTTCGGCAACAGCCAGACCGATCCGAACGGCAATGGCGTCGTCGTGGTGCCGGACAGCAGCGGCAACATCACCGTGCGCGTCACGCCGTATGTCTTCAACCAGGCGCAGCGACGCTACGTCGTCGTTCCTGACGGCCAGCGCGTCGATCTCGGCGTGTTCTATGCGCGCCTCGACGCCGATCCGGTGGCCGGTTTGCCGCAGCAGCAAGGCGTCGTGACCAACGGCCAGGTCGTCTTCACGTACAACGCGTCGGCACTGCCGAATGCCTTGTTCGGCAATGGTTACGTCTTCCAGGCTTACTACTTCGGCGCGAGCCAGCAGGAGACGACGCGCCAGAGCAGCCACTTCCTGCCCAAGGAACTGCTGCTCAAGGTCTCCGACCAGAACGTCATCGGTCTCGCGGACGCGCTGGACGACAACCGCAGCCCGACTGCCGACGTCGACGGTCATCCGTTCACGCCGATCATCCTGCTGAAGCTTTTCTAGCGCGCGGATTCGCCGGACGAACGAAGGGGCTCGTGTTTCGAGCCCCTTCTTTTTTGGCGGCGCGCGCTAAGCTGGCGGCATGGATTCCCTGATTGCAGCCGCGGCACGCGCGCTCGCCGGCGGCGACTCGCTGGGTGCGCTGAAGCGCGTTGCGCTGCGCAGCGATCCGCCGGCGCTGGCCTTGCGCGGCATTGCGATGGCGCAGCTCGGCGAGCATGCGCGCGCCCGCGAACTGCTGCGCCGCGCGGCCCGCGAGTTCGGGTCCAAGGAAGCGCTCGCACGTGCGCGCTGTGTCGTCGCCGAAGCCGAAGTGGCGCTGGCGATGCGCGATTTCCATGACTCGCCGCGCACGCTGGAGTCCGCGGCGAAGATTCTCGAAGCACGCGCCGACCGCGCCAATGCGCTGCAAGCGCGCCTGATCGCGGTGCGCCGGCTGCTGCTGCTCGGACGCCTCGACGACGCGGCGGCGATGCTGGGCCGGCTCGACGGCCAGAGTCTGCCGCCACCGCTGCGCGTCATCGCCGAGATGGCGGCGGCCGAACTGGATCTGCGCGCCCTGCGCACCGCGGCCGCGCGCGCTGCGCTGCTGCGTGCGCGCAGCGCCGCCGGGCGTGCCGGCGTGCCGGCCTTGCAGGCGGAGGTCGATGAGGCACTGGCCGCAGTCGAGCGACCGGCCGCGCGTCGCGTTCGCGACGGGCAAGAGCAGCTGTTGCGGCTCGACGAAGTCGAAGCGCTGTTTGCGTCCGACACGCTGGTGATCGACGCCTGTCGCCGCGCACTCGGCACCGGCGCGCAATGGCAATCACTGGCACGCCGGCCCGTGCTGTTTGCGCTGGCACGCGCGCTCGCCGAAGCCTGGCCTGCCGACGTCGATCGCAACGAGCTCATTGCGCGGGCATTCCGTGCGCGCCGTCCGAACGAAACGCACCGCGCGCGCCTGCGCGTCGAGATCGGCCGCCTGCGCGCATTGATCGCGCCACTGGCGCGCATCGATGCGAGCGAGCGCGGCTTCGCGCTGCAGCCGCTGCGGAACCGCCCTGTGACCGTGCTGCTGCCGCCGATCGAGGGCGAGCAGGCTTCGCTGCTGGCGATACTTGCCGACGGCATCGCCTGGCCGACATCCGCGCTGGCCTTGGCCTTGGGTGCGAGCCAGCGCACGGTGCAACGCGCCTTGATCGAGTTGGAGTCCGAGAAGCGAGTGCGCTCCATCGGACGCGCGCGTGCGCAGCGCTGGCTGGCGGCACCGCTGACCGGATTCGCGACGAACTTGTTACTCCCTGCTGTTCTGCCAGCCGGGTAGATTGCTTCCACGCCGCCGATGCATCCGATTGTCGGCGCACCGCCAAGGAGCCGGACATGAACAGCACAGCAGTGACGCAGGCCGCGGAGATCGTCCGCGAGTACGGGCCTTTCGAGGGCACGAAGAACATCCACGGGGTGACCCACGATGGCCGGCGTGTGTGGGCAGCCGCCGGCGAACGCCTGCTGGCGATCGATCCGCACAGCGGCGAGATCACCGGCGAGCTCAAGTGCGCCGGCGACGCCGGCACCGCGTTCGACGGCAAGCATCTCTACCAGATCGCCGAGGCGCGCATCGACAAGATCGATCCGGCGACGGGCGAGATCATTGCGTCGATCCCGGCGCCCGGCCACGGCGCCGATTCCGGCATGGCCTGGGCCGAAGGCAGCCTGTGGGTCGGCCAGTACCGCGAGCGCAAGATCCACCAGATCGATCCGCAGACCGGCACGATCCTGCGCAGCATCGAGTCCAATCGCTTCGTCACCGGCGTGACCTGGGTCGACGGCGAGCTGTGGCACGGCACCTGGGAAGCCGAGGAAAGCGACATCCGCCGCATCGATCCGCACAGCGGCGCGGTGCTTGAGCGCCTCGAGATGCCGGCCAGTGTCGGCGTCAGCGGCCTGGAGTCGGATGGCGCCGATCTTTTCTATTGCGGCGGCGGCGGCAGCGGCAAGATCCGCGCGGTGCGCCGCCCGCGTCGGGCGCGGTGATCCGCCATGAGTGAACTCTCCGCGAAACCGATGACCCAGCAAGCGGTTGTGACGCCCGACCAATGGCTCGCCGCGCGCAAGGCACTGCTGCAACGCGAGAAGGCGCTGACGCGCCTGCGCGACGAGCTGGCACACGAACGCCGCGCGCTGCCCTGGGTGCGCATCGACAAGGAGTACGTCTTCGACACCACCGCCGGCCGGCGTTCTCTGGCAGCACTGTTCGAAGGCCGCAGCCAGCTGATCGTGCAGCACTTCATGCTGGGGCCCGGCTGGCAGCAGGGCTGCCCGAGCTGTTCCTTCATGGCCGACCACATCGCCGGCGCGCTGCCGCATCTGCAGCAGCGCGACATCACGCTGCTGGTGGTTTCGCGTGCACCGCTCGCCGAACTGCTGCGCTTCCGCGAGCGCATGGGCTGGACGTTCAACTGGGCGTCATCGCACGGCAACGATTTCAACCGCGACTTCGGCGTGAGCTTCGCGCCGCAGGAGCGCGCCGCCGGCGAGGTCTACTACAACTTCGGCCCGCAGCATTTCCCGCAGGACGAGGCGCCCGGCATCAGCGTGTTCTGCAAGAACGCAGGCGGCGAACTGTTCCACACCTATTCGACCTACGGCCGCGGTGTGGAGTTGATGATGGGGGCCTACGACTTCATCGACCTGACGCCGCGCGGCCGCGACGAGGATGATCTCGAACATCCGATGGCCTGGGTGCGGCACCACGACCGCTACGCGCAGCCGCCGCCCGCGAAGGCGGCGTGCTGCGGCGGCGAGCGCTGAATTCCCGACCAGCGACTCAGGTCATCCGGCGTGGCCGCCGTGGTCCTCCTCAGTCGCTGCAGGTGCTTCGGGTGCAGCGGGCATTGCAGGCGCATCGCTTGCCGCAGGCGCTGCGGTCGCCGGCGTGCGCGAACTGAGGATCTGATATTCCATTTCCGTCAGCGTCGGCAGTTTCTGCAGGAAGGCCACCATCGCCCAGATGCGCTCGTCGTCATGCGACTTGCCGAACGCCGCCATGCCGCTGGCCTTGATGCCGTGCTTGATGATCCAGAACTGCCGCGCGGCACCGGCATCACCGGCGCCATGTGCGTGGCCGTGCGCGTCCTGGCCCATCGCCAGATTCGGCGGCTGCGGATAGAGGCCCTGCGCGAAGTCGGAATCCCCCATGCCGGGCTTCAGATGACAGCCGACGCACATGTCGTTGTAGTCGGCACCGCCGCTCAACAGCATTCGCGGGTCGTCGAGCGGCGGCACTTCGATGCCGACGATCGAGCGCGCGACGGATCGCTCGCGCAAGGTTTCCAGCAGCCAGTACGTCAGCTTGTTGTGCGGCACGTCGGCGCCCATCGGGTACCAGCCCGAATAGAGGAAGCCGACGCCGCCGAGCAGCCCGAGTACCGCCAGAAACAGCAAGGTTTTGATGGTTTTCATGACCGATGTGCTCCTCAGCTACCGTGCTTGGAATGGTCCATCTGCGGCATCGGCGATTCCGCCGCTGGCGCAGATGAAGACTTGCCGTAAGGGTCGCGACGCGCCGGGCGGCCGAAGTTGGGATCGGAGCTGACGCGATAGGCCACCGTGCCCTTCGGATAGCGGTACCAGCCCGGATCACTGTAGTCGCCCGTCGGCTGGTTGTCGCGGACCTTGACGACGGTGAACATGCCGCCCATCTCGATCGGCCCGAACTGACCCTTGCCAGTCATCATCGGCATCGTGTTGGCCGGCCCTTTCATGCCGCCCTCAAGGTGCTCTGCGTGCTCGGACATGCCGTAACGGCCCATCGCCATGTAGCCGGGCAGATGCTTGCGGATCTCCTCGTCGACGCCGCTCTGATCGACGCCCGCGGGGTTCGGAATGGAGTGGCCCATCGCGTTCATCGTGTGATGTGCCATGTGGCAATGGAACGCCCAGTCGCCGGGCTCGATCGCCTCGAACTCGATGTCGCGCATCTGGCCGACGCCGATGATCTCCGTCACCTCACGGCGCCACTGTGCCTGCGGCCAGCGCGCGCCGTCGGAGCCGGTCACCCAGAACGGATTGCTGTGCAAGTGGATCGGGTGATTCCACATCGACAGGTTGCCCATGCGGATGCGGATGCGCTCGCCGGTACGCGCGACGAGATGCTCGGTCGCCGGAAAGACCTTGCTGTTGAAGGTCCACAGATCGAAGTCGGTCATCACCGACGGATCGGGCCGGTAGCGGCCCGGGTGCAGCGCCCAGTTGTGCAGCAGGAAGGCGTAATCGCGATCGACCGCGACCTTTTCCGGCTCGCGCGGATGGATGATGAACAGGCCCATCATGCCGAACGCCATCTGCGTCATCTCGTCGGCATGCGGGTGATACATGTGCGTGCCGTTCTGCTTGAGCGTGTACTCGTAGACGAAGGTTTCGCCCGGCCCGATCGCCGGCTGGTTGAGGCCGGCCACACCATCGAAGCCCGCCGGCAGGTCGATGCCATGCCAGTGGATGCTGGTGCCTTCGTTGAGGCGGTTGGTGACGAAGATCCGCACCCGATCACCTTCCACCGCTTCGATCGTCGGTCCCGGTGTCGTGCCGTTATAGCCCCAGCACTTCGCGCGGGTGCCGGGGGCGAACTCGTGCTCGATCTCCTCCGCCACGAGGTGAAATTCCTTGACGCCGCCTTTCATGGTGTAAGGCAAGGTCCAGCCATTGAGCGTGCGCACCGGCAGATAGCCTTGCGGATGGCGCACCGCCGGCTTGGCGGCCTTGGGCTTTTCCGCGTCCATCGCCATGCCGGACATGTCGTGCCCTTCGTGCTGGGCCTGCGCGGCGCGCGGCATGCCGGCCATGAGGCCGACACCACCCACCGTCAGCGCCTGCAGTAAATCGCGTCGCGTCGTCATCAGTGGCCTCCGTGCGATTCAGGCTGGGTGGGCGCCATCGTGGCGCTCGGCTGCATTTGGGAGTGATCCATACCCTGCATCTCACCTTGCTGCATCTTCGTGTGATCCATGCCCTGCATCTCGCCCTGCGGCGCCTCTGCGCACTTGAGCATCATGGCTTTCATGACCGGATCGTTGGCATCGATCTTTGAATGATCGAGCGCTTGCATGGACGCGCAGTCGGGTGCCGCGTTCTTTGCAGCCGCCTCCTTGGCGTGCAGCGCCGGATCGTGAGCATTGGCGTACTGCACAACGGCGCTCAGCGCGAAAATCGGCAGGATGGAAAAGTAACGAAGCATCTGTGTGTTCATTGGAATGTTCCTTTTTCAGGATGTCGCGATCTGTGACGCGACGATCAGCTTCAGTGGTTGTGTCCGGAGTCCGGCATTGCCGGCATCTGGTGACCCGCGTGCGGGTCACTCATGGGCGCATCGGCCTTCTTGGGCATCTGGTGCATGCTGTGGTCCATCTCCGGCTGCGCCGCCTCCGCACTGTGCATCGAGTGCCCGCTGTGGCCGCCGCCGCCGGCTTTGGGGCGGACGATCTCGCTGGCGTCGAGTGTCGGCTTCGCCGTCTGGTCGCTGCTGGGCAGGCGCCGACCGACAGCGCGCGCCAGTTCGCTGCGGGCAACCCAGTACGCGCGCACGGTGTCGATGTAGCCGGCATAGGCTTCGTACTCCTGCTGTTTGGCAGCCAGCACTTCAAAGATGCCGATCAGCATGTAGTTCTGCTCTTCCTGCATGCGTGCCACGATCGTTTCGCGGTGCGGTACCAGTGCGTCGCGATACTCGTATGCGAGCTGACGCAAAACCTCCAGCTTCGCAGCGCCGCGTGCAACGTCGTTGGAGACATCCAGCACTCGCGCATCAAGTTCGGCTTCGACGTCGTCCAGCGCGGCCTGTGCTGCTGCCACACGGCCACCGCCCCAGTTGAACAGCGGCAGTTCCAGCGCCAGTGTCGGGCCGGCGTTGACCGCACCGTCGAAGTCACGGTCGCGCTCGTAGCCCAGCTCCAGACTGTTGATGAATCGCGTCTTGCGTTCGAGGCCGAAGCGACTGGCGATCGCCTGCGAACGCTGGCGCAGGCTGGCAACGTCGAGGCGGCTGTCGATCGCCAGGCGCTGCAGCGTGGCGACGTCGTCCTCACTGGCTAGCGGTTCGGCGAGTCGCGCATCGAGCGTCCATTGCGACTGCGCCGAGGCGAGCCCCATCAGACGGTTCAAGGCCGCGCGTGCATCGACCGCATCGGCGCGCGCCGACAGCGCCTCAAGCGCTGCCTGGCTGGCGGCCGCCTGTTCCATCGCGAGCTCGCGGGCATTGATGTTGCCCGCATCATAGAAACGCTTCGCAAGGTCTGCCGAAGCACGTTGCGCCTTTGCCGCGGCGGCTCTCATCAGGGCCAGCTGCTCGGTTCCGGCCGCCTCGAACCAGGCTGCCTCGACTTCAGCGGCGAGATCGAGCGTGGCCGCGCCGACCTCCAGCTTGGCGGCCTCGAACTGCGCTTCCGCATAGCGGCTGTTGGCAGGCAGCAACAACAGGTTGAGGAAGTTGACCGCGATGCCGAGCGTCAACTGCGGCATGTTGACGCCTCCGCTGGAGTCGCCGCTCAGGCGCGTCAGCGAGAACGTCGGATTCGCCAGACGCGCAGCGTCATACAGATCCGCTGCCGCAAAGCCCAGCATCGCAGTCTGGCGTCGGAAGTCAGGGTTGTTTAGCAAGGCCAGCTGCACGGCCGCGTCGGCCGAGAGCGGAGCGCTCAAGGTCTGCGTCGTGAAGGCCTTGGCATCGGCATTGTCGGCAACGCTACGGCCGCGCTCGGCCGTCAAGCGGGCAACATCGCCACGTCCCCAATCGTCGGGAACGCTGGCACAACCTGCCAATCCCGTCAGCAGCAGGGACGCAGGCAACATCAAATATCGGGAAACCACCGGACATCTCCCAGAAGAAGCACATGAAAAAGGGCTGCCGTTCCAAACCATCGGAACGGACGGTAGCGCGCAGGAACCCCTGCGCCGCTACGGCTTTCTCAAGACTTCAGTGGGGGACGGATCAGATCCTGGCCATGCCCGGACAGGGTCGATGGCGCTCGCAGCGGCGAGAGGTACGTGTCGGGTCTGGTGAGGGGTCTCGGAAACGCGACTGAGGCAACGGCGGCGGCGGCGGTCGCGCAAGCCGGCATGGTGCAGCTGCCGGACTGACAGCAATCGGCATTGCCCATGACATGCGCGTCGGACAGCTTCGCCGTTTCCATCTGATGGTCGGCATGCGCACCGCAATCGGCCATCGCCATCATCTCGACCGCCGGCTCGCCAGCACTCGCGCAGCGGGCAGCGAACGCCTGCGCGACCGGCTGGAAGCCGATACACAGCGTGAGCAGCACGACGATGTGGGCGAGATAGCGACGCATGAATCTATTAGACGGCAGGGAGGGGCAAAGTTCAATGACTCGGGAGCCGGGCCCTTATGTCGAGCAAGCCCCTGATTTCATGTCAGGTCCGCGGAGGTAATGAACGCGGTTGCTCAGGCCACACGTTGCATCGGAAGCGGCTGGGCGTCCATCGCTGCCTGCCGCTGCGCGACCTGCAGCAGATTGCGCGAGTGGCGACCGTCGTTGGGGAACTGCGCGCTGCCAAGCTGCGGCTGCGGCCTGATCTGGACGTCGCTGCGCACGATCGGCTGACTGCAGACGACGTGCAGCTGTTCGTGCAAACGCTGCGGCAGGTCGGCGCTGTGCTCGCGCTTGCGCAGCACGATGAATTCGTTCTTGCTGAAGCGCGCAAGGATGTCGCTGTCGCGCAGGCGCGGACGTAGGCGCTCGGCGATATCGCGCATCGCGATCTCGACATGTTCGTCGTGGGCTGCGCCGTCGAGCTTCAGCGCGCAGTGGAACAGGTCGAAGCTCTGCCTGGTCTGGTCGCAGTTCTGGATCCAGGCGACGACTTCCTGCTGGAAAGACGCGCGGTTGCGCATCATCGTGCGTTCGTCGTACAGCGCGAGGATGCGCGCACGCTGTTCGAGCTCGGCCTGGCGCTGCTGTTCCTTCTGGCGGGCCTGATAGCGGACATCGAAAGCCGACAGCGCCAGCATGATCAGCGTCGTCGCGCTCGCGATCGTCGCGAGCGGATAGGTCATCCAGCTGCCGCCGAGGCCGCCGATGACACCACAGGTGCTGCCGACCGGAAAGTTCGCCGCGGCCATGCCGGTGTAATGCATGCCAACGACGGCAACGCCCATGATCAGTGCCGCGCCGAGGCGGGCGGCGAGCCAGTAGCGACGCGACACGCGCGGCAGATTGAACAACAGCCACAGCGCCGCGCCCGAGGCGACTACGGCGATGACGGCCGAAGCGCCCACCAGCGACCAGTTCCAATGGATACCCGGCTGGATCTCCATCGCGAACATGCCGATGTAGTGCATCGCACAGATGCCGATGCCCATCAGGAACGCGCCGGCGACGACCGCGCTCGCGCCCATCGCCTGGCGGCTCGAAGCCCACAGCGCGAGCAACGCGACCGCGATGGCGGCGACCAGGGACAGCACGGTCTTGCCGACTGCGTAGCTCAGCTCGAAGGGCAGGCTGAAGGACTGCATGCCGATGAAGTGCATGGTCCAGATGCCGCAGCCCATCATCACCGCACCGAGCACCAGCCAGCGCTTCTCGTGCTCGCGGTTGTCGCGGATGCGCTGGACCATGTCGATTGCCGCATAGGCGGCAAGACAGGCGATCAGATAGGACACCCAGACCAGGGCGCTGTCGTAGGTGCCGCTCAGATAACTCGTGTTCATTGCAGGTCCCGGCATGAGGTTGCTGGCATGGCGCCAGACTGCCGAATCCGTGTGCGAATCCGCAGGCCGTCCTTCAGGCGATTCCCGACGTTCGTCGGCAGCGCTGCGGCAACGCGCCTTCGGTCGCGCCAACCGCGCCGGTTGTCGTCCATGGTTCCTCGCTGCCGTCTTCGGTCATAGGCGCGTCGTCGGCGCTGCCCTTACAGTGCGCCGGTCCCTTTTCCGCCCGATCTCCAACCATGCCCCTCGATGCCGCCGCGCCGCCGGTCGATCACCTTGACGTCCTGATTGTCGGCGCCGGCCTGTCCGGCATCGGCGCGGCCTGCGTGCTGCAGAAGGAATGTCCCGGCAAGACCTACGCGATCCTCGAAGCGCGCGATCGCAGCGGCGGCACCTGGGATCTGTTCCGCTATCCGGGCATCCGTTCGGATTCCGACATGTACACCTTGGGCTATTCGTTCCGGCCCTGGACGGCGGCGAAGGCGATTGCCGACGGCCCGGCGATCCTCGATTACGTGCGGCAGACCGCGAAGGATTACGGCGTCGATGCGAGGATTCGGTACCGCCATCGCGTCGTGCGCGCGAACTGGTCGAGCGCCGATGCACGCTGGACGGTCGAATGCGAGCGCGACGGAGGAATCGTTCGCGTCAGCTGCAACTTCCTCTACATGTGCAGCGGCTACTACAGCTACGAGGCGGGCTACACGCCGAAGTTCGAGGGCAGAGAGAACTTTCGCGGTCGCATCGTCCATCCGCAGCAATGGACCGGGGATGTCGAGTACGCAGACAAGAAGGTCGTCATCATCGGCAGCGGCGCCACTGCCGTGACCCTGGTGCCGACCTTGGCGCAGACCGCCGCGCACGTGACGATGCTGCAACGCTCGCCGACCTATATTTTGTCGCTGCCGGCGCGCGACAAGATCGCCAACGCGCTGCGCCGCATCGCACCGGCACAGCTGGCCTACGCCATCACGCGCTGGAAGAACGTGCTGATGGGCATGTTCTTCTTTCACCTGTGCCGCACGCGGCCGGACTTGGTGAAGAAGATGGTGCGCAAGGGCGTGCGCATCGGTCTCGGGCGCGACGCGAAGATCGACCCGCACTTCACGCCGAGCTACAAACCCTGGGACCAGCGCATGTGCCTGATCCCGGATGGCGACCTGTTCAAGTCGCTGCGCTCGGGCAAGGCCACGATCGTCACCGACCGGATCGAACGCTTCACCGAGAACGGCATCCAGCTGGAGTCGGGCACGCACCTCGACGCGGACCTGATCGTCACCGCGACCGGCCTGCAGCTGCAGCTGCTCGGCGGCGCAGCACTCAGCATCGACGGCGAGCCGGTCGACGCGTCGAAGACACTGAGCTACAAGGGCATGATGTGCAGTGATGTACCGAACCTCGCGTTCGCGATCGGCTACACCAATGCGTCATGGACGCTGAAGTGCGACCTGACCAGCCTGTACGTGTGCCGCCTGCTCAAGCACATGGACCAGCACGGCTACCGCCAGTGCATGCCGCGCAATCTCGACCCGGACATGGCGGAACTGCCGCTGATCGATTTCTCCTCCGGCTACGTCCAGCGCGCGATCGATCAGCTGCCCAAGCAGGGCGCCCGCACGCCTTGGCGCCTGCATCAGAGCTACGTGAAGGACCTGCTGTTGCTGAAGTACAGGTCGGTGGCCGACGAGGGCATGCAGTTCTCCAAAGTCTAGGCGAGCGCCTCGACGACCAGCATCCGCGCGACCTTGTCCTGCAGGGTCTGCGGCGCTTCCAGCTTGAGCCGCTGCAGCGCCGGGCGCGCGGACGCCGGAATCTGCCCCGCCCTGAAGCTCAGCAGCTCCAGCATCAGCTTCCACTTCGGCGTCTGCGTCGCGCGCTTCTGCACCTGCTTGAGCGCTGCACCGAGACGAAGGTCTTCCGCACTGAAGTCGCAACCCAGCGGAAAGGCCGGGAAGCGGCTGTTCGTGCGCAGCTGTGCAAACGTCGCCTCGATCCGTTCCAGCCGGTTGTTGCGGCGATGCTCGGGAAGCCGGTAGTCGGCGGCGATCTTGCCGGCACGGCGCGCCTGCTCGATCAGCTCACCCTGGAACCTCGAGTCGGCGATCTCGATCAGCGCCTGTGCGACTTCGCCATCGGTCTTCGAGCGCAGATCGGCAATGCCGTATTCGGTGATGACGATGTCGCGCAGGTGGCGCGGGATCGTCGTATGGCCGTAACTGAAGGCGATGTTGCTGCTGCCGCTGCCATCGCCCTTTTCGCGCGCGGCACGGACCAGCAGGATCGAGCGGGCACGCGGCAGTTCGTGCGCCATCGCGACGAAATTGTATTGACCGCCGACACCGGAAACGACCTGCAGGTTGTCGAGTCCGTCCGAGCACACGGCGCCGGACAAGGTCGCGATCATGCCGGTGTTGATGTAGCGCGCTTCGCGGCGCTGCGCACGATACAGGCGCGGCTGGGCATCGAGCTGGTTGGTCTTGTCGACGCCCGTCATGCAGATGGCGTCGCGCTGCGCGTCCGGCATGTCGTGCAGTGCACGATAGAACGCCGCCGGGCCGACGAAGAAGCCGGCATGCAGGAAGATGCCGTGGCGCAGCGCGGCACCGAGGCAGCGTGCCAGTACCTTGCGCACGGCCGGGTCGCCGAGGTTCGCGACGACGCGCTCGCCGTCCGGCACCATGATGTGGCCGTCGGCATAGCGGGTCGCGTCGTTGAACAGGCCGTGGCGCTGCAACCGGCGGAAGTCGCTTTCGCGCAGCATGCCGACGCCGAGTTCGGCGAGGCCGTCGAGCACTTCGGGCTTCAGCGCCTGCGGCAGGCAACGATGTTCGTCAACGAGGCGCTGCAGGGCCCAATGATCGTAGACGCGCCGCTTGAGAATGCCGTCTTCGATCAGCGCGATGAAGCCGTCGACGAACATTTCCGTCGCGCTGTAGAGGCCCTCGTTGAAAACACCCAGCCCGCCGTAGCCATCGATCAGCTTTGCGTGATGCTGCGCGCCCAGCGCGTCCGCCGCCGCACGATAGCCGGCGTTGTCCTTGTGGCGCAGCTGCAGTGAGTGGACCAGCGCATCGCCGAGTGCGCCGATGCCGACCTGCAGCGTACCGCCGTCGCGGATCAAGGTGCTGGCGTGCAGGCCGATCGCGTAGTCCGCAGCACCGACCGCTTGCTTGGGCATCGGGAACAGTGTGCTCGCGGTGCCCGGCGTGTCGACGATGAGGTCGAAGAAGCCGGCATCGACCTCGGCATCGTTCGCCATGTACGGCAGGTTCTGGTTGACGACGCCGATGACGAGGTGCGGCCGTCCGCTCGCGCGCATCAGTGCCACGAGTTCCGGCGACGTGTCCGGATTGCAGGACAGGCTGTAACGACCGTCGCGACGGCACACGAGCTGCGCGGAAACGTTGCAGCCCTGCTCGAACACATCGCGCGCCGCGTGCGTGTAGTTGCTGCTGACGTAGTTCCGCTGCGCGGCGGGATTGCCGATCATCGAACCCGGACGGAAGTAGAACTCGCTGATCTCGATGTTCGGCGGCAGCTGCTTCTTCGCAAGCGCCGCCGCGTAGTCGAGATCCGGCACGCCGGCGAACACGCGGTCGACGAAAGGCTTGAGGTAGTTCTGTTCGAGCGCGCTGGAACCGCGCGGCTTTTCCAGTGTCAGCGCCGTCAGGATGCGCAGATGCAGACTGGGATCGGCGGCGACCCGCCGGTACAGCGCGTTGACCAGCTCGACCGGCTTGCCGAGCCCGAGCGGCAGGCCCAGCACGATGCGCTTGCCGACCGTTGCGATGATGCGATCGACGGCGGCATCCAGTTCCTCCACCGCTTTCTGGCTCATGCTGCGCTCCTGGTGCTGCGTGCGATCTGCGCTGCGAGGCTGCGGGTCAGCTCCAGCAGGCTGCGAATATGCGGGACGCTGCGGTCGGCGTCGCGGAAGATCAGCGACAACCGCGCCTTGGGCGTCGGCTTCTGGATCGCACGATAACTCACGCCGTCGCTATGTACCTGCTGCATCGAGGCCGGCACGATCGAGACGCCCATGCCGGCCGCGACCAGGTTGACGATCGAAGTCACCTGCGAGGTTTCCTGCACGATGCGCGGCGAGAATCCTGCATTCCGGCAGGCGCTGATGATCTCGTCGTGCAGGCCGGCACCGACGGTGCGCGGGAACAGCACGAAGGGTTCGATCGACAGCGCCATCAGCGGTACGCGAGTGCGCCTGGTCAGCGGGTGACCGGACGGCAGGGCGATGACCAGATCCTCGTCGAGCAGCGCTTCGACGCACAGGCCCTGTTCGTCGCCAAGCAGCGGACGCACGAAGGCAACGTCGATCGCCTGCGCGCGCACGGCGGCGGCGAGGTCTGGCGTCGTGCCTTCCTCCAGACTCAGCGCGACGTTCGGCGACTGGCGGCGGAACTCGCGGATCAGGCGCGGGATCAGCGGATGGAACGGCGCCGAGTTGATCATGCCGACGCGCACCCGGCCGACCTCGCCGCGCGAGACGCGGCGTGCCCGCTCGGTCGCCAAATCGACATCGCGCAGGATGCGCCGCGCGTCCTCGACGAAGGCGGCGCCGGCGTCGGTCAGCGCGACGCCGCGCGGCAGCCGCTTGAAGATCGGCATGCCCAGTTCACGTTCCAGGCCCTGAATTTGCTGCGACAGCGGCGGCTGGCCGATGCCGAGCTGTTTCGCGGCGCGGGTGAAGTGGCGGGCATCGGCAACGGCAACGCAGTAACGCAGATGGCGGAGTTCCATGATCCATATTCAAAGCAGATCGCAGGCAATGCTTTCATATATTGGACGTATCGCGATACAGCGGTCTACATTGGCAGCAGATCAGCGCGGCCTGTCCAGGGTCGTGCGCGGCCATGTCAGGAGCACGCTGTGAACGAAACGACGACCCCGGGCCACGACCACGACCCGGAAGAGACCCGCGAATGGCTCGACGCGCTGCAGGCGGTGCTCGACAACGTCGGCCCCGAGCGCGCGCATCATCTGCTGGAGACCCTGACGGAAAAAGCCCGCCGCAGCGGCGCCTTCATCCCGTTCTCGGCGAACACCGCCTACATCAACACGATTCCGCCGCATCTGGAGCAGCGCTCGCCCGGCGACCATGCGCTGGAATGGCGGATCCGCTCGATCATCCGCTGGAACGCGATGGCGATGGTCGTCAACGCCAACCGCGATCATTCCGGCATCGGCGGCCATATCGCGAGCTTCGCCTCGGCGGCGACGCTGTATGACGTCGGCTTCAATCATTTCTGGAAAGGCCCCGAGCATCCGGATGGCGCCGATCTGGTCTACATCCAGGGCCATTGCACCCCCGGCATCTACGCCCGCGCGTTTCTCGAAGGCCGCCTGACCGAGGCGCAGCTGCAGCGCTTCCGCATGGAGGCGCTCAAGCCCGGCCTGTCGAGCTATCCGCATCCCTGGCTGATGCCGGACTTCTGGCAGATGGCGACCGTGTCGATGGGTCTAGGTCCGATCATGGCGATCTATCAGGCGCGCCTGATGAAGTACCTGGAGAACCGCGGCATCAAGGAAGCGACCGGCCGCAAGGTCTGGTGCTTCTGCGGCGACGGCGAAATGGACGAGCCGGAATCGCTCGGTGCGATCGACATCGCGGCGCGCGAGAAGCTCGACAACCTGGTGTTCGTCGTCAACTGCAACCTGCAGCGCCTCGACGGTCCGGTGCGCGGCAACGGCAAGATCATCCAGGAACTCGAAGGCGCGTTCCGCGGTGCCGGCTGGAATGTGCTGAAGGTGATCTGGGGCGGCGCCTGGGATTCGCTGATCGCGCAGGACAGTTCCGGCAAGCTGCTGCAGGCGATGAACGAAACCGTCGACGGCGAGTACCAGAACTACAAGGCCAAGGGCGGCAAATACACACGCGAACATTTCTTCGGCAAGTATCCGGAGCTCGAACGCCTGGTCAGCACGATGTCGGACGAGGACATCGCCAAGCTCAACCGCGGCGGCCACGACCCGCACAAGATCTACGCCGCCTATGCCGCCGCCAGCGAACACACGGGCTCGCCGACGGTGATCCTCGCCAAGACCGTCAAGGGTTATGGCATGGGCGAGGCCGGCGAAGGCCAGAACATCACGCACTCGCAGAAGAAGATGGGCGAGGAGGAGCTGAAGGCCTTCCGCGACCGTTTCGGCTTGCCGATCTCCGACGACCAGATCGCCAACCTGCCGTTCTACCGGCCGGCGGAGGACTCGCCGGAGATCCAGTATCTGAAGGCGCGTCGCGAAGCGCTCGGCGGCTCGCTGCCGGCGCGCAAGCCGAGCAAGACGCCGCTGCAGATTCCGGAACTCACGCTGTTCGACAAGATCCTCGCCGGCAGCGGCGAGCGCGAGATCAGCACGACGATGGCGTTCGTGCAGATGCTGCAGACGCTGTGCCGCGACAAGAACATCGGCAAGCGCGTCGTGCCGATCGTGCCGGACGAGGCGCGCACCTTCGGCATGGAAGGCATGTTCCGCTCGCTCGGCATCTATTCGATCGTCGGCCAGAAGTACAACCCCGAGGACGCCGAGCAGCTCGCGTTCTACAAGGAAGACATCAAGGGCCAGGTGCTCGAGGAAGGCATCACCGAAGCCGGCGCGATGTCGTCGTGGATCGCCGCAGCGACGAGCTACGCGAACCATGGCGAGGCGCTGCTGCCGTTCTACATCTTCTATTCGATGTTCGGCTTCCAGCGCATCGCCGACCTGTGCTGGGCCGCCGGCGACATGCGCGCGCGCGGCTTCCTGCTCGGCGCGACCGCCGGCCGCACGACGCTCAACGGCGAAGGTCTGCAGCACGAGGACGGCCACTCGCACATCTACAGCGCGACGATCCCGAACTGCCGCAGCTACGATCCTGCGTACAGCTATGAACTCGCGGTGATCATGCAGCACGGCATGAAGGAGATGTACGTCGATCAGAATGACGTCTACTACTACCTGTCGCTGTACAACGAGAACTATCAGCAGCCAGCGATGCCGCCCGGCGTCGAGAGCGGCATCATCAAGGGCATGTACCTGCTGCGCTCGGAGGACAAGCCGGCGAAGGCACATGTGCAGCTGCTCGGCAGTGGCTCGATCCTGCGCGAGGTCATCGCCGCCGCCGACCTGCTCAAGGAAGAGTGGGGCGTTACCAGCGATGTCTGGAGCGTGCCGAGCTTCACCGAACTGGCGCGCGACGGCCGTGACGTCGAGCGCTGGAACCTGTTGCATCCGCAGAGCAAGCCGCGCAAGTCCTATGTCGAGGAATGCCTCGGCGGCATGACCGGCCCGGCGATCGCATCGAGCGACTGGGTCCGCGCCTACCCCGACCAGATTCGTCCCTACGTGCCGATGCAATTCCACGTGCTCGGCACCGAAGGCTTCGGCCGCTCCGACAACCGCCCGGCGCTGCGCGACTTCTTCGAGATCGACCGCCGCTGGATCGTCGTCAAGGCGCTCAAGGCGCTCGCCGAGCAGAAACTGGTCAGCGCCGAGAAGGTCGATCAGGCGATCAAGATCTACGGCATCAAGCCGAACCGCCCCGCACCCTGGACCGTATAAGTCATGGCAAACACGATCGAGGTGAAGGTTCCCGACATCGGCGACTACGACGGCGTGCCGGTCATCGATGTGCTCGTCGCGGTCGGCGACAGCGTCGAGAAAGACCAGCCGCTGCTGGTGCTGGAGTCGGACAAGGCGACGATGGAAGTGCCGGCGCCCGCCGCTGGCGTGATCCGCGAGCTCAAGGCCAAGCTTGGCGACAAGCTGTCGGAAGGCCAGGTGATCTGCCTGCTGGAGACGGCGGCCGCGGAAGAGAAGCCTGCTGCTGCGGCTAAACCTGCCGCGCAGAAACCGGCGCCAGCGGCCAAGAGCGCAGCGCCAACCCCGCCGCCCGCGGCGGCGCCCGCTCCCCAACCCTCTCCCGCAAGCGGGACCGGAAGCGAGAAAGTCGAAGTCCGCGTGCCGGACATCGGCAACTACAGCGGCATTCCGGTCATCGACGTGCTGGTCGCCGACGGCGACAGCGTCGACAAGGACCAGCCGCTGATCGTGCTCGAGTCGGACAAGGCGACGATGGAAGTGCCGGCGCCGGCCGCCGGCAAGATCGAAGGACTGGCGCTGAAGGTCGGTGCCAAGGTGTCGCAGGGCGATCTCGTCGGTTTCCTGCTGACTGCCGGCGATGCCGCGGCACCGGCGGCGAAAGCCGCGCCGGCAAAGCAAGAGGCTCCCGCGGCCAAGGCCGAGACCAAGACCGAAGCCGAATCCGCGAAGCCCGAACCGGCCCCGGCAAAGGCCGCAGCGCCGGTCGCTGCGGAAGCGCCGAAGACCGCGGGCAGCGTGCCGTACGCCGGTCCGGCGACGCGTCAGTACGCCCGCAAGCTCGGCGTTGATCTCGCGCTCGTCAAGGGCAGCGGCACGCGTGGACGCATCGTCATCGAAGACGTGCAGACCTACGTCAAGCAGAAGCTCGCCGCGGCGCCGTCGACTGCAGCGACCGCTAGCGGCGGCAGCGGCATTCCGCCGATTCCGGCGGTCGACTTCTCCAAGTTCGGCCCGGTCGAGAACAAGCCGCTCGCGCGCATCCGCAAGCTGTCGGCGCAGTTCCTCCACCGCAGCTGGGTCAACATCCCGCATGTCACGCAGACCGATGAAGCCGACATCACGTCGCTGGAGGATTTTCGCAAGTCGATGTCGGCCGAGCTGGTCGCCAACGGCGGGCCGAAGCTGACCCTGCTGCCGTTCATCGTCAAGGCCGTCGCGCTGGCGATGAAGAAGTATCCGGAGTTCAATTCATCGCTCGCGCCGGACGGCGAGAGCCTGATCATGAAGGGCTACTGCAATATCGGCTTCGCCGCCGATACGCCGAACGGGCTGGTCGTGCCGGTCATCAAGGACGTCTGGAGCAAGGGCATCGCGCAGCTCGCCGAGGAAAGCGCAGCGCTCGCCAAGATCGCGCGCGACGGCAAGCTCAAGCCGGATCAGATGCAAGGCGGCTGCTTCTCGATCTCCAGCCTCGGCGGTATCGGCGGCAGTCATTTCACGCCGGTCGTCAACGCACCCGAGGTCGCGATCCTCGGCGTGTCGAAGGCGCAGATGAAGCCGGTCTGGGACGGCGCCGCTTTCCAGCCGCGTTTGATGTGTCCGCTGTCGCTGTCTTACGATCATCGTGTGATCGACGGCGCCTACGCCGCGCGCTTCACCGTGCATCTTGTCGAGCTGATCGGAGATATCCGCCGCCTGACGCTGTAGTCGATGCCGACGTATCATTCTCGATAATCCAAGAGGAGCCTCCATGCCTGCGAAGAAGATCGCGAAGAACAGCAAGAAGCCCGCTGCGAAGAAAGTCGCGAAGAAAGCTGTAAAAGCTGTCAAGAAGGTCGTGAAGAAGGCCGTTAAGAAAGTCGCCAAAGCGGTAAAGAAGGCGCCTTCCAAGAAGCCGGCGAGCAAGACCACGAAAGCCAAGCCGCTGAAGAAGGCGGCCGCGCCGGTCAAAGCCAAGGTGAAGCCGGCCAAGGCCGCTGCGAAACCGGCGGCGAAGCCGAAGCCAAAGGCGAGTCCGAAATCAAAGGCGAAAACGCCTGCACGGGCGCCCAGCAAACCGAAGGTCGCGAAGAAGATCGTCAAACCGGTCACGGTGACCAAGGCGAAGAAGGCGCCTGCCAAGCCCGCTGCGAAGGTGGCGCCCAAACCCTCGGCCAAGCTGGTCGCCGCAGCGCCGCCGCAACGGCCGGCGACGGCTGCGAAGCCCGTCGCGGCTGCACCGGCACCCGTCGGCAAGCCCGTTGTTGCGCGCGTTGCGCCGCCCAAGCCCGCACCGAAGCCAGCGACGACTCCGAAGCGACCCAAGAAGGTCCGCGCTCCGGCCGTCGAGCGCAAGCCGGCGATCAAGAATCTGCCGCTGCCCAAACCGGAACCCTGGACCTTCGGCGGCCGCAGTCCGCGCTTCGGGCCTGCGGGCGACGCCAAGGCGCGTCCGGATGCGGAACGTCTGGCGGGAATCTCGCGCAAGGTGCACTGAGTACTCGTTTGCCGATCGACGCGGCCCGGACTCGATCCGGGCCGCGTGCTTTAGCTGACCGTTCGCTGAAGCGTCGACGCGATTTGTCGGACAGCGCCGGTGTTGCCGGCGCAACGAGGTTGTTAGACTCGCTGCGCTATGAAACTCAAAGTCATTATCCTCGCAGCTGCACTCATCCCCCCCGCTTACGCTCAAGACAAGCAGCAGTACATCAACGACGAGATCACCGTCACGGTTCGCGACGCCCCGCGCAACGACGCGACCTATCTGGGCACGCTCACGAGCGGTGACCGCGTCACGGTGCTGGAGTCGCTCGGCGACGCCAGCTTTGCCAAGGTGCGCACATCGAACGGCAAGGAAGGCTGGATCACCGCACGCTATCTGACCGACCGTCCGGCCGCGCGCGAAGCGCTGAACACCGTGCAGCGCGATCTGAAGACGGCACAGACGCGCATCGCCGAGCTGGAAGGCGATCTCAATTCCGCCCAGGGCAACCTCGCCCAGGCCCGCCCGGCGCTGGAGATGGCGCGCGAGAACGATCAACTGCGCGCGCAGATCACCGCGCTTGAACAACAGGCGCAGGAAGCCGAGCAGCGCTACGACGTGCAGAAGGCTTCACGCCGCACGATGGTGACCGGCGGCTCGCTGGTCGGCGCCGGCATTTTCCTCGGCCTCGTGCTGCCCTGGCTCGGCGGCACGCGCAAACGCCGTCGCTGGGGCGATTTCTAAGACGCGCGTTCTTCCCGGAGCCTGCTGATGTGGCGACTCACTGCGGTACTGGCGTCGGCTGTGGTGCTTGCTGCCGGCGGTGCCGCGCTGTGGTTGCTGGTATTGCGCCCCGCCGCCGATCAGCGCTGGATCGACGCACATATGCTGGCGCCCACCGCATCCGCCGACCCGGCGATGCTGACCGCGCGCTGGTACGGAACGACCGCGGTGCTGCTGCAGGCCGGCGACGAAGCCATCTTCGTCGACCCGTTCTTCAGCCGGCCGCAGGGCCTGTTGCCGATCCTGCGCAATGCGCGAATCGCGCCGGATGAAAAGCGGATCGCCGCCTGGCTTGCCCGCGCCGGCGTCAAGCAGCTGCGCGGCGTGCTGGTCTCGCACTCGCACTACGACCATGCGATGGACGCCGGTATCGTCGCCACGCAGACCGGCGCGCTGCTGATCGGCTCGCAGAGCACGGCGAACATCGGCCTCGGTGCCGGCCTGCCGGCCGAGCAGATCATCGTCGCGACCGACACGCTGTCGCTCGGACAGCCGGTCACGGTCGGCGCGTTCCGCGTGACCTTCCTCGCCAGCGCGCATGCCGGCGCCACCGGTGGCGCACCGACCGGTGACATCGACGAACCGCTGCCACCGCCGGCGCGCTACAGCGACTATCGGCAAGGCGGCACCTACTCGATCCTCGTCGAACACGGCGAGGATCGGCTGCTGCTGCATGGCAGCGCCGGCCACGTCGACGGCGCCTTGAAAGGCGTGCAGGCTGACGTCGTGTTCCTCGGCGCCGCATTGGTCAGCGAGCCTGCGGAGTATCTGCAGCAGATCGTCGATGCGGTTGGCGCCAAGCAGGTCGTGCTGACGCACTGGGACGATTTCACGCGCTCGCTGGATGAGCCGCTGCGACCGATGCCGGTCGTCGTCAATCTGGCGAAATTCGGCGAAGCGCTGTCTGCGCGCAGCGATCTGCACGCCGGGATTGCGCCGCTGGGGCTGCCGATCCGTGTCGGCGGGACGCTACCTTAGGTTCGACACCGCGACGACGGGGCTTGGCACCACGGCCAGCCCGACGCCCGAGGCAAAGCCGACGCGGCTTTCGATGAAGCCCATCAGACGGCGCCGTTCCCAGGGCAGGCGATGACCGGCGAACAGTTCCGCCCTGGCCACATCGCGAACCTCCGACAGCAAGCTGGTCGCCAGCTCCTCGGGGCGCAGTGCGCCACAGGCGCGCAGCTCCACTTCCAGCATGCGCGTGAATATCTCGGCGAGTGCATCGAGATGGGTTTGCGTCTGCGTCTGTTCGGCGGCCTCGAGCATGCGCAGGCGATCGGCGCGGCGCTGATAGCAGGCTTCCCAGAAGGCTTCGATCGAGACGAACAGGCGCCGTGGACCGGCGGGCAAACCGGTCATCGCATCGGTGATGCAGTCGACGACGTCGCGCAGATACAGCAGGTACTCGCTGCGTAGCTGCAGCGCGGCGTTGCGACCAGACTCGAGGTGATCCCGCGACATGTGGGCAGCATGGGCCAAGTCCCAGGCCCGCGCTTCCCCCGAAACAGGGGGGTTTGTGCGGTAGTCCTCACATCGGCGCGGCGAAAATCACGCCGCGCCGCAGCAAACCGCCGTCAGCCGCCCTTGCCGTTGCTGTCCAGCAGGCGCTGAACGGCGTCCTGCGCGATCGGGTGATAGCCCGCCTTGGCTTCCTGGAAGATCTGCGCCGCAAGCGCGCGATCGGCAGGGTGTTTTGCCAGTTCGCGATACGCCGGCGTGATCAGTTTCATGCGGCCGATCGTCAGCAGGTGCTGACGCATCGCCGGGTATGCCGGCTGGTAGCGCTGCTGCGCAACCAGCCGGAACCAGCGCGCCGCGATTTCGGCATTGGTCGATTCCGACAACTTGAAGCTGCGATCCAGCTCCGCCATCTGCTTCGCGCTGAGCTTTGCCGGCATGTTGTCGAGGAAATAGCGCCACTGGTGCGGCGACCAGCCCTTGGTCTGCAGATCCGCGGCCTTGGTGGTGCCGGCCAGCCACACGCCGCGCTGCGCGTCGACCTGGGCAAAGGCATCGGACTGCGGCCACACGGTGCTTGCCGGCATCTGCGGCGAACTGAGCCAGGCGGTGAGCTCGACGTCGCTGACCGCATCGGGAAAGTACTTGCGCAGATGGCTGTCGAGGTGGGCAAGGAATTGCGGCGTCGTCACGCTCTGGAAAGCGTAGCGATCGAACCAGCCGCGCAGAAATGCGTCGAAGCGCTCGCGCCCGAAGCGCGACTCCAGGAAGGCGAGGAACAGCCCGCCGCGTTCATAGGGCACATCGGAGACACCGTCGTCGGGATCGCGGCCGCTGAGGTCCGGCATCAACGTCCTGTCGGCGGGCAGCTCGATACGCGCCAGCGTTTCCTTCAGGTCGTTGGCGCCGAGTGCGCGCTCCTCGTTGGCGAGATCGACACCGTAGACCTCTTCCATGATCCGGTAGGTCAGATGCATGGTGAAGCCTTCGTTGAGCCAGAAGTCGTTCCAGCGCGCATTGGTCACCAGGTTGCCGGACCAGGAATGCGCCAGCTCATGGGCAACGAGCGACACCAGCGATTTGTCGCCCGCAATGACGGTCGGCGTCGCGAAAGTCAGGCGCGGATTCTCCATGCCGCCATAAGGGAAGGCCGGCGGCAGGATCAGCACGTCGTAGCGGCCCCAGCGATACGGTCCATAGATCGCCTCGCTGCGTTGCATCATCTGTTCGGTGTCTTCGAACTCCTTCGCCGCGCGATCGAGCATCGACGGCTCGGCGAAGATGCCCGTGCGTTCGCTCATTGCCTTGAAGCGCAGATCGCCGACCGCCAGCGCGATCAGGTACGAGGGAATCGGCTGCGGCATGCGGAACTCGTAGTCGCCGCTGCGCGGCGCTTCGAGATCGAACTCCGCGCTCATCACCGCCACCAGGTCCGCCGGCGTGTGGATGCGCGCCTCATAGGTCGCCCGAATCTGCGGGCTGTCCTGCAGCGGGATCCAGCTGCGCGCGTGAATCGCCTGCGACTGCGTGAAGAGGAACGGATGCTTGCGGTCGCTGGTCTGCGCCGCCGTCAGCCACTGCAGGCCCGACGCCTTGGGGCTCGTCACGTAGCGCATGCGAACGCGATCGGCGCCGGCCGGCATCTCGATGCGCAGCGCGCTGCCGAGGATGGGGTCGGCCTTGTCGAGCGTGAAGGCCGTGGGCACGAAGGCGCCATCGCCCTCGGCGGCGGCCACCCCGCGGATATCGAGATCGCGGGTGTCGAGGACCAGCGTCGTCGCGTTCGGATCAAGCCGTTCGAGCTGCAGTTCGACGGCGCCGGCGAGGGTGCGTTCGGTGAAATCGACGCTCAGGTCGAGCGCCAGATGACGGGTACGGAAGGCTGCGGTATTCGCGTAGGAATGCGGGTCGTCGACAACGCCCAGCCGCATCGGAACCGGAGGGGACTTCAGATCGATTGCGGCACAGCCGGCCAGCGACACAGCCAGTGCCGCGGTCAGTAATTTGCGGATCATTCCCAGTCCCCCGATTCAAGAGTGCCGATGGTACTTAAGCCTCAGTTCAGACACTACTGGCCGGGCTTGGTTGCGATGGCGTCCGCTCTGAATCCGGTTCATGATGCCGGCATCTCATTTTCGGAGTCGCCTGTGCAACAGAACCACCGTCGCCGCACATTCGGTCTTGCCCTGATGCTCGCTGCCGGCACCCTGCTCGGTGCCTGCCAAGGAGGTTCCGCCATGCCAGAGCCGGCTTCGACCCCGGTGGCCGGATTCGTCACCGACGTGCCGGCTTTCGAACAGTACATCGCGACCCAGCCGACGCCGACCGCGTTCAAGATGAAGTATCCGGACGTCACCCTGGTCATGCCGGGCCAGATGGCCACCAAGGAACTGCGCGGCAACAACAGCCGCTACTTCGCGACGCTGGACGATCAGGGCCGCATCACCGGCGGCAAGTTCCAGTAGCACGTTCGAGCGGGATTTCCGCAGGATAAAGAAAAGCCCGGCTTGTGCCGGGCTTTTTTGTTTGCAGCCTGTTGCGCAGGCAACGTGCCGTCCTACTTCTTGGTGGCCTCGATCTGGATGTTGATCTTGACCTCTTCGCTGGCGCCGGTCGGCGAGTACTTGGAGATGCCGAACTCGCTGCGCTTGATCGTCGCTTCGGCATCGGCGCCGCAATGCGGCTTCTTGAAGAACGGATGCTCGCCGCAGGCGAAATGGGTCACCGTCAGCTGCACCGGCTTGGTCACGCCGTGCAGCGTCAGGTCGCCGTCGACAGACACCAGCTTGTCGCCTTCGAAATTCAGCTTGCTCGACTTGTAGGTGATCGTCGGATACTTGGCGACATCGAAGAAATCCTCCTTCTTCAGATGCTCGTCGAGCTTGGGCACCGCGGTCTGCAGCGAATTGGCATCGATCGTGATGTCGACCGCGCCGGTCTTCTTCGCAAGATCGAGCGTGACGGTGCCGGTGGTCTTGGTGAAGCCGCCGGTGGTCGTCGAATAGCCCATGTGCAGGATGCTGAACTGCGGATGCACGTGCGTGCCTTCGAGTTCATAGACTTCGGAAGCGGCGTAGGCGCCGAAGCTGGTGGCGAGCATTGCGGCGGCTGCGATCAGGCGTTGCATGATGAGGTCACTCCTTGGGGGTTGGGATTCAGTGCTTCGATGGGGGATCGGGCTTCAGGGTTTGTTGACCAGATGCAGGCGAAAGTTCACCGGCACTGCATTGGCGACCAGATCGCCTTCGTTCCATTCGCCGCCGCCGATGCCGAAGTCGCTACGGTTCAGGGTCAGCGTGCCAGCGGCATTGAGCGAACCATCCTTGGCGGTGGTGATCGTCAACGGTACGCTCAATGGTCGCGTTTTGCCGCGCAGGCTCAGGGTGCCGGCAGCTTCATAGCGATCGCCGCCGAGTGCCTTGAGCTTGCTGCTGACGAAGCTCGCCTTCGGAAAGCCGGTCTGATTGAGCCAGGCTTCTTCCAGTGCGACCGCATCGGCATCGGCATCGCCGGTCGTCAAGCTCGCAATGTCGACGTTGATGCGCGCCGATGCCGCGTCGATCTTGGCCGGATCGAATTCGACGGCGCCATCGAAGCGGCTGAAGCGACCGCTGACATCGACGCCCATCTGCGTGACCTTGAAGGCGATCTCGCTGCCGGCGGGATCGACAACGCGCGGCGCGGCAAAGGCGTTGCCACACAGCAGCGCCGCCAGTAGTGCGTAGCGGTTCAAACTTGAAAACTTCATCCGACTCTCCGGCTTGAAAACTTCGGCAGCATGCGCTGCAGGACACCGTCGCGATCGACGATCGCATGCTTGAGCGCGGCCGCGACGTGCAGTGCGATCGTCGCCACCAGCATCTTGTTCAAGGCCCAGTGCACCTGTTCCAGCGCCGCACCGAGCGCCGCATCCTTGTCGAGCAGATCGGGGATCGGCAGCACGCCGAACAATACGGTCTGGAAGCCCTTGGCCGAACTCATCAGCCAGCCGGACAGCGGCACGAGAACGACCAGAAGATACAACAGCCGATGCGTCACCTCGGAAGCGCGCTGCACCCACGGCGCCAGCGCCGTCGGCAGCGCTGGCGGCGGATGCCACAGGCGCCAGCTCAAGCGCAGGCCGATCAGCACGAAGATGCTGACGCCGAGCCACTTGTGATACGCGAACAGCTTGAGCTTGGTCGGTGACATCTTGAGGTCGACCATGTAGAAGCCCAGGGCGAACACAGCCAGCAGCAGCAGCGCGGTCAGCCAGTGCGCGAGTTGTGCCGTTGCGCCATAACGCGCAAGCTCGCGGGGTGTCGCCGGTGCTGGCTCATGGGTCATACGTCGCTCTGGCAGCCTGAACGAGAGTTCGACACGCTAATCTGTCTGAACGTTCGGTTCAATCGGTAGGAATGCGATGTTTTTCCCGAACCCCCACAAACGCCGCACAGGCTTCATTCTGCTCTGCAGCATTTCGCTGCTGGCGGTCGGCGGCGTCTCGATCGCGGAGGCGAGGATGCCGAGCAAAGAGTCCGGGTCCGTATCGACGCAGGCGGTGGAGACCGAGATCTCGCCGCCGGCGCTGGCCGAACTGATGAGCCTGGACCAGATCGCCGAGCGCTATGTGCATCTCGTGCTCGCGGTCGGCCTTCACGACGAAGCTTATGTCGACGCCTACTACGGTCCGGAATCCTGGCGCGACGACGTCAGGACGCTGCAGCCGACGCTCGCGCAGATCGGTGCCGACGCGCAGGACGCCATCGCCCAGCTGGAAGCGCTGCCGCCGGCGCAGGAGCCCATGCTGCGCCTGCGCCTGCGCTTCCTGAAACGTCAGCTCGAGGCGCTGGCCGCGCAGGTCCGCATACTCGGCGGCGAGAAGCCGGCGTTCAACGACGAGGCCAAGGCGCTGTACGACGTCGTGCCGCCGACGCTGGACAAAGTGGAGCTGAAGACCCAGCTGGACGCGCTCGAGGCATTGCTGCCCGCAGGCAAGGGCAGCCTGTCGGAGCGCTACAACGCTTATTTGCAGCGTTTCGCCATTCCGGTCGAGCGCCTGGAGTCGGTGATGCGCGTGACGATCGACGAAGCGCGCCGGCGCACCGCGCGCCGCATCAAGCTGCCCGAAGGCGAGCAGTTCGAACTTGCGCTGGTGACGGACAAGCCCTGGAGCGCCTACAACTGGTACCAGGGCAAGTTTCACAGCCGCATCGAGATCAACACCGACCTGCCGGTGACGGCATCGCGCATCATCGAACTGGCGGTGCACGAGGGCTATCCCGGACATCACGTCTACAACAGCCTGCTGGAACGCGCGCTGGTGCGCGAGCGCGGCTGGCTCGAGTACTGCGTCTACCCGCTGTACTCGCCGCAATCGCTGATTGCCGAGGGCAGCGCCGACTTCGCGATCGAACTGACGTTCTCCAGCGACGAGCGCGCGGCGTTCTATCAGGAAGTGCTGTTTCCGCTCGCCGGCTTCGAGCCGTCCGAGGCGCGACGTTATGCGCAGATCGCCGATGCGGCGCGCTTCACCGGCCTGGCGACGATCGACGCCGCGCGTGAATGGCTCGACGGCCGGGCAAACGAGCAGCAGACGCTGCTGAGCCTGCAGAACAATGCGCTCGCAACACCGGAGCGGGCACGTCAGCGGCTGGCATTCTTCCGCAGCCTGCGCAGCTACATCGTCAACTACTCGCTCGGCGAGGAGATGGTCGCGCGCTATGTCGATGCGCTCGCCGGCAACAATGCGACGACGCGCTGGCTGGTGTTCGCCGATCTGCTGGCCTCGCCCGCGTTGCCGTCCGACCTGGTGATTCCGGCCGGCAAGAAGCCGCACAATCCTTAGCTGCTCCCATCGTTCAAGCACAGACATGCCTCTGCCATACGCGATCTTCGATGTCTTCACCGACCGGCCGCTCAGCGGCAATCCGCTGGCCGTCGTGCAGCTCGCTGATGGCCTGACGACGGCGCGCATGCAGTCGATTGCGCGCGAGTTCAATCTGGCCGAGACGGTCTTCCTGCAGACCTCGAACGCGCCCAATGCGCTGGCCAAGGTGCGGATCTTCACGCCGATGCGCGAGCTGCCGTTCGCCGGGCATCCGACGGTCGGCACCGCCTGCTTCCTCGCCGAGGAGGGCCTGGCGCCGGCCGGCGACGATCAACGCATCATGCTGGAGCTCGGCATCGGCCCGCTGTCGGTCCGTCTGCGGCGCGCCGAAGGCCGGCCGGTCTATGCCGAACTGACCGCCGCCATCGCGCCGGAGTACGGGCCGACGCGGCCGACGACCGAAGCCGTCGCCGCCATGCTCGGGCTCGAAGCCGCCGATCTCGTCAGTGAAGGCGAAACCGTGCGCACCGCGTCCTGCGGCATGCCTTTCGTGCTGGTGCCGCTGCGAGTGCCCGAGCTCCTGAGTGCCATCACGCTCGACACCACGCTGATGCGGCGCGGCCTCAGCGGCCAGTGGGCGCAGCAGCTGTATGTCTATACGCGCGGCTACGAAGGCGAGCTGCGCGCGCGCATGTTCGCACCGGATCTCGGCATTCCCGAAGACCCGGCGACCGGCGGCGCGGCGGTTGCCCTGGCCGGCGCGCTGGCGATGGAATCGCCGATCGGCGAAGGACGGCTCGACTGGGTCATCCACCAGGGCGTCGAGATGGGACGGCCAAGCCAGCTGCACATTTCGGCCGATCGCGCCGGCGGCGCGGTGACCGCGGTGCGGGTCGGCGGCCATGCGGTGCGGGTTGCCGAAGGCCAGCTGCTGATCTGAACCGCGATGCCGCGCAAGCCCGCCAGCAAACCCGCCGCGACGCCTCTGAGCGAGGCCTACCAGCGCATCTGGGCGACGATCAAGCGCGTGCCGAAGGGCCGGGTCGCCACTTATGGGCAGATCGCCGCCGAGGCCGGCTTCGCCAAGGGGCCGCGGCTGACGGCGCAGGCCTTGCGTCACGCACCGGATAGCCTGCGCCTGCCGTGGTTCCGCATCATCAACGCACAGGGCAAGATCGCGATTCCCAAAGGCAGCAGCGGTCATGCGGAGCAGCGCGAACGCCTGGAAGCCGAGGGCGTCGAGTTTGTCCGCGACCGCATCGACCTCGACGTCTACCGCTGGCAGCCGCGCAGCTTCGCGCCCGTCGTCGACTGAAGAACCGCGCCTTACAGGTCGGCGGCAGCAGACGAACGGCCGTTGCCGACGGACGCGCCGCCGCTATGCTGGGTGCCCAGACCCAGCGGTAGATTGGCCATGTCCCAGCAGACCCGGCGGCTCCTTGTGTTTTCGTTGTTCGGCGGCGTGCTGCTCAGCGCCTGCAATGGCAACAGCGGTGGCCCCGTTGTCGATCCCGGACCCGACGGCAGCAAGCGCACGCCGCTGGAAAAGCTGGCGCTGCAGACGTTCGACGCCGACTGTGTGGATTATCTGGACTACACCGCCGACGCGCTGACCGAGCAGTACCTGACACCGACCTTCTGCGCCTTCGACGGCCCTTGCCCGATCTACGCGGCCGAGGGCATGCCGCCGCCGATGGCAACGCCGGCACCCGGCGCGAGCACCGGTGGCGGCACGGGCGGCGATTCGGCCGGCGGTCCGGACCGCGTCTCCAACACCAACACGCAGGAAGCCGGCGTCGACGAGCCGGATATCGTCAAGGCGGATGCCGCCGGCCGGCTGTATGTGCTGACCGGACAGACGCTGCGCATCTTCGACGGCTACCCGCCGGCGGGCATTTCGCAGCGCGCGATCACATCGTTCGATCTGGCCGCGAACGACAGCAGCTTCTATCCCAGTGACCTGCTGCTCGACGATGCCAACGATCGTCTCGTCGTGCTCGGCAGCACCTACAACGGCAATGCCGGACGCGCGGTCGCGAAGATCATCGGCGTCGGCACGCCGAACGCGCCGCAGCTGCTGCGCAGCATCAGCGTCGACGGCTATCCGCTGACCGTGCGCAGCACCGAGGGCCGCATCCATCGGGTCAGCCGTTACGACGCACCGGTGCCGGGCTGGTTCTACGACGGCTCGGACTCACTGACCGTGCTGCGCAACGACTATCAGCAGGCGCAGTCGAATGGCGACGACGCCGGCGCCGCCGAAGCGCGCGCCGCGATCCGCGAGGAAATCGGCAAGCGCGTCCTTTCCGCCGGGGCCGGAGATTTCCTGCCCCACCGGCGCGTCACCGAAACCAATGGCAGTGTCGTCGAGACGGCGCTGGCCTGTGACGGCATCTCGCATCCGGAAGTGACGACGGCAATGGGTCTGGCCCTCATCGACAGCTTCGACAACGACGGCGGCAACAGCGCGTTCAGCGGCATCGTCAACAACAGCTATCTGGTCTACGGCTCTACCGACAATCTGTACCTCGTGCAGTCCAGCCTCGGCTGGTTCTTCGCGCCGCAGCAGGTCGAAGAAAGCGTGATCTATCGCCTGGCGCTGTCCGATGACGGCCCGGCCGCCTACCGCGCGATCGGCAAGATCGACGGCAGCGTCAATACCAGCTACCAGCTGTCTGAATATGAGGGTGCGCTGCGCGTCAGCAGCACCGAACGGCGCAACAGCGATCAAACCAGCACGACCTACAACCACGTCAGCGTGCTCGATGCGACGAGCGCCGGCACCATGAGCATGCTCGGCAGCGTCGACGAGACTGATCTGGCGCCCGGCGAAGTCATCCAGGGCACCCGCTTCATCGGTCCGCGCGGCTATGTCGTCACGTTCCGTCAGGTCGATCCGCTGTTCGCGATCGATCTGTCGAATCCGGCGGCGCCGGTCGTCACCGACGAGCTGAAGATTCCCGGCTTCTCCAGCTACCTGATGCCGCTCGGCGACGACAAGCTGCTGACGATCGGCCGCGCCGGCACCGACGAAGGTCTGAGCGGCGGCGTCGCGGTGCAGCTGTTCGATGTCAGCGACATGAGCAACATTCGCCAGCTCGCGGTGAGCTCGCCCTCGGTCGCGAACGGCTACAGCTACAGCGCGGCGGAATACGATCCGCATGCGTTCAGCTACTTCGCCGACAGCGCGAATGCCGCGTTGCCGGGAACGCTGTCGATTCCGCTGTACAGCGGCACCTACGACGAGCGCGGCACCTCGTTCTCCGGCTTCCTCGTGCTGCGTGTCGACGCTGCTGCCGACGAGCCCTTGCTTGAACTCGGCCGCATCGATCACGGCCCGCTGGTCGATCAGAGCGACCACTGCCAGGCGCCGCCGCCGGGCGGTGTCAGCGACGCTGACGTCGTGCCGGAGTGTTATTTCTATCAGTACAGCGCCGATCCGCTGCGCAGCGTGTTCCTGCAGGACGACGCCGGGCGCTATCTGCTGACGATCTCGTCGGCCGGCGTGATTGCCAGCGACGCCGCGCAACCGCAAACCAGTTTCGGCAGCCAGGCCTGGTCCACCGATTCGCCGTGAGAACAAGGCACTGCGCGGCGAAAAGCCGCGCAGTGCCGCACTTCTTCAGGCGCTGAGCTTGAGACCGACAATGCCGATGACGATCAGCGCGATGCAGCCGATGCGCGCGGCACTGACGCCATCGCCGAACCAGATCATGCCGATGATCGCGATGCCGACCGCACCGATGCCGGTCCAGATCGCATAGGCGGTGCCCATCGGCAGCGTGCGCAACGCGAGGCCGAGCAGGCTCATGCTGATGACCAGCGAGACGATCGTGAAGCCGCTCGCCCAGGGCTTGGTGAAACCCTCGCTGAGCTTGAGGCCCAGCGCCCAGCCGATTTCGAACAGACCTGCGAGAAACAGATAGACCCAACTCATTGCGATGTCCTCTTCAGCAAGAGGGGTCGTCCCCGTTTGTCGTGCAGGCGGCCGGGTCGTCCCGATCGCCGGTTTGACCGCTCAGGGCTTGTTGCGTTCCGGCAATTCCATCGGCAGGGCCGGATAGCCCTTCGACGCCAGCCAGTCGCGCAGCGCCAGCCCCGTGGCCGCCGGCCAATAGCGCGCCTCCTGCGGCGCGACCCGGATGATTTCGGAAATCTCGTCGCCGAGCTGGATCTTGCCCTCGGCTTCGACGTGATAGGCAATGATCAGCTGATTCATGCGATCGAAGCGATAGTGGCCGATGAAGTTCGCGGCACGGCCCTGCAGGCCGATTTCCTCTTCGACTTCGCGCAGGACCGCTTCGGCCGGGTCTTCGTTGCGTTCGAGAAAGCCGGTGATCAGCGCGAAGAAGCGATGCGTCCACAGCGCATTGCGCGCGAGGATGATCTCGCCCTCGTGTTCGACGACCGCTGCGACGACCGGCGTCGGGTTGTCCCAGAAAATGAAACCGCATTTGTCCGCCGTGCAGGCGCGACGCGCAAAGCCGCCCTGCTCGCGATCGGTCAGCGGCGCGGCGCAGCGCGGGCAGTAGCGATAGTCACTGGACATGGCGGGCAGACAGACGGGTCAGGGATGCTGCGAGTGTAATGCGCTCGAGGCGCAGGGGCATCAGGGATATGCGGGCAGTGCAACGTAGCTGCCGCGTAGCCGCACTGCGTCGGCGTCGCCACAACGCAGCACGCTGCAGACCTCGATGCGGGCGCGCCGCGCCGCGCGCAAGGCCGTGACGAACTCCGGCCAGGTTCCTTCCGGCAGACGGCTTTCCGCGAGCAGTTCGCCGGTCACCGGCTGCAGATAGTCGAGCGTCGTCTGGCGCACGACCAGACTGCCGGTCACACCGGCGCGCTCCATGCCGTAATGCAGAGCCACCCAGCCGGCAAGGATGCCGAGCGTCGCCAGGCTGCCGCCGAAGGCGGTGCCGTGGTGATTGAGGTTTGGCGCAAGAGGGGCGGTGAGGCGCACATGCTGATCGCCCAGTTCGATCACGCGTGCGCCGAGCGCCGCGGTGAGCGGAATACTGCGATGAAGAAATTCGGTGAACTGCTGCGGATTCATGGTCGATGACATGGACTGGATCATTTGCCGATGCAGAAGCGCGCGAAGATCTCGCCGAGCAGATCGTCGCTGCTGACGCGACCGGTGATTTCGCCGAGCGCATCCTGGGCGAGGCGCAGCTCTTCGGCGGCGAGCTCGGCGTCGGCGCCTTCGAGCAGACGGCGTTCGGCGTCATGGACGAAGGCCAGCGTACGACGCAGCGCGTCGATATGGCGGGTGCGTGCGGAGAAGCTGCGCTCGGTGCTGTCGCCCAGGCCGGCGAGTTGGCGCAGCTCGGCAATCAGCAGATCTAGGCCCGCGCCGGTCGCTGCGGACAGACGCAGATGAACCTGGCCGCTGTCTTCCCAACGCGCCGCCGTGTCGCCGGCGAGATCGCATTTGTTGTGGACGATCAGCACCGGCAGCTGTGCCGGTTGCGCCGCGAGCAGTTTGCGATCTTCGTCGCGCAGGCCGTGTTCGGCTTCGACGATGAACAGCGCGACTTCCGCCTGTTCCAGCGCGAGTCGCGCGCGGCGGATGCCTTCGCGCTCGACCGGGTCGTTCGATTCGCGCAGGCCCGCGGTGTCGACCAGCGTCAGCGGCAGGCCGTCGAGGTCGATGCTTTCGCGCAGCACGTCGCGGGTGGTACCGGCGATCTCGGTGACGATCGCGACTTCGGCGCCGGCGAGGCGATTGAGCAAGGTCGACTTGCCGACGTTCGGCTGGCCGGTCAGCGCCACCGTCATGCCATCGCGCAGGCGCCGGCCGCGGCCGGCTTCGCCGAGCAGCAGACGCAGATGGGCGGACAGCGCCGCAACGCGCGCGCGCAAGCCATCGTCGGCGAGCCAGTCGATGTCTTCGTCGGAAAAGTCCAGCGCGCCTTCGACGAAGACGCGCAGCGATGTCAGCTCTTCGACCAGCGCGGTCACGCGCTGCGACAGCGCACCGTCCAGCGAGCGCAGCGCGGCACGCGCGGCGTCACGGGTGCCGGCATCAATGAGATCGGCAATCGCCTCGGCCTGCGCGAGATCGAGGCGGTTGTTGAGAAACGCGCGTTCGGAAAATTCGCCGGGCCGCGCAATGCGCGCGCCGTGCGCACAGGCCGCGGCAACCAGTGCCTGCAGCACGACCGGGCCGCCATGACCCTGCAGTTCGACGACGTCTTCGCCGGTAAACGATTGCGGTGCGGAGAAGCTCAGCACCAGGCCCTGATCGATCGCCGTGCCATCGGCATCGCGGAAGTGGCGTAGCGCGGAGTGTCGGGCTTGCGGCAACGTGCCGCAAAGCCGCGCGGCGATCTGATGCGCCTGCGGCCCGGACAGCCGCACGATGCCGACCGCGCCACGCCCGGCGGGCGTGGCGACGGCGACGATCGTATCGGTGTTCTGCATCGGGCTCACGCTGCCGGTGTTGCGCGCAAGCCGCGGGACCGGATCAGCGCTTGGCGAGCGACTTGGTCGCCTCGGCCGTTTCCAGACGCTTGGTGATGACCCACTGCTGCGCGATGCCGATCAGGTTGCTGACGAACCAGTACAGCACAAGGCCGGACTGGAAGAAGGTGAAGAACGCCGTCAGCATGATCGGCATGATCTGCATGACCTTCTGCTGCATCGGATCGGCGATCTGCTGACCGGACAGCTTCTGCTGGAAGAACATGGAGATGCCGAACAGCACCGGCAGCACGTAGAACGGATCCGGCGAGGTCAGGTCCTGCAGCCACAGCATGAACGGCGCCTGGCGCAGTTCGACGGATTCGAGCAGCACCCAGTACAGCGCGATGAAGACCGGGAACTGCACGAGCAGCGGCCAGCAACCGGCGAGCGGATTGAAGCCTTCCTTCTTATACAGCTCCATCATCGCCTTCTGCATGCGCTCGCGATCGTCGCCGTAGCGCTCCTTGAGATCCTGGATCTTCGGCGCGAACTTCTTCATCTTCGCCATCGAGCGGTACTGCGCTTCCGACAGCTTGTACATCGCGGCCTTGACCAGCAGCGTCAGCAGGATGATCGCCACGCCCCAGTTGCCGGTCAGCGTGTGCATCTTGTTGAGCACCCAGAACAGCGGCTCGGAGAGCGGCGTCAGGATGCCGTAGTCGAGCGTCAGGTCGAAGCCGGGCGCGATGCCGGCGACGCGGTCCTGCAGCTTGGGGCCCAGATACAGCGCGGTGCTGAAGCGGCCATCCTGGCCGGCGGCGAGCTTCTGCGCGGCGCCGACGTACTGCGCCATGTAGCCCTGCCCAGCGGCCGCGGGCTTGGCAGTGAACGTTGCGGCTTCGCCGGCGGTCGGCAGGATTGCGGCGACGAAATGATGCTGCAGCATCGTGATCCAGCCGCCCGTTTGCGATTTCTCGTAACCGTCTTCGCCGAGCTTCTCGAGCTTGGTCTTGACGAACTTGTAGGCGTCGCCGCCGGCGACTTTCTGCTCGTAGAAGCCGACGCCGGTGAACGTCGCAACGAACGGCGGTTCGTCGCCGTAATTGAAGGCGGTCCGCACCAAGCGCACGTAGGGGCTGGCGGTAACGTCTTCGCTGCTGCCGTTGTGGAACTCGTGAATCAGTTCGACGCCATAGCTGCCGCGCGTGAAGCGATAGATCTTGCGTCCGCTGGCACCGCTGGCGTCCTGATACTCAAGCGCGACATCGAGCGTGTCGCTGCCGTCGGCCAGCTTGTATTCGGCTTGCGCCGTCGAGAACTTGGTGCGATGCGTCAGCAGCGGCGCCTTGGCGCCGGCCAGACCGCTCTGCAGGACAAAGAAGCGGCCGTTGCGGTCATCGAGCAGCGCGCGCGGCACATTCGGCTGGTCCTTCGAGACGGCGTAGTTCTTCAGATCGACGCGGCGCAGGTCACCGCCGTCGAGCGCGATCTCGGCGTGCAGCAGATCGGTGTCGACCGTGATGCGCTGGCCGCTGATGCCGGCCGGCGCGGCGTCGCCTGACGCAGCAGCAGCCGGCGCGGTGACCGCCGCGCTCGGTACATCGGCTTGATCGTTGGCGGCACTCGGGACGTCCAGCGCCGCGGTGTTAGCGGTCGGCGCTGCCGACATCGCGGTCGACGGCGCGTGGTCCTTCTGCCAGGCCTGGTACATGAAGAACAGCACGACGCCGAGCAGGGCGATCAGGATGAAGCGACGGTTTTCCATGTCTATGCGTGTCGGTGATCAGCAGAGTGGCAGCAGGCGGCGCCGTCGCGGGGACGGGCAGCCGCTGTCGGTGCGGGTACGGGATCGTAACCGCCGGGATTGAGGGGATGGCAGCGCAGGATACGCCGCAGCGCGAGCCAGCTGCCACGCAGGCCGCCATGCTGACGGAGCGCGTCGATCGCGTAGTGCGAGCAGCTCGGGTAGAAACGGCAGCGCGGCCCGAGGATCGGGCTGATCAGGATCTGATAGACGCGGATCAGGCCGACGAGGGCGGCACTGACGGCGCGGCTGGCAAGGGAGGCGAGGATGCCGCGATGCGGGTCCACAGGCGTTCCAGGTTTTGATCCAGTTCGGCGGCGCGGGCTTTACCGCAGCCCGGCCGGGCCAACAGCACAATGTCCATCGTCAGCAGTTGTTCCTGCTGACGGCGGAAATGATCCCGGATTTTGCGCTTGATGCGATTGCGGTCGGTGGCCAGCGGTACCGATTTCTTCGCGATCGCCAGACCCAGGCGCGGATAACCGAGTTCTGTGCTGACGCTCACCGCCGTCAGCCAGCGTTCGTTGATCCGCTTGCCGCGCTTGAATACGTTTTGAAACTCGCCCGGCTTCAGCAGGCGGGCGCGCCGCGGAAAGCGCGCCATAGGTCACCAGACGTCCCGCTTAGACAGCGAGACGCTTGCGACCCTTGGCGCGACGACGCGACAGCACCAGACGACCGCCCACAGTAGCCATACGTGCACGGAAGCCGTGGGTGCGCTTGCGGCGCAGCTTCTTCGGCTGGTAAGTACGCTTCGACATAAGTCACCGCTGTCTAAATTTCGCAAAAGGGCGCGGAGTTTAGCGGCAGGTTACTTTGTGATCAAGGGGTAAGCAGCGATGACTGCAGCGGAGCGGCGACTGAAAGAATGTATCGGAGCCTGTGGATAACCGGGGCGCGAGGTCTTAGACTGCTCGGCCGGCGTCCTAAGTTGCGCCTTATCGTCACCCGCTGAAACCACCCCATAGAACCATGGTGCAAGAGGAAATCTGGGCGCAGTCCGTGCGCTGGCTGGAAGCCGAGCTGCCGGAGCGCGAGATCAACACCTGGCTGCGGCCGCTGCATCCGGTGATGGCCGACGGTCGTCTGCTGCTGCTGGCCCCCAACCGCCTGGTGCTTGAGCGCGTGCGCGATAACTTGCTGGTCCATATCCAGCGGGCGGTCGGCGTGATCGGCGGCGATCGCGCGCCGGCTGTCGAGCTCGGCGTCGGTTCCGCCGAAACCCGGATCCCCGTCGCGGCGCCGGTTGTGGCCGTTGCGGCCCCCACCGCCAGTTTCGCCGATGAACCGCCGCAGGCGCCGGTCTCCGGCAAGCTCAACCCGGACTACACCTTCGTCAACTTCATCGAGGGCAAGGCGAACTCGCAGGCGCGGGCCGCCGCCCAGCATGTCGTCGAGACGCCCGGCGGTGCCTATAACCCGATGCTGATCTACGGCAGTTCGGGCCTCGGCAAGACCCACCTGATGCACGCGGTCGGCAATGCGATCGTCGCAGTCAATCCGCGGGCGCGTATTGCCTATCTGGGCGCCGAGCAGTGGATGAACCATTTCACCGCGGCGATCCGCCATGGCCGGACCGACGAGTTCAAGAACCTCTACCGCTCGGTCGATGCACTGCTGATCGACGACGTGCATTTCTTCGCCCACAAGGAACGCACGCAGGAAGAGTTCTTCCACACCTTCAATGCGCTGATCGATGCGCGCAAGCAGATCGTGCTGACCTCGGACCGCTATCCGAAGGAAGTCGACGGCATCGACGAACGCCTGAAGTCGCGCTTCGCCTGGGGTCTGTCGGTCGCGGTCGAACCGCCGGATCTCGAAACGCGGATGGCGATCCTGATCGCCAAGGCCGAGGCCAACAAGGTCGTGCTGCCCAAGGAAGTCGCACTGTTCGTCGCCCAGCGCGTGCGCTCGAACGTCCGCGAGCTTGAAGGCGCGCTGCTGCGGCTGACGGCCAGTTCACGCCTGCGCGGCGAGGCGCTGACGGTCGAGTTCGCGCGCAATACGCTGAAGGATCTGCTCGCGGCCTATGAGCGCATGGTGACGATCGACAACATCAAGCGCACCGTTGCCAACTACTACAACATCCGGGTCGCGGATCTGAACTCGCCGCGGCGCACGCGCTCGCTGGCGCGTCCGCGACAGATTGCGATGGCACTGGCCAAGGAACTGACCCAGCACAGCCTGCCGGAGATCGGCGAGGCTTTCGGCAAGGACCACACCACGGTGTTGCACGCCTGCCGCAAGGTGGTTGAATTGCGCGACGAGGACAACAAAATCCGCGAGGATTATGAGAATCTGCAGAGACAGCTGGGCATTTGATTGCACAGCAGTTTTTGAATCCGCCGGGGTTGGCGGAACTTGTGGGTGAAGGACAGGATTAAGGGCAGGACCAGCGGGGGTATAAGTTGTGCATAAAAGTGATGCGCAGTTTATCCACAGCCCCGGGGGCCCTGAACTCAGCGGCAAGCAGTGCTGAGTTTTGATGTTTAGTGTTTGATTTAAATAGAGTTGTCAGAGTTATCAAGAGATGGGACGCGGCCCTATTGCTGTTAGTTCTTATCTAATTAATCAAGACATGAATGTGGTGAGTCCATGAAACTGCAAGTGGGGAGAAACGAGCTGTTGTCGGCTTTGTCCGCAGTGATCGGCGTTGTCGAACGCCGCCAGACGCTGCCGGTGCTGTCGAACTTCCTGCTCGAGTTGAGCGACGACGAACTCGTCGTGACAGGTACCGATCTGGAAATCGAGTTGCAGGCGCGTGCCCGGGTGCAGAACCTGGCGCCGGGCCGGGCAACCGTGCCGGCCCGCAAGCTGTTCGACATCTGTCGCGGTCTGCCGGAAGGCGCCGAGATCAGCCTGGACATCAGCGCCGACAAGGCTCAGCTGAAATCGGGTCGCAGCCGTTATTCGCTGGCCTGTCTGCGTGCCGAGGAATTCCCGGCCATGGGGCGGGTCGCCGAAGGCCGCGAGCTGAAGCTGCAGCGCAAGCAGCTGAAGACGCTGATCGAGAAGACCCAGTTCGCGATGGCGCAGCAGGATGTGCGCTACTACCTCAACGGCATGCTGCTCGAAGTGTCCGCCAAGCGGGTCCGTTCGGTCGCCACCGACGGCCATCGTCTGGCGATGAGCGAAGCCGAAGCGGTCACGGGTTTCACCGAGACCAGCCAGGTCATCGTGCCGCGCAAGGCGGTGCTGGAACTGCAGCGTCTGCTGGAAGCGACCGAGGAAGAGGTCACCGTGAAGATCGGTGCCGGCCA
Organism: Fontimonas sp. FW305-C-3; assembly: GCF_058783185.1. Classification (NCBI taxonomy): domain Bacteria; kingdom Pseudomonadati; phylum Pseudomonadota; class Gammaproteobacteria; order Nevskiales; family Nevskiaceae; genus Fontimonas; species Fontimonas sp. FW305-C-3. The sequence goes on along the minus strand of NZ_JBYSYK010000001.1, from coordinate 203,649 downwards.
GATCGAGGTCGATCTGGATGCCGTGCGCATGACTTCGAAGCTGATCGACGGCCGGTTCCCGGATTACGAGCGCGTTGTGCCGGAGTCGGGCAACAAGCGGGTCGAGGGCGATCGCGAGACGGTCAAGCGTGCACTCGCGCGTACGGCGATTCTGTCCAACGAGAAATTCCGCGGCGTGCGGCTGACCCTGGACGGCAACAAGCTGACCCTGCAGACCCACAATCCGGAACACGAAGAAGCCGAAGAAGATCTGGAAGTCAGCTACGACGGCGGCGCGCTGGAGATTGGTTTCAACGTCAACTATCTGCTCGACGCACTGGCGGCACTGGATGGCGAGCGCTTCATCATGGAACTGAAGAACTCGGATTCCAGCGGCTTGATCCATGCGGCCGACAATGCGGCCAGCAAGTACGTCGTCATGCCGATGCGGCTGTAGTACCGGCGAGGAATCCGATGCGGTTGCTTCAGCTCAAGGCTGACAACTTCCGCCTGTTTCAAGACTTGAGCCTGCTGCCCCACAGCAGGCTCAATTTCTTTTATGGCGCCAATGCGGCGGGCAAGACCAGCCTGCTCGAGGCGATTTATACGCTCGGCCGGGCCAAATCCTTTCGCGGCAGCAGCCCGGCGGATCTGGCCGGAGTGCAGGGCAAGCTGTGGACCTTGTTCGGTCGGGTAGCCTCCAGCGGCGAGAGCGACGCGCTGGCGCACAAGCTCGGCGTGGGCTGGACCAATAGCGAGACGTCCATCCGCATCGACAACCAGGCCGCCAACAGTCTGCAGCTGCTGCAGCGGTTATCGGTGCAGGTTCTGGAACCCGGCATGCATCGGGTGTTGCAGGATGGGCCGACCTACCGGCGCAGCTTCCTAGATTGGGGCGTGTTCCACGTGGAACATCAGTTCATGCCGATCTGGAGACGGTATCGCCGCGCCTTGAGGCAGCGCAATCAGGCCTTGCGCAATCAGGCCGCAGATCGCGATCTGGCCGCCTGGGAACCCGAACTCGCCGAGGCGGGTGAGGCACTGACGGTTTTGCGCGAGCAACACTTGGCGCAGATCAAGCACCGCTGCATCGACTATGTGTCGGCCTTGCTTGGCGAGGGCGATTGGAGTTTCGATCTTCAACCCGGCTGGCCGCGGGGCAGCAGCTTGAAGGACAACCTGATCAGGAACCGCAGCAACGATCGTCGGCTGGGGCTGACCCAATACGGGCCGCACCGGGCCGAGTTGCGCATCCGGGCCGATAGTCATGCGATCAAGCACAGGATCAGCCGAGGTCAGCAGAAGCTGCTGATTGCCGCGATGCTGCTGGCGCAGAGCGAGGAGATCGGCAAGATCAGCGGCGAACATCCTTTGCTGCTGGTCGACGACTTCGGGGCCGAACTGGCCGATCGTTATCAGCAGGCCCTGCTGGAAGCCCTGCAACGCTATCCCGGCCAGGTCTTCGTGACGGCTTTCGAAAGGACGGCGGTACTGGCCCGGGCTGGAGAGGCGTCAACGTTCCACGTGGAACGTGGTGTTCTACACACGCCCTGAAACCGATCCGAGAAGCGCCGGCAAGCTGATGTCCGCTGAAAAGCGAGCGGGGAATAGGGCTGTACAAATGCTAAAATTGCGGATTCACCGAGCTCCTTGCCGACGATGACCATCAAGCAGAACATCAACGCTGCCGAATACGACGAATCAAGCATCCAGCAGCTCGAAGGTTTGGAAGCCGTCCGCAAGCGCCCGGGCATGTACATCGGCGATACATCCGACGGCACCGGTCTGCATCACATGGTGTTCGAGGTCGTCGACAATGCCGTCGATGAAGCCCTCGCCGGACACTGCGACGACATCGTCGTGACGATCCACACCGACAACTCGATCTCGGTCACCGACAACGGCCGCGGCATTCCGGTCGGCATCAAGCTCGACGACAAGCACGAGCCCAAGCGCAGTGCCGCCGAGATCGTCATGTGCGTGCTGCATGCCGGCGGCAAGTTCAACCAGAACAGCTACAAGGTCTCCGGCGGTCTGCATGGCGTCGGCGTGTCCTGCGTCAACGCGTTGTCGGAATCGCTGCGTCTGACGATCCGCCGCGAAGGCAAGAAGTACCAGCTCGATTTTGCGCGCGGCGCCGTCGTCGACCGTCTGGTCGAAGTGCAGAACGGCATCGAGGTCTCACCGTTGCGGGTCGTCGGCGAAACCGACAAGCGCGGTACCGAAGTGCGCTTCCTCGCGGACGAGCAGATCTTCGGCAAGATCGAGTACCACTACGAAATTCTCGCCAAGCGTCTGCGCGAACTGTCCTTCCTCAACAATGGCGTGCGCATCCGCCTGCTCGACGAGCGCATCGGTAAGGAAGAAGACTTCGCCTTTGCCGGCGGCGTGCAGGGCTTCGTCGAATACATCAACCGCGGCAAGTCGACGCTGCATCCGACCGTGTTCCACGCGACCGGCACGGCCGAGATCGATGTCGGCGGTAGCCGCGTCGCGGTGCAGGCCGAAGTCGCCATGCAGTGGAACGATAGCTACGGCGAGCAGGTGCTGTGCTTCACCAACAACATTCCGCAGTCCGACGGCGGTACGCATCTGACCGGCCTGCGCGCGGCGATGACGCGCATCATCAACAAGTACATCGACGAACACGATTTCGCCAAGCGCGCGAAAGTCGACATCAGCGGTGACGACATGCGCGAAGGCCTGGCCTGCGTGCTGTCGGTGAAGATGCCGGATCCGAAGTTCTCGTCGCAGACCAAGATGAAGCTGGTGTCGTCGGAAGCGCGGCCGGCCGTCGAGGAAGTGGTTGCCGCCAAGCTGACCGAGTTTCTGCTCGAAAAGCCGAACGAAGCACGCATGATCTGCGGCAAGATCGTCGAGGCTGCCGTCGCCCGCGAAGCGGCGCGCAAGGCGCGCGAGATGACCCGCCGCAAGGGCGTCATGGACGGTATCGGCCTGCCGGGCAAACTGGCGGACTGCCAGGAAAAGGATCCGGCCAAGTCCGAACTGTTCCTGGTCGAGGGTGACTCCGCAGGCGGCTCGGCCAAGCAGGGCCGCGATCGCCAGTTCCAGGCGATCCTGCCGCTGAAGGGCAAGATCCTCAACGTCGAACGCGCGCGCCTGGAGAAGATGCTGTCCTCGCAGGAAGTCGTCACGCTGATCACCGCACTCGGCTGCGGCATCGGCAAGGACGACTTCAAGCCCGAGAAGCTGCGCTATCACCGCATCATCATCATGACCGACGCCGACGTCGACGGCGCGCACATCCGCACGCTGCTGCTGACGTTCTTCTACCGCCACATGTACACGCTGGTCGAGCGCGGCCACATCTACATCGCGCAGCCGCCGCTGTACAAGCTGAAGTCCGGCAAGCACGAAACCTATGTGAAGGACGATCACGAGCTCAACGAGTGGCTGATCGGCAATGCGCTCGATGGCGCGACGCTGACGCCGGCGAGTGGTGCCGTCACGGACGACGTGCTGATCGGTGCCGTGCGTGAATACGCCGCGGTGGCCGAACTGGTCGAACGTCTGGCGCGTCGTTACGACCATCACGTGCTGGCGACGCTGGCGCGCCTCGCGCCGGTGCCGAACGAAGCGGCCGCGTTGGACGCCTGGTCGCAGCGCTACCGCGATCAGCTCAACGGTCTCGGCACGCGCGGCGAGTTCGTCGTCAAGGCCCAGGTGGGTACCGAAGGCCCGCTGCTGCAGGTCAGCCGCATCGTCCACGGCAACGAGCAAGTCTTTAATTTCAATAGTGATTTCTTCGCCGGACCGGAATACGGCCGGATCGCGAAGCTGCGTCAGCAGCTGGCCGAACTGACCTCCGCCGAAACCCTGATCAAGCGCGGTGAACGCAGTGCCACGGTCGGCGATTTCGATGCTGCCTATGCCTGGCTGCTCAGCGAAGCGCGCCGCGGCCTGAACATCCAGCGTTACAAGGGTCTGGGCGAGATGAACCCGGAGCAGCTGCGCGAGACGACGCTGATCCCGGCCAACCGCATCCTCGTCCAGGTCGGTGTCGACGACGTGGTCGCCGCGGATCAGATCTTCAACACGCTGATGGGCGAACACGTGGAACCGCGTCGCGAGTTCATCGAGAAGAACGCGCTGCTGGTCGGCAATCTCGACCTGTAAAAGATATCGCTGGCCCGTGGCTGTTGCTCACGGGCTGGCGTGTGGCATCGTTGAGCGTCGCCACAGCAGGACGTGCGCATGCTCACCCATTCTTCGGCGTCCGAACCGCGCGCGGCCTTGCTCGCGAAGCTCAACGCCGACGGCTATCTGATTTTCCCCGAGCTGCTGGCGCCGGCCCAGGTCTCCGCGATCCGCCAGGCCTTGTCTCCTTATCTGCGCAGCAGACATCTGGGCCGCAACGACTTCGAGGGATTTCAGACCGAGCGGGTCTACGCGCTGCTCGCAAAGTCTCCGCTGTTTGCCGAGCTCGTATCGCAGCCGCTGGTGATGGATCTCTGCGAAGCGGTGCTGGGGCCCGGTTTTCTGCTGTCGGCGTGCCTCGCGATCAATCTGCATCCCGGTGAAACGCCGCAGGCGCTGCACTTCGACGACGGCTTCTATACCGTGCCGCGTCCGCGTCCCACCTACAGCCTCAGCACGTTCTGGGCGATCGATCCGTTCACTGACGATAACGGTGCCACCGAGATCATTCCGCGCAGCCATCTGTGGGGCGACGAGCGGCCGCACGAGAACAGCGTCAGATCAGTGGTCGGCATCCTCGACGAGGTCGGCCGCAAGACGCCTGAAGAACATCATCCCGATCTGCAGCCGGCCGTGATGCCCAGCGGATCGCTGATGGTCTGCCTCGGTACCCTGTGGCATCGCGGCGGCGGCAATCGCAGCGCGCAGCCGCGCCTGGGCATCACGCCGCAATACTCGATCGCCTGGGCCCGTCAGCAGGAAAACATGACGCTCGCCGTGCCGCCCGATATCGCCGCCGGCTATTCGCAACGCGTGCAGTCACTGCTCGGTTACAGCATCCATCCGCCGTTCATGGGTCACGTCAACGGCCTGCATCCGGCACGTACGCTACCGCAGGCAGCAACAGACAATCACTAGCTCAATGAAGATCCAGCGCGTCGTTCTCATCACCGGTTGTTCCAGCGGCATCGGGCGCGTGCTCGCGCAGCAGTTCCATGCGCGCGGCGACACGGTGATCGCGACCGCACGCAAGGTCGAAAGCCTGGGGGAACTCGCGCAGTCCGGCATTCAGACCGCGCAGCTCGATGTCTGCAGCGCGGAGAGCATCGCCGCCTTGCAGCAGCAACTGCGGCAGCAAGGCACGGTGATCGATCTACTGATCAACAATGCCGGCTACGGCCAGATGGGTCCGCTGCTCGATCTCGACAGCGCCGCGCTGCGCTCTCAGTTCGAAACCAATGTGATCGGCCTGATGGCGATCACGCGCGCGCTGCTGCCGCTGATGCGTGCCAGCAAGCAGCCGCGCATCGTCAACCTGGGCAGCGTTTCCGGCATCCTCACGACACCATTCGCGGGCGCGTACTGCGCCAGCAAGGCTGCGGTGCATAGGCTGTCGGAAGCCTTGCGCATGGAACTCCAGCCGTTCGGCATCGACGTCATCACGATCCAGCCTGGCGCGATCCAGTCCGAGTTCGGTCACAGCGCCGAAGGCAGCCTGCAGCACCGATCCGCCGAGTCGTTGTACGCCGCCGCGGCCGCAGGCATCGCGGCGCGTGCCGGGGCGTCCCAGCAGCACGCGACGTCCACGGCCGACTTTGCGGCGCAGCTCATCAAGGCCGTCACGGCGCATCGCCCCGCGGCGGTGATCCGTATCGGCAGCGGCAGCACCGCCTTGCCGCTGCTGGCGCGCTGGCTGCCGACCGGCCTGCGCGAGCGCATCCTGTCGCGGCGCTTCGGTCTCCACCACCTGTAGCGCGGTGGGCCACAGGCCCGGGTTGGTGCAGGTAAGATGCCTGCTCAAGAAATGTCCATGAGGCCCAGCATGCGGATTGGCGTCGTCACCGACTCCACCTGTGACCTGCCCGCGCAGTTCTACAGCGATCACCGGATCGGCATCCTGCCGGTCAAGATCCGGCTGGGCGAAGAAGAATGGACCGACGACCGCGATCCGCAATGCACGCTCAACTTCTACAAGGAGCTGAGCGACAAGGGCACCGACGCCGACTCGTTTCCACAGACCGCCGAACAGATCCGCGACCGTTTCCTGGCGAGCACGGTGCTCGACTACGACTACGTGTTCTGCATCACGATCACCGCCTCGCGCAGCCCGATCTTCCAGAACGCGACGAAGGCATCGTTCGCGATCCTCAGCGACTACAAGAGCGTGCGCGGCGCGGCCGGCATCAAGGACGCATTCGCGCTGCGCGTCGTCGATTCGCGCAATCTGTTCTGCGGCACCGGCGTGCTGGTTGCCGAAGCCGCGCGCATGGCCAAGGCCAAGGCCGGTCCGAACGAGATCCGCCGCCGCCTCGACGAGCTGCGCGATCACATCTGCGGCTACATGGTGCCGGGCGATCTGTACTACATCCGCAATCGCGCGATCAAGAAAGGCGAGAAGAGCGTCGGCCTGCTGACTTATGCGATCGGCAATGCGCTCGACATCAAACCGGTGATCCTCTGCTACCGCAGCGAGACACAAGCGGTTGCCAAAGTGCGCAGCTACGAGCGCGCGGTCGAGCGCATGTTCGAACACGTCGCGGCGCAGATTGAACGCGGCATCGACACCCAGCACGTCTGCATCAGCTACGGCGGCGATCCCGCGCTGGTGGCGCAGCTCCCTGGGTACGCGAAGCTTGAGCAGGCAGCACTGGCGCGCGGCGTCGAGCTGCTGATCGGCATCATGTCGGCAACGGCGGCGGTCAACACCGGCGCCGGCTGTGTGGCGATTGCCTACGGTGGCGAGCTACAGGGATTCGGAACCTAGCGGTGAGGTAAAACGCCGCGAACACTGGGGAATGGCATCATGAAAACTGTTGCGGTCTACAACCTCAAAGGCGGTGTCGGCAAGACGGCCGCAGCGGTCAACCTGTCCTATCTCGCGGCGGCCAACGACGCGAAGACGCTGCTGTGGGATCTCGATCCGCAAGGCGCGTCGAGCTGGTACTTCCACGGTGCGGCAAAGGACGACGGTGCGAAGAATGCGCTGCAGGGCGGTGCCGCGATATCGCGGCTGGTGACGCCGTCGCCTTACGAAAACCTGCAGCTGATCCCGGCGGATTTTTCCTACCGCTATCTCGACATCATGCTGAAGAAGGTCGAACCGCCCGGCGAAGCAATGGCGCGCCTGCTCAAGCCGTTTGCAGAAAAATACGCGCTCACGGTACTCGACTGTCCACCGAGCCTGTCGCACCTGGCGGACAACGTCTTTCATGCCGCGGATCTGATCGTCGTGCCGGTGGTGCCGACCTATCTGTCGCTGCGTTCACTGGAACAAGTGCGCCAGTACTTCAAGCAGCAGGGCTTCGACACGAAGAAGATCCGGCCGTTTTACTCGATGGCCGACCGGCGTCGTACGCTGCATCGCGAGCTGATCGAAAATCCGCCGGCGCCGATGAAGAATGGATTCACGTCGGTGATTCCGTACTCGTCGATGGTCGAGCGGATGGGCGAACGCCGCGCGCCGATGGCAGCGTTCGCACCGAGCGAGGATCCGGCGCTGCTGGCTTATGCTGAGCTGTGGCTGGAGCTAAAGGCGGCGCTGAAGCTGTAATTCAGCGACCTATCGCCGCAACTTCAAGCGCCGACGGCGTCGACCAGTACCTGCAGCTGTTTGAGTCGCGCGCTCAGCGCCTCGGCGGAGTTGGCCGTCACCGTTGCGTGGCCGACCTTGCGCTGCGGCTTCGGCGTCTTGCCGTAGTGATGGATATGCACGCCGGAGATCGCGGCGAGATCGGAATTGGCCGGCGTATCGCCGATGAAGTTGACCATCGCCGAGTGACCACGCAAGGCGGTCGATCCGAGCGGAAGGCCGGTAATCGCGCGCAGATGATTCTCGAACTGCGAGCACTCCGCGCCTTCGATCGTCCAATGCCCGGAGTTGTGCACGCGCGGCGCAATCTCGTTGGCGAGCAGACGGCTACCATCCGCTGACGCCGCGACGAAGAACTCGAAAGCCATGACACCGACGTAGTCGAGGTGCTCGATGACGCGGCGCGCGTACTGCTCGGCCTCGGCCTGCAGCGGATCGTTCTGCTGCGGAATCGCGGTGCGCAGGATGCCGTCGCGATGCACATTGGCGACGACCGGATAGAACGCCAGCTCACCCTGCTTGCCACGAACCGCGAGGCAGGACAGTTCGCGCTCGAACGGCACGAAGGCCTCGAGGATCAGGCTCGCCGCTTGATCGGCGCTGCCGGCCAGACGCGTCCAGGCCGTGTCGAGATCTTCCGGCGTGCGCAGCACGGCCTGGCCCTTGCCGTCGTAGCCGAGGCGGCGCGTCTTCAGCACGGCGGGCAGACCGACCGAGCGCACCGCGAGATCGAGCGCGGCACGCGTCGCGACCGGCATGTAGCGCGGTACCGGAATCTTCAGCTGATCGAACAGCGACTTCTCGGTCAGCCGGTCCTGGCCGACCGTCAACGCCACCGGCGCCGGCAGCAACGGCACGCGCGCGGCGACGTAGTCCGCGGTCTTCGCAGGCACGTTCTCGAACTCGTAGGTTGCGACGTCGACCTGGCGGCAGAACTCGCTCAGTGCGTGTTCGTCGCCGTAATCGGCGAACAGATGCTCGCCCAGCGGCGCGGCGCAGGCCTCGGTGGCCGGATCGAGGAACACGAAATCCAGATCGAGCGGATAACCCGCCAGGGCCAGCATGCGTCCGAGCTGACCGGCGCCGAGAATGCCGATGATCATGGAAGTTTCAGCGGCTCATCGTCGAGGACTTTGCGAGTCTGCTCGCTGCGGAACTTCGCCAGACGGCGCGCCAGTGCGGCGTCGCCATTGGCGCAGATCGCGGCGGCGAGCAGTGCGGCGTTGATCGCGCCAGCCTTGCCGATCGCGAGCGTGCCGACCGGAATGCCGGCCGGCATCTGTGCGATCGACAGCAGCGAGTCCATGCCGTTGAGCGCCTTCGACTGCACCGGTACGCCCAGCACGGGAACCTGGGTCTTGGCCGCGCACATGCCGGGCAGATGCGCGGCGCCGCCGGCGCCGGCAATGATGACCTTGAGACCGCGCTTCTGCGCAGTGTCGGCGTACTCGAACAGGAGATCCGGTGTGCGATGCGCGGAAACCACACGCGCTTCATAGGCAACGCCGAGGCTTTCCAGCGTTTGCACCGCATGCATCATCGTCTCCCAGTCGGACCGGGAACCCATGATGACGCCGACCTGCGGAACAGCTTTCTTTGACACGATGGCCAACCCAGACGAGCGGGAAAGCGGCGGATTATCTCACCGTATCCCGGCAAACGCATGTCAGCGCGTCAACGCCGGAATGGCGGGCCAGGAGAGATGTGATTATTTATGCAACTAAATAAAATAAAGCCAGAGTACGGCACATCGAATCGTGGCGTACTCTGACTTCTTAGACTGAGCCAGTATATCGATCAATAAATTTATTGATCGATAATAAATCACAGAACCCGCTACGAACCGGACTTCAGATCGAACTCCACCTGCACATCCGCGCTGATGCGGATCTCGCCGGTGGACATGCCCATCTGCTGGTTGCCGCTGTCAAAGGCTTCGCCGCCGCGCATCGCCATTGCCTTGACCATCATCGGCGGCGCATTGCCGCCCGATTCGCGGACGACGCGCGCGCTGCCGAGCTTCACGCCCAGCGATTTCGCCAAGGTCTCGGCCTTGATCTGCGCATCCTTGGCTGCCGTCGCGAGCGCTTCGCGGCCCAGCGATTCGGCCTTGCTCGATTCGAGCACCGGCGGATTGATCTGGTTCACGCCGGCATCGGTCGCACGCAGGATCAGATCGCCGAGCTGGTCGAGATTGTGGACGACGATGCGAATGTCGCGACGTGCGCGATAGCCGACCAGCGTCTGCTTGCGGCCGGCTTCATCCCAGACGTACTCCGGCTGCAGCGAAACGCCGGTGGTCGAGATGTCCGCCGGCTTGATGCCGAGCTTGGTCAGCGACTCAAGATACTTGCGGACCACGCCATCGACATTGCTGCGCGCCTTGGCGAGTTCCTGGTCGACGTTGTCGACCGCAAGCGCGAGCTGGGCGCGATCGGGCGTGGTGCTGACCTCGCCGTGACCGCCGACCGCGATCGTCGGCGGATAGTTGTCCTCGGCGCTGGCAAACGGTGCGCTGAGCGCGAGGGCGACAGCGGCGACACAGAGCGGGAGGGTCGTGGGTTTCATACTTTTCGTTCTCCAATGATGGTGACGGCGTCGCCATGATGCAGGGTTTCCGCGCCGCGGACGACGACGGCATCGCGTGCCGCCAATGCGCCCTCGACCGCGACCCAGTCGCCATCGGCAACGCCGGTGGTTACAGAGACCTTCTGCGCGGTGCCGTCCTTGATGCGGTAGACGCTGGTGCCGTCGGTGCGGATCACCAGCGCATCGCGCGGTACGGCGAGTGCTTCGCGCGCCGCGGACAGCGGCAGGTCCACTTGGACGCTGTGCCCCACCGCAAGTTCACTGACCATCGCCGGCGCATCGATCAGGGCTTCGAACGACTGCGTGCGCGCGTCGCCGACCGGCACGATCGCGCGGACCAGCGCATTCGCGTGCTGGTCACCGGCGCGCACAGTGACGGTGCTGCCGGCACGGATCGCCCGCACGTGACGCAGCGGCAGATAGAGCCGGATCTCCAGCTCATCCGTATTGAACAGGCGCGCAACGATGGCGCCGCGCGCCAGCTCCTCGCCGGCGTTGCGCACCCGCTCCGAAATCACGCCGCCGAACGGCGCGCGGATTTCCGCCTTTGAAAGACGATCATCGGTCTGCTTCAGCGTCGCCTTGGCGATATCGAGATCGGCGGCGGCGAGATCGCGCGCGCTCTGCGCCTGATCGAGCTGGTAGCGCGGCACCGCATTGCCCGAAGCCTTCAGACGCTCGAGCTCGCGATCCGCCTGACGCAGCGCGACGCTGCTGCGGCTTTGCCGCGCGGCCTGCTCGAGGCGCTGCAGCTGCAGCTCGTCGACCTGCATGCGCGCGATCACATCGCCCTGCTCGACGAAGGTGCCGGGCTCGGCGACCCAATGCAGCTGACCTTCGACGGCGGTGGCGATATCCGCACCGGCGCGCGATTGCACGACGCCCGTCGCGGTGACCGACGGCGACATCTTGCGCATCTCGGCCGGCGTGACCTCGACGGCGGGCGCCGGCGGTGCCTGCTGCGCCAGCGCCTGGACGCCGAAAGCGAGCGCACTGAGGCCCGCCCAGCAAACGATGCTCGTTTTGAGCATGTTGAACACTCCTCGTTGTAGTTCTGTCGGTTTCATTTGGATGCGGCCAGATCGCTGGCGGCGATCGTCTGCCGGCTGTGGGCAACGGAAGATTCGCCGATGCGCAGCAAGGCCGGCATCAGGAACCAGGTGAACGCGGTGCCGAGCACCATGCCGCCGGCGACAACGGCCGCGAGACCGCGATAAATCTCGGCACCGAGGCCAGGCATCACCATCAGCGGCAACATGCCGAGCACGGCGGTCAGTGTCGACAGCAGGATAGGCCGCGCACGTGTCTCCAATGCTTCATGTACCGCCTGTGTGCGCGGCACGCCGGCCTGTTCGCGGGCGCGGGTCTGGTCGACGAGCAGGATCGCCGCGTTGACGACCAGACCGAGCAGGATGATGAAGCCGATCATCGTCAGCAGGTCGAGCGCCTGGAAGGCGAACAGGCCGATGACACGCAGCGCGGCGATGCCGCCGGCCACCGAGATCGGCAGCACCAGCATCACCAGGAAGCTGTCCCACACCGAGCGGAACATTGCCGCCATCAGCGCGAACAGGATCACCAGCGCCAGCGCAAAGTTCTGCGCCATCGCTCGCAGTGCTTCGTGGAGCTGGTTCGCCGAACCGGCGTAGGTCATCTGCGCGTTGGCCGGCATCGCCGCACGCACCTTCGGCTCGACTTCGGTCTTGACGCGCTGGATCGCTTCGTCGAGCGACATGTCGGGTGGCGGCTCGAAGTTGACCTGCACCGTGCGCCGTCCGTTGATGCGCGACAGCTGCGACGGACCGACGGTCAGTTCGATCTTCGCCAGATCGCCGACCGTCTGGATACCGGCGCCCGGCGTCATCAGCGGCAGCTCGGCCAGCGCTTCCGGCGTATGCCATTCGTTGCCCTTGATGATGATGTCGAGGCGCTCGTTGCCGTCGAAGTACTCGCCGGCCCACAGACCGCCGGTATACGCACGCAGCGCGCTCGCGACATTGTTGCGGTCCAGTCCGGCGCGCGAGATGCGCCATTCATCAGGCACCAGCTGGATCTCCGGCTGGTTGAGTTCAAGGTCCGGAAACGGCTGCGGGAACGTATCCGGGATGGCCTTGGGGATCTCCTCCATCGCGACCGCTGCGGTCTTCATCAGCGCGTTGAGATCCGGACCCTGGAAATACAGCTGCACCTCGCGCTGATTCTCGCCGTCGATGCTGAGCAGCGAACCGCGCTGCACATACACCTGCGTATCCGGGTAGCCAACCATGATCTCTTCGCGCAGCACGCGGACCATCTCGTCCATCTCGCGCGGGTCTTTGGGGTAAACCACCGCCACACCCTGCTGGCCGCGCCAGGACGACAGGTTGTAATACTTCACCGCCGGTTGCTTGGTGCCTTCCAGGTGCGGCCTGAGGCGCTCGATCACAGTCGGCGCAAACTCGTTGCGCACGGTGTCGAGATTGCCGCCGGGCGGCAGGCGGAAGTTGTTCCAGATCAGGTCGGTCTGCGCGACCGGCAGATAGTCGACCTTCGGCGCCATCAATATCGTGAACGCGACCGCACCGCCGACCAAGGTGCCGATGAGCGCCCAGCGCGCGCGCGCGTTCTGTGTCACGCGCATCGCCAGGTCGCTGGCGTTGCGCCACCAGTGCTGGTGCTGATCCGCCGGCATGCCGTTGGCGAGTGCCCAGCGGTTGGCGGCCGGAATCAGCGTCATCGCAACGAGCAGCGAAGCGCCATGCGAGACCGACATCGTGATCGCCAGATCCTTGAACAGCTGGCCTTCGATGCCGGTCATGAACAGGATCGGCAGGAAGATCGCGCAGCTGGTCAGCACCGAAGCGAACAGCGCCGGCAAGACTTCATGTGTGCCTTCCAGCGTCGCCTTCAGCGCCGAATGACCCATCTCGACGTAGCGGATGATGTTGCCCTGCACGATCAGCGCGGCATCGATGACGATGCCGGTCGAGAACGCGAGGCCGGCGAGCGAGATCACATTGAGGGTGCGACCGAGCATGTGCAGCGTGATGACCGCGAAGCACAGCGACAACGGGATCGACAGGCCCAGCACCAGCAACGCGCGTGGCCCGCGCAGGAAATACCAGAGGCCGATGACGGCGAGGAAGATGCCGATGATCAGGCTCTCCTCGACGAAACCGATCGCGCGCTTGACGTAGACGCTGGCATCCCACGACAGGTCGGCGAGCAGCTTCTCCTGCGCGAGCGGCCCGGCGTTGAGCTCGGCGATCGCCTCCTTGACGCCTTCGATCAGCGTCACCGTGTTCGACTCGTTGTTGCGCTGGAGCGTGATGTAGTAGCCCGGCTGGCCGTTGCGATAAGAGAAGGCGTTCTCGTCCTGGTAGGCGATATGCACGTCGGCGACTTCGCGCAGATACAGCGGACGTTCGTTGTTCCAGCCGACAATCAGATCGCCGATGCTTTCGACCGGCTCGCGACCGGCGAGGCGCACCGTGAACTGACGGCGGCCGACGTTGACGAAGCCGGCCGACGCGTCGCGCGCGGCGACGACCGCCTCGGCAATCTGCTGCGGCGTCAGGCCCAGCGCGGCGAGCCGGAACGCATCGAAACGGATCTGCACTTCGCGCGGCCTGCCGCCTTCGAGGTTGACGCGCGACACGCCGGGCACGCGCGCCAGGCGCGGCTCGACGACCTCCTCCATCAGCTTCTGATAGGTCGCCGCGATGTCGCGCGTGGTGTTGCCCGGCAGCGGCCGGATCAGCATCGAACCGGCGTTGCTGCCCTGCCAGTTGTCGCCGCCGAAGACCTGCGGCTCGTCGGCGTCCGGCGGCAACGGCGGCAAGGTGTTGAGGCGCGAAACGACATCGAGCATGACGCGCGTCATGTCGGTGCCGATCTCGAACTTGAGCGCGACGCCACCGCCGCCGCGTCCGGCGCGCGAGCTCATCTGCAGCATGCCGGGCAGGCCGCGCATGACCTCCTCGATCGGCTCGATCATCGACTCCTCGACCTCGGCCGGCGCCGCTTCGCGCCAGTTGACCTCGATGAACAGCTGCGGCTGCTTCATGTCCGGCAGCAGCTGGATCGGCAGCTTGAACAGCGCCAGCAGGCCGAACAGCACGACAATCAGCCCGGCCGCCGCGACCGCGGGCGGATTGGCCTGGGAAAACTCGGTGATACGCATGTTCGGACCCCCCGCAACAGATTCAAAACCAGAACCGCATAAGGCAAGGATGCCGCTGCGGGCGATCCGGTCGCAGTTCCCGTCGAAACGCCATGCGACAGGGTTTGATGCGAGGCAGACCTCAGGCGTTTAAACTTCGCTCCCCGCACCAGACCCGGTCCGCGCGTCGCTTCGACGCCAAACCCCAGAATCCACGATGAGCGCCCTCTACGAACCTGTCACCCTGAGTCGGGATGTGATTGGCATCCTGATCCCTCAGGGCACCAAGGTCGAGCTGCCGGAAGGCGCGGAAGGCGCGATCACCCAGGCGCTCGGCGGCAGCTTCACCGTCCAGGTCCAGGGCCATCTGTTCCGCATCGACGGCAAGGATGCCGACGCGATCGGCAAGGAAGTCGTCCGCGGTCCGGAAGTGCCGGAAGACGCCAACGACGAAGAGCTGGAAAAAGCCCTTTGGGCACAGCTACATACCTGCTTCGATCCGGAAATCCCGGTCGACATCGTCGAACTCGGCCTGGTCTATGAATGCAAGGTCGAGCCGGCCGACGACGGCAAGCGCCGCGCCCGGGTCCGCATGACGCTGACCGCGCCCGGCTGCGGCATGGGCGACATCCTCGTCGAGGACGTCAAGACCAAGGCGCTGGCCCTGCCGGCGATCAGCGAGGCCGATGTCGAGCTGGTCTTCGACCCGCCCTGGAACCAGTCGATGATGTCCGACGCCGCGCGTCTGGCGACCGGAATGTTCTGATGTCCGACACCACGACCCGCGGCGTCCGCATCATCGTCAATCCGCAATACGTGCCCGAGCAGTCGGACGCCTCCGCCGGCCGGTACCTGTTCGCGTACCACATCACGATCCGCAACGAAGGCAGCGAGACCGTGCAGCTGCTGTCGCGGCACTGGGTCATCACCAACGGCGAAGGCAAGGTCGAGGAAGTGCGCGGCCCCGGCGTCGTCGGTTACCAGCCGATCCTGCAGCCCGGCGAGGAATTCCAGTACACCAGCGGCTGTCCGCTGACGACGCCGATCGGCACCATGCACGGCGAATTCCAGATGATCGTCCAACACAATCGCGAGGCTTTCGACGCGCATATCCAGCCGTTCCGGCTGGCGGTGCCGCGGATGCTGAACTGAGGACTGTCCGCTGCTGTCCGCGACGGTGACCGCGGACACCGCATGGCGGCCGGCTATCCGCCGCATAAGCATTCACTTTCAATGACTTGCCATTGCGAACAGCTCTGGCACGGCGGCTGCGTTGTAGCCTGTCATGAATGCTCCCGCCGCCCGTCTGTCCGCGATCCTCGCCGCCGCTCTGCTGCTGGCGCCGGTGACCGGTGCGCAGGCCGGGCGGCTGCTCGATGCGCTGCAGGCCGCGCAGCTCAATGATCCGCAGTTCCGCACTGCGACGGCGCGGCACGACGCAAGTGTCGAAGCCGGTCCGCTGGCGCGAGCCGCGCTGCTGCCGAGCCTGATCGCCAGCGCCGCCAGCGATCGCGAGCGTTACGAACTCAGCGCCACCCGCAACACCTACGCGCTCGATCTACGCCAGGCCTTGTGGAACCTGGAGGCCTTCCAGCGCCTGCGCGCCGCGAACCTGAAGCAGGCCGAAGCCGAAGCCACGCTGCGCGCCGCGGAACAGCAGCTGATGCTGCGCGTTGCCGAAGCCTACTTCGGCGTGCTCGGCGCGGCGGATGCGCTGAGCGCCAACCGCGCGGAACGCGATGCCTACGCAGGCCTCGTCGATCAGGCGCAGAAGCGTCTGCGCACCGGCCTGGGCGCGCGCATCGGCGTCGAGGAGGCACAGGCCTTCTACAGCCTCACCGAGCAAGCCGTCAGCGATGCCGAACTGCAGCTGTTCGATGCGCAGCGCGCACTGCAGCAGCTGACCGGTGCAGCGCTGCCGGTCGCCGCGCTGCGCGACAGTATTCCGCTGCTCGCTCCGCAGCCGGTCGAAGCCAGTGCCTGGCTGAGCGCGGCGCGCGACGACAACTACAGCGTGCAGGCCGCGCAGCTGCGCATGCAGGCGATGGCGCGTGAAAGCGCCGCTGTCGCGGCGCGCCATGGTCCGACGATCTCGCTGCGCGGTTCGCTTGGCCGCAGCGATGCGCCGGCCCTGCTCGGCGGCGACCAGCGCGTCGACAGCATCGGCGTCGTCGCCGAATGGCCGATCTTCCAGGGCGGCCTGGTCGCCGCGCAGCACCGCGAATCGGAGGCGCAGGCGCGCGCGGCCCAGGCCGACTACGCCGCCGAACTGAGCACCGCCGAGCGCGAAACGCTCGCGGCCTACCGCGGCGTGCTCGCCGGCATGCGCAACATTCAGGCCGCGCAGCGCGCGGTCGACGCCAACCAGACTGCGCTGACCGCGAGCCGCAACGGCGTCGAAGCCGGCACGCGCACCGAATTCGATCTGCTCAACGCGCAGAACAACTACTACGCCGCGCTGCGCGCCTATTACCAGTCGCGTTACGACTATCTGCGCAACAGCCTGCGCCTGAAGGCCCAGGCCGGCCGGCTGTCCGCCGCCGATCTCGCCGCGGTCGACGCCATGCTGGTCGGTGACGGCAGCGTCATTGCACTGCCGGCCGAGCCGGTCGCCGCGGTCGATTCCAACTTCCTGCCGAGCCCGCCGGACTCACCATGAACGCTCCCAACAACGGTCCTCTTCACGGCATCCGCGATACCAGCGCGCAGGATCGGGTGATCGGTCGCGAAAGTGCCTGGCAACGCCGGCGCAAGCCGCTGGTGATCGGCGTCGTGTGCGTCGTGCTGCTCGCGCTGCTGGTTCCCGCGACGCTGCGGCTGCTGTCCGCGGGCAGCTCGGTCAGCCGCGAGCGTCTGCGCTTCGCGACGGTGGAGCAGGGCGACTTCACGCGCGACATCGCCGCCGATGGCCGCGTCGTCGCCGCCGTAAGTCCGACGCTGTATGCCGCCGCAACCGGTTCGGTGCACTTCACTGTCCAGGCAGGCCACGTCGTTGCCGAAGGCGAAACGCTGGGGACGCTCTCGAGCCCGGAACTCAGCAGTCAGCTCGCGCAGGAACGCGCGAACGCCGAGGCCATGCAGGTCGACTATGCGCGCGCGCAGCTCGACGCACGCCAGCAGGCGACCGTAGCCGATCAGACGCTCGAACAGGCGCGCATTGATCTGGCAACCGCGCAGACCGAGCGTGACCGCACCCAGCAGGCTTTCGATCTCGGCGTCACGCCGGAGATTGAAGTGCTGCGCACGCGCGCGGCGCTGCAGAAGGCCGAGATCGCCTTCAAGCGCGCGCAGACCGATCACGGTCTGCAGCGCGAAGGTCAGCGCTTCGACATCGACGCCAAGCGCCTCGCGCGCGACCGTCAGCAGCTGATGGTCGACGAACTGCAGCGCCAAGTCGATGCGCTGACCCTGCGCGCGCCGGTCGCCGGCCAGGTCGGACAACTGATGGTGGCCGATCGCGCGACCGTCGCCAAGGACACTGCGCTGATGACCGTCGTCGACCTCAGCGCGCTCGAAGTCGAGCTGAAGGTGCCTGAGAGTTTTGCCCGCGATCTGGCGATCGGCATGCCGGCGCAGATCAGTGCGAACAGCCGCAAGTGGATCGGCGCGGTCAGCGCGGTCGCGCCGGAAGT
This sequence comes from Fontimonas sp. FW305-C-3, assembly GCF_058783185.1. Taxonomy (NCBI): domain Bacteria; kingdom Pseudomonadati; phylum Pseudomonadota; class Gammaproteobacteria; order Nevskiales; family Nevskiaceae; genus Fontimonas; species Fontimonas sp. FW305-C-3. The sequence goes on along the minus strand of NZ_JBYSYK010000001.1, from coordinate 185,561 downwards.
CGTCAACAGCGAGGTGACCGCACGCGTGCGCTTCGCCGACGAAACGCCGCAGGGGCTGCGCCAGAACCAGCGGCTGTCGGTCCGCGTGGTCCTCGACGAGCGCCGGAATGTGACGATGGTCGCGCGTGGACCCTTCCTCGAGATCGGTCGCAGCCAGGTGGCCTATGTCGTCGACGGCGATCTGGCGCTGCGGCGGCAGATCCGGACCGGCGCGGTCAGCCTCGACAAGGTCGAGATCCTCGACGGACTCAAGCCGGGCGAACAGATCGTCGTCGCCGGTACCGATACCTTCAACGAGGCCGAGCGCGTCGTGCTCAGCCGCTGACACCCAACAAGACGGGAACCTCCATGCTCAAGATGACGCAACTGTCGAAGTCGTTCCGCACCGAAGTGGTCGAGACCTACGCGCTGCGCGATTTCTCGATCAATGTCCGCGAAGGCGAGTTCGTCGCGGTGACTGGCCCGTCGGGTTCGGGCAAGACCACGTTCCTCAACATCGCCGGTTTGCTTGAAACGCCGAGCGGTGGCCGCTACGAACTGGATGGCGAGGACGTCGGCCGCCTCGACGACGACGGTCGTTCGCGCATCCGCAATCAGAAGATCGGCTTCATCTTCCAGGCCTTCAACCTGATTCCGGATCTCAACGTCTTCGACAACGTCGACGTGCCGCTGCGCTATCGCACGATGTCCGGCACCGAGCGCAAGAAGCGCATCACCGAAGCGCTTGAGCGTGTTGGCCTGTCGGCGCGTCTCCGCCACTACCCCGCCGAGCTGTCCGGCGGTCAGCAGCAGCGCGTCGCGATCGCCCGTGCGCTGGCTGGCTCGCCGCGTCTGCTGCTCGCCGACGAGCCGACCGGCAATCTCGACACGCAGATGGCGCGCGCCGTGATGCAGCTGCTGGAAGATATCCATCGCGACGGCGCAACCATCATCATGGTCACCCACGATCCGGAACTCGCAGCGCGTGCGCAGCGCAACGTGCATGTCATCGACGGCCAGGTGGTCGACGTCGGCGAGGAGCCGCGTCTGCATCTGAACCTGTCGCGTCTCGGCGGCTGAGCCCACGGAGAATCCGCATGTTCAAGTACTACAGCTGGCTGGCCGCGCGCAGCCTGCGTCGCAACCCGGCGCTGACCGCGCTGATGGTGCTCGCCATCGGTCTGGGCATCGGCGCCTGCATCACGACGCTGACGGTGCTGCGCGCGCTGTCCGGCGATCCGATCCCGACCAAGAGCGAACGACTGTTCATCGTGCAGATGGATCCACGCAACATGAACGACTACCAGCCCGGCGCGCCGCTGTCCGAGCAAGTGACCTATCCGGACGGCGTCAACCTGCTGAAGGCGCGTCGCGCGAAGCACCAGGCACTGATGTCGGGCGGCTCGGTTGTGGTCCAGCCGGAAGACGCCGCGATCGATCCATACATCGCCGATGCGCGCTACACGTCGGCGGACTTCTTCGCGATGTTCGAGACGCCGTTCGCCGCGGGCAGCGGCTGGAGCGCGAGCGAGGACGAAGCGCATGCGCGCGTCGCGGTCGTCAGCAAGGCGCTTAACGACAAGCTCTACAAAGGCGATGACAGCGTCGGCCGTACGCTGCGGCTGCGCGGCGTCGACTTCCGTATCGTCGGCGTGCTGGACGCCTGGCGGCCGGCGCCGCATTTCTACGATCTCAATACCGGCAACTACAGCGAAGGCGAGGACGTCTTCATTCCGGTCGAGACCGCGCTGGAACTCAAGTTCGCGCGCAACGGCTCGATGGACTGCTGGGATGACGCGCCGGTTCCGGAGACGTCGCCGAACTGCGTGTGGATGCAGTTCTGGATCGAACTGGAAACGCCCGCGCAGCGCGATGTTTACACCGACTTCCTGCGCGGCTACGTCGCCGAGCAGCGCGCGCTGGACCGTTTCCCGCGGCCGAGCGATGTCCGGCTGCTCGACGTGATGCAGTGGCTCGACTTCAAGCGCGTGGTCCCGCGCGACGTGCATCTGCAGGTCTGGCTGGCGTTCGGCTTCCTGGCGGTCTGCCTGATCAACACGGTCGGCCTGATGCTCGCCAAGTTCCTGCGGCGCGCCGGCGAGATCGGCGTGCGGCGCGCAATCGGTGCGTCGAAGCGCGAGGTGTTCACCCAGTTCCTCGTCGAGGCGGGAGCCGTCGGTGTCGCCGGCGCGGTGCTCGGCGTCGCACTGACGTTGCTGGGACTGTGGGGCGTGCGCCAGCAGCCGGGAGATTACGCGAGCCTCGCCCAGCTCGACTTGACGATGCTGACGACGACGCTGCTGCTCGCCCTCGCGACGAGCCTGATCGCCGGCCTGCTGCCGGCCTGGCGCGCCTGCGATGTCGCACCCGCACTGCAGCTGAAGACGGACTAGGAAGACGACCATGGACCTGATGCCCATTCTTGCCGCGCTCAAGCGCCAGAAGACCGCCGCCGCGCTGATCGCCATCGAGATCGCGCTGTGCTGCGCAATCGTCTGCAACGCGCTGTTCCTGATCGAGAACCGCCTGGAGCGCAGCGCGACGACCAGCGGCGTGGCGGAGAACGAGCTGATCCGCATATCGACCGCCGGTACCGGCGACGAGGATGCGACCGCGCGTCTGCGTGCCGACCTCGCCGCCATCAGGGACATTTCCGGTGTGGTCACCGCCACGCTGACCAACCAGGTGCCATTCGGCAATTCCTCGTGGAACACCAGCGTGCGCCTGGCGCACGACGACAAGAACAGTGCCGCGGACGTCGGTGCCTACTACGGCGACGATCAGCTGCTGGAGACCCTGGGCGTGAGGCTCGTCGCCGGCCGCGACTTCACCGACGACGAGTTCGTCGATTTCGATGCCCTGGTCGGCGGCGACGCCAATGAGCCGAATGTCGTCATCATCACGACGACGCTGGCGAAGAGGCTCTACGGCGATGCCGATCCGCTCGGTCGCGAGTTCTTTCCCAGCGACACCGCAGTGCGCGTCGTCGGCGTGGTCGACCGCCTGATCCGGCCGCGCCTCGGCGAGGACGCCGGCTACAGCGAATCGAGCATGATCCTGCCGATCCGCATGGGCGGCGGCTACGGATTCTTCCTGCTTCGCACCAAGCCCGAAGATCGCGCCGCGGTCATCGACGCGGTGCGCGCCAAGCTCAAGGAGATCTCGCCGAACCGCATCGTCTTCAAGACCGATACCGTCGAGGATCTGCGCAAGGCCTACTTCAAGCAGGATCGCGTGATGGCCGGCCTGCTGATCGCCGTCGTCGTCTCGCTGCTGATCGTCACGGCGCTGGGCATTGTTGGCCTCGCCAGCTTCTGGGTGCAGCGCCGGCGCCGCCAGATCGGCATCCGCCGCGCGCTGGGCGCGACGCGCCGGCAGATCCTGCTGTACTTCCAGACCGAGAATTTCCTGATCGTCACGCTCGGCATCGCCGTCGGCATGGCCGGCGCCTACGCGATCAGCGGCTGGCTGATGCAGCAGTACGAGATGCCGCGGCTGCCGCTCTGGTATCTGCCGGTCGGTGCGGCCGTGCTGTGGCTGCTCGGGCAGATCGCGGTGCTGGCGCCGGCCCTGCGTGCGGCGTCCGTGCCGCCGGCCACCGCGACTCGTTCTGCCTGAGGTCCTGCCGGCGCTATCATCAAGGCCACGACTGAATCATCGTTCAACGCGAAGCACGGAGCTGCATGCCGACGGTACTGATTGCGGATGACAACGCCGGCGTGCGCGAGGCGCTGAGCCTGCTGCTGTCGCTGCGCGACATCGCGACGCGCGGCGCGGCAACGCCCGAGGAATGCCTGGCGGTACTCGGCGCCGAACGCATCGACCTGGTCATCGCCGACATGAACTACCAGGCCGATACGACGTCCGGCGAGGAAGGCGTCGCGCTGTTCCGCGCGATCCGCGAACGTCATCCGGACATGCCGGTGATGCTGCTGACCGCCTGGACGCATCTGGAAACCGCGGTCGACCTGGTCAAGGCCGGCGCCGCCGATTACCTGTCCAAGCCCTGGGATGACGCCAAGCTGCTGACGACGATCGAGAACCTGCTCGAGCTGTCGGAAACCAATCGGGCGATGTCGCGCCTGCAGCACGAACGCCGCCGCCGCCGCGAGGATCTGGCGCGCCGTTACAACCTCGATGGACTGGTCTACGGCTCAGAAGCGATGGAGCGCCTGGTCGAGCTGGCCTGCAAGGTCGCCCGCGCCGAAGTGCCGGTGCTGATCACCGGTCCCAACGGCGCCGGCAAGGAGCGCATCGCGCGCATCGTGCATGCCAACTCCGCGGTCAGCAGCGGGCCGTTCATTGCGGTCAACTGCGGCGCGTTGCCGGCGGAGCTGATCGAGGCCGAGCTGTTCGGTGCCGAGGCGGGTGCCTACACCGGCGCCAACAAGGCACGCGAGGGCCGCTTCGATTCCGCCGACCGTGGCACGCTGTTCCTCGACGAAATCGGCAACCTGCCGCTGTCCGGCCAGATCAAGCTGCTGCGCGTGCTCGAGACCGGCCAGTTCGAACGACTCGGTTCCTCGCGGACGCGCCAGGTCAAGGTCCGCGTGCTGTCGGCCACCAACTCGGACCTGCCGGCGATGATCGCCGACGGCCGCTTCCGCCAGGACCTGTTCTATCGTCTGAACCTGATCGAGCTGGCCTTGCCACCGCTGGCCGAGCGCAGCGACGACATCCTGCCGATTGCCGAAAGCTTCCTCGATGCACAGACCCAGCTCGCCGAGGATGCACGCGAGGCATTGCTCGACCACAACTGGCCCGGCAACGTGCGTGAGCTGCGCAATGCGCTGGAGCGTGCACGCCTGCTGTGCAGCGACGGCATCATCCGCGCCGCCGACCTGAACCTGCCGACCCGCAGCGGCGCAGCGCGCGGCAGCGAGGAACCGGATCGCGATGCGATTGCCGCCGCGTTGGCCGCCAGCGGCGGCAACATCAGCCGCACCGCGCAGGCGCTGGGCCTGTCGCGCCAGGCGCTGTATCGCCGCTTGGAACGGTTCGGACTGACCAGCGCTTCCAACTGAGCTAGGCTGCTGCGGCCTGCCATGCGAATGACTCTTTCTCTGGACGCGCGCCTCGCCCTGCTGCTTGCCGGCGTCGCGGCGCTGGCCGCGGCAACGGCGCTGCTGGCGATGCAGATCTCGGGTTCGCTGCTGCTCGCCACCGCGCTCGCCCTGATCGTCATCGCACTCGCGGCGCCATTCGCGGCGCGGCGCCACAACGCGCCGACGCTGCGTCTGCTGCGCGCGCTGGAAGGCGCGGTCGCGAGCTACCGCGATGGCGACTACAGCTTCGCGGTGTCCAGCGACCGTCGCGATGCACTAGGCGATCTGGCCCAGCTGCACAACGAACTGAGCCAGGTGCTGCGCGAGCAGCGCCAGCATCTCGCGCAGCGCGAGCTGCTGCTCGACACCGTCGTGCAGAACACGCCGGTCGCATTGATCCTCGTCGACGATGCGGGGCGCATCACGTATGCGAATCTCGCGGCCCGCCAGCTGTTCAACGACAGCCGCAGTCTCGCCGGCCTGTCCTTCGACGGCATGGTCGGCGCCGCGCCCGAAGCGCTGAGGACTGCGTTGGCCGATGGCGGCGACGCGCTGTTCACCGTCGACTTCGCGGAAGGCGAAGAGACCTTTCATCTGTCGCAGCGCGGCTTCCGCCTGCAGGGCCGTGCGAACCGCCTGTATCTGTTCCGCCGCATGACCCGCGAGCTGTCGCGCCAGGAAGTCGCGACCTGGAAGAAGGTCATCCGCGTGATGAGCCACGAGCTGAACAACTCGCTGGCGCCGATCTCCTCGCTCGCCCATTCTGGCGCCGAACTGGCGCAGCGCGGCCAGACCGCGCGCCTGCCGGAAGTGTTCAGCGGCATTGGCACGCGCGCGCGGCATCTGCAGCAGTTCATCGAAAGCTACGCGACCTTCGCACGTCTGCCGGCCCCGCGTCTGCAGATCGTCGCGTGGAGCGTGCTGCTCGAAGGGCTCAAGGCGCAGTACGTCTTCGAGCTGGTCGGCCGCATGCCGGAGGCCTCGCTGCAGGTCGACGTCGCGCAGTTCGAGCAGGTGTTGATCAACCTGCTGAAGAACGCGCACGAGGCCGGCGGCACCGCGCCGGTCGAACTGGAAGTGCTGCGCGTCGCCGACAGCTGGCGCATCGAGATCCGCGACCGCGGCGCCGGCATGAGCGAGACCGTGCTCGCCAATGCGCTGCTGCCGTTCTACTCGACCAAGCGCAGCGGCAGCGGCCTGGGCCTGGCGCTGGCGCGCGAGATCATCGAAGCGCACGGCGGGCGCATCCAGCTTGCCAACCGCGACGGCGGCGGGCTGCGCGTGATGCTGACGCTGCCGGTGCGCGCGGGCTAGGGTTGCGGCCAGCGATCCGTCATTCCCCCAGCCCCGTAGCCCGGATGCAATCCGGGGTCGCGCATTCTCCGCAGGGACAGAGCCCCTGGTTTCACCCGGGCTACGAACTGACGCCGCGGTGCGCGCCGGTTAGTTGGGCGGCTGTTGACCGGCATTGAGCCGGCGCCGCGCCGCACGCATCTTCGCGGCGACGGTCTGCTCGTTCCACAGATAGCTGAAGAACGAACGCAGCACGCCGCGGTCGAGTTGGGCGTTCTTGCCGTCGGCCAGGCGGAAGATCTGCTGGTAGTACCAACCTTGCTGGCCCAGCACGTTGAGCAGCTTGATGAAGAAGATCGGCGAGGCGCCGGACAGCCAGCGTTTGCCGCTCAGGCGCACGGTCTTCTCGTAGCTTGGCGCGCGATCGACCGATCCATTGAGCAGCTGCTTCGGGAAATCGGTATCGGTGCACAGCGGGCGCGCCAGACCGATGACATCGCACTCGCCGTCGCGGATTGCCGCTTCCATGCCGTCGCGCGAGCGGAAGCCGCCAGTCACCATCAGCGGCATCTTCGCGACACTGCGGATCTTCGCCGCATAGTCGAGGAAGTAGGCCTCGCGCAGCTGCGTCGTCTGGCGCTGCACTTCCTCGTCGCGCGGCGAGGCATTGATCTTCGATTCTTCGCGCCCGGAAAAGCCGAGCAGGCGCGGCTGCTCGTAGGTACCGCCGGAAATCTCCAGCAGATCGACGCGTTCGCTGTTCAGCAGTTCAACGACACGCAGGCAGTCTTCATTGGAGAAACCGCCCTTGCGGAAGTCGTCGGAGTTGAGCTTGATGCCGATCGGATAATCATTGCCGACCTGCTTGCGCGTCATCCGCACCGCCTCGATCAGGAAGCGCGCGCGGTTCTCGATGCTGCCGCCCCAGGCATCGGTGCGCTGGTTGGTGACCGGCGACAGGAAGGCGCTGAGCAGATAGCCGTGCGCCGAGTGGATCTGTACACCCGTGAAGCCGGCTTCGCGCGCCGTGACGGCGACGTTGGCGAAGCGCTGGATGAAGTCGAGGATCTCTTCTTCGCGCAGCGCGCGCGGCTTCGCGTAGTTGCCGAGCATGTCGAGCTGCACGTCCGATGGGCCCATCGGCTCGCCGGTAACGTAGCGCGGCGATTGCCGGCCGGCATGCGAGATCTGCATCCACAGATGATTGCCCGCCACGGTGCCGGCCTGCGCCCAGTCCTTGAGCTGCGCGAAGCCGCCATTGCGGTCGATCGCGACATTGCCCGGACGTTCCAGCACGCGCCGGTCGATCATGACATTGCCGCTGATCAGCAGGCCGGCGCCGCCTTCGCTCCAGCGCCGGTACAGCGTGACGTGACGCTCGGTCGCGCGCAGCCAGGGGTCGGCGAGACCTTCGGTCATCGCGGCCTTGCACAGGCGATTCGGCAGGCTGGCGCCGCAGGGCAGCGGAAAGGCTTGCGACAGTACGGCGGACATGGGAACAGCCGGCAGAGGATTTGCGCGGAGTATGTGTCGCGATATCCGCAACAACAACCGTAGGATGGGCCGCAAGGCCCATCACCGTCGAGCAGAATCGTCGAGTCGATGGGCCTGGCGGCCCATCCTACGTGGTTAAACGGCGCCGAAGCGATACCCGGAAACGACGTTGCCGAGGATGGCTTCGTTGTAGATGCGGCTGCCGACGTCTTCGCCCGCCGCACCGGCGGCGACCATCAGCGGGATCAGATGCTCCTCGCGCGGATGCGACGCGCGTGCGCGAGGCGCCTGCGACCAGCGGGCCAGCGCAGTGTCGCGGTCCGCAGGTGGCGCGGCGACAGCGCCGCTCAGCCAGTCGTCGAACTGCCGGGCGTCTTCAACGCCGCCGTTCGAGAACATCGCCTGCAGATTGTGGAAGCTCATGCCGCTGCCGATGATCAGCACGTCTTCGTCGCGCAGCGGCGCGAGCGCCTGACCCAGGCGCAGGTGCTCGGCCGGATCGAGGCCGGCGCGCAGCGACAGCTGCAGCACCGGGATGTCCGCCGGCGGATTGATCAGCATCAAGGGAATGAAGACGCCATGGTCGTAACCGCGGCTCTGCGTCGCGGCACTGGCGATGCCGGCGTCCTTCAACAGCGCGGCGACACGCTCCGCGAGCGCCGGTGCTCCGGGCGCCGGGTATTGCAGCTCGTAGGTATGCGGCGGAAAGCCGTTGTAGTCGTACAGCAGCGACGGATTCGCCGCGGCATTGACGGTGAACAGCGGCGCTTCCCAGTGCGCCGACACGACGAGGATCGCGTGCGGGCGTTGCGGCAGATCGGCGATCAGGCCGCGCAGGAAGGCTTCCATGCCGTCCCAGGTATCCGCCGGGCCGTAGGTCCAGTCCATGAAGAAGCAGGGACCGCCGCCATGCGGGATGAAATAGGTCGGCAGTCGCATGCTCATGCTCCGTTCAATTGCCAGCGGCGAATCAGCGCCGGAATCAGGATCGCCGGCGCGGCGATCGCATCGAGCCACAGGCCGGCGGTGAGTCCGTACTTCCAGCACAGCGCGGCGTCCAGCGGCGCCCAGACCAGGATGCCGACAATCAGTGCGTCCGCTGCCCAGCGCTGCTGCCTGCGCAAGCCCTGCTGGACGAGGAAGAACATCATCGCGCCCCAGCTCGCGACGGTCGGGCCGAACAGCGCGAACGCGAGCCGCGCGTCGTCGCCCTGCAGCGGCAGCCAGCGATCGAGCCAGTCCGTGCGCAGCAGCAGAAACGGCAGGCCGAGGCCGCCGGCGACATGCAGCCCGGCGATCCAGCTCAGCCAGCGGTCGAGTTTTGCGCCGAGCATGCGCTACCTCTGGCAGCGTGTGCAGTAGAACGACGCGCGCTGGCCGATGACCAGGCGCTTGATCGTCGTGCCGCAGTCGAGACAGGGCTCGCCGTCGCGGCCGTAGGCGTAGAGCTTCTGCTGGAAGTAGCCAGACTCGCCATCGGCGCCGGCGAAATCCTTCAGCGTCGTGCCGCCCTGGACGATGGCGTCGGACAGCACCTCGCGAATGTTCGCGGCCAGCGTCACGCACTCGGCGCGGGTCAGCCGCTGTGCCGCCCGCGTCGGCCGGATGCCGCTGCGGAACAGCGCTTCGGTCGCATAGATGTTGCCGGCGCCGACGACGATCTGGCCGTCCATGACGAAGTTCTTCACCGCGACGCTCTTGCCGCGCGAGCGTTCGAACAGATAGTCGCCGTTGAAGACGTCGTCAAAGGGCTCGGGGCCCATGCTGTCGAGCAGCACATGCCGGGTCTCGCGCGCCGGCCACAGCAGCATCGCGCCGAAGCGGCGCGGATCGTGATAGCGGATGACCCAACCGCTGTCGAGCAGCCAGTCGACGTGATCGTGCTTGCGCAGCGGTGTATCGGCGGCAACGACGACGACGCGGCCCGACATGCCCAGATGGACGATGACGCGATCGGCCGAGTCGAGCGTGACGATCAGATACTTGCCGCGGCGGTCGATGGCCGTGACCGTGCGGCCGCGCAGCTTCTGCGCGAGGTTGGCCGGCACCGGCCAGCGCAGGCGCGCATCGCGCACGGTGACGCTGCGGATACGCTGGCCGTTCAGATGCGGCAGCAGGCCGCGACGAACGGTTTCGACCTCGGGTAGTTCGGGCACCGACTCACTCCACATCCCACCGCAGGACTCACTCGGCCGCGGGCATCGCCTCGCCGGCTGTGTCCGGGGTTTCCGGCACGGCCGCTGCCGCCAGCGTCAGCAGGCTCGCTTCTTCCGCCTTCGACACCGAATAGCGTACGCCGAAATCCGGCCGGTCGATCAGCAGCTGCGGCTCGTGTGCGGCGAGGCGCAGCTGCACTTCGCCGTCCTCCAGCACGATGCGGATCGGCTGGCCACCGGCCTCGCCGAGGTCCTTGCCGCCGTCCGGAATCGCCGCATTCCACATTGCGCGCGCCTTGCTCCAGCTGTCGACGAAGGCCTGCAGCTTTTCGACGCTGGCGTCCGGCTGCGTGTCGGCGGTCCATTGCCCTTCGGCATTGCGCGAGACCGTCAGACCCGGCACTTCGATGCGCACGATCTTCGCGCCTTCCGGCAGCAGCGTCTTGGCGACGAGTTCGCTGAAATCGGCGTCGAGGGTTTCCTTCGGCGGATCGGGGATCAGCGCGACGTGATCGGCAGTCTTGATGTAGCGGCGCGCCTGGATCGGCTCGTCGGCACCGACGCCCAGCACCTGATCGTTGAACGTGACCGTGTATTCCGGCGGCTCCAGGCCCAGCTCTGCGAGCTTCACGTCGGTAAGCGGCAGGCTGCGTTCGACGCTGCTGCTCGCCAGCGCGACGATGCCGGCGACTTCGAGCGGATCGGCCGGCGCCTTGACCGGTGCGACCAGCTGCCACTGTTCGCCCTGCTTCTCCAGCTTGATCGCCGGCGCGCCCGGATGTTCGATCGCAATCTGCTGCAAGATTTCGGCGGTCAGTGTCGTCAGCGGCGGCAGCACTTCCGGTTTTTCGCGGGTGAACCAGACGACCGCCCCGAGGCCGGCGAGCACGCCGACCATCGCGATATTCAGCTTTGCGCGGGACATGGCGAACTCCTCAGCGACGGCGACGCAGAATCCAGCGCGAGACGCCGAAGGCGATCAGGACTAGCGGCAGCACGAGCACGAACCACAGCGCGATGCTGGTGAATGCCCAACCCGGCAGGAACAATGCGGTATCCGGCGCGCTCTTGATGTCGATGTTGAGCTGCGCGTCGCGCGACGCCAGCCACTGCACGATGTTGAGGCCGAGCTGCTGGTTGCCGAGTTCGCCGACGTAGGCGTCGGTCAGGAAGTCGGCATCGCCGACCAGCACGACGCGCTGCGGCCGTGTGGCCGGCTTCTCGGCGGGCGCGGCGCCTTCCACCACTGCGGGCGCAGCCGGCGTGAACGGTCGCGTCAGTGTCGCGCCGATCGTCAGCGGCCCAGGAATGTCGGTGGGATCGAGCGCGACGGTACCGGATGCCATGTCGCCGGTCTCCAGCCAGGACTCGGGCGAGGATTCGAGCATCGGCTGCAGCGTCCAGCCGTTGATCGCGCCTTCACCGGCCGGCTTCAGGGAGCGCACGAGCGGGAACAGCGTCGCCATCTCGAGGCCCTGCGTCACGAGGTTCGGCGGATAGGCGACCGCGGCGAAGAAGCCGGGATGGCCGGTGCCGAGCACCTGGTACTCCGGCAGGATCGCGTAGCCGTTCTGCCATTCGATGCCGAGATCCTTCGCAAGATCGTCTAGGCCAGCCGGAAAATCGGGATCGGCCAGCCACAGCAGATTGCCGCCGTTCTTGACGTAATCGCGGATCAGCGCGATCTCGCCGTCGAACAGTTTCGAGCTTGGCGAGGCGAGCACCAGCGCGCTGGTGTTGTCCGGAATCCGCGGCGTCTGGATCAGGTTCAGACCCTGCACCTTGAGGCCCTTGTCGCGCAGCGCCTGCGCGAAGCGGCCAAGGCTGTCGGGGCCTTCGCCGTTCGTGCTGCGCTCGCCATGGCCTTCGACGAAGACGACGAACTGCTCGCCGGAGAACGCCAGGCGCTGCAGCGCAGTCGTCACCGCCTGCTCGGTCGTCGCGCGCAGGTTCTCACGGCGGCCCTGGTACTCGACGACGACTTCGCCGATCGCGTTGATATTGAACTCGCGCACCTTCTGCGGCGAGGCGCTCGGATCGATGAAGTCGATCTGGATGTTGGCCTTCTCGCGCAGATACTTGCCGAGATCCTCCTCGACCGCGCGGCGCGTCTCGGCGCCATTGGGGGCGAAGACATGGAATATCAGCGGATCGGGCATCGCCGCGAGTTGCTTGACGCTCGCTTCGGTCAGCGTGTTGCGCTGGTTTGCGGTCCAGTCGAGCTCGGTCTTGAAGCGCAGCGACAACACGCCGAGCACGATGATGACGGCGAGCACCAGCGCGCCGTTGATCGCCTGCTGGATATAGGTCTGTTTCTTGTTCATGGCTCAGTTACGCTCGATATCCAGACGCAGCACCGTCATCCACAGGAAGAATGCGGAGAACAGGACGTAGTAGATCGCGTCGGCGGTGTTGAACACGCCGCGGCGCAGGCTTTCGAAGTGATCGATCAGCGACAGGTAGCTGAACAGTTCCTTGAACGGCACGCTGTCGTTGTAGGCGAGGATGTTGACCAGCCACAGCACCAGCAGCAGGCCGAAGCTGCCGACCGCGGCAATCGTCGGTTCGCGCGTCAGCGACGACACGAACAGGCCGGCGGCACCGAAGGCCATCATCATCAGGAACAGGCCGAACAGGCCGGCGGCGAGACGGCCCCAGTCGAGATCGGTCGACCAGTTCAGCGACAGCGGCATCAGCGTCATCAGCAGCACGATCACCGCAACGAAACCGAGCAGGCCGACGAATTTGCCGAGCACGATCTCGGTCAGCGAGACCGGCGCCGAGAACAGCAGCGTGATGCTGTTCGACTTCCGCTCCTCGGCGAACAGGCGCATCGTCATCAGCGGCATGATCAGCAGCAGCAGGATTGTCGCGAAGCCGTAGAGCTGGCCGCCGATGTAGTCGGACACGCCGAACTCCTGTTCGGTGACGCCGGCGGTCGCGGCGTACTCGGCCATCAGGTTGATGAACACGAAGCCCATGATGAACTGGATGATCGCGAGCACCGCCCAGGCCAGCGGCGACAGGAAGATGCGGCGCGATTCGTAACGCGCAATGGTCAAGATACTCATGCTGCGGCCCTCGCCGCATCGCGCAGCGTCAGTTCAACGAAGATGTCTTCCAGCGTGTGGCGTTGCGCGCTCAGCTCGTACAGGCCCCAGTTGCCGCGCGCGGCGGCGTCGGCGATCGCTTCACGCGGATCGAGCGCGCCGTCGCGGGTGATGCGGAACGTGCCGTCGCCGAGGTGGTTGACGCTCTTGACGCCGGCGAGCGCCGCCAGCGCGGATTGCTCCGGCGGCTGCCGGAAGCCGGCGACGACCGTGACGAAGATGCCGGCGCGCGTCGCGTCCAGCGATTCGTTGTAGACGACCTGGCCGCGCGCAATGATCATCACGCGCGAACACACTGCCTCGATCTCCGACAGGATGTGGCTGGAGACGATGACGCTGTGGTTCTGGCCGAGATCGGCGATCAGCTTGCGGATCTCGCGGATCTGGATCGGGTCGAGGCCGACAGTCGGCTCGTCGAGGATCACAACCGGCGGCCGGTGGATGATCGCCTGCGCGATGCCGACGCGCTGCTGGTAACCCTTGGACAGATTGCCGACCAGGCGCCGGCCGACATCGGCGAGGCCGCAGTCGCGCTTCGCCGATTCGACCGCCGCATTCTGTGCGCCCTTGGCGATGCCATGCAGGCTCGCGCAGTAGCGCAGGTATTCGTCGACGGTCAGCTCCGGATACACCGGCGGCTGCTCCGGCAGGTAGCCGAGCGACTGCTTGGCGGCCTTGGCCTGCGCATGCAGCGAGACGCCCTTGACGAAGATCTCGCCGGCGCTCGGTGCCAGATTGCCGGTCAGCATCTTCATCGTCGTCGACTTGCCGGCGCCGTTGGGGCCCAGCAGGCCGAGAATTTCACCCTTGCGCAGCGTGAGATTCAGATTCTCGACGGCGACGGTCGGTCCGTAGCGGCGCGTCAATGCGCGCGCCTCAATCAGGATTTCGTTGTCCATGTGTCCCGGTCTGTTGTCTGTTGAAACGGTTATAGATCGGTGCCGGTAGCGCCGGCGTGGGTTCTGACTGCTGAACCCGCAGCCAAGTTCCGGTCGAGGCGCGGCTAGTTATAAAGCTTCGGCTCGCCTTCGGGCCGACGGCGGAAGCGCTTGTAACCCCACCAGTACTGTTCCAGGCTCGCCCGCGCGCAGCGCTCGAGACCGGCATTCATCGCCGCCACCGAGGTGACGAGGTCTTCGCTGTAGATCGCCGGGTCGGCGGCGAACCAGTGGGCGATGAAGCCCTGGCCGCGCGGCAGGCGCTCGCCGTAGAAGAACACCACCGGCGTGCCGTGCTTCTGCGCCAGCTTGGAGACCAGCGTCGGCGTATGCGCCGGTACGCCGAAGAACGGCGCGAACACGCCGCGCCCCGGCGGCGGGTCCTGGTCCGGCATGAAATAGATCGTCTCGTTGCGCGCCAGCACCTTGACGATTTCGCGGCCAACACCGCCTTCGGCCGGCAGCATCTTGCCGCCGAAGCGGCAGCGGCCTTGCAGCGAGAGCTCGTCGAGCACGCCGCCCTGCGGTTTGTAGAGGCCGGTTGCCGTGTACTTCTTCGAGAACGGAATCGCGCAGGCCTCCCAGTTGCCCTGGTGCAGGGTCAGCAGCAGCATGCCCTTGCCCTGGGCGAGCGCCTGATCGATGACTTCGCCGCCGCGCCATTCCTTGACCATGCCGAGCACGCGCTGCTCGTCGCCGAGCCAGGTGACCGGCATTTCGAGAATGGTCTTGACCTCGTTCTGCACCGAGATCCGCGCCAGCCGGCGGCGCTCGGCAACGCTCATCTGCGGAAAGCACAGCTCCAGATTGCGCAGCGAGGTGTTGCGCCGGCCATTGGGCACCGCCCACAGCAGCCAGCCGAGCAGATCACCGAGCGCATGCAGGACGCGCAACGGCAGGATAGACAGAATATGGAACAGGATACGCATGGCGGCGCATTCTGCGGGCAGCGCCGCGTCGGCGCAAAAGCGGCTTGGTCCCTGCCGGCAAGCCATTGTTGTTGCAAAAGAAAAAACCCGGCCAAAGGACCGGGTTAAATAAAGGGAGGTAAAACCATGTGATACGCCGGGCAGTTTGGGGAACCCGGCGCACCGTCAGAGTGTGCAGAGCGGATGCGATTCGGGGTGTCGGTCAAATCCGCATCGGCGTTGTAGGAAATTGACGACACAAGCTTTAGGAACAAGGCAGCATGATCGGATTGCTACAGAGAGTGAGCACCGCCAGCGTGCGGATCGACGGGCAGCTTGCCGGCGAAATCGGCGCGGGACTGCTGGTGCTGGTCGGCGTGGTGCCGGCGGACAGCCAGCTCCAGGCCGATCGCCTGCTGCAGCGCCTGCTGGCGTACCGGGTCTTCGCCGACGAACAGGGGCGGATGAATCGCAGTCTGCGCGACAGCGGCGGCGGCCTGCTGCTGGTGCCGCAGTTCACGCTGGCCGCCGACACCCGGCAAGGCAACCGCGCCGGCTTCTCGACGGCCGCGCCGCCGGAGCAGGCGCGCGCGCTGTTCGAGTATCTGGTGGCGCAGGCGCGGGCAGCGTGGCCGCAGACCGCCGCCGGGGTGTTCGGCGCGGACATGCAGGTCAGCCTGGTCAATGACGGCCCGGTGACGTTCTGGCTGGAGGTTGATTAGGACCCGGACGTAGCCCGGATGAAATCCGGGATGGGGCGAGCGCCGGCCGGCAGAACCCTGGATTCCATACCAGGCTACAAAAGCCGACAAGGGCCGCGTCGGGCGGAAAATCGACCCTACCCAGTTGATGTAGTTCAATTCTGCCGGGGCCGGGAGTACCATGAGCGCCCTTTTGAGCCAGCTAGGCCCATGGCCGCCCGCACCGCCAGCGTAGAACGCAACACGCGCGAGACCCAGATCCGCGTCAGCCTGAACCTCGACGGTTCCGGGGCTTCGCGCTTCGAGACCGGCATTCCGTTCCTCGACCACATGCTCGATCAGGTCGCCCGCCACGGGCTGATCGACCTCGACATCGTCGCCAAGGGCGACCGCGAGATCGACGATCACCACACGGTCGAGGACATCGGCATCACGCTCGGCATGGCCTTCGACCAGGCGGTCGGCGACAAGAAGGGCGTGGTCCGCTACGGCCACAGCTACGTGCCGCTCGACGAGGCGCTGTCGCGCGTCGTCGTCGACCTGTCCGGCCGTCCTGGTCTGGAATACATCGTCGAGTACCCGCGCGCGCGCATCGGCGATTTCGACGTCGACCTGTTCCGCGAATTCTTCCAGGGCTTCGTCAACCACGCCAAGGTGACGCTGCACATCGACAATCTGCGCGGCCGCAACGCGCATCACATCGTCGAAACCATCTTCAAGGCCTTCGGCCGTGCCCTGCGCATGGCGGCGACGGCCGATCCGCGCATGAGCGGCGTCATGCCGTCGACCAAGGGCACTCTCTAAAGGCAGCCAGGTCCGCGTCTTGCGGATTCAGCAACTTCTAAAGACCGCTTCATGAACCTCCCCAAATCTCAGCAGCTGCGGCCGAGTCACGTGCTCGCGTTGCGAATTTCGCAAGGCTGACGCATGGCAGAGTCCATCGGCGTCATCGACTACGGCATGGGCAACCTGCATTCGCTCGGCAAGGCGCTGCAGCGGGTGTCGGGCAACAGCCGCGTGGTCATCAGCTACGATCCGGAAGAGCTGCTGGCCTGCGACCGCCTGGTGCTGCCCGGCGTCGGCGGGGTCAAGGCCTGCATGCAGGAGCTGCGCCGGCTGGAGCTGAACGAGCTGGTCGTTGAGGCCGCGCGCACCAAGCCGATGCTCGGCATCTGCCTGGGCATGCAGGTCATGCTTGAGTGGAGCGAGGAGAACGGCGGCGTGCCGGCGCTGGGCCTGTTCCCCGGCCGCGTCGAACGTTTTCCCGATCCGGATCCGGTCGATGCCAGCCATGCGGAACGCCTGAAGGTGCCGCACATGGGTTGGAACCGCGTCCGCCAGATGCGCGCGCACCCGCTGTGGGAAGGCATTCCGGACGAATCCTGGGTGTACTTCGTGCACAGCTACTACGCGGCGCCGACCCAGCCGGAGCATGTGCTGGGTGTTTCCGACTACGGGCGCGAGTTCGCCTGCGCGGTCGCCCGCGACAATATCGTTGCCGTGCAGTTTCACCCGGAAAAGTCGCAGAACATCGGGATGATGCTGCTCGCCAACTTCACGCAGTGGACGCCGTAGACCGGGCGGCTTGCCAGCGTCCGACGATTTGGGCACAGTTCATCCAACGTCAGGACTATCCCGTGCCAATCCCCAACCCTTCGGGCCTCACTACGGGCCGCTGCTCGCAAAAGACCGCACTCACCTGACCTCAATCCCATGTTGTTGATCCCCGCAATTGATCTGAAAGGCGGCCAGTGCGTGCGTTTGCGCCAGGGCCGGATGGACGACGTCACCGTGTTCTCGGATGACCCGGTCACGATGGCCAAGCGCTGGGAGGACGAAGGTGCCGCGCGTATCCACATCGTCGACCTCGACGGTGCGGTCAAGGGCTCGCCGATCAACATCGCGGTGGTCGAGGCGATGACCGCGGCGGTCAAGGTGCCGGTGCAGGTTGGCGGCGGCATCCGCGACGAAGAAACCGTGCAGCGTTATCTCAACGCTGGCGTGCAGTACGTGATCATCGGCACCAAGGCGGTCAATGCACCGCACTTCCTGCACGATCTCTGTCTCGAATTCCCGCGCCACATCATCGTCGGCCTCGATGCCAAGGACGGCCGTGTCGCGCTCAACGGCTGGGCCAAGCTGACTGGCCATGATGTCGTCGAGACCGCGCTGCACTGCGAGCGCGACGGCGTCGAGGCGATCATCTACACCGATATCGCCAAGGACGGCATGATGCAGGGCTTCAACGTCGAGTCGACGCGCAACCTCGCGCGCGCGCTGAAGACGCCGGTCATCGCTTCGGGCGGCGTCAGCTCGCTCGACGACATCCACAAGCTCAAGGAACTCGAGAGCGAAGGGGTTGCCGGCGCCGTCATCGGCCGCGCCCTCTATCAGGGCGACCTCGACTTCAAGGCCGCGAACAAGATCGCGCTGGGTTAAGCCGCTGCGCGCCGGGAGATCCCGGCACCCGCGCTGCGCGCCCCCAGCTTTCATCGGTAGCTCCCCATGCTCGCCAAACGCATCATTCCCTGCCTCGACATCGACCGCGGCCGCGTCGTCAAGGGCGTCAAGTTCGAGGACATCCAGGATGCCGGCGATCCGGTGGAAGTCGCGCGCAAGTACGACTACCAGGGTGCCGACGAGCTGATCTTCCTCGACATCACCGCCAGCGCGCAGGACCGGCCGACGCTGTTCCAGACCGTCGAGCAGGTGGCCCGCGAGATCTACATCCCGCTGACCGTCGGCGGCGGCGTGCGCACCTGCGCCGATGTCCGCGCGTTGCTGTCGGCCGGGGCCGACAAGGTCAGCATCAACACCGCGGCGGTCGAGAATCCGAAGTTCGTCACCGAGGCCGGTGACCGTTACGGCGTGCAGTGCATCGTCGTCGCGATCGACGCCAAGCGTGTCGCCGCCAAGAAAGGCGTGCTCGGCCGTAAGGGCCAGGAGGAGGCGCCGCGCTGGGAGATCTTCACCCACGGCGGCCGCAAGTCCACCGGGCTCGATGCGGTCGAATGGGCGCAGAACATGGTCAAGCACGGCGCCGGCGAACTGCTGGTGACGAGCATGGACCGCGACGGCACCAAGGCCGGCTACGACGTCGAGCTGCTGCGCGCGATCACCGACGCGGTCACCGTGCCGGTCATTGCCTCGGGTGGTGTCGGCTCGCTGGAACATCTGCATGATGGCCTGGTCAAAGGCGGTGCGGACGCGGTGCTGGCCGCGAGCATCTTCCACCAGGGCACGTTCACCGTCGGACAGGCCAAGCGCCATCTCGCTGACCAGGGCGTCTGCATTCGCCTGTAAGGCTCAAGGCGTACACTGTTCGCTGTCTTCAGATCGCAACCTCAGGACTGCAGCATTGAGACCCCCTAGCGATGTTCTTGCTGAGCTGTACCGCGTGCTCGAGGACCGCAAATCCGCGGACCCCGGCAGCTCGTACGTGGCCAGCCTGTACGCCAAGGGTACGGACGCGATCCTGAAGAAAGTCGGCGAGGAAGCCGCCGAGACCCTGATTGCCGCGAAGAACCCGGACGATGCCGATCTGGTTCACGAAGTCGCGGACCTGTGGTTTCACACGCTGGTGCTGATGGTGCAGCGGGGTTTGCCGCTGGATAGCCTGACGACCGAACTGGCGCGCCGTTTTGGTACATCGGGACATGCCGAAAAGGCAGCCCGCAACCCTGCAAAATGAGGTGAAGTCATGGGTCTGAGCATTGGACACCTGCTGGTACTGCTGGTCATCGTTCTGCTGATCTTCGGCACCAAGAAACTGCGCAACATGGGCGGCGACGTCGGTGGCGCGATCAAGAACTTCAAGAGCGCGATGAAGGAAGGCGAAGACGATGCCGACAAGTCTTCCGCCAAGATCATCGACGCCAGCAAGCAGGACGAGAACAAGGGCTAGGCGTACGCGCGGCGCATCGCGCTGCCCGGCCTGAGCTCCCCGCTATGTTCGACGTTGGTTTTTCCGAACTGGTCGTCTGCTTCATCATCGCGCTGATCGTGCTCGGCCCCGAGCGCCTGCCGGCGGTGGCGCGTGCGATCGGCCGCTGGACCGGCCAGGCGCGCGGCTACATGCGCAACCTGACCAACGAGCTCGAACGCGAGACGCGCTTCTCCGAGCTGCAGCGCCAGCTCGAGGAAGCCAAGAAGGCCGCGCAGATGCACAACCAGGCCTTCAACAAGGCCGTCGAGAATGTCGCGACCGAAGTGAAGTCGGCGCCGGCTGAGCCGAAGAAAGACGACAGCCAGCCATGAGTCTCGACGACGAACCGGTCGTGCCGCAGCGCACGCCGGAGCAGGAGCACAAGGAACAACCGCTGATCGCGCATCTGCTGGAACTGCGCGACCGCCTGCTCAAGGCGATCATCGGCGTGCTCGTCGTCGCGCTGCCGATGATGGTCTACGCCAAGGAGCTCTACGGCTGGCTGGCCAAGCCGCTGATCGACAAGATGCCGGCCGGCGCGACGATGATCGCGACCGAAGTCGCCTCACCGTTCATCACGCCGATGAAATTCGCCGCGCTGCTCGGCTTCATCGTCGCGATTCCCTGGGTGCTGTATCAGGTCTGGGCCTTCGTCGCGCCCGGTCTCTACAAGAGCGAACGCCGCCTCGTGCTGCCGCTGATGGCATCGAGCACGCTGCTGTTCTACGGTGGCGTCGCCTTCGCGTACTTCCTGGTGCTGCCGACGGTGTTCAAGTTCATGCTAGGCATCGCCCCCGAGGGCGTGTCGGTGATGACCGACATCAGCAAGTACCTCGACTTCGTGCTCGGCATGTTCCTCGCGTTCGGCTTCGCGTTCGAGACGCCCGTCGCGCTGGTGCTGCTGGTATGGACCGGCTTCGTCACGCCGGCGCAGCTGACGAAGAATCGCGAGTACGTGTTCGTCGGCGCCTTCGTCGTCGGCGCGATCTTCACGCCACCGGACATCCTGTCGCAGTTCATGCTCGCGGTGCCGGTCTATCTGCTTTACGAAATCGGCATCATTGCCGCGCGCGTGATGGTGCCCGGCAGCCGCGAAGTCGAAGCGCAGCAACGCGAGAACGCAAAGAGCTGACGCGGGTTCCAAACGGCACGGTCCTTGCTCCGTCCCTGTTGTTCGGGGAAATCAGGGGCTGGCATGTTCAGGATCTGCGCAAGTCGCACCGCCATCGCGTTGTGCGCGCTCGGCATCACTCCATTGGTTCAGGCGCATGGTGGACACGCCAGCGGCAGCAGCGCCAAGCTGGATTTCGCGGTGCATGAAACCGCACAGGCCAACGGCGTGCTAGATCTCGATGAGGCCTAGTTCTGGGACGGTACGACGCTGGACGGCTCGGTGCGTTCCGCGAGCTGGTGCGACGTCATGGCGCCCTGTCCGACCTACAGCTTTCCGGTGGCCGCCGGGGCTGCGCGGCTGCGGGTCGGCATCGACACACCGGAGCGCACCGA
Source organism: Fontimonas sp. FW305-C-3 (assembly GCF_058783185.1). NCBI lineage: Bacteria > Pseudomonadati > Pseudomonadota > Gammaproteobacteria > Nevskiales > Nevskiaceae > Fontimonas > Fontimonas sp. FW305-C-3. The sequence continues at coordinate 164,506 of NZ_JBYSYK010000001.1, read as the reverse complement.
TACCTTTGTCGTCGACCTGATCGATCCCGACGGCAATCTCGCCGGTTCGGATTCGAATTCCAACCAGTTCAATTCGGAAGTGCTGATCAGCAGTCCGGCCGCCGGCAGCTGGACCTTGCGCGTGCGTCCGGAAAGCGTGACGAATGCATCGTTCCGGCTGCGCGCCAAACTCGAATCGGAACTGCCGGAAGATCGCCTGAACAGCGGCGAGCGCAAGGCGCTGCTGCCGAACCTGCGCACCGTGCCACCGCTGGAATTTACCTTCGTCGCGCCGGCGAATCCGCTCAACGGCCTGTATCCGCCGGACACGATCAATCCACCCTTGCAGGTCGGCGACATCGCGCCGCTATCCTGCACCGTCGATGAGATGGCGCCGCCGGCACTGGGCGGCGGCGGTGCGCGGCGTTGTCTGCGCTTCACGTCCGGACCGATCAACCTCGGCCCCGGCATCTACGACATGCGTTTCAGTCTGATCGAGGACGCGATCGCCGGCACGGCCTATCTGAATCCGCAGGAAGCGCTGTCTCGAACCGTCGTCGGGCCGAAGCTGCAGGCAGTGCACTACAGCGACGGCACGGAGGAACTGGTCTCGGCCGGCACCTACTCCTTCCATCCGATCCATTTCCATTTTCACGACGACTACGTGCTGGCCTTCGAGCTGTACGCCGTCACCGATCCCGCGCACGGCGGCATGACCAAGGCGGGCATCGGCACCAAGTCCGGGTTCTGTCCGGCGGATCAGCTGTTCGGCGACTGGTCCGCCTTCAACCAGGGTTACGAGACGCCGGGCGGCGACACGCCGCTCGACAACTGCTCGTCGCCGATCAATGGCGTGCTGGGTCTTTCGGTTGGCTGGGGAGACGTCTACCGCTGGCAGCGGCCGGGCATGTACGTCGAGTTCGCCGATCAGCCGAACGGTCGCTATGTCGTGCGCTCGATCGTCGATTCCGAAGATCGCGTGCTCGAGACCAATAACGGCGACAACGTCTCCTACGCCTATATCGACGTGCAAGGCGACACGATCGAGATTCTCGAGCGCGGCTGGGGCAAGGATCCCTGGGACCCGGACAAGCTGGCCTTCAACGGCCCGGGGCCGATGTACCGCGAAGTCAGCGGCAGCTCGCCGACCAGCGAAGGCGCGGCGCCCGGCGTGGTTCCGGGAGGCAACGCCGGCGGTGGCGGCGGTGCGATGCCGGGCCTGACCCTGATGGCGTTTGCCGCGCTGGCGCTGCGCCGTCGACGCGTGCACTGACGGCGCACTCAAGCCTTGGCGTATCGCCTACCATGCGCGCATCGCATGGGGAGGATGGAACGTGTACGCACTCAGGGACAAGGTTGCAGTCGTCACCGGCGCCGGTTCGGGCATCGGCCGCGCGCTGGCGATCGAGCTGCACAAGAAGGGCTGCCGGCTCGCGCTGTCGGACGTCAACGCCGCCGCATTGGCCGAGACGGTTTCGCTGATCGGCGCGCCGGTATACAGCCGCGCCTTCGATGTGGCGAGCCGCGATGCGGTCTCCGATTTCGCCGCCGCGGTGAAGAGCGAACTCGGCACCGCGCACGTCGTCATCAACAACGCCGGCGTCGCGCTGTCGCAGACCATCGAAGACATGAGCTACGAAGACTTCGAGTGGCTGATGAACATCAATTTCTGGGGCGTCGTCCACGGCACCAAGGCGTTCCTGCCGATGCTGCGCGCGCAGGACGACGGCGTCATCGTCAATCTGTCGAGCATCTTCGGCATCATTGCAGTGCCGACGCAGGGCGCCTATCACGCCGCGAAGTTCGCGGTGCGCGGCTTCACCGAGACGCTGCGTCAGGAACTGGAAGGCAGCGGTGTGTTCGCGGTCTGCGTGCATCCGGGCGGCATCCGCACCAACATCGTCCGCAACTCGCGCCACTACGTGTCGAACGACGGCATCACCGATCAGGCGCTGATGGCCAAGCGCTTCGAGAAGATGGCGCGCACCTCGTCCGAACAGGCTGCGCAGACGATCATCGACGGCATCGAGCGGCGCCAGCCCCGGGTTCTGATTGGCAGCGATGCGAAACTGATGGATCGCATCCAGCGCTGGATGCCGGTCAGCTATCCGGCCGCGCTGCGGACATTACTCAGGCTGGTCAGTAAGTAGCGCCATAAAATCGACGCCCGCACGGAACAGTGAGCTAGGCTCATGAACAACGAACAGATTCAGCAGACCGTCAGCAAGCTGTGGGACGACGAGATCGTGCCGCAGCTGATCGAGTACATCCGCATTCCGAACAAGTCGCCGTTGTTCGATCCGCAATGGAAGGAACACGGCTACATGGATGCGGCGGTCAAGCTGCTTGCCGACTGGGCACGCAGCAAGCTGCCGGCGCTGCCGGGCGCGACGCTTGAAGTCGTGCAGCTTCCGGGCCGCACGCCGCTGATCTATGTCGACATCCCGGCTGCCAATGGCGGCTCGCAGGACGACTGCGTGCTGCTCTACGGCCATCTCGACAAGCAGCCGGAAATGACCGGCTGGGCCGAAGGCCTCGGACCCTGGATTCCGGTACTCAAGGGCGACAAGCTCTACGGCCGCGGCGGCGCGGACGATGGCTACGCGCTGTTCGGCTCTCTCGCCGCGCTGCTTGCGCTGCGCGAACAGAAGCTGCCGCAGGCGCGCTGCGTGATCCTGATCGAAGCCTGTGAGGAATCCGGCAGCTACGACCTGCCGTTCTACGTCGATCATCTGATCGACCGGCTCGGCAAACCTTCACTCGTCATCTGCCTCGACTCCGGCTGTGCGAACTACGACCAGCTGTGGCTGACGACCAGCCTGCGCGGCCTCGCTGGCGGCAACCTGCGCGTGCAGGTGCTTGAGGAAGGCGTGCATTCGGGCGACGCGTCCGGCGTCGTGCCGTCGAGCTTCCGCATCCTGCGTCAGCTGCTGACGCGGATCGAGGATCTCGAGACCGGCGAAATCACCGCGAAGGAATTCCAGGTCGAGATACCTCCGCAGCGCATCGAGCAGGCCAAGGTCGCCGCGGCGATGCTCGGCGACGAGGTCTACAGCAAGTTTCCGTTCGTCAAAGGCATGCGGCCGACGCTGAGCGAGCCGGCGGAGCTGGTGCTCAACCGCACCTGGCGCGCGCAGCTGTCGATCACCGGCGCCGAAGGCCTGCCGCCGCTCGGCAACGCTGGCAATGTTCTGCGTCCGCAGACCAGCGTGAAGGTGTCGCTGCGCCTGCCGCCGACACTCGACGGCAAGCGCGCGACCGACGCGCTGAAGAAGATCATCGAAGCCGATCCGCCGTACGGCGCGAAGGTCACGCTGGAAGTCGAGAAGTCCGGCACCGGCTGGAATGCGCCGCAGCTGTCGGCGTGGCTGGAGCAGGCGGTCGATGCCGCGTCAAAGACCTACTTCGGCAAGGCGCCGGCCTACATGGGCGAAGGCGGCACGATCCCGTTCATGGGCATGCTCGGTGAGAAGTTTCCGCAGGCGCAGTTCTTGATCACCGGCGTGCTCGGTCCGCATTCGAATGCGCATGGGCCGAACGAATTCCTGCACATTCCGATGGGCAAGCGGGTGACGATGGTGGTTGCGGATGTAGTGGCGAAGCACGCGGTGCAGTCGAAATAGCGTCTGCCGCGGATGATCTGAATTCCGTTCGTGTCGAGTGCCGGCGAAGCCGGTGTATCGAGACACCTGAGCGACGGTTGTGGCATCTCGATACACCGCGCGCCTCGCGCGCGGCACTCGATGCGAACGGGTATTTCTGACCGTGCGCGACTAGCCGCGCAGCGCCTCGATCACTGCCGCCGTCTCCGGCACAACCCCACGCCACAGCGCAAACGCCGCCGCCGCCTGACCGACGAGCATCCCCAGTCCGTCCTCGACGCGCGCCGCATTATGCGTCTTCGCCCACGCGGCAAACGGCGCAAACGCCTTGCCGTACGATAGGTCGTAACAGTCGCCGCCCTTCGCCAGCAGCTCCGGCGGCAGCGCGGGCATCTGGCCGCTGTGGCCGGCCGAGGTCGCGTTGACGATCAGATCGTACTGATCGCCCTTCAGCGACAGATGCGTGCGCGGCAGCAGCTTGCCGACGCTGGCGAAATCCTCGGCGAGGGTCTCCGGCTTCCAGGGATTGCGGTTGGAGACGACCAGCTCGGCCGGCTTTGCACGCAGCAGCGGTTCGAGGATGCCGCGCACTGCGCCGCCGGCACCGAGCACGAGCACGCGGCGGCCGGCGACGTGAATGCCGAGGCGCTGCAGGTCGGCGATGAAACCTTCGCCGTCGGTATTGTCGCCGCGCCATCCGCCGTCGGTGCGGATCAGCGTGTTGACCGCGCCGGCGAGCTTCGCGCGATCGCTGACCGCCTCGCACAGCGCCATCACGGCGATCTTGTGCGGCAGCGTGACGTTGAGTCCGGCGTACCCCTCGGCATGCAGCGCCTTGAGCCGCTCGGCAAGATCGGCGGGTGCGATCTCGATGGCCTCGTAGCTCAGCGCCTGCGCGGTCTGCTGCGCGAACTGCGCGTGAATCGCCGGCGACTTGCTGTGCGAAATCGGCTGGCCCATGACCGCGTAACGATCGCTCATGCCTGCAGCCACTCGGCGGCAGCGCGCGCGTGATAGCTGAGCACCATGTCGGCACCGGCGCGGCGCAGGCAGGTCAGTGCTTCGAGCACGGCGGCCTTCTCGTCGAGCCAGCCGTTCGCGGCGGCGGCCTTGATCATGCTGTATTCGCCGCTGACCTGGTATGCGGCCACCGGCACGCCGAACTGGTCCTTCACGCGGCGGATGATGTCGAGATATGGCAGGCCCGGCTTGACCATGACGATGTCCGCGCCCTCGGCGAGATCGAGCGCGACTTCGCGCAGCGCCTCGTCGGTGTTCGCCGGGTCCATCTGGTAGGTCTGCTTGCCGCTCTTGCCGAGGTTGCCGGCGGAGCCGACCGCATCGCGGAACGGGCCATAGAACGCCGAGGCGTACTTGGCGGCATAGGACATGATCAGGGTGTTGCTGAAGCTGTCGCGCTCGAGCACCTGGCGGATGTGGCCGACGCGGCCGTCCATCATGTCCGACGGCGCGACGATATCGACGCCGCAGCGCGCGTAGAGCAGCGCCTGGCGACGCAAGATTTCACAGGTGGCGTCGTTGGCGACATCGCCGTCGTCGTCGAGCACGCCGTCCTGGCCGTGGCTGGTGTACGGATCGAGCGCGACATCGGCAATCACGCCGAGCTGCGGTACGACCTGCTTGATCGCCTTGATCGAGCGGCACATCAGGCTGTCCGGGTTCAAGGCTTCGTCGCCGCCCGGCGTCTTGCGCTCGGCCGGCGTGACCGGGAACAGCGCGACCGAGCGGATGCCCAGCGAGTACAGCGCCTGGCACTCCTTGACCAGCGCATCGAGGTCATGGCGGACGACGCCGGGCATTGCGCCGACCGGGCCGCGCAGCGCACCTTCGGCGACGAACAGTGGCTGGATCAGTTGGGCCGGGGCGAGGCGGGTTTCGCGCACCATGTCGCGGATGAACGCGGCTTGGCGCGTGCGCCGCAGGCGCGTCGCGGGAAAAGTACCGATCAGTGAGCCGATAGCCACCACAATTTCCAGGTCAGGGGAGCAAGGCCGGAATTATAGCGGCGCCGGCCCGTCCGCCGACGCCGGAACCGGTTTCGCGCTACCGTGGCGGCATCGCTGGCCAGGGGACGGCTCGATGCATCCGCGGATCGATCACTTACGTATGGCCATCGGCGCTGGCGCTCTGCCAGCGCGGCGGCCGCTGGATTTGATCGGACCGCTTCACACACCGCTGCCGGACTGAAGAACGACAACGATGGCTGACCCTACGCATCTGGCACAGCTTCTGGAACGCACGGCTCGTCACGAGCAAGCGGCGTTCCGTGCGCTGTACGACGCCGCCAGCCCGCATCTGTTCGGGCTGTTGCTGCGTATTCTCAAACGTCGGGACTGGGCTGAAGAAGCGCTGCAGGATTGCTTCCTGAAGATCTGGCAGAAAGCGGATACCTACGCACCGGAAAAGGGCGCGCCGCTGACCTGGTTGATGACAGTGGCCCGTTATCGCGCGCTCGATCTGTTGCGCGTGAAGCGGCCGGAAGTCGAGATGCCGGAAGAAGGTGAAGATTCGTCGATGGTGTTCGCGGATGAAAGCAGCGGGGTGGACCCGGAATCGGAAGCGGTGGCCAGCGAAGGCATCGGCCGCCTGAGCCTGTGCATGGAAGGCCTGCAGGAAGAGCAGCGCCGCTGCGTCATGCTGGCGTATTACGAGGGTTACACCCACCAGGAGCTGACCGAGGTCGTCGGCGCGCCGCTGGGTACCGTCAAAAGCTGGGTCCGCCGTGGCCTGCAGAAGCTCCGGGAGTGCTTGGGCGAATGAAGATCGAACAGACCAGGCTCAAGCAGATGTTGTCCGCCGAGTACGTGCTCGGCACGCTGACCGGCCGCGCGCGCAAGCGTTTTGCGCGCCTGCTGCAAACGCGTGCGGATCTGCGCAAGGAAGTGCAGTACTGGGAGCAGCGCCTCAGCGGCCTGCAGCGCGGCTTCACGCCGCAGACGCCGCGCGCCGTGGTCTGGGCGGCGATCGAGAAGACCATCAACACGCCGAACGTGACCGCGCTGCCGGTCGCGGCGCCGGCACCGCGCGGCAAGCTGGTGTTCTTCCAGGCCTGGTCGGGCATCGCGACCGCCGCTTCGGTGCTGCTCGCCTTCGGCCTGTACCAGGAAATGCAGAAGCCGCCGCCGGCGACGCAGATCGTCCGCATCGAAGTGCCGGTGATCCAGCCGATGCCCTACGTCGCCATGCTCAAGCCGAGCAACAGCGATGCGCAGTGGCTGGTGACGGTGTCGCCCGAGCGGCATCTGATCCGGGTCTCCGCCGCCGGCAAGTACGCGATGGACCGCCAGCGCGAGAGCCTGGAACTGTGGGTGATCGGCGACGACGGCAAACCGGCGTCGCTCGGCCTGCTGCCGGACGGTGAGCAGGGCGACATGGTGTTGCCGCAGGGCGTGCCGATGCCGCAGAAGCCGATGCTCGCCGTCTCGCGCGAACCGGCGGGCGGCTCGCCGACCGGTCAGCCGACCGGCCCGGTGATTCTGGTCACGCCGGCACAGCGCGCGAGCTGACGCGATTTCGTCGACTGCGGGACCGACGCCTCAGTGCGTCGTCACCGCGGATTTTCGGGTGCGCTTGACGGCGTACATCGCGGCATCCGCGCGCCGCAGCAGATCGTTGATGTCGCCGTCCGCGGCGGTCGACTGGACGACGCCGACGCTGGCGCCCGCGTAATCGATCGTGCAGCCGCCATGGGCGAAGACACCGGCGGTCGCCTTCTCCAGGCGGTCGGCAAGCGCGCCCGGCGGGGTGCCCTGCGCCAGCACGACGAACTCGTCGCCGCCGGTACGCGCCACTAAATCTTCGACACGCACCGCGGCGGTCAGCTTCCTCGCGATGTGGGCGAGAAAGCGGTCGCCGACGTCATGTCCGTACTGGTCGTTGATCGCCTTGAACCCATCGAGATCGACAAAGCCCACCAGCAAGGGCTCGCTGCGCCGTTGCACGTGGGCGAGCATCCGGCGCAGCTCCTGCTCCATGCGGCGCCTGTTGGCCAGGCCGGTCAGCGGGTCGGTCAGGGCATGCTGCGACAACTCGGTGTTGGTGACCTGCATCTGCTGCATCGCCCGCTCGCGCTCGACCTGCTGGGCGATGAGCTTGGCAAACTTGGCGAGCACGTTGATCGTGCCGGCCTCCAGGGCGACGCGGTTGGCGCTGGCGGCGCACAGGGTGCCGAACAGATCGCCGTCCTGCATGCGCACCGGCTGGCTCAGATAGGTGTTGATGCCCAGCGCGCGGGCCGCTTCGGAATCGCCCCAGCAAGCGGCGACATCGTCCGTATAGGCGCGGCCTTCTTCGAGCGCGCGCTTGCAGAGCGTATCGCCCCAGGGAACCGACAGGCCCTCCGGAATGTTCAGCGCCCTGGAGTTGCGCGAAAACAGAATGCGCTGGACGCCGGCGCCTTCGTCGATCGTCGTCAGGTACGTCGATTCGAGTCCGGTGACTTCCTCGAGCAGCTCCAGCATCGGCCGCGTCAGGCTTTCCAGGGAATCGGCAGCGGACTGCGCGCCGATCAGATGCTCCAGCGATTGATCCATGTCATTGAGCCTGCGCTTGGCCTTAACCGGTGTGCGGTGGGGCCGCACCTTGATGAACCCGCACCCTAACGCATCCTGGAATCGGGTTTCCAGCCGACGGGCTGTGCGTCGCGTTCCATCCGCCGGACGGTGCCGCTGATCGCGGATCAGCCGTACTGGGCCGGTCGCGTGGCGGCGCTGAAACGGAGGCGGCGAAGCGGCTGGTCGACCTGCTCAGCGGGCATGAACGCCGCCGACCCCCGCTTCAGGCGCCCTGGCTGAAGACCGGCCAGCTGCCGATGATCTCGCCGTCGCGGTACACCGCGATGTCGCCGAACTGCAGGAACACCGCCTCGCTCTGATGCGGGCGCAGGAAGACGTGATCGCCGACCTCGAGCGCGACATCGGCGGAGCCGTTGAGCAGCTCCTGGTTCGTCGAGTGGCCCCAGATCGCGTTGTGCTGCAGGCCCGGCGGCGATTCCAGATTCGCGTGCCAGTAGCCGCCGTAGATGTAGAAGGCGCGCGCGGTGTTCGGGTCCCAGGCGCGCAGCAGACCGGTCATCGATTCCAGGCCGGGCAGATCGGTGCGGTCGAGCTTCTTCAGCACCGGCGTCGCAATGAAGCAGGCCGGTACGTGATCGGCCAGCGTCGGCTTGTCGAAGTCGGTCGGCATGACGAGGCCGGAGCCCATCGCCAGTTCGTTGCAGGGGGCCGACTCGTCATACAGCTCGTACGTCGAGCTGCCGCCGGCATTCAGCGTCAGCGCGGCGGGATCGAAAGCCTCGCCGTACAGCTCACGAGCGGTGGCGACGCAATCCGCGTAGTAGGCCATCGACTTCGCCAGCGCCCCGCGCGGGCCGCCGAGAATGTCCGGGATCTTCGAGGCGTGGGCTTCGTAGCCCATGTAACCGGAGAAGCGCAGCGCCGGTTCGGCCTGGATCAGCTTGAGTACCTCGGCGACATCCTGCGTCGTCCGCAGTCCGCCGCGATGCAGGCCGACATCGAGTTCCAGATTGACCTGCAGCGGGCCGAGACCTTCGGACTGCCGTGCGCGCGCCAGTTCGGCGTACTCGCGCAGGCGCCGCGGTGTATCGACCAGCCACTCGATCTGCGCCGCCGGATTGAAGGCGCCGTTCTTGTGGCCGGCGAAGAAAGTCTGCGCCGCACCGACCGGCATCGGCTTGCCGAGCAGAACCTGCGCGTCGTTGAAATGGGCGCCGATGTAATTCAGGAAAGGCTGGTGAAAACTCATCAGCCGATTCGTGCCGGTCGCGGCGCGGATCGTATCGATCAGGCCCATGCTCGGCAGCGACTTGGCGACGATGCGATACGCCTTGTTGGCCGGCAGATGCGTCTTGAGCCGGCCGATGTTGTGATCGAGCCGGGCCTGGTCGATCACCAGCGTCGGCCGCATAAGCCCGGCGCGCTGCAAGGCACCCTGCAGCGTGCGGAAATAGCTGTCGTGCGCGCCGTGCTTCTTTCCCGGCTTGGCGGCGACAACGGCGGCAACCGGCGCTGCGACGGCAGCGGCGAGCAGCAGTCTGCGGGTGCGATCAACCACGGCAATTACCCAAGGCCGAATACCTTTTTCAGATAGGGATTGAGCATGCGCCCCTGCGGGTCGAGCTCGGCGCGGACCGCGAGAAAATCCTTCCAGCGCGGATAGCGTTCCGCGAAGACCGCGGCTTCCAGCGTGTTCATCTTGCCCCAGTGCGGCCGGCCGCCGTAGGGCTGATAGATCGGTTCGATGTCGGCGAAATAAGGCAGCGGATCTTCGCGGTGATAGCGATGCACCGCGATCGAGCCGGAAGTTTCATGGCCATGGAACGGCGACAGCCAGGCATCGTCGCCGCGGACCACGCGGACTTCGATCGGGAAGAACTCTTCCGCATGATGCGACTCGATGCGCGCGCGCACCTGCTTGAGCGCCGGCAGCAGCGCCTCGCGCGGCAGGTGGTATTCCATCTCGTTGAAGCGCACTTCGCGGCTCGACGGGAAGATCTTGTACCAGGTGTCGACCGCTTCCTCGGTCTGCACGCCGGACATCGCCAGGTCGAGCAGGCGGCCGCGCAGGCCGCTCCACCAGCTGGTGTAGTCGCGCAGCTGCTTGAGCTGCATCACCGAGTCGTTGTCCTGCTCGGCGCCGCGCGGCTTGATCGGATCAAAGGTCGGATCGATTGCGATCGCCAGGCCGCGCTTGCTGAACGGGATGTAGTACATCTCGAAACTGTGGTGCTTCGCCGCCAGCTCGTCGAACTGCTCGAGCAGAACGTCGAAGTCCTCGATCCAGGTCTTGCGCTTGAGCGTATGCGTCGCGACGTTCTGCACCGTGACCTGGGTGATGACGCCGAGGCTGCCGAGCGAGACGCGCGCGGCATCGAAGATTTCCGGATTGCTGTCGCGGCTGCAGTCGAGCACATCGCCACGCGGCGTGACCAAGCGCAGGCCGGTCACCATCGAATGCAGCGCACCGAGCTTGGCGCCGGTGCCGTGCGTGCCGGTGCCGATCGCGCCGGCGAACGATTGCTCGTCGATGTCCGGCATGTTCGGCATCGCCTGGCCGATCGCATCGAACATCGGGCCGATGTCGCCGAGCTTGGTGCCGGCACCGATCGTCGCCGTCAGTGCGTTCGCATCGTGAACGAGCAGGCCGCTGAACTCGCGCAGCGACAGCAGCGTGCCGTCGGTCGGCACCAGCTCGGTGAACGAGTGGCCGGCGCCGACCGGACGGATCGGCGTCGCGCCATTCTTCAGCAACTCCACCAGCTGATCGATGTCCGCCGGCGCTGCACGCTGCTGCGGCACGCTGTGGCGATAGCCCGACCAGTTCTGCCAGGGAATCAGGCGCTCGCCGTTGGCACCGACGCCGGCTGCCGGCGCCTTCGGCATGTTGGCCTCGCCGTGATCGTCGCAGGCAGTCAGTGCGCCGGCGGCGAGTGCGCCCAGCGATGCGGTCAGGAACTCGCGGCGGTTCATCGTCATGACGGGCTTACGGAGTCTGCGCCATGTAGCGGATCAGCGCGGCGAAGTCGGCCTCGCTGCAATCGCCGCAGGAGCCGAGCGGCGGCATGCCGCGGAAACCGCCGATCGTGTGATTGAGCAGGGTCTCCATGCCCTGCGCGACGCGCGGCTCCCAGGCGGCGCGGTCGCCCGCTTGTGGTGCACCGGTGCCCGGCACGCTGTGGCAGGACTTGCAGGTCTGATCGTAGAGCCGCTGCACGCCGGGATCGGCGGCGACGATGGTCGCAGCGGATGCCACCGGCGCTGGCGATTCGGATTTACTGCAGGCGCCGATCGAGCTTGCGGCGAGCACGACGAGCAGTACGGCGGAGCGGCGGAGCATCATTGAGCATCCCCAATCGTTGAAGGACTTCTTTGTCAGCAGCTGTGGCTGGAGTCGATCTTACCTCTGTCATAGTCGTCGGGCCGAGGGTATTTTCAACTCAGATGGGACAGCGGTCATTGATCGCATTCGGTCTCGAGCATTTGGGGGTTGCATGTCGCAGATCAGATTCTTGCTCCTTGCCTCGTCGTGCGTTGCGGCGATCTTGCTTGCCAGTCCCGACCTGCGGGCGCAGGACGCTCCGACCAGCGACGAACTGGATGCGCTGTTCGCGGAGCCGGCCAAGGATTCGACAACCGCGCCCGAGAGCACGACCGCGCCGGCGACCGACACTGCGCCGGCCGCTGCGCCAGACACCGCGCCGCCGCCGAGCGCGAGCGATGCACTGAACGAGATCGAGGTCGAGCCGCTGCGCGCGCCGCCCAGTGCGCCGGTGGCGAGCAGCGATGAGGAAGCACCGCGGCAGATCGAGGAGATCGTCGTCACCGCGCAGAAGACCAAGCAGTCGCTGCAGCAGGTGCCGGTGTCGGTGACCGCGGTCGCCGGCGACTTCATCCAGGAAACCGGCTCGGTCGATCTGGCCGACGTCTCGCTGTACGTGCCGAACGTGCGCGTCGACGCCGACGACCTCGGGTCGCCGCAGATCTTCATCCGCGGCTTCGGCACCAACGCGTTCAATCCGAGCTTCGAAGGTTCGGTCGGCTTCGTGCAGGACGAAATCTTCTACGGCCGCCCGGGCTACTTCACCGAGTCGATGTTCGACATCGATCGCGTCGAAGTGCTGCGCGGTCCGCAGGGCACGCTGTTCGGCAAAAACACCATCGCCGGCGTGTTCAATGTGTCGACCGTCGAACCCAGAGGCGACTTCTCGACGACGGCACGCTACAGCTACGGCGAGAACAACTCGCATCATTTCGAGGCCGCTGCCGGTGGCGACCTGACCGACTGGATGGGCATCCGCGTGGCGGGCCTGTACCGCAAGGACGACGGCGAGCTGTACAACCAGTTCCAGAACCGCGACGAGGAGAGCCTCGAACAGACCGCCGGGCGCGTGAAGCTGCGTTTCTACCCGACGCTCGGCGTGCAGAGCGAGCTGTTGCTGCAGACCTCGGAGACCAAGGCGCCGTTCTGGCCGTACCAGCTGATGGCGCTGGATGCCGACACACGCGCCTATCTGCAGTCCTTCGATCCGAACATCGAGGACGATCCGCTCAACTTCCGCACCTCGACCGACACGCCGGGCTATATCGAAAAGGGCTCGAACACGGTCGCACTGAACACGCAGTGGCAGATGGGCGAAGTCGGCGGCCTGAACGAACTGACGTCGACGCTGATCGTCGGCTACTCGGATTTCTACATCGATCAGCTCAACGAGCTCGACGTGTCGCCAGCCGACATCGCGCGCCTGGACAGCCATGAAGATCACAAGCAGCTGACCGGCGAACTGCGCTTTAGCGGCAATGCCGACAGCCTGTTCGGGCTCGGCACCGGCGTCGAGTTCGTCAGCGGCGCGTTCTGGTACGACTCCAACTACACGCTCGATGCGAGCATCCTCGCCGGCCAGGATCTCGGTTCCTTCCTGCTCACTTCTGACTTCCGCCAGCTGGCAACCTGCAACGCGGTGCCGGAACTCGGCGCGCTACTCAATCCGCTGCTGTGCTCCGACGGCCAGTCGATCCCCGGCATTCCGATCATCGGCGATCTGCTCGCCGGCGTTGTCGGCAACGACAGGTACACGTTCGACTACAAGCAGGACGTGCAGTCCTTCGCGCTGTTCGGTCAGCTGACCTGGAACCTCAACGAACAGTGGGCCATCACGCCGGGCCTGCGTTACAGCCACGAGAGCAAGCAGGTCGATACTTCCGGCCAGCCGGTCTGCGCGCTGTCCGCCATCCGGCCCTGCATCATGACGACGCTGCTCGAAGGCAATGCCTACAACCAGCCAGGTCTGGAGCGCAGCGAATCCGATCTGTCGCCGAAGTTCACGGTGCAGTATTTCGCCACCGACGAGCTCAACTTCTATACCTCGTGGGCCAAGGGCTTCAAGAGCGGCGGCATCAATGCGATCTCGCTGACCGGCGAAGGCCTCGAGTACGAACCGGAAGAAGCGCAGACCACCGAACTGGGCGTCAAGTCGCAGTGGTTCGATCGCACGCTGCGCATCAATGCAACGCTCTACGCGACGCGCTTCGACAACCTGCAGGTGCTCGCCTTCAACGGCATCTTCTTCGATGTCAGCAACGCCGCCGCCGCGCGCTCATCCGGCCTCGAAGCCGACATGCTGTGGCTGACGCCCTGGGAGCCGCTGAGCATCATGGCGTCGTTCGGCCTGCTCGACGCGCGTTACGACGAATACTCGACCGCGCCGGCGCCGGTGCGCAATCCGCAGAGCGGTGAACTGCAGCTCGGCGCGACGCAGGATCTGGCGGACAAGCGCATCGCCTTCGCACCGCGCACCACTGGCACGCTGACGCCGATGCTGAACTTCCCGCTGTTCGGCCTGATGGCGAAACTCGCCGCCGACGTGATCTACCAGGGCGGTCAGTACACCGACACCGATCTCGACGAGAACACCCACGTCGATGCCTACGTGAAATACGGCGCGCGCTTGGTGCTGTCCGATTCGCAGGACCGCTGGTCGCTGACGCTCGGCGGTACCAACCTCGGCGACAAGCGCGTGCTCAACCAGGTGATCGACGCGACGTTCTTCCCCGGCAGCTACTTTGCACAGCAGGCCAGCGGGCGGCAGCTGTTTGCGGCGGTGTCAGTCAACTTCTAGCGCGCGGATTCAGCCAGGCGATCAGGTCCTGCGTCACCGCGTCGCGGCAGGTTTCGTTGAGCAGCTCATGGCGCGCATCGGCATACAGCTTGAGCGTGACGTCGCCGAGCTGCGCGCCGCGGTAGGTCTTTTCCAGCCCACGCGCGCCGCGTTCGCCACGGCAGGCCGGGTCCTTGGTCCCATTGATCAGCAGGATCGGCAGGCTCTTGGGGATGCGCGCGAGCCGCTGCGAATCGGTCAGCAGCGCCGCGGCCTCCAGCAGCTCGATCCACATCGCGGTCGAGCAGCGGAAACCGCAGAGCGGGTCGGTCACGTAGCGATCGACCTCATCGGTGTCGCGCGACAACCAGTCGAAATCGGTGCGATTGGGTCTGAACTTGCGATTGAAGTCCTTGAACGTCAGTGCATCGGCGAGTGCGCTGCGCTGCCGGCGTCCCTGCCACAGCGCCTCGCCTCGCAGCAGCGCAAGCCCGACCAGGCGCATCGGACCGAGATCGGCGCAGCTGGCGGACAGAATGGCGCCCGCGAGTCCGCTGCCATGTTCGACGATGTAATCCTGGGTCAGGAACGAGCCGCGGCTGTGGCCGAGCACGAACACCGGCGTGTCCGGATGGCGGCGTTCAATCTCGGCGCGCACCTGGTTGACGGCCGACAGCGTCATCTTCCAGCCGCCGGAATCGGCGACGTGGCCCAATTCATCGGCGCTGCGCACGCTGCGGCCGTGACCCGGCAGATCCTGCGCATAGACGGCGTAACCGGCCCCGGCAAGTGCGGTACCGACGCGCGCATAGCGGCCGCCATGCTCGGCCATGCCGTGCACGATCTGCACGCAGCCGCGCACCGGCCCGTCCGGCGTCCAGCCGTACAGATAGGCGGATTGATTGCGGCCCAGCTTCAGCTGGAATTGACTGCTGCCCACGTGTAACGTCCCCGAGAACATGCGCGCGAGGTGGCCGGTCGCTGCCCGCGCAGATGACCGAAGTGTCGCATACCCCGAGGAGCAGGCCATGACGGCTTTACTGGCGATAGACCAGGGCACAACCAGTACCCGTGCGATCGTCTTCGACCGCAATGGCGGCAAACGGGCAACCGCGCAGCGCGAGCTGCCGCAACACTTTCCGCAGCCCGGCCAGGTCGAGCACGACGCCGAGCGCATTTGGGACGACACGCTCGCCTGTGTGCGCGAAGCATTGAAGACCGCGGGCCTGGAGGCTTCGGCGGTCGCTGCGATAGGCATCACCAATCAGCGTGAGACGACCGTGGTCTGGGACCGCGCCAGCGGAAAGCCGATCCACCGCGCCATCGTCTGGCAGGACCGCCGCACGAGTGCGTTCTGTCAGCAGCACCAGGATCGCTCGCCCTGGCTCAACGAACGCACCGGGCTGCTGCTGGATCCTTACTTTTCGGCAACCAAGATTGCGTGGATCCTCGACCAGGTTCCCGGCGCCCGTCAGCGCGCCGAAGCCGGCGAGCTGGCCTTCGGCACGATCGACAGCTGGCTGCTGTGGAAACTCAGCGGCGGTCAGCGGCATGTCACCGACGCGACCAATGCCTCGCGCACCGCGCTGTTCAACATCCGTACCCAGCAATGGGATGACGAGCTGCTGGCGTTCTTCAAGGTGCCGCGCGCAATGCTGCCGGAAGTGCTCGACTCGGCGGCCGACTTCGGCAAGACCGAGCCGTCGCTGTTCGGCGGCGCGATCCAGATCGGCGGCGTCGCGGGCGACCAGCAGGCGGCGACCGTCGGCCAGGCCTGCTTCGCGCCGGGCATGATCAAGTCCACCTACGGCACCGGCTGCTTCATGGTGCTGAACACCGGCGACGAGCTGAAGCTGTCGAAGAACCGCCTGCTCAGCACCGTCGCCTATCGGCTCGGCGGCAAGACGACGTACGCGCTCGAAGGCAGCATCTTCGTCGCCGGCGCCGCGGTGCAGTGGTTGCGCGATGCGGTGCATCTGATCGGCGCCGCCGGCGAAACCGAAGGTCTCGCGAAATCGATTGCCGATACGCAGGGCGTCTATCTGGTGCCGGCCTTCACCGGCCTCGGCGCGCCGTACTGGGATCCAGAGGCGCGCGGCGCGATCTTCGGCCTGACCCGCGACACCGGCATCGCGCATATCG
This sequence comes from Fontimonas sp. FW305-C-3, assembly GCF_058783185.1. Lineage (NCBI taxonomy): Bacteria > Pseudomonadati > Pseudomonadota > Gammaproteobacteria > Nevskiales > Nevskiaceae > Fontimonas > Fontimonas sp. FW305-C-3. The sequence goes on along the minus strand of NZ_JBYSYK010000001.1, from coordinate 148,150 downwards.
TGCGCGCCGCGCTGGAGTCGGTCTGCTATCAGACCTCGGACCTGATGCGTGCGATGGCGCAGGACGCCGTCGCGCCGACCGAGCTGCGCGTCGACGGCGGCATGGTCGTCAACGACTGGCTGACCCAGTGTCTCGCCGACACGCTGCAGATTCCGGTCGTCCGTCCGCAGACCGTCGAGACGACGGCGCTCGGTGCGGCGTTCCTGGCGGGACTGCAGGTTGGTGTCTACGCCTCTCTCGACGACATCGCCGCACTGTGGCGCAGCGACCGACGCTTCGAGCCGAAGATGGCGGTCGAGCGCGCGGACGCGCTTTACGAAGGTTGGGTCAACGCGGTGAAACGCGTACGCAGCTGATCACCACTTGAAGAACGGCGGCGCGCTCAGCGGGTGCGCGCCGAACCACTCTCCCGCGAGCCGCATCAGCCGCTTGTGAAAGCCGCTGTTGGGAAACGCGGCGCGGACTTCGCGGACGATGCGCTTCGGCACGCCGAGGCGAACCATGCCCAGCGAAACATCGACCAGGTCCGCCTTGCGGAACACTTCAACCAGCGGGTAACGCTGGTCGGTCCAGGCGCGCAGCTTGTGATGCTGGTCGACCATCAGTTCGATCTCTTCGCTCCAGGCTTGCAGACCGTTCGCGGCCAGATACTCGCGTGCGCGCAGCACTGAAGGCGGCAAGTAGTCGACCGTGCTGTCGGACCAGATGCCGAGATCGTGGAAGGCGCCGGCGATGACGATCTTGCGCCGCTCTTCCTCGCTGCAGTCGCGCAGCGCGAAGCAGAAATGCGCCATGCGGTAGACGTGATTGCGGTACGGCAGGAAGTCCGGCCCGAGCTGTTCGCGCCATTGGCCGAGGATGTCCTCGAGCAGCGGGATCTGGGTTTCGATCTGCACCTGGATACTCCCGGTTGACGGCTGGCGATGGCTGGCGGCCCCATCCTAGCAAGCGTCGGGAATGGGTGACGCTACCCGCTCAAGCGCGATCGCTGATGCGGAATACCGCTTCGGCTTCGAGGATCAGGTCATGGCGGCAGATGTCGCCGTGCAGCACCATCAGCGGCGCGTGATACGGCCCGCGCAGGCGCGGGAACTGCGGGCGCAGCAATTCGAGGCAGCGTTCGTCGCGCAGGTAGAGCTTGATCGACTCGACCTGCGCCGTCGCCTCCGGCGTATCGGCGAAGTGTCGTTGCACCGCGTTGGCGACCACGGCTTCGAGATTGGCCAGGGTCTCGTCAAGCTGGCGCAGCGGATCGTCCGGATGGGCGGTGGCGTGACCGACGACGCTGGCGGTGCCGGATACGAGCAGACAGGCGTCGTTGCCGTTGCCGATCAGCGTCGCGCGCGAAAAGCTCGGACTCTGCGGGCCGTACTGGCGCGGGTACTGGTAGGCACTGACCTGGCGCGGATTCTCCACCGGTGTCCCCGGCGCCTTGCCGGCGAGGAAGTAAATCACCGTGCCGGGCTCTTGCATGCCGATCGCCGTGGCCGCCGGCAGCTGCTTCTCGAAATCCGGCTTCAAGGCGAGCGCCCGGCCGCGGCCGACGCTGAACTGCCGATAGCGCTCGTCGTCGCCGTCGCCGACATTGATGCCGGAGATGAAATTCCAGATGCGCAGGCAATGCGGGTAGCCCTGGCGCTGCAGCAGCTGCTCAAGGCCGCTATAGGTCTTGAGCATCGCCTCGTTCATGTCGGCCAGTTCGGCCTCCGGCAGGTAGATGCTGCCGAACAGCACTTCGCCGTTGTGGCTGTAGCCGAAGCCCAGATCCCAGCCATGCTGGACCGGCAAGCTGCTGACCCACTGCTCCGACCAGTGCGGCGCGGCCATCGAATCGATGCCGACGACGACGCGCCGCGGGTCTTCCCCGCGCTGCAGGCCGAGGCCGAAGTCGACCCGTCCGAGCAGGCGCTCGGGTACGGCGCTGCCGCGAGGGACGAACTCGCCGCGGAAGCTGGCGCTGTTGAACAGGGGAAGATTCATGACGGAGATAGAGCCGCTTGCGGCAAGCGCAAGCTGATTCGGCGATTATACGGGGGCACTCGGCAAGACGACTAAACCAAGGGAAGCCTCTGTGGCAGATCAGAACGACAGGTGGCCCACCCTGACCTGCGCCGGCCCGGACCGGGCATGAGCATCTCCGACTTCGCGCTCGCGCTGATCGTCCTGCTGGCCTACACGACGCAGGCGATCTCCGGTTTCGGCAGCACCGTCATCACGGTGACGCTGGCGGCCCTCTGGCTGCCGATCACCGACATCCTGCCGATCTCGCTGCTGCTCAACGTGCCGTTCTCAGGCTGGCTGCTCTGGCAGGAGCGTGCGCATGCGCAGTGGCGCTTGCTGGCGCGCGAGATCATGCCGTTGATGATCGTCGGCGCCGCCATCGGCGTCGCGCTGATTCCGCTGCTGGCCGCGAGCGGCACGATGAAACACCTCTATGGCGCGCTGATCATCGCGCTGTCGCTGCTCGATCTCTGGCGCCTGCGCCGGCAGCACATGCACCGCTTCGCGATGCCGACGCGACTCGCGATGACCTTCGGCTCCGGCGTCGCGCAGGGTCTGTACGGATCCGGCGGACCGCTGCTGGCAGCGGCGATGGCCGGCAGCGGCCTGAGCAAGGCCGCGTCGCGAGCCACCATGATCATGGTGTGGTTCACGATCAATACGGCGCTGACGATCTGGCTGTTCATCAAAGGCCATTACACGCAGGAGCTGCAGGTGACTTCCGCCTGGTTGTTCCCATTGACGATGCTTGGCCTGCTGATCGGCAATCATCTGCACGAGCGTATCGACGAACGTCAGTTCCGCCTGCTGATCGACGTGCTTCTTCTGGTTGCCGGCCTCGGACTGTTGCTGCGATGAACGGCGCCATCGACAGCGTCGATCTGCAGTTCAGCCCGACCGCCGCGCTGGCGCTGCAATGCGTGCTCGCACTGGTGATCTTCGGCGTCGCACTGGAACTGCGCCTTGCCGACTTCGTGCGCCTGCTGCGCGAACCGCGCATCGTGCTGGTCGGTCTGCTGTCGCAACTGGTCGTGCTGCCGCTGCTGACACTGGCGCTGGTGTTCGTGACCGATCCGGCGCCGAGCATCGCACTCGGCCTGATGCTGACCGCCGCCTGCCCCGGCGGCAACATGAGCAACGTGCTGACACACTGGGCCGGCGGCCGCACCAGCCTGGCGATGACGATGACCTCGATCTCCAGCCTGATCTCGCCGGTGACAACGCCGCTGATCTTCGGCGTGCTCGGTGGGCTGCATCCGGCAACACGCAGCGCGATGCAGGCGGTCTCGGTGCCCTACAGCGAGCTTGTCGGAACGATCCTCGTCGCGCTGGTGACGCCGCTGGTGCTCGGCATGCTGCTGGTCGAACGCTGGCCGCAGCTCGCGGCAAAACTGCGCAAGCCGCTCAAGCGTTTCGGCCTCGCGGTGTTCGCCCTGTTCATCGTGCTGGCGGTTGCCGCCAACTACGCGATCTTCTGGCAGGCACTGACGACGATCTTCGTGCTGGTGGCGATTCACAACGCGCTGGCGCTCGCCAGCGGGTACGGCCTCGCCCGCCTCGCCCGTGCCGGCCCCGCCGAACGCCGCGCGATCACCTTCGAGACCGGCGTCCACAACACCGCGCTCGGCCTGACGCTGGTCTTCCTCTACTACCCGGGCCTCGGCGGCATGGCCCTCGTGCTGGCCTGGTGGGGCGTCTGGGATCTGATCACCGGCGGTTTGCTGGCGCGGTACTGGGCGAAGCGGCCGGCGAATGCGGCGGAAACCGTTTAGCAGCCGCGCGATACCTGCTGCGCCTGCGAGGATTGAAGCCAGCCAGCGTGCCGGGTAGCTTCACGGCCAACTCGGCGGGTCGGACATTGGGCAGATCGTGAAGGAAATCGGAAAGGCGATTGCAGTTGCTGCGCTGTGGGCATTCTGCAGCCCGCTCTTCGCGCAGGCATCCAACGCTGCAGTTGCGGGCGGCCCGCTGTCTTGGCCGGACTATCAATGCCATGCCCCCCGCGAAGGAAAAGGGCTGCGCATGCCGGACAAGATGATCCGGCGCTTCGACGCGACAGAGACGATGCCGGATTTGGAGGCTGTTGCCGTCCTGGAGGAGCTGCTGGACAGGCTGTCGTCGGTGTCGATCGGCAACGTGCAGATTCCGTATGCACTGGCCTGGCGCTATCAGAAGCTGGGCAGGCCGCAAGATTTGCGCAGAGTCGCTCGGCGAGGCCTCGAAAGTCCCTACCTCGTCGGCAACGTCGGCGACCGTCTGAGACTGCTGCTTGCCCAATCATATGCCGACGAAGCCGACTGGAAGACGGTCACTGCATTGCTGCAGCCAATGACCGATGCAGAGTGCCGGCCGATCCCCGATGCAGCGCGCAAACTGCTGGCAATTGCGAGCATCCGCGGCGAGCGATATCCGGCGGCCTTGATCCAGCTTGATCGCATCTGCATGGTTGATGAACCCGAAGAGTTGCATTGGATGCGCTCGGCTTTGGAGATCGACTGCCGGCTCAACGGGTCGGAGGCTTGTGTTCGGCGCATCCTGGATTACGCAGCAGAGCCAGCGCCCAGTACCGAGCTGAGTCAGATGCTCGACGCCGCGCTGTCTCAGCTACAGACCGTAGCGGATGCCAGGCGCTATCTTGATGAAGCACGGAATTTGGGCCGGTTGAGCGCTGACTATCGGATCATTGCGACAGACATGCCGCAGATCGAGGAAATGGTGCCCGTGGATCGAGTCGTGCCCGAGTATCCAGCCGCCGCAGCGTTTGCCAGACAGTCAGGGTTCGTGGTCCTGAAGCTGCGGGTAGCGGCCGATGGCAGTGTGCTAGAAGCACTGCCGATGGATGCCGCGCCGCCAGGAGTTTTTGAAGCTGCGTCGATCAAGGCCGCGATGAAAAGTACCTTCAAGCCACGGTTCGTCAACGGTCAGCCGCAAATCACCGAAGGCCAGTACACGATCAACTACCGCATGGTAGCTAGCCGTGAGCAGGCCGCTGAGTCTGCATCGCAGGACGCCGCGACTGCATCCGCTCCAGACGAGCGTCCTTCCGCGCCCAGATGCCGTTGATCCAGGCCTGGAAGCGCTTGCGGTATTCGGGGTCTGCTTCGTAGTCGCCGCTGAGCATGTCCTGCGGGATCGGCAGCACGTCGATGAACACCGACAGCTGGTCCTGCTCGCCGCCGGCGAAGCTCCACAGCTTTGTCTTGCGGGTCGGCTGATAGGAGATCGTGACGTCGATGATGCCGGCGAACTGGTCGCCCATCGCATTGAGCGCGAAGCTCATGCCGCCGGCTTTCGGTCGCAGCAGATGGCGATACGGCGACTGTCCCTTCACCCGCTTCTCTTCACTGAAGCGCGTGCCCTCGAGAAAGTTGATCACCGTGACCGGCTCGCTGCGATACAGCTCGCAGGCGCGCCGCGTGGTTTCGAGATCCTGATTGCGCAGCTCGGGATTGGCTTTGAGCGCGCTCTTGCTGTGGCGGCGCATGAACGGGAAGTCCATGGCCCAGCAGCCGATGCCGATCGCCGGCACGTAGATCAGTTCCCACTTCAGGAAGAAGCGCGGGAACGGCGCACGGCCATGGAACAGGTCGAACAGCAGGACGATATCGGCCCAGGACTGATGGTTGGCGATCAGCAGGTAGCTCTTGTTCGGATCGATTTGCGTACGGATGTCGACGTCCCATTGCACGGTGTGCAGCAGGCGGAAGACCAGGCGGTTGTTGCGCACCCAGTTGGTCGCGATCCAGATGCAGTAATGACTGCAGGCGCGTTGCAGTGGCTGGTACGGGATCAGCTTGAGCAGCGCCGCCGGCGATTGCAGCAGGAACGCGCCGAGCGTGGTTGCGATCAACGCAATGCTGGTCAGCAGACAGATGATCGCGGGGGGAAAGATCACCGAAAGCATGGATACCTCCTGCTGCGCAGGTCCCTACTATTTGTGGAACGCCGGACTCAAGGCTTTGACGGCCTCGATCATAACGCCGGCGTGTTCCGGCGGCGTCTGCTGCAATATCCCGTGACCCAGGTTGAAGATGTGGCCGTTGCCTGCACCGAAGGACGACAGCACGCGCGCGACAGCGGCTTCAATCTTGTCGGGTTGTGCCAGCAGCAGCGTCGGGTCGAGATTGCCTTGCAGCGCGACCTTGTGCCCGACGCGCGCACGGGCACCCGCGATGTCGGTGGTCCAGTCGAGGCCGAGCGCATCGCAGCCGGTTTCCGCCATCGCTTCCAGATGCTGGCCGCCGTTCTTGGTGAACATGATCACCGGCACGTCGGGCGCGATGCGCTTGAGGTGCGCGACGATGCGCGCCATCGGTTCCAGGGAAAATCTCAGATAGTCGTGCGGCGCGAGGATGCCGCCCCAGGTATCGAAGATCATCAGCGCATCGGCGCCGGCGCGCAGCTGGGCTTCGAGATACAGGCTCACCGATGCCGACAGCTTGGCGAGCAGGCTGTCGAGCATTTCCGGTGCGTCGTAGGCCATGCGCTTGATCAGCGTGTAGTCGGAGCCGCCGGCGCCTTCGACCATGTAGGTCGCCAGCGTCCAGGGGCTGCCGGAGAAGCCGATCAGCGGCAGGCGGTCGCCGAGCGCGGCGCGGATCGTCCGCACGGCGTTCATGACGTACTTCAACTCACCTTCCGGGTCCGGCACGCCGAGCGCCTCGATGCTGCGCGCGTCGCGCACCGGGCGGTCGAACACCGGGCCTTCGCCCTCGACGAAGCGCAGGCCCAGGCCCATCGCGTCGGGAATCGTCAGGATGTCGGAGAACAGGATCGCGGCGTCGAGGTCGTAGCGCGCGAGCGGCTGCAGCGTGACTTCGCAGCACAGCTCGGCGTTGCGGCACAGGCTCATGAAGTCGCCGGCCTTGGCACGCGAGACGCGATACTCCGGCAGATAGCGACCGGCCTGGCGCATCATCCACACCGGCGTGCGGTCCACCGGTTGGCGCTTGAGCGCGCGCAGAAAGCGGTCGTTCTGGAGTTTCATCGTCGGTAATCTAGGTTTAGCGAATGGATCGCGATTGAACAGCCGCGGCGATCTCGGCTTGCACGGATAGTGCCATTGCGCGCGGATCCGCCGCATCGCGGATCGGCCGGCCAATGACAAGATAATCGGCGCCGGCGGCAATCGCGGCGGACGGCGTCATGATGCGCTTCTGGTCTGCCTCTACGCGATTCTCGACCGGCCGGATGCCCGGCGTCACGCAGATGAGCTCGTGCGGTGCTTCGCGGCGCAGGCGTTCGACTTCGAGGCCGGAGGACACCACGCCGTCGCAGCCGGCGGCGAGGGCACGGCGCGCGCGCGACAGCACGAGGTCGGCGATGTTGCAGCCGAAGCCCAGGTCATCGAGATCGCCCTGGTCGAGGCTGGTCAGCGCGGTGACGGCCAGCACCTTCAGCGAGCCGAGCTTGGCTTTCGCCGCCGCTTCCATGATCGACTGGTTGCCGTGAATCGTGCAGAAGTCCGCGCCGCGCTCGGCCAGGTTGCGCACCGCGCGCGCAACGGTTTCCGGAATGTCGAAGAACTTCAGGTCGACGAAGACTTTCTTCTGCTCCGCCTTGAGCCAGTCGAGCAAGTCGAAGAAGCCCGGCGCCATCAGCAGTTCCATGCCGATCTTGTAGAAGCTCACGCTGCCGCCGAGCACATGCACCAGCTTGCGGGCCTCCGTTGCAGTCGGGACGTCGAGGGCGGCGATCAGGCGGTCTTGGGTCGGGATCAAGGTTTCAGTATCCGGTAAACAGAAGGTCGAGCGCGTTGATGAAGTCATTGCGGCGCGTGCGCAGGTCCATGACCTGCGTGCCCAACAAGCTGCTCGGGACGCCGGCAAGTTCGCCCATGGAAACGAAATAGGTTTCGCTGTCGATGGTTACGCGCGGATGCAGGGCGCGCAATTCGGTAGCCATCAATGCCACTGGCCGGAGCGGCGCGACGACACGCCCCTCCAGAACGCTGAGGGTGTCGGACTGCAAATCCAGCAGATACGGCGCCGTTTCGGGATCCGGGCCGCGGTTGCGATAGACGCAAAACTGGGTCATCAGAATTTGCGCACGCCGTCGCTCCACATCCCGTTGCGGCGCACGAAGTCGTTATAGACGGCAATCGCCTCGCGGTTTTCCTCCAGCCAGCGCCGGCCGTCTTCCTCGCGCAGCCGCTGCACCAGCGCCGCCTCTGCAATCTGCGAAACATTCAGGCCCGCCGCGCGTGCGCGTTCGATCAGGCCGGCATCCACGGTGAGGTTGATACGCTGCTTTGTGGCGCCAGGCTCCACGCCGCCGACCGCCTTCGACCGTGAGGATATCGCGCTCATATGCGTATTCCATGCGAATCAGGAATGCGCATTGTCATGCGCATTCCTGCGCAATGCAACCGACATCCAGGCGTCACGCCGTTGTCTCTGTCCTGAAGACTTGCCTCATTAAGGTGCGGAGTCCGATGCCCGACCCGAGCGCGCCGTGACCCTTTCCGCCGACGAAATCTGTTTCATCACGCCCACTTATCGCCAGGATTTCGATCGCTTCCAGCTGCTGCGCGAGTCGATCACTGCCTTCGGCCAGGGGCATGTCCGGCATTACGCCCTGATCGGCGGCGAAGATCTGGAATTGCTGCAGCAGATGAACCTGCCGAACGTCGTGCCGGTCACGATCGCCGAGCTGCTGGCGCCGGAGATCGAAGCCGGCCGCGTGGCGTACAACAACAGCGGTGGGCGCATGTTCAAGCGCTGGCAGCGCAGCCTGCACAAGCGCTTCGGCTGGTTTCCGAACGCGCGCTACTACGGCTGGCAGACCCAGCAGTTGCTGAAGCTGGCGGCGCCGGCGCTGTTGCCCGAGCGCGTGTTCGTCAGCTTCGACTCCGACATGATCGTCTGCGGTCATTTCGGCCTGGATGACTTTGTCCGCGACGGCAAGGTCGCGCTGTACGAGCGGCGCTTCCCGCTGGAGAAGCCGAGAAAGCCGACGAGCTGGCACGGTCTGGCCTGCATGCTGTCCGACCAGCCGGTGCCGGTGAACCCGGGCGACGAGACCGCGGACTACGTGGCCCTGCCGTTCGTGTTCGAAAAAAGTCATGCGCAGGCGCTGCATGCCTGGCTCGAGCAGCGCTTCCAGCAACCCTGGTGGCGCACGATTCTCGATCTGCCGCTGTGCGGCTGGTCGGAGTTCATGATCTACGGCGAGTTCGTCCGCAGCCGGCTCAACTATGAAGGCGTGTTCCGTCGGCCGGTGCGTGCCAACACGTACTGGATCGAACATCCGGAGCAGTTCCGCGACGCCGAGGCACTGATCCGCCAGTCCTTCGCCGATCCGGAAATGCATTTCCTGTGTCTGCAGGCCGACGACCATGGCGTGTGGACGCTCGATCGTTTCAGCAGGATCGTGCGCGGCTGCATGAACGAAGCGATACACGGCAAGCAGCGCGCTCCGGCCAAGCCGGCGCAAGCCGCGCCGATGGTGCCGCTAGTCCTTGATCGCCGCTTCGATCTTGCCCGCGCCGGGGCCGCCGACCGCGCGTAGTTCCTGCGCAAACAGCGCGATCCGCCATTCTTCGAGAATCCAGCGCGCCGCATGCAGCGGCGTCGGCAGCTTGCGAACCAGCGGCGTGATCTGGCGCGTGAGGTCCTCATCGCGTGCCGGCTTGTTGGCGAGACGCTCAAGACGAATGTCGATCGCGCGGATGTACAGCGCGACGCGCGGCCACTGCGCGTCCGGTATCGCCGTGATGAAGCCCGGCCCGAACAGGCTGTCGAGCTGCTGCCGCATGTCGTTGATCGAGTCCGGCCAGCGTTCGCTGAGCGTCTTCAGGCGCGCGCGAAGATCGCGTGCCTTGACCAGCCAGCTGGCAATCGTCTCGATGCGCTGCAAGGCATCCACCGAGAACGCACCGCGCTGCTCGAGTGCCGCCTGGAAAGCACCGCGCGTACGGATCGCGTCGAGGTCGAAGACCTTCTCGGCGCTGCGCTGGCCGACGGCGGCGGTCACGCTGTCGACATCGAGCGCGAACGAAGCGAGCAACAGCGCGAGCTTGTTGCGCACCGCCTTGTGAACATCGCGCATGCGCTCCGGCATGCGCATCAGCAGCAGTTCGCGCACGCCCTTGCGATGCGCGATCGCGGCGGCCTCCGCGGATTCGAACAGACGCAGGTCGACGCGGTCGTCCCGCACATCCAGTGCCGGCCAGGCGCGGGCGCCGGTCGCCAAGGCGACGTGGGCCGGCAGGTCATCGAAGTCCCAGTCGGCAAGGCTCTGCCGGCTCCAGTGCGCCAGCGTCTCGTCACGCGTCGCTGCCGCATTGAGCGCGGTGCGCGCGGCGCCGCTGTAGCGACCCTGCAGCGCTTCGAGCGTATCGCCGGCGCCGAGCAGCTTGCCGTGCTCGTCCTCCAGCTGGAAACGCGGCTTGAGATGTGCGTCGAGCCGTTGCGGATCGAACTCCTCCGGCGTCACCGGCACGCCCGTCATCGCGGTCAATGCCTTGCACAACTGATCGAGCATCGAACCGGGCGGCTCCATGCGCGCGGCGGCGGCGCTGGCGAACTCGGCGGCCGGCGTGAACGCGCGCCGCACCCGGTTCGGCAGACTGCGGATCAGCGCCTCGACCTTCGGTGCGCGCAGGCCCGGCACCAGCCATTCGAAGATCTCGGCAGGCAGCGCGTGCGCCTGCGCGAGCGGAATGTGGAAGGTCACGCCGTCATGCTCGGCGCCCGGATCGTAGTGATACGACAGCGCGATGCTGACGTCGCCGATATCCAGGTGATCCGGGAACAGCGACTCGACATCGGCGCTGACGCCGGGCCGCAAGGCATCGGCTTCCGTCATCTGCAGGCGCGCGATCTCGGCGCGCTGCTTCGGATCCTGCAGCCAGCGCTTCAGCGCGACGCTGGTGAAGACGGTCTCCGGCAGGCGCTCCGCGTACCAGCGCTCGAACTGCGCATCGTCGGCGAGCAGATCGGGCCGGCGCAGGCGCACTTCCTTGTCGCGGATGACCGCGATCACTTCAAGATTGTGTTCGAGGAAGGCCGGCTTCTTCTGCATCTGGCCGCCGACCAGCGCCTCGCGGATGAAAATCTCGCGCGCTTCCTTGGGATGCGAAGAGCCGTAGTGACGCGGCCGCGTCGTCAACGGCATGCCGAGCAGGCTGACATGCTCGATCGCATTGACCTCGCCGCGCTGCACGTTCCAGGTCGGATGCAGCAGCGTGCGTTTCACCAGATGGCCGCCGACCTGCTCCAGCCATTCGGGTTCGATCGCCGCGTTGGTGCGCGCGTACAGACGCGAAGTCTGCGCGAGCTGCGCGCTCATGACCCAGGCCGGCGTCTTCTTCGACAGCGCCGAACCCGGATGCATGTGGAAACGGCGTCCCTTCGGCCCCTGATACTCCGGCGCCTCCGGCAGCTTCTGGCCGATGTGATCGATCAGGCCGGCGAGCAGGGCCTGATGAATGGGCGCGTAGAGCGCTTCCAAAGACTCGACCGTCCATGCGGTCGTGTTGCGCTCCTCGCCCTTGCCGAGCAGATCGACGATCTGCCGATGCACCGCCTCCCATTCCTCCATGCGCAGGAAGGACACGAAATGCTCGCGGCACAGCTTGCGCAGCTGGCGGTTGTTGGACGCAGCACTCCATTCCTGCCAACGCTGCCAGAGCAGCAGCAGCGACAGGAAGTCCGAGCGCCGGTGGCGCCACTGCGCATGAACCGCGCGCGCGGCGTCCTTGGCCTCCGGCGGTACCTCGTGCGGGTCCTGCACCGACAGCGCCGCCGCGAGCACGAAGATTGCCTCGCGCGCGATGCTGCCGCGTCCGGCCATCGCGATGCGCGCGATGCGCGGATCGAGCGGCAGCCGCGCCAGCTCGCGACCCTGCGATGTCAGCCGGCCCTGCTCGTCGAAGGCACCGAGAATCTGCAGCACGCGCGAAGCTTCGGCGACATGGCGACCGTCCGGTGGATCGACCCAGGGAAACTCGTCGACCTGACCGAGCCCCAGCGAGGCCATCTGCAGCAGCACGCCCGCCAGATTGGCGCGCTTGATCTCGGGATCGGTGAACAGCGGGCGCTGGAGAAAATCCTCCTCCGCGTACAGCCGCACGCAGATGCCCGGCCCCAGACGGCCGCAACGACCGGCGCGCTGATTCGCCGCGGCCTGCGACACCGGCTCGATCTGCAGCTGCTGCACACCGGTGCGCGGTGCATAGCGATTCAATCGCGCAAGGCCGCTGTCGATGACATAGCGGATACCGGGTACCGTCAGCGAGGTTTCGGCGACGTTCGTCGCGAGCACGATGCGCGGCGCGCGGCCGGTGCTGAAGACCTTGTCCTGCGCCGCCGCCGCGAGGCGCGAGTACAGCGGCAGAATCTCGGCGCGCTGATAACGACCGCCGAGCACGCGCGCGGTGTCGCGGATCTCGCGCTCGCCGGGCAGGAACACGAGGATGTCGCCATCGCCGCGCCCGCCTCGCCACAGGGTGTCGACCGCGTTGGCGATCGCATCCTCCAGATCGGCGTCCTCGGAGATCTCCTGATAGCGCTGCTCGACCGGATAGGTGCGGCCCGAAACGCTGATGATCGGTGCGCCGTTGAAGTGTGCCGACAGGCGCTCCGGATCGAGCGTCGCGGACGTGACGATGAGCTTCAGGTCCGGCCGCTGCGGCAGGATGCGCTTGAGCCAGCCGAGCAGGAAATCGATGTTGAGGCTGCGCTCATGCGCCTCGTCGATGATGATCGTGTCGTACTGGCTCAGCAGATGATCGCGCGCCAGCTCGGCGAGCAGGATGCCGTCGGTCATCAGCTTCACCAGCGTCTGTTCGGAAGTGCGCCGATCGAAGCGGGTTTCGTAGCCGACCAGCGCGCCGAGATGGGTCTTCAGCTCCGAGGCGATGCGTTGCGCGACGCTGCGTGCGGCGAGGCGCCGCGGCTGCGTGTGGCCGATCAGCCCGCGCGTACCGCGGCCGAGCTCCAGACACAGCTTTGGCAACTGCGTGGTCTTGCCGGAACCGGTCTCGCCGCAGACGACGACGACCTGATGATCGCGGATCGCCATCAGCAGTTCCTCGCGCGCCTGGACGACCGGCAGTTCCGCGGGGAAGTCGATCTGCGGGGGCCGCAGGCGCTGGCGATTCTCGGCGCGTTGCCGGGCCTGCTGCAGATCCTGCAGAAAGCGCGCGCCATCGAAACGTTCCGGCCGCGCGCGATCCAGCTGAGCGCGCAAGCGCGCGGCATCACGGATCAGCAGCTTGTCGGCAGCGCTCGCGAACTGCGAACGCAGGGTACTCAGTTCAGTCACAGCAGCGGCGCATTCCCAGGGCCGCGCATGATACCGGTCTCTCGATCGGAGCCATCAATCCGTGGTCGGCGCCGCTGTGATGCCGAGCTGGCTTTCCAGCTCGCCGACGCGGCCTTCCAGGGCCTGCACGCGAGCCAGCAGCTCGGCAAGGTTGATGCGTTCAGTCCCCGAAGCCGGCTCCGCGGAAGGGGCCTCGAAGGCTACGGACTCCGGTGCACCACTGAGCGTGTGGCCATAGCGCGTTGCGGCCTGACCCGGGGCGCGCGGCAGCTGCACGACCAGTGGCGTTGCGCGGTCGGCGAGATCGGCGAGCGCGGTCGAGAATGCCTCGGCATCGCCGGGGCCGTTCAGCGGCAGCGCGTTGGCGCGCAGCTCGGCGGCGGTCTGCGAGGAGCGTAGAACCAATGTCGTCAGCAGCGCCATCGTCTGCGGCTTGAGCATCAGCTGGTGCATGAACTGCTGGCGCCATTTCTGCACGCGGCCGCTGAAGCTGTCGCGGACGACGAGCTTCATCTCTTCGAGCCGGTTCAGTGCGCCGCTGACATCGCCCTCGGTCAGGTTCATGACCGGATGCCGCGAAGACTTCTGGTTCGCCGCGAGCATGATGGCGTTGACCGTCATCGGGTAGTACTGCGGCGTCGTGATCGATTTCTCGACCATGACGGCGACGACGCGGGCTTCGGCGGCGGACAGCTGCAGTTCGGACATGCGGGCGAAGTGATCCTTGGTGGGCCGCCAGTTTAGCGTTCCTTCGGCACCAGCCCCACGCGCAGGATCGCGCCCTCGGTACTGTCGGTCAGCAGGTACAGGTAGCCGTCCGGTCCCTGGCGCACATCGCGGATGCGCTGCTTCATGCCGTCGAGCAGGCGCTCCTCGTGAACGACCTTTTCGCCGTCGAGCTGCAGGCGCACCAGCTGGCCGAACTTCAGCGAGCCGACAAACAGATTGCCGCGCCAGGCGGGGAAACGATCCGCGGTGTAGAACGCCATGCCGCTGGGGGCGATCGACGGAACCCAGTAATGGATCGGTTGCTCCATGCCCGGTGCGCTGGAAATGCCGTCACCCACCTCAAGTCCGGAGTACTCGCGGCCGTAGGTGATCACCGGCCAGCCGTAGTTGCGCCCCGCCAGCGGCACATTGATCTCGTCGCCGCCCTTGGGTCCGTGCTCGTTGGTCCACAGCTTGCCGGTCTGCGGATGGATCGCCGCGCCCTGCGGATTGCGGTGGCCATACGACCAGACTTCCGCGGCGCCCTGCTTGCCGTCGGCATAAGGATTGTCCTTCGGCACGCTGCCGTCGAGGCGGATGCGGATGACCTTGCCGATGTGGTTGTCGCGCGCTTGTGCCAGGTCGCGGGCCTTGTTGCGTTCGCCGAGTGTCGCGAACAGGGTGCCGTCCGCCGCGAAAGCGAGACGGCTGCCGAAGTGCTGGGCCGAATCCCATGACGGCTGTTGGCGAAAGATGACCTTTACATCGCTCAGCGCGGTGTCGCCCAGCTTTGCGCGCGCAATCGCGGTGCCGTTCTCCTTGCCGCGCGGTTCGGAATAGCTGAAGACGATCTGCTTCGAGGTCGCGAAATCCGGAGCGAGCACAACATCCAGCAAGCCGCCCTGACCGCGCGCGGCGACAGCGGGGACGTTCTCCAGCGGCGCCGACACGACCCCTTTCGCCGACACGATGCGCATCTGGCCGGGCCGCTCGGTGACCAGCATCCGGCCATCCGGCAGGAAGGCCAGCGACCAGGGATTCGCGAGGCCTCTAGCGACCTCGCTGATGCTGAGCGCGCCATGCTCGCTGCCGAACTGCGGAGGTTGCGCGCAGGCCGCGGTGCTCAAAACCAGCACGACGACGAAACCAAGGCTGCGGAATTTCATGAGCGGCTCGATGACGGGCAAGGCCCGGTGCCACAGGCTACAACGATTGATCGGCGATCGGTGGCGTCACGGCGCCGGCGTACTCGAGCTTGAGATCGACGCCGCTGATCCGGCGCTCGCGCGCGGCGTTCATCAGCCAGGTCAGCAGATCCGCCGCTGCGGCCGCGCTCAGACCATTGCCGTGGATGTTCGAGATGCAGTTGCGTTCCGCGTCGCTGCGTCCGATGCGGGGCGCCCAGGTCAGATAGATGCCGAGACTGTCGGCGGCCGAAAGACCGGGGCGCTCGCCGATCAGCACGGCGACCAGGCGCACACCCAATGCCGAGCCGATCTCGTCACCGAGCGCGACGCGTGCGCCGGTCGCGAGAACGATCGGCGCGAAGCGCCAGCCCGGCAGCCGGGCGAGCGTCTCTCGAACAACGGCCGCGGCATGCGTCTCGACCGCGGCGGCGGAGAGACCATCGGCGACGACGATCGCGGCATCCCAGTCGCCGCACTCGGCCGTCAGCAGCGGCAGATCTTCGCCACGCAGGCGTCGGCCCAGGTCAGGGCGCTGCAGATAGTTCAACCGGTCGCTGACCTGCGAGCGCACCGACAGGCTTGGCAGCGGCGCAAGCTCTGCGGCCAGCGCCACAAAATCGACCTGGCCATGCACCGCGTCGCGCGCGCGGCTGTGAGCGAGCTGGAATTCCAGCAGCGCCGAGGTCGGTTGTGCATCGCCGGCGCGGCCAATGCCGATGCGTGCCGGCGTGATGCGGCGCAGGGCGGCAAAGGGATCAAGCGTCGTGCTCATGGCTGAATCTGCGTGAGCATGCGTTGCACCGCCGGATGGCGCGGGTCCGGCGGTGCCAGGCGGCCGTCGATATCGGCGAGGCCGATGCGCTGCAGCCAGGCTTCGAACTCCGGTGCGGGCCGCCGCTGCAGCAGATGCCGCACGGCGACGATGTCGTGGTACGACAGGCTCTGATAGCCGAGCATGACGTCGTCCGCACCGGGCACCGCGATCAGGAAGTTCACGCCGGCGTTGCCGAGCAGCAGCGCGAGATTGTCCATGTCGTCCTGGTCGGCTTCGGCATGGTTGGTGTAGCAGACGTCCACGCCCATCGGCAGGCCGAGCAGCTTGCCGCAGAAATGATCTTCGAGCCCGGCGCGGATGATCTGCTTGGCGTCGTAGAGATACTCGGGACCGATGAAGCCGACGACCGTATTCACCAGCAGCGGCGAGAACTCGCGGGCCACCGCGTAGGCGCGTACTTCCATCGTCTGCTGATCGATGCCGTGATGCGCGTTCGCCGACAGTGCGCTGCCCTGGCCGGTTTCGAAATACATCAGATTGTTGCCGACAGTGCCGCGTTGCAGTTCGAGCCCCGCGGCGTGCGCTTCGCGCAGCATGGCGAGATCGACGCCGAAGCTGCGATTGGCCGCCTCCGAGCCGGCGATGGACTGGAACACCAGATCCACAGGCGCACCGGCATTGATCGCGCGCAGCGTCGTCGTCACGTGAGCGAGCACGCAGGTCTGCAGCGGAATCTCGAAGCGCTCGCGCAGCGAGTCGAGCATCTGCAATAGCTGAACGGTATCGCCAAGCTTGTCGCTTGCCGGATTGACGCCGATCACCGCATCGCCGATGCCGAACAGCAGGCCGTCGAGTGTCGACGCCGCGATGCCGGCCGGATCGTCGGTCGGATGATTCGGCTGCAGGCGGCTGCCGAGACGGCCGGGCAGGCCGAGCGTCGTCCGGAACGAGGTGACGACATTGCACTTGGCCGCGACCGCGATCAGATCCTGATTGCGCATCAGCTTGGAGACCGCGGCAACCATTTCGGGCGTCAGCCCCGGTGCGAGCAGGCGCAGCGCATCGGGCGTCGCCGCGTACGACAGCAACCAGTCGCGGAACTCGCCAACGCTCAGCGATGCCACTGTGGCGAACGCGGATTCATCGTGCCTGTCGAGAATCAGACGACTGATTTCGTCGTCTTCATAGGGGATCAGCGCAACGTCGAGGAAATGCCGCAGCGGCAAATCCGCCAGCACATATCGGGCGGCGATGCGCTCCTCGTCGCTGGTGGCCGCGAGGCCGGCCAGCTCGTCGCCGGAGCGACGTGGCGATGCGCAGGCAAGCAATGCCGCGAGCGTGTCGAAGCGGTATTCACGGACGCCAAGCCGACAACGGTAGTTCATGCCTGGGATGCAACCGGGTGAGCGCCCGGTTATTCAAGCACGGTCCTTGCCAGTTCGGCTCAACCGGCCTGATTGCTCCAGTCGCGTAGCCCGGATGAAATCCGGGGCGGCAGCTTGTGGAGAGAGCAATTCCGGGTTGCACCCGGGCTACATCAGGGACCTGTCTGGTTGCGCATCCAATCAGCCAGCGGCACCAGCGCTTCCAGCAGGGCTTGCACCAGCGGCGGTGCGAGCGCGCGTTCCCTGATCGCCGCGTTCATGCAGTGCAACCACTGATCGCGTTCGGATTCGCCGATGGTGAATGGCAGATGGCGGGCGCGCAGGCGCGGATGACCGAAGCGCTCGACGAAATGCTGCGGGCCGCCGCTCCAGCCGCACAGATACCAGAACAGCTTGTCGCGCGAGCCGGCGAGACTCGGCGGATGCAGTGCGCGGATGCCGGCGTAGGCCGGCTCCGCGTCCATGCGGTCGTAGAACGCATCGACCAGTCCGCGCACGCCCGGCTCGCCGCCGAGCGCCTCGAACATCGTCGCTGCGCTCACTTCGGCTTAAACGCCGAGGTAGTCGAGGATGCCTTCGGCCGCTTCGCGACCTTCGAACACCGCCGTGACGACGAGATCCGAACCGCGCACCATGTCGCCGCCGGCAAAGATCTTCGGGTTCGAGGTCTGGAACTTGTGCTTGGCAAACGCTTCGACCTTGCCGCTCTTGCCGAGGCCGCCGTGGACGATCATGCGGCCATCGTCGTGCAGCTGCAGGTTGTGCTCGCCGAACCAGGGCGCCGGACTCGGGCGGAAGCCGAAGGCGACGATGACACGATCGCACTCGATGATCTCTTCCGAACCTTCGACGATCTCCGGCTTGCGGCGGCCCTTCGCATCGGGCTTGCCGAGCTGGGTCGTGACGAGCTTGACGCCCTCGACCTTGCCGTTGCCGACGATGGCGACCGGCTGACGGTTCCACAGGAACTCGACGCCCTCTTCCTTGGCGTTGGCAACTTCGCGGCGCGAACCCGGCATGTTTTCTTCATCGCGGCGATAAGCGCAGTGCACGCTTTCCGCGCCCTGGCGGATCGAGGTGCGCACGCAGTCCATCGCCGTGTCGCCGCCGCCGAGCACGACGACGCGCTGGTCCTTGGCGTGATAGGCGGCATCGCCGGGCTTGGCTTCGCCGAGCAGCGGATTGATGTTGGCGATCAGGAACGGCAGCGCTTCGAACACGCCCGGCAGATCTTCGCCGGGGAAGCCGCCCTTCATGTAGTTGTAGGTGCCCATGCCGAGGAATACAGCGTCATAGTCCTTGAGCAGCTGGTCGACGCTGATGTCCTTGCCAATCTCGACGCCGAGGCGGAACTCGACACCCATGCCTTCAAGCAGCATGCGGCGCGTCTTGACGACGTCCTTTTCCAGCTTGAACGGCGGGATGCCGTAGGTCAGCAGGCCGCCGATCTCGTTGTACTTGTCGAACACGATCGGCTTGACGCCGTTGCGTGCGAGGATGTCGGCGCAACCCAGGCCGGCCGGGCCGGCGCCGACGATCGCGACACGCTTGCGCGTCCACTTGACCTTCGACATGTCCGGACGCCAGCCCTGCTTGACGGCTTCGTCGGTGATGTATTTCTCGATGCTGCCGATCGTGACGGCGCCAAAGCCTTCATTGAGCGTGCAGGCACCTTCGCAGAGACGATCCTGCGGGCAGACGCGGCCGCAGACTTCCGGCAGCGAGTTCGTGCGGTGCGACAGCTCGGCAGCGGCAAACAGGTTGCCCTCCTCGATCAGCTTCAGCCAGTTCGGGATGAAGTTGTGCACCGGGCACTTCCATTCGCAGTACGGATTGCCGCAGGCGAGGCAGCGGCCGGACTGCGCCTTGGCCTGCTCCGGCTGGAACTGACCGTAGATTTCGCGGAAGTCGTGGATGCGGACCTCGACGGCCTTCTTCGCCGGATCGTGGCGCGGCAGGTCGAGAAACTGGTTTGCGTTCTTGGCGCCCATGTTCTGGCTCGGTGCTTACTGAATGCTGGAAGGGGGGCTTAAGCGGCTGCGCGGACGGAGTCGATCAGCGAACCGATCTCGGCGGCGCGCGGCTTGACCAGCCAGAACTTGCCGACGAAGTCGGCCCAGTCGGCGAGGATCTGCTGCGCCCAGCGCGAACCGGTCACTGTCGCGTAGTCGGCGATCAGGGTGCGCAGGTAGTTTTCGTGCGCCTCCATCGATTCCGACACGACGCGATGGATGTCGATCAGCTCATGGTTATAGCGATCGACGAAGCTGCGCTTCTCGTCGAGCACGTAGGCGAAACCGCCGGTCATGCCGGCACCGAAGTTGACGCCCGTGCGGCCCAGCACAACGACGACACCGCCGGTCATGTACTCGCAGCCGTGATCGCCGCAGCCTTCGACGACCGCATGCGCGCCGGAGTTGCGTACCGCGAAACGTTCGCCGGCCATGCCTGCGGCGTACAGCAGACCGCCGGTCGCGCCGTACAGGCAGGTGTTGCCGATGATTGCTGCGTCACGGGTTTCGTAACGGACGTTCTTCGGCGGCTTGACGACGATGCGGCCGCCGGCCATGCCCTTGCCGACGTAGTCGTTGGCATCACCCTCGAGCTCGAGATGCAGGCCGCCGGCGTTCCAGACGCCGAGCGACTGACCCGCGGTGCCCTTCAGCTTCACCGTGATCGGCTTGTCGCTCATGCCGAGATTGCCGTGACGGCGGGCGATCTCGCCCGACAGGCGCGCGCCGATCGAACGGTGACGGTTGCTGACGGTGTAGTGGAAGATGCCGCCGGTCTTGTGGCCGATCGCCGGCAGGCAGTCCTCGAGC
Organism: Fontimonas sp. FW305-C-3; assembly: GCF_058783185.1. Classification (NCBI taxonomy): domain Bacteria; kingdom Pseudomonadati; phylum Pseudomonadota; class Gammaproteobacteria; order Nevskiales; family Nevskiaceae; genus Fontimonas; species Fontimonas sp. FW305-C-3. Next base: position 128,004 of record NZ_JBYSYK010000001.1, on the reverse strand, counting down.
ATCGCCTCCGCCAACTCGCCCTTGTCGAAGGGTTCGTTGTTGAACATGCAGTACTGCGCGCTCGGCAGCACCATGCCCGAGGATTCGAGAATCGGCGTGAGGTCGAGGTTCTGCGCCTTGGCGCTGCGCTGCTCCTCGATCTCGAGCAGATCGGTGCGGCCGATCAGTTCGGCAATCGTGCGGATGCCCAGCGTCGCCATCCATTCGCGCGTCTCGATCGCGACGAAGCGGAAATAGTTCATGACCATTTCCGGCAGGCCGACGAAGTGCTCGAGGCGCAGCACATGGTTCTGCGTCGCGACGCCGGTCGCGCAGTTGTTCAGATGGCAGATGCGCAGGTACTTGCAGCCCAGCGCCACCATCGGCGCGGTGCCGAAGCCGAAGGACTCGGCGCCGAGGATCGCGGCCTTGATGACGTCGAGGCCGGTCTTGAGGCCGCCGTCGGTCTGCACGCGAACCTTGTCGCGCAGATTGTTCATGCGCAGGGTCTGGTGGGTTTCCGACAGGCCCAGTTCCCACGGCGTGCCGGCGTACTTGACCGAAGTCAGCGGCGAAGCGCCCGTGCCGCCGTCGTAGCCGGAGATCGTGATGAGATCCGCGTAAGCCTTCGCAACGCCGGCCGCGATCGTGCCGACGCCCGGACCGGACACCAGCTTGACCGACACCAGCGCCTGCGGATTGACCTGCTTCAAGTCGAAGATCAGCTGCGCAAGATCCTCGATCGAATAGATGTCGTGATGCGGCGGCGGCGAGATCAGTGCGACGCCCGGCTTCGAGTAACGCAGCCGCGCGATCATGTCGTTGACCTTGTCGCCGGGCAGCTGGCCGCCTTCGCCGGGCTTGGCGCCCTGCGCGACCTTGATCTGCAGCACTTCGGCATTGACCAGGTAATGCGGCGTGACGCCGAAGCGGCCGGACGCGACCTGCTTGATCTTCGACATCTTCTCGGTGCCGTAGCGCGCCGGATCTTCACCGCCCTCGCCCGAGTTGCTGCGGCCGCCGAGACGGTTCATCGCGATCGCCAGCGCTTCGTGCGCCTCCGGCGACAGCGCGCCGAGCGACATGCCGGCGGAGTCGAAGCGTTTGAGGATGGATTCGACCGACTCGACTTCCTCGACCGGAATCGCCTCGGAGGCCTTCAGCTTGAACAGATCGCGGATCGTCGCGACCGGCCGCTGGTTCACCATCTCGGCGAACAGCTGGTAGTCCTCGTACTGGCCGCTCTTCACGGCGCGCTGCAGCGTGCCGATGACGTCCGGGTTGTAGGCGTGGTATTCGCCGCCGTGGATGTACTTGTACAGACCGCCCTGCTCGATCGGCTTGCGCATGCTCCAGGCCATGTCGGCCAGGCGTTCCTGGTCGTCCTGGATCTGCTGGAACTTCGCGCCGCCGATGCGCGACACGGTGCCTTCGAAGCAGGTGTCGACGACTTCGTCGTGCAGGCCGACGATCTCGAACAGCTGCGCGGCGCGGTACGACGAGATCGTCGCGATGCCCATCTTCGAGATGATCTTGTACAGGCCCTTGTTGATGCCCTTGCGATACGACTGCGCGAGCTGCTCCGGCGCCTTGTTCTTGATCTGGCCCGAGCGGACCATTTCATACAGCGTGGCGTAGGCCAGGTACGGGTAGATTGCCGAAGCCCCGTAGCCGACGAGGCAGGCGAAATGATGCGGATCGCGCGCGGTCGCGGTCTCGACGACGATGTTGCAATCGCAGCGCACGCCTTCGCGGATCAAGCGATCGTTGACCGCGCCAACCGCGAGCAGCGCGTGGATCGGCAGCTTGCCGCGCTCAATCGCACGGTCGGTGAGGACGATGACGACCTTGCCGCTGCGCACCGCCGCGACCGCTTCGTCGCAGGCGTGTTCAAGCGCCGCCGCGAGCGTGAACTGCTCCGGGTCGTAGTTGAGATCGACGAGCTGGTGCGCGTAGCCCGGATCGGTCCCGCCGATCGCCATCAGCTTCTTGAACTTGGCCTCCGACAGCACCGGCGAGTCGATCAGCAGGCGCGCGGCGCGCTCCGGCGTTTCCTCGAACATGTTCTTCTCGGCGCCGAGCTGGCATTCGAGCGACATGACGATCTGCTCGCGCAGCGGATCGATCGGCGGGTTGGTGACCTGCGCGAACATCTGGCGGAAGAAGTCGTAGACCGAGCGCGGCTGTTCCGACAGCACCGCGAACGGCGTGTCGTCGCCCATCGAGCCGACCGCTTCCTGGCCGGACTCCGACAGCGGACGCAGCACCTGGTCGCGCTCTTCGAAGGTCAGCTGGAACATCTTGTGATAGGTCGCGACCGTGTCCGGCGGCATCACTTCGAGCGTGTGCGGATCGTCCGACAGCGAAGCCTCAAGCCGCTTCATGTTGCTCTTCAACCACTGCTTGTACGGCTTGCGCGCGGCGAGCATGCGGTCGATGTCTTCCGGACGCAGCAGCGCGCCGGTCTCGGTGTCGACCGCGAGGATCTCGCCCGGACGCAGGCGGCCCTTCTCGACGACATCCATCTGGCGGAAATCATGCACGCCGATTTCCGACGCGAGCACGATGTGACGATCGGCGGTGATGACGTAGCGCGCCGGACGCAGGCCGTTGCGGTCGAGGCAGCAGGCCGCATAGCGGCCGTCGGTGACGACGACGCCGGCCGGACCGTCCCAGGGCTCCATGTTCACCGAGTTGTATTCGTAGAACGCGCGGACATCGGGGTCGAGGTCTTCGGCGTTCTGCCAGGCCGGCGGGATCAGCGCGCGCAGTGAGGCAAACACGTCCATGCCGCCGGCGAGCAGCACTTCGAGCATGTTGTCGAGCGACTGCGAGTCCGAGCCGGTCATGCCGACCAGCGGCGCGATCTCTTCGATGTCGGGAATTTCCGGCGTGACGAACTTCTTCGCGCGTGCCAGTGCCCACTTGCGGTTGCCGGAGATCGTGTTGATCTCGCCGTTGTGCGCCAAGTAGCGGAAAGGATGGCAGAGGCGCCAGCGCGGCAGGGTGTTGGTCGAGAAGCGCTGGTGGAACACGCACATCGACGATTCCAGCATCGGATCCGCGAGGTCCGGATAGAACACCGGCAGCAGCTCCGGCATCACCAGGCCCTTGTAGACGATGACGCGGCAGGACAGATGCGTGATGTAGAAGTCCGGATCCTTCTCGGTTTCCAGAATCTTCTCGGTGCGACGGCGCGCGCGGAACAGCTTCAGTTCGAACGCGAACTTGTGCATGCCCTTGGGCGCGGCGATGAACGCCTGTTCGATCTTCGGCAGGGTCTTGTGCGCCTCTTCGCCGAGCGCCGACTCGTCGGTCGGCACTTCGCGGTAACCGGCGAGGATCAGTTCGTGCAGCGCGAGGCTTTCCGCCAGCACGACCTTGGCGCGCGCGCGGAGCTTTTCGTCCGGCGAGAAGAAGATGTTGCCGACGCAGTACAGCTCGCCGATGTCGAAACCGAGCTTCTCGGCCTCGCGGCGCAGGAAGGCGTCCGGCTTCTTCATCAACAGGCCGCAGCCGTCGCCGGTCTTGCCGTCGGCCGCCACGGCGCCGCGGTGGGTCATGCGATGCAGGGCGGTCACGGCGGTCTGCACCAGCTTGTGGCTGGGCTGGTCGTCCATGTGCGCAATCAGGCCGAAACCGCAGCTGTCGCGCTCGAAGGATTCGCGATACAGGCCGACTTCCTTGTAACCGTAGTTCGTCGGGCCGCTGTTGGACAGGGCGGTCGAGCTGGCGGCGGGGGCGGCGTCCATGACCGGGACGGGGGTCTGGTCGGGCTGGCGGTCTGACATCTTGCGGGCTCCTTATATCTGCGCACTCACGCGCGCAGCACACCGAGATCGGCGGCCGCAGAGTGTGTGCCGGGCCCTGGGGGGCCGCAAATCGCTATTCGCCCGGATCGAGGTGCGACCGCAATGCAGCAATTGATTCAAGCACTTGGATTTGCTACAAATGGCCATCTAAATGGCCATCTCGCGCAGACTCGCGCCCAGCGCTCCATGAAAGCGGTTTCCGTTGCCGAGGCGAAAAACACGCTGACCGAGCTGTTGCGGGAGGTCGAAAGCGGCCGGCCGATCCGCATTTCCCGCCGTGGTCAGAGTGTCGCCGTGCTGCTGTCGGAGGCCGAGTACGAGCGTTTGAAGGCCGCCGGGGCGGCCGCCGATTTCGCCGCCTGGCTGCAGACCTGGCGCGGCCGGCTTGATCCCGAATTTGAAGGCATCAGCGCCGACGAAGCCGCGCGCTGGTCGGGGGAGCACTGATGGCCCGGCCGATCTATTTGCTGGATCTTCCAGTTCTGGCCGAACTGACCCGGCCCGGTGCGAACCGCCAGGTGCTGACCCGCTTCAGCCAGCATCAGCACAGCAGCGCGATCGCCGCCTCGGTCATGAGCGCGCTGCTGCGGGGCGTGGAGACCCTGCCGGAAGGTCCGCGTCGAACTCGTTTGAGCGGCTTCGTGCAGGAACTTCTGCGAAGTGGGCCTCAAGTTCTCGCATTTGATCGGGAAGCCGCCATCTGGCTCGCTCGCGCCGCTCCCCGGCGGCAGCGTCAGGGCAGAGCCTGGACCAGCCTCGAAGGCGAGCAGGCGGCGATTGCGTCGGTGCAGGAGATGACACTGGTGACCCGTTCGCCGACGATCTATGCGGGGGCGAGCGGCTTGAAGACGGAAGACTGGTTCAGGCCTTAGCGCAAGCGGCGCGGATCGAACAAGCGCTCGTACTCGTCCAGCGCGAAGCGGTCAGTCATGCCGGCGATGTAGTCGGACACCGCGCGGGCGCGGCCCTCGACGCCGTCCTGCGCCTCCATCTGTTTCGCCGCGGCGTGAAAGTCCGGCGGCAGCAGGCGCGGGTCTTCGAACAGGGCGCCAAACAGCTCGCGCACGACACGCTTGGCCTTGACCATGATCCGGTAGACCTGGTGATGGTGATACAGCTGGTCGCGCAGGAAGCGCTTCAGCTCCAGATTTTCCGCTTCGATCTCGTCGCTGAAGCTGATCAGCGGCGCGGGCCGCGCGCGGACATCCTCGATGCTCGTCAGCCTGGCGGCATCGAGCGCGCGCTGCGAGGCCTGGGTCAGATCGACGACCAGCGTGTTGATGATGCGGCGGGTCGTTTCATGGCGCTGCTGCTTCTCGCTGATCGCGCCGTAGCGCGCGATCACCTCATCGTGATGGCGGCGGAACAGACCGACCTCGCGCAGCTGTTCGATCATCAACAGGCGCGCGCGCAGGCCGTCGTCGATGTCGTGATTGTTGTAGGCGATCTCGTCGGCGCGGTTGGCGAGCTGGGCTTCCAGGCTCGGCTGCTGACGGTGGAGGAAGCGTTCGCCGATGTCGCCCAAGGTGCGCGCACGTGTGGCCGAGCAGTGCTTGAGAATGCCTTCGCGGGTATCGAACATCAGGTTCAAGCCGCGGAACTCGGCGTACTTGTCCTCCAGCTCATCGACGACGCGCAGCGATTGCGCGTTGTGCTCGAAGCCGCCGTAAGGCTTCATGCAATCGTTGAGGGCTTCCTGGCCGGCGTGGCCGAACGGCGTATGGCCGAGGTCGTGCGCCAGCGACACTGCTTCGCAGAGCTCTTCGTTGAGCCGCAGCGTGCGCGCCATGGTCCGCGCAATCTGCGCGACCTCGATCGAATGGGTCAGCCGCGTGCGGAACAGATCGCCTTCGTGATTGACGAAAACCTGGGTCTTGTACTCGAGACGGCGGAACGCGCCGGAATGAATGATGCGGTCGCGATCGCGCTGGTACTCGCTGCGATGCCCCGGCCCCGGCTCGGGATGACGCCGCCCCTTCGAGCGGCGGTCATGTGCGGCGTAGGGAGCGAGATCGTTGGCCACGGCGGGATCGGTGTCAGCTGCAGTAGTGATCCAGCGTAGCCTGCAGGGCTTGCGGCGCGAAGTCGCCGGTGACGACGGCGTCGCCCAGCGCGCGCAGCAGAATCAGGCGCAGCTGACCCGAGGCCACCTTCTTGTCGAGCGCCATCAGCTTGCGGAAATCCGCCGGCGTCATCGCCGCGGGCGGACGCGTCGGCAGACCGCTGCGTGCGATCAGCGCAATGCAGCGTTCCGCGTCAGCCGAGTTGATCCAGCCCAGCCGGTTCGACAGATCGGCCGCCATGCACAGGCCGGTCGCAACGGCCTCGCCATGCAGCCACTCGCCGTAGCCGGCATGGGTTTCGATTGCGTGCGCGAAGGTGTGGCCAAGATTGAGCAGCGCGCGCGGACCGCCCTCGCGCTCGTCGCGGGCGACGATATCGGCCTTCATCTCGCAGCAGCGCAGGATGGTTTGCGCGACGACGCCGTCGTCGAGTGCCAGCAGCTGATCGAGATGACTTTCGATCCAGCCCAGAAACGCGACATCGCCGAGCATCCCGTACTTGATGACTTCGGCGAGACCGGCGAGCAGCTCGCGCTTCGGCAAGGTGCGGAGGGTGTCGGTATCGGCGAGCACGAGCTGCGGCTGATGAAACGCGCCGATCATGTTCTTGCCGAGCGCATGGTTGATGCCGGTCTTGCCGCCGACCGAGGAATCGACCTGCGACAGCAAGGTCGTCGGCACCTGAACGAAGTCCACGCCGCGCTGGTAGATGGCCGCGCAGAAACCGACCAGATCGCCGACCACGCCACCGCCGAGTGCGATGAGGCAGCCATCGCGCGGCAGGCGGGTCTGCAACAGCCAGCCGAGGATTTCCGCGGCGCTGTCCCAGCTCTTCTGCGATTCGCCGGCCTTGAAGATATATACGGCGTCGTCACCGAGCCCGAGGACGCTCTGCACGGTTTTCAGGTAGTGCGGCGCCACGATGCTGTCGGTGATCAGGCGCAGCGGGCGGGACTTATAGGCGCGCCAATGCGCGGCGTCGCCGATCAGGCCGGGGCCGATATGAATGGGATAGCTACGGTCTCCGAGGGAGACATCAAGTGAAGGCATGGCGCGTGAGGGAGATGGAGGCGTGCGTTACGCCGTCATTGGCCGGTCCAGAAAATCTTCGATGTCGCGAACGACGGCCCGCGCGTTGCGGCGATCGGTGACGACGACCAGGTCGGCGATTTCCCGATACAGCGGATCGCGGATGCTGAAGAGGTTTTCCAGCACGGCCTGGCGATCGTCCACCGCCTTCAGCAGCGGGCGGTTGTCGGCACGCTCGGTGCGCATGACCTGCTGCTCGATACTGGCATGCAGATAAACGACCAGTCCGCGCGAAGACAGCCAGAGGCGGTTGTCGCGGTCGAGAATCGCGCCGCCGCCTGTGGCGAGGACAATGCCGCTCTGCTGGGTCAACGACTCGATGACCTGCTTCTCGCGCTTGCGGAAGCCGTCTTCGCCTTCCTTCTCGAAAATGAAAGGAATATCGACGCCGGTGCGCTGCTCGATTTCGTGGTCGGAATCGACAAAGCCCAACCCCCGGGTCTCGGCCAAGCGCCGCCCCACCGTCGTCTTGCCGGCCCCCATGGGGCCAACCAGGAAAATATTGGATTGCTGTGCCATCGCTACCGCGTCAAGCCGTCAACCGGCGTCCGCGCAGTATACCGATCCGGCAGGAGAGCCCCGTCAGGGCCGTTCCGCGGGGAACGGCCCTGACGGAAGCCCATCAATTGACGGCCAGGCCTTCCTGCAGCACCCGCGGGGTGACGAAGATCAGCAGCTCGCGCTTATTGCGCGAAATCGAGTCGCTGCGGAACAGCGAACCGAGCAGCGGGATGTCGCCGAGCAGCGGAACCTTCGATGCCGACTTGGACGACTCTTCCTGGAAGACGCCGCCCAGCACGATGGTTTCGCCGCTCTTGATCAGAACCTGGGTCTCCAGACGGCGGGTGTCGATGGCCGGCGCAGAGCCACCTTGACCGGTGTTGACGTCTTCGCCCTGAGAGTCGTTGGTCACCGCCAGGTCCATGACGACCCGATTGTCCGGTGTGATCTGCGGGGAGACCGTCAGCGAAAGCACTGCTTTCTTGAACTGGGTCTGTGCACCGGTATTGCCACTGGAGGACAAGTAGGGAATTTCGCGACCTTGCTCGATGACAGCCTGCTTGCCGTTGGCAGTCACGACGCGCGGCGTCGAAATCACTTCGCCGCGATTCTCGGTCTGCAGCGCGCTCAGCTCGAGATCGACGAGGAAATCGGCGCCGAGGATCGTCCAAGCGATGCGACTGGCATTGCCTGCGGCGGGCAGGTTCACCAGATACCCATCGGAGGCGCTCGGGATCGTGCCGTTCAGGACATTGCGCGAACCGCCATTGGAGCCCGATTGACCGACAGGCCGGCCGTTGATCGAGCCCACCGAACTGACACCGAAGCGAGTGCCGAGGTCGCGGGCAAAATCGTCGTTTGCAATGACGATGCGCGATTCGATCAGAACCTGCCGCACCGGGATATCCAGGCGCGTGATCAGCGAGCGGATCTCGTCCAGCTTGTCGCGAGTTTCAAGCACCAGCAGCGTGTTGGTTCGGTCGTCGACGGTGACGCGGCCACGTTCGCTGAGCAGCGAGTTGTCGCCAGTGGACAACAGCGCCTTCATATCCGACGCCTTCGCATAATTGACCTGGACGATCTCCGAGCGCAGCGGGGACAGTTCCGTCTTCTGCTTCTCGGCCTCCAACTCGAGCTTCTCCCGCGTCGAGATTTCCTCAACCGGCGCAATCTGCATCACATTGCCAACCTGGCGCATGCCAAGGCCTTTCGAACGCAGAATGATGTCCAGTGCCTGATCCCAAGGCACATTCTCCAGGCGCATTGCCATCTGGCCCTTGACCGAATCGCTGATCACCATGTTGGTGCCGGCGACATCGGCAATGATCTGCAGCAGAGAACGGACTTCCACGTTCTGGAACGACAGGCTAATGCGCTCGCCGGAGAACTGCGGCTGCGACTTTTTCAGTTCTTCGACTTCGGCGACCGTCAAAGGCTGCAGTTCCAGCGTGAACAGTTCGCCGGACTGATAGGCGGCCTGCTCGAAATCCTTGCCGGAGATCGGGATCACCGTGACGACGCTGTCACCGCCATCGCTGGCGATATCGACGAACTTCGCCGGCGTTGCGAAATCGAGTACATCGAGGCGCTTGGCCAGTTCCGGCTGCAGGCGCGTATTGCGGAAGCGTGCAACGACCTTGCCGCCTTCTTCCTTGACGTCGACGATGGTTTTCGGGTCGCTGAGCTTGACCAATATGCGTCCTTCGCCCTTTTCGCCACGGCGGAAGTCGACGCTGCTGATACTGCCCGCGCTGAGCGAAGAGCGCGGCGACACGCTGGCTGCGCTGGCCGCACGAGCCGCCGAAGCGGCGCCATCGATCTGCAGCAGAATCTTGTTGCCGTCGACGCGAACGGTGTAGGGCGCCGACTTGTTGAGTTCGACCACCAGACGCGTGCGACCGCGAGACTCACCCGCAGCGACGGCGAGAACATTGCCGATATCGACGCGCCGATAGCGTTCCGTGAGATTCATCCGCGTATCGGGAAGGTCCAGCGACAGGCGGGCTGGCTTGTCGACGGAGAAAACCGAAGGCTGCGGGGCGTCGCCCGACAGCTGCAGGGTCATCAGTATCCGGCCGCCGTCCAGCGAGACGAGATCCAGCCCATCCAGCGAGCGACCCGAATCCTGAGCAACCGCCGTTGTCGCGACCGCAGCGAGCAGCAGGCCCCAGAGGACCTTGATGTTGTTTTTGGCCATGCGCGTGTACATGTTGTGTAACTCCCTGGAGCCTGGTCAGTCGTCCGTTAATCGGACAAGGTCAGACTGGCGTCGCGTTGTGTCCAGCCACCGAACCCATCGGGGACCAGCTCCTGCAGCTTGATCTCAGAACTGCTGATCGCAACAATCTGCCCGTAGTTCTGCCCCATGTAGTTTCTTGTCGAGACGCGATGGATGACGCCATCAGGCGCCTTGATCAGCGCGAACAAACCGGCAGGCGTCTTGATCGTTCCAGCCATGCGCAGGCCGTCGAGCGGAAACTCTTCGAGAGGTTCGCGATTGCGATTCAGGTCCGGACGCGGTCCGGTCGCGGCGCTTGCCGATTGCGGCTGCGGTTCGACGAAGGGATCGCGGCGATCGCCGGGGATGTAAGCGAAACTTTCGAACTGCTTGAGCTGCGGAATCGGTGGAATCGCCGTCGACTTGCGCGCCTTGACCTCGGCGGCATATTGCTCGAGATCGGACATGCCGCTGCCGCAGGCGCTCAGTGCCAGCGCCAATGTGGCGAAAACTAGATGGGCGGGTTTCATCACTTCTTGGCCCCCTTCTTGCCCTTGCCACCTTTCGCGTCCTTCTTCGGCTTGGTCGCGGCGATCTCGTCGTCGTCCAGATAGCGATAAGTCTGCGCATTGGCGGTCATGCGCAGGCGAGTTGCGGTGGTCTTTGCGCCCTTGCCGCCAGCGCCGGCCGGCTTGATCTCGACATTTTCGATCGTGACGATGCGCGGCAGTGCGGCGATCTGGCTCGCGAAGTCGCCCATCTCGTGATACGAACCCAGCAGGATCAGCCGGTTCGGAATCGCGGCATAGAAGTCCTTCGGTATTTCGGCCTGCGGCTGAAACAGCTCTTCTTCAAGGCTCGCGGCGACACGAGTCTGCGAAATGTCGTTCAGCAGGTTCGCGACCTCGGCCTTGCTCGGCAGCTGCTTGAGCATCGCGCCGAATGAGCGCTCCATTTCCGCCAGCTGCTCGCGATACGCATCCAGCGAAGCGACCTTCCTTTGCTTGTCCTCGAAATCCTTGCGCAGGGTCTGTTCCTGCGCCTCCGCCTGGCCGACCTCTTCGTAGATCGGCTTCAGCAGGAACCAGGTTCCGGCTGCGACCAAGGCGATGGCGACGAAGATGACAGCCGCTGTCCGCACCCAGGGAGGCCAGGCTCCCGGGTTCTGCATGTCCAGTGTTTGCAGCTGTGCAAAAGCTTCCTGCACGTTCATTCCATCACCTCGCCGCTCTCAGTCTCACTGGCGGGTGCATCCGCGGGGCGTGGCTGCTTCGGTTGAATGAGCTTCTTGACCTGCAACTGGAACTCCGCCTTGCGGCGCGCGCCCTTGTCGACCGTCTTGATCACGACGAGCTTGGGCTCGGCGAACCAAGGCGAGGCGTCCAGATTCTTCATGTAGGTCGAGATGCGGCCGTTGGACTCGGCAACGCCATCCAGAGTGACCTGTGCGCCCGCCTGCTTGAGTCCGGTGAGATTGACTCCCTCGGGGAGCGTATTGACTAGCTCGTCGAAGAAATGAACCGACGCAGTGCGGCTGGCCTGAAGATCTTCGATGACCTGCATGCGCGCGAGCAGGTTGGTGCGCACGCGCTCAAGCTCGTCGATCTCGGTGATCTTGACCTCCATCTCCTTGATCTGCGTCTGGAGATACTGGTTGCGCGACTTCTGATGCTCGAGCTGACCGTTGACCACCAGCCAGCCGGCGACAATGACACCGCCGGCAGCGACCATGCCCAGACCCAGCTTGGAGGTGAATTCTTTCTTGAGCCGCTCGCGACGGGCTTTGCGCCAGTCGAGCAGGTTGATGTGGATAGTCAAGGCGACCTCCGCACGGAGAGCTTGGCTGCGATCATGCTTTCTCTCCGTCGAAGGCCCGGAACGCCAGGCCGCAGGCGATCAGCAGCGCGGCCTCTTCCTGCGCCAGGCTCGACGGCTTGGCACGCGTGGCGACGCCCATGTTGGCGAAGGGCCGCGCGACGACGGTGGGGATCTGCAGGCGATCCTGAATCGTGTGCTCGATCCCGGCGATCTGCGCGCAGCCGCCGGCAAGGATGATCTGGTCGATCGAGTTGTACTGAGTCACTGCGGAGAAGAAGAACTGCAGCGATCGATCGATCTGCTGCGCCATGTCGGAGATGAAGTGCGAGAGCACCTCCGATTCATAACCATCCGGCAGCTTGCGCGACTTCTTCGCCGCCGCCGCCTCTTCCATTGACATGCCGTAGGTGCGCATGATGTCTTCGGTGAGCTGACGTCCGCCGAAGCTTTGTTCGCGGGTGTATACGGTCTTGCCGTCGTGCAGCACCATCACCGACGTGGTCGTGGCGCCGACGTCGACGAGCGCGATGACCTTGCCGCGGCCCCCATCGGGCATCTGGTGCTGAAGAAACTGGCAGGCGTTTTCGAGCGCATAGGATTCGACGTCGACGACTTTCGGCGTCAGGCCGGCGAGTTCCACCGCTGCGCAGATCTGCTCAACCTGCTCGCGCCGGCATGCGGCGAGAATCACGTCGACGGCATCTCCGCCCTTGGCGCTGGGCCCGATGACTTCGAAGTCGAGACTGACTTCATCGATCGGATAGGGAATGTACTGATCCGCTTCGGCGCGAATCTGCTCCTCGAGCGCGTCTCCCGCGATCGAGCCGGGAAAATCGACGATCTTGGTGATGACGGACGCCCCGGAGACCGCCACGGCTGCCTGGCGCGTGCGCGTGCCGGCCTTGCTCACGGCGCGGCCAATGGCCTCACCGACGGCCTTCGGATCCGTAATTTGCTTGTCGGTCACCGCATTGGGCGGCAACGGCTCAATTGAATAGGCTTCTACGTGATAGCGCGTGCCCTTGCGCGAGAGCTCCAGCAGCTTTACCGAACTGGAACTGATGTCCAGTCCGATCAGTTGCGGACTCTCCTTGCCTAACAGCGATTGCAGTATGGACATAGCGCCCCAGGCCGCCTCGTTGACATTCCCCCGCGGGACATCAAGACTCTTTCCCACGTCGCTTCGTACTATAACTTAATACTGCTGCTACGCAACTGGAAGTAAATGCGGCAACTAACTGATCAAGCTGCAAACATTCAAGTTACTTATCTCCCACCGCGACGATCCCAGATGACACAAAAAAAGCAGGGTGGGCGGGTGCTGTGGTGGCTGCTGGGGGCCCTGTTGGTGCTTGCCGCAGCTGGCGTCGCGACGGTCTACGGTGTTGCCCACTACTACAGCCGCGGCCTGCCTTCGGTGGACAGCCTGCGACAGCTGCAACTCTCTGTTCCGCTGAGGATTTATAGCCGAGACAGCAAGCTCATCGGCGAATACGGAGCGGAGCGCAGGGCGCTGCTCGCCTACAAGGACCTGCCGCCGCAGCTCGTGCACGCCTTCCTGGCGGCCGAGGACGACCGCTTTTTCGAACATCCCGGGGTCGACTGGCAGGGTCTGGTCCGCGCCAGCCTGAAGTTCGCCGCCACCGGCGAAAAGGCGCAGGGCGGCAGCACGATCACCATGCAGCTGGCGCGCAATGTGTTCCTTTCGAGCGAGCGGACTTTCGACCGCAAGTTCAAGGAAATCCTGCTGGCGCTGCGCATGGAGCGCGAGCTGAGCAAGGAAGAGATTCTCGAGACCTATCTGAACAAGATTTTCCTTGGCGAGCGTGCCTACGGGGTCGGCGCGGCCGCAAGGGTGTATTTCGACAAGGACGTTGGCGAGCTGAGCATGGGCGAGATCGCCGTCATTGCCGGCCTGCCGAAGGCGCCGTCGCGCGACAACCCGGTATCCAATCCGCAGCGGGCCAAGGAACGGCGCGATTACGTGCTGCACCGGATGCGCGACCTCGATTTCATCTCCGAACTGGAATACGAAGCCGCACTGGCCGAGCCGGTGATCGTCCATCCCTATCGGGCCAAGGTCGAAGCCGAGGCCGACTATGTCGCCGAAATGGCGCGCGCCGAGCTGGTTGCCGAGTACGGCGAAGATGCCTACAGCCGCGGTCTGACGGTCATCACGACGATCGACTCGGGTCGACAGGCCGCCGCCAATGCCGCCCTGCGCGATGCGCTGCACGAATACGACCAGCGGCACGGTTGGCGCGGGCCGGAAGCGGTGGTCGAAGAAGCCCTGCTCAAGGAAGGCGGGGATGGCGCGCTAGAGCAGGTGTTCGCAACGCATCCGGTTGTCGGCGGGCTGCTGCCGGCAGTGGTCGTCAGTTTTGCCGCGGACAAGTTGGTCGTGCTGGCCCTGTCCGGCAACGTGACGCTCGAAAAGCCGGCCTTCGAGTGGGCCAAGCTGGGCGGCAAGACCGCGCTCAAGCCAGGCGACGTGATCCGCCTGCGGCCGCTGGAGAAAGGCGGTTATCAGCTCGCGCAGATTCCGCTGGCGCAGGCCGCGCTGGTGGCGATCGCGCCGGACGACGGTGCGATCGAATCGCTGGTCGGCGGCTTCGATTTCTTCGCCGGCAAGTTCAACCGCGCAACGCAGGGCCGGCGTCAGGCCGGTTCCGGCTTCAAGCCCTTCCTGTACTCGGCCGCGCTGGATTCGGGATTCACGCCGGCATCGATCATCCTCGACGCGCCGGTCGTGTTCGACGACGACAAGCTCGAATCGACCTGGCGGCCGGAAAACTACGGCGGCGATTTCAAAGGGCCGATGCGCCTGCGCGAAGCGCTCGTGCAGTCGCGCAACCTGGTGTCGATCCGCCTGCTGCAGGCGATCGGCGTCGACTACGCGCGCGAGTTCATTCCGCGCTTCGGCCTTGCGCAGGACCGCCTGCCGCGAGATCTGACGATGGCGCTGGGAAGCGCCTCGTACACGCCGCTGGAAATGGCGCGCGGTTATGCAACGATCGCCAACGGCGGCTTCCTCGTCGATCCGTACGTGATCTCGGAGATCCGCGACGCCAGCGGCGCGGTACTGTTCAAGGCGCGCCCGAAACGGGCCTGCGCCGAATGTCTCGAACAGAGCCTGCGCGAAGCCGAGGGCTCAGAGCTGCCGCCGCCGGACGCCGCACAGCGTGACTGGGTGCCGGCGCCGCGCGCGATCGATCCGCGGACGATCTGGATGATCACCGACATTCTTCACGACGTGACGGTGCGCGGCACGGCCGCCAAGGTGGCCGAACTCGGCCGCAACGATCTGCGCGGCAAGACCGGCACGACCAACGACGAAACCGACGCCTGGTTCAACGGATTCCAGCGCCATCTCGTCGCGGTGGCCTGGGTCGGCTTCGATCAGCCGGCGCCGCTCGGCCGCGGCGAAGTCGGCGGCCGCGCCGCGTTGCCGATCTGGATGGACTACATGCGCTACTCGCTGAAGGATGTCGCCAGCGAAGTGTTGCCGCGGCCGCAGGGCCTGGTTAGCGTGCGCATCAATCCGGAGACCGGCAAGCTCGCAGCGGTCGGTGATCCGGATGCGATCTTCGAATCGGTGGCGCAGGAACACATCCCCGAGGCGGAAGATACGCAGTTGCAGCAGCAGCGCGACCAGAACACCGGGCTGCAGGATCTCTTCTAGAGAAGACCGTGTCGAATCGCGACCCCGCGGTAGTGCAGGAAATCGCCCGCATCGTCTGCGAGGAGCAGCTCACCGACTATCGAGCGGCCAAGCGCAAGGCCGCCGAACGGCTGGGTCTGCCGCCGAACTTTCCGTTGCCGGACAACGCGGCCATTCATGCGGCGGTGATCGATTATCAACGCCTGTTCGGCGGCGAAGCGTATGCGCAGCAGCTCCGCCGGATGCGGCGTGCCGGACTTTCCGCCTGCCGGCTGTTTGCCCAGTACCAGCCGCGCGTCGTCGGCGCGACGGTCAGCGGTGCGGTGACGCCGGCACATCGCGTGCAGATCCATCTGTTCAGCGACAGTGCCGAGATGATCGATATCGAGCTGATCAATCGTCGCATCGACTTCGAGCAGGGCGAGCGCAACTATCGCTACGCCAACGGTCGCGACGTCAGCATTCCGCTGTTGCGGCTCGATCTCGAAGGACAAGGTATCGATGCGGCTGTGTTCGGCGAAGACGAACTGCGCCAGGCGCCGATCAATCCGCTCGACGGCCAGCGATTCCGCCGCGTCGACGTCGATGCGCTGGAGCAGCTGCTCAAGAGTACGCAGTGAAAGCAGCCCAATAAAAAAGCCCGGCAATGCCGGGCTTTTTCACAGCTGCGGAACTCAGCGCTTGCCGACCGGCGAAACGTTGCGTTCGGCGGCACCGGTGTAGACCTGGCGCGGACGCGCGATGCGCATGCCCGGATCGGCAACCATCTCGATCCAATGCGCCGCCCAGCCGACGGTGCGGGCAACGGCAAACATCGGCGTGAACATGTTCACCGGAATGCCGAGCGCCTTGTAGATGATGCCCGAGTAGAAGTCGACGTTCGGGTACAGCTTGCGCTCCTTGAAGTAATCGTCCGACAGCGCGATCTCTTCGAGCTTCATCGCCAGCTCCAGCTGCGGATCGCTGACGTTGAGCGCCTTGAGAACCTTGTGGCATTCCTCGCGGATGATCGTCGCGCGCGGGTCGAAGTTCTTGTAGACGCGATGGCCGAAGCCCATCAGGCGCACGCCCGAATTCTTGTCCTTGGCCTTGTTCATGAAGTCCTTGACCTTGGACACGTCGCCGATCTCGTTGAGCATCTTGAGCACGGCTTCGTTGGCGCCGCCGTGCGCCGGGCCCCACAGCGCGGCGATGCCCGAGGAGATCGCGGCGTAAGGATTGGTGCCGGTGGAGCCGGCCATGCGCACCGTCGAGGTCGAGGCGTTCTGCTCGTGATCGGCGTGCAGGATGAACAGCACGTCGAGCGCGCGTGCCGCGATCGGGTTCACTTCGTACGGCTCGGCCGGCACGGCGAACATCATGTGCAGCAGGTTCGAGCAGTAGTCCAGCTTGTTCTGCGGATACATGAACGGCTGGCCGAAGTAGCGCTTGTAGGCCGCTGCGGCGATCGTCGGGATCTTCGCGATCATGCGATGCGCGAAGATCTCGCGATGACGCGGATCCTTGTTGTTCGTCGTGTCGTGATAGAACGCCGACAGCGAGCCCACGACGCCGGTCAGCATCGCCATCGGATGCGCGTCATAGCGGAAGCCGTTGAAGAAGCCGAGCAGCGACTCGTTGATCATCGTGTGACGGCGGATGTTCTGGTCGAACTCTTCCAGCTGCGTCTTGTTCGGCAGCTCGCCGTTGAGGATCAGGTAGGCGACTTCGATGAAGCTGCAGTTCGCCGCCAGCTGGGCGACGGGGTAGCCGCGGTACAACAGCACGCCGGCGTCGCCGTCGATGTAGGTGATCGCGCTCTGCGTCGAGCAGGTCGACGAGAAGCCCGGATCGTAGGTGAACACGTCCATCTTGCCGTAGACCTTGCCGACGTCCAGGCCAACCGGGCCCAGGGTTCCGGAAACGGCCGGAAGATCAGTCTTCTCGCCGGTGGCGTTGTTGACCAGGCTATAGCTGGGCGTACTCATCGTTTACCCCTGTTTGCGGCCTTGATAAGGCTGGAATTTGGACATCAACGTCGGCGATGCCGCGCGTCGCAAGCGGCCTGCATCGCATCGGCTCGCAGGTCGCAATAATCATACCGTGTACGCGCGCGAATTTGATCGCGTCGGCGATCAATCCCTGCCCAAATCGCAAGAAAATAGCGACCCCAGGTGCGGCAGGGCGGTGGACGGGCCGCTACCGCCGACCGCCGGGCAACAAAAAAGCCGCGCTATCAGCGCGGCTTCTTCGACAAACGAGTAGCGTCTTAAGCGGCGCTGCGGGCGTAGCGCTTCTTGAACTTGTCGACGCGACCGCCGACGTCCATGACCTTCTGCTTGCCCGTGTAGTACGGATGGCAGTCGGAGCAGACTTCAACCTGCATCACGTCGCTGGCCAGCGTCGAGCGCGTCTTGAAGGAATTGCCGCAGCTGCACTGCACCGTCACGGCGTGGTAGTTGGGGTGAATGCCTTCTTTCATGGGGACACCAAAAGTCTTTCGGCTCGTAATGAGCTCAAGGGGCGGCGATTCTAATGAAGCCTCGGCCTGGGTGCAAGCGAAAACGCCAAACTCAGTCCGATTCCGGGGTGACCTCGACCTCGAAGCCCCCGTCTTCCAGCACTCTCAGCTGCACCGTCATCGGCCGGCAGCAGACCGGGCAGTCCTCGGCATACTCCGCCGAGCCGCCCGACAGATCGACTTCCAGCACGATGGATTCCCAGCAGGCCGGGCAGGTCACCGTGGCTTCTTCGATCATCGGTCACTCCATTAAAGGAATAATTCCAGCAGCCGGTTCAGATAACGCCTGCCCCGTTCGCTGGCTTGAATCCGTTCTGTCGTCACCGTCAGCAGTTCCAGCCGTATTGCCTGTGCAACCGGGGCGGCGCTCGAATCCCAGCGCAGCCCTGTGCGTGCCTCATAGAGTTGAGGCGTGAAGCCGTCATTCAAGCGCAGCGCGTTCATCATGAATTCGAAAGGCAGCTCGGCGGCCGCGATCACGGTTTCCTCCTGAATCACCGCGCGGCTGCCGGCGTGCTGCTGGTAAGTGCGTGGATGCTTGTGCCGAGCACGGCGCTGGACTAGCCAGCGGCCGTCAGTGATCCGGCTGCGCTTGCCGTGAGCGCCGGCGCCAATGCCCAGATAATCGCCGAACTCCCAGTAATTGCGGTTATGTAGTGCCTGCCGGCCGGGTCGCGCATAAGCCGACACCTCGTACTGCGCGTAGCCCGCGGCAGCCAGCAGGGCCTGACCGCGTTCCTGCATCTCCCAGGCGCTGTCGTCGTCCGGCACCGGCGGCGGGCGGGCGCCGAACTCGGTATTGGCTTCCAGCGTCAGCTGGTACCAGCTCAGATGTTCCGGCGCGAGGGCTATCAGGCCGGCCAGGTCGGCCAGCGCGGCGTCCACGCCCTGCTCGGGCAGCGCGAACATCATGTCCAGATTGATGTTGTCGAAACCAGCCTTGCGCGCCAGTTCGTAGGCGCGGCGGGCTTCGGCACCGTTGTGAATGCGGCCGAGGCGCTTGAGCTGCTGGTCGTCGAGGCTCTGGAACCCCATCGACAGGCGGTTGACCCCAGCGGCGCGGTAGCCCGGGAAATGGCCAGCTTCGGCCGTGCCCGGATTCGCTTCGAGGGTGATTTCGATATCCGGCGCGAAAGCCAGACGCCGGTTGACCGCGTCCAGCACGCGGCCGATCGCGCGGTCGGAGAACAGGCTGGGCGTGCCGCCACCCATGAAGATCGAGACCAGTGGCGTGACGAGCGAATCTCGGCCATCTCCGGCTAATTCCAAATCAAGATCGCGAATCAGCGCCGAAACGTAGTCATCTTCGGGGATGTCGCCGCGCGCCGCATGCGAGTTGAAATCGCAGTACGGGCACTTCTTCACGCACCAGGGAAAGTGCAGATACAGCGCCAGCGGCGGCGGCGGGAGGCGCATGACCGGGCCGTCAGAGGTCCTGCAGCTGCGATAGCAGGGCTCGGCTCGCCAACCCGCGATGCGAGATGCGGTTCTTCAGCGCCGGCTCGAGCTCGGCCGAGCTGCACCGCTGCTCCGGCACCCAGAACAGCGGGTCGTAGCCGAAACCCTGCTGGCCCTGCGGTGCTTCGAGAATGCGCCCGCGCCACAGGCCTTGAGCGATGACCGGCACGGGGTCGTCGGCATGGCGCAGCAGCGCCATGACACAGACAAAACGCGCCCCGCGCTGCTCGGCGGGGATGCCGCGCAGTTCGCGCAGCAGCAAGGCGTTGTTGTCGGCGTCGGTTGCGCTCTCGCCGGCATAACGCGCCGACCACACGCCGGGCCGGCCGTTGAGCGCATCGACCTCGATGCCGGAATCGTCGGCGATTGCCGGCAGCCCGGAGACGCGCGCCGCATGCCGTGCCTTGAGCAGCGCGTTCTCGACGAAGCTGCCGGCGGTTTCCTCGGCGGCTTCGTCGGTGAACTCGGACACCAGCCGCAGCTGATAACCCAGCGGCGACAGCAGTGCCTGCATCTCCGCGAGTTTCTTGGCGTTGCGGCTGGCCAGCACCAGCGTGCGCGTTGCGGCGCTCATGCCTGCGCGGCCTTATCCGGCGAGCGCGGCCGTCTGCGCCGCAATCAGTTCGCGAATGCCGCCGCTGGCGAGATCGAGCAGCGCATCGAGTTCTTCGCGACGGAAGGCATGGCCTTCGGCGGTGCCCTGCACTTCAATGAACTGGCCCGCTTCGTTCATGACGACATTCATGTCGCACTCGCAGTCCGAGTCTTCCGGGTAGTCGAGATCGAGCACCGGCGCCCCTTTATAGATGCCGACCGATACCGCGGCGACCTGGCCGAACAGCGGATCGCGCTTGATCAGGCCGCGCTGGCGCAGCGACTTGATCGCATCGACCAGTGCCACGTAACCGCCGGTGATGCTCGCGGTGCGGGTGCCGCCGTCGGCCTGCAGCACGTCGCAGTCGAGCGTGATCGTATAGGCGCCGAGCGCGGACAGGTCCACGCAGGCACGCAGCGAGCGGCCGATCAGGCGCTGGATTTCCTGGGTGCGGCCGGACTGCTTGCCGGCGGCGGCCTCGCGGCGCGCGCGGCTGTGCGTGGCGCCCGGCAGCATGCCGTACTCGGCGGTGACCCAGCCGCCGTCCTTCTTCCAGGCCGGGCCGCGCTCTTCGACGCTGGCGGTACACAGCACGCGCGTATCGCCAAAGCTGACGAGCACCGAGCCCGCAGCGTGCTTGGTGAAATGACGCTGGATGCTGACGGGGCGGAGTTGCGCGGGCGAGCGGCCGGAAGGGCGCATGGGAATGACCGGAAAATGAGGCCGCGCAGTATACCCCTCGACCCACACGCACCAGCACGCGCGCCTAAAATGCCGGCATGGATACGGAAGAACTGATCGAGACCTTCGAATTTCTGGGCGACTGGGAAGAGCGCTATCGCTACATCATCGAGCTTGGCCGCAAGTTGCCGCCGATGCCGGAGTCCGAGCACACGGACGCCAACAAGGTGCGCGGCTGCATGTCGCAGGTATGGCTGGCCCATGACCTCACCGGCGGGCCGGAGCCGCGCATGGAACTGCGCGGCGACTCCGACGCGCATATCGTCAAGGGTCTGATTGCACTGCTGTTTCAGCTGGTCTCCGGCAAGTCGCCGCAGCAGATCCTCGACACCGACATCAGCGGCATCTTCGAGCGCCTGGGCCTCGACAGCCACATCTCGATGAACCGCCGCAACGGCTTTTATGCGATGGTGGAACGCATCCAGCAGATGGCCAAGCTCGCGGTGGCCAATGCCAACTAGCGCCAGGTCTCACTAGAGCGTCACGACCGCGGGCTACAATCGGCCCAGCCACGACCGCTGCAGCCGGCGCCACACGGTCGGCCCGATCAAGCAACATCTCAACGGAGAACCGCGATGGGTCCTATTGTTGCACTCGCTTTCGGCATCTTTCTGCTCGTCACCGCCTGGAAAGGCGTCGTCACCGTGCCGCAGGGTACGGAGTACACGATCGAGCGCTTCGGCAAGTATCGCGCGACGTTCACGCCGGGTTTCCACTGGCTGGTGCCGTACGTGGACCGCATCGGCCGCAAACTGTCGATGATGGAACAGGTACTCGACGTGCCGTCGCAGGAAGTCATCACCAAGGACAACGCGATGGTCGGCGTCGACGGCGTCGTGTTCTTCCAGGTTCTCGACGCGCCGAAGGCGGCTTATGAAGTGCAGCAGCTCGAGATCTCGATCATGCAGCTGACGATGACCAATCTGCGCACGGTCATGGGCTCGATGGATCTCGACGAACTGCTCTCGCAGCGCGACCACATCAACGCCAAGCTGCTGACCGTCGTCGACGAAGCGACGACGCCCTGGGGCATCAAGGTCACCCGCATCGAGATCAAGGACATCCGTCCGCCGACCGACCTCGTCAACGCGATGGCGCGGCAGATGAAGGCAGAGCGCGAGAAGCGCGCCAACGTGCTTGAAGCCGAAGGTTTCCGCCAGGCGGCGATTCTGAAGGCCGAAGGCGAACGTCAGTCGCAGATTTTGGCCGCCGAAGGTCAGAAGCAGGAACAGATTCTCGAGGCCGAAGGCCGCAAGGAAGCCGCGTTCCGCGACGCCGAAAGCCGCGAGCGTCTGGCCGAGGCCGAAGCGCGCGCGACGATGATGGTGTCGCAGGCGATCGAGAAGGGCGACATCCAGGCGATCAACTACTTCATCGCCACCAAGTACGTCGAAGCGCTGGGCAAGATCGCGACCAGCCCGAACGAGAAGCTGGTGCTGATGCCGCTGGAAGCCGCGAGCGTGATCGGTGCGATCGGCGGTATTGCAGAACTCGCCAAGAACGCCGGTCTGAAGACGCACAAGCCGGCTGGAGTCTGAGCCATGGGTACGGAAACCATCGCTGTCGAATATTGGCACTGGATAGCGCTGGGCTTTGGCCTGCTGGTTCTGGAAATGTTCCTGCCCACCGAGTTCATTTTCCTGTGGGTCGGCGTTGCCGCGGTGATCACCGGCGCGGTGTCCTGGCTGATGCCGTCGCTGGCCTGGGAGCTCGAGTTCGCGCTATGGGGCGCGCTGTCGGTCATCGCGGTGCTGGCCTGGCGCAAGTTCAAGCCGATGGATTTCGTCAGCGAGCAGCCCAACCTCAACCGGCGCGGGCATTCCTACGTCGGTCGCGTGTTCACGCTCAAGGAAGCCATCATCAACGGCGTCGGCAAGCTGCATGTCGACGACTCGCACTGGAAGGTCAGTGGTGTCGATGTGCCGGCAGGCACGCGGGTGCGCGTGACGCAGGCCGACGGAGCGGTGCTCAGGGTCGAGAAGATTGACTAGCGATCTGCGGCCCGGGCTCGGTAATTCCCAGCACGACGTGCTGGGAATTACGGTCCCTTCAAAAATCTATTCGATGGGCGAGGAAGTCGCCCACGTCACCACGCATGGTCTCGGCGCCGTGCTGTCCGTCATCGGCCTGACGGTGCTGGTCGCGCGCGCCTCGGTGTACGGCAATGCCTGGCATGTCACCGCGGTCAGCATCTTCGGCGCGACGCTGGTGATGATGTACAGCGCGTCGGCGTTGTACCACAGCATTCAGATCCCGCGCGCCAAGCATGTGCTGCGCGTCATCGATCATTCGCTGATCTATTTCCTGATTGCCGGCACCTACACGCCGTTTACCTTGATCACGCTCAAGGGCCCCTGGGGCTGGAGCTTGTTCGGCGTGACCTGGGGGCTGGCGATCTTCGGCGTCGCATTCAAGATCTTCCTGACCGGACGCTTCGAGAAACTCTCGCTCGCGATCTATCTGGCGATGGGCTGGTGTGCGATCACCGCCATCAAGCCGCTGCTCGCGAATCTCGAACCCGGCGGCTTGATGCTGATGCTGGCCGGCGGCCTTACGTACAGTGGTGGCGTCGCGTTCTATGTCTGGGAGCGCCTGCGCTATCACCACGCGATCTGGCATCTGTTCGTGCTGGGCGGCAGCGTGCTGCACTACTTCGCAATCCTGTTCTACGTCGTCCCCGGCCCGCCGGGCTGAGCGGACCTCAATCGGAGCGTCCGGCATGGCAAGTTCACCGCACACACCACCGGCCAGTCCGCATCTCGTTCCGTTCAGCGGTCGCTACAAGCTGCGCAGCGCCGAGACGGGCGCGCCGAAGTCAGCGCCGCCCAAGCTGCAGCGACAGGAAAAGCTGGCAAAGCTGGTCGACCGCCTCGACGAGTTGCAGCGTCGCCTGTATGCCTCGAACAAGCATTCGGTGCTGCTGATCTTTCAGGCGATGGATGCCGCCGGCAAGGACAGCACGATCCGCGCGGTGCTGACCGGCGTTGATCCCGCCGGCTGCCAGGTGCACTCGTTCAAGCGGCCGTCGGAAACCGAGCTGGATCACGATTTCCTGTGGCGCCACATCTGCGCCCTGCCGGAGCGCGGCCGCATCGGCGTGTTCAATCGCAGCTGGTATGAAGAGGTGCTGGCGGTGCGCGTGCATCCGGAGTATCTCGGCGCGCAGCGTCTGCCGCATCAGCCGAAGACGCTGGCCGCGCTGTGGCGCGAGCGTTACGAGTCGATCAATGCGATCGAACAGCATCTCGCACGCAACGGCACATTGGTATTGAAGTTCTGGCTCAATGTCTCGCGCGAGGAGCAGGCCGCGCGGCTGCTCGAAAGGCTCAAGGATCCGGCCAAGAACTGGAAGTTCGAGTCCGGCGATCTGGGCGAGCGCTCGCACTGGAGCGATTACATGAAAGCCTACGAAGACCTGCTCAAGGCGACCTCGAAGCCCTGGGCGCCCTGGTATGCGATTCCGGCCGACAGCAAGTCCTACATGCGGATGGCGGTGGCCGATATCGTCGTGCGCGCCGTGGAAGGGCTGAAGCTGGGTTATCCACCGGCGATGCCGGAACTGCAGCAGCACATGGCCGGCTATCGCAAGGCGCTCGGCGAGAAACCGCCCCGAGCCGCGCGCAACAAATCTCAGTCGGCCAAGGGCAAATGATGGATGTGCACGCCGCGTTCGCCGCGTAGCGCGAGCCGCAACATCGCTTCGGCGACGTCTTCGGCGCTGACCGGACGGTAACGGCTCAGGGGGCCGGTCAGCAGCGGCGACAGCCAGGGCGACACTTTTTGCGCAAATTCTTCCGAAGGCCGGCGCTCGATGCGATCGCCAAGCAGCAGGGAAGGGCGGACGATATGCACCGCCGCAAAATCCAGCGCCGACACCGCGGCTTCCATGCGCCCTTTGACGCGGTTGTAGTAGGCCGGCGAGCGAACGCTGGCGCCGACCGCCGAGATCACGATGAACTGATGGGCGCCGGCCGCGCGCGTCGCGGCCGCGAGTTCGGTGACCATCCGGTAGTCGACGTCCTCGAACGCCGCGCGCGAGCCGGCCTTGTTCAGGGTTGTGCCGAGGCAGCAGAAGACGTCGTCGACCTGCAATGCGTTGCCGAGCGCGGCGAGATTGCAAAGATCGCTCTCGACGACCTGCAGTCGCTCATGCTTCAGCGCCAGCGGTCGCCGCGCGAGCGCCCGTACCGACGTATACGCGGGGTCCGGCAGCAGGCGCTGCAACAGCTGATGACCCACCAGTCCAGTCGGACCGGCGACGAGCGCGGTTCGAGCCATTCCCATCCCCCGAAGACAGGGGTCAGTCTAAGGGAATCGGATGCTCGGCGGCTGGGTGGGGTCGCGGGAAGTCCTGCGGGATGCTCAGATCACTCGCCGCGCGGCGATCAGACGACGGTCCCAGTTCGACGTCAGACGCGTGACGACCACGCGGCCTTCTTTCGGCGAGGCATGCAGGATGTGCGCCTCATCCATGTACATGGCGACATGCATCGAGGAATCCCAGCGGTAGAACAGCAGATCGCCTTTGCGCAGCTTGCCGGCGGCAACCGGCACGCCGAGGCGGATTTGATCCTGCGTCGAGCGCGGCATCTCCAGGCCCGCGGTGAGGAATGCGCGGCGCACCAGCGCGGAACAATCCATCGCGTCGTCGCGGTCGACGCCGAACTTGTAGGTGGTACCGAGCATCGCCATGGCCTTGTCGACGACCAGCGCGCTGATGCCCTGGTCGCGCAGCTCGGCAGCGATGGTCAGATCGAGGGCCGGCTGGGCGGCGGCGTCCGGCGCTTCGAGGGTGTTGACGGCCGCGCCGAGATTCGGGTCGAGATTCAGGCTCAGCGCCGCCGCCGAGCCGCTGAATACCGCAAAAGCCAACCCCAGAATCGCTGCCGTCTGACCGTGACCGAAACGCATTGGAAACCCCCGAAATCCAGAGGCGCCACTGTGCTGAAATCTCCTGCGCGGGGATGTAGATAAAACATCGTGATGAGTAACTTTGGGGGTAGAGAAAATATCTACAGCCATTGCCGGTGTGGTACCTGGCCCGCGGCCTTGCCAGGCTCAATCAATGGCCCGGGAGTGCCTTTACACTGGCGCCTGCCGCCCCAAGTCCATGATCCCGTGACCACCGATTTCGAGCTCCACCCGCGTCTGGCCGCCGATACCCTCGCGGTGGGCGACTGGCCGCTGTGCCGTCTGCTGTTGATGAACGACAGCCAGTATCCCTGGGCGATCCTGGTGCCGCGGCGTGCTGGCCTGCGCGAGGCGTACGAGCTGACGGCTGCCGATCAGCTGCAGCTGCTGGCCGAGTCGAATCATCTCGGCCGCCAAATGATGCGGCGTTTCGGCGGAGAAAAGCTCAACGTCGCGGCGCTCGGCAACATGGTGCCGCAGCTGCATGTGCATCACATCGTCCGCAGCAGCGGCGATCCGGCGTGGCCGGCGCCCGTCTGGGGCAAGCATCCCACGATCGCTTACGGCGCGGCGGAACTCGAGCGGTGCATGGCACAGATGCGCGCCGTCTTGCAGACGCTGGTGTCGGCCAATTGAGAACCGCCGCACAGTGACAATGCCGACCTCCCCCATATAGGGGGGTGCGGCGAATCTGACCGGCAGATACGCTCGGGCCGGGGTGCAATTTCTTCGGCTGCACGCTCGTTGCGGCCGACTATCCATGGGGAACAATCAGATGACGTTGAAGAGCGTGGTATTGCCGCTGTGCGCGGCGATTTCGTTTGGCATTACGGCTTGCGGCGGCGACAACGATTCGCCCAGCGACACGGGCAGCGTCAGTGACGTGAGCGGCGCAGCTACCGAGTTTGCGATCAGCAAGGGCACGATCGACGAACTGGCTAACGTCCCGGTCCCGGTCGGTGCGGATGACGGACTGACCTACCCGAACGGCTTCTTCAGCTACAAGATCAAGGACCTCCTGCCGGGCGAGACGGTGGTCGTCAAGGTCACGCTGCCGGCCGGCAGCGCGCCGAACCAGATCATCAAGTGCAACACCAACACCAGCTGCGACGCGCTTTCCGCGCTCAATGCCAAGATCAGCGGCCGTAACGTGCAGCTGACGCTGACCGACGGCGGCGTCGGCGATGCCGACGGTGTCGAAAACGGCGTCATCGACGATCCGTTCGGCCCGGCGGTGAACCCGGCCAATCCGACCGCCACCCCGACCGCGACGCCGACTGCGACCCCGACGGCAACGGCCACCCCGACGGGTGCTCCGACCGCCACGCCGACCGCAACGGCCACGCCGACGGGCGCCCCGACCGCCACGCCGACGGCCACCGCGACCCCGACCGCCACGGCAACACCGACGGGCAACCCGACGCCGACCCCGACCCCGACTTCGGGCTCCGGTACCGCGGAAAGCTGCATCAACCCGGCGCTTGAGCAGGTCGGTACGCGTCTCGTCCAGGTTCTGCGCTCAACGGATAGCTCAAGCGGCGCCGTGGTCACGACGACGTCCGACTCGGTCATCATGCGCACCAACGCGACCTTCAACGGCAACACGGCCACGGAAGCTGAATCCGAGGTCCAGGCCCGTTCCTCCGCCCCGCAGGGCGACTCGGACTCGAACACGCTGACGTATACCAAGCTGGTCGACGGTAAGCGTTTGTTCCTATACGGCACGATCACCGAAGTGACCTCGCCGTTTGCCGGTACGGTGACGACGAAGATCAACCCGTACATCGAATCGCGTTACGACCTGGCTGTGGGCGCGAGCTACACGCAGTCGTACACGATCCAGACTTCGGGTACTGCCGCCGGCTTTCCGATTCCGCCGACCAACACTTCGGTTTCGGCGAAGCGCACCTACATTGGCCGCGAGAACGTCACGGTTCCCGCCGGTACCTTCTCGGCTTGCAAGTTCGTCGATGCGCTGACGATCAGCGGCTCGACCGCGAACACCACGACCTGGAACTCGGCCAAGAAGGGTGTCTTCCTGAAGTCGGTGTCCGGCAACACGACCAACGAGCTGATGAGCGTCTCGATCAACGGTGTCGCGGTCACCGGCGACTGATTCGATCTGCGGTTGTTTGATCAAGGGGCCGGTGGTTATCCACCGGCCCTTTTTTCGTTCTGAAGGGCTAGACTCGCTGCGGGGAGCACATAACAAATCAATAGCGAGGGGATGCAATGCGCAAGCCAGCCATCTTGCTGCTCAGCCTGGGGATGTCGATTCCCTTTGCTGCGGCCGCCGACAGCTACGACGCCAGCAAGCCGGAAGCCTTTTTCCCGAAGTGGGGCGAGTACCCGGTACCGGATGCGCCCTACCGTTCGGAGAATCGCTCGGTCTCCGTCGACGATCTGGTGCGCCTCGGACTGACGACCGGCGTCTGGGACGGCTCGCCGCAGGTGCAGGCCAAGCGCGACTGGTACGACGAGAACTTCTACGCGACGCTGGCCGCGCGCAAGGTCTGGCATGAAGGCCATGGCCCCTACAACCACGCCTATCAGGACCCGATCGACTGGGACATCGTGCCCATCCCCCAGGCGCCGCCGCCGCCTTGCGATCAGCCGCAACCGACCGGCTACGACGCGGAATCCTGCCGCTACGTCAATTCTTTATTCAAGGATTTGGCACAGTCTGATCCGGCCGCGGCCAAGCGCGCGCGAGAGACCGTGCGCCAGGGTCGCGATGTCTGGTTCAAGGGCAGCTTCGGCAACCAGGACGAGGAGTATCTGCACACCGTCCGCACGGTCGGCGCGGGCAACGTCTGGTATCCCTGGCTGGACACGCGCACGCGGCCCTACCGCTTCAGCAAGTGGGGAATGATCAACGATCCGGACTGCGAACAAGGCGACGCGTCGACGAACTGGTACGACAAATGCCCGGATCCGCACAGTTCCGGCATCCTCGGCTATCGCAAGTACTACGCGGACGTCACGAAGGACGAGAGTGGCAAGGTCGTCTTCGATCCGGCCACGTCGCCGTTCCGCGACGACGAACTCAAGAAGAACCTGCGCTACGTGCTCGGCGGCCCCTGCGTGCAGTGCCACGTCGCCTTCGATCCAACCAATCCGCCCAAGAATCCCAACGAGCCGGCGTGGGAGAACATCCACGCGACGATCGGCAACCAGTACACGATGCAGCCGATGCAGTACGTGATGGGCACGCCGGAAGACAGCCTGTCGCGCCAGGTGCTGGGCCGCGGTCATCGGGTCGGTACGATCGATACCTCGCTGGTCGCGACGGACTTCCAGCACAACCCCGGCACGCAGAACAACATCATGGATTTCTTCAACAAGCGTCTGTTCGAAGAAGACATGCGGCATCCGGTCACCGGCGAGATCAAGAAGGCGCGCACGCGCCACGTACTCAAGGGCGGCGAAGATTCGGTTGGCGAGCATCTCGCGCTGATCCGCGTCTACGTCAACATCGGCATGTGCACCGAGGAATGCTGGACGCCGAACTTCCCGGTGCCCGGCACGTTCTTCGGCGACAAGACGCACCAGAAGCCGTTCCGCATCGAGCAGTGCGCGCGCGACTGCGAGGCCTGGAACTACGCGGACGCGAAGATGCCGCAGCTGGCGGCGTTCCTGATGACCGGCGGTCCCACCTACCTGCTCAAGGCCGTGGACATCGACGGCTCGCCGGGCGAAAAGTTTGTCGACACCAGCAAGATTCCGCAGGGTCGCAAGGTCTTCGCGCGCGAATGCGCGGCCTGCCACAGTTCCAACACCGCACCGGAAAACGTGCGCGCCGACAAGGAAGCGCTCGCACGTTTCTACGAAGGCCACGTCTTCGGTTCCGAGCAGTTCTGGCAGCTGGAGTTCAGCGAAGACGAGCGCAACAGTCCCGCATTCCAGGCCAAGTACCTGGTCAAGTCCGACGACGGTGCGCTGCGTCCGCGCCAGTTCACGCAGACCGGCCTGCACGGCGGCGGCATCTTCGGCCAGGACTGGCTCGCCAACGACGAGCCGGTGCCGTTCAACATCATCGGCACCAACATGTGCCGCGCGCTGCACGACAACCACAATGCCGGGCACATCTGGGAAGAGTTCGCGTCGGAGACGTATCGTTCGCGCCCGTCGCCGGGCAGCGTGCCGAACGTGCTCAACCGCATGATCCCGCTGGTCGGCGGCAAGCAGGTGCCGGGCGAACGCAAGATCGAAGGCGGCCCGGGCTATCTGCGCAACTTCTCGCTGCTGTCGGCCTGGGCCACCGCGCCGTTCCTGCACAACAATGCGATCGGTGAGCTGACCTTCCTCAAGGATGGCGAGACGGTCGACTACACCGTCGCCGGTCGCGTGAAGCAGTTCGAGATGGCGTTCGCCGAGCTGCTGACCTCGGACAATCCCAAGGACACGCCGCATCGCGAGCAGAAGATCAGCGTCACCGACCGCGACATCAAGCTCGCGCCGCGCGAAGACCAGCAGGGCCCGATCAAGCTGCCGGTTGCCAAGGGCACGCCGATCGCGAGCTTCACCAGCTCCGATCCGCATCGTCCGCTGTTCATGAAATGCGACGATCAGGTCGAGAACAAGGGACACCAGTTCGGCGTCTCGTTGTCGGCCGACGACAAGCTCGCGCTGCGCGAATTCCTCAAGATTCTCTAACAAGATTCTCCAATCCGAAATGTTCGTCGGACACTACAGCGCAGGATTCGCCCTCAAGGCCTGGCGGCCGCAGGTGCCGTTATGGACGTTGCTGCTCGCCGCGCAGCTGGTCGACGTCGCCTGGGGTCTGCTGGTGATCGGCGGCGTCGAGAAGCTGCGGATCGTTCCCGGGTTTCTTGCGGGCTCGCCGCTCGATCTCTATTTCATGCCGTATACGCACAGCCTCGTCGCGGCGCTGATCTGGGCGCTGGGTGCGGGATTCGCCTATCGCGCCTGGCAGCGTCAGCAGGGCGCGAGTGCAGCAGTCGCGGTCGGATTGACGGTCGCTTCGCACTGGCTGCTCGACCTTTTGGTCCACGCTCCCGATCTGCCGCTCTATGGCGATCAGCACAAGCTTGGTTTTGGATTGTGGGCTTGGCTGTGGCCCGAACTGCTGCTGGAGCTGGCGCTGGTCTGGGCTAGCGTTGCGCTGTATGTGCGTCGTTGCCCGCAGTACGCGCGGCGCGCCTGGGCACTCGCCGCCGTGTTGACCCTGATGCAGTTCGCACACAGCTTCGGCCCGGTGCCGCCGAGCGAAACCGCGATGGCGTTGTCGGCCGTGCTGGTGTTCCTTGCCGTCGCCTGGGGCGGTGCGCGCGTCGAGCGCGGAGCCTGAATGGCTGGGCCCCTGCGCTCCCTCGGTGTCGCGGCGCTGGTGCTGAGCGCGGCTACCGCCGGCGTGATCGTCTGGCTGAAGCCGACGCCGCCGCAGGCCGGATTGTCGATTCGCGCCCGCGCGCAGCAGCCGGTGATTCCGGGTGCCGAGAACGCATCGTTGTCGACCCGCGTCATCCCGAGCGCCGACCTGCCGCCAACCGGCACACGATCCCTGTTCGATCATCTGGTCGCGCAGAACAATGGCCTGCCGTATCCCTTCGAGGCACTGGTCTCGATGATCCAGCGCAGCGGCCCGCAGGGCAGCGCGCCGGTCTCGCTGATGATTCCGTCGGGGCGCTCGCTGCTCAAGGCGCAGGCCGACTTCGCGCACCCGCGTGTGCTCGTCGCGGCCGACTATCAGGCGCCGGCGACGCCGGCGAATCTGGGTCTCAACACGCGCGGCCAGCTGTTCCTGGGCTTCGTCGAGAACGCGCGCGAAATCGAGGTGATCAGCTACAACGAAGCCGCCGGGCGTTACGAGTTCCAACTGGTGCAGGACTACGCGGTGGACGGGCAGCGTCGCATCGTCTACGCGCGGCGCGCGGTCTGCACGACCTGCCATCAGGGCGGCACGCCGATCTTTCCGCAACGGCCATGGGCGGAAACCAATGCGCAGCCGGACATTGCCGAACGCATCGCCGCCGCGCGTGGCGATGTGCCCTATCTCGCGGTGCCGGTGCGGCAGGCGCTCAGTGCGCCGGAGCGTTTCGACGAATTGACGGATGTCGGCGGCTTCATCACGACCACGCAACGACTGTGGCTCGACGGCTGCGGCGAGAGTACGCAGTGCCGGCGTCTGCAGCTCAAGCTGAGCCTGCGATACGCGCACGACCCTGGCGCCTTTGACGACAGCGCGCCGGAAGTGGCCGCGCTGCGCGAGCAGCAGCAAGCGCATTGGCCGCCCAACGGCATCGCCGTGCCGGAGTCGGATCTGCGCAACCGCGATCCGTTGGCCGAGAAGCGTGGCATGCGCGGCTGGCTGCGCTCGGTTTTCGTCCCGGAGCCGGCTCCCGGCGAAGGCGCGAAGACCAACGAGGATCTCGCCGCGTTCGAGCAGTTGCCGAAACTGCCCGCCGAACTCGATCCCCTCACGCTGCGCGCGCCGAAGCGCGTGCTCGATGCCAACAGCATCGAAGCGGTGTACGGCATCGCGGCCCTGTTCAGCGCCGACGACCTGCGTCTGCTGGAAGCGGCGGCGGCCTATCAATGGCCGCAGGTCGAAGCGGCCGTCGATGCGTTGCCCGAACCCTTCTTTGCCGCCGCCGCATTCTCGCGGGTGCGCACGATGCAGATCCTGCTCGGCGCGCTGTCGCCGGGCGCCAGCTACGGCTATTGCTGCCTCGATGTCGGTGAGATGTCCGAGCCGGTCGCCATCACCGCGCCCGCCGTGACGCTCGCGGAGGATTCGCCGCTGCAGCCGTATGCGCGGCATTGCTTCAGCTGCCATCGCGGCAATCCTGTGGCGCGCCTCAACTTCATGGCGGGCGCCGACGAAGCTGCCGTTGCCGAGAACATCCGCAACAAGGCCGAGATTCGCGACGCGCTCGACTGGACGCGCTATCAGGGCACGGACAAGCAGACCAAGCTGATGCCGCCGGCCGATTCCGCGGAGCATGCGCGGCTGCAAGCCGAGTTGAATGCCAATCCCGATTTGCTCGAACAGATGCGCGCGCAGGTTCCCGCGCTGTTCGACTTCTGAAGTGTGGACAACCAGAGCGCTGTCATGATCCACCGGCCTCGCCGATCAGTCTCGATGTTCGCCGTGGCGCTCGCCGCACAGCTGCTATGCGCCGGCGGCGCCCAGGCAGAACCTGCGTTCGCCCGTCTCTACAAGCAGCAGTTCGGCTACACGCCGTCCTGCAACGCCTGCCACAAGGATGGCGGCGGCACGCCGCTGAATGCCTACGGCACGCAGTTCAAGGATGCCGGCATGAACCTCGCGGCTTTCACCGCGATCGATGGCGCCGATGCGGACGGCGACGCCGCAACCAACGGCGCGGAAACGCGCGCGAAGGCGAATCCGGGCAGCGCGCAGTCGACGCCGCAGAGCAAGGGCAACTGGCTCGACACCGCGAGCCTGATTCCGCGCGAAGTCCAGGCGGCGTTCCCGGGGATCACGGCCTACCTGCCGAAGGACGCGGTGCTGACCGACGCCGACATCGCACGCGCCAAGACCATGGGCGCCACACTCGCCAAGGCCGACGAGAACACGATCTACATTCCGCTGGAAAACCAGCGGCCGGCTGGCACCGCGCTGATCTTTCCGGTGCAGTACAACAAGAAGACTTTTTTCCTGCTGCTGGTGACCGACCGCAAGCTGACGGTCACGGCGGTCAGCGCCCTCAATACCAACCATGTACCGGAGGCTGCGAAGCAGCCGGTCTATGCCAGCTTCAAGGGCAAGACGCTGGACCAGTTGCCGCAAGCGAGCGGCGATGGTCTGGATGCCGCCATCACGCGCGCGGTGAAGAACGCGGGGACGCTGATCTATGTCCGGCTCAAGAATGCTTAAGGCCCGCCTGATCGAGCTGCTGCTCGCGCTGCTGCTGATCGGCGGCATTGCCGGCACCCGCGTGCTCGCACAGACCGCTGCCGATCAGGAGCAGGCGCAGTCGCAGGCCGAACAGACCGCAGCGCCCGCTGCCGCGGAGGAGTTCGATTTCTTCAGCGATGAGCCTGTCGTCAGCGAGGAGGTCGTCGAGGTGCCGCCGCCGGCGTCGCGCTGGATCACGATCGGCGGCCCCCTCGCGCTGATCGGCATCTTCTTTACGCTGCTGCTGTTCTTCTGGTGGATGGTGCCGTTCCAGGCGCATACCGCCGACATCAACCTGCATCGCCTGCCGACGGGCGTGAAGCGCGGCATCGCGATGGCTTCGGTGCTGTTCGGTATCGCCTTCGCGTTCGGTGCTTCGGAAATCTGGTACCAGCTGCGTTTGCACGGCAGCGCCGAGGCTTACTTCGCGCAGATGTCGCTGGGCAAGCTGATCGCCTTCACGCATGCACACCTGTTCGGTTTCACGACCAGTTTCTTCATCATCGGCATTCCATTCTCGCTGCAGTTCAACCATCTATGGCCGTACCAATGGGTGTTTCCGATCGGCCTGTCGGCCTCGCTGACGGACGTGATGTCCTGGTGGGGCATCAAGTTCCTGGCGCCGGAGTTCGAACTGGTGTCGATGTTCTGCGGCGTGCTGTTCTCGCTGAGCTATCTGTACATGCTGGTTGGCCTGCTGCGCGTGCTGCTGTTCCCCGAGGTCATCTGGGTGACGGACAAGGACGCCGAAGAACGCTTGTCCGAGCAGCGCGAACGCAGCGAAGCGGCCCAGCATCACGAAGGCGATTACTAGAGATTCGGGAGATTTGGGTGACGCAGGCGTCATCAATCCAATGCAGGCCGGTGCGGCTGGCTCTGCAGCGGAATGGCTTGGCGCAATAGCCACATGACGGCGCGGCAGCGTCCGGTAATATGACCTTCCAAACTTTGATCCTTATCTTGATTCTTGGCAGGGGATGTCGATGAACTACTTTGTGACCGGAGCGACAGGATTCATCGGCAAGTTCCTGCTCGAACAGCTGCTCGCGCGCGACGGCGCCAAGGTCCACGTTCTGATTCGCGAGTCGTCGACCGACAAGTTCGAGGCGCTGCAGGAACGCTACGGTGCGGCCGGCAAGAAGCTGCACATGGTCCATGGCGACATCACGACGCCGGGCCTGGTATCGCCCGCCGACTTCAAGAAGCTCGCCGGCAAGATCGATCATGTGTTCCATCTGGCCGCGGTCTATGACATGAACATGGACGATGCGACCGGCGATCGCATCAACAACGAAGGCACGCGCAACGTCGTCGCCTTCTGCAACGACCTCGGCGGCGACGTGCGCCTGCACCACGTCTCCAGCGTCGCCGTCGCCGGCGGCAACTTCGTCGGCCGCTTCACCGAGAACATGTTCGACGAGGGCCAGCGTCTCGGCCACCCGTACTTCCGCACCAAGTATCAGTCCGAGCAGATCGTCCGCGAGGAATCGCGCGTGCCGTTCCGCATCTACCGTCCGGGTGCCGTGGTCGGCCATTCGCAGACCGGCGAGATGGACAAGATCGACGGGCCTTACTACTTCTTCAAGACCATCCAGAAGATCAGCCACGCGGTGCCGAAGTGGCTGCCGCTGCTCGGCGTGCAGGGCGGCCGCGTGCCGCTGGCGCCGGTGGACTACGTGGTCAAGGCGATGGACTACATCGCGCATGCGGACGGCCACGACGGCGAATGCTTCTGCCTGATCCAGT
The DNA here is from genome assembly GCF_058783185.1 of Fontimonas sp. FW305-C-3. Classification (NCBI taxonomy): domain Bacteria; kingdom Pseudomonadati; phylum Pseudomonadota; class Gammaproteobacteria; order Nevskiales; family Nevskiaceae; genus Fontimonas; species Fontimonas sp. FW305-C-3. Next base: position 93,027 of record NZ_JBYSYK010000001.1, on the reverse strand, counting down.
CGCACTCGCCGACCGTCGGCGAGTTGCTGCAGACCATCTTCGAAGCGGCGCACGGCCCGAACTTCGCCAAGAAGTTCGACCTGCCGACGATGCCGGCCGCGCTCAAGCAGCTGCGTGCCCAGGTCAGCGAGCGCCTGCCGCGGACCGTCGAGCGCAGCGTGTCGAAGGCCATCGGCGTTCCCGTCTCGGTGCTCGGCTACGTCAGCAACCAGGCCGTGTTCGACGACAAGCACACGCGCAAGGTGCTCAAGGGCACCGACATCCAGTGCCCGGACATCCGCGACTACTGCGAGCAGCTGTGGCAGTACTGGGAGCTGCACCTCGACCTGCACGTCAAGATCAGCGCCAAGGCGATTGCCAAGATGGCCGGCAAGGTCGCCGTCGTCACCGGCGCGTCTTCGGGCATCGGCTTCACCGTGTCGAAGAAGCTCGCCGCCGCCGGTGCCAAGGTGATTCTCGTGGCGCGCACCAAGGAGAAGCTCGACGAGACGGCGCAGATCATCGAGAAGATGGGCGGCGAGGCGTATGTGTACCCCTGCGACCTCAACGACATGGCGGCGATCGACGCCTGCGCGCAGAAGATTCTCGCGGACTTCGGCCACGTCGACATCCTCGTCAACAACGCCGGGCGTTCGATTCGACGCGCGGTGCTCGAGTCGCTCGACCGCTTCCACGATTTCGAGCGCACGATGCAGCTGAACTACTTCGGCTCGGTGCGCATGATCCTGAATTTCCTGCCGAGCATGTCGGCGCGTAAGTCAGGCCATATCGTCAACATCAGCTCGATCGGCGTGCTTGCCAACGCCGCGCGTTTCTCGGCCTACGTTGCCAGCAAGGCGGCGCTCGATGCGTTCTCGCGCTGCCTGTCGGCCGAGGTCAAGCATCTGAACATCGAGGTCACCGCGATCTACATGCCGCTGGTGCGCACGCCGATGATCGCGCCGACCAAGCTGTACGACTACGTGCCGACCTGGAGTCCGGAGAAGGCGGCGGACACCGTCGTCAAGGCGATCGTTGATCGGCCGAAGTCGGTGGCCACGCCACTGGGTACCGCTGCCGCGATCAGCTACGCGGTCTGGCCCAAGCTCAACGATTACTTCCTCAACAAGGGCTTCAACCTGTTCCCGTCCTCGACGGCGGCCAAGGGCCGCAAGGACGGCGCCAAGCCGACCTTGGAGCAGGTTGTGTTCGCCAACCTGTTCAAGGGCGAGTACTTCTAAGCCGCCACGCCCCAAAACGGGGCTGGCCGACGAGAGACCTGGCGCACAGTGCGGCGCCGGGGGCTCTCGCCTATTCCCTGCACTCAGCGCATCATGAATCCGTTGCCGCATGGATGCGGCAATACTTACCGCGGTAGGGGTGGTTCGGAATTCGCGTCTCACAGGGGAACAACATGAACTGGTATCTGGACGTATTGAAGAAGTACGCAGTGTTCAACGGCCGTGCGCGCCGGCAGGAATACTGGATGTTCGTTCTGTTCAACATCATCATCAGCGTCGTGCTGTCGTTTGTTGACGGCATGCTGGGAATGTCGGTTGCCGAAGGCATGGGCCTGCTGAGCCTGCTTTATGGTCTGGCTGTACTGCTGCCGGGCATCGGTGTCTCGATCCGTCGCCTGCACGACACCAACCGCAGCGGTTGGTGGCTGCTGATTGCCTTCGTGCCCTTGATCGGCTTCATCGTCCTGCTCGTCTTCATGGTGCTCGACAGCACGCCGGGCGAAAATCGCTTCGGTTCGAATCCCAAAGGCGTCTGAGTTGTTGGCGTGATCAGCGGCCATCCGCGGGAGTGCCCGGCGGATGGCCGCTTTTTTGCGTGCGCTTCCATGCAGCCTCGAAGCTGTATGGTTTGAGCGGATGAACTTCGGAGTGGGATGCAGCGCATGGCCGTCGCAATCAGAACCGTAAGCCCGACCGACAAGCTGCACACATCACAGCTTTGCGAGCTGCTGCAGGATGCCGTCGCCGGCGGTGCTTCGGTCGGGTTTCTGGACGGCCTGTCGACCGCAGAAGCAGCAACCTACTGGGCGCAGGTGCTTCGCGATCTCGACTCCGGCCTGTGCCTGTGGATTGCCGAAGACGAGGGCCGTGTCGTCGGCTCGGTGCAGCTCGCGCTATGCGGCAAGCCGAACGGCCGGCATCGCGCCGAAGTGCAGAAGCTGCTCGTGCTGCGCAGTCATCGCGGGCAAGGCATTGCCAGCCGATTGATGGCAGCCGTCGAGGCGGAAGCCCGCGCGCGCAATCGCCATCTGCTCGTTCTCGACACCTTGCAGGGCTCAGCGGCGGAATCGATCTACACGCATCTCGGCTGGAGCGTTGGCGGTTCGATTCCGCAGTACGCCGCGCATCCGAACGGCGTACTGCATGCGACGGTTTACTTCTACAAGCTATTGCCGGATCAGCAATCGAGCTGACGACCGCGTCAACGCATCTGCGCCGGAATCCAGCCCGTGTCCTTGTCGATCGCGATGAACCACCAGCTGCCTTCGCCGTTGTCGACTTGCCCACGGCGTTCGTAGCGCGTGCCGGCCGGCAGCATGGTTGCCGGCGTCGATAGCTTCGGATTGCTGCGGAACTCGGTCGCGCTGATCAGCGTGCTGCCGCCCGGCAACGACGCCGGTGCGGGCGCCAGCGGTTGAACTGGCGTCTGCGGCTGGACGCGAACCGGTGCCGGCATCGGTGCGACGACTTGAGGCCGAGGCTGAACCGGTGGTTGGGCCGGTGCCTGTGCGGGCAGTACCTGCACGATCGGAGCAGGCTCTGGCGGAGCTGGCGGAATTGCCGGAGCACCGACCGGACTCGGCGCAGCTTGCACGGGCAGGTTCGCGAGTGGTGTCTGATCGGTCAGCGTCACGGTCAGCACGCCGGCCTTCTTGTCGAATCGATACGGCGGCTGTACCGCGGAGTTCTCGGCTTCTTCCGGTCGCAGCTGGTACATGCCACCCGTCAGCGGGTCTACCGTCAGCAGACCGATCAGGCCGCCGAGCAGGACATTGCCGGCGTACCAACCGCTGACCACGCCTTCCAGCGGCACGGTGACCGGCTGAAATCCGTTCTTGCTGAGGGCAATCGAATACTTCTCCGAAGAGAAATAACCGGCCCCGCGCTTGAGCGGTACGGTGGCCGGCGTGACGCCGCTGTGTATCGCCGTGCCGGAGCGGTTCGTGATCACGACCTGTGCCTCGGGCGGCACACTTTGGATGGTCATCGCCTGCGTCTTGCCGTCGATGATCGTCGCGCATGCCGAGGTCCCGAGCAGACAGGCCAGGCCGATCGCTTGCTGGACGGCCTTCAATGGCCCGTAACCGTTCCTCTCCATGGACTTCTCCGGCGGGTGCTTCTCGTTGGTTTTGCCGCGCCTGACTCCGCAGCCATCTTAGAAGGCAGGGTGTGCCCCGGCAAACCGTGGTCCCGGCACGACATTGCCGACGCTGCGCCGTAGGATTGGAGACCGCAACGATGCCAGGGGTGCAGCCATGAATCTCGCAAGCTTCAAGATCCTGCTCGTCGCACTGGGCGCGGGCTTCGCCATCGCGTTCGGCGTGATGGTCGTGCCGCCGCTGCTCGAATCGCGCGACGTGATGGGTGCCTTTGCCGCGGGCTTCGTCAATCCCTATTCGTCGGGCTATGCACTCGACGCGATCATGTGCTGGTGCGTGCTCGCCGTGTGGGTGATCCATGAGCGCAAGGCGCATGGCCTGCGCCACGGCTGGATCGCGCTGCTGCTGGGCGTGGCACCGGGCGTGGCAACCGGCTTCGCGTTCTATCTGTTGCTGCGAACGCAGCAGCTGCGCGAGAAGGCTTGAGGCTAGTGCGGCAGGCGCAGGCCGATTTCCAGCGGCCGGTCGCCGTCGATCTTGCGCACGACCAGCTTCAGATCGCCGAGCCGCAGGCTGTCGCCGATGACCGGATGCGGCAGGTGGCGGCGCACGATCTCGGCAAGCGTCAGACCTTCGCTGCCCGGCGGCTGGGCAACGCCATAGGAAGCGCAGAGGTCGGTCAGCAGGACTTCGGGACCGAACACGAACTCGCCGAAGAACTGGCGCGCCGCCGGATCGACCGGCTCCTGCGCCGATTCGAACAGCGCATCGAGCGACGGCAGCTGCGCCTGCGCGGTGAGCAGCGAAATGTAGTCGCCGGCGCGCAGGCCGCCCCACTCGCGATAGCCCAGCACGCGGCCATTGCGTGAAACGCAGATGACGCGCGACAGCTCCGGCAGGACGAGGTCCTTGGGGCGCGTGTCGATCAGGCGGCTGTTGCGCGCGACGCGATAGCTGACGACTTCAAAGCCGCGCTGCCCCGGCAGATCGATGTCGACACGATGGATGCGCGCCGAGCGCGCCGGCACCTGCAGGCCCAGCCATTTTGCGGCGAGCGCCACCGTCGAACCCTGCAGCACGAGCGAGACGAGCACGATGAAGAAGCTGATGTTGAAGAACAGCGCGGCGTTCTCAAGGCCAGCCAGCCAGGGATAGGTGGCGAGCACGATCGGCACCGAGCCGCGCAGGCCGACCCAGGAGATGTAGACCTTTTCACGCTGCGGAAACTTGAACGGCATCAGCGAAAGCCACACCGCCAGCGGACGCGCGAGGAGGATCAGCACCGTCGAGATCAGCAGACCGCTGCCGATCAGCGGCACCAGCTGATGCGGTGCGACGAGCAGACCGAGGATGACGAACATGCCGATCTGGCTCATCCAGGCGATGCCGTCGTGGAAGCGCCGGATGCTCGCAGCAGCGCGGATCGGCTGGTTGCCGAGCATCAGGCCAGCCAGATACACGGCGAGGAAGCCGCTGCCGCCGATCAGGGCGGTGATGCCGAAGATCAGCAGGCCGCCGAACAGCGCCAGCAGCGGATACAGCGAATCGCCAAGTTGCAGCCGGTCGATCGCGCGGCTCAGCAGCCAGCCGCCGGCCAGACCGAAGGCCGAGCCGACCGCGAGCTGCTTGGTGAACATCCACGCCGCCTGCGACGCCCCGAAACTGTCCGGCGTCTGCAGATACAGCACCAGCGCGACAGTCAGGAACACGGCCATCGGATCGTTGGTGCCTGACTCGATTTCCAGCGTCGACGAGACGCGCTTGTTGAGCGACACCGCCTGCGTATGCAGCAGCGAAAACACCGCGGCCGCATCCGTTGAACCGACGATCGCACCGATCAGCAGTCCCTCGGCGATGCTCAGCTGCAACAGCCAGGCGCTGAAGGCACCGACAATGCCGGTCGTGACGACCACTCCCAGCGTGGCCAGACTCAGCGCCGGCCGCAGGCCGATGCGAAAACTCGCCAGATGGGTGCGCATGCCGCCGTCGAACAGCACGACGGCCAGCGCCGCGGTCGCCGCCAGGTTGGCCAGCTGGTAGTTGTGGAACGGGATGCCGCCCGGGCCGTCCTCGCCGGCGAGCATGCCGACAATCAGGAACACCAACAGCAGCGGAATACCCAGGCGCGGCGTGATCACCGTGGCCAGGATGCTGACCAGGAACAGCAGGCCGGCGATGAAGATCAGTTGTTCGGTCAGGACCATGGGTGCCAGTGTATCGACTCGTCGTGAAATCCCGATGGGTTGAAAGGTCCGCGCGACTACTGGAAGTCGTATTCGCTCGAACTGTGCCAAGGGTCGTCGATGGCATCCGGACCTAGGGCCTGCCGGCAGGCCCTAGGCGTGCCAGTGACCGTGCCGCTATACTTTGCGCCCGCTACAAGGCACCCAATCGGGCACCCAATCAGGAGTTTTCCGTGGACCATCAGGACCATGACAAGGTCTTTTTCACCAATTTCAGCCTCGTCATGGGCGGGCTATTTGGCATCTTCTTCTTCTGCATTGCGGTAGCTCGCTGGTACGCCGCTGGCGACGAAAAGCCAGATCCGGCGGCTGTTGCACTGGTCGCTGAGCGCATCAAGCCGGTCTCCCAGGTCATCACCGATCCGGCGGCCCTGCTCAAGGTCAGCGCCGCTGCCGCGCCGCGCGCCGCCTACACGGGCGAGCAGGTCAACAACAATCTGTGCGCGGGCTGCCACGGTTCCGGCGTGCTCGGCGCCCCGAAGGCGGGCGACAAGGCGGTCTGGTCGGCCCGTCTGAACGCGGCCGGCGGTCTCGATGGCCTGGTCGGTCACGCGCTGCACGGCAAGGGTCAGATGCCGCCCAAGGGTGGCGACCCCAGCCTCAGCGATCAGGAAATTCATGACGCGGTGGCCTACCTGCTGAAAGAAGCGGGCCTCTGATCCGCAACGGTGCTGCACCAGAAAAGGCCGGCTTGATGCCGGCCTTTTCGTTTTGGCGCACAGCAACGGCGACATCGCCCCGAATTGGTGCAAATCCTCAGTAACATTGCCGGAAACCCGGAAAATCCCGCTGGAACAGCCGCTTGAGCTGACGCGTTTTGCCGAATCGGGAGAGCCGGTACGTTGTTTCCCGGCGATTCCGCCCCGGCCTGGCTGAGGAGGTCAGTTGGCATACCGCTTGCGTTAGTCCTGCCGGGCCGCAAGAGCGCTTGGCGTCTGCGGAGTATTCAAACCAAGAGGGGCTTACACAATGACTTTCAAGCGTTCGGTTTTGAGCGCCGTCGTTCTCGGCGCAGGTGTGTTCTCCGGCAGCGCGATGGCTGGCGCAACCGCCAACGTTGGCGTTACGAGCCAGTATCTGTTCCGCGGCATTGAGCAGACCAGCGGCGCTGCTGTTTCGGGTGGTCTTGATTACGCTGCAGAGTCCGGCCTGTACGTCGGCACCTGGGCTTCGACGATCGGCTTTGCCAGCGCCACCGGCACGTCGGCGGAACTCGACGTTTATGGCGGCTTTAGCGGCAAGGTCGGTGATTTCGGCTACGACGTCGGTGGTATCTACTACTACTACTCGGAAGAGTCGGAAGGTGGTGCCGATCCGGATCCGTCCAACAACACGCTCGAAATCTACGGCGCGGTGACTTTCGGTCCGGCCAAGCTCGGCCTCAACTACAGCGTGTCCGACTACTTCGCCGTCACCGACGACACCGTCCTGTATCCCTACCTCAATCTGTCGTTCCCGATCGCTGAGAAGGCCACGCTGGACCTGCACGTTGGTCAGCAGACGTTCTCGGAAGACGGCATCGACGACATCGTCGATTACAGCCTCGGCGTGTCGGCCGCGGCTGGCAATGGCTTCTCGATGGGTCTGGCGGCGGTTGCCACCGACATCGACGATGACGACGTCAAGTTCGTGCTGTCCGGCAAGTACTCGTTCGAGCTGTAAGCGAACGGTTTGCCCGCTGCAGCCAAGAAGGGCCGCCTCGTGCGGCCCTTTTTCATGCGCCTTCACGGCGCGCGGTCGAGTGCACGGTAGCGCAGCGCCTCCGCCGCATGTTCGACATTGATCCGGTCGCACAGCGCCATGTCGGCCAGCGTGCGCGCGACGCGCAGGCAACGATGGTAGGACCGCGCCGTCAGCAGATGGCGCGACAGCGCGGTCTGCAGCAAGGCCTCTGCTTCGGGCTCCGGCCAGATATGGCGGTCCAGTGCCTTGCCCTGCAACTGTGCGTTGCTGCTGCCTTGCCGATCCAGCTGCAGACGGCGTGCGGCAATGACGCGCAGGCGCACTTGCGCGCTTGATTCCGACAGCTGCGCACCGACGCCGAACTGCGCGGCCTCGACCCGCGGCATGAACAGCTGCAGATCGATGCGGTCGAGCAGCGGCCCGGAAATCTTCATGCGATAGCGCAGCACCTGCTCGGGCGAGCAGCGGCAGCGCCCCGCTTCGTCGCCGAGCCAGCCGCAGGGGCAGGGATTCATCGCCGCCACCAGTTGGAAGCGCGCAGGGAAATCGACCTGCCGCGCTGCGCGGGATACGGTGATGTGACCGCTCTCCATCGGCTCGCGGAGCACTTCCAGCGAGCGCCGGTCGAACTCCGGCAGTTCATCGAGGAACAGCACGCCCAGATGAGCCAAGGTGATCTCGCCGGGGCGCGGCTGGCTGCCGCCGCCGACCAGCGCCACGCCGGAAGCCGTGTGGTGCGGCGCCCGAAACGGGCGCTGTCCCCAAGTCGTTGGATCGAAACCGCCGCGCGCGACGGAAGACACCGCTGCGACCTCGAGTGCCTCGGCGGAGGTCAGCGGCGGCAGGATGCCGGGCAGGCGCCGCGCGAGCATCGACTTGCCCCCGCCCGGCGGACCGAGCAGCAGCAACGAGTGACCGCCGGCGGCGGCGACCTCGAGCGCGCGTCGGGCCTGCGCCTGGCCGCGCACATCGGTGAGATCTTCGGACGTCGCGGCCACGATGGGCATCTCCGGCAGGTCGGTGCTGAGCCGGGTCATCGTGCCGCGTTGCAGGGCGACACAGAGCTCGCCCAGATGCTGCGCGGTGTAGAGCCGCGCCGAGGGCGCGAGCCTTGCTTCGCTGGCGTTGATCGCCGGCACCAGCAGCGCGTGTTCGGCCTATGCCGCCTTCAGCGCCGCCGGCAAGGTGCCCGGCACGCCGCGAATCTCGCCGGACAGCGACAGCTCGCCGAGAATTTCAAAGTCGCGCAGACACTCGAGCGGAATCTGCTCCGACGCCGCGAGGATGCCGAGCGCAATCGCCAGATCGAAACGCGAACCTTCCTTCGGCAGATCGGCCGGCGCCAGGTTGCAGGTGATGCGCTGCATCGGAAAGCGATAGCCGCAGGTCGTGATCGCCGCCTTGACGCGGTCTTTCGCCTCGCGCACGGCCGCCTCCGGCAGGCCGACGATCTTCAGGCCGGGCAGGCCGGGCGCGAGATGCACCTCGACCGTGACGAGATCGGCTTCCAATCCGTTTTGCGCGCGCGCCAGCATCCTTGCCAGCAGGGCCATTTCGCTTTCCTCCCTTACGAGGATGCTGCAACTCAGCCCGCGGCTTAGGCCGCTTGTCTTGATCTTCGGGCTGTTCCTGCCTGCAGCATCAACATGCGAACGGCGTGCGTCAACCCGGCCGCTACAATATGCGCATGTCTGCTGCCGCCCTCGACAAGCCGATTCTCGGCATAGAAACCTCCTGCGACGAAACCGCCGCGGCGCTCTACTGCGGGCAACGCGGGCTGCTGTCGCACACCTTGCACAGCCAGATCCGCCTGCATGCCGAGTACGGTGGCGTGGTGCCGGAACTGGCATCGCGCGATCACGTCCAGCGCATCAATCTGCTGATCCGCGCCGCGCTCAAGGAAGCGGGGATCGGCATCGATGAGCTTGGCGGCGTCGCGTATACCGCCGGACCCGGATTGATCGGCGCGCTGATGGTCGGTGCCGCGGTCGCAGCGGGTATCGCCACGGCGAGCGCGATTCCGCTGATTCCGGTGCACCACATGGAAGCGCATCTGCTGGCGCCGATGCTGGAAACGCCCGCGCCGGTGTTTCCGTTTCTCGCGCTGCTGGTTTCCGGCGGCCACACGATGCTGGTCGCCGTACGCGGTTACGGCGAGTACGAGCTGCTTGGCGAAAGCCTCGACGACGCGGTCGGCGAAGCCTTCGACAAGACCGCGAAGCTGCTCGGCCTGCCGTATCCCGGCGGGCCTTATCTCGCGAAACTCGCCGAGCAGGGCAAGGCCGGGCCCTTCAAGTTCCCGCGGCCGATGACCGATCGCCCCGGCCTCGAATTCAGTTTCAGCGGTCTGAAGACGGCGGTGCTGACCGCCTTGCCGGCGGACGCCAGCGAACAGCAGAAGGCCGACCTGGCCTATGCGTTCCAGGAGGCCGTCGCCGATACGCTGGTGATCAAGGTCGAGCGTGCCTTGCAGGCGGCGCAGCTGAAGCGCGTCGTGGTGGCCGGCGGTGTCGGCGCCAATCTGCGTCTGCGCGAGAAGCTGAAGACCTTCGCCGAGCGCAGCAAGGTCGAGCTGTATTTTCCGCGGCAGGCGTTCTGCACCGACAACGCGGCGATGGTTGCCTACGCCGGCTGGGTGCGTCGCAGCGACGGCGTCGCCGCCGGCGGCAAGCTGTTCACGACGCCGCGCTGGCCGCTCGCCGATCTTTCACCGCCGCAGGGCATCCACTGAGCCGCGCATGGACAGCGTCTACATCCAGGGCCTCGAAGTCAGAACCGTCATCGGCATCTACGGCTGGGAGCGCGAGCTTGAGCGGCCGCTGATCTTCGATCTCGAACTCGGCGTCGATACGCGCGCAGCCGCAAGCAGCGATCGCGTCGAAGATGCGGTGAACTACGCGGCGGTTGCCGACCGCGTGCGGCAGATCGCGTTGACGCTGCAGCCGGCCTTGCTCGAAACGTTGGCGGAGAAGATCGCGCAGAGTCTGCTGGCGGAATTCGCCGTCGAGCGGGTTCGCGTGTCGATCAACAAGCCCGGCGCGGTCGCGGGCCTCAAGGCCGTCGGCGTGCGCATCGAGCGCACGCGAAGCTAGGCCTGCTAGCGGTTGATCTCGCGGACGATCTTCCAGTTGCCGGCGCTGTCGCGGCGCCAGAACTGTTGCTTGTTCGACGTCGTCTTGTAGTTGTCCGAGCCGTAATCCATCGTGAACTCGGCGAGCAGCAGGCCGTCCTCGGTGCCCGGATAACGGAACAGGCTGATGTCGCTGAGGCGCACGTCGATGAACTTCTTGCTCGCGTTGACGCGGCGCTTGTGCGCGGAGAAGTCTGCGAGATTCATGCCGTCGACGCTGAAGTCCTGCGCGTAGTACGCCAGATAGGCTTCGGTGTTCTTGCTCGACCAGGCCTTGCGCCAGTCTTCGATGCGCCGCAGCAGGCTGTCGCGCACGACTTCGACGGCGGCAGCCGGCACCCATTCGATCTCGTCGCTGAGCACGACCGGCGTCATGCCGTAGTCGACATCGCCGCGCAGCACTTCGAGATCGGCGTTGGCCATCGTCACGCAGCCTTCGCTGGAACGCGGCGGCCGCGAGAACGTGTCGCGCGGCACGCCGTGCAGCCAGATGCCGGAGCCGGTGCGATGCTGTAGCTGGTCCCAGGCATTCGGATAGTCGAGCGGCAGCGCGCCGGCGCCGTACAGCTCGGGCAGCTGACCGTCGCCGATCCAGTGCGTCACGTGATACAGCCCGACCGGCGTGCGCAGATCGCCCGCGGTCTGCTTGCGCGAACCGTTGCGACCCATCGCCGCGTAGTGATGGCGCTCCAGCGTCAGCTTGCCGTGCTCGTTGGAGAGCACGTAAAGGCGCGCACGCGGCAGGTCGACGACGATCGCGCGCTTGTAGTTGTCGGCCAGTTTCAGCAGCGCATTGGGCACCATGCCCGGCTGCGGTGCGCTCTTCTCGCTGGCCAGGCGCACGCGCGCCTCGTCGGCCAGATCGCGCAGGCGCAGGTTGGCGGTGATGCTGCCGGTCAGCATCGGATTGCCGGCGCCGGACAGCAGCGACAGCAGCTCGCCGTAAAACAGCTGGGCAAGATGGAAGTTGGGTTCGCTGCGGGTCAGCGCTTCGAGTGTCGTCAGCGCATCGCTGGAGCGGCCCGCGCGCAGCTGCTCGACGGCCGTCGTGAACTGCTGCTCAGGATTGGGCGCCGTCGCATGGGCCGAGAAGCCCGCAATCAGCGCGACGCACGCCAGCCGGCGCGCCCAGACGACGCCCATCAATCGGGTGCGCGCAGGCTCAGCGCGAATACTCACGAGCGATTTTCCAACCGCTCGCGGTGTTGGTCATGTCGAGCAGCTTCACGACCGAATCGGCGAAGTTGTCGGACTCGTAGGCCTGACGGAAGCTGACCGTCACGCTGCCTGCCGCCTTTGGCGTGACCTTGAACTCGCTGACGCCGACCTTGATGCGCTTCGGCGCGGAGATGCGATCGCGGCGCTGGGTTTCCCAGGTGCTGCGCGCAACGCCGCCTTCCGGCGCGAAGTCGTCGGCGTAGGCCGAGAAATAACCCGGCAGATCCTTGCTCGACCAGGCCACGGCCCAGGCGTCGACGACGTTCTTCACCGCCGTGGTGGTGGCGGAATCGATACCCGCGGGTGCGGCAGGTGCCGGTGCAGCAGCCGGGGCCGCGGCAACCGGCGGTGCGGCCGTCGGGGCGGCAGCCAGCGTCGCGGCCGGTGCAGCAACCGGCGCGGCCGGCGCAATGGCGGCAGGCGCAGCGGCAGCCGGCTTCGCAGCGACGGCCGGCGGCACGGCCGGGCCGTTCTCGTCGAGTTCGTTGACCAGCGCGAGCTTGCGGCGGACCACCTGGTTGGATTCGTCGAGCATCAGCGCGCGGTTGTACGCGGCGCCGGCGAGCGCGGCGTAGATGTCGCCGAGGTTCTCGTGGGCGGTGGCGTAGCTCGGATGCGTCGCCAGCGCGGCTTCGAGGGCGTCGCGCGCCTTCTCGTAGTCGCCTTCCGCGGCGTAGAGCACGGCTAGGTTGTTGAACGGTTCCGGCAGCTGCGGATAGTCGCGCGTCAGGTCGGCGAACACGCGGATCGCATCCTTGCTGCGGTCAAGCTTGACCAGCGCCAGGCCGCGCACGAAACGCGCCTCGGCGTCCTGCGGGTTCTTTTCGATGTGGCTGTCGAGCAGCTTGAGCGCATCCGCGGCCTGACCCTGTTCGATCATGGACTGCGCCTGACTGGAGACGCCGGCGGCCAGAACGACCGGAGCAAAGACCAATGCCGCAGCAACGGCGGCGATGCGAGTAATCGCGAACATGCGGGGGAAACCTTGGTTCAGACAGGACGCCGCACTATACCAGTTCACTTTGAGCGCCTCGACACCGGCGCCGCCCCGATTTTCGACCGCTGGGGCGCGCCGCGCAGTCACTTGCGCGCGTAGACGGAAACCTGCCCCGCCGGCGGCCCCTTGTAGCGCTTGTGGACCCAGAAATACTGGGTCGGCGCATAAGTGATGCCGTGTTCGATCATCCGGTTGACCCGGGTCGCGTCGGTCAGCTCGTCGTCGCTCGGGAAATCCGCCAGGGCCGGCAGGATGCGGACGACATAGCGGCCGTTCAGTCGCTGCGGGAAGTACGGGACGACCTTGGCCCTGCCCATCTGCGACAGGCGCGCGGTCGCGGTGATCGTGCGCGCCGCCACGCCGTAGAACGGCGCGAAGATGCTCATGCGCAGGCCGAGGGCCTGGTCCGGCGCATACCAGACCGGCGCGCCGCCGCGCAGCGCACGCAGCAGGGGGCGCAGGTCGTCGCGCGCCAGCGCCGGCAGGCCGGAGCGGCCTTCGCGCCAGTGATGCATCAGATGATCCATCACGGCGTTGTTATAGGGCCGGTACATCGCATGAAACTTCACGCCGGCCAGGCACAGGAAGCGGGCGCCGAGCTCCAGCGTCGTGAAATGCCCGGTCAGCAGCAGCACGCCGGAGCCGTCGGCCTGCGCCGCCTGCAGATTCTCCAGTCCGACGACCTTGCCCAGCCGCCGCAGGCGCCAGTCCGGCGCGAACCAGGCCAGCGCGGTTTCGAAGATGCCGCGGCCCATGTCCATGAAATGCGTATCCGCCATGCGCTCGATGTCGCGGCGGCTGCGTTCGGGAAATGCCAGCGACAGGTTGACGATCACGACATGGCGACGGCTGCTCAGCAGCCGGCCGGCGAGCCAGCCGATCGCGCCGCCGAGCAGAACCTGCAGCGGGATCGGCAGCCAGCTGAGCAGCCACACCGCACCGACGCCGATCCAGGTCGGCCAGTGGCGCGGGTGCAGCAAGCCGGTATGAAAGCGGGGAACAGCCATGAGCGGATTGTAGCGGCGCCCTAGGGCCTGTTGACGCTATGGCGGTCGCTGCGCAGCGCGAGCCGGCGTTGCCGCGCGCGCCAGAGGCCGTCGAACGCGTAGATCGCCAGGGCAAACCAGATGCAGCCGAAGCCGATCGCCTGCTCACGACTGAACGGCTCGTCGAACAGCAGCACGCCGACGCTGAGCTGCAGCGTCGGCGCCAGGTATTGCAGGACCCCGATCGTCGATAGCGGCACGCTGCGGGCGCCGATCGCGAACAGGATCAGCGGCAGCGCGGTGATCAGGCCGGCGAGGATCAGCAGCGCGTCCAGGCGCAGGCTCTCGTGACCGAAGGCGCCGCGCCCGGCGAACTCCGCGAACAGCAGATAACCCAGTGCCGGGATGAACAGCAGTCCGCTTTCCACCGCCAGACCCTGCACCGACGGCACGACGGCGAGCTTGCGCACCAACCCGTAGCCGCCGAAGGAGAACGCCAGCGTCAGTGCGATCCACGGCAGGTGGCCGAGCTGAACAGTCAGCCAGACGACCCCGCAGGCAGCGATGGCGACCGACAGCCATTGGCCCGGCGTCAGGCGTTCGCGCAGGATCAGCACGCCCATCAGCACGCTGACCAGTGGATTGATGAAATAGCCGAGGCTGGTCTCGACGATATGGCCGGAGTTGACCGCCCAGATATAGATCAGCCAGTTGATCGAGATCAGCAGGGCGCTGGTGCTGAGCATCGCCAGCAGCCGCGGCGACAGCTCGCGGACCCAGCCCCACCCCTGGCGCACGCCGAGCCAGACCGAAACGAACAGCAGGCACCAGACGATGCGGTGCGCCATGATCTGCGGCGGATCGATGGCCTGCAGCAGCTTCCAGTAGATCGGGAACAGGCCCCAGATCAGGTAGGCGATGGCAGCGGCGATCAGACCTTGGCGCATTGCAGAATGAAGGACAGGACGACGTGGGCGCGCAGTCTACGCCTGCCGGCCGCCCTCGGCAGCGCGGGCGGCGTCAGGCGCTGTCCGGCGCAGTGCAGGTTTGATCTGACAGACCGACGGGCAACCGCTGCGGGCGCGCATCAGTAGAATGGCCTGATGGACTTCAGGCCATCGCCTTACGCGGTTGCTGCGCCACGCAGCCATGATGCCGAGCGCTTCGACGGCTACCTGCCGACCCTGCACGAACAGCTGCTCAGCAGTCAGCCCGAGAAGTATTCGGAGATGGTGCAGAGCGTCACCGCTTACGGCATCTATCTGATCGACCGCCGCGGCGTGATCCAGAGCTGGAACAGCGGCGCCGAGCTGATCACGGGTTTCGCGCGCCAGGACGTCGTCGGCCAGAGTTACGAGACCCTGTTCCCCGACGAGCTCAAGCGCGATGGCGCGGCCACGCGGCTGCTCGAATTCGTCCGCGCCAACCGGCATTGCAAGGAAGAGCAGCGCCGGCGCCTGCGCAACGGCAGCGAGTTCATGGCGCACATCGCGCTCGACTCGGTGCGCGCCGGCAGCGGCGAGCTGCTCGGCTTCGTCGAAGTCATCCAGGACGTCACCGAATCCAAGCAGCGCGAAGAACGCCTGTATCAGCGCGCGACGCGCGATCCGATGACCGGCATCGCCAATCGCGGGCATTTCTTCGAGATGGGTGCGCAGGAGATCGAACGGGCGCGGCGTTTCTCCGAACCGCTGTCGCTGGTGCTGCTCGATATCGATCGTTTCAAGTCGATCAACGACAAGTACGGTCATGAGATCGGCGATCGCGCCATCGTCGCGCTGACCAAGACCTGCGCTGGCCATCTGCGCAACATTGACCTGCTCGGTCGCGTCGGCGGCGAAGAGTTCGCAATCATGATGCCGCGCGCCAACAAGGAACCCGCCGCCGAGATGGCACAGCGCCTGCGCCTGCTGATCAGCGAGCAGCGCGTGCCGGTGCCGGGTGGGCGCGACATCAGCTTCACCGTCAGCCTCGGCCTGTCTTCCTTGCGCCACACCACGCGCGATCTCGCCGAGCTGATGCGCAATGCCGATTCGGCGCTCTATCGCGCAAAGCGCGAAGGCCGCAACCGGCTCGAGGTCTGGTTCGAGTAGACGCGTAACAAAAAGCCCGCCGATGAGGCGGGCTTTTTTGCATCTGTCCCCGGTGGCTTCAGCCGCCGATCGACTGGTAATAGTCCATCAGGATCTTCGCCACTTCCGGACGCGAGAACTCCGGCGGCGGCGCCATGCCCTTGCCGAGCATCTCGCGCACCTTGGTGCCGGACAGGTTGATGAAGTCGTCCGGCGTGTGGCCCGGCGCTTCGCGCATCATCACGACCTGGTTCAGCTTCTTCGACCACGCGGTGTTGTCGGCACCGAAGATCTGGATCTTCAGCGCGCCCTTGGGCACCTGCTCTTCGAAGATCGTCTGCGCATCGAACGGGCCGTAGTAGCTGCCGACGCCGGCATGGTCGCGGCCGACGATCAGATGCGTCGCGCCCATGTTCTGGCGGAAGATCGCGTGCAGCACCGCCTCGCGCGGACCGGCGTAGAGCATGTCGAAGCCATAGCCCTTGACCATCACCGTGTTCGGCTCGAAGTACAGCTCGACCATCTTGCGGATGCACGCATCGCGCACCGGCGCCGGGATATCGCCTTCCTTGAGCTTGCCGAGCAGCATGTGGATGACGATGCCGTCGGCCTTCAGGCGGTCCTTCGCCATGCGGCACAGCTCTTCGTGCGCGCGGTGCATCGGGTTGCGGGTCTGGAATGCAACCACAGTCTGCCAGCCGCGCTGCTTGATCTCGTTGCGGATCTCGACGGCGGTGACGAAGGTATCCGGGAACTCGGACTTGAAGTAGCTGAAGTTCAGCACTTCAATCGGGCCGGACAGCAGCGTGTTGCCGAGGCCGGTGAACGTCGCGACGCCCGGATGCTTGGGGTCGAGGTTGCCGAAGATCTTCTCGGCCATGAACTTGATCTGCTCGTCGCTGACCGTCTCGACCGCGTCGACCTTCATCACGGCGATCACCGGATGGCCTTCGACGTTCGGGTCGCGCAGCGCAATGCGCTGGCCGGCCGAGATGCCAGATTCCTTGGTCAGGTTGACGATCGGCACCGGCCAGAACAGGCCGGAAACCGTGTGCATCTTCTCCGCCACCGACAGCGCATCGGCGAGATTCATGTAACCGGTTAGCGGATTGAAATAGCCGCCGCCGAGCATCACCGCATTGGCTGCCGCGGCCGAGTTCAGCAACAGCGAAGGCAGCGTCTCCGCCTCCTTGCTCAGCGCCGCATGGCGGGCAGGGTCGGAAACCAGGAGCGGGTTGAGTTCGGCAGAGCCGTGCGGCTGAATCATCGTCGGGACCTGTGCAAAAAATGGGGGTGCCCCTTGCGGGCGCCGCGCAGCATAGCGCGGCAGGCAGGCAAGTCCACCCCCAAAACGGATGAACTACGCTGGGCGGCTGGCCCGCGTCGGGGACAAGCGACATCGAGTCCCGTAGAATCCCGGCGGCACGCGCCCGTAGCTCAGCTGGATAGAGTATTGGTTTCCGAAGCCGAGACTCATCAGGCGCTGTAAGCTGTAGAGCAACACTCAATGCGTCCGTAGCTCAGCTGGATAGAGTACCGGCTTCCGAAGGCGCGAGTCATTAGGCGAGCGTGCGGCTGTAGAATAGGTCAATGCGTCCGTAGCTCAGCTGGATAGAGTACCGGCTTCCGAAGCCGAGGGTCGGGGGTTCGAATCCCTCCGGGCGCACCAACATCAAGAACTTAGAGCCTGATTGAGTACTGTCTCAGTCGGGTTTTTTGCTGCGCGTTAGGTTGGTCGCGAAGGCCGCTTGACCGTTTCTCGACTTTGGGCGCATTACCCCGGTTGGGCACAAATGCCCATCCTGTGCCCGCTTTATGCCCACGAAATTCTGGCTTGGTCGCGGATGACCGAATCTCTCGTGCCCAAATGTCGAGCGGACCTGATTACTCGGTCTTTGTCTTGTCGGCCACGTGCTCTAACAACTGCCCCGGAGTACATCCGAAGTAGGTGCATAGCGCGTCCACGTTGTCGGTGGTTGTGTTGTATCCAGGAATGTTCGCAATCCGATTTAGGGTCGCTCGCGCGATCCCAGTCACTTCAGACACTTCGTTGAGCGTGATCTTGCGGCCATCGGCAAAAGCCTTGTCGTCAAGAAATTGCCTGAGTTTGATCCGGATCATTGCGCGCGGATTGTAGCTCAAAGGCCTATTTCTGATCACAGAAGATCAAAACTGCTTGACTATGCTTCAATGCCTAAATATAATCATAAAAGATCAACGTTGATCGCATTGGAGACAAACACATGCCTGACTCGGTTAGCCCCACATACCTGACCACGGAGGAACTGGCTGCTCGCATTAAGTACGACACGCGCACCATCCGTAACCGCCTCAAAGATTCGGTCCTGCTCGAGGGCACTCATTACATCCGCCCTTTCGGCGGCCGCAAGATCCTGTTCTGCTGGGAGGTGATCGAACGCGACATGCAGAAGCGGATCATCGCGGCAGAAGACACGGCCATTCCGCTTGCTTCGGGTCAGCTGTGCCATGGCTAGTATTCGTAGTCGCTCCGACGGCCGGCTGTTCTTCGACTTCCGCTACCAGGGCTTGCGGTGTCGTGAGCAGAGTTCTCTCGAAGACACGCCCGCCAACCGTCGCAAGATGGAAAAGGTGCTCGCGAAGATCGAGTCCGAGATTTCGCTCGGCACCTTCGAATACGGGCGTTACTTCCCCGGCAGCAAGATGGCGCACAAGTTCGCCACAGCAAAGACGCTCGTTTCGGCGCCGGCGATGTACCTGCCCGTCGTCGAGCGGGCGGCGCCTGCGCTGGTGTTTCCGACATTCTCGGAATTCACCGCCACGTGGCTGGTGCAAAAGCAGATCGAATGGCGCCGGTCGCACAAGGAATCGATCGAGTCGGTTCTGGAGGGGCATCTGTTTCCTGCGTTCGGACACGTTCCGGTCAACCAGATCACGCGTGAGTTGGTGCTGGCGTTCCGTGCCGAGCTGGCTGAAAAGCAGGTTCGCATGCCGACCAAGCCGGCAGCCGAAGGTCGCAAGGTGTCTGCTTCGACTATTAATAAAGTCGTGGGCATCCTGCGCATGATCTTGGACGAGGCCGCACTGCGGTTCGAGATTCGCAACCCGTGCGTGACGGTCAAGCGCCTCAAGGTGCAGCGCAAGGACATCGAGCCGTTCGGCCTTGATGAAGTGCAGCAGATCCTCGGCCGCGTCCGTAAGGACTATCACCCGTACCTCACGCTCCGCTTCTTCACTGGCGTTCGTTCCGGCGAAGTCCATGGCCTGCGGTGGAAGCACATCGACTTCGAGCGTCGCCAGGTCCTGATTCGCGAGACGTATCAGAACGGCCGCGGCGAATACACGAAGAACAACGGCTCGCAGCGCGAGGTTCACATGAGTCAGCCGGTGTACGACGCGCTGATGGCCATGCGGCCGAAGGCGTATATCGATGATCCGCAGTCAGTGGCTGACGATTACGTGTTCTGCACCAAAAACAAGAATCCGATCGACAACACGAACTTCACCGATCGCGTGTGGGCACCGCTGCTTCGCAACCTGGAGATGAAATACCGCCGTCCGTATCAGATGCGTCATACCTGCGCGACGCTGTGGCTCGCGGCGGGCGAGTCGCCGGAATGGATTGCTCGTCAGCTTGGGCACAACACTACCGAGATGCTGTTCCGCACCTACAGCCGCTTCGTGCCGAATCTCATGCGCCGTGATGGCGTCGCGTTCGACACTCTGGTGTCTGGCGTGGTCAATGGTGGCGTCAAGGCTGCTGCGAACGATAGCTTCTTGAAGATGGGTCGCAAGACTGCCGGGGGTGCCCGTGACTAGGAAGTCACCCTTTGAGTTGCTGTCGCGAGACCAGCTCATCGAAAAGCTCGAAGAAGGGGTTTGGGCTGCTGCGCGGCCGCGGGTCGCGCAGCACCTGGGCGCGGTTGTGATGGATCAGCTTGGTATCAACCCGAAAGGCGTTGACCTGGTGATGTGGTTGGCCGACGGCCGTCACCGTTGCAACGCCACCGCGATGACCCAGTGGGTCGAGAACCAGATGAATGACCCGACGTTCAATGGCGAATGCAGCCATACCGATCCGCCGAGAGTCTTGGCACGGCGGATTGTGAAACACCTCTTTCAGCGCGAGGCAGCAAATCAGTGAGCACACGCATTTCAACAACGGCGTTGGCTGAGCATCAGGGTAAAACCCTGCATGGCACCTTCATGCTGACGGAGTGCACGGAGAGGCCGTGCAGCAGCGGCGCCACACGGCTCCAGCTGGTGCTCGAGGATTCTGAAGGTTCCGTGCTGGGATTTGTCTGGCCAGAACATCGGCCCTTCATCGGTCCCGTTGCGGTTCCTGCGCCAGTCGAAGTCCACGCGGATGTTCGCCTCTTTGACGGCAAGTCGCAGCTCAACATCCGGCAGATGAACGCTCTTAATGTTGACGCTGTGGACTGTGCAGCCGAACTGTTGCCGTTGCGGCAGTGTCCCGTTGAAGCTCAGGCGGCGTTGCGTCGTCTCAAGGATCTGGAGCAGTCGTTGCCCGAGCCGCTTCGCGGATTCCTTCGCCGCATCCTTCTTGATCCCGCAATTGGGGTTCCGTTCTTGCGATGTCGCGCCAGTGCAAGTCACCACCATGCACAGGCCGGTGGCCTGCTCATTCACAGCACATCGGCGCTCGACATCGCGGCAAACCTGGCTCGGTGGGCTCTGCCCGATGACGCAATGGCTCCGGCCATGGCGCAGCTGGGCTACTTACTGCATGACCTCGGCAAACTCCGTTCGGTCGGTGAATCCCGCCGCCCTCTTCATGGGCTGGTGGTTCGCCATGAGGTCCAGTCGCTTCTGATGCTGGCTCCGCATTTGAGCTGGTTGGAATCTCGCGATGCGGGGCTCGCCGCTGCTATGCAGTACATCTTGCAATTTGTTGCCACGCCAGCGAAGGCGCGGGGCTGGGCCAAGTATCTGGTGGCGGAGTTCGTCGTAACGCTTGATACCTGGAGTGCGGCGGGACACAACGGTCGTGACCTCGCGTCGCTGCTCTTTGGTGCCAAGGACAGTCTCGACCCTGCAGCTAAGGCGACTTTCGCCGCAAACGACGCACAGTACTCGGAGAAGCAGCGTGCACACTAAGCCTTCAAAGTCCGGGAACGGGTTGAACGGAACCGTTCCGAACGGTTCCGAAGTTCCGAATCTCGGTCAGCAGATCGGCGCGAACGATCAGCAGTATGGTCAGGTTGGCCGGCCCGCAGTACTGAATGACGAGCAGTTGCTTGAATTGGCGATCAAGCTCAACCATCAGCTGGGGCGACCGCCGAAGATAGATGAGTTGATTGATGCCGCTGGCGGCTGTCAGCGCCAGCGGGCGAGTCGGACGGTGCGGGCGTTGCGCGAGGAGCTCGCGGCGAAGGCTGTGCGTTCGATGCTAGTGCTTCCGACAGATCTCGAGACAGAGCACAAAGCTTGGATCGATCGGTGGATGAATCTAGCGGCCGAACGTCTTTCAGCAATCCATGCCCAGCTCGTGGAGCGCCACGATCAGCAGCTGGCCGATGCGAATGACCTGATCTCAGATCAGACTACGGTGATCAAAGGTCTCAGGGAATCTCTCGCAGATCAGCAGAGGATTGCTGCCGAACTGGCGCAAGCAGTAACCGAACTGAATGCAGAAATTATTGAACTGCGCAGCGAGCGGGACGTGGCTGCGGCGCTTGCGGAAGATCGGCTCAAGTATCGGTACGCAACAAGCGTTGACGAGCCGGGATAGACGAGTACCTAACGAGAATGCGTGCGCTCGTAGACTGCGTCTCGGATTCGACGCGTCGCCATGCTCTCAGAGCAGTTGAACCTTGAAACCAACGCAGCCACGCCGTCAGAGCGTCCGATCAAGCGGCTATCCATCAGCAATTCATCAGCGAACCAGTTCGCCTGATACTCGCTGTCTGTCTCAGGATCGACGATTCGCAGCTTCGCCGCATAACGACCGGCTGCGGCGTAGTGGCTCAGCATTACGTGCCCGAGCTCATGGGCAAGGACACTGCATGATTCTGGATCGCCCGCGTTAGCGTCGTCCCAGACCGCGCGTTCAACACGGATAGTGTTGTCATGCGCGCTGAACTCAGCGACACCCTCCGGAAGATCATCTGACTCGCAGATCTCGAAGTTCGGATAGTGCTTCCCAGGGGTAGGCCCGCATTCAGAGCCCCAGAACTCAATCAGCTTGACGACGGGGAAGATGTCGCCCGGATACCCAATCTCATTGCGGACGTGGTCAATCAAATAGTGCGCAACCTTGCGCACATGACGCCGAGAGCGGCGATGAACTTCAAAGCCGGTAGTCCGGAATGGGCGATCATGCGTCGTCACTAAGCATGCTCCTTATCTTCTTCTTCTTATCTGGAGGAAGCGAAAGGTAATTACGTCCGAAGGCGAGGCAGGTCTCGCGATCAAATGGATTCGCCATTGCCAGTTCCATCACCATCTTTTGTCTCGAGTCCTCGGCCAATCGCGACCATTCCAATCTCGATACACCAAATCCAGCAAAGTACCGATCCAGCTTAGCGAGCCAGTCGTCAGGCATTGCTTTGCGTCCGTTCTCTACAGCCGAAAGAAACGACGACGTGACCCCAAATTCATCCGCCATGTCTTTCAGTCGAGCTCCTTTGTCGAGGCGGAGTTTTCGAATCTGGCGACCCAGCGGTGTCAGCATGTTTATTCCCAAAGAGGGTTGATTGATGGGCCTATTGTGGCACAAGAAGTAGTCTAACAGGTAGGCTACTTGTAAACCCATATTTGGTTCAGTTATGATCCATCTTGCCTAAGGTAGATGGCATTCACTGACCCCGTCCGGCAGGGCGGACCAACTTGAGGAACACAAGATGAGCAAGAAACCTGGTTCTAGCACTGGCACCGGCGGCGGGATCTTTCAAGAGGTGGGTCCGCGCGGCGGCAAGCTTCCCAACTTCGCGACTGTCCCGGACAACAAGCCGCTGCCCCCGACGTCGAAGCCGGGACATGCCTGGACGCCGATCAGCACGACCCCCAACAGCAAGCGTTGATCAATTGTCCGGCTCCGGGGGTATCACCCCTGGAGCTGAACTTTGGCTGCAGGGCTTCGAAGCAGAAAAACTTGGCGTACGGCCCGAGCCGACCTGATCGTAGAATTCCAATGCACTCCGCGTAGGTGCGTGACCTTTGTAGAACGCCAATGGACGAGAACCTGCTAGATCACAAAACAAGTGAACTGCTAAAGAAATTCGGTGCCGGCAGCCACAAACCTGGCTCCGGGAGTGCTGCGGCACTTCAGGGCTTGCTGTCCGCGCAGCTGATACGAACTGTGATCGAACTGACGATCGATCCAGACCGGCCAAAAAGTTATGCAGTTCATCTGTCGCGACTCACGGAGATCAAGGCTCGCATCGGGGGGCAGATTTATCCGGCTCTTGAAGCACTGCTTCACAAAGATGCAGTGCAGTTCGACAAGGTCATTCGTCTGCGGACTGCGAAGAAGCACGAGCGCGATCTAGCAAAAAGGCGATTGATTGCCGCCGAAGCGTTAACGGAGTTGATGCCGGCCACAGAAATCCCAATCGAGATCGCGACTCACTGTATCGAATTGGCCGAATTTGCCCTTGTCATCTTCGATAACGGATTCAGATCCGCAAGGGGCGATACTGGAGTCGCAATGCACGCGGCGATCTCAGCGGTCGCCGGCTGCATTTCCATTATCGATCTAAACCTACTGTCGTTCGGCAGTAATAAGTGGACTTCAGGCATTCGGACGCGATTGAGCGTACTCAAAACAACCTTGAGTAATCTGAATCGCGAGTCCCGACAGCGAGAGGACGACCTGAATGCTGAGTCCGAAAGAAAGAACCTATTCTCGCTTGAGATTGACGCGATCGCCTCGGTGGAAAAAGGCAAGCGCAGCTTGTCCGATGCCGACATCGAAAATCTAGCGATCCGGCTGCAGCGCGCGCTTTGGAAGTACTTTGACGTTCTGGGTAAGAGGGCAACGCCTAGAACTCCCAAGGAAATTCTTGATCCTGCAGGTGCGTTAAGAGCTTTGGATTATCACGTCGAAACGGTACCCACTCTCGGACGCCACTTTCATGGAAGCAAACCGGCGGAAATTGCGGGCGAGATTGACCAAGACGTAAGGGCTGTTCTGATATCGGAGCAGTTTGAAGGATCCATTCGGAACTTCACTATGGCGCATGAGTTGGGCCACGCGCTTCTACACGAACAGGCGGTGTTGCATCGTGACTTGCCGCTTGATGGGTCCACTCGTGTTTCCGATAGAAGTGAGCGTCAAGCCGACAGGTTCGCAACACACTACCTAATGCCGAGGAAACTTGTTACCAAGGCATTCAATGAGATGTTTTTGTCTTCCCCATTCCGAATATCGGAAGACACAGCTTTTGCCCTGACCAGAGGCGCATCTGGTGAATTACGAAAGAGATGTAAGAACAAGCGTGGATTGGCGAGAATTCTTGCCGTCGCAGAGTCGTACGACGGCAACTATTTCGAGCCACTTTCAAGGTACTTCGGCGTCTCACCAGAAGCCATGGCGATTCGCTTGGAAGAACTCAATCTCTTGGAGTACTAACTTCAGACGCAGCGCAGCCACTCACGTGGCCTGGAGGCGGGGAAGAGGTCGGAAGAATGAATGTCGGCGAGGAAAATCCGATGAGACCATATCGTGTGCTGTGCCTCGATGGCGGAGGAATGCGTGGTGTATACCAAGCAACATACCTTCGAACGTTCGCTGATCGAGTAACTGCCAGCAATAATTCGAGTCAGCAAATCGATGTCGGACGATGTTTCGATCTAATAGTAGGTACTAGCACTGGGGGCATCGTGGCCTGCGCGCTTGCTGCAGGTATCCCGTTGTCTATCGTTCAGGATTTGTACGAGAAGCATGGCGGGCACATATTTCCGTACCAGCTCGCCAGATCAATTCCCGGAATAGCTACTCTTGTCCGGATGTTCGGCCTTGGTAGCAGATGCGGAGAGAGGGCCCTGAAGAATGCGCTCTCGGAATCCTTTGGCGACAAGACGTTTGAGCATGTTTACTCGACGCGCGGTGTCTCGCTGGCCCTGACGACCATTGATATGGCCCGGCACGCCGCTGTCGTATTCAAAACAAAACATCTTGAGAGGCTGAACGGGCGGGACGACAAGAGACTGTTGGTTGATGCGTGCATGGCAACCACGGCCGCACCAATTCTGAGATCGCTGGCAAAGCTCACTGAGCCCGGCACAAGCACCAAAGTGGTGTATGCAGACGGCGGACTATGGGCTAACAATCCCGGCGCAGTAGGTGCAGTGGAGGCTACGGAAATACTCGCCGCTCGCAAGGAGCAAGATCGGCCAATTCAGCTGTTCATGCTGGGGGCGCTGCCAACGCAAGGCGGAGAAGAAATCAGCGACAACCAGCGATACAGGGGAGCATTTGGTTGGACGTTTGGAATCAAGGCGGTCGAAGCGAGTCTGAACGCTCAGGCAGTGGGCTACGACTACATCACAAAGAAGATTCTCGAGTTACGAGGAGGCGCCAGCTTCGGACATCGCCTGCCAGCACAGTGCCCTTCAAACGCGCTCCGCAAGTACCTGAGCAACATGGATGATGCAAGACCGAAGGTACTCAACGCATTATCCCGTCAAGCAATATCCGACGTGGACTACGCTTGGGCGGCGGCGGACCAAAGGGGCTCCCCACTTTCAGAGTTTCGATCGGCAATTCAGTCTGGGCTCGAAAACTAAAGAGAGGCACTCGTCATATGAGCATGTTCAATTGCAGCGATGAGATGGACGCCTTTCATGGCGAAGAGATTCGGCTTACTACTGCCGACAGAACGGACATGAGGGAGCGTAGAAACAACGGGCGGGTACGCCTAAGAACAGGGCTTGAGCGGGATGGTTACGCGGTTCCGGATCAGCACTCGCAGGGATCCTACGCGATGCACACAATGGTGCAGGATCCGGAAAGTGACTATGACATCGATGACGGCGCCTACTTTCAAGAAGCGGATCTGAAGGACTCTGACGGGAACACACTCTCTGCCCTCGCAGCAAGGGAGCGAGTTTGCAAAGCGCTGACTCAGGACAACCGTCTCGCAAACCCGGCGAAGGTTCATCGCAACTGCGTGCGTCAGGTATACCCCGAGGGCTACCACATCGACATTCCTGTCTATCGGGTCATGGTCGAGGGCGAAAGCAAGGAGGAATACTACGAGCTTGCGCGAGATTCTTCTTGGACTCGTTCAGACGCCAGAGCAGTGACGCGCTGGTTCAACGACAGGGTCAAGGCTTTGAACGGAGAAACAGACGACGGACGTCAGATGCGGCGCGTGACTCGTCTGACAAAGGGCTTCTCCAGAAGCCGAACTGACTGGAAAGCGCAGACGACCAGTGGCATCACCGTCACGCGACTTGTATCGGACGAGTTCGTCGCCAGCCCAGGACGTGAAGATGTATCTCTTAGAGAAACGTGGACGAAGATCCGCGATCGACTGGCCAAATCGCGTGTAGTGAAGCACCCTGTTAACGACGAGAATCTCGCTGAACAGGACGACCAGGGCGTCAAGTTTCTTCACGACAAACTGACTGAGGCGCTAAATACTCTTCAGATCCTCGATGCAGGATGCACGCGCGGTGAAGCCAGGCAAGCTTGGGATGATGTGTTCAACACATCGTTCTTTAGCGATCAACCTGAGCCAGAGGACGGCGATGGCGAAGGTGGAAAGTCCGCGTTCGTTGCCACGTCAAATAAAAGTGATCGCAGAGATGATGCGGGAGGGCGTTACGGTTAGTACGTGCTCTCGTGCGATTTGAAGGTGAAGATGTCGAAGCTATTGAGAGGGCTCTGGAGCGTGCTCGGTCTGGAGCGTGGCGGCGCGCTCGGGTCGCGGAGATCACTCTTGCAAGATTCAAGGCGTTTTGGCGGGTGGATCTCCCGAAGAGTTGGCACAATCATCCCTTCGTTACTCATATCTTTGTAGGTATCGACGAATTCTTTCCGTGGTCAGATCCGCGTGTGGTTGCTCCTCAAGCGAACACTGGCCGACAAGGCTCATGGCCGCATGTGGAAAGTGGTGGACTGCTTTGTCTTAGCACCAGTCGGTACGACGATGATGCGGGAGACCGTGTCCTTCTCGCAATAAGAGACAGTCTCGAGTTATTCAGCTGGGACCGTACACGCCGCGAATCCGAGTTTCAGCGGGAGTTCGCATCGTACTGGGATAAGCACGAAACCAAAGGGGTTAAGAGCGATGTCAGCCTTGTAGCCCCGTCGGGCGGCGACAGGGACATATCCTACTGGCGCATCTCGGACAATCGCACGGTCTTTGCAGATGACATCGCCGTAGTTTCAAGGTGGCTGAGGCATCGCGGTGAACTGGTTCCTCGTCTATTTCCGACAACACGCCTTCGGTGGCTGGAAGAGCCACTGACTCCCGATCGATATCCGGAAACGGGAAGTGATTTGCTAGAGCTGATCGGTCAGGCCAGTATCGAGACGCATATTCAAGGGGGACACCCACTTCCAGTTCTTCTCGGCGCGCGTACTGACCGCGGCGGAGTATTTGTTTCGGCCACACTTACAGGCCCTACCGAAAAGCAGCTGAAAAAGGGTTTCCGCAACATTGGGCGCGTCCCCAGGCAAACGATCGTCGACGCGTGTAAACGATTTTCCGTCATTCGTAAGAACGTTAATAGGGCTGACGCCGAGTGGGTACATGGGCGCGGGCACAACCCCGACTTGCCGCTTCTCCGAACGAAGGCAGTTGCCATCGTTGGTTGTGGCGCAATCGGCGGGTACATAGCTCGACTTCTGATTCAGTCTGGCGTCGGGAGCATGATGCTTATCGATGCCGACATTATCGGTCTACACAACACATCTAGACATGTGCTTGGTGCGCGACACGATAATTGCAATAAGGCTTTAGCTCTCAAGCAGTCTATAGAGGCCGAGTTTCCCTCAGTTGTCGAGGTATCAGCCGAGCCGACTCAGTTCGAGCTTCTAAAGAAGTCCGCTCTCGACCGTCTTGCCAAAGTCGATCTGATTGTCACAGCAGGTCTAGATCTGAGGGCCGACATTGCTATGCAGCACTGGAGAGAAGTGCTGGATTCACCGCCGCCCTGGATATGCACGTGGACTGAAGAGTTCGCGCTTGCAGGGCATGCCGTCGCCTTTCTGGGAAGCTCTCGATTCTCAGATGGACTCGACGCGCGGGGACGAGTACTCAGTCGTCTGACAAAGAACTGGCCTATCGATATTGCGACCTTGGGAGAGCCGGGCTGCGGAGCTACGTTTCAGCCATATGGATCGATTGATCTTCAGGGAACGGTCAATGTCGCAGCGAGGCTCGGTGTGGACGTTCTATTCGGGCGGGTATCTACAGGATGCGATCGAGTGTGGCTCGGCGACAGGGAAATGGTAGTTAAGCTTGGTGCTACGCCTTCCGACGATTTCAATCAGAGTTTTTCCGAACGTGAACTTTCGTGGCCGTCGATGTGAGAACTCGCAAGGACAGCTCTTCGCGGGCCTACACGCTTTTCGCTTTCGGCCATAGGCAGCGGATATATCTCGCAACTGATCTGGTCTTGTATTTGAGCAAGCACCGGCAGTTGGAGTCATCCGATCGAGAGGCGGGCGGGCAACTATTCGGCACCGTGAAAAACTCGGAAGTACGCGTACTGGTTGCGACCGGACCGTATCAGAAAGATACGCGATCTAGGCATTCCTACCGATCAGATCCCAAAAGTGCTCAGGCGGCGATCGACGGCAATGCTGAGTTTGGCCTCAACTACATTGGCGAGTGGCATACTCATCCAGAGCCAGTGCCGACGCCGTCTGGCGAAGATCTCCGGACGATTGGAAAGCTGCATGGGAAATCTAGTCTTCGACTATCTACCGTCATGCTGCTGATTCAAGGGACCGAACAGGCGCCATCCGGAATCACGGTTCGCTCATTTGACGGCAGCAACTGGCTGAGTTGGGAGCCTCTGCCTAAATAATAGCTCGCAGTCTGCTTCGTGATCTGCTCCATTGCATTGAAGGGGATAATGCATGCTCTGTGCACAGTTCATCGCTGGAAGCATACGAACTTGGGAAGACCTGGTCACATCCGCCACGCTGAGAACAAGGCTTGGCGAAGAGTCTATTACTGACTATTTGGTATTCGAACTGGCCAAGTACCAAGTTCTGGGAAACTATAAGGTCCAGTCATTTACCAAGCAGGAAGAGAAGGTTAATGGTGCAGACTGGGAGCTATGGCTGACGGGGCCAAGCGGCAAGTGGTTTGGACTTCGGCTTCAAGCTAAGGTCATCAAGGTGGGGATCAATAGATTTCCGCAGTTGCACAAGCCACAAGCTCCGCCTGGAGCTCAAACAGTGACCCAACGGCTTATAGCCTCCGCGAATGCGGTTTCCGCTCTACCGCTCTATCTACTCTACTCGGCTTGGTCTCCAAACCCAGATGCGCCCTCATGGTCATGCGGCTCGTACCCTAAGGACGACCGCCTGTGGGGCCTGACTTTTGTCTCGGCCAACAAAATTCTTTCTATTGCACCAAAGACGACGCTGAAGGCATTAGCGCCTCATATGCAGACAGCGCACTGCATGTTCTGCTGCAGCGCATTTGGTGGAGCAGACTTGCCTGCCAGGGCGCATGGGTTCGCAAGCTCAAGACTAGCGGAAGGGGAGCCAAAGCTGCTTGATCGTCCGCCAGAGCACCTACTGCGCCTTTTGGAAAATCCCGACGACTTACTGCTTGACGACGTCTGGCCAGATGCCAATCTCGGAAGAATTACTATTCTAAAGCAAGCGGAAACGAGGCCTAGCGTCGATCGCTAATCTGTTCCATGCCATGGGCATCGCACCGAAGCTAAGCCAAACCAGCTCAAGATCTGTGTGAACTGACCGCACTATGGAAGGCAATGGCGGCTGAACGGGAATCGCTGATCGGCGATATCGTAATCAAGTATTGGTCACGTCGCCAATTAACTCACGCAGAGATCACCGATTCAGGAACTGACGCCGGCCACAGACGGGTTACTAACCATCGGAATTAATAACTAGCTGCCACACTCACCGATCCGAGGCCTTGCAATGGCGCCGGGCCCGGTCGGTGAGCGTCGCCGTCGAGCGTAGTCCGTCCCACGATCAGCGCACACTGCGGTGTGTGTAGCGCGCCCACAGGCAGGCCAAGCTTGCTCGGCGAGCCTACGGCCACCCTGGTTCGGCTAAAATGGGCGTCCAACAAAAAACAACCAGAGACTCAGAATGGACGCCGGGTACCGCTACGAAATGTTGATACGCCACGCGTTTGGTTACACAAAGGATGGCCGCACTGGCGCGAGGTCGTGTGACCCCGCTGATCTCGCCAATGCAGGCGAACTTTCCGAATCCAATCTAGACCGCGCGAAAATTGGCGCCGGGTACGCGATGACAGTTCTCTCGAGCGAGGTGGCCAACCGCTACGAAGGCACGATCTCGGACGCCGAGCACACCCGGATCAGCAGCTTCCTCGGCCGCGTCGTCGCCGCCAGCTCGGCGAAGGAGCTCTCTTCGTTGGTTGATGAGTTCGATGAAACGGTGTTTCAGCGCTACTTCAAGATCGACCAAGGTGAGATCACGCTCAAACGCTAAGCAATCCTTCGACAGCAGCGCACGAAAAGCCCGCCGAAGCAGGCTTTTTTCGATAGCGTCAATAGTGCTTCCTGTCGTCCGAGTTAAGCTTCCTCCAGAAACCCTGTGCCGAGACGCTTGGGCAGTTGCCGCCGGCCGCGGTGGCAAGACCGGGCCGGCTGAGGCGCGGGCACCTTTCCGTTATGACGACTTCGACTTGCGGGGTGCCATCTCTGCAAGTCGGGTAGCAACCTCACGCTTTCCCACCTTCCGCAGGGCCGAAATTGCCGGAAGCTGATCAGCACGGGGTTTCGTGGTTCCCTTTTCCCAATTGAACACGGTCTGTCCACTGACGCCCAGGATCAGCGCGGTTTCCTCTGCCGTCAGACCCAACCGCGCGCGGTGAGTCTTGAACCCCTTGGCGACGAAGCGAAGGCTCGATGCGTCTCCGAAACGACCCGCCGATACTTTCCTTAAGAGATCGCGTGCCTGAACGGAGAGGTCCTCGCGATCTCCGTGAAGGTCATCGCCAAACTAGGGCGCTTCTCTGACGCGGCGCGGCACTATGCACACGAGCTAGATTTGCGCGCTCCCGGCCCAGATATCCTCGTAGTGCTGTAGCTTTTGGGGGACTATGTCATTCGAAAGCGGAGCAATATACGTCGGCTTCTTCGCGGCAGCATCTTTGATTGAGGATCCTAGAACCCAGCATTGACTACCATCCACGAAGACCAATCGGTCGTGAATGGATGCGCTCCGTTTTACATCGACATCCGCGCGGTACTGAGTGCGAAATCTATCTGCGGCTGCGTTAACATTTGCGCCGTACTTGTTAACTAGAAGTCGGATCTTTACACCACGTGGCACGTTCGCTAGATAGCTATCGAAGATTTCCGCGTCCATGTAAGGGTCAACGATATATAGTGACTTCTCAGCAGACGCCGTAATTGTCTTAAGTGCCTTGAAGAAGTCATAGACAGCGCCTGGGCCGAATACCTGCCCGGTCGGTGCGGGAAGCGATGCCTCCAATGAGGCGATGGCGTTGAAGATAATGGTCATCACTATCCCGAAGTTCGAATTCCGGTAATCCGGATTCATCATCATCAGATTTCTGGCCACACCGAATGCCATGTGCTCGACCTGGTTCCATCTGGAAACCAAGGATGATGCTTTTCCCAGCCAGGCAAATTGTTCAGCGCCGTACTTTCCACGCCCTTCTAGTGGAGGTATGTCTTTTACCAACGCCCTAAAATTTTCTAGTAGGACAAGAGAATTCGCTTCGTTCCCCATTCTCAGAACTCTCCACCAACGCATTCAATGGGAGGATGTAAATACGCCGAAGATCGACTAGTAGCTTTGAACCCCAAATCTCAGGAGAAGACGCGGTAGGACGTCATCGAGGTTCTGCACGTCAGAATCTCGCAGCTCGATCAGCCTGAATCCATATCGCTGATATAGGACAAGCTTCCTTTCTTTCCGCTCGCGATACTTCGGGTCATCTTCGAGGCCCCAGTATTCGATATAGACCTTACCGGTAGGGATGTAGAAGTCGCAGTAGACGTCTTCCTCGACGGGAAGCTTTCGCTCGTAGGCGTGAACGATCTCGGCCATGTAGAGCCAGTTGTCGATCAGCATCTCCGCCTTTGATCGTACGAAATGGCCATCGGTGGCCCGATGCTTCGCCTCGAACTTCTCACGAAACCCGAGTTCCGATGACTTGGCCGGCGCCGCCTCCGCTGCAGTTGCCGCGATCGGCTCTTCCGAGCTTGGTTGCCCGGAGATCTCAGCGGCGCTGAGTAGCAAGTTTCGATTTGTCAGCAGGGCTGCAGGCCAAACAACAAATGGAACCCCTGAGCGGAAGTGCTCGCGCTGAACACCGCCGAGTTTCTTGCCTTGATCAGTAACCTTCCAGCCCTTGACGCCTTTCTCGATCCACCCCAACTCGGACAGCATCTGGTTGACCTTGATCGCCGAGAGCCCGAACTCATCGCCAATGCGGGTGGGACTGACAATCCCGGAGGCGGGTGTCTCGGAGTCGTCGCTGGATTCAGATTCGTTGTCCGCCGGCGCGGCGGTGCTGGCTATCTCCTTGCGCTGAAGAATTTGCGGAGGCCAAGCGATGTACTGACCGAATCGACCCTTGGCTGGGGTGCCGCCAGCTTTCTGGCCATCTGGGGTCAGCTCCCAGGTGCCAGCTGCATCCTTCTTTATCCAGCCGGCCGACTGCAATCGCGCAGTCACGTCCTTTGCGTCGCACCCCAGTTTCTCTGCGATGCGTGACGCAGAGAGCTTCTCGTCAGCCATATCTCCCCCACTGGCTATCTTGTTCGTACGCCCATTTTGGCAGCACTGAAGAAAAACGTGCGTAAGCCGTTAACTCTAGAGCGCCGATTCTGAAGCCTGGCGGATGTATCGGCACCTGGGGTACGACGTACACCCCCAGAACTGATTGCCTGCGAAGGCGCTCTTCCTGGCCGTTCGCAAAACCAGAGAACCCCCGCATTTGGGGCAGGCTCGATCCGCGCTGGGGGTCGAGCGAGCTCTGAGCTGTTCAACATGCCGGCGGTGGGTCTCACGAGTCGGGGCAAGCCGACCGCTCCGAATCTGCGCCACGGTGCTCTGCGCTTCTGACGACGATAGTACGGCTTCTCGAAATGACTTGATGTAGTCGATGTACTCGCCGCCATACGTCACATTCGCCGGCATCGGCGTCTTGAAGGAGCTGTTGCCCATAA
The DNA here is from genome assembly GCF_058783185.1 of Fontimonas sp. FW305-C-3. Taxonomy (NCBI): domain Bacteria; kingdom Pseudomonadati; phylum Pseudomonadota; class Gammaproteobacteria; order Nevskiales; family Nevskiaceae; genus Fontimonas; species Fontimonas sp. FW305-C-3. Next base: position 60,048 of record NZ_JBYSYK010000001.1, on the reverse strand, counting down.
AGACGATGACCGAGTGAATTTTCCCAACTGGGAGATTCAGCATCTCCTCAAGTGCTTTGACGTGCCTGTAGTTTTGCCGGAGCGGGTTCTGAAACCTGAAGGTCTGTTTGAAGATCTTCTGCGTCCATTGCGCCTGGTTTTCGCTGCCGAAGATCCAGCCACCCATGTTCTTGGTTTCTACGACGAAAATGCCGTAGCGCGATACGAAGAGGTGATCGATCTGGGTCGTGCCACCGTCCGAAGTGGGCAATGTCACATTGTGCAAAGGAACGTAGACGTCGGCAGGAAGCCGCAACTTAGCCGCCAGTCGTACCCAGAACTCGCCGAGTATCCCTTTGAACCAAGGAGACTTGAGGACGGCAACTAAAAGTACAAGCGGGACCAGCCACAGGAGCGGCTTCACTGCTGCGCTGACGGCTGGTGATAGATCCATGCTCCCTCGACTCGTTCTCTTAGATTGCGGTCTATCCCGATTCCAATGCCACGAGCTGAGGCTTGTTGCCGCCGGCCGCGGTGGCAAGACCGGGCCGGCTGCGGCGCGGGCGCCTTTCCGTTATGACGACTTCGACTTGCGGGGTGCGATCTCTGCAAGCCGCGCAGCGACTTCTCGCTTGCCCATCTTGCGGAGAGCCGAAATCGCCGGAAGCTGATCAGCGCGGGGTTTCGTGGTTCCCTTTTCCCAATTGAACACTGTCTGTCCACTGACGCCCAGGACGAGCGCCGTTTCCTCTGCTGTCAGGCCCAGTCGTGCGCGGTGAGTCTTGAACCCCTTGGCGACGAAGCGAAGGCCCGATGCGTCCTCGGAAGCTTCCGCCTTAGAAGAGGTCGACTTGGTTGCCCGACCGAGGCGATCTACCTCCTTCTTGAGTGCGGTGACCTGATCCCGAAGATCCGAGATCTGCTCGCGCTGCTTCAAGCTTGCAGACTTGAGAGGATTCAGATGCTCGCGAAGCACCTTCTTCGACAGGCGAATGATTTCACTTTTGAAGGCGACAGCAATATCGGACATTGGGGGTACTTCAGTGAACGGGGGCTCTTAGTATCGGCCAATTCATCTTCTGGCGTGGTAGGTAAATCCACGACGCAGGATGGACATCCGCCTCCAACCCCTACGCAGCGGTGCCGGTGGCGCCGATCGAGTCTGCGAGTTTTCTAGAATTCCTGCCAGACAGCTGCCGTTTCGATGGCGGCAACGAACCGCCCTCCAGTAAACCCGTCCGGATACAAGGTAGTGCTGACGCTGGTGGTAGAGCTAGCGGCAGTCATAGAGGAGCTGTGGCCATCCAGCGTAGTGTTGGGGCGCCGTAAGAGATGTCGATCATCTTTCAATGCGATCAGGATCTCCTCGACAGACACCTTCAGGAATCCATCGAATCGCGAATGATCCCTCTCGATCGATGTATCAATGATCCACCCGTAGATGGTGGGGGCAGGAGGGTGCGCTGAAAGCGACAGTGCAGTGCGAAGGGCTTCAGATCCGGCGATCTCACTCTCAACCGACCGTACTTTCCGGCTGAGCTGATGGCCCGCCTTCCTGAGAGTCGTCGTGGCGTGTAGCCAAGCTTCTTTCTGCGAACGACGGACAAACGTGGACTTCATTTCCAGAACGAGAACAACGCCGTCCAAGGCGCAAATCAGGTCAATCTCACCTGCTTCCTTATCTGCAGGCTCCCAGTTAAACGCGACCCTGAACCCCCTGTACTCAAACAGTTGGCCGAGAGTCTTCTCGATGCGATGAGCTTCTTCCTTTGCCTCATCTCGTCGCGCACCCAATCGACGCAGCGTATTGATCGCTGCCGTTGAGTTGTTCTGCAGGCCGACGATCCACGGCAGCTGTACAAGCACTTTGCCGAAACCAAGAAAAGGGAGTTCAAACAGCTCCGGGTGAAGGCCCGGCTCCCCTCGGATCAACTTTTCAGACAGTCGCCCTAGGTCGTTCGTCCATAAATCCAGAATGGCGGATGCAGCGTGCTTGCTTCCTTGCGGAAATTCACTGGAGACAGTCCAGCCCACAATGTTGCTGATCTTCGTGTTCCTATCAGACCAGGTGAGTGGAAGGCGAAGCTGCAGGCGATCTTGCAGTCCTTCCATTGCCATCACACCTAGGGCGGAGCGCCAGTGACCGGTCATGTGCAGATTCACGCTGAAGGCGGCGATGAAGTCCCTCAGATAGAACGCCGACATGAGTAACAGCGCGAGTACCGCCTGGAATACGTCCGCTCTCGTCCCCGAGGGAGTTGTGACCGTGCCGCCAACGCCATAGACCTCAGTCAGGCGAATATGGCACTGCATCGCGCGGATGTACGCCACGCGGTTGTCTTGAGCGTTCTCCTCAGATCCGATTTGCCGGCCATTCAGATCTGAAGAGGCGAAAGCGTCGATGGCGCGATTGAGCCAGTAGCGGTCAAGCTGCTCCAGCTTTCGGTTCTCTAAGTCCCAAATCAGCCGCGAAACTGGGTCGACCTCCTCGATCTCAAGACGATCTCCGTTTCGTACAAACCGGATTCCATCGTCGTAGCTGAAAGCATCAGCAGATCTTGATACGAACTCGTTGAGCTTTATCTGAGCGGCCAACAGAGACTCAAACGATCGTCGCAGTCGGAAATGTTCTGAGCTATCCGACTCTCCCACTGAGATGGACGGGGTGAGGTGATCTCGTATGGACTGGCCGATGATGGTGTCGGTTAGCGTCAGAGACCCAGGTTCAGCAGTCCCTAGTCTCCAGATGAGCAAATCGTTGATGGCATCCCATGCCAACTGCCGCATGGCATCGCTACGTCTGGGGGTATCGGACGTATGAATTGCTGTCGGTACGAGATACTCAAAGGCGTACAGGCTGGCGTATATCAGCAACTCGAATGCGGTGAGCGACTTGAGTTCATTCTGCGCTCGCTGCAGATCTTCTGTGCATGCTCGATGTTCCCTTGAGAAGATATCGAGCACGGCGCATAGCTCTGTAAGCTCGGTATTTCCCACCGAGACCTGATCAAGCTCGGTGCGGCGTGCCGAATCGGGCCGTAGTACAAGGCGGGAATGTCGTGCGGCCCGAATCAGGTTCTTTGGCGCACATTCAGCAGCGCGGCGCATCGCCGCAACAGACGCGACTCGTTCTTGCCCGAGATACCGCGTCAACGCTATCAACATGATCTCCGATCCCCACTGGGCGTCGGACAGATTCTGAACGACAGTGCTCGACCAGAACTGAAGGTCTAGGGCGGCGCGCGATAGCTTGTGCTTTCCGCGGTCCTTCGGAGCTCCGTCGACATACATCTTTACAACTGCCGACGCAGAATCGGACGCGCAACTGCCGGCGGCCAGACCCCGCTCCATGCGCCTGTCGAACAGATTGCCCTCCACCTGACTTACGGGAGGCCTATCTTTCATAAAGCGATATCCCAGCTCTCAAGGACTTCTCTCGCAATTACGTGTCCAACCATCGGGAGAGTAGCGTGAGCCATTTTGCCGGTACATTGAATTCCGAGCCATTGTTGAGACGGCTTCCACAGGCTCGTACTTTGAGCCTGTCGTCTGGGACGCTTATGCAATGAGAACTTCAACTGCGAACACCATGGGTGCACTGGGTTACCACAATACCTATCCGGATGATCCGGACGGCCTGGAGCGAACCCGCCATCTGGCAGCTCGCTCCCTCGAAGTGTTCGGAAACAGCACATCTGCCGGTGTCTGGTATAGCCGTGTGGCCGATATCGATGGTCGACGCGAGCGGCCATGGATGTTGGCATACGAGAGCGATGCAGGTCTGGGTGCAGCACTGACTGAACTAGATCGCATTGCGCCGGACATCACGCCCGACTATCACGACCCAGTAGCTGCCGCGATGAAGCATCGTGGAAGCCGCCGGCGACGCCGATGAGGACGACCGTGGATTCGATATAATCACGCCGCTGCGAATTTAGTCCCACTTCGCACCAAAGCGGTTTTCCTGATCGGCTGCCACATCGGCGGTCGGCCTGCATCCGGAGAAACCGCATGAAGATTCTAGATACCACGGTCGTTACCTATCCCGCGCCAGTGCTGGGGCGTATCTGTGACCGCTGTGGTCATCGCGTCCAGCAGCACCGGCATATGTCCAACGCCGACGAACCCAGCGCCGTTTCCGTTGGCGCGGAACTCGCTAGGTTTGTCACCATCGACCTCGACATAGGCGGCATGCTTTACCGGGCTGATCTGTGCCCGGGCTGCGGAAAGATAGTGATCGAGATGGTGCGTCCGCTGATTGCGCACCTGCGGGTGATTGCCGATCGTGATCGGCGCGGAGTGCGTACTTACAAATACAGGGCGGTCGATGCGGAAAACGGCCAGGCTTTCTCCGTCGAGTCGATCATCGACGACGGCGCATAGGCAAGAAGGCGACGGCAACGCGAGCAGCAGGCATAAAAAAGCTCGGTCCTAAGGATCGAGCTTTTCCCGATAGCTCCGGACAAAAAACCATCCGGCGACTTTCTGGCTACCATCTACCTAACTCATGCTGGCAGCTCAGGGTAGGACAGCATCATCGACATTGCGCTGGCTCGCCCTGATATGACTTCAGTGACAGTCTCCGAAGCGACTGCCCAGCTGCTCCCCCACGCCGACACGAATCCGGCGTCGGTCGATTGAGAAATACGGCGGGCTTCTGCACAGCTAGAACTCCACCCATTGAGCGTCGAGATCGGATCGCCTGCACGCGCCGCAGACTGGCAATGCAGCGATTCGCGGCCGCGCACAAGCGCCGGAGCAGATGATGCAGGTCGTACAGGCCAGCATCATCGCGCCGCGAATCGCATCTTCAAGCTCCGCGCATCCGCCCTGAATTCGCAGTTCGCCAAACTTTTCCTTTATGTACACGCTCGCGCCCGAGCAGGCCGCGGCTTTGCGCAGTACGTCCAGAACAATCTGGTGCCAACCCAGCGGCCAATGGCTGTACGTCGCGAGGCTAACCCCGAAACTCTTGGCCTCGTCCTCGGGAGACACGAAGCTACCGCTTCGGCCGTTGCCTCGCCGTCTCCATCGCTGAGATCAGCACCCGCCTGGCAAAGAGTGCAGGATCGGCCAGCGCCTTCTGCGCGTCGGGCCCTGCCAGCCGGGTCACCGACCATTGCTTGTCGTCGCAAGCCGCCTCGAACTCCAGGTAGCGCAGCGGCAATTGGTCAAAGCGGATAGGGCCGGCAGGCCCTTCCACCGTGATCCCGTTAGGTGCACTACTCTTGCCGTCGAGTCGCTGATTGAGGCGACTCATCGCTGTTCGGCTGGTCAACTGGCCCATGCCCCAGCCGATGACTTTCCCGGCCCGAATGTTGTCCTCGAAGTCGTACTTGAGGGTGAAGTGCCCGATCGGCTTTGTGAATTCCGAGCCGTCGACGAAACGAGTGGCGCAGCTCTCGGCGTCACATTTGACCTTGAAGGCGGTCTCGGCCGTGCACGAAGTCATCTCCTCCTTCAATGCTGCGGCGAACATGGTCTGCTGCGTCTTGTCGATCTCAACAGCTTCAACGCGCGAACAGCCGACAAGCAGGGTGGAGACAGCAATAGATGCCAGAAGGAGGCGCATGATTACGGCTCCCCGGCAGGCAGAGAAAGCAGCGGAGACTCAAGGATGAGTTCCCACGCGTACTGCCCAGCATCGCCCGAGAAGTCTCTCGACGGCGGCAGCGGATCGAGCGTCAGATCCAGAAGACCATTCCGTGTGGTTCCGGTGCCCTCCAGGTCGGTGGCCGTCGGATCGAAGCTGCGGTCATACGCAAACCCACCGCTCTGCGGAATGCCGACACTCAGCAGGCCCGGGCCGTCCGAGACCGGCACGACGAAGTCCGCAAAGATGGCGCGAGCGCCCAGATTGCTGTCCTGCGGATCGACGATCCGGATGACGGACGTCCCAAAATCCACCGAGTCAGAGCTGGGGCTGTACAGCAGATTGATCTTGGCGTCGTCGAGGTAAGCGAAAACCCCGTCAGGCGCCGTCAGCACCGCCGCGTTGTCGGCACCATTCCGGACTTCGATCTGGATCGAGCCGTCCGGCAGCAGATAGGTGCGTCCCGTGACGCTTTCGAAGCTCATGCCAAAGCCATCGATCGTGACATCGGCATTGAAGCCGACATTGAAATCACCGAAACCGCTCGGCTGCAGCCGAATCAAAAACTGCTTTACTTCAATGAAGCCGTCGACCAGGCCAATGGCCTCGACACAGTCGTCGAACGCGATGAGTGCGGTCGGGTCTGCGCCTGCGGTGGGTGTTGTATCGGTGTAGCTGACAGAGCCGCCGCCGCTGCATGCGGTGGTTCCCGACCGGGTCTCTCCGATATCGACTTCCGACAGGTTGGAAATCATCAGGGACCCCATGCCCTGTAGGTAGCGGTAGATCGCAGCTACCCGGGCAGCCTCACCATCGGCCACGGTGCTGTCGGGGTTGGGGCCTGACCCCTGATTGTCTGAGCCGCCGCTGCATGCAGTGAGCAGGGCCAGCAGGACTACTACGAGAAAGCGATTAAGCAAATTACACCTCCATCTCTGGGTTCAAGAAATACCTCAGGCACACCTTTCCAAGGCGCACGAGAGATCAAGTCCTAATCCGCTATGAGAGGGGGCAGCTTGGCGTACGCTCGAAGTGTCTCGACGGGGTTAGGGCACGGCCAAAACCACAGGCCGGGTCGGATGTATCTCTTTGAGGGCCGAACAACACGGCCAGCCAGATACATCAGTGAATCAATTATACACGATAATATCTAAATAAGAAATCAACGTCCCTAGAAGGGGCGCGTGAATCCATGGACGCTTCATGGATGAAATCGCGCAAGGCTGCGACGTTGAACGAGTTGTTCGGCTTGAACGTCAAGCTGGAGCGGACGCGCCTGGGCATTTCTCAGGAAAAGCTGGCTGAACAGATCGGAACCGAGCAGCCGTACCTGAGCAAAGTTGAGCGTGGCGTCGTCGTTTCGTCCCTGGACTTTGTGGAGCGCACGGCAAAAGCATTGCGCGTGAAGCCCACGGACTTGCTGGACGAAACGCTCGGTCGCAAGTCGGACTAGCCCTCATCTTTGCGCCGCCGCTCCGTCTACAAGATCGTCATCACGAAGGCACAAATAAAGACGAAGAGCGCGAGCAGGCCGATCGCCTGCAGGGTCCCTTGATCGAGAGGGGTTCGCTCGGACGTCGGCGTCGGTGGCTTCGACAGACCAAACGCGCGCAAGACCCGCTCTGTCCACGTGACATTGCCAATCACGGTGGTCTCCCACTTGTCACCAACCATCCAATCAATACTTGCCCAGCCTTGCTCCTGGGCGCGGATGCGCACTCGGCGCGTCTGATCGACTCCGCATCCAAGACACGATGTGGAAAGCGTAATGACGCAGGATGCTGGCGTGATCCAGCTGATCTCTGCTCGCCACCTCGGCGCGCTGATGACCCAGCCGCAGTGCGCGCAGTCGTCAGCCAAGGCTTCGAGCTTAAAGCCACCTTCAAAATGAAGCGGCAGCAGGTCTGACAAAGAAATCTCGTTGGGCTTATCCATCTCTCTCTGGCGGGCGCGAGCGCCCGTTCCGCTGTACATATGCGGAAAATCAGAACGCTATGAAGTGGGCTGAGCCCGAGAGGTGAGGCGGATCAATCAGCCTGAGACCGAGCAACATGATCCGTCGAAATCAATACTGCCTTTGACGAACGGCGAACTCAACCGGTATCCGACAAGCGGACCAATCGAGACCTCAGGTCAGAATCGAAAGAGGCGGATACCGGAATGATATGTAGAGACGCAACAACAGAATTCCTTGCGTTCAGAAGCAACCCGAGATATATCGGCAAAAGCACTCGGGTTGCGTCCTCATGCAGCGGACTTAACGACACGAGCACTCATTGTTGAAAACACTTTGGTGAAAGCCGATGAATGCTGAAGAACAGACTATGAATGACGATCAGTTCCGCTGCCCGCATTGCTCAGCGACGATCTCGAGAGAGGGCGATCTCAATCAGGTCGGATATCACCGCCTCGCGCATTTGTTGGACCATGCAGTCCAAGATGTTCTGGGTATCCCGTTCGACGGCCTGGGAGATCCAGATTTCAGCGCTGATTGTGATGTAGAAAGCGCATCGACTTGGCCACGTACGGCGTACCTGCTGCACCGTTGCTTCTCCGGGCAGATTGGCGAGTCGATCGAATCGATGGTCGATATGGCGAACACGCTGGAGCGCAAGGGTGCACTTGGAAGCAGCGCGCCGGGCTCTCTAGAGCAACAAGCAGCGATGAAAGATCCGCTGGGCTGCCTGCGACATTGGGTAACGACGCGATATCCGTTCAGCGCGGCCAAACCGACGGCAGATCATCTGCATCGTTAAGCATTGAGGTGGGCGTTGTCCCGCCGAGCATTCCTTACGGAGGGATTGCGCAACCGGGTTCGGAAAGGGATCGCGATCGAACCAAATGCATGTAATAGCCGCTGAATGCGGTTAAGAGGAACCCTCAACGTGATTCTCGGCAACGCAAACCGATTCAAGGGCGTCGGCTATGTATGCTTCCTGGATATCCTTGGCTTTTCACAAGACATACTTACTAACTGGCACTCCCCGACATCCAATCCGCTAGACCAGCTCCTTGCAATAAAATCAGCATTGCCAGTCTCGAAAATAGAGAAGAGCGAGTCGCCGTCGGATACGGGATGGCGGCAATACGCTTGCCGCGTAAACACAGTCTCAGACAGCATCACGGTTGCGTTTGGACTGGAGCCTCGTTTGATCATAGGAGATCTCGTCCTGGGTCTAGAGGTAATGATGTCCAACATCATGGCCGTGTGGGCCAGCGCCATTGAGCATGGGTACACCCTTCGAGGCGCAATCGATTTCGGAGATATTTACTGGGACGAGAACGAGTTGATCGGCCCCGCGTTCATCCATGCCTATCGTCTCGAATCCGAGATTGCACGAGTATCGAGAGTGCTCGTTTCGTCACGGATCAACAAGATTCTGTCGGACATTTCGTTGGGACAGACGGGAGAATTCATCGATCACCTCTTGGCGAACTTTCGAAGAGATATAGATGGATACGTGATCGCTGACCCACGAAAGCTGGGCCGATCGGCGGAGGAGCGCACAGTGCTGGCCGAAAAAGTGCGCCAAATTGCTGAACGCGCCCCCAGTTCTCTGCTCAAAGAGAAGTATGCTTCTTTAATCAGCATGCTGAGAGACGAGAGCGCCGCTACAGTTACACCCGAAGATCTGGGGCACTATTAGTGCCCATAGACACACGCGATTCTTACCAAGCCGATCGGGGCACACCTTGCGCAGTGCCGACATCGCTGAACCGACGAGCTCCGTATCGTAGCTCTCTACTCACGATAACCCGCAAGCATCGCCAGACCGCGGATAACGGGAGCCAGCATGGTCCTTGATCATTTTGGCTTGAGCTTGGTGTGATGAAGAGCGCCCACTCCGGTGCGATTATGGCACCAGACTTTTCAAAGAAGATGGATCAATAGAAGCTATCCTCCATACAGGAAAACCGACGGATTGGAGCCTTCATGAGCAATAGAGATGATTTTTCTGAAGGGACAAAGAAGATACTGCAGGAGCGTGTTGGAAACAGATGTTCTAGCCCTACGTGCCGGTGCTTGACGTCAGGTCCGAACGAGAACCCTGAGAAAGCAACTCGCATCGGCGTTGCTGCCCACATCACGTCGGCTGCTCAGAACGGCCCCCGATACGATCCGGACCTATCGGTTGATGAGCGAAGGTCCATTCTTAATGGAATATGGCTCTGCCAGAATTGCGCCAAGCTTGTCGATGCGGATCCGTTCAGATACACGGTTGCTGTCATTCTTCAGTGGAAATCTATTGCGGAAGAGCGAGCGCGACTGGAGTTGGAAGGCAAAGAAGTATCTGAGGAGTTGCTCTACGAGGGATTCGGCTGCCCCCATTGTGGAAGATTTGTAAAGAAGGGGGTCACGGTCTGCGTTGGCTGTTCAGACGTTTACTACGGATCGATGCCATCGCAACGTAAGGAGGAGTTTGAGGCGGGAATGACGTATGGATTGCTCGGCTATCTTTTTTTTGTCGCATTCCTGCCACAACTTCTAGCGAGTTGGACCGGATGGCCCATCCCGTTTCTTTGGGGAGCGAATGTTCTAGTTGTTCTCGCAATCGGTGCCATTGTGACCATCGGGTTTGGCAAGTGGCTCACCGACAGCAAAGATGCAATTCGTAGGCGCCAACCCCCCGTATTTGTCCACGCGAGATATTGATGTCAACGAAGTACATTTTCGGCGACGAGTTTGCTGGGCGGCATCGTAGGTACTGACCGCTGGGAGGACATCAAACCCAGCGGACATTATTGTTCTCGGACTAATGCCGAGCTGCTCGGTTCTGTTCGCATCGCGCACAAACGCGAGAAGTCTCTCAATCATGGTGATCGGATACTCCGGAGACACTCCTGCAGGCGCACGAGGAGGAAAAGGTATACGACTAGATTCGATCGAGTTCGTCGAACAACGAAAGAGGCATTCGCGTCTGCAGCCTGTTCCACGCATAAGCCATCGGTACAGGATTCTTGAACACGAGATGTCCCTCGATCTGTGCCTCGGCGTCGAATGTGGTCAGTTGCGCCCTGTGCTCTCGAATTATCTCTACACGATCTAGGTGTTTGCGCAGTAAATCGGGCTTTCCATCGGCCTTCACCTCGCCCTGGAAATCAGATAGTTGTTCCGCAATCTCGCCATCGGTTTTTCTGAACTGCACATCCTTGCACTCGATCAACAACAGGCGGTGCGACGTTCGGCTCCACGCCACCACATCTACATCGCCGTAGTCACGATTGAATCCCTTTCTGAGAAGCTTAGTTACAGGAACCTCGATCTCGACGTCCCAGCCCAGTGACGTGAGTTTCTCGCCGACGAGACTAGAGAATGCTCTGCCGCGAGCATCCATCGCTTTCCCTACCCAAGACGACATTTTCTGGCTTCTAAACGTCCATAGATCGCCGCGGTGATGAAGGCCTAGTGTGTACACAAGACCATCTCGAAAGAATCCAGGGGAGACAAGCAGAAGCGGATCGTCCTCAACAGTTACCGGCAACAACGGCTTCCGGAGCAGTCCTAGCCTGCGTCTGAAGCGCCACAAGTCAATGTCCCGCTCTCGGTAGCCTGTTGGGCAGGGGCGAAAGCTGGATCTTGCTGGGAACAGGTACTCTTCAAGAATTTTGCTGGCAGTATTCTGCAGGCGAGGAGCGTCTTCGACGATCCTCTGTAAGAGATCGGATCTTCTGATCGCGAAAACCATCTCGTGCGCTGCTAGGCCAATGTCCTCAAGTGCATCGGCAAAGCACCTGGCCTCATCGACGGAGAAGGCAAACTCTGCATGCCATGCCAACAAGAATTCTGGTTCGAAGGCATCTTCTACCGTGGCGACAGGCGTAGGTGGGTGAAAATGGGTGGGGTAATTATCCACCGATACCTCGATTCGATCGTCATTCAAGCGTCGCCCGAACTGCACCTTCATGTCGTCAAATGGGCCTTTGCGAGCCTGTACGTCACCGAGCGCCGATATCTTGATGAATGGCTCCATGGCGTCCCAGCGAATAGTGTCCGACCATCCGCCCAAGCCAACGAGGTGCAGCATCTTCGCCATCAGGTAGGATAGATCCAGCAGTCCTGGATCTATCCCGTCGTCTGTCGGAGACTCTGCCATTGCCATCTCTGCAACAAGTCGCGCACTTTGAAAAACGGCATTGAGCCCGTACTGGTGCTCAGCAATGGTTTCCTGAGCTGCTACTTTATCGTGGTGTATTCCGAGTAAGGCGCTCGTCGTTTTCTCCCAGCGCCCTCGGTCGACCGCGGCACATTCGTGCGCGTCCAGACAGAGCTTGACTAAGCTCTGACGGTTGAAAGACCTAACGTCCGAGCACAAGTCCTGTTCTAGCTTTGAAACTAGCGTGTTCAAGTAACGAACGCATTCTTCCTTGCCTTCGATAGTGGCCCCTTCCTCGCGTGCCCGCGCAAGCCACCCCACGCCAAGCTTGATCAGCGCCGCATCGTAGTTAGTGATCGTCGGAGGCCTGCCGCGCAATGGCGGTGGTACGAAATCCCGGAACGTGCGCGCGTGCCATCGATGTGCATGGCGAGCGGCGGTGTTCTGGACAGTCATGTCAGCAAGCTCGACAACCAGAGCGGCACTGGGTTGGCGACCTGACAGCTGTATAAATCCCTCCACAGCCTTGCGCACCAGAGTGCGTTCGGCAGTGTTGATAGGGTCAAACAGGCCCGCTTCAAAGTCCCGGCCGACATACAAAGAAACTAGCCTGTTGGTTGGATTGACGGTCACCGATATCGCGCCATCAAGCTGTTCTTTGTCCACTCGGGAAAGGTCGCGCATCGCTCCTTCAATGACCTGAAACGTCACGTGAAGAGCGACGGCTCCACGCGGGAGGTCGGGAAGCTCTCGATCCAGAACGGGGGCCAGCTTGCCCACCCATGTCTTCAGGAGACTCCAGCGCTCAAAGAGTTGGCGGCCGTCGACGTCATGTTCGCAATCTACTGTCGCCCAAAAAGATCGATTCGGAGTTTCAAATACAATCGCGGGCTTCTCGCCAGGACCCGAATCTGACGCGTATAGCGGAAGGTGATTGTCTTCATCGAACAGAGAGCGCGCGTCTTTCTGGACGGAGACGAATCTGCCCTCCGTGTTTCGTACTTTATGTGCGCGCCAGAAAGACTGAACCTCAGTGCGTAGGTCGAGCAGCCCGTTTTGCGGTATGGAGATGATGCTTTCTCGTCCCTCGTGTATGAAGTCATCCGGTAGCTCAGCGTGCGGAACTAGATGCCCATTCTGCGACTGTGCCCATGAGATTAAGTTGAGAAGGCCACTGAGATTCTGTAGATAAACTCCCGCTTCTGATAGTCGATCCTCCGTTTGAAGCAAGCGCCACAACGGCATCCACCCGAAAGAACCTAGGCCGTTAAGAGTTGCCAAGTCGGCGGCGCTAATCGAGAGTCTCATCCAATCAGGAGGAAGCTCCGGGAGGTCGAACTCCACGGTCCTACCTACTCCGCATCCCACAACGATGCATAATCCTTCGCGAAAGTCGGGAAGATTCTCTTTGTTGCAAACGCTCTCAACGGCGGAAGCTACACATCTCTCAATGCGCGCTGCTTCCGGGTCTTGGCCGGTAATGCCAGTCGTCTCTACTGCCTGCAAGGTATCGCAGAACAGCGTGAGGTTTACGTAACGGCCATGGTCGACCCTCACGGTGGAGCTAGAAACCATCGCCCCCGACTGCCGCTTGAAGTGAATTGGTACTTTCGGAACGTCTGCTAGGAATGGGAGAGTCGAAAGCAGGCGCTTGTAGTCATGAGCTAGAAAGTCGACAAAGATATCTCTGGCGCCACTGCCAACGAAGATTCCAAGAGCTAAATGACGGATCGCAATCGAGATTGCCGTCGGTAGGAGTAGATAAACCTGCTTTCCGTCGTACGCGAGGGGTTGGCGCTCCAGGGCAGAGTTACATATTGACTCGTCGCAGATACTGGAGCGTTTGGATGGCGAGAACACGAATGGTTCGAGGTAACCTATATCGATGCCGAGAGACTCCAGGTCTGTCTCGGTGAAGATTACGCGTCGCCGGAGATCAGGAAGCTTGTCGACGATTGGCTTTGTTAGCGCGGGCAATGGGGGAGAGATTCCCCGCTGATACGGAGATAGTCCGGATCGTTCACAAACTGCGTCAGATAGCGCTAAGAGCGAATAGGTGATCCGACGAAGCGGCTCAAAGTTGGCGTTCCCTCTGGCGGCCGACTCGATGGCGTTAACAAATCGCTGCAAAAAGAATCCGTTCGTTTCCCATATGCCTTCTAGAACCCGAAAGTTACCGGATTCGGTTCCTACTAGAGAGACGAAGACATCCTCGGGGGGATCCTCCAGGCGGCCACAAATGCCTGTCCCGAGTGCTCGAAAAAGATGCGCAGCTGTTTCTTTCCTCAGACCCTTTCTTCCTTGGGGCGAATACAAGCCAATGTGAACCAAGGCCTCGAGCCGGAGGCAGTTGCCGTGCAAGTCCGGCAGTGTCAACAGGCCGGAGAACGTAGCCGCCACACTGAGTGGTGAATGGTCATGTAAACGAGACGAAATCTCTGGATGGTTGTCGAGGATTTCCTTTATCGGAACGCGCCCTCCTGCGTGCTGACCTGCGCGCATCAGATCATCAACTAGCGCCTCATCAAGAAGATCTTCTGGAGATTCAATTGGCATAGTGAGAATGAGCATGCCCGATCATGGTCTAGAAGAGTGTCAGACGATCTCCTCTATGTCGATCATCTCTCTACGCGGAGGGCGCACCTGCGGGCGTGCTCGAGCCGCGCCAAAGTTTGAATGGCTGTAATCTTCTGACTCAATCCCGAGCCACTGTAGTCAGTCCTCGAAAATCAGGCCTATGCGTGTAGACGAACTCTTTCCGGAGCATGGATCCATCAGGAGCATCTACTGCGACCATTGCTCAACGCATATGGATCTCGGCTTCTCCGACTTTTCTGAGGATGTGTCCGGTATTTCCATATCCGTTGCGGGTCTTCCAATGCTCGTATGCCCGCTATGCACGGCGTCATTCATGCCGGATCGCACTCGCTTCTCCCTGATTGAGCTGCATCGCAGAGCTCTCGAAGAGCGATCTACAACTGTCACTGTACTTCGCAAAAAAATAACTAAGAACTATGGCTTTACGAAAGTTCCATTTATCTACGATCCGGACGACTATCACTACATTCCCGGGCTAGTGCGGCCCTTTGATGAGGGGTTCCTCACACCGTTGTTCTTCAGCAGGGACGTGCTTCTCAAGTACGACGCACACCCTTCCTACAGAATCGCCTTTGCATCGCGAACCTACGGCGACATCCGACAGGGAGATGGCTTCCACGTCCCGTTCGGGGTCAATCGCTACGGCCGCGTAGTGATGTGGCTGGGTGACGTGGCCCGCTTGCCAGAGTCGGAGCAGTACTACTTGCGCTCCGAAAACGTCGACTCAGACCATTCCATCGGCTCGGAGTTCTATGACGGTCAGATCGAGTGCAAGTTCACAGATTGTCCGCCGGAAGACGATCTCTTCCGGGCGCGCTCAGACTTGCTCGAAGCCTGTTTCAAGAAGGTCGGAGAAAAGATGGCTCACCTGGAGCGCGAAGTCTTCGACTTGGCGAGCACCATTCGGCGTCCAGTTGTCGATACCCCATTTCAGCGACAGGCCGTAGCCGATGCGCTGAATAAGGTCTACATAGAATCGCTCGACAACAAAGCCCTCGGCCGAGCACTCGCCGCGCGCGGTCAAGAATCAGGCAGCCTGGGCACGCTAAAGCGGCTACAGAAGCTACTCGAAAGCTTCGCTATCGCTGTCGATGTCTCTGGGAGCATGGCGCCGCTGTATGCGCTCTACGATCTTCGCGTCGCCTACTCGCACCTAGGATCGAAGGAAGGGCAGGTGGATCGCATAAACTCGGTTCACGATCGCCTGGGGCTTCCACATGGCGCGGATCTCTTCGCCACATACGATGCATTTCTTACGCAGCTTACATCCTCACTAAATGCACTAGCACAGGCTACGCAAATGACCGTCGAGTCATCCGAAACCGGGTCCACGTCATCGCGCGCATCAGAGTAGATGCCGGCTCCTCGTTCGATGGTGGGGCTTTGAAGGCCGAGCGAGAGTGAGAGTCAAAGTAGGGCGCCAGGCCATTTGAAGTGACATTGAAGGGCTTAATCATGTGCCCTCTATGACCGAAGGGGATAGGTGACGTCGCACTCAACCTTGACGGTATTGCTGGCGTTCAGCTTCCGTCGGTGGGGCATTGAACTAATCCGCAGCATCCCCATCTAATTTTTTAGAGCGGCGACATCCCCCGGTCCCCGCTGTCCGCCTCCACTCCCTTAGGCGGACCCCGGCACTCCCAAGCCGGTGAGCGTAGCCCGGCGACTTCCCCCCGAGTCGTCGGGCTTTTTGTGTGGCATCACATTGCGACCAGTGTGGAACGACTGCTTTCAGCCCGGAGCTGTCCTAAGCGTTTGCCGAAACGGTACTCCGAAGCGGACGATCAACTACTCGTTAGGGGC
This sequence comes from Fontimonas sp. FW305-C-3, assembly GCF_058783185.1. Lineage (NCBI taxonomy): Bacteria > Pseudomonadati > Pseudomonadota > Gammaproteobacteria > Nevskiales > Nevskiaceae > Fontimonas > Fontimonas sp. FW305-C-3. The sequence continues at coordinate 43,980 of NZ_JBYSYK010000001.1, read as the reverse complement.
TACTACACGGAACAGACGATCATTGATGTGCTTCGGCACCCATCTGCCACAACAACGCGCGGCTGCGTCAATGCCGTGACTCATTCTGCGGCTCAGCCCATGAGCTAACGCGCATGACCCGAGGCTTAGCCGTATAAGGAAGGCGCTAGGAACGTTCCTGTGAACAAGCACGCATCTCTACTCGAGCAGCCCGCCGCGCTATTCTATTTGCTGTGAACTTGACAGGAATAGATATTGACAGCTGCGAAACACAACTGGCCGATCGGCTCGCTCGTTGCCGTGAGCCGCGGTGTGGCACGCTGACGATGTTTCATGCATTTCGGCTGCGCAGCTTACTGCCGATGCTCGCTCTGCTTCTTGGCGGGTGCATCGCCGTACCTGTGTCGGAGCACGCGGCAGCGGTATCCAATTTCGAACCTGAGCGCTATCTCGGGACCTGGTACGAGATCGCGCGTTTGGATCATCGCTTCGAGCGCGGACTCGAACAGGTCACCGCCAGCTACAGCGCGCGCGATGATGGCGGCATCCGCGTGGTCAATCAGGGCCTCGAGTCAGAAACCGGCGAATGGAAGCAAGCCAAAGGCCAAGCGAGTTTCATCGGTGCCCGCGATCGCGGTTTGCTCAAGGTTTCGTTCTTTCGTCCATTCTACTCGGTGTACATGATTTTCTATTTGTCCGATGACTATGGCACCGCGTTCGTCACCGGTAATGACGCGAACACGCTATGGCTGCTGTCGCGCAGTCCCACGGTCGAGGCCATTGACCGCGCTCGCTTCGTCGAGGCCGCCCACAAGCTCGGCGTCAGCGCCGATCGCATCATCTGGGTGCCTCAGAAAAGCGATCCTGCGCCGCGTGAGCCCGCGCAATGAGCGACGACCCACGCCCGATCTGGAAGCGCCCCCGCCCAGCAGGCGCAGGCAAGAAAAGCCCGCTGACACCGCACCAGCGCGAGGCCGCACGTGAACGCGCGAAAGCTGCCGGTCGTCGCTATCCCAATCTTGTCGACAATCTGTGGGCGACCCGCCACGTACCGCGCGAACCGGGCGACGTGGTCCGTGACGACAGTCCGCTGGTACCGGATTCGTGAGTTCGGTGTAACGCCACGCATCGCTGGTCCTTAGCGACGAAGACGCGTTGATCCGCGACGATCGCTTTCCTTATGAGCACTGCTGCCAGCCGCACAAGGGAATGTGTCCTGAAAGCGGCCAGTCGTTAGCGAATGCAAGCGGCACATGACCGCTTGTCGCTGGGCGTGATAACTCGCAAAAGACATGCTTAGGGACCGTTGAGCCGGTTAGCGTGAATTGCTCGAATGGACGCGAGCCGAGGCAGTGGAGCTTATGTTTCAAGCGGGATCGGATTGCGCAGGTCATGTCACCGTCGAATACTGTTGCATAGCCGCCGCTAGATAGAGGCCACTCCAGGCGTGTGGCAACTGTGTGACTTAGTCCTTGCCTTTCCCTTTGTGCTTGTCCCTGCCATGACCCTTGTCATGCTTTCCTTTCTTATTCTTGTAATGGGGCACGTACACATCGGAGTACCAAGTGTCTTCGACAAAGTAGACTCGCTGCCCGCAGGCGTTGTACTTGCGGCAGTGCTTTCCCCAGTCCTTCGCGTGCCCCGGAGGGACATGTAGATAGACTGGGGCGGAGACTACTCTCACCTCATCGATGATGATCGGCTCCGCATACAGGAGGCGCGGACGCGGGGCATCGCCGATGTCGACTCGACCGTAGAAACCGGGCTCGCTGACTGAAACTGACACGCCGACATCGGCGCCCATCGCGGCTCCACTAGCGCAAAAAATTGCCGCCATCAGGATCTTGCGCATACCGTCTCCTTTAAGTGGGTGAGTTCGTAAGTTCGGCCAATTTCGGCTCTGCTGCTGGACACGACCTCATTCTTATACTCGTCCTCAAAGCTACCTTGGCCCCTTGGCGATGGCAAAGAGCTGCCCGAAAGAAACATTGCGAAGTTCGAGTTGTGAGCCCCAGAGCGGGGCTTTCTATTCAACTACGAACTCAGCGCGAGACCTCGAAACGTTCCTGAAGAGCTGCTTGGTGGCTTGGTACCTCAAATCAGCACGGGCCGTAGCCATCTCCATGATTGATGTGGGCCTGAGCAGCCTCGCGAGGAAGCTCCATCGTCTTCTTCCCTTTATGGCACAAGACCACCGTTCCTCCGCCGGCCTTTCCGCTGCCAGACGAGCCCCCAGATCCATCCAGCGGCACAAGAACACATCCGCTGGTCAGGACGGCGATCAACGCGGGTATAGCGAATTTCATATGGCCTCGGAGCAATACAAATCCATGATCAAGAAATGAAGTACGAGGGCTATGGGAGATTGGCAGTCGTGGTCTGACCGCTGCTTACTACAATATTGCCGACGATGAGGCCGAAGGTGACTTCGTTGTCCGGCTGGTCTGGATCGTCGAGTGCTGCATCGCAGGTCAGCGCGACGGTATAGGAGCCCGGCGTCAGGAAGCTTGCCTGATAGTAGTAACCGCCAGCGGACTGAATGGTGATCATCGGCACTTTCGACGCTACCGGCTGCGCGGCTGTATTCACCGCCGTGCTGTCATTGTCCTGCGGTTGGGTCACTGTGCCGGGGTAGACATACACGCCTGGGCTGCAGCCGTCTGGAACCAGGGTCGCGCTGACGACGCCTTGAATATTGCCGACGGTGTCATTGTCGACAAGGCGAAGTGCCGGCTTGAGCATGCAGACGCCGTTCTGGCCCGGCGGACAGGTCACCGCCTTGCGCAGGTCGAAGTCGACCGTGAAGTTGGCAATGCCACCTCTCGGCGCCTCGAATCCAGACACAAGCTTCAGGCCTGTCTGGCTGCCGCTCGGCACTCGCAAGCCTTGTCGACTGCCGTCGGCGAGATCAATGTAGGAATCGCTCGGATTGCCGTCCGCGATGACCAGCAACCGGATCTGCGTGTATGTGCCTGATGGCACCGGCTCATCGAACAGCACGGCTGAGGCTGTACCACTGTCATTGAGCAGATCGATCGTCTTGGGTGCGCTGAACTCGATCAGCACCGGACCTTCATCCGGCCCGAGCAATTCGACACCGGTGAACTTGACGACGACAGCTTCGGCGCCGTCTACCGGTGCATCGGCAACAGCGAGCTTCAATTGCGTAGTGTCCCCGCTCCCGCCATCGCCACCACAGGCGCCCAGAGCCAGAACGGAAGTGACGACAATGCATCCCATGGCGTTACGAAGCTTGCGGTCGATCATGACGACAATCCGGATGCAGGGGGATCGATGGTGTAATCCTGACCCAATGAACTTGGACTGAACCGAAAGCTCACATCACGATGCCCTCAAGACCGGGGAGGCGGCGCTCGGGAGCGGCGCGCTGTAACACCCGATTGGGGGTGCAGGTGCCGAATGACCGGCATGCGGCCGGCTATGACCGCCGCCACAGGTACTTCACGGGGCGGGCGGTTGGCAGCCCATCGGCTGCACGTTGCATAGGGCAAGTCTCCGGCGCAACATGAGCTCATGCCGCGCCTACAGCGAAAGAGCTTTGCGACTCCTGACCAGATCCGCAAGTTTCCGTTGGGGCAGTGTGACATCGTCGCGCTCGACGACATTTCGGTGGGCCACTTCGTATTTCAGCCAGGATGGCAATGGTCGAAAGACGTGCAGCCTCTTGTCGGAACGAAGTCCTGTCAGTTCCGCCATCTGGGCTATGCGATCTCGGGCGCAATGGAGGCGCGCATGGACGATGGCACGAGTCTCGTCATCCGAGCCGGCGAAGCTTACGAAATCCCACCTGGACATGATGCGTGGGTCGTCGGCGACGAACCCTGGAACGCCATCGAGTTCGCCAGCGCGCATCAGTACGGCGTGACGCCGGAGGCGATTGGCGAAAGAGTCCTCGCCACCCTGCTGTTCAGCGACATCGTTGCGTCGACTGCCACGCTTGAACGACTCGGCGACCACGCGTGGGCTCAACTCGTGCAGGAGCACAACGCCAGGATTCGCGCGGCGATCGACCGCCATCGGGGCCGTGAAATCGATTCGGCAGGCGACGGCTTTCTCGCATTGTTCGACGGTGCCGCCCGGGCCGTCCATGCTGCGGCAATCATGGACCCGGCGGTCGCCGATCTCGGTGTGCGTGTCCGTGTCGGAGTCCACACGGGCGAGGTCGAGATCGCGGGCGGCCGGGCGCGTGGCATCGCCGTTCATGCTGCCGCGAGGATTGCGGCGTTGGCAGGTCCCGGAGAAGTGCTTGTCTCCGGTACGACTCACGACCTACTGGATGGATCTGGGATCACATTCCAGTCACGTGGTGAACACGAACTCAAAGGCCTGAGCGGCGCCCGCCCAATTTTTGCGGTGCAGCGGCTTTAGATTGCGGAAGCTCGCCCTTTCCTGCCCCTTAAAAGTGCCGAGCTTAGATAGCCCCATCAATTGGATACGCGATTGGGTTGACGGCCCGCGGAGTGGCGCACCGATGTAATCCCCCGAAGCGGACATTCTTCACTGACTGCAACTGGCAGAGGCCGTGTGAAAACCATAGATTGGCGGCACGTGCTGATGAGCCGGCGAATCGCCCAAGATTTCTTGGCCTGATCTTGCCGCTCGCGCGGTCTATAAGTCGAACAGGCGCAACGGCCTGACACTTCAGGCTCTGATCATTCCCATCAGCTGCTGCACTCCAAACAGCTGCATCCCACGTTTCAGGTTGTAGGCCAGGACGTGGAGGCTCATCTCGGTACTCACCCGAGGTTTTGTTCGGGTGAGGAAGTGTGTTGAGCCCATCCACGCCTTGATGGTCCCGAAGGGATGCTCGACCGTTCGCCGGCGCAGTCGAAACGCATCGGGCGTCCGATCCATCCGATTCTGCATGGCATCAATCACGTGTTCATGCTCCCAGCGCGAAATGCGGCGGTACTCGCTGGTCGTGCACTTCGATTTGATGGGACATTTCGGGCAGGCAGATGACCAGTACTTGTGGATCGTCTGGTCGTGTTCGACGGTCGTGAATCGCCAGACTGCACGCTGACCTGCAGGGCAGCGGAACTCGTCCTTGGCGGGGATGTACCGGAAGTCTCTCTTGTCGAAGAGGCCTTTTGCCCGGTTGTTCGAGGTCTGAGACTTCGGGACATAGGCCACGATGCCGGCCTGTTCGCATTTCAGGATCTGCTCACCGCTGAAGTAACCGCGATCCGCAAAGGCGGTCAGCTCCTTGCTGCCGATGGCACGTCGTGCATGCTTGGCCATCGGGGCAAGACTCTGCCGATCGTGGCCGACGTTGGTGACTTCGTGGGTCACGATGAGATGGTACTGCGTATCGACCGCGGTCTGGACGTTGTAGCCGACGATCGGTGTATCTCGACCCCGGCTGGCCATGCACCGGGCGTCGGGATCGGTCAGGCAAACCTGCTTGTCCTCGGATTGACGCATCTGTTCGCCGATCCCATTGAGCCGCCGCATCTGCTTGCGGACATCCCGAATCTTCTGCTTGATGTGGGAAACCCGTGCTTCAGGAACAAGGGACGGCTCACGGTCAGCCCGGTCGAGCTCGACCAGATAGCGGCTGACGCTTTCTTCCAGTTGGGCCAAGCGCGCTTGCAGCTTGCGCTCAGTGAACGCTCGATCGCCATTGTTCACAGCCTTGAACTTGCTGCTGTCGATCGCGACCACGCCTTCCGAGAACAGCCCGATACGGCGGCACATCACGATGAACTGGCTGCAGGCCCGCTGTATGGCCGTGCCGTTGTCGCGACGGAAATCAGCAATGGTCTTGAAGTCGGGGCTCAGCCGCCCGCTCAGCCACATCACTTCAACGTTTCGCTGCGCTTCGCGTTCTAGTCGCCGACTGGACTGAATGCGATTCAGATAACCATAGATGTAGAGCTTGAGCATCGTCGCGGGGTGATACCCCGGCCGGCCTGTGTCGGCCGGCTTCTTGTCGAAGCCCATCCGTCGCAGATCCAGCTCGTCGACATAGACATCGATTACACGAACCGGGTTGTCATCGGCGATATAGTCATCGAGCCGATCCGGAAACAGTGTGCTCTGAGTTCGATCTTCGCCTTCAACGAATCTTGGCATCGCCAGCCCCGCTGCAGATTCATCACAATCCGCAGCAAGCATCAGGCCACGTTTTCACACAGCCTCGGCACTTCGGCGACAGCCGCTGATCAGCTGCCCTTCTTGAAAGTTGAAAAGTAGCTCCTAGATAAGGAAGGTCGGAATGCCGATGTCTGGGTTCTGACAATAAACTTTGCCAATGCTCAGGAGGTTTTTCATGAATACCTTTTCGCTGACCCCGCTGTTCCGCTCCTCAATCGGCTTCGACCGGTTCAATGACTTCTTCGAGACGGCCCTCTCCGCACAGGCCGTGTCCTACCCACCCTATAACGTCGAAAAGCGCTCGGAGGATAACTACCGAATCGTTGTCGCCGCCGCTGGTGTGGACGAGGGCGAACTGGACATCCAAGTCGTTCGCAATGTACTGACGATCAGTAGCGGCCGTCGCGAAGGCGCGACGGAAGACGCGCAGTATCTCTACCAAGGGATTGCGCAGCGCGCATTCAAGCTGACGTTCCGCCTCGATGACTACATTGAAGTGGAAGGCGCCACGCTCAAGAACGGCCTGCTGCATGTCGATCTGGTGCGCCGCGTGCCCGAGGCCGCGAAGCCGCGGCGGATTGCCGTGAATGCCGCGTCTAATCCCAACGTCGTATCCATCGAGCAGGCAGCCTAACGGTTGCCCCATTGAGCGGGAGGCGTCGACCGGCGCTTCCCGCTCATATTGGCTTGAATACTCGCTCCTGCGCCATATGCGGGAGCCGGTGTTTCGTTTTTTGTGATTTTCAAGGACTTCGTATGACTGAGCGCATCCGACCCTTTGCACTGTCACCCGATGATCACCATCTGCTCGTGCGGATGGCGCTCGATGAGTTACCCGCCGAGTTCGATGCGATTCAACTGAGACGCCTTGCAGAGCAAAAGCTCGTGACGTTGAATCAGCAAAAGCCGGCTCCGACAAAGAAGGCGCTTCGCCTGATTTTCGGGGAGATCCAGTCGTTTGGCTCCCAAGAAACAGCGCTCAACTAAATTTGGGTTGGGCCCAAGTTGGGCTTTGATACGGCCTCCCCCGGCACGGTGCCGTCTGCCTGATGCTTGCCTTATGTGCTTCGGCGGTCGGATGTTGATGTCGATCAGCCCGGCGATGCATGCCGACGAATCTGAGCATGTCGATCGGCATGTTCAACCTAAAGCAGTCGCTCGCTTTAGGTAGTTGGAACGCCAATCAGCGTCACCGTCGCATCCAGCAGCGCCCTGAGCCGCTCCGGCTTGAATCGCTTCGGCTCGATCGGAAACATCATCAACCATCCGTCGCTCATCGCGCTGATCTGATCTGCGAGCAAGTCGGCGGGAATATCTTTACGCACGACGCCCTGCAGCTGACCGCGTTCGAGGATCACAGTGAACCGCTGCCGAAACTGCGCGTATCGACGTCGCACGTCCGCAGTGAACGCAGGTTCGTGCCTGGCGTGGGCGAGCAGTTGAAACAACGCAGGCCACAGATCCGGATCGTCGGCCTCTGTCAACGCCAGCCATTGCTGGAGCAGCGCCTTGACATCGACACGTTCGCCGGTGTTCTGGAGCAGGGAATTGAACTCGTCGAACACGCTTTCGGCGACCGCTGTGACCATCTCTTCTCGGTTCGAAAAGTAGTAGGTCACCGCACCGGTGGTCTGCTCGGCGCGCTGCGCAACCTTGCGCAGCGACGCCGCAGCGTAGCCTTCCTCCGCGATCACCGAAATCGCTGCCTTCAGTAGCGCAGCGCGCTTGGCATCGTGATCACCGGTCGGCCGGCCGCGGCGCGCGGCAGGTTGTACCCCAGCTTTTAGGTTGCGGTTGCGACTGGTCTTCGGAGGAGTCTGGTCCTTGCCCATCGATGCGGTGTCGGCTGTGTGGCGGTTGGGTGACTGTAGCTACCGATCATCATATCCGGCGCATCAGCTGCCAGCCGAACATCAGCATCCAGAAGGGGAAGACCACGACCGCAACGATCAGAAGCAGCTTCATCCAGGCGTCCAGTTCCGGGAACATGCCAACGACGAAGAACAGAGCGAAACAGACGCCAACAACCTTCAGCGGCAGCAACGTGGCGCGGGACCAGCCCACCTCGCGCAGTTGCCTGCCGACAACCAGGCCCCAGAACAACACGACTGGTCCCTCGCACCACCATAGCCCCTTCTGGCTTGCGTACGCGATCGCAGTCCAAGCTGCTCCTGCCGCAGCCTTGACCGTTTCATCGCCACCCGAATGCAACTGCGCGAGTGGATCGAGTGCCGACAGCTGCATGGCGGCACCCGCGACACCGACCACCGTGTACAACGTGATCGCCAGCACTGCCATGTCGCCCAGCGCACCGGCCTGATCGCGATATCGATGCCAAAGGTAGGCACCGATGACGAGCACCGGCAGATAGAAGCCCAGAATGTCAGCGAACATGCCCCAGCGGAACAGATCACGCGTTTCCGACGGCAGACTAAGCATCGATGGGCCGTGGAGAATCATGCCGGTGTCGCCACCGGTGGCCATCACGACCAGCGCGACGTTGAGGTAGGCGAACAGTCCGCCGAGCATCGCGCTCCAGGCGGTGAATCGCGTTGCTGTATCGGGCACGGCGTTCATGCGCGCGCCTCCGCACGCTCAAGCGCGCCATAGGCGTAGTACATCTCGGCCAGACTGTACGCCCAAACCGTCAGCGCGAGGATGAGGAAGATGACCTGATCCTCGTCGCCGGGAATACGATAGAAATCGTAGATCGACGCGATCGCCTGACCGGATAACAGTGCGATGACGATGCCGATCGCATGGCCGGTCTCGCCGGCACGCTGCAGCCGCCACGCGAAGTAAGCCAGATACAGCGAGAACAGCGTCCACATCAGCAGATAAAAGTACGGCAGCGGCTTAGCAACAATGTCGGCAGAGATAAGCACGACGGTGCCGGTGAACGCGCCGACGAAGAACACCACGTCGGCGCGCACAGACGGCCGGTAGCCATGAGTCAGTACCATCAATCCTGCGACGGCGATCACCGGGATGCCGAAGCCACGCGAGAACGCGTCGAGAAAGAACGAAATGCTGTATGCCCACTGCGCTTCGGCGAGCAAGTAAATCAGCAGATGCGTCGTCGACACGGTGATGACCAGCCATTCCAGGCCGAGCAGGTAGTTCTTCTTGCGCAGGAACTTCACGCCGTAGACCAGAGAGCTCGACAGCAACAGCAGATCTGCGAGGAGCAGCAGGATGATCTTGAGGTCCATGATGGAATCCGGATTTGAGGTGGATTACTTCGCCGGCGCGAGCTTGGCGAGATGCTGGGCGATTGCCGCGCGATCCTCTGGCGGTATCGCAGCTACAAGGGCGTTCATCGCACCCGTCGGATCGGCACGACTACCGTCAGCGAAGGCATTGAGCTGCGCGACTAAATAGTCGGAACCCTGCGCGGCCAGACGCGGGTTCTGATCGCGCCCCATCATGTTCTCGCCGTGACAGGCAGCGCAGCCCCGCTCCGCAACCAGCTGACGACCGCGCTCGCCGATCTCGGGCTTCGCCTCCAGCCAGCGATTCGGCTCAACAGCCTGCCGGGCGAAATGTTCGGCGAGCTGCTGCACCTCGTCGGCGTTGAGTGTCATCGCCAGTGGCGTCATCGTCGGGTTCGCGCGCGCGCCGCTAGAGAATCGCTTGAGCTGCGCGGCCACATAAGGTGCTGGCTGGCCCGCGAGCCCGGGATAAGCTTGGTGCAGGGAGTTGCCGTTGATGCCGTGGCAGCCGGCGCAGGTATCTGCGAGCTGTGGCCAGGGACCGCCGTTTGTTTCGTAGGCCATAGCGGATTCATCGACGTAGGCGAGCAGACGATAGAGGTCGAGCAGCGTCGGGCCAAAGGCGATGGCCAACACCGCGAGGATGCCAGTACCGCCCAGTAGCAGGATTTTCTTCATTTGATGGTTCCCTTCAGGACTTGCGCAGTCCGTTCAGCGCTTGAAGTGCGGCGTGGCGACCCGAGCGAACGGCGCCATCCATGTAGCCAGCCCAGATTTCCGCGGTTTCGGTGCCCGACCAGATCAGCCGCCCGCACGCCGGCCGCAGCGCCGCGCCGTGCGTCGTCCAGAAGCCCGGCGGAATTGCCGAGACGCAGGTGATCGTCCAGGGATCTGCCCGCCCCCAGTCGTGGTCGTGATACGACAGCGGGGTTAGTGCTTCATCGCCGAGCGCCTGAGCGTAGATCGCGGCCAGAGTGCGCCGCGCTGCGTCAAGATCCGAGGGAAGCTGGGCGTTGTAGACGAAGGCGTTGATGACGCCGATCTCCGCCTGCGGGGGCGAGTTGTCCCAGGCCCATATCACCGGACCGCCGACCTGGAACAGATGCCCGTTGAGTCCCTTGTCGCGCCAGAACGGCCGCGGATACACCATCGCAGTCTTGCGCGCCGGAGAATGCGCCGGCCAAGCGCGCTGTAGCGCCGCGCGGCCTGCAGGCAGTGGCGGATCGAAACGGATCTGCTGGCACAACGCGGGATGAATCGCGACAATCACATGCCGCGCACGAATCACGCCGTGATCTGTGTGAAGGGTGACTACGTCGCGATCCCAGTCACCGATGCCGCGCACGGCGCACGACAGACGCAACCTATCTCCGAGCGTCTCGGCGAGACGGAGGCTCAGTCGCTGCGCCCCGCCGACAAAGCGTGTCTCCTGCGCGCTGTGCTTGATCGAGTCGAGCTGCATGAAATCGCAGTCGGCCGAGTTGATCATGGAAAGGAAGTGAAGCAGGCCCATCTTCGCTGGCGTCACGCCGCCGGACAGCGTGACGCTGCCGTTCCAGCCGACGCGATCCTCGGGCTTGATGTCCTGCTGCGCGAGCCAGTCGCCAACCGATAGCTTGTCGAGCTCCGCTGCTCGCGGCGAGGTCCACGGCGCCGCCGACGGCACGTCGCGCGAAAGCGCACTGAGCTTCTCGCCGATGCGCTCGTCGGTGCCGAAGGTGCCATGCAGATCAATCGCGAGGCGACCGTCGCCACCGATCATGACGGTCTTGCCTTCGTAGTGCGTCGGAAATGTACCTACGCCGAGCTCGCGCGCAAGATCCGCGACCGCAGTCTGGCCGGGCCCGATCCACTGCCCGCCCGCGTCGGAGATCTGCCCGTCGCCGAGTTCGTGATTGAGCGTCCGTCCGCCGACGCGATTGCGCGCTTCGAGCACGGCGAAAGACTCGCAGCCGGCCTGGAGCAGGTCACGTGCTGCGGTCAGCCCGGCCAGACCCGCGCCGATGATCGCGACGTCGAGCACGTCAGTCGAAGTTCGGACAGCGTCCTGCGCAGGGGCCGCCCGGATTGGAAAGCCCATGCCAGCGACGGTGGATGCGCCGGCGAGCGCGAGCAACTGGCGCCGGCGCCGATCAATCGACGTGTCAGGGGATGATGGCTTGGTCATAAGGAACTCTCGCTATCGTCGTCAGAGGGAGGGAGTCGAGACCTGGCGCAGTGCAAACAGCGCCTGCTGTGCGGCGCGATGTCCGGCGCTGACCGCGCCGTCGATGTAGCCGACCCAGCGTTCGGAGGTTTCCGTACCGGACCAGATCAGCTGACCGCACGGCATGCGCACCGCGTCGCGGTGCCGGCTCCAGAAGCCCGGTGGCACCGCCGGCAGGCAAGTGATGCTCCACGCGTCGGCCGTGCCCCAGTCGTGATCGTGAAAAGACAACGTCTTGCGCGCCTGGGGGCCGAGTGCCTGCTGATAGATATCCGTCAGCACCTCGCGCGCAGCGACTGGATCGGACGGCAGTTGCGCCGGATAGATGAACGCGCCGATGACGCCGATTTCACCGCGCGGCGGCGAGTCGTCATACGCCCACAGCACCGGCCCGCCGTACTGGATGATTTGGCCGTTGAGTCCGCTGTCGCGCCAGAACGGTCGCGAGTAGACCATCGCGGTCTTGCGCAGCGGTGCGAACGCTGGCCATTCGCGCTGCAGCGCCGCACGTCGCTCCGGTAGCGCCGGGGAGAACTGGATCTGCTCGCACAGCGCTGGATGCAGTGCCATGACGACGCGACGCGCCAGAAACTCGCCTTGATCCGTATGCAAGCGGACGATGCCTTGATCCCAGTCGCTGATCCGGCGCACAGGACAGGACAGGCGCAACCGTTCACCGAGCTGTTCCGCGATCCGCAGACTCAAGGCTTGCGCGCCACCGACGAACCGCGTTTCCTGCGCCGACTGACGGATCTCCTCAATGCGGTGGAAATCGCTGTCGCCTGAGTTGATCGTCGCGAGAAACTGCAGCAGCCCGGTGCCGGCGACGCTGGAGCCCCCGGTCAAGCGGCTTGAGATGTCCCAGCCTTCTCGATCCGAAGGCTGGATGCCCTGATCCGCCAACCATTCGCCCAGCGATAATTTGTCGAGTTCGGCCAGCTTAGGCGAGGTCCACGGTGCGTTGGCGGGCACGTCGCGGGCCATCGCGCTGAGCTTAGCGGCCAGCGCCTTGTCCGAACCCAAGCCGCCCTTGAAGTCGAGCGCGATGCGGCCAGCGCCGCCGAGGAGAACGGTTTTGCCCTGGTAGTACGTCGGAAACGTCCGCACACCGAGTTCGCGCGCGAGATCTGCGACTGCGGTCTGCCCGGGGCCAATCCACTGGCCGCCTGAGTCCGCGATCCGCCCATCGCCGAGATCGTGATTGAACGTGCGCCCCCCAACGCGGCCGCGCGCTTCCAGAACGACGAACGATTCGCATCCGGCGCGCTGCAGATCGCGCGCGGTCGTCAGACCGGATGGTCCTGCACCGACGATCGCGACATCCAGAATCTCGCGGGGATCGGAAGTGCCAGAGAACGCCGCGTCTGTTTTGAGACCCAGCCCAGCTGAGATGGCAGAGGCTCCAGCAAACTTGAGCAGCTTCCTGCGCTGCGGATCGGCTTTCATGACACGACCTCGGCCGCAGCGCGGCGCGCTTTGCGATTGACCCGCTCATCGAGAAGGCGTGTCAGCGCAAGCGCGGATTTCACCGCGAGCCACTGCAGCGGTTCGGGAAGGGTCGACGGTGTTTTGTGGCGTAGAGCCGACAGCAATGGATGCTCAGCACCGAGAATGCGCTGTGCCAGCAGCAACCCGACTAGAGACTGCGTGCCGACGCCGTGCCCCGAACAGCCGGCGCTATAGAGCAAGTTGCGCTGCGCACCAGCTTCCCCGACAACCGGCAGTGCGTCGTACGCAAGGCTGACATAGCCGCTCCAGCTCGCCCGGATCGCGATACCGCGCAGTGACGGGAAGCGATCGTGCAGCGTCGCGCTAAGCGCGCGATACGCAGTGTTGTCAGGCACATTCGGCGTCCTGGCCCCGTAGACGTAGTCGAGCTGCTTGGTCGTCAGTACCAGAGTGTTCCGCGCCGTCAGTCGATGGCTTTCCATCGTCCAGTGCGAGGTGACGATCCCTTCGCGGTGCGGCCACCCCAGTGTTGCAAGCTGCGCCGCCGACAGCGGTTCGGTCTCAATTGCCGAGACGCGCATCGGAGCAACCCTGTTCTTCAACAAACCCAACTGCGGCGTATAGGCATTGGTCGCGAACACCGCGAACGGCGCGCTCGCGCTGCCGTGCGCAGTTTGTAACCGGACGCTCGATCCTGCTGTCCAAGACTGCACTGCGCTCTTCTCGTAGAGCTTCACGCCGGCTCGCAGTGCGGCACTACGCAGGCCCATGATGTACTTGCCGGGATCGAGTGTGCCGCCCGTGGGCAGATGACAGCCGAAAAGGAACGCCGGCGGAATCCCGCGCGCGCGCATCGCGGCGGTGTCGAGGAACTGCGCAGGAGAGCCGAGCTCGATGCCGATTCGCATGCTCTCCCGCAGCTTGCGCTCCTGCGCGGGATGCACGCCGGCACGGATCGTTCCCGATGCGTTGTAGTCGCAGTCGATGCCGTGCTCGACTAGCTTGCGTTCGACGTAGGCGACGCCCTCGTCGTAGAACCCAACGATCTGCTTCGCGCGCTCGCGCCCGACACGCTTCAGGAACATCTCGTACTCGAGTCCCTGACCGCCGACCAGATATCCGGCGTTACGCCCACTAGCGCCGAAGCCGGCGAATGACTGCTCCAGCACTACGACCTTCACTCCTCGCGCGGCGAGCTCCAGTGCGGTCGACAGTCCGGCGTACCCGGCGCCGACGATGACCACGTCGGCACTGATGTCGCGGTCGAGCGCCGGTTCAGTTTGAACCGCTTGCTCCAGCCATCCGCCGTTGATGAGGAAGTTGCCTGCCATGTTCCGACCGCCCGGTGCGCATCCGTGACATTGATCCGGGACAGACCATAGCACAATTAAAATAACGTGTGTTGTGTAAATTAGTGATCGCCGCTAGGCTGTTGGCTCCATCTGATCTCCGGAGTGGTCTCGTGAGCGCGCAGCACTACGACATTTTGATCATCGGCGCAGGCTTGTCCGGCATCGGCATCGCACGCCGGATCGCCCATGAATGCCCCGGCAAGCGACTGGCGATCCTGGAGCGGCGCGACCGAATCGGCGGCACTTGGGACCTGTTCCGCTACCCCGGTATCCGCTCGGATTCGGACATGAGCAGCTTCAGCTACGGCTCGCGAACCTGGACGTCAGCACGAGTTCTCGCCGATGGTGCGGCTATCCGGCAATACATCGACGACAGCGCGCGCGACGCTGGCGTGGCGGAGCGAATCCAATACGGACTGCAGGTCACCAGCGCTGACTGGTCGACCCAGCAGAGTCGCTGGCATCTGACCGCGCGGCATACCAGCGGCGAGGTCCGCGAGTACAGTTGCGGCTACCTGATCGGCTGTACTGGGTACTACAGCCATGACTCTGGGTTCCGCCCGGAGTTTCCGGGTGAGGCTAACTACAAGGGGCTGCTGGTCCATCCTCAGCTCTGGCCGGATGCGCTCGACTATCAGGGCAAGAAAGTCGTCGTGATAGGCAGCGGTGCGACGGCGATCACGATGGTGCCGTCAATGGCAGAAACGGCCGGTCACGTGACGATGCTTCAACGCTCTCCTTCGTATGTGTTCTCTATCCCTTCGAGGGACAAGCTGACCGCTGCGCTGGCGCGCGTGATGCCGGGTGCGTGGGCGTATCGTATCGCCCGGAGCCGGAACATCTTGCTTCATCGTGCGGCTTTCATCGCCTGTCGGAGCTGGCCGCGCCTGATGAGGCGGCTCCTGCTGTCCCGGGTGCGCAAGCATGTCGGGCCAGAGATCGACATGCGTCATTTCACACCCAGCTACATGCCCTGGGACGAACGCCTCTGCGTCGTTCCCGACGCCGACTTGTTCAAAGCACTCCGAAACGGCAAAGCCAGCATCGAAACCGATCGCATCAAGAGATTCACTGCACAAGGAATACTGCTCGCCTCCGGCAAGGAGATCGAGGCCGATATCGTTGTAACCGCAACCGGCCTCAAGCTGCAGATGCTCGGCGGCATGCAACTATCTGTTGACGGTGCTCCACGTCAGCTCGGCGAACAGATGACCTACAAGGGTGTTCTGGTCGAAGATCTGCCGAACCTGGCATGGATATTCGGTTACACCAATATCTCTTGGACATTAAAGATCGACCTCGTCGCCGGCTATCTCTGCCGTCTGTTCCGTCACATGGAAGCGCATTCCTATGAAACCGCAACCCCGCATGACCGCGAAGGCAACCGGCTGCAAGAAGGCATGCTCGATTCGCTGCGCGCAGGCTACGTGCGCCGCGATGGTCACCACCTGCCGCGTCAGGGGAAGACCGCGCCGTGGCGCGTGGACATGCACTACGGGCGCGATCGAAAAATGCTTCTGGGCACCAAGATCGAAGACGAACACCTGCGATTCACGTCCTCGCGGGATGGCGGCGGCGACCGCCTCGGCAGCGCCGCGCCGACGATGGCCTTCTAGACCCTTTACTTCCTGTTCCCAGTCGCACTAAAGGGCTGGCTGCCGCAAGACAGCTCGGCTCGGCTTGACCTATCTACCCTAAAGCAGTCGTTCACGAACTTCCGCTACTGGCACTAATCCGCCCGTCGATCCGTCCGCTTTGGGGCTTAGCACGCCCGGAATGAAGCGAGCACAGTGGGAATCCATCCAAACGGGAGAGCGCCATGCAATCGGCAATCTCTACACCGGAACGACATGGGCCTTGGAATAAGGGAAAGCTTGTAGGTCAAAAGAGCCCGTTGCGGCTCAGGGACATCTGGGCGATACGCGTCCGCTTGCAGCTTGCCGATCGAGTTCGCGATCTCGCACTCTTCAACTTGGCGATCGACAGCAAGCTGCGAGCTTCTGACCTCGTCAATCTCAAGGTCCGCGACCTTTTTCACGGGTTAACTATCGCGGCGAGGGCGATCGTCATGCAGAAGAAGACCAATCGCCCAGTTCAATTTGAACTGACCGAACCGACCCGTGATGCAGTTTCAGCTTGGGTGAAGGAGGCTGGCCTATCGGCGGACGATGCATTGTTCCCCAGCCGGATTCACCATTCGTCGCATCTTTCAACGCGGCAGTACGCACGGATCGTTGGTGCTTGGGTAACCTGCATCGGCTTGGACCGATCCGGATACGGCACACACTCGATGCGCCGAACCAAGCCAACCCTGATTTATCGCCGAACAAAGAATCTTCGGGCGATTCAGATATTGCTAGGGCATACCAAGCTCGAAAGCACTGTCCGCTATCTGGGCATCGAGGTCGACGATGCACTTGAGATGGCAGAGCAAACAGAGGTTTAGTGCTTGAGTGGCTGGTTTGCGACCTGCAACCGAGAGTCGCAAACCAGCCCAGAGCGGCTCGTCGCGACATAAGAATAGCTGCCCGGACGCGGCCACTCAGGCTTTTGCGTTCAGGGGTGCCAGACATAGAAAAGCTTCGAGTTCCCGCCTTGCATAATCAACCAGCGACGTAAAAGTGCTCCCGCGGCCATTAGCAGCAGAAGCATCGAAGGATCGAGCGCGCCGCCTCCGCCACCGCGACGCAGCTTCGGCCCGCCCTCGACCGTCACAACGCCATTAGCAATTCCATCGGCATCGCCTGCGCCGCCGTCGACTAGGGTGAGCGTCAGCGCGTTTCCGTCAAAATCGGCCTCGGGAATCTCGGCACAGGTGCCGTCAACGCATGCCATATAGGCCTCGGCCTTGAAGCCGGGCGGGAAGTCGATGATGACCACGACGCTTGCGCCCGGCGAGAGGCGATTCAACTCGACCCGGTAATAGCCGTTTGCGAAATCGTCTTCCAAGCCCGCTGGCGGCGCCGTGCGTCTGAAGTCGACAATGTTGCCGCTGTCGCTCAGTGTCAGGACGATCTCGCGATCCTGCGGATCGGTCGTGACCGCGCTGCGGACGTCTGGGCCAGGCGTTGGAGTGGGGGCAGCTGTCGGTGTCGCAGTGGGCATCGCCGTAGGCACAGCTGTCGCCGTGGGGGTCGGTGATGGCGTGATCGTTGGCGTTGCCGACGGTGTTGCAGTGACTGCCGGCGTTTGCGAGGGTGTCGGTGTGGGTGTAGCGACGGGCGTCGGCGTCGGACTCGCTGTAGGTACGGCTGTCGGAGTGGGCGTCGGGGCCGTGGTTGGTATGGATGTCGGTGTCGGTGTCGGTGTCGGTGTCGGAGCCGTAGTCGGGGTCGGGATTGGCGTCGGATCGCTCGCCAGGATCGTGCCCGTTGCCTCGTTCGTGGAAATCGACGCTGCAGCATCCGGGATAGCCCGGAACACCGCTACAGCTGAATTGCCGCTCGCCGCAACCGCCATATCCACCTTGCCGTCGCCACTCAGATCACCGACTGCAACCGACTGCGGCTGGAAACCCGCCCAGTAAGTGCGGACCGGCTCGAAGCTCGTTGCATCGATCGAACCGACGGCGGCGACGTTACGCAGCACCGAGACGCCCTCATCGCCGTTGTCCGCAAGCGCAAGATCCGCTTTGCCGTCGTTGTCCAGGTCTTCGATGACCACGGAGCGCGGGCTCGCGCCGGTCGCGAAATCCTGGCGTGCCTGGAAGCTGGACGCGTTGATCACGCCGGTTGTGCTGCTGTTGCGCAGGACCGAAGCGGTACTGCTGCCTTGATTCGCAACCGCAAGATCCGCCTTGCCATCGCCATCCAGGTCGCCGATCGCGACCGAGTCAGGCGTCGAGCCCGTCAGGAAGTTCTGCGGCATGGATAGGCTGGTCGCATCAACGGCACCCGACGTGCTGCTGTTGCGCAGCACGGAAACGCTGTCGCTCCCCAGATTGGCGACAGCTAGTTCCGCCTTGCCGTCGCCATCGAGATCGCCGATCGCAATATAGTTCGGCTGCGTACCGACCGCGTAGTCCATACGCGCCTGGAAGCTTGTGGCGTCGATCGTGCCGATCGCAGCCGTATTGCGCAGAAGTGAGACGCTGTTGGCGTTGAAGTTCGCAACGGCTATATCCGGCTTGCCGTCACCGTCGATGTCGCCAAGAGTGGCAAATCGCGGACTCGGGCCGGTTGCGAAATCCTGTTTCTCAGCAAAGCTGCTCGCGTCCATCGTGCCTGCAGCGCTTGTATTGCGCAGCACCGAGACGGTATCGCTGGTGCGATTCGCGGTCAGCAGATCTAGCTTGCCGTCGTTGTCGATGTCGCCGATCGCGACCGAGTTGGGGCCAATGCCGGTTGCGAAGTCCTGCTTCGCCTGGAAGCTGCCCGGCAGGATAGTGCCGCCCGTGCTGATGTTCCGCAGCACCGAAACGCTGTTTGCGCTGAAGTTCGCGCTTGCGATGTCCAGCTTTCCGTCACCATCCAGATCGCCCAGCGCGATTGCGACTGGATTCGAGGCGGTCGAGAACGCGCGTCGATGGTCCAAGCTCGACGCATCAATTGCTCCGACTGCACTGGTGTTGCGCAGCAGTATCGCGCCGCCAGATTCGCTATTGAGTGCCACAGCCAGATCGGGCTTGCCGTCGCTGTCCAGATCGCCTGAGCTAAGATCAACGGCGCGGGCAGGCGTACTGAAATTCTGCCGAGGCGCGAAGCTCGTCGCGTCAATCCTGCCGATCGTACTGGTATTGCGCAGCAGAGAGATGTTGCCGCCGTTGATGTTTGACACTGCGATATCAAGCTTGCCATCGCTATCCAAGTCGACCAGCTCTACACCGTTAGGGTTGGTGCTCACCGCAAAGCTCTGATCGGACCCGAAGCTCGAAGCGTTGATCACGCCTACTACGCTGCTGTTGCGCAAGACATTGACACTGGAGGTCCGGTTGCCCGTTGTGACGAGATCCGGTTTGCCGTCGCCGTCGAGATCGCCGATGGCTATGTTAAAGGGTAGGTCAACCGAGAAACTCTGCGCAGCAGAGAAACTCGTGGCGTCGATGACGCCCGGCGTCGAGGTATTTCGCAAGACGAAGATTGTCCCGATAGTCTCACCTAATTGCGGGGGACTCTCACCTGTACCAGCTAAGTCCAGCCTGCCGTCGCCATCGAGATCGCCGATCGCGACGTCCCGTATAGTGTCCCCTGTAGCGAAGACTTGTCTGGGCTGGAAGCCCACCGCACCCGGCGTGCTGATGTTGCGGATCACGGCGATGCCGCTGACGGCCGCCGATGACATGACGAGATCTGGCTTGCCGTCGCCATCTACATCGCCAGCAGCAACGGAGATAAGGGAGCTAAAACCCGGGATAGGTAGTACCGATACGTCGAAACTGGCGGCATCCAGAGTTCCCGTAACGCTGACGTTTCTCAGTACACGCAGTTCGCTGCCGCCACTTCTCACAGCTGCGAGGTCGGGCTTGCCGTCGCCATCGAAGTCCGCGACATCGAGCCGGCTGCTGGGTATTGGGAAGTCCACGCTCGTGTTGAAGCGGTATTCGCCTGTTGCAAGGCCTGAATTCCGAAACACAGATAGCAGGCCATCCCCCGACACAATCAGATCGGGCCGGCTGTCGTTATCCAGATCGACAATCTTCACCGATACGAGATTACGGACCGACGGAAGACGCTGTGTCGGAAACGACAGCGCTGATCGTTCAACCGCCTGTGTCAGATGCAGGAAGAAGTTCTCGTCCGGCTCGGGCAGCAGATCGCCGTAGATCGTCACTGGCACGTTGGCGTACGGCAAGCCATCGGGAATGCGCAGCTTAGTGCCGGAAGCAAGCGGCGCGTAGTCGACCCCTGCGTGCGCGGGATCGGTCGGGTGGTCGTTGGTTTCGACTGTGACGACGATGTCCTTGCCGCTGGAGCCGCTGCGGTTGACCTGAAAGTTCAGCGTCGCGGTGCCGCTATCGGGTTCGCTGATGCTGACGTCGCCATCGAGGCCAACCTGCGCCCATGCTGTAGAACCGATGGCGGAACCGAGCACGGTTCCCAACAACAATGGAATGACGACCGCGCGTGGACTGCCCCTCATCACACTCTCTCCGGAAGGCGACGCCGCGTGTGCTCATCGGCATTGATTTCCGGAGCATAGAAGGCAGACCGTGACCCGCCTATCACAGGAATTGGTGATGGCAATTTTCCGACAGGCGCCACCGCCGTGATTGCTATCATCGACCCGTCCATCACATCAAGACGTGCCCCGATGTCCCGAAATCGGATCCTGCTGGTCGAAGACGACACGGAGGTCAGACAACGCCTGCTGCAGGCGATCGTCTCCGCACCGCAGTTCGACGTCGTCGCCGACGTGGGCACACTGGTAGAAGCGCTAGCGGCGCTGTCCAGCGCCGCCCCTGACATCGTCGTAGTCGATCTCGGCTTGCCGGACGGCAACGGCATCGAGCTGATTCGAGCGGCCGTCGAGCACAGCCGGCCGGCGCAGGTCATGGTGATCACGGTATTTGGCGACGAGGCGCACGTGATCGCGGCGATTGAGGCCGGAGCGACTTCGTATCTGCTCAAGGATGCCAGCAGCAAGCACATCTCGCGCGCACTGGAGGAAATGGTCGATGGCGGATCGCCGATCAGCGCGTCCGTCGCGCGCTTCTTGCTGCGGCGTTTTCGGGCGCCGCGTGCCGCAGAACTGACGCCGCTCGCACCGATCGAGGAATCGCCGTTCTCAGCGCGTGAGTTCGACGTGCTGCAGCTCGTCGCGAAAGGTCGTTCGTACAACCAGATCGCGGCCGAGCTTGGCATTTCGATCAACACCGTCGGCAGTCACATAAAGCAGATCTACCGCAAGCTCGCAGTCAATTCGCGCGGCGAGGCTGTCTATGCAGCGCAGGCGCGCGGTCTGATTTCCAAGGGTTCGAGCTGAAGTGAGTAGCCGCGCACTTTCTGTGCTTGCGCATATCGGTCTATGCCTACTGCTGTATCTCTGCATCGAATGGCTGCATCGCGAGTCTGCGGCTGCGGACGACATCGCCGTGCGCTGGTCGATCTATGACCAGCACGCGCAGGAAACCGCGGTCGAGCTGCCGCATCAGTGGAGTTCGGCGTCGACAACGTCCCGGGCCGTGGTTTACAAGGGCCGCTTTGAAATCGACCGACTTGGCGATGCGCCTTATGCACTGTACATCTCGAGCATTGGCAGCAATGCGCAGCTGAGCATCAACGGCGTGGCGCTTGAAACTCTGGAGCAGGCGCCGCTCGAAAGGCATCGATTCCATCCGTTACTGCTCAGCTTTCCCAATGACTATCTGAGAACGGGCAGTAACGAACTGACGCTGCGGGTGCGTGAGGCACCGCCCGGCTCGGGCTTTCTCGGCGCCAGCTTCCTTAGTCTGGAATCGGCGCTGGAGCCGCGCTACCGGTATCGTTGGATCCTCAAGGTTGCCTATCCGGCGATGCTGGTTGTCGCCGGGCTGATCATCGGTGCGATTGCGACCGTGCTGTGGATCATCCGCCCGCAAACGCGCTTCTTCTTGCACTATGCGCTGGCCTGTTACCTCGGTTCGGCCTGGGTAATCTGTTCGCTGGTAACCGCCCCGCTGCTACCGCCGCTGTGGTGGGACGCTGTCAGCGTTCTGGTCCTCATCTGGTTCGGCATCGCCATAGGCAATGTCGGCATGGATTATCTGAACGCGCTCGATCCGCCATTCCTGCGTAGCCAGATGATCTCGGCGGCGATCGCGCCAGTGGCGATTCTCGGCGGCACCGTGGCACTCGGCGCTGACATCTCGTACGGCTGGATTCAGCCAGCTGCGCTGTGGATCGATCTCGCCGGCGCCCTGTTTCTGCTGCTGTTCTTCTTCAACCGCGAATACAGCAAGCCACGGCGCGATGTGCCAGTGTCGATGCTGCAGTCGGGCCTGCTGCTGCTTGTCGTAAATGCCCATGACAACCCGCTGTTGATCGGGTTTCCCGATTTCATCGACCGTTCCGACGGCCTGTTCTTCGTGTTTCCGGCGACAATGACGCTGATGACCGCGACGTTCAATCTGTTAAAGAGTTATGTGGGGGCGCTGACCGATTCGGAGAAGCTCAATAGTGAACTGACGGCCCGCGTCGCCGCCCGCGAGGCAGAGATTGAGCGTTCGTACAAGGATCTGGCCGCCGCCGAGAAAAGTCGCGCACTGGCCGATGAACGCGAGCGCCTGCTCGCGGACATGCACGATGGAATGGGGGGAACTCTAGTCGCGGCGCTGGCTCGCCTCGAGAACCAGGGCGCGGGAGAAGAGCCATCCGCACAGGCGATTCGCGACGCGTTGGACGACCTGCGGTTGATCCTCGCCTCACTCGATCCGGTCGACCGCTCGCCGGCGAACGCGCTTGCTCTGCTTCGCGATCGCCTCGAACCGTTGTGTCAGGACGCCGACATCGCACTCGACTTCGATCTGCGCGAGATGCCCGACCTGAACTGGGACCCGACCCGCACGCTTCAACTGCTGCGCATCACTCAGGAGGCCTGCATCAATGCCGTGCGACATGCGGGCGCGCGGCAGCTGAGCCTGAGGGCGCGCACGGGCGGGGAAGGCCAGTGGATCGAGATCGTCATCGATGACGACGGCGTCGGCTATGACCACCAGGCATCAAGCCGGGCCGGGCAGTACGGTACGGGCAATATGCAGCGCCGCGCCAAACGCCTCAGCGGCACGCTAAGCTGGCAGCGACTGTCGCGCGGCACCCGCGTCGAGCTGCGCATTCCGACTCCTCCGGTTCAGGGCTGAATCACCCCGCGCAGGGCGATCACGTTCGCACGCGACGACGACGCGCGAACGCCGCGATCACTAACGGCAGCAACAGCCATGCACCGAACGCACCACCGCCACCGCCCCCCGAAGGCGGCGGTGTCGATGTCGCATTCGCTGTGGTCACCGCAAAGCTCGCCATGATCGCGGCATTGCCGCTGCCGATCGTGACCGTCACGCTTGTCGTCTGCTCCGAATCCGATGCGCTGGTCACGCGCACCTGCACAGAGTCGCCTGGCGCGATAAACCCGCGCGCACTCATGAGATGCTGTCGGTGGAGATGTCGCTGCCCTCCTAACGCTTGCAGGAAAACCCTGACCACCAATTCATGTGATTGGAAGAGAGCCATCCTGCACTTAAGCTCAGGGCGTTCAACGGGGGTTGCTCATGATCACTTGGCGCTGGAAAGCTTGCATTTACGTCTCGGTGCTTGCAGGGATGCTCGCTTCGCCCTCTTGGGCCGCAACGTACGCACCGACCACCGTAGCGGCGCTGATCGCCGACATCGGCTCCGCGAACGCGAGTGTCGAAGACGACGTCATCGATCTGGGAGGGCTGACGTTCACGCTGACGTCGCCCAACAACTCCGTCAACGGCCTGCCAGTCATCGTCAACGGCGGCCGCTTGACCATCCGGAACGGCATGCTCGAGCGATCGGGGTCGGCATCCAATCTCCGCCTGATCAGCGTCGCGGCCAATGCCAATCTGACGCTGGAACTGATGACTCTGCGTAATGGCCGAGCGGGCTCGGGTGGAGGGATACTTAACCGAGGCACGATCGCTATGGTCGACAGCACGGTTTCCGGCAACCAAGCGTTCGGGGGCTCGGGCGGAGGCATCTTTAATCAACAAGGCACGATCAGCATCGCCCGCAGTACCCTTTCGGGCAACAGTGTGGATGGTGACTTTTCAGCGGGCGGCGGCGCTCTCTTCAATGGAGGAGGCATTGTCACCCTGACGTCCAGCACGATCTCGGGCAACAGCTCAGTCAGCCATGGTGCAGGGATCAACAGCACCCAAGGCAGCGTGACGGTCACAGCCAGCACGATCGTCGGCAATTCGGCGGGGGGCTTCGGTGGCGGCATCAATATTCCGGATGGAACTTTGACCTTGAGCACCACCTTGTTGGTCGGCAATATCGGTACCGGCGGCGATTGCACCAGCAGCGCCGACGTCGTCAACGCGGGCGGCTATAACCTTTTTGGCAGGCAGTCCGGATGTTCCGTCGCGGGCACCGACGAAACTGGGCTGACTGAAGCCAGCGTCGCACCGCTGGCCAGCAACGGTGGCGCAACGCAAACCCACGCATTACGCCCCGATTCGCTCGCGCTCAACGCCATTCCCGCGAACAACGCGCTGTGCACTGGGATCGATCAACGCGGCATCGCGCGCCCCTCGGGGGCGGCCTGCGACATCGGCTCCTACGAGATGCGCTGGCTGAGCGTCGCTCGCAATACGGATACGGCTGGCACTTGCGCCTCCGATTCGGATTGCACGCTTCGGCAGGCAATCAGCACCGCCAACAGCGCGCCAGGCTCCGACGGCATTCGCTTCTCGCTGCCAGGCACCGATGCCATTCTGCTAGATAGCTCTATGGTCGACATCGATGACGACCTGATCATTGACGCCGAAGGTCAGCGGGTGATCGTGGATGGCCAGAGCCAGAGTGGCGTTCGTCCATTCACCATTCTCGCCAACACGAGTGTAAAGCTCGCGGGCCTAACGATCAGGGGAGGTCGTCCCCAAAATACCGGTGGCGGCATTCGGAACTCTGGAACCCTGGACATCGTCGATAGCACAATTGAGAACAACCGAACAGACGGTTCGGGCGGCGGCATCATCAGCCTCTCCGGGCTGCTCACTATCAGTGGCACGACGGTAGCCAACAACGAGGCCTCCCTTGGTGGGGGCATCTACGTCTCCGGAGGCACACTCGACCTCAGCGCCAGTACGATCACTAACAACACAGCTGCAGAGAACGGCGGTGGTATCAACGCACATTCAGCCGGCATCGTCGCGAGAGGCAGCACGTTCACGGCAAATCGCGCGTCCGGATTTGGCGGTGCGATCAACCACCCCTCCGGCAACCTGACACTAGGCGGGAACGTCATGGTTGGCAATGTTGGCGCCGGCGGTGACTGTACCAGCACGGCAATCGTGACGAACGATGGCTACAACATTGTCGGCATGCACTCAGGTTGTGGCATGGGCGCCAGCGATCAGGTCGGCGTTACTGATGCGAAGCTTGCCGTCTTGGCGGACAACGGTGGCCCGACGCAAACCGTGGCGCTGCAGTCCGACTCTCCCGCCCGCGATCTTATTCCAGCAGACAACGCACTGTGCAGCGCCCGCGGTACGGATCAGCGGGGTCTACCGCGGCCGGATGGAACGACATCGCCACAGCTCTGCGATGCCGGAGCTTATGAGCTGCGAGGCCTTAGCCTAGTCGCCGATAAGGTCGGTAATGGCACTGTGACCAGCGAGCCATCAGGCATTGATTGCGGCACGAGCTGCGAAGGCATCTTCCCTGAGAAGTCCGAGGTCACGCTGACTGCCGTCGCTGCTCCGGGGTACAGCTTCGACACGTGGTCGGAAGCCAGCTGCACCGAAAGTAGCTGTGTGGTGACGATGGACGACGACAAGAGCCTCTCTGCGACCTTTACGATCAATCAGTACGCGCTTGAGTTAACTGCCTCGGGAACCGGCACTGGCAACCTGGCCTGCACTGTGGGATCTAGCACAGTCGACTGCGCGAATCTCTTCGACTACGAAACAGCCGTTACAGTGACCGCGACGGCGAATAACGGCTCCACCTTCAGCACCTTCAGCGGCGACTGCTCAGGTGCGACCTGTAATGTAACGATGGATCGAAACCGCAGCGTGAATGTCAGCTTCGCGCTCGTCGCAACGCCTACTCCGACGCCTACTGTCGTTCCAACACCTTCTGCAACGCCCACAGCAGTGCCGACAGCCACGCCGACGGCCACACCTACACCCACTGCTAGCGCAACTGCCACTCCGACCGCGATGCCGACGCTGGTGCCCACGCCAACCCCAGTCCCGTCGCCGACAGTAACCCTGTCCGTCGAGCCTAAAGTCATCACCCTCGGCCGTCGGGCGACCGTGCTTTGGAGCAGCAGCAATGCCAACCGCTGCGAGGCCAGCGGTGCATGGACAGGCAGTCGTGCCACGTCGGGCACGCTGGAGGTCACGCCATCTCAAGCGGGAACTCTGAACTACAGCCTGCGCTGCACAGGCGCAGGCGGTGCCAGCAGTAGAAGTGTGACGTTGCGCGTCCTCGAGTTTTCAGTGATCAATTTCACTGATGTCAGCGATGCCGCGCCGGGCACCCCGCAAGTCTCGAACACCGTTACAGTCGATGGCTTCGTCGACACCTTGCCGATCAGCATTGTCGGCGGCAGTTACAGCGTCAATGGCGGCGCATTCACCACCGAGCCTGGTGCGCTACGCCCTGGGGATACGCTCGCGCTGCAGGTGATCGCACCATTGGAACCGGAGCAATCGGCATCAGCGACGATCACGCTCGGCGAGTTCAGCGCATCCTTTACGGTCAGTACCACTGGTGTAGTAGATGGTGCCGGGGGCGGCGGAGCTCTGGGCGCTCCGCTTCTGATACTGCTCTGGTTTGTCGCAATGGTGCGAAACGACAGCTCGATGCGCCGAAGACGCTGACTGAGTAAAGATACGTGCGCCGCGTGGAGCGCAACTGGTTAGCATGGGTGTAAATCTGCGTGCGGTCGCACCGGATCAGTTCGTCGTTCTCAAAAAGCTCTGGATCGATCACGGTGCGCGCTTCTTTTCCTTGGCGAACAGGATAGTCGCGCCGAATGCTGCTGCAGAGGTGTAAGCATTATTCGACGCGTTAAAGGATGACTAGGGATCCACTACGATGCCGAAATGCAGACCTTCGTGGGCTTCCGCTTCTGGCACCAATCCGCCCGTCGATCCGTCCGCTTTGGGGCTTAGCACGCCCGGAATGAAGCGAGCACAGTGGGAATCCATCCAAACGGGAGAGCGCCATGCAATCGGCAATCTCTACACCGGAACGACATGGGCCTTGGAATAAGGGAAAGCTTGTAGGTCAAAAGAGCCCGTTGCGGCTCAGGGACATCTGGGCGATACGCGTCCGCTTGCAGCTTGCCGATCGAGTTCGCGATCTCGCACTCTTCAACTTGGCGATCGACAGCAAGCTGCGAGCTTCTGACCTCGTCAATCTCAAGGTTCGCGACCTTTTTCACGGGTTAACTATCGCGGCAAGGGCGATCGTCATGCAGAAGAAGACCAATCGCCCAGTTCAATTTGAATTGACCGAACCGACCCGTGATGCAGTTTCAGCTTGGGTGAAGGAGGCTGGCTTATCGGCGGACGATGCATTGTTCCCTAGCCGGATCCACCATTCGTCGCATCTTTCAACGCGGCAGTACGCACGGATCGTTGGCGCTTGGGTAACCTGCATCGGCCTGGACCGATCCGGATACGGCACACATTCGATGCGCCGAACCAAGCCAACCCTGATTTATCGCCGAACAAAGAATCTTCGGGCGATTCAGATACTGCTAGGGCATACCAAGCTCGAAAGCACTGTCCGCTACCTAGGCATCGAGGTCGACGATGCACTTGAGATGGCAGAGCAAACAGAGGTTTAGTGCTTGAGTGGCTGGTTTGCGGCGTGCAACCGAGGGTCGCAAACCAGCCCATAGCGGAAGCTAGGCACGCCGAATTGGCTGCCCGAAAGCGGACATGGAGCCGCCGGACTGCACAGGACGGGCTCAATCATAGGCTGAGGTAGTCGGCGCCCTTCCTAGCTAGCCGCTCTCATGCGGCGATGGCGAACATCGGACACCGATAGGAATGTGGGCGGGCCCACCTTGACTGGCCGTCGCGTTTCCCGCAATGTACAAGAAAGAGTACATTGTTCTCATTTACATGCCCTCCAGAAGTCCAGAAACGAAAAGCCTTGCGACAGCGGCAAAGCCGGGCCGGCGGCCGCGGACCAGTCATGAGGAAATTGTGGAGTGCGCCGTCCGCATGCTTGCCCGCGAAGGGGCAGATGCCCTGACATTCCGCGCGGTAGCACGCGAAGCCGACATCGCGGTCGGCGCTTTCTCGCGCTACTTCAAGAGCCTTGCAGAGCTCGAAGACGCGATAGCCGCGAGCATCATCGCGAAGATCAGTCCGCTGGACGCGAACGATCAGCAAGGATTACGGGAGCAGCTGATTCGACAGTCCGTGGAGTGGCTGCAGATCACACGGACGTACCCCGCTCTGGGGACCTATCACGGACCGGCCAGCACGACAGCACTCGCGGAACATCTGGGCAAGGCAATGAAAGTCATGACCTCGGCCGGCATTGATCTCGAGCGGGCCATGATGATCTACGGAATAGTGGTCAACCTGGCGTACGGCTGGGGTTTGCAGATTTCTCATCAACCCAGCAAGAAACTGCAGAAACAAGGCATGCAGGCCTTTGTCAGACAGTTCGGTGCACTCACGCCCAAGACCGCCAAGTTGCTCGAAGCGTCGGAGAACTCAGATGTTTACCACCGATCGTTCGTCATGTTGATCGATGGCTTGCTTCCCGCTCGTACCACTCCTGCCAAAAAGCGCTGATTGCGCCTCTCAGATGCTCACGCCCATTCCCAACGCACCCATCGACCCGCTTGGCCAGCGTTTCAGCCTGAAAGCCGCCGGCACTGGCATCGCTTATGACATCACGATCAGCGAGCCGATATGCCCGATGGTTGCCGGGGTTCCCAATCCTCCAGCATGGCTTCTGTATGTCGTTGACGGCCCCATGCACGGAGGTCTCGCCACATCCATCATGCGTGTGCTTTCGTTGTGGCTACCCAATGCACTCAACACGCAACCGGTAACGGTGGTGTCAGTAGCGCCGCGCATCAGTACGGCAACGGACTATGCGGAATATCTGGGGCGCGGCCAGATACAGGACTTGGTGCCGCAGGGTGATCCCGCAGGAGATGCGTTTTCCGCCGCGGAAACCTTTCTCGACTTTCTGTACACAGAGGTCGATCCTGCGGTGCGGAAGCGCACCCGCGCCCTGAACAAGAAAGCCCTGCTCTTCGGTCACGGTCTCAGCGGGCTCTTCGCCTGCCATGCCTTCGCCACAAGGCATCCGATGTTTGATCGCTACATCATTGCAAGCCCGACACTGCTGGACGATTCTCCGACGCGCCAGAAGATCTTGCAGGCGCCACGCGGAGCTCTGAGCGGCAGCCTACACCTAACGATCAGCGGCGAAGACCGACTCGACGCGCCGACTCCTCGTCATAACGGTGCCATTAGCCGTGGTTTTCATGACATGGCGACAGTACTTGGACGACGTCACCGTCCACTTCTGAAGTCCAGGACTGACATTCTCACCGCCGAAACCTTTGAATCTGTCGCCAGTACCGCGCTGATCAACGGACTACGCTGGCATTTACCCTCCACGGGCCGGGATGGCTTGGGCATGATCCTGCGCCATCCGCGGGGCTATCTCGGTTTGCTGTGGGGCCTGGTGCGGATGTTCAGGCAAGCCAAGCGTGAACAGAAGTTGAGAGGGGCGCAGGCATGAACAGCATCGCTCCCTTGACCGATATTTTTCAGGTCGCCAGCGATCATGTCGGGAGGACCTTGGAAATCATCGTGGGGTCGCCCGTGCCAGGCCCTGTCGAAACGCCACCCCGGCTGCTGTATGTCGTCGACCCTTATGCTTACACGCCTGCGGCCATCGACATCGCCCGCGCACTTGCCCGCGATCGCGAGCCCATCGTTCCCTTGATGGTCGTCGGCGTCGGTACCCCGGTCCGCTCGCACCACGATGCGGTGGACTATCTCTTGCGCCATCGCAACGGCCTTCTGGTGCCTCCCGAAGAAGGCATCAACGATGGAATCATGTCCTCTGTTCCGAGCCAGCCAGCTCCCGAAGCCAACCGCTTCCTTCGCTTTATCGCAGAAGAACTGGATCCGCTGTTGCGCAAGCAGTACGAACTGTCGCCGGAACCGGCAGGACTTTTCGGTCACTCTTATGGCGGCCTTTTCTCTGCTTACGCGCTCGCCGAACAACTACCTGCCTTTGACCGCTACATCTTGGCCAGCCCCGGGACTCTTTCAGGGCGCGCCGTGCTTGATCGATTGGTGAACGCCACGCCAGCAAGCTTGCGGGGCCGAGTCTATCTCGGCCTCGGCGACAACGAAGATGCCTGCGCCCACCAGTACGAAGGAGATCTGGGCGTTTCCTGGCACCGGATGATCCAGGCACTGGCTCCAGCGCGCCAGCCCGGCATCGAGTTGCGCGCCGAAATCCATGGCGGGCACGGGCATGCGACAGCGCCATTCCTGAACTTGGCGCATGGTCTGCGTTGGTTGTACACGCATGGCAGCTGAGGCTTGCTGATGCGTGTCTGTGGCTTGCCAGCAGCCACTCGCGAACGTCCGCTTCCGGCTCATAGCCGCCCTTTGTCTACCGACGATAACGGCATGTTGTCGGCGCCCGACTCCGCCGGCAGCTAACAGCCCAAAGCCGCCCTTGGGCCGCAGCTCTCTATAGTCCGCTATGCAATGCGAAGCGGACGGTCGAGCTCAGGGGGCATTACTTCAGGGGCTCTGAGGACAGCACCGCGGATGGCCGCGCACGCAGCGTGCTCAGATGTTCATAACGGCGCAACGCCGCGCACGATCGGCGTCGACGGTCACTCGGCGGGGACGCTCAAGCTTTGCCAGGCCGAGATCAGGATACGGCGTGCTGCTGGTGCGATCGGAAGGTGCCCGTCGGGAATTGCAATGAATTCCGCATCGGGCAATTCGGACGCCCACTTGGGGCCGTAACAACTCCCCGCGTCTTCGACGCCGTAAAGAATGCGAACCGGACAGCGGATCGCGCGGTGATCGAAACCCCAGCGGCTGTTCATGAAGCCGATCTCCGGCGCCATGCTCTCTTGCGAAATCGACATCAGGTTGTCGAAGTAGATTTGCGCAATGTGAGGTTCGACTGCCTTGGGAAAAAGTTTGTCCCTGCTGGTGGTCACCGCCAGTTTGTTCATCGGCACATACGACCTTGGAAATGCGCGAAAGAACAGCATGACGGCTTTGAGCGAGAACGGAATCAGTGGCCAAACGGCTGGATCG
The DNA here is from genome assembly GCF_058783185.1 of Fontimonas sp. FW305-C-3. Classification (NCBI taxonomy): domain Bacteria; kingdom Pseudomonadati; phylum Pseudomonadota; class Gammaproteobacteria; order Nevskiales; family Nevskiaceae; genus Fontimonas; species Fontimonas sp. FW305-C-3. The sequence continues at coordinate 12,723 of NZ_JBYSYK010000001.1, read as the reverse complement.
TAGAGCGGCACGGTTGAGTTGACCGCAACTGCGGCGATCACCCTGTCGGGCAACTGATGCGCGACTGCCATCGTGAACAGGCCCCCGTTCGAGTTTCCCGTCACGACGAACTTGCCAATACCCAGGTGGGTCGCGAGCTGGTCACAGTCCGCCGCAAAATCGGTGGGCCGCATCCCGGGCCGGGGAGTGGAATGCAGGCCACCGGGGCGCGACGGTGCTATCAAACGAATGCCCGCATCGTACGCATCCTTGTCAAAGCAGCCGCCCTCGATCAGCGAGGCGCCGCCGCCATGAAAGTAGAACACCGGCACCCCGTGTGGATCGCCGTACTCGGCCCAGGCCAGCGTGCGGCCATCGTCCAGCTTCATGCGGTTTACATTGATGGTGACGGCGGTGGTCATAGGGGGCTGCGGTCTGTTGCAATTGACTTCGCGGAACTTCTCGGGCCGGCGGTGCCTGCGTCACTCGAACTCATAGCTCAATTCCAGTCCGAAACTACGCGGAGGTGTGATGAAGCGCAGTACCGTTGTGTTGCCCGTTGGCTGTTTGTAGTTGTTGGATGCGTTGGTGCCGCGCACGTCGGTCAGGTTTTTGCCGAATGCCGCAATCGTCCAGGGGCCAAAATGCGCGGTGGCGCGCGCATCCAGAAGATGAAAGTCGCCCTTGGTAATATCCGGGAACGACAGATTGGTTGCCGAGGCGCTTTCGTACCGATGAATCAACGCGACCGACGGCATATGCGTATCCCAGGTCCACGAACCAATAACGGAGGTCGCTGTGGTCCATTCTGGAGAGCCAGGCAGGCGGTCACCGGCCTTCGCAGGGGGCAGTCCGTTGTTCGGGTCGAAATCGTTGAGCAGGCGCGCGTCCAGCCAGGTCAGAGATGAGCGCGCGGTAAGGAACGATAGCGGTCGCACGGCAAGGCTTGCTTCGATCCCGCGGCTACGCGCATTACCGACATTGTCGATGTACTTGAACAGCTGTAGACGGTTCGTGAGCAACAGCGGGATGTCTTCCCAATCAATCCAGAAGCCGGTGAGGTCCGCGTTCAGCGCGCCGTCGAGCCAGGTGGTCTTGATGCCGACTTCATAATTGCGCACTTCGTCCGAGCCGTAGAACAGTGGGATCGGCATGAGCGGTGTGCTGGGTGCGAGGTTCGGGCCTCCAAGGCGATAGCCGCGTGAGTACAGCGTGTAGAGCAATAGATCCGGTGTCGCTTGCCAGGACAGCGAGACCTTCGGGTTGAAGCCATGTGCGGACTGCGAATTCTGTCTGCGGTACTCGGTGCCGCCGCCAGGCAGGACGAGGAGGCCTTGAGCCAGTACGTCACTGTCGACAACGTTGTGGTAGTAGCGGCCGCCAGCGGACAGCTTGATCGTGTCGGTGATGCGCAGATTGCCATCGAGGAACAGCGCAGTCTCGGGCGCCTCGATCTTGGCAAACTCGCTGAAAATCGAGGTCGCCCCCTCGATCACGCCCGGCAGCGTGATGCCGAGTTGAGCAAGCGTCGCGCGCAGAAGATCGGCGGTCTGCGCTAGATCCTGCGAGTTGAGAACAATTTCGAAGTTCTGGTCGCGGTTCGCGTAAGAGGCGCCTGCGAGGAAGTCGAAGCGATCCCATTCAGGCGAGATGTAGCGCAGTTCGCCGCTGTAGCCTTTAACGTCACCGGCCTGCCTGAGAATAAGCGGAGCCAGCTGGCCCGTGGCTGCGAGGCCCAACGCGTTCTTCGCGTCGTAGCTCAGGTCGCTGGCTTTGTCCTGATAGCCGCCGACCAGAGTCCAATTGCCGTACTCGGTATCGATCTCGTAGCGCAGTGCACCTAGCTTGAACTCGTTGCTGCTGGGTTCAAGCTGGGTGCTGGTCTTCTTGAGATCGCCGAGCGACTCGTCCACATAGCCGGCGTCGTCAACGGTGGTGCGTTGTGTCAGCGCGGTGAAGCGGAGCCGCGAGGAATGCGTCGGCTCGAAGCCAAGGATCGCGCGACCGCCGCTGCTAGTCGAGGAATTGGTCTCCTCTCGTTCGAGTCCGATGTTATCGATATAGCCGGGCGTCTGTATGTGATAGCCGACGACGCGCAAACCCGCGCCTTCAATCGGAAGCGGCAAGTTCGCCATGAGTCGAGCACCGCCGCCAAGCGAACTGTTCTCTTTCAGGTCACCGACCGCCTGTGCCTTGAAACCGAAATTGTAGGCATCGGGAGATTCCGGAATGTAGTTCACCGCGCCGCCGAGCGAGGACGAGCCATACAGCGCGCCCTGCGGGCCGCGCAGAACCTCGACGCGGTCGGCGTCGAAGGCGTCAATGTCCGGCACGACCGTGGGCGTACCCGGATCGGTGAGCGGAATGTCGTCGTAGTAGGTGCCGACTGCGGTCTGCGTGAGCGTCGGAATCGTGTCCGAGGAGATGCCGCGAATGGTGATGACCGAGTAGCCTGGCGTGCCGCTGTTGAAGTTCACACCCGGCGACAGCGACAAGTACTCGCTGAAGTTCGATGCGCCGGCCTCGTCGAGCCGCTCGCGCGTGACTGCAGTCACGGCGCCTGCCAACTCGCGCTCGCTCTGTTGGCGCTTGTTTGCGGTTACCACGATCTCCTCAAGAACCACGGGAGCGCTCTTGTCCGCCTCAGGGACAGGTGCCGGGGCAGAGGCTTCGACCGGGATTGTCTCTTCGTACGGCTGCGGCGCTTGCGTAGAAACGGTGTCCGTTTCAGGCGGGTCCTGCGCCCAAGAGACGCCCAGTGTCGACGCCAGCAGCGTCAAGATTCCCGCACCCAGGCGATGTCTCACGAGTGTCTCCGGTTTTAATTACGTAAAGAAATACGTATTTAACTAAGCTAATATAGACGCACCGGCGATGTCAACGACCCACAACAAAGAGATGGCTGGATGAAAATGAAGTTGAAGAACGCTCCGGCAGTTCAGAAGCGGACTCGCGGTCGACCGCGAAGCATTGATCGGGAGACCGTCCTGGCCGCTGCGATGGACCTTGCCGACTCCGAGATCAACCTGCCTGCGCTGGCAGAGGCGCTCGGCACGACCGTGACCACCATCTACCGTCTTTTTGGCGACAAGGTCGGGCTGCATACCGCCATGTATACGCAGGCGCTGATGCACATCGAGGGCATCAAGGGGGCAAGCTGGACGGCCTGGCTCGACAGCTACGTTGAGGTTTTGCTCAAGCTGACGCAGCGGTATCCATTTGTTGTCACCCTGCAGTCCAGCTACAAATCCTTCGACGTCGAACAGAGAAAGTTGGCCGAGCACTCGCTCGGTCTCGTGAAACCTGGCATAGAACTGCTGGTGAAAGCGGGTCTTGATCGCGCGCTGGCGCACAACGCGCTCGTGGCCATCAAGGCCGTCGTGTTCGAGCATGCGCATACCGAGCGGATTTACGCCGAATCGATAATCAACCTCGCGCCCTTTGAGACGCTGGGCGGCCCCGGTGAGCAGCGGTTGTGGCAGCTGCTGGAACTCTTCCGCGCCGGCATTCGGGCTCAGATGAAAGGCGGCAAGAGCAAATAGCGGAGCTACGCTCTCAGCTGGCCCTGATCGTCATGTTGGTTTACGTGGATCGGCGACCCGCGGCCAGAAGTGATTGTCGCGCTTCTGGTAGTTCATCTCGGCGAAGTTCTGTGTGATCGACCCTGGCGCGCCCACGTACAGCACCTCTTTCGCGAGGGACGCGAACGAGGCATAAAAATGCTGGGTCGACTTGACCACGATCGCGCGACGGCCTTCGAGGCGGATGCCGAGGTTCTCGAAGGCCTCGCGCGCAAAGATCTGCGAGCGGACGGAATTGAGAAGCACGTCGATGCCACCGTCCGTCCGTACCCAGACGGCGGTGCCCATGGGCCAGCGAAAATTGAGCCCAAACTGGGCGTGGTCCTCGACGATGGCTTTGACCGTGACCGCCACATCCACGGGATCGCCCGATAGCGGACCGCATTTGCCGCCGATTCGCAGATTCAGCTTCGCGCCGATGCCCGCGCTCTGGCACAAGGCGACTGCCCCCAGATCCCAGAAAGCCCCGATGACCGAGTCGGTGATCCCGGCATCGAGCATGGCCCTGAGGATGAACGTGCTGTCGCTCATGGCGCCGCCACCTGCATTGTCGGCCACATCGGCGAATACCAGCGGGCCCTGCCACGTCGACGTCATCCTGCTGACGGCCGCCGCTATCGAGATCGGCGGTGCATAGGTCTCGCTGCGCAGCTGCCAGAACTCTTCGCCCAGCTGGTCGGCGAGCTGCTGCGCCCTGACCAGGTCGCCGTCCGCGATTACCCAAAGTTTGGCGCCCGTGTCCGGTACATCGCCCCAGGGAAAGCCATGCGCTAACGACACCGACAGGATGCCGTCCGTGCCCTCGAAGGATTGCATTCTTTTGACGAACGACACCATCGGCTCGCGCGTGGTATGCCAGAGGCCGATCATCCGCAGATCGTGCAGCGCAGTCACCGGCCGGATCTCGCCCTGCGCCTGGCGCACCACCAGCCGGTAGACCTCGCCTAACCGCTCCAGGGTGTCGGTGTGCGGATACTCCTTGTAGCAGACGAGCGCGTCGGAGCTTTCGAGCATCAGCGGGCTGATGTGGCAATGCAGATCGAGTTCGACTCCGATAGGCACGCTAGGTCCAACGATCTCACGCACCCTTGCGATCAGATCGCCCTCGCAGTCATCGTAACCATCGGCAACCATAGCGCCGTGCAGGACCAGCACGACGGCCTGCACCGGCATTGCCGCTCTCAAATCGTCGAGAATCCAGTCACGGTACTGTTCATACACCGCGCGAACGGTGATGCCCGATGGCATTGCGTGCGCGGTCAGGCTTTCCGCCACCGTGTGCCCGTCGGCAGCAGCAAGGCGCTTGAGCTCGACCTGCGAGGCGCCGAAGCCCCGAGGATCCCGCGTGCTGGCGTCGCCACGATAGACGCCAGCGTGCTCGAAGTCGGCGAAGCCAGTAGGCACGACCGCCGAAGTATTGGTTTCAGTTGCGAAGAAGGTGCTAAAGATCTTCATTGCCGGATTCCCGCTTCAGACAAAACGTTTCGGCGACACTGCAGCGGGATCAAATCCCTCGCCGAGGATGTGGGACGGGATTTCCTGCCGCAGGGCGAGTGCCGCAGCGACTTCAGACAGTGCTGGACTGGTCTGAACCCCATAGCCCCCCAGTCCGGCCAGCCAGAAGAATCCCTCGACCTGCGGGTCATAGCCGATCACCGGTGTGCGATCCGGAGCAAACGAGCGTAGCCCTGCCCAGGAGCGCACGATGCGCTTGATCTGCAGGCGCGTGCGACTCTCGATGCGGTCGGCGCAGATGGCGATGTCGATTTCTTCTGGCTGTGCATCGCAGGGATCGGTCGGTGTTTCGTCCGCAGGCGAAGCGAGCATCAAGCCGGCGTCTGGCTTGATGTACCAGGACTCATCGCCTGCAATCACCGCCGGCCATTTACGGAAATCACCCTGCAAGCCGGCGTCCACGATCATCGCGGTGCGCCGTAGCGGCTGTATGCCGAGCGCGCGTGCGCCCGCGAGTTGCGCGACTCGGTCGGCCCATGCGCCTGCTGCATTCACCACTACTTTGGCGATGAATTCGCCATTGTCGGTGGCGATGCGCCAGCCGTCCTGTTCGCGCGAAAGCGCAGTCACACCGGCGCGGCAGACCAACTCCGTACCGGCGCGCCGCGCCATGCGCAGGAAGCCTTGGTGCAAGGCGTGCACGTCTACATCAAAGGCGTCCGGCTCCCAGGCGCAATGCGCGGCAAATTCCGCGGTGAGGACCGGTACGAGCTGCAGTGCTTCCGCAGTGTCCATGCGCCGCGCCAGTGGCAGACGGGCAATCTCGGCAATGGCTTGAGCGTCCGATTCGCTGCCCGCAAACAGCACGCCCCTCGGGGACAGAAGCGGGTATTCGCAGAAACCCTCGGGTGGCGCATCGAAGAAAGTGCGGCTGGCGCGGGTGATGGCAGTGATGGTGTCGTTGCCATAAAGCGCGCTGTAAAGGGCGGCAGAACGACCAGTGCTGTGATAACCGGGTGCAGCTTCCTGTTCCAGCATCAGCACACTGGCCTGTCCACCCAGACGGGCGGCCGCCGAAGCCCCGGCAATGCCGGCTCCCACAATCGCAAAGTCATAGCTTTTCATATAAATTAATATATACGAAATTAGATACGTAAATGCATTTACGCAGCATGAAGCACTCAATGAAAAAATCCCGCCCCATAAAGCTGCTTGGATACGACCTGCAAACCACGCTCGATCGCCTTCGAAAGAAGCATCGTGTCTGCGGAGTGTCACTTGCTGTTTTAAAGGACGGCGTGATCCACGCCGCAGCTTCAGGCTGGGCCAACGCGCCAGAGCGCATTGAAGCGACGCCAGATACGCTGTTTCAGATCGGCTCGATCAGCAAGACATTCACCGCGACCCTGGCAATGCAGCTGGTGGACGACGGCCTGCTCGATCTGGATGCCCCGGTGCGCCAGTACCTGCCTGACTTCGCCACGGCCGATGTCACCGCAGCAAAACTCACAGTACGCGATCTGCTCACGCACACCAGCGGGATGGACGGCGACTATCTGCCGCCCGATAGCGAGACCGGCGGCACCGCCGAAGGCTACGTGCGCGGCATGGGCAAGCTCGGCCAGGTGCATACTCCGGGCGAGTACATGACTTACTGCAACTCCGGCTACGTGGTGTTGACGCGCATCATCGAAGTTCTACGCAAAAGTAGCTGGAACCAGCTGGTTCTGGACCGCATTTGTAAGCCCCTGGGTATGACGCGCGTGCTCACGCAGCCAGCCGAAGCCCTGCGCTTTCGCATGGCGATGGGCCACGGCAACGCCGTCAACGGCCGCTGGCCGTTGGCGGCCTTTGCGTACCTGCCGATGAGCATGGCTGGCGCCGGGTCGGTATTGAGCATGACCGCCGCGGAACTGCTGACCTACGCACAGGCGCAGATGCAGTACCCGGTCCGCAAGACGGGCAAGACGCCGATCCTGTCCCGGAAATCGCTCGCCGCGATGCACGCGCCGCAGGTGTCGATGCCGCCGTTTAGCCGGGGCGTCTACACTCATATGGGGCTCGGTTGGTTCTTACGGCCGGACAAGGAAGCACCAGCCTTCAACCATGACGGAGGCACCTCGCAATTTGCGTATCTGCACGCGCTGCCGAAACAGGGCGTCGCTTTCGCTCTGCTGATCAACAGCCCAAACGCGAATCTGCCCGAACAACTGCGCAAGGCCATCTTCACCGAGATCGCCGGCCTACCTGCGGAGCCAAAGCCTGTGGTGCCGCCTGCGATCCATTTCGACCCGCAGCGTTACGTTGGTACCTACGCGAGTATCTTGCAGAGCGTGACGGTTACTTCCGGCAAGGCTGGACATCTTAGGCTGGCAATCGACACCAAAGGCCTGCCGCTCAGCATGAAACTGAATCTGCGTGCCGTCGCTCCGGATGAGTTCGCGATTCTTGATAAACCCCAGGCTGACCAGGGCGGCCGCATCCTGTTCCTCGGCGAGCCGGCAGGCCGTGCAAAGTTCTGCCGCATGGGCGTGCGCATGATCCCGCGCTGCAAGGATTGAGGAGCAGCATTCCGCGAAATCATGTCCGCTTTCGGGTTGGTACCAGACTGCCGGCGGATTTTCCTTGAGGGCGGCTTTTGGCACCTCAGCGACGCTCACTTTCAGCCCGAAGTGGATATACCCCTTCGTGCATTTGCCGCTCTAAAGCGGACATTACTGACTTTAGTTCTTGCGGCTACTAGACCCTTCCTCAGCATCAATCCCGATTGCTGCTGAAAACCCAAACGTCTGCCCCCCGCTCGATACGAACCCTATGCTTCCTTGAAAACGATCGCGTTGAAAATCGGGATCAAGTCCTTGGCTTTGACGTTACGGCTATGGGTCTGAAACTGCACGGTAGCCAAACCATTGATATAGGCGACCAGGTGCGACGCGACGGTTTCGGCGTCGCTACGCAGGCGCTCGTTGCGCGCCAACGAACAGCGCTCAATGAATCTCGCCACGTCTTGAATAACACTACGCGCTAGCGTCGATACTTTCTCGGCGATGTCCGGCCGGCTTTGCGAGATGGTCTGCACAACAAAGAACAGGCGTTCGGAATCGTTTGCCGGCATTTCCGAGTTGAAGCTTTCAGCGAGCAGCTCTGCCAGTTGCTTGAGGTTCGTCCGTAACGCCGTGCCGGGAGCAAAGTGCTTGAACAGGCTCTGTTCGACATCGGCCGTCGTGCTGCGCCAAAGCTCGAAAACCAGATTGTGTCTGTCGCCGAACAGCGTGTAGACCGGCATGCGCGAGCAGCCGGCGTGCTCCGCTACTTGGTCGATGCTGACGGCTTCGTAGCCCTTCTCGCGGAACAGAGTGCGAGCCGCCTCCAGCAGATCATTCAGGCGCGCAGCTCTCTGCTGCTCGCGGCTGAGTCGAGGCTTTTTTCGAGCACTATCCGGCAGTTGGGCCATCGAATGATCCAGATTGAGAAGGTCGGGTTGCGCCTGGAGATGATAAACGCTATAAATAAATAAACAACTTGTTTACACAAACAGTTTGTTTATATAAGAACTATTCGCTGGTGCGTGCGTGGCAGGAGAGAGCGTGAATCCCAGGATCAAGAAGTGGCTGGTTACAGCGGCGCTTGCGTCAACAATCGCTTGGGCCGACGCGGTTCTGGCCCAGGATGGACCGGCGCCAGAAAGCCAACCTGACACTATCGAAAGCACGCCGGCTGTCCAGGCCCGGCCGCCCGAAGCCGAAATTGGCGTCATTGAAGTAGAGCCACTTCGCAGCAACCGCAGTGTCGCGGAATCCCTGACTGAACAGCCAGACGGCCCCGTCAGACTCGAAGAGATCGTCGTGACCGCTTCCTATCGCAAGGAAAGCATCCAGGACGTCGCCGGTGGTGCGCATGCCTTCGGTGGCCGGGCACTCGACAGAGCGGGCGCTACCGGCATGCAGGACTATCTCATGCAGGTACCGAGCGTGTCGCTGCAGAAATCCGGGAACGGCACGGCGCGGATCGCCATGCGCGGCATCTCCAACGTCAACGAGTCGGATCTCGGCTACGGCGACGGCTCGCCGACGACGGGAGTCTATCTGGACGATGTCGCCATTCAGGGCTCCGGCGTGTTTCCCGATCTCAACATCTACGACCTCTCGCGCATCGAAGTGCTGAAGGGTCCGCAGGGCACGCTTTATGGCGAAGGCTCGATGGGCGGCGCCATCAAGATGATCACCCGTGAGCCGTCGTTCAACGACTGGGAGATGCGCGGCAGCCTCATGGGCAGCCAGACGCAGCACGGAGCCGACAGCTACGACGGACGTCTGGCTGTGAACATTCCATTGTGGGACGACCGCCTCGGCGCGCGCATCGTCGGCACCAAGCGCCGGACCGGCGGATACGTTGACTACACTTCGCTCGATCGCCCTGACGCCGACGAGGAAGATGCCAACTCACTCCGCGGCCTGCTTCGCTGGCAGCTCAGCGACACTTTCCAGGCGGACTTCCTGCACCTCAGCGACCACAGCAACAAGAAGCAGTTTCCGGTGGTGGAACCCGGTCACATCGAGGATCTGACGAACGAACGCGAGGAAGACCAGTACGCCATAACCGACTTCGCCATCAATGCCCTGACGCTGCGCTGGACGCTGCCGTTCGCCAACCTGACATCGGTCAGCGCCGTTTACGACACCGAGAAAGATACGCGCCGCCGCACGCCTGTTTTGCAAACGCTGATCAACGGGCAGTTCCTGACGCTGGGCCTCGGCCAGGCGCCCGATGTTTTCAGCAACGCTTCGACGCGCGTCATTACTGATCTAGATTCGTTCTCGCAGGAACTGCGTCTGGTGTCCTTTGGCGGCGAGCGTTTCGACTGGATCGTCGGCGCCTTCTACCGCGATCGCAATCAGAGTTTTGATGAGGAGAAGCGCGAAGACAACATTCCTGATGTTGATCCCACTGGCGGCCTGCTCACCGCCATCCTCGGCGACTTCTACCCGCTCCAGGGACGTCAGGAACACGGCTTCGGCGATGAGGCCTTCACCCAGCATGCTGTTTACGGAGAGCTCAAGTGGAACATCATCCCTGAGCAATTCGACGTCACCGGCGGGCTCCGGTACTTCAGCGAAGACATCGATTTCTTCTTCGATACCTACCTGTACGGTCTGGAAGCTTTCCTGATCGGCTCTGACCCGGACAACATCGACCCCGAGACCCAAACGGTCAGCGTGCACGTCAAGCAGCGCATGAAGAGCAGTGGCTTTCTGCCCAAGCTGTCTGCGTCCTGGCATTTCAACCAGGACCACATGGTCTACGCCGCGGTCAGTCGCGGATTCCGTTCGGGCACGTCCAACATCCTGTCCGCACTGGACGCTGGCCCGCCGATCATCCGGCCCGACTACGTGTTGAACAAGGAACTCGGCACCAAGTCCACATGGCTGGATGGACGCTTGACCAGCAATCTCGCTGTCTACCATATCGACTGGAAGGACATGCAAGGCACCGTCGTCGGCACCGCGATGCTGGGCAGCATTCCGGTTTCCAACTTCGGTCATCTCGACAACGCCGGAGACGCGGTTGCCTATGGTGCCGAAGCATCTGTGGCGTGGCTGCCATTCCAAAGCCTCACACTGCTGGCCAATGTCGGCTTCAGCGAGGGTCACGTCACCCGCTCCGAAGATCCCGCGACCGTGCAGGAAGGGTCGAGGCTGCCCAACATGCCGCGGTGGACTTTCAGCACGACGGCGAATTCTTCCTTCGATCTGCCGTTCGCGTTGACGGGCGACGCGAGCGTCACGCTGTCCTTCATTGAATCGCAGCCTGTTGTGTTTGAGCCCGCGCCCCAGCAGGATGCACTGGGCAACGACATCGACTTCGGTGACTTCACGGTTCCGAGTTACAGCCTGCTCAAGGCAAACATCAGTGCAGGGACTGGCACCTGGCGCGTGCAGCTGTTCGGCGACAACCTGCTGGATCGGCGCGCGATCACTGCGGTTTCCGGCCCTACGGTGCAGTACACCGTAGCGACGCCCCGCACCGTCGGGCTGCGGCTCAGCTTCGAGTTCTGAAGGAACCATGCCGATGTCCACCAGCCCCTACTCCATCAGCCTGCGTGACGCCACGCTTCGCCGGCACGCCGGTGTTCGCAGCCACGAATTGAAGTTGACAAATGATGGTGTCGTCCATCGAATCTGCGCTGCCGTGCCTGCCTCGTATGAGGCAAAAGCCAGACGTCGATATCCGCTGGTTCTGCTGGTCAACGCCTGCGGTATTTTCGGATCGGCCGTCGAGATGAGCCGCCTGATGGCGCAGACCCGGGAAATCCACGAATGCATCGTGATCTCCATGGAAACGCCCATCGGTAATGACGACGTGCAAAGCTACGGCACGCTCTTCACCCAACAGCTGCTGCCTTGGTGTCGGAAGAACTACCGCACTACCGCTGGCCCGGTCACAGTTTTCAGCGGACTCGCGGATATTGCCGACGCTCTGGCAGGTAGTGCCGGCGATGCGCTGAAGCCGCTGCCGGGCATCAGCGCCTTGCTGAGCGATGCCGATCCAGTGTCGGCGCTGGTCAGCGGCCTGCGTCGACAGCTTGGGACCGGGCATCAATACGGCAGCGAGCTGGCAGTGCTCAGCAAGCCCATCGTCAGCAAGGCGCTTTGCGCATTGCGGCCATTGTTCGGCCGATTGCTGTCCAAGTCCATTGCCATCTGCAGTGACGGGCCGCATGTGCTGCGTGCGCGGAAGATGGAACGCGACTTCGAAATTTTTGCGGTCCTTCCCGCTTCGGCAGCCGCGAATCCTCACCGCCGCTATCCAACACTCATAGTGCTCGACGCCAACATCGAGTTCTCGACTGCGGCGGAGGCCTCAGCGCGTCTGGCTCACCGCGGCGAAATCGAAGACGTCATTGTCATCGGCATCGGCGTGCCTCGCGCCGGGGGTCCAATAGAATTCGGATTCCGTCGGTTCGAGGAGTTCTCGCCGCCTCCCGATGGCTACGCATTCGACGATCCTCTCGGCCGTGTGTTTCGCGCGCTGTTCGCGACCCGCGGAGAAGATGCTCGCCAATGCGTTGGCAAAGCCTCACAGCTCCACGACTTTCTGGTTGACGATTTATTGCCGAAGCTTGCACAGCAGCTACCCGTAGATGAGAGCCGCCTGGGCATTCTCGGACATTCTGCAGGCGGTGCCTTCGTCGGCTATTCGCTTTGCCAGGAACGATCGCCGTTTCGGGATTACATCTCCATCAGCCCCGGCGTGGGCATGAGTGGTTCGTGGTTGATGCGGGAGCCGCAGGCATCGCGGTCGCTCGCCACTGCTGCGAACCGCGCTTTCTTCTATGTCGGCGGAGACGAGATGACCAATCGGTTCTGCGAAATCGCCGGCATTCCCGATACCGAGGCGCTTTCGCGTCAGTGCCAGAAGCAACAACCTGATCTCTCGGTCCAGTTCCGATCTTTCGACGGTGAAACACATTCCACCATCTACGCCCCTGCGGTGACACAGGCACTGCGCTCACTTTACGGCACGACCCCGGTCCTCGTCGGATAGCCAATGTAGCTCTGCCGAAGAGGCGGCATGACATCAGCACGGCAGACTCTCCGGCCCAAAACGGTCAGTCGCGATTGTCCTCTATTGGGCGTGTCCTAGATTTTGTGTAAACGGTCATGAGGCAGGAAACTGCCTTGCTACAAGGAGTAGCGATGACCGTAGA
>NZ_JBYSYK010000011.1:0-662 GCF_058783185.1 Fontimonas sp. FW305-C-3 | reverse complement strand
ACGGATACGCTGACGATCAGCAATTATTTCGACGGTGACGCTGCGGGCGCATACCGCATCGACCAGTTCCGCTTCGCAGACGGCACGATTCAAGATGTTGCGGCGATCAAGGAGATCGTTCAGATCCCGACCGAGGCCGCGAACACGATCTATGGATACGGCACCGTCGATACGATCAGCGGCCTGGGCGGCAACGATACGATCTACGGCTATGGCGGTAACGACGTCCTCAGCGGCGACGACGGTGATGACCTCCTGGAGGGTGGCGACGGAAACGACACCCTGAATGGAGGTGGCGGAAACGACACGCTTCGAGGCGACAACGGAAACGACACGCTTTTGGGCGGTGCCGGGAATGATCGGCTGGAAGGCGAGGCGGGGAATGACCGAATCGACGGTGGTGCCGGCAACGATACGCTGATCGGTAGCACCGGAAACGACGTGTACGTCTTCGGCCGTGGGGCAGGTCAGGACACGATCACGAGCTATGACACCGGAGCCGGTCGCCTCGATGTCGTCGAGTTCGGGGCTGACGTTCTGGTTTCCGACGTTACGTACCGCCGCTCGGGGAATAACCTCCTCATCGCGATCGCCGGGACGACGGATACGCTGACGATCAGCAATTATTTCGACGGTGACGCTGCGGGCGCATACCGCATCGA
>NZ_JBYSYK010000010.1:0-1174 GCF_058783185.1 Fontimonas sp. FW305-C-3 | reverse complement strand
CGACGTCCCCCCGCCTTGAGTAGCGGTGTTGTTCAGAGTCCAGGGTTTACTGTAACTGCCTTGCTGGCCAGCTGCTTCGCGTAGGCGGCGGGCGTCAGCCCGCCGAGTGCTTTCTTCGGTCTTTCCTCGTTGTATTCCCGTAGCCACGTTCTGATCACTACCTGTGCGTGGCGCAGGCTCGTGAACCAGTGTTCGTTCAGGCACTCGTCGCGGAAGCGACCGTTGAAAGATTCGATGTAGGCGTTCTGGTTTGGCTTGCCTGGATCGATCAGGCGCAGCAGCACGCCGTGACGATGCGCCCAGTTCAGCATCGCCTTGCCGGTGAACTCCTTGCCGTTGTCCGTGCGGATGACGCTAGGTCGGCCTCGCCGAGCGCAGACCTCGTCGAGGATGCGCGTCAGATGTTCTCCACCCATGCTGTGCTCGGGCACAACAGCGACCGCTTCGTGTGTCGCGTCGTCGACGATGGTCAGGCTTTTGATCACGCGGCCTGATGCAACTCGGTCGAACACAAAATCCATCGACCAGACTTCGTTGGCAGCACCGGGGCGAATAAGGGGTTGCCGATCTGTCGGCTGGATCTTCTTGCGCCGACGTCGACGAACCTGCAGTTTCTCCAGCGCATACAGCCGCTCGACGCGCTTGTGATTGACCTGCTGTCCGGCTTGGCGAAGCTTCAGGTAGATCATCTCCGCGCCGTAGCGGCGATGCCGCTGGGCCAGCGCCACGATCTCCTGACGCAGCTCAGCATTGCCGTCTGGCCGGGACGTATAGCGCAGCGCCGACGCGCTCATTCCAACGACCCGCAGCGCACGCCGCTCGGTCATCCCGCGCTCCTGCAGGATCCGCACCGCCTCGCGACGAGCCGGTGCGGTCACCACTTTTTTCGAAGAACTTCCTTCGTCGCCTCGTTTTCGAGCAGGGCTTCGGCCAGCAGCTTCTTCAGCCGGGTGTTCTCCGCTTCCAGGGCCTTGAGCCGCTTGGCATCAGTCACGTCCATGCCGCCGAACTTGCTGCGCCACAGGTAGTAGCTTGCCTCGGAGAAGCCGTGCCGCCGGCACAGATCCTTCAGCGGCAGGCCGGCATCGGCCTCCTTCAGAAAGCCAATGATCTGCTCTTCCGTATATCGCTTCTTCACGTCCAATCTCCTTGCTCATGGGATTGGACTCCAAAC
>NZ_JBYSYK010000009.1:0-1338 GCF_058783185.1 Fontimonas sp. FW305-C-3 | reverse complement strand
GGGCGTGTCCTAGATTTTGTGTAAACGGTCATGAGGCAGGAAACTGCCTTGCTACAAGGAGTAGCGATGACCGTAGAGAAGAAGAAGTCGGCTGTGCCGACGGAGCTGCTGGATAGCTTGCTGGCGAACTACCAGAAACCAGAAGACCTGATCGGCGAGAACGGCCTGCTCAAGCAGCTGACCAAGCTGCTGGTCGAGCGTGCGCTGGATGCGGAGATGACCCAGCACCTGGGACACGGCAAGCACGAGACGGTCGCCAACCCGGCCGGCAACACCCGCAACGGCAAGAGTAAGAAGACACTCAAGGGCGATTTCGGCGAGCTGCCGATCGAGATTCCGCGTGACCGGCAAGGCAGCTTCGAGCCGCAGCTGATCCCCAAGCACCAGACCCGTTGGTCAGGCTTCGACGACAAGATCCTGTCGCTCTACTCGCGCGGCATGACGGTGCGCGAGATCCAGCAGCATCTTGAAGAGATGTACGGCACGGAGATTTCGCCGACGCTGATCTCGTCCGTCACTGACGCTGTCGTCGAAGAGGTGAAAGCCTGGCAGGGCCGACCGCTGGATGCGCTGTATCCGATCGTCTATCTCGACTGCATCCACGTCAAAGTACGCGACAGCGGCGCGGTGCGGGTCAAGGCGGTGTATCTGGCGATCGGCATCAACCTCTCCGGCGAGAAGGAGGTGCTGGGCCTGTGGATCGCCCAGACCGAAGGCGCGAAGTTCTGGCTGCAGGTCGTCACCGAGCTGAGAAACCGCGGCGTGCTCGACATCTTCATCGCCTGCGTCGATGGTCTGAAGGGATTTCCGGAAGCCATCGAAGCCGTGTACCCGAAGACGGTCGTCCAGCTCTGCATCGTGCACCTGGTGCGGCACAGCCTGAACTACGTCAGCTGGAAGATGCGCGCCGAAGTCGCCGAAGACCTCAAGGCAATCTACAGCTGCGCGACCGTCGAAGAAGCCGAGCAGCGGCTCGCCGCGTTCGAAGACAAGTGGGATCACGCCTATCCGCCGATCGGCCAGAGCTGGCGTCGGAACTGGGCGCGCATCACGCCGTTCTTCGACTACCCGCCGGAGATCCGCAAGGTGATCTACACGACCAACGCCATCGAGTCGGTGAACATGAGTCTGCGCAAGCTGACCAAGAACCGGGGATCGTTTCCCAGCGACGAGGCGCTGATCAAGCTCTTCTATCTGGCGCTGCGAAACATCAGTCAGCGGTGGACCCTGCCGATCCGTGATTGGAAGGCGGCGCTCACCCGATTTACCATCCAGTTCGAAGACAGGATGCCTATCCGTTAACCCACCCGCCGTTTACACAAAAATCCGGACACGCTC